>NZ_JBIVSO010000003.1:0-631154 GCF_044756305.1 Rhizobium sp. NPDC092011
AAACATCTCAATTCGGATGCGATCATCCAGTCGATCCGGCCGGATAAGGATGTCGACGGCCTGCATGTGGTCAATGCCGGCAAGCTTGCGACCGGTGATCTCGCGACCGGGCTGATTTCCTGCACGCCGGCCGGCGCCATGCTGCTGGTGCGCTCGATCCGTGGCGAAGACCTGTCGGGCTTGAATGCCGTTGTCATCGGCCGCTCCAACCTGTTCGGCAAGCCGATGGCGCAATTGCTGCTCAATGCCAATGCGACTGTGACGATGGCGCATTCACGCACCAAGGACCTAGCTGCCGTGGCGCGAGGCGCCGATATTCTGGTGGCGGCTGTGGGCCGTCCGGAGATGGTCAGGGCAGCCTGGGTCAAGCCGGGGGCGACGGTGATCGATGTCGGCATCAACCGCATCGACGCGCCGGAGCGCGGCGAGGGCAAGAGCCGTCTGGTCGGCGATGTCGCCTTTGCCGAGGCCTCCGAAGTCGCACGAGCGATCACGCCGGTTCCGGGTGGCGTCGGGCCGATGACGATCGCCATGCTGATGGCCAATACCGTCATTGCGGCTCATCGCGTCGCCGGCAGAAAGCCGCCGCGCTTCTAAGGCAATGCGCTTGAGATGAGATCAGTCGGCCGGCGCAACGCCGGTCGAGGCGCGCACGATCAATTCCGCTTTCCACAATTCCTGAGCCGGGAAGGTTTCCGTCTGCTTGATTTCGCCGATCAACCGTTCGGCGATACGCACCCCGGCCGAACGCAATGATGAGCGCGTCGTCGTGAGCGGTACCGTAAAGTTCTCGGGTTTGAGCAATGTCAGCACGTCGTCATGGGCAATCATCGAGATGTCTTCGCCAAGCCTGAGCTTTGCCTGATTGATGGCGCGAACGGCGCCCAGTGCCAGCACGGTACTGGAGCACAGCACCGCGGTTGGCCGCCTCTTCTTTTCCATCTGCAGAATGCGCTCCGTCACGAGCAGGCCTTGCTCGTCGGTCATCGCCGTGTGACTGACGCATTCCTCGTCCAGCGTTAGGCCGCGTTCGGCAAGGGCGGCTTCGACGCCGTTCTTCCTGCGAATGGCGAAATCGAGATAGATGGGGCCGTTCAGCAACGCAAAGCGCTTATGCCCAAGCTGCAACAGCAGCTTGGTCGCATCGTAGAAGGCGGCTTCGTTGTCGATATCGAGAAAGGGATAGTCCGGCTCGGAGCCGATGGAGCGCCCATGCACGAGGTAGGGCATGGACAGCGTCTTCAACATCTCCAGGCGCGGATCATGGCCGCGCATGTAGTTGACGAAGAGGGCATCGACATTGCCGCTTGCCGCCAGCCGTCTCAATGCGCCGACTTCATCGTTTGGGTCGGCAGGTGTCAACACGAAATGAAAGTCGTGTCTTAGAGCTTCCTCGCCAAGGCCGGTCAGAAACTCGCTGAAATGCGCATCCGAGGAGTTGGCAGACGAGGTCGGCATGACCAGCCCGATGGATCCGGCCTTGCCGGTGGCAAGCCTTTGCGCCGCCTTGTTGGGCCGGTAGCCGGTTTCCCGAACCGCTTTGAGGACACGCTCGCGCGTCTCGCGATTGACCTCCGGGTAGCCGTTCAAGGCCCTGCTGACTGTCGTCTGCGACAGCCCCAGCATTTGCGATAGCTGTTTCAGATTCACGTATTTAGGCTCCTCCAACTCCTCACCCGCTAAGATGCCAACGCAACCTCCCGACGCGTCCATGGCCTCCAAAGCGCTTTCAAGTATGTAGCAGGCGTAGCGATTGAGACAAGATAATTAGCGAAAATATCGGCGCTTATTTTATGCTGCAACGCGAGATTTGCTGTGCATATTGGTCGAAAACTGAAAATCGCTTGACTTTGTCGCGTCCTCAATGGATGAGAGAAGGTAGCCAAAGCGCTTTGAGGAATGGGGCGCATCGCACGGAAACGTGTTTAGGCTCATGGGTTTCGTATTTGGGAGGACAACCACATGAAGAAACTGTTTTTGATGACCGTTGCTGCTGCCGCTCTCTTGGCTGGCACGGCGATGTCGGCCGATCTGAAGTTCCAGCCCGGCCAGGACTCCAAGTTCAACTGGAAGAGCTACGACGACTTCAAGGCCGCGCATGCCGACCTGAAGGGTGAGACGCTGACCATCTTCGGTCCCTGGCGTGGCGAGGACGAGGCTCTCTTCACCAGTGTCCTCAATTATTTCACCGAGGCGACCGGCGTAAACGCCAAGTACTCATCCTCGGAAAACTACGAGCAGCAGATCGTCATCGATACGCAGGCCGGTTCGCCACCGAACGTGGCCATCCTTCCGCAGCCGGGTCTTCTCGCCAACCTCGCCAGCAAGGGCTATCTGACGCCGCTCGGCGATGACGTGGCAAGTTGGGTCAAGACCAATTACGGCGCCGGTGACAGCTGGGTCGGCTACGGCACCTACAAGGGCAAGGATGGCAAGGACGCCTTCTACGCTTTCCCATATAAGGCCGACCTGAAGTCGCTGGTCTGGTACGTTCCGGAAAACTTCGAGGAAGCCGGCTATAAAGTGCCCACAACCATGGAGGACCTGATCAAGCTTTCGGATCAGATCGTCAAGGACGGCGGCACGCCCTGGTGCATCGGTCTCGGTTCGGGTGGCGCAACCGGCTGGCCGGCAACGGACTGGGTTGAGGATCTGATGCTGCGCCTGAATACGCCACAGGATTACGATCATTGGGTCGACAACACGCTGAAGTTCAATGACCCCAAGGTCGTTGCGGCCATCGAAGAATTCGGCAAGTTCGCGAAGAACCCGAAATATGTTGCCGGTGGCGTTGCCGCGGTTGCCTCGACGGACTTCCGCGACAGCCCGAAGGGTCTCTTCACGGTTCCGCCGAAGTGCTATCTGCACAAGCAGGCATCCTTCATCCCGTCCTTCTTCCCGGATGGCACCAAGCTCGGCCAGGATGCGGACTTCTTCTACTTCCCGCCTTATGCGTCGCATCCTGAACTCGGCAAGCCGGTCGAAGGTGCTGGCACGCTCGCAACCATCACCAAGGACTCGAAGGCCGCTCGCGCCTTCATCCAGTTCCTGCAGACGCCGATCGCCCAGGAAGTCTGGATGGCGCAGTCCGGCTTCCTGACGCCGTACAAGTCCGTCAACACGGCGGCCTATGCCAACGACACGCTGCGCAAGGAAGGCGAAATCCTGACCTCGGCTACCACCTTCCGCTTCGACGGTTCCGACCTGATGCCGGGCAAAATCGGTGCTGGCTCGTTCTGGACCGGCATGGTGGACTTCGTCGGCGGCAAGTCCGCACAGGATGTCGCCGACGGGATCCAGAAGTCTTGGGACGCCATCAAGTAAGCTTCAAAGCCTAATCGCCGCCGGCACCTGCCGGCGGCGCCACAAGCATTCAAACGGCGCGCTTTTGAGCGCAGCCGATGCCGGAATGACGGCCTCAAGCAGGTAAATTCGGGGAGGGAATGAATGTTTTCGCAGATCGTATCGGCGATTGGCGCCATGATATTCGGCGTCGCCGCTTGCGCCGCCTATTTCTGGTTCTCCAACAAATTCTTGGACCTGATCTTTCCCGCAAAGGAGGGAACCGATGTCCATCAGGCGGCGGTCAATCTCCGTCGCCGCGGCCTCATCCGCCCCTGGCTGTTTCTGGGGCCGGCGCTATTCCTGCTTATCGTCTATCTGGTCTACCCGGTGATCGCGACGCTCATCCTGTCCTTCTACGGGCCTGATGGCAGCCAGTTCGTCGGCGGCGCCAACTACGTTTGGGCCTTCTACGACACCGAATTTCGCCAGTCGATCTTCAACAACATTCTCTGGCTTGCAGTCGTGCCGGCAGCCTGCACCTTCTTCGGCCTCGTGATCGCCGTCATGACCGACCGCATCTGGTGGGGCAACATCGCCAAGGCCGTCATCTTCATGCCGATGGCCATTTCCTTCGTCGGCGCATCGGTCATCTGGAAGTTCATCTACGAATATCGCGGCGGCACCGATGCGCAGATCGGCCTATTGAACGCCGTCGTCCAGCTTTTCGGCGGTACGCCGGAAGTCTGGATCACCATTCCCTTCTGGAACAATTTCTTCCTGATGGTCATGCTCATCTGGATCCAGACCGGCTTTGCCATGGTCATCCTCTCGGCAGCGCTGCGCGGCATCCCCGAGGAAACCATCGAAGCCGCCGTCATCGATGGCGCCAATGGCTGGCAGATCTTCTGGAAGATCATGGTGCCGCAGGTCTGGGGCACGATCGCCACGGTCTGGACCACCATCACCATCCTCGTGCTCAAGGTCTTCGACATCGTGCTCACCATGACGAACGGTCAATGGAACACGATGGTACTCGCCAACCTGATGTTCAACTGGATGTTCCGCGGCGGCGGCGACAGCGGCCGAAGCGCCGTCATCGCGCTCGTCATCATGGCGGCCGTGACGCCGATCATGATCTGGAACATCCGTCGTGCAAACGCAGAAACGAAGGGGCGCTGACATGCTTGGAAATCTCGGTCGTATCGGCCCCGCCCGCATCTTCGTTCATGCCGCGGTGCTGCTCATCGTCCTCCTCTGGCTGTTGCCGACGCTTGGCATCTTCGTCACGGCTATCCGCGACAAGGATCAGATCGTCGTCTCCGGCTGGTGGACGGCCTTCGCCGGCTCGTCGCAGACAGCGGCCGCCCGCCTCGATGGCCCCGACAAGGCAAAGCAGGACGGCGCCAATTACGTTATTGCCGGCACGGTTGCCGGCGAAGGCAACAGCGGCAACGGCAGGATCCAGTCCTTCGGCCTGCGCGTTCAGGAGCCGGCGGCCTACAAAGTCGGCTCGACCGCCGATCTCGGCAATGGCGAAACGCTCACCGTCAATGCCGATGGCAGCTATCGCTATCAGAAGAGCGGTCCCTTCGGAGCCGACGCCCGCAGCAAGCGCATCTATCTGACGATCGCCACGCCGCCGCAATTCACCCTCGACAACTACCGTTCCGTCCTGCGCGGCGAGGGTATCGGTCAATCCTTCATCAATTCGCTGACCGTGACGATCCCGGCAACGGTCATCCCGATCCTGATTGCGGCTTTTGCCGCCTATGCGCTTGCATGGATGGACTTTCCGGGCCGCGCCTTGTTGATAGCGCTCGTCGTCGGCCTGATCGTCGTGCCGCTACAGATGTCGCTGATCCCGCTTCTGCGCATCTATAACGAGATCGGCCAGATCTTTGGAGTGCCGTCGAAGACCTATCCGGGCATCTGGCTCGCCCACACGGCCTTCGGCCTGCCGCTCGCCATCTATCTGCTGCGCAACTACATTGCCGGCCTGCCCAAGGAGATCATCGAATCCGCCCGTGTCGACGGCGCCAGCGACTTCGATATCTTCGTCAAGATCATCTTGCCTCTATCCTTCCCTGCGCTCGCCTCATTCGCGATCTTCCAGTTCCTCTGGGTGTGGAACGACCTCTTGATCGCCATGGTGTTCCTTGGCACCGACAAGGATCATCTGGTTCTGACGGCCGCGCTCAATGCACTGCTCGGCTCGCGTGGCGGCAACTGGGAAATCCTGACGGCATCCGCCTTCGTTACCATCCTTATTCCGCTCCTCGTCTTCTTCGGTCTGCAGCGCTATCTCGTGCGCGGTCTGCTCGCCGGGTCGGTGAAGGGGGGCTGAGCCAAGATCATATCATCCAGACAGGACTTAATCAGCATGAGCATTGCCCCTCAATCGGTTTCGGCAGTTGACAAGGACTGGTGGCGCGGCGCCGTGATCTATCAGATCTATCCGCGCTCCTATCAGGACTCCAACGGTGACGGCATTGGCGACCTCAAGGGTATCGCCGCCCGCCTGCCGCATGTCGCAGCACTCGGAGTCGATGCGATCTGGATTTCGCCGTTCTTCACCTCGCCGATGCGCGATTTCGGCTACGACGTTTCCAATTACGAGGATGTCGATCCGATCTTCGGCACGCTGGCCGATTTCGATGCGATGATGACGGAAGCCCATCGCCTCGGCATCAAGGTGATGATCGATCTCGTGATGTCGCACAGCTCGGATCGCCATCCCTGGTTTGTCGAAAGCCGGTCGAGCAAGGATAATCCCAAGTCGGACTGGTATGTTTGGGTCGATGCCAAGCCGGATGGCACCCCACCCAACAACTGGCTGTCGATCTTCGGCGGCTCGGCCTGGGCGTGGGATCCGACACGCATGCAGTATTACATGCACAACTTCCTGACGTCGCAGCCGGACCTGAACCTGCACAATCCGGAAGTGCAGAACCGGCTGCTTGATGTCGTGCGTTTCTGGCTCGACCGCGGCGTAGATGGCTTCCGCTTGGATACCATCAACTTCTATTTCCACGACAAGGAACTGCGCGACAATCCCGCTCTGGAGCCATCGCGTCGCAATGCCTCCACCGCGCCGGCGGTCAATCCCTATAACTTCCAGGAGCATCTCTACGACAAGAACCGTCCAGAGAACCTGGAGTTCCTGAAGCGCTTCCGCGCGGTGCTCGACGAATATCCGGCCATCGCCGCCGTCGGCGAAGTCGGCGACAGCCAGCGCGGCCTCGAAATCGTCGGCGAATATACATCCGGCGGCGACAAGATGCATATGTGCTACGCCTTCGAATTCCTCGCGCCGGACGCTCTATCGCCGGAGCGTGTCGAAGAGGTGATGAATGATTTCGACGCAGCTGCGCCGGAAGGCTGGGCCTGCTGGGCCTTCTCCAACCACGACGTGGTGCGTCATGTCAGCCGCTGGGGCAACCTGGTCGCCGACCGCGATGCTTTCGCCAAGCTCTATTCTGCGCTGCTGCTGACGCTGCGCGGTTCCGTCTGCATATACCAGGGCGAGGAATTGGCACTCACCGAAGCCGATCTTGCCTATCAGGATCTGCAGGATCCTTACGGCATTCAGTTCTGGCCCGAGTTCAAGGGCCGCGATGGCTGCCGCACGCCGATGGTCTGGGACAGCCAGGTGGCTCAGGGCGGCTTCTCCACGGTCAAGCCCTGGTTGCCTGTGCCGGTGGAGCACATTCTGCGCGCCGTCAGCGTCCAGCAGGGCGACGAGAACTCGGTGCTCGAGCAGTACCGCCGCTTCCTTGCCTTCCGCAAGCAGCATCCGGCCTTCGCCAAGGGTGAGATCGCCTTTTTGCAACCGCAGGGCGATGTGCTGCTTTACACCCGCATCCATGATGGTGAGACAATTCTCTGCGTATTGAATATGAGTCCTGCCGAAGCTGTGGCCAGCTTGCCCGAGGGCAACTGGCAGGCATTGACGGGACATGGCTTTACCAGCAACAACTACGGCAACAAAATCGACATTCCGGCCTGGGGCGCTTATTTCGCGCGTCTTGGCTGAGCCTTTGGGAGGAGGAGCATAGATGACCGGACTTGTTCTGAAGGACATCAGAAAATCCTACGGCAACGTGCATGTGCTGCACGGCATCGATCTGGAGATCAACGAAGGCGAGTTCATCGTCTTCGTTGGCCCCTCGGGTTGCGGCAAATCCACCTTGCTTCGGATGATTGCCGGGCTGGAGAGCATCACCGCCGGCGATATGATGATTGCCGGTCAGAAGGTGAACGAGGTTCCGCCCTCCAGGCGCGGCATCGCCATGGTCTTTCAGTCCTATGCGCTCTATCCGCACATGACCGTCTATGACAACATGGCCTTCGGCATGCGCATCGCCGGCGAAAGCAAGCAGGAAATCGACCGCCGCGTTCGCGCAGCGGCGGCCAGCCTGCAGCTCGGCCAGTATCTCGAACGTCTGCCCAAGGCACTCTCCGGTGGCCAGCGCCAGCGCGTCGCCATCGGCCGCGCCATCTGCCGCAACCCGAAGGTCTTCCTGTTCGACGAACCGCTGTCCAACCTCGATGCTGCGCTGCGCGTCGCGACTCGCATCGAGATTGCCAAGCTCAGCCAGTCCATGCCTGAGACGACGATGATCTACGTCACCCATGATCAGGTGGAAGCCATGACGCTTGCCGACCGCATCGTGGTTCTGTCAGCAGGCCGCGTCGAGCAGGTGGGCGCGCCGCTCGAACTTTACGAGCGTCCGGCAAACCTGTTCGTGGCAAAGTTCATCGGTTCGCCGGCCATGAACATCATTCCCGCCGTCGTAACCGAAACCGGCGCAACGACGACCGTGACGCTGACGGGTGGCAAGGCGGTGACGCTCGACATGCCGACGCAAGTGTCGGAGAAGGGCAAGCAGGCGAGCTTCGGTGTGCGCCCGGAAGATCTGCGCATTGCAACCGATGACGACTATCTTTTTGAGGGCGAAGTCGCCATCGTTGAGGCGCTCGGCGAAGTGACCCAGCTTTACATCGAAGGCTTGGTCGACGGCGAACCGATCATCGTCAAGGTGCCTGGCATCGCCGACATCCATCGCGGGCAGAAGCTGCGCTTCGCAGCCGATCGACAGAAGCTGCATCTCTTCGATGCCAGCGGCCACTCCTATCGCAAGCAGTAACGGGATACCGCTTGTGAGTAATGATAGCGTCGGCCGGGAGGAACATCAAAATTCTTGCTGAGCCGGCGCGTTCAAACCTTCTGTTAAAGACCGCCTGATAGTCTCCTCTTCGTAATATACCCTAGGGATTTACCAAGATGGCCGCGTTCGGCAGAGCTAATTCAGGTCAGCATTTTCTCAACAAGGAAGAATCCTTCATGTATGACCGCGAAGCGCGGTTCCGCATGGAAGATACGATGAACGCAGCGCGGCTCGAATACACCGAAAAAGGTGTGATGAATCTCGCTTCGCGCCGTTGCGATATCATCCGCATCTCGCAGAGCAGCGCCGTTCTTGCGATCCTCACGCAATATAATCTGCCAAAGCAGTTCTATCTTGATATCCCAGACGCCCGCATCACCAAGGTTGGCTGCGTGCTCATGAAGGTATTCCATAACAACACGGTGGAAGTCCGTTTCCTGCGTCTGCTGACGGACAAGGAGATGAACAAGATCTTCGTCTACAGCACGCACCCGGCCCACAAGAACCGCGTGCTGGATATTCGCGCCTGAGTAGGCCAACGGAGCAAGAAAGCCCGGCGCGCTTAAAGTCGCGCAGGGCTTCCTTCTTTCCAGACTTCATCGGCGATCTCAAATCGTTGCCAGCCGTTGAAATCGAGGCCGGCAGGCACCGCTTGAGCCAGCCTTACGGAGATCAGATTCCCTTGCGGACGCGTTCGGAGTTTGTAAGTGCTTCACCCAGCCGGCCGAGCGTTTCCTTCAGGGCATGCTCTGCAGAATCGACAAGCGATTTAGCTCCCCCTTCACAGGCGAAACCTGCATCGGTTTGACCATTGCCGCTGCCGGAGACAGTGGCTCCGAGAAGACGGCCATTAACACCGTCAACTGTAATCGAAGCGGCCATTTCTACTTCCGTTTCCATGCCGGCAGACCAGAATCCTGGAACCACGCGCAGACGACCGTTCAGTTCCTCGCCGCGGACAATGATCATGCCGCGAGCGCCCCGAGCCTTCAATTGGTCTCGACCCACCGGTTGCTGAACGACCTCCAATTCGGTCACCAGATTGGTGAATGTCTGACGGACGGAGCTTGCAAAGCTCGTTGATACATTGAGCGGGAACGTATGGGCCGCACAGTTGAAATCGGAAGGCTTTATCGGCCTGTCCAGCTTGGCTGCATCCACATAGAGAAAATACTTGCCCGGCAGCTTGCCGTCGTAAGACGAGTATACGTTGTATGTTGCAACAGGCAGCGGTTCGGCCTTGTATTGGCACGCGCCAAGGAGTGCGCTCAACGCGAGCGCCGATACGATCTTCAATTTCATGATGGTCCCCAATTTCCCGCTTCGAGTGAAGCAGAATCTCAACTAAGAGTCGAGATTTGGTGAGTGGGTTTTCCACTGCGCACGCGCGACTGCATCCGCCGCGAAGGAGTGTTTGGAATGTCTCCATCCACGGCGGAGTTGCGCTTTGGGCCGGCGGGTAGCTATCCAGCTGCCATCGTGTCGAGCACTGCCTGCTTCAGTTTTGCGTCGGCCACTTCCGAGAAGACCAGATCTTCGCGACCGAAATAGCTCTTCTGGTTGATCGCCGACCAATCGTTGCAGACGAGGGTATAACGCTCCTTTTTCGGCAGATCGACCGGCGCCGCGTGGAGATAGTCGCCCGTGCGTGCAGCAAGCGGTATATCGCCCTCCTGATTGCAGCGGGTGAGGATGGCCCCGAGTGTGGCGGCATCGACTTCGGTCCGCATCAGTTTGCCGTCGAAGCGCACGGAGGCATTGAAGCTGTAGCGGTTGACCTCGCCCTGGGGCAGGCCTGCACCGAACGAGGTGTGGCCGACGAAGCCGACATCGGCCTTGGTCTTCTTCGTCATCACATCAGCAACAAACCGGCCGACCTCATCCACCGTCATGGTCTTGGCGCTCTTGCCGACGGTTGCGCGATCTTCATCCGTGAGATGACGAGCGAGCACGGCTGGGATGAGATCCTTGAGTGCGGCGGAGGGAGCGCCGGCAGCGTCGATATCGACGCGCTGGAGGGCTGGTGCCGTGCCGGGCGCGGCAATGCTCGCGACCGTGATCGCGGTCGACCAGGAACCCGTGTGAACATAGCGCGTGGCACCCTGTTCATGAGTCAGGTTCAGATGGTCGTGGCCGCCGATAATGAGCGTACCTTCGGGAAGGATCGGCAGGATATCGCGATCCGCCACGACACCCGCATGGCTGAGCACAATATTGATGCTATCGCTCTTGAGAACGCCGGGAAGGTTCTTCTTGGCCCATTCCACCGGTTGCGGAATGTCGAGCATGTCGCGTGTGGCTTTGGGATAGGTCTTGATCGCATCGGTCGCAAACCCGGCGATGGTGATCGACCGGCCATCGAGCGTCAGCTGAGCCGAAGCCTGCGTGTAGGGTGCGCCGGTGCGCTTGTCGATGATATTGCTGAGTACGGTGACGCCAAGCCCGCATGCTCGCGTGACGAAATTCGCGAGGTCGTTGTCGAGATCGGGCTCGTGATTGCCGATATTGACGACGGTCGGAGCTACCTTCGCAAGGGCTGCAAGGAACGCCCAGTCGATCTCGCCACCCGAACGCGTCGCCACCACATTCCCGGACTCGAAGAGATCGCCGTTCAGCACGACAAGGTGCGGCCCCTCATTGCTTGCGACCTGCTTTTCGATTGCCGACAGCAATTGTCCCATGCGTTCGTAGGCCGAATGCAGGTCCGAGAGGATGACGACACGCAGAGGCTTTTGGGCAGCTTCGGCAGGCATGGCCGAAATGAGCACCGGCAGGACGGCCGTGCCTGCGAGAAATTTCAGCGCCTGGCGGCGTCCGAGCAATGACTTCAACATGAATTTCGATCCTTGGGAATTGGCGTGCAATACCCAAGGGATTAGTCAATTCAGTTGTCAATCCTGTGACGCGAGCAGCCGTAAGTTGCTCTTAAATCAGGACGCTAGCACCCTGATCGGCAGGACCCGCGGCACGACGGAAGGGGGCGAAGAGCTCGCGACCCATACCGAACTCGTTCTCTGAGAGATCGGCGACGACGGGTTCACGCTCGGCCATGTCGGCGGCGTCGACAAGCACCTCGAGCGTGCCGGCGATCGCATCGATGCGGATGATGTCACCTTCACGAATACGAGCGATCGGGCCGCCATCGATGGCTTCCGGTGTCACGTGGATGGCGGCGGGAACCTTGCCCGATGCGCCTGACATGCGGCCGTCGGTTAGAAGCGCCACGCGGAAGCCGCGGTCCTGCAGCACGCCGAGCGCTGGCGTCAGCTTGTGCAGTTCGGGCATGCCGTTGGCCTTCGGGCCCTGGAAGCGGACGACGGCGACGAAGTCGCGGTTGAGCTTGCCATCCTTGAAGGCTTGCTGCATCTCCAGCTGATCGTGGAAGATCACGGCTGGCGCTTCGATGATGTGGCGTTCCGGCTTGACGGCGGAAATCTTGATGACGGCCTTGCCGATGTTGCCGCGCAGCATCTTCAGGCCGCCATTGCTCTGGAACGGTGTATCGATGCTTGCCAGCACCTTAGGATCGTGGCTCTTGTCCGGGGCGGGCTCGCGGGCAACATTGCCGTCGGCGCCGAGCTTGACGTCGATGGAGTAGTTGCCGAGGCCGTGGCCGTAGACAGTGCGTACGTCCTCGTGCAGCAACCCCTTCTTCAGGAGTTCCTTGATGAGGAAGCCCATGCCGCCGGCGGCATGGAAATGGTTCACGTCGGCAAGCCCGTTCGGATAGACGCGGGCCAGCAGCGGAATGATATCGGACAGCTCGGAAATATCCTGCCAGGTCAGCACGATGCCGGCAGCGCGCGCCATGGCGACGATGTGCATCGTGTGGTTCGTCGAGCCGCCTGTCGCATGCAGGCCGACGACGCCGTTGACGATCGAGCGTTCGTCGATCATTTCGCCGGCCGGCGTAAATTCATTGCCCATGGCGGTGATGGCGAGCGCGCGCTTGGTCGCCTCGCGTGTCAGCGCTTCGCGCAGCGGCGTGCCGGGATTGACGAAGGAAGCGCCAGGCATATGGAAGCCCATGATTTCCATCAGCATCTGATTGGAATTGGCGGTGCCATAGAAGGTGCAGGTGCCGGGGCCGTGGTAGGACTTCGATTCTGCTTCCAGCAGTTCGGCACGGCCGACCTTGCCCTCGGCATAAAGCTGGCGCACGCGCGACTTCTCGTCGTTCGGCAGGCCCGAGGTCATCGGTCCGGCCGGAATGAACACGGCGGGCAGATGGCCGAAGGAGAGGGCGGCGATGACGAGGCCGGGCACGATCTTGTCGCAGACGCCGAGGAAAACAGCCGCATCGAACATGTTGTGCGACAGGCCGACGCCAGCGGACATGGCGATCAGGTCGCGCGAGAAGAGCGAGAGCTCCATGCCGGGCTGGCCCTGCGTGACGCCGTCGCACATGGCCGGCACGCCGCCGGCAACCTGGGCGATGCCGCCCGCTTCGGCCGCCGCCTGGCGAATGATCGCAGGGTAGGTCTCAAAGGGCTGATGCGCCGAGAGCATGTCGTTATAGGATGTGATGATCCCGAGATTGGGCACCTGGTCTCCTGCCAGTGCGTCCTTCTCGGAGGGGGAACAGATGGCGAAGCCATGTGCGAGGTTGGCGCAGCCGAGCACGGAGCGTTGCGCCCCCCTGGTTGCGGCATTGCGCAGGCGGTCCAGATAACGTTCGCGCGTCGGCTTCGAGCGCTCGACGATGCGTGCGGTAATCTTGGAAATGCGGGCGTCAGCGGCCATGGTCGATCTGCCTCCGTCTGTTCTGCGCAAAGCCCGAAGATCCGGTTCGGTAGGGGGCGTGGCGCGGGGTCCAAAAGTCAATGCTTTGCCGCTGCGCCCGCAAGGGCACATGGCGCAGCACATGTTGCTGTGTCATTCAGGGTTCGATGACGCGGCCTGCCGGCTGTGTCAGGGAGCCCAATAAATCTCGACCGGGGAAGCGGCCCGCCGCAGCATGGCGCGGATCGGCATCTCGGTTTCTTCGCCCGACGCTTCGGCTTTGGCCAAAACGTCCTTCTTGCCTTCTCCCTCGATATGGAGCACCAGCAATCTGGCATCCTGAAGGCTGGAGAAGGTGAACGTCAGACGCGGCTCGCCGGCACCTTCCGCTTCCATCGTGATGATGCCGCGCGGGGTGTTCGGATCGAGTGCGGTCCGGAGATTGCTACCGCCCGGAAAGAACGATGCCGTGTGGCCGTCGTTGCCCATGCCGAGGATGGCGACATCGAAGGGATGGTCGACAGCCTTGGTCTTTTCCGTGGCGATGACCGCGGCCTCCTCGACGGAAGCCGCAGCCTGATAGAGCGGAAGGAACGTGCCGGCAGCCGCCTTGTCCTTCAGCAGGTTTTCCTGAACGAGCAGATGGTTCGAGCGCGGATTATCCGCCGGCACGAACCGTTCGTCGACGAGGGTGATCGTTACCTTGCCCCAGTCGATCGAACGCGATGACAGCGCCTGGAAGAAGGCCTTCGGCGTGGAGCCGCCGGAGACCGCGATGCTTGCAGAACCGCGCGCAGCAACCGCGGCCGAGAGGGTCTCGGCCACCTTGTCCGCGAGCTTGCCGGCGAGTTCGGCACCATTGGCGAAAGCATGCATATTCGCTGTCATCGTTATCGTCCCGGATTAGATGTCGTCGTGCCAGGTGCGGCCGTCACGCTCGATGAGCGCGATAGCCTGGCTCGGACCCCAGGTGCCGGCGGTATAGCCCTGCACCTGCTGACCTGTTGCTTCCCAACCCTTGAGGATCGGGTCGACCCATTCCCATGCCGCTTCCACTTCGTCGCGGCGCATGAACAGCGTCTGGTTGGACCGAATGACGTCCATCAGCAGGCGTTCATAAGCGTCCGGATTGCGGACGTTGAAGGCAGACGCGAAGCTCATGTCGAGCGAGACGTTGCGCAGGCGCATGCCGCCCGGACCCGGATCCTTGATCATCAGCGACTGCTTGACGCCTTCATCAGGCTGCAGGCGAATGATGAGCTGGTTGGCGACGATACGGCCAGCGGCCTGATCGAAGATATTGTGCGGGATCGGCTTGAAGGTGATGACGATCTCCGACACGCGGCCGGCAAGACGCTTGCCGGTGCGGATGTAGAAGGGAACGCCGGCCCAGCGCCAATTGCCGATCTCGGCCTTGATGGCGACGAAGGTCTCGGTGTTGGAAACGCCGCCCTCCAGCTCGTCGAGGTAGCCCTTGACCGGGCCGCCCGCCGAAGCGCCGGCGCGGTATTGGCCGCGAACGGTCGCCTGCTCGACATTGGAAGCGTCGATCGGCTTCAGCGCGCGCAAGACTTTCAGCTTCTCGTCGCGAACGGCTTCCGAATCCATGGAGGAGGGGATTTCCATCGCGGTCAGGCAAAGCAGCTGCAGGATATGGTTCTGCACCATGTCGCGCAGGGCGCCGGCGGTATCGTAGTAGCCGGCGCGGCCTTCGAGACCGACCGATTCGGCGACAGTGATCTGCACGTGGTCGATGTGGTTGGCGTTCCACAGCGGCTCGTAGAGGGCGTTGGCAAAGCGCAGCGCCATCAGGTTCTGCACGGTTTCCTTGCCGAGATAGTGGTCGATGCGGAAGATCTGCTCTTCCTTGAAGACCTTGCCGATGGTGTCGTTGAGCTGCAGAGCGGAAGCGAGGTCGCGGCCAATCGGCTTTTCGACGACGATGCGCGTCTGCTTGGTGATCAGCTTGTGATCGTGGATCTTCTGCGAGATGTCGCCGAAAATGCCCGGAGCGACGGCGAGATAGAAGGCGCGCACGCGTTCCTTGCCTTCGTCCAGCAGCTTCTTGAGCTGATCCCAGCCGGCATCGCTGCGTGCATCGACCGGCACGTAGAACAGGCGGGCGAGGAACTTCTTGACTTCGGCCTCGTCATATTCGCCCTTCTTCAGGTGTTCCTTGAGGGCGGCGTCGGCGAACTTGCGGTATTCTTCATTGGAAAGAGCGCTGCGCGAAGCACCGATGACGCGCGTCGGCTCGGAAAACTGACCTTCGACCTGACGATGGTAAAGAGCGGGCAGGAGCTTGCGTTCGGCAAGGTCGCCGCTGCCGCCGAAAACGACATAATCAAATGGTTCAACGGGAATGATCTGGCTGCTCATGAGGTATCTCTCAATCGGTCTTGGTTGAGGCCCCTTTTAATCTAATCGATTTAAAAAGGCCAGTGTGCATCGCAAAAATCAGACTCGGCTTTTTGGCGCGGATCGCCGACGGAAGAATTCATCTTCCGGTTTCTAAAACCTGTCGCGCAGTGCAAACCACGAGAGCGCCAGGAACAGCAGAGGTGCCCGCATGCGCGCTCCGCCGGGGAAGGCAGGGATATTCAGCTCTTTGAAGAGGTGAAGCTCGTCCGCATTCCCGAGAACCGTTTTCGCATAGAGTTTACCGCAATAATTTGACAGCATGACCCCGTGGCCGGAATAGCCGCCGATGGAGGTGACACCCGGCATGACCTCGCGCACGAAAGGTTGCCGCGGCATGGTGATGCCGACCGAGCCGCCCCACGCATAATCGATCTTGATATCGCCAAGAGCTGGATAGATCTCGGCGATCTGGCGACGAATGTGCTGCGTTATGTCGCGCGGATTATCCGACGTATAGGCCTCGCGCCCGCCGAACAGCAGGCGGCCATCCTTCGATTTGCGGAAATAACGTACCACGAACCGCGAATCGGCCACGGCTTCGTTACCGGGAAGTACTTGCGGAAAGCGGTCGAGCGGTTCGGTGGCGCCGATGAAGGAGCGGATCGGCATGACATGGCTCGCCGTCACGGGCTCCAGATTGCCGATATAGCCGTTGCAGGCGATCAGCACCCGGTCGGCGGTGATCTCGCCGCCATCCGTTTCGATAATGGTCTTGCCGCTCGATTGCCGGAAGCCCTTCGCCTTGGTCATTTCGAAGAGAGCCGCGCCGGCATCTGCCGCGACGCGGGCAAGGCCGATCAGCAGTTTCAAAGGGTGGATATGGCCCGTGCCCATATCCCTGACGCCATAGAGATAGAAGCTCGAACCCAGCCGTTCCTGGGTCTCGGCCTCGTCCATGAACTTCATATGCGGATAGCCGTAGCGGGTGGCGGCGATCTCGGCATTTTCCATGTAGTCGCGCTTGTAACTGCGCTTGTGCGTGACATTCATCTGGCCGGGCAGGAAATCGATGTCGATGCCGTGCTCGGCGGAGAAGTCGAGAAGATGTCGCTTGGCGTCCTCGGCCAGATCGAAAAGCGCCTTCGAGCGCTCGTAGCCGATCTTCTCTTCCATCTCTTCCGGCCACCAGCGCTGGCCGGTGCCAAGTTGCCCGCCATTGCGGCCCGAGGCACCGTCGCCGAAGCGGTTGCCATCGATGAGAACGACGCTGGCGCCGCCCTTGGCGAGATTGTAGGCGGCTTGAAGGCCGGTATAGCCGCCGCCGACGATAGCGACGTCAGCCCGGCGCGAGCCGTCGAGCCTGGGATAAAGCGGGCGCGGGCCGACGGTTGCCTGGTAGAAGGAAAGTCCTGGCGCGATCGGGCTCTGCCATGTTTCCTGCAGCGTCATGGGCGATCTCCTTCACACGTTGAGCAGAAGGAATTCCCGCTCCCACGGGCTGATCACCTGCATGAAGGTTTCGAATTCACCGCGCTTGACGCCGACATAAATGTCGATGAACTCCTTGCCGAGAACCTCTTCGAAAGCGGGCTCGTCTTCGAGAAGGGCGATTGCTTCCAGCAGGCCGCGCGGCAGATCGATCGAGCCTTCATTGGCGGAATCTTCCGTCGGCGCGGTCGGCTCGACTTGCTTCATGATGCCAAGCAGCCCCGAGGCGAGCGAAGCGGCAAGGGCAAGATAAGGATTGGCGTCGGAACTCGGCAGCCGGTTCTCGACGCGTCGAGCCTGCGGATCTGAGACCGGCACGCGGAACGCCGTGGTGCGATTGTCGTAGCCCCAGGCATTGTTGACCGGGCACGACATGTTCGGCGCCAGCCGTCGGTATGAATTCACGTAGGGCGCAAGCATGGCGAGCGCGTTGGGTACATAGCGCTGCATGCCGCCGATGAAGTAGAAGAACTCCTGCGAAGGGCTGCCGTCCGGATTGGTGAAGACGTTCTTGCCGGTCTCGATATTTACGACGGACTGGTGGATGTGCATCGCCGAACCCGCCTGGCTCTGCATCGGCTTGGCCATGAAGGTCGCATAGATGCCGTGCTTCAGCGCGGCCTCGCGAATGGTACGCTTGAACATGAACACCTGGTCGGCCAGCTCGATCGGATCGCCGTGGCGCAGGTTGATTTCAAGCTGTGCGGGACCTTCTTCATGGATCAGCGTGTCGATCTCCAGACCCTGCTTCTCCGAGAAGTGATAGATGTCGTCGATCAACTCGTCGAACTCGTTGATGCCGGCGATCGAATAGCCCTGGCCACCGAGGATCGAGCGGCCGGAGCGGCCTTTCGGCGGATGCAGCGGATAGTCCGGGTCGTCATTCTTGGCGACCAGATAGAACTCGATCTCGGGCGCGACCACTGGCTTCCAGCCGCGATCGCGATAGAGCCCCATGATCTTCTTCAAGAGGTTGCGCGGCGTGTAAGATACGGCATGGCCTTCGGAATTGACGATATCGCAGATCACCTGCGCCGTCGGGTCGGTTTCCCAGGGCACGACGGAAAGCGTCGAAAGGTCCGGCACCAGCTTCAGATCGCTGTCGCGCGGCTCATAGCGGAAGCTCTCGGTCTCCTCCGGATATTCGCCCGAAATCGTGTGGCGATAGATCGCCGAAGGCAGCGCCAGCGACGTATTGGACGTGAACTTCGAGGTGGGCATCATCTTGCCGCGCGGTACGCCGGCAAGGTCGGGTGTGATGCATTCTATGTCTTCGATCCCGCGCGCCCGCAGCCATTGGGCCGCTTCCTTCCAGTTTGCCACGCCGCGTGCCGATCGCAGGCTGGGAGGCACCGTCGGGATTTTCGAGGCAGGCACTGAAGCTTTCAGCGGGGTCTTTCTCGCAGGCATAAAACACCGTATTTGGGTTGATCGGTGATTGCATCATAACCGCAGTTTGCCAATTGGCGAGGGGGAAAACCGCTCGGACTTTCGCCGTATGATGGAAAAATGACGATAGAGCGCGGCGAAGAATGAAGGGCTCAAGAGTGGCAGGCAGATATGATGTGATCGTCCTCGGTGCGGGCGCGGCAGGTATGATGTGCGCCATTCGCGCCGGCCAGCGCGGGCGGTCTGTCGCCGTGCTGGATCACGCCGCGGCGCCCGGGGACAAGATCCGCATTTCCGGCGGCGGTCGCTGCAATTTCACCAATATCCATACCGGCCCGAAGAATTTCCTGTCCGCCAATCCGCATTTCGCCAAATCGGCGCTTGCCCGCTTCACGCCTCAGGACTTTCTCGCCATGGTAGAGCGCCATGGCATCGCCTGGCATGAGAAAACGCTTGGTCAGCTCTTCTGCGACAGCAGCGCCAAGGACATCATCCGCATGCTGACCGACGAGATGCGCGCGGCCGGCGCGGAGCTGTGGTTGCGCACCGACATCGGCGGGATCGAGCAATCGGCTGGCGGCTTTCGCATCCAAACGTCCGAAGGGGCCTTCGAGGCCTCGTCACTCGTCATCGCGACCGGTGGCAAGTCGATTCCAAAGATGGGCGCAACAGGCTTTGCCTATCGCATCGCCGAGCAGTTTGGCTTGCCCGTCGTCGAGACCCGGCCGGGGCTTGTCCCGCTGACCCTCGATCCGCAACTGCTTCAACGCCTGGCGCCTCTGTCGGGTATTGCGGCGCCCGCCGAAATTCGCCACGGCAAGACGGCGTTCCGCGAAGCGTTGCTCTTCACTCATCGCGGCCTCAGCGGTCCCGCTATCCTGCAGATCTCTTCCTATTGGCGGGAGGGCGAGGATATCACCGTCGTCATTGAGCCCGACATCGATGTCTTCGGACTTCTCAGGAATGCCAAGCAAGCCAATGGTCGGCAGTCGGCGCAAACGGCACTTGCGGAGATCTTGCCAAAACGGCTGGCGCAGCACTTCGTCGAGAACGAAGGCGTGGCCGGCAATATGGCCGACCAATCCGACAAACGCCTGCAGCAGCTTGCATCAGCCATCCAGTCCTGGTCCGTTAAGCCATCCGGTTCGGAAGGCTATCGAACGGCCGAAGTGACCCTTGGCGGTATCGACACCGGCTCCCTCGATTCCCGGACGATGCGGGCGAAAACCGTTCCGGGCCTTTTCTTCATCGGCGAATGCGTCGATGTCACAGGCTGGCTCGGCGGCTACAACTTCCAATGGGCCTGGGCATCGGGCCATGTTGCCGGCGAGGCGGTTTGAGCTTCCATTTCAAGGTGTTGTCGCAATTGTGACAAAATGGAACACACCACTGGTACTCGCGTTTTTCTTTCCTACATCTTTGTTGAATACATTGGCAGTTGCCGAAAGTACCTTTTGCTGGTTATCGTGTCAGTGCGAAAATGGGAATATGCTCATGAACAGAACAAAGCGTCGTGCTCGTGCCATTGCAATCGCTCAGACTCGGGATAATGCCAAGCTCGTGGCAGCAAGACTTCTGATGCTGGCGACTGGCATTACTGCTGCCTGCATTGCCCTGCTGGCAGTACGCGGCTTCTAATAGAGCCGCTCAAGACACACTGCAGCCGTCGCTCAGCGACGGTTTTCCTCGGCACGAAACACCGATGGTACCAACCATTGCGGATGTTTTTTCGAGCGATGCAACCTGCGCCGGTCCCCTTATCTGAAAATTAATTAATCGCACCCACAATTCGCGGCGATTTCATGGGGCGAGCTCTACTGCAAGTTAGAGCCGAAGCAATGATTGCATCCCGCTATTACCCGGGAACCCCGCCTGCGAATATTTCAAGAACGATGGTTATACATCCGGTCAGCGCCGAGGCGGCGCCGATGGGGAGCGGTGTGTGAGAGGTTAGGGCCAATATGTTCATTGATAAGATACTATCGCGCTTCAAGATCAAGACGAAGGTTCTCATATTCGTCCTGCCATTCGTCATCAGCATTTCCGCCGTTGGCCTCACCGGGCTCTACGCTTCCGGGCTTCTGCAGGGTCGGATGGAGATCTCCAACAGCGTGCTGCAATCGCTGACGGGCTTCAAGAACCTCTATGGTTCGATGGACGACTTCCTGCGCATCACCAACACGCAGCAGCGCGACAAGCTTTATGGAGACATCAAGTCCCAGCAGGGCGTGCTCAATTCGACGCTCGGCCAACTCGGCCAGGAAGCGGATGGCCGCGACAATCTGAACGAAGCGATTACCAAGACCGCCGACATGGCCAACCTCGTCGGAAGATTGTGGACGCTCCACGAGCAGGAACTCGCGCTTCGCAAGACGATCGACGATGCACAGAAAGCGCTGATCAGCGCCCGCTTCAACGTCAATTTCAACAGCCAGCAGCTTGAGGATCAGGTGCGACAGGATCAGGCCGACGCGACCTCGACGCTGCGCTCCGCCGACCGCCTGCTGAAGGGCGGCGACCTGCTTGTCTCCGTGGCGGAAGATTTCAACAAGGCCGCGACACCGGCCGACAAGATGAAACTTCTGAAGGACCGGCTGACGGATCTGAACAAGGCGCAGCGCGCCATCGATCTCGCCCTGCCGCAGAACCAGAAGGCTGTCGTGCAGTCGTTGGTCAGCACGATCAAGGATCTGACGGCTGCCACCGAAAGCGCCGATGCGCCGACCGACGACAGCGTCGCCAATGTCGGCCGCCTCCTGTCGCGCTTCCGTCAGACCTCGACCTACACGCAGCTGACGGCAACGCAGATGATGCGTCAGGCGACCACGACCTTCGTATCGCTCGATGCCCGCGTCGCGCAGACCAATTCGATCCTCCAGGACACCCGTCGTCTGCAGGATTCGATCTATTCGCTGCAGCTCGTCCTGGCGGAGTTCAATGCCAATACCAACAAGGACAACCTCATCCGCCTGCGGCAGGAAATCTCCAAGCTTAACGGCGATATCGATACGCTGAACCAGAGCGCCCAAAGCATGGATTTCGCCGGCGATATCGATGCAGCCATCCGCCCGGCGATCCAGTCCATGGACGGTGCCGCGGTGAAGCTCGTCGACATCATTACGCAGCGGATCGGCGAATATGCCGGTGCCCGCCAGCAACTCGATCAGGTCTGGGGTCAGCTTACCGCATTTGCCGAGACGCAGAAGCAGAGCGCCGGCACCGAACGCGACCAGGCGAACTACATCTCCATCCTGGCAACCGCTCTCGGCATCATTCTCTCGGTTGCCGGCGGCATTGCGCTGGTTCTGACCTTGCAGCGCCCGATCGGCCAGATCACCGCCGCCATGCGCCGCATCGCCGATGGCATGCTGGAGACTTCGATCTCCGGCGAGCAGCGTCATGACGAAATCGGCGATATGGCTCGCGCGCTTGGCATCTTCAAGGAAAATGCCATCTCGAAGATCCGTATCGAGGAACAAAGCGACGAAGAACGGGCGGCCGCCGAACACGAGCGCCAGCGCAACGACACCGAAAAGCGCGAGCTTGACCGGCAGATCGATTTTGCGGTCAGCGAGCTTGCCGCCGGTCTCGAACGCCTCGCGCAGGGCGATATCTCGGCCACGATCGAAACGCCGTTCATCGGCCGTCTCGAGCAGCTGCGCCAGGACTTCAACAGCTCGCTCGCCCGCCTGCAGGAGACCTTGAGCCAGGTGCGCAGCAACGTCGAGAGGATCCAGAGCAACGGCAACCAGATGGCTGCTTCCGCCGAAGACCTGTCGAAGCGCACCGAGCAACAGGCTGCTTCGCTCGAGCAGACCGCAGCGGCCGTCGACGAGATCACCGTCACGGTTCGCTCCTCGGCCGAGCGTGCCAAGGATGCTGACAGCATCGTGCGCGAAGCCAAGCGCAGTGCCGACGACAGCTCCGTCGTGGTCGGCAACGCCATCGATGCGATGACGCGCATCGAGGACGCCTCCCATAAGATCGAGCAGATCATCGGCGTCATTGACGAGATCGCCTTCCAGACCAATCTGCTGGCGCTCAACGCCGGCATCGAGGCGGCACGCGCAGGCGAGGCCGGCAAGGGTTTTGCCGTTGTCGCCATGGAGGTGCGTGAACTCGCGCAACGTTCCGCGGCCGCCGCCAAGGAGATCAAGGGCCTGATCAACAAGTCGACCCAGGAGGTCAATTCCGGCTCGCAGTTCGTACAGGAGGCCGGTGCCGTCCTGGCGCAGATCAGCAGCCAGATCGTCACCATCAGTCAGCATGTGGAAGGCATTGCCCGCGCCAGCCATGACCAGGCGAGCGCGTTGCAGGAAGTCAACGCTTCGGTCAACCACATGGATCAGATGACCCAGCAGAATGCCGGAATGGTTGAAGAGACCACGGCGGCCAGCCGCGAGCTGGCCAGCGAAGCCGACGCACTGCTGCACCTCATTCAGCAGTTCAGGATCGAGGCAGGCTACAGCAGCGGCTACGCGCGGCAGGAAGCTGCCTGATCGCAGCGCTTGTCATAGCAGTCATCACAGGCGGATCGGTGGATATCTCCCCGGTCCGCCTTTCTCATTCCAGCAAGCAGGGCGCCCAAGCCCGTGATCAGCTGTCCGGCCCAAATGACGAGGGCTGGAGGATCCAGGCTATAGTCGCGGTAAAATAGCTCTTCATTCGTACGCCATTGTTCTTCGCGCGCTTCAAGTTGCAGTTCGATGGCCTTGGCCAAAGCGATGCTGTCCATCATGAGACATCTCCATGTTGTGAGGCATCCCTTCAACTACACACACGAATTTACTTTATAAACATCCGTTTTCGCCCTATGTTTTTCACTCATGAAAAACACCGGCTGGGATTCTTATCAACTCTTCCTCGATGTCGCCCGCGGCGGCGGGTTGACGGGGGCCGTCGCTTCGAGCGGTCTCAGTGCCGCGACCATCGGGCGGCGGATGCTGGAGCTGGAGGGGCAGATCGGCCGTACGTTGTTCGAGCGCAGCCAGGCCGGCTATACACTGACCGGCGATGGTCAGGCGCTGTTCGACCAGCTGTTGGAAATGGAGGCCGCCGCCCGCAAGGTGGATAGCTGGCAACGCGATGCGCAGGGCGGCGCGATCGTCCGTATCGCAGCCGGCACCTGGGTTGGATGGCTGCTCAGCCAGAATATGCCTTCCATCTGCTCGGAGCGCGACGGGTTTCGCATCGATCTGCATCTGGGTGAGCGTCGCGCCAGCCTCGCTCACCGCGAAAGCGACATCGGCATCCGCGCCTTCGAGCCGGAGGAAAGCAATCTTGCCGCCATCAAGACCGGCGACGTGGCCTATGCCGCCTATCAGGCCCGCAACATGCGCTTTGCCGGGCCGCAACGCTGGATCACGGTCGCGGAGGAGGAGGCGATCTCGGCCTATCTGCGCTGGCCGCATCAAAACAAGCGCGACGAGATTGCCTTCACGGTCAGCCGGCCCCGTTCGCTGCACGATCTGGTGCTTGCGGGATCGGGCATTGCAGTTCTGCCCTGTTTCGTCGGCGACCAGGAGCCGAGGCTGGAGCGGGCCGGCGAGGAGATCGCTTCGCTGCGTCATCAGCAATGGATCGTCATGAACAATGCCGATCGTCATCGCAGGGAAATCCGCACCGTCGTCGACCGCATGGCGCGGCTGTTGAAAAGCCACTCCGAGTTGTTTGCCGGCAAGCGTCCGACCTACGCATAAGCGTCTGTTGGGCAAGCCGTCCGTGACCATTCGCCGTTCTCGCCGCGCAGGCCGGCAAATCCGCGAAAGAGGTGGGGGCCACGCTTTTCCGCTTGTCGCCTTCCGATTTCCTTTCTAGTCTAACGGGAAAAACAGAGGGTTGGGTGTCGCCTCGATACCCTTGAACGAATCAGGAGAGATTATGAAGTCCATGTTCGCCAAGCTTGCAGCAACGGCTTTCACGGTCGTTTCGCTGGCAACGGTCGCCCAGGCAGAAGACAAGGTCGTCAATATCTACAACTGGTCGGATTATATCGATAATTCGATCCTGTCGGATTTCACCAAGGAAACCGGCATCAAGGTCGTCTACGACACCTTCGACCAGAACGAAACTCTGGAAACCAAGCTTCTGGCCGGCAAGACCGGTTATGACATCGTCGTTCCGACGGCCTATTTCCTGCAACGCCAGATCAAGGCCGGCGTCTTCCAGAAACTCGACAAGTCGAAGCTGTCGAACCTCTCCAACATGTGGGATACGGTGCAGCAGCGCATCGCCACCTATGATCCAGGCAACCAGTACGCGATCGACTATATGTGGGGCACCAGCGGCGTTGGCTACAATGTCGACAAGGTGAAGCAGATTCTCGGCTCCGACGAAGCGCCAGACATCAATGTCATCTTTGACCCCAAGCTTGCCGCCAAGTTCAAGGACTGCGGCATCTATATGCTGGACTCTTCGACGGACGTCATTCCGGCCGCTTTGCGCTATCTGGGTCTTGATCCGAATTCGACGAAGCAGGAAGATTTCAAGAAGGCCGAGGACCTGCTGACCTCTATCCGTCCCTTCGTTCGCAAGTTCCATTCCTCTGAATATATCAACGCGCTTGCCAACGGCGATATCTGCATCGCGTTCGGCTATTCCGGCGACGTGCTGCAGGCGCGCAACCGTGCAAGCGAAGCCAAGAACGGCGTCAACATCGGCTATTCGATCCCCAAGAAGGGAGCGCAGATGTGGTTCGACGTCATGGCAATCCCGGCCGATGCGCCGCATGTTGCCGAGGCGCATATCTTCCTCAACTATATCATGAGGCCGGAAGTGATCGCCAAGGCGAGCGACTTCGTCACCTACGCCAACGGCAACAAGGCATCGCAGCAGTTCGTCAGCAAGGACGTGCTCAACGATCCGGCCGTCTATCCGACCGACGAGGTCCGCGAAAAGCTGTTCACGCTCACGCCTTGGGACTCGAAAACACAGCGATTGGCAACGCGCCTGTGGACGAAGGTTACCACCGGCCAATAACTCCAAGCGGCCCGGACGGCAACGTCCGGGCCTTTCCTTAAGAAGATGGTCTGAGACTGACGAGCGCGCCGGGAAGGGAGAGAGCCGGTGCCTCGATATTTTCAAGAGACCAGGCATTTCCAGAAAAAAGTGCGCAGCGGTTTTCCGTTCGGTGTGCGTAAACAAACAAAAAGACAGAGCGTTTCCGTAAATCGCAGAATGGCGGAAATGCTCCAGGAAAGCCCGCATGGGCGTCCATTTGGGGATAGATGATGAAGTCACTCGGTAATATCCGGCGTTCCTTTGCTCCTTGGACCGATCCTTCGGCCAAGCCGTACATTTCCTTCAAGAACGTGACGAAGAAGTTCGGCGATTTCATCGCTGTCGACGATCTCTCCCTGGATATCTACAATCGTGAATTCTTCGCTCTTCTCGGCGCTTCGGGTTGCGGCAAGTCCACGCTGCTGCGCATGCTCGCGGGCTTTGAGCAGCCAACGACGGGCGAAATCATCCTAGATGGCCAGAACCTGGCCGGCACGCCGCCCTACCGCCGCCCCGTCAACATGATGTTCCAGTCCTATGCGCTGTTCCCGCACATGTCGGTGGAAAAGAACATCGCCTTCGGTTTGCGGCAGGATGGTATGCCGAAGGCCGAAATCAATGACCGCGTTGCCCAGATGCTGAAGCTCGTCAAGCTCGAACAGTTCGCCCGGCGCAAGCCCAATCAGCTGTCCGGCGGCCAGCGCCAGCGCGTGGCGCTCGCCCGCTCGCTTGCAAAACAGCCGAAGGTGCTGCTGCTCGACGAACCCCTTGGCGCGCTCGATAAGAAGCTGCGCGAAGAGACGCAGTTCGAACTCATGGATCTGCAGCAGAGCCTCGGCCTCACCTTCGTCGTCGTCACCCACGACCAGGAGGAAGCCATGACCATGGCAGATCGCATTGCGGTCATGAGCCATGGCAAGGTGGTTCAGGTGGCGACGCCTGCCGAAATCTACGAGGCCCCCAATTGCCGTTTCGTCGCCGATTTCATCGGCGATGTGAACATATTGGACGGCAACATCACCTCCGCGCGCTCGGGCATTGTCGAGATCGCTGTCGATTCCGCTTTCACCCTGCGTGCGGCGACCAACGATG
Source organism: Rhizobium sp. NPDC092011 (assembly GCF_044756305.1). NCBI lineage: Bacteria > Pseudomonadati > Pseudomonadota > Alphaproteobacteria > Hyphomicrobiales > Rhizobiaceae > Rhizobium > Rhizobium sp. NPDC092011. Next base: position 26,505 of record NZ_JBIVSO010000003.1, read on the forward strand.
CGCCGAGCGAGGGAAGCCGTGCCAGCATCGCCATCCGGCCGGAAAAGCTGCGGGTCACGCCGCGACCGCCCGCCAACGCCTCCGTCAATGCCACCGAAGGCGAGATCTGGGATATCGCCTATCTCGGCGATATGACCGTCTTCCATGTGAAGCTGAAGAGCGGACAGGTGCTCAAGGCCTCCTCGCTGAATGCCGTTCGCGCAGTGGAAGAACCTTTCGCCTACGACCAGAACGTCTGGGTGTCCTTCGACGAAAATGCCGGCGTGCTGCTGAAGGATTGATCATGAAAGCGATCGGCTCTTCCATCTATCAGCGCCTCGTCATCATCGTTCCCTATGCCTGGTTGCTGATCTTCTTTCTCGCGCCCTTCCTCATCGTCTTCCGGATCTCGCTGTCGACGAAGGCGCTGTCCGTTCCGCCTTACGATCCATCCTTCGCCTGGGCGGATAGTTTCGGTGATTGGTGGGACAAGTTCCAGACCATGTCGTTCGACAACTATGTGTGGTTGACGGGCGACCCGCTCTATATGAATGCCTACATACAGAGCCTCCAGATAGCCGGAATCTCGACCCTGCTGACGCTGATCATTGCCTATCCCATCGCCTATGGCATGGCGCAGGCGCCGCGCACCATCCGGCCGACGTTGCTGATGCTGGTTATCCTGCCATTCTGGACGAGCTTCCTCATCCGCGTCTATTCCTGGATGTCGATCCTCAGCACGACCGGTCTCCTGAACCAGTTGCTGTTGGCGCTCGGCATCATCCACGAGCCGCTTGTCATCCTCAACACCAATACCGCCGTCTACATCGGCATGGTCTATTCCTATCTGCCCTTCATGGTGCTGCCGCTCTATTCGGCACTGGAAAAGATGGACGGCACGCTGATCGAGGCGGCGCAGGATCTCGGCTGCACGCCGATCGGTGCCTTCTGGCGCGTGACCTTCCCGCTTTCCCTTCCAGGCGTCATCGCCGGCTGCATGCTGGTCTTCATTCCCGCCGTCGGCGAGTTCGTCATTCCCGACCTTCTCGGCGGCTCGGAAACCCTGATGATCGGCAAGGTGCTCTGGACCGAATTCTACAGCAATACCGACTGGCCGCTGGCCTCGGCGGTGGCAACCATCCTGCTTCTGGTGCTGGTGGTGCCCATCGTCTTCTTCCAGCATTTCCAGGCCAAGGCCGACGAGAAGGGGAGATAAGAGATGATCCGCTGGTCTCGTTTCAACATTGTTTCCGTTACGCTCGGTCTGGCCTTCCTCTATCTGCCGATCCTGCTGCTGGTCATCTACTCTTTCAACGCCTCTCGTCTGGTCACGGTCTGGGGCGGTTTCTCGACGCAATGGTATGTGCACCTCTTCAGCAACGACACGATGCTGAGCGCCGCCTGGCTGACGGTGCGCATCGCGCTGCTGTCGGCAACGATCGCGACCGTGCTCGGCACGCTGGCGGCGCTGACGCTGGTGCGCTATACGCGCTTCCGCGGCCGCATCCTGTTTTCCGGCATGATCTATGCGCCACTAGTCATGCCTGACGTCATCACCGGCCTGTCGCTGCTGCTGCTCTTCGTCACGTCGGGGGTCGATCGCGGTTTCTGGACGATCGTGATGGCGCATACGACGCTGACCATGTGCTTCGTCGCCGTCGTCGTGCAGTCGCGCCTCATGACCTTCGACCGCTCGATCGAGGAGGCGGCGATGGATCTCGGCGCGACGCCCGTGCGCACCTTCTTCGAAGTGACGCTGCCGATCATCGCACCAGCGGTGTTTTCGGGCTGGGTTCTGGCCCTCACGCTTTCGCTCGATGATCTGGTCATTGCCACCTTTTCATCCGGCGCCGGCGCCAAGACGCTGCCGATGCTGATCTACAGCCAGGTCAAGCTTGGCGTAACGCCCGAGATCAATGCCGTCTGTACCATTCTGATCGGTGTCGTCGCCACCGGCGTCATCTGCGCCTCGATCATGACCAAACGTCGCGAAGTGCAGCGTCAGAGGGACGAGCAGGCTGCTGCCGCAGGACGATGACCAGCGGTCGCGCCGACTGAAAAGAAGAGCTATTGCTGCGAGGGCTGTTGCGGCTTTTGCAGCAATGTCGTCACCGGCGAAACCACGGGATTCGGCCAGCTGCCACCGAGAAAGAAGGGCAGCATCGGCAACTCGTCCGCATCGGTGGGCGACGTCGCCTCGAGCGCACCCGACAGAGCCAGCCCGTTGGTGCGGAACGGAACAACTCCGTTCAAGGTGATGGTCTCATTGCGGCCGGCGATCGTCGCGTTCTGAACTTCGGCAGAGCCCTTGGCAAAGGTCGCATCGACTTTGACACTGTCGAAGTCGAAGGACGCGTCGGCAACGTCGCCCATGCGGAAGAAGGCCTTATCGGCCGCCAGGGACCTGAACGACGAGAGGTCGAGTTCGCGGAAGGATCCCGCCGATGAGGTAAAGTGCATCTGACCGGCAACGTCGCTCAACGTGGCGACCCAGATCGGCTTGGTCGTGCTGAGCGCCAGATCGAGAGAACCGGTCGTGGTCAGCGGCAGCGGCCCCGGCAGCTTGAGCCGGGTGAAGAGTCCGCCGAAATCCGCGTTGCGGATCGATATCTGCAGTTTGCCGCCGCCATCGAAATCACCCGGAGCGACCTCCAGATGCGCGGTCAGCGATCCGCCCTCGAAGCCGCTGTCGCCGATGTCGAATTTCGCCTTGCCGCCTGCCACCAGCAAACTCGCGCCGATATTGTCGAACTGGAAGGGACCGAGTGCGGCCTTGTTGGAAGAAAGCCGCAGGTCAAGGTCGAGGCGTTGCAGCGGATTGCCGTTCAGAAGCGCATTGATGGCGGTCTCCGCGGCAAGGCGCATCGAAAAGGCGGCCAGGAACGGATTGAGGTTCATCTGGTCGAAGGCGAGCGTGCCTGAAATTTTCGGCTTTCCTGCCGCTGTGTAGCTCAGGTCCATGATGCCGGAGGCCGCTGAATCATTGACCTTGAAGCTGAGGTTGTTGAAGCGCAGGCTCTTCTCGACCGCAGCGACATCGGCGTTGAGCGAGACGTTCTTGAGAGCGTCGGCCGCAGGCAGGCGCTGGCCGCTCCAGGCCAGGAAGGACGGAACATCCGGCACGCTTAGCTGCAAGTTGCCCGAGAGTGTCGACAAATCCGATAGGCCGATGGCCCCGTTATAGGTCCAGCTGATCATTGGCGACGAGAAGCTCGTCTTGGCGTCGACGCTCTTGCCGGCAAAGAAAAGCAGCGGCTGTTCCGATGCGAAGTTGAGCTTGATGTCCTGGTCGTTGAAGCGGGCGAGGATGACGGCCGTCATTCCGCGGGAGAGCCGTGGCCAGGAAATGTCGGCATTGACGCCTGTCATTCTGTAAATATTGCCGCTGCGATCATCCGTCATCTCGACGCTGCCGTCTTCGATGGTCAGCATGCCGATGGCGGCGTCCTGATCCTTCCGCATTGGCGCGTTCTGGTCGGAGGAGGTTTCGACCTGTTCGATCGCTTTCGACAGGCGGCCCTCGTTGGTCCAGTCGATCAGGCCGTTCTCGTCACGGCGAATATAGAGCACAGGGCGATAGAAGTGGAACTCGTGGAAGTGAGCATGCCCGCGAATAGCAGAGAACAGCGAGAAGTCCGCAGAGAGGCTGTCGACATGCCCCAGCACCTTGCCGTTCTTGGCCGGTTCGCGGATGGTGACTTGGTTGAGGGTCACGCGCGGCGTCGGCCAGAATTCCAGTGTCGGGTCGCCCTCGATCTGCGCCCTGTATCCCGTCCAGTCCGAAAGCGCCTTTTCGATACCGGAGCGGACAAGCCCGCTGGAGATCAGGAAGGGTGCGGTCGCTCTGAAAACGGCAAAGACGATGAGGAGAGTGAGAAGAACGATGCCGGTAGTCCGGACAACGGTAGGCAACCACCGCGAGACCGATCGCATCGTCAACCACCACCTATTGTTTCGTGACGCTCTCATATCCCGTGGAGACTCTCAAACTGATTGGGACGATCTGCCTATGCTTGCCGGATATAGGAAATGTTTGGCCGATGCAAACATCACGCGGCGGAAACGCCTGTGATAGCGTGACTTTATAATGCGCTGCAGCATTGCTATATAGAGTAAAAAACCGGGGAGAGTAATATGCAGGATCAGCAGCCGCTCTGGACGCCATCGGAAGTTTCGCGCCGCCAGAGCCCGATGTTTGCCTTCATGGAGGAGTGCAACCGCCGCTTTGGCCTGTCTCTAGAGGATTTTCCCGGCCTTCACGCCTGGTCGATCGCCGAGCGGGGAGACTTCTGGACAGCGGTCTGGGATTTTTGCGGCGTCAAGGGCGATCGCGGCGAGCGGGCGCTGATCAACGGCGATGTCATGCTGGAGACCCGCTTCTTCCCGGATGCACAACTGAATTTCGCCGAGAACCTGCTGTCGCAAAGCGGCGGGGGCGATGCGCTGGTCTTCTGGGGCGAGGATAAGGTCCGGGATCGCTGGTCTTGGGATCGGCTGGCGGCGACGGTATCGCGCCTGCAGCAGGCCTATCGGGCTGAGGGTATCGGCAAGGGCGACCGCGTCGCGGCGATGATGCCGAACATGCCGGAAACCATTGCGTGCATGCTGGCAGCCGTCTCGATCGGCGCCATCTGGTCCTCCTGTTCTCCGGATTTCGGCGAACAGGGCGTCATGGATCGTTTCGGTCAGATCGAGCCGAAGCTGTTCATCGTCTGCAGCGGCTATTGGTACGGCGGCAAGCTGCAGGATGTCACGGCAAAGGTCAGCGCCATTGCGCAGCGCCTGAAGGCGCCGACCCTGGTCGTGCCCTATGCCGGCAGCGCCGATGCCGTGGTCACGGCAACGCCGGGCGCCAAGACCCTGGGCGATTTTATCGCGCCGTTCGAAGCGAAGGCCGTCGAATTCGTGGCCGTGCCGTTCTCCCACCCGTTGTTTATCCTGTTTTCCTCCGGCACGACGGGTATTCCCAAGTGCATCGTGCATTCGACGGGCGGCGCATTGCTGCAACTGATCAAGGAACACCGCCTGCATTGCTGCGTCGTTCCGGGCGAAAAGGTCTTCTATTTCACCACTTGCGGCTGGATGATGTGGAACTGGCTGGTGACGGGCCTTGCCGCCGGCGCGACGCTTTGCCTCTACGACGGATCGCCCTTCGCTCCAGACGGCAACATCCTTTTCGACTATGCGCAGGAAGAGAAATTCGCGGTGTTCGGCACCTCCGCCAAGTATATCGACGCCGTGCACAAGAGCGGTCTCACGCCGAAGACATCGCATGATCTTTCGAGCCTGCGACTGATGACCTCCACCGGCTCGCCGCTGTCGCCCGAGGGCTTCACCTTCGTCTATGAAGGTATCAAGGACGATATCCAGCTCGCTTCGATCTCGGGCGGGACCGATATCGTCTCCTGCTTCGTGCTCGGCAATCCGCTGCAGCCGGTCTGGCGTGGCGAGATCCAGGGACCTGGCCTTGGCCTTGCCGTCGATGTCTGGAACGATGAAGGCAAGCCGGTGCGCGGCGAAAAGGGCGAGCTTGTCTGCACCAGGGCCTTCCCCTCGATGCCGATCATGTTCTGGAACGATCCGGAGCGTGCCAAATATCGCGCCGCCTATTTCGAGCGCTTCGATAATATCTGGTGCCACGGCGATTTCGCCGAATGGACTGACCATGGCGGCCTCGTCATCCACGGTCGCTCCGACGCAACGCTCAATCCGGGTGGCGTGCGCATCGGCACGGCCGAGATCTACAATCAGGTCGAGCAGATCCCCGAAGTTCTCGAGGCGTTGTGCATCGGCCAGGATTGGGATGACGACGTTCGCGTCGTACTGTTCGTCCGGCTCGCTCCCGGCGCAGCGCTGACGGAGGATCTGGTCAAGACGATGAAGACCCGCATCCGCACCGGCGCTTCGCCGCGCCATGTGCCGGCCAAGATCATCGCGGTCGCCGATATCCCGCGCACGAAGTCCGGCAAGATCGTCGAGCTTGCGGTGCGCGACGTCGTGCATGGGCGCCCTGTCAAAAACAAGGAAGCGCTCGCCAATCCGGAGGCGCTCGATCTCTTCGCTGGGCTGGACGAACTTAAAAGTTAAGACGGACCTTAAAACTGAGGGGCAAACGCTGACCATCGTTTGGTAACCTCGCGTTAAGAAAGCTTGGTCAAAGGTAAAGGCCAACTTGAGACCGTTCGCATAGATTAGCAGCGGATTGGAGCTTATCCTGGCTCCCGAAACATGAAGTTCACCGACTCGAGCTTTCTTTAGACAGCAACATTCTTGAAGGCAGCGCGTTTCGCTGCCTTTTTTTCGTTAGATTGCACGCAAATACACCGCCGCTCTGTACATTGGCCTGCCGACCAAGTATGTGCAGGCCTGAAGAAGAGGCCTGCGACGTGCGGGCCACGATGATCGCTGCCATTTGGCGAGCGAAGAATTCCGAAAGACAGATTATGACTGAATTCGAAGGCATCGTTCCTGCGATTGCCCAGGCTTTGGCGAAGCGCGGTTATGAAACGCTGACGCCGGTACAGAAAGCCATGCTCGATCCTGGCCTTGCGGGCAAGGATGCTCTCGTCTCGGCGCAGACCGGCTCGGGTAAGACGGTTGCCTTCGGCCTGGCGCTGGCGCCCGGCCTGCTCGATGGTTCGGAACGCTTCGGCCCGGCCGGTGCACCTCTGGCCCTGGCGATCGCGCCCACCCGCGAACTGGCGCTTCAGGTGCAGCGCGAGCTGGAATGGCTCTATGGCCTGACTGGCGCAACGATCGCTTCCTGCGTCGGCGGCATGGACATGCGCACGGAACGGCGCACGCTCGAACGTGGCGCCCACATCGTCGTCGGCACGCCTGGCCGTCTCTGCGATCACATCCGTCGCAACTCGCTCGATATCTCGCAATTGCGCGCAGTCGTGCTCGATGAGGCCGACGAGATGCTCGATCTCGGCTTCCGCGAGGATCTGGAATTCATTCTGGAAGCCTCGCCCTCCGAGCGCCGCACCTTGATGTTCTCCGCGACCGTGCCGCGCTCCATCGCCAAGCTCGCTGAAAACTATCAGCGCGATGCCGTTCGCATCGCCACCGCTTCCGAAGCCAAGCAGCATGTCGATATTGAATATCGGGCTCTGACCGTCGTCCCAAGCGACCGGGAAAACGCAATCATCAACGTGCTGCGCTATTACGAGGCGCGCAACGCCATCGTCTTCTGCTCGACACGCGCTGCCGTCAATCATCTGACGGCACGGTTCAACAATCGCGGCTTTTCTGTCGTCGCTCTGTCGGGCGAACTCAGCCAGAACGAGCGCACCCACGCTCTTCAGGCCATGCGCGATGGCCGTGCCCGCGTCTGCATCGCAACCGATGTCGCGGCTCGCGGCATCGATCTGCCGGGCCTGGAGCTGGTCGTCCATGCGGACTTGCCGACCAATCCGGACACGCTGCTGCATCGCAGCGGCCGCACCGGTCGCGCCGGCAACAAGGGCGTCAGCGCCCTCATCGTGCCGCTCAGCGCGCGCCGCCGCACCGAGCGCCTGCTGGAAGCAGCCCGCATTCGCGCCACCTGGGCAAAGCCGCCGTCTGCCGACGAGGTGAGCCAGCGTGACGACGAGCGTCTTCTTGCCGATCCGGTCTTCACGGCCGCGCTCGCCGAAGACGAAAAGTCCATCGTTCAGCAACTGCTGGAGCGCCACGGCGCCGAGCAGGTTGCCGCTGCGTTTCTGCGGCAGTATCGCGCCGGCCACTCCGCGCCCGAGGATTTGCAGGATGTACCGGCGGAAGGCGAGCGCAAAAAGCCTCGCCGGGATGATTTCCCGGTCACTCCCCGCGACGATGGCGCATCCGGCGGACGGAACGACTTCACCGATGGTGTCTGGGTGTCGCTCTCCGTGGGACGCAAGCAGAATGCCGAGCCGCGCTGGCTGATCCCGATGCTCTGCCGCAACGGCAACCTGACCAAGCGCGACATCGGCGCGATCAAGATGCAGCCGGAGGAAACCTTCGTCGAGCTTTCGCAGGAAAGCGCCGAGCGCTTCCTCTCCGCCATCGGTCCGGACAAGACGCTGGAGCGCGGCATCCGCGTCAAGCCGCTGGCCGGCGCGCCGGACTTTTCGCAGGCGCGGCGGGATGGGGCTTTCGAGAAAAAGAAGCCTTTCGCCGACAAGGGCCCGCGTCCGCAGGAGGGCGGCAAGCCGAAGTGGAAATCCGATCGCAAACCGGAGCGGACACAGGCCGGCGATGGCGCCGTTTCCGAGCGCTCCGACAAGAAGCCCTGGGTAAAGAAGCCAGGCAAGCCGAGCTTCACCAAGAATGACGGCCCTCCCAAGGGTGGCAAACCCAATTCACGGGCTGCTCGCAAGGGTGCGAAGTCACGGGGCGAATGAGTTCAACGCCGCGCTCGCAAGAGGGCGCGGCGTGCCCCTCCGGCGCGATCAGCCAGATTGCCCGAAAAATGACTGCTTCCCTCCGGAGGCCGGGGAACGTCACCGGCCAACGCGGCGTTCGAGCCTGCAATAGGCAAGCAATTGCGATTGCGGGACATCGAAAGTGATGCATAAATCAGGATCACGATCAGGCGGCGGCCGACGAGATTCATGAATGCGCGCCGGGATAGGGAGATGACATGATCGTTCGTTCCTGGCGGGCCGTTGCCGGCTCTGACGAGGTGCTTGCAGCCTATGCCCGGCACCTAGAGACGACCACCTTCGTGGAAATGGCAGAGCTGCCCGGTCATCTCGGCGCCACTCTCGCCCGCAGGGTGCGCGGTGAAAATAACGAGCTTGTGGTCATGAGTTTTTGGACCGACATGGCCTCGGCCAGCCATTTCGGCAAAGGCGATTTCGATGATGCGGTGGTGAAGCCAAGCACGCAGAAGCTTCTGCGCTCCTTCGACTTGAAGGTCGAATATTTCGAGACCGTAGTTTCGACCGGGATTGTCGCCGGCCATGATCGTCCGGCAAGCGGCGAGTAGATGGCGCAGAACAGCGTCATCAAGGTCGCATATACCGAAGACATCGTGCGCGATGCCGTCCGGACTTTTGTCTGGAGGCGCGGTATTGTCGGGCAGAAACGTCTATGGGTCGCAGAGGTCGCAATGATCGCCCTGCTGCTTTGGAATGGTGATCGCGGATGGGTAGCGACCATCATGTTCGCTATTATCCTTCTTCCCCCGGCCATGATCGCGGTGATGTGGATTGCCCACCATCGCAATACCGTGGGAAAGTACCGCAGGATGCGAACTCCTGACGCGACGCTGACGTTGCGTGACGAAGCGCTTGTTGTCGCGTCCGGCCTATTGGATGATATTCATCGGGCCGAACCAGTTCTTCACGCTGCCGTTGCAAGCCGTGTCGCCGGCAGACCGGGATTTTCTTAGGTCGAAGGTAGCCCGCGTATCTTAACGGCTATCGGTATCGTTTCATTCGGCAAAGAGGTTCGCGGCCATATAATCCACAAAGGCGCGAACCTTTGGAGATAGATACCGATTGGTGGGCCAGAGCACGCGAAAGGTTCCTGTGTCGGCCAGATGATCCCCCAGCAGCGAAATCAGTTTTCCTTCCGCGATCTCGGATGCCACGGCAAATGGAGGCAGACAGGCTATTCCGAATGAGCGCTCCGCGAGATAGATCAGCGGCTCCAGCGTGCTGGCAACCGTGGTCACCGGCAGGTCGAGCTTCATCTCTCCTTCGCCGCGGATCAAAGGCCAAGGTTCGAGTTTTCCTGAGTTTGCAAAGCGGTGGTGAAGGCAGCGATGCCGGAGCAGATCCCCCGGTACCTGCGGATGGCCATGGGCCTTGAGATAGTCCGGCGAGGCGACGATCTTGTGCTTGAAGGTGCCGAGCTTGCGGCTCATCAGGCGGGTGTCCCTGACCTCGCCGGTGCGGATGACGGCGTCAAACCCTTCCTCGATGACATCGACGAGCCGATCCGTGAAATCGAGGTCGAGATTGATCTCTGGATAGGCCGTCATGAAGGCCGATAATGTCGGCATCAGCAGCATGCCGGCCAGAGGAAGGCTCACACGAAGCTGTCCGCGCGGCACCGCATGCGAGCTGGAGAGCTTGGACTGCGCTTCCTCATATTCCGATTGAATGCGCCGGCATGTCTCCAGGAAAAAGCTGCCTTCTTCCGTCAGAGCCATGCTGCGGGTCGAGCGATTGAACAATCGCACGCCTAGTTCATCCTCGAGGCGGCCAATGGCTTTGCCAACGGCGGACCCTGAAATGCCGAGCCGATGTCCGGCCGCGACGAAACTCCCGACCTCGGCGACCTGGATAAAGATGCCGAGCGTTCCAAGCTTATCCATCTCTGCCTATTCCGGAATTTTTATCCGATATGTTGAGAATACAGGCTCCTTTATCCGCTATCTCCTGCCGGATATCCAGAGGCCGCCGCGGCTGAACAGCCCGAGCTTCAGATGGAGATACTCATGGAAACGAAACATATTGCCAGCTTTGCGGGTTCTCCCGCTCCCACCACCTTCATCGTCAATGTCATCCATGTTCACCCTGGAAAGCAGGAGGAGGCCTTCGCCATCATTCAGGATGTCGTGCACTATGTCGCCGAGCGAAAAGAAGGTTTTCTCTGGAGCAGCCTCGCAAAAAGCGCGGATGGTCAGACCGTCGTCAATATCGAGGCGATTCAGGATGCCGGTAATGTCGGCGAGTTCTTTTCCGATCCGCATTTCGTCGAAAAGTTCCGGAGGCTGGACACGGTTTCGAAGAGCGAATTTCACACCTATACGGTCGGCGACCTGGTGCTGCCCAAGCGCGCCTAAACAGGATGGCCGGTATTGCTTCCGAGGAATATGCCGCCCGACAGACGTTCGATGGGGAGCCCGCTCCCCATCGGACTGAATGGCGCATGGACCTGACGGCTGGATGCTGATCCAGCGAAGATCCTTCTCGCAGGACATTGCGGGGGAAAGGGCGTCATTGCAGACACTCCGCCGATATAGCAGAATATTGTCTTCGAACAGGGAGAGGATCGGACGCCAGGCCATGCTGATCGGCTCATGCCATTGCGGCAAGACAAGTTGGACCCTTAGTGGCGATCCAGGCTCGATTACCGCCTGTAACTGCACGCTCTGCCGGCGTTACGGCACCTTATGGGCCTATGACTACGAGGGAGAGCGGATTTCAGTTGGCGGGCCGACTGCGTCCTACACGCGCGCCGACGAGAAGGAGCCGTCACTCGAAATCGTGTTCTGCCCAACCTGTGCCTGCGTCTTGAGTTGGCGCGGCTTGCGGCTTCAGACGGATGGCAGACGTCGCATGGCGGTCAATCTGCGGCTTGCGCCGCCGGATCTCGTCCGTGACCTGCCCATCGACCGCTTCGATGGCCTGGACACGTTCGAAGACCTTCCTTCCGACGGAAAATGCGTGCGCGATCTCTGGTTCTGACAGGTGCTGCGTCAAGGCGAGCGCACGGCAGCATCCGCTGCCGTCGCGGACTGCTCTCAGTTTGCCAGGACCCGCGGCGAGGGGAAGGTGACTTCCACCAGCGTGCCCTCGTTCGGCGATGAATTGATCGCAAAGGTCGCGCGGTTGGCATCGACCATTGCCTTGGTCAGCGGCAGACCGAGACCGGTGCCGTCGCCGCGCTTGCGGGAATTGGTCGAGACCTGCCGGAACGGCTTCATTGCCTGTTCGAGTTCGGAGCGCGTCATGCCGACGCCGGTATCCCGGATGCGCAGAACGACGCTGCCATTGTTTTCATAGGATGTGGAAACAACGATCTGGCCGCCTGATGGCGTAAAGCGGATGGCGTTCGACAGGATGTTGAGCGCGATCTGCTTGATCGAGCGCAGGTCGGCAACGACATTCGGCACGGCCTGAGACAGCGCGGTGCGAATGATGACGCGCTGGCTGTTGGCCTGCGGCTGCACCAGCGACACGGCCTCCGTAATCGCCTCGTTGAGGCCGACGGATGCGAAATCCAGATCCATCTCGCCCGCTTCGATCTTCGAGATATCGAGCAGGTCGTTGACGATGTCGAGCACATGCCGGCCGGAGCGGCCGATATCGGTCGCATACTCGACATAGCGCGAATGGCCGATCGGTCCGAAGCGTTCCCCAGCCATCATGTCGGAGAAACCGATAATGGCGTTGAGCGGCGTGCGGATTTCATGGCTCACGCGGGCGAGAAAATCCGTCTTGTGAGCATTGGCGGTTTCGGCGGCGCGCTTGGCGTTGCGCAGCTCTTCTTCGGTCCGCTTCCATTGCGTGATGTCGCGGATCACGGCGCAGTAGCCGTTCGAGGAATTGAGCTGCCCCATGGTCATGAATAGCGGCAGGAAGCCGCCGGAGGCTTCGCGGCCGATCACTTCGCGACCGTCGTTGAGCACGCTGGCAACGCCATGGCCGGCGAGGCCGCCGAGATAATCCAGCACCGCCTTCTGGCTCTCATGCGCAAACAGCATGACGAAGGGCTTGCCGCGGATTTCCTGGTCGTCATAGTTGAAAAGCGCGCTGGCCGAGCGGTTCATCGAACGGATCTCGCCGTCCTGACCGACGATGATCACCCCATCGGTCGCTGTTTCCAGCGTCGAGCGCAGTTCTTCGATCTCAACCTGCAGCTTGCCGACCTTTTCAAGGATGCGCTCGGGGCGAGCTTCCTCGGGCACGGGTTGCGCCGGCGGGGCAGGCTGCTCGCTTTTCTCCACGGGCATCAGCGCCAGCATCAAGGCTGTGCCGTCTTCCCAGCGGATCGATTGCAGCCGCGCGGTGACCGGCACCAATACGTCGTCGGCGCGCACGACCATCATCGTACCCGGTTGTTCGGTCTTGCCTTCCAGATCGTTGCGTTGCAGCAGCGCATCCAGCCCGCCAACCTGCTCGAGATCCGTCAGGTTCTCATAGCCGGTCAGCCGCAGGAATTCCGGGTTGCCGTGGATCAGCCGGTCGCCGGCATGGATGAGGACAGCGAGCGGCAGCTGATCGACGATATCTGACGACAGCCCCGACCGCATCTTCACGCGCGGCGGAATGGCGGTATTCAGCACGTCGAGGGGATCGAAGTCCTCTTCCGGCTCTGCGGAGGCATCAGCCGTTTCGGGACGGGTAGCGGCGCTCGCTGTTTCCGTGCCGGCCGTTGCGTGTACCTCGGAAGGTTCTGCAGCGGTCTCGGAGGGGGCGGGCTCGTTTGTCGAGCCCACCTGATCCTGCTGGGCGTCGGCCTCATCGTTTCCGATTGCCGTTTCGGTCGCATCGGAGAGAATTTCGTTGGCCGCATTCGCTACCGGAGCGATATCGGCATTCTTCTCGGCCGGTTCGACCGGAGGCTGCTCGACAGGCGTTTCGGTGCGCTTGCCGAAAGGCTCGAGCTGTCGGGCAATCTCGCGAAACGCCGCCTGTTCGCTGAGCGAAAGGCTTGCCTGCGCCTGCGTCCGATGTTCATGCAGGCGGATGATCTTGTCCGTCTGCCGGCGGTTCGGCGTCTCGACAATTCGCAAGGCAGGCGGTTCCGCATTCACGACAGGAGCATTTTCCACGATTGCCTGCTCGTCGCTTGCGCTCGTGGAGGCGTCTTCCTGTTCGGGAGCTGGTTGCTCATGCGCGGTTGCTTCGGTTTCAGCGGCCTGGGTCGCCGGCTCGATATCGTGACCTTCCTCGGCATTCAGCGACAGGCCGCGCTTCATCGGGTCTTCGATAGCGTCAGCCAGACGGACGACGCCGAAGCCCCTGAAGCCGTCGAATTCGCGGCTGCGGGTATAGGTCGGCAAGGCGGCCAGATCGACAGGAACCGTCAGGCCCGTACCTTCGATCGGCCAGTAAATGGTCCGGCCCGACCATGTGTCGCGTCGTGCGAGAAGTTCGGCGATCTTGCCATCCGGATCGAGGTTCAATCGCGCGGCGACATCGGAGAAGGCGCTGCCTGCAATTTTCGCCGCATGCGGTCCGACAGCATCGGCAAACTCGCGGGACACTTCGCTGAAACGTCCGGTAGCGTCGATCTTCCATACGAAGCGAGTGGCGCGACCGTTGCGTTTGAAGACGAAGCTTTCGGCGGAATTGCCTTCGGCAGGAGCGTCTTCAGAGGGTGTTGGTTCCTGGGCGGATTCAATGCCGGCATCCGCGCCATGCCCTTCGTCAGCTACTGGAACTTCCGTCTGCGGCTCCTCAACGGGTGCAATTGCCTCTGCGGCCGCTTCGCTATGATCGTCCATCAAAGCCGGCGCGGCCACAGGCTCGCCCGCGTCGCCGGTTACCGGCGCCACATCCTGCTCTTCGTCGACACGATATTCCGGCGTCTCCTCAAGTTCTTCGATATGAGCGACGGCATCGATGACGTCGCCGAAGGGAGCTGCAATTTCTGGCTTTGCCGGTTCGTCCGCTGCGGCCGCCTCGAGTTCCGCCCGGGCTTCTTCCGCCTGCGGCTCGACTGCGGCAGGCGCTGCCTGGCTCACAGGGCCCTCCGTTGGATCGAGATGGCCGAGGACCGTCTCGACGACGAACAGCAGATGCAGCGCCGGGATTTCCGACAGCTTACCGATGGCGGCCGGCAGATAGCCGCGACCGGTAGGGATCGGCCTCTTGATCAGCCGGTCCGGCTGTGCGCCGGCCATGGTCGTCAGCATGCGCGCGGTCTGCGGCGTGATGTCGAGCATGCGGAAACGCTCGGATGCCGAGACGATCTCGCCATCGCGGCCGATGACGGCCATATGGGTATCCGGGTCGTCGAACCCGTCGATCATCCGCCTGGCGCATTCGGCAGCGGTCATCGGCTTGGACGAGACAGGCGAGGAGAACAGGATCGCCTCTTCGCCTTGCTGGATGCGGATGCGCTCGACCGCTGCGTTCACGACCGAACGCTGGAAGCCGGTGGCCATGCGGATGAGGAATGTGCGCTGCTCGCCGATGGCGCTGAGGCCGCGTGCCGTCGACTCGATCTGGCGGAAGGAAACGTCGCCGCCCTTCGGGCCTTGATCGAGGAAATCGTAGATGACGTCATAGCCGAACAGGTTGGCGCCGGCGCCGTTCGCCCACAACACGCGATCCATCCCGGCCGAAAACATGACCATGGCCTCGCCACGGGCAAAGCGTTCCCGAACGCGCGGATGCACGGCAATGTCAATGAACGGATATTGAATTGCGGGCATATTCCAACCTGTTTTGCGGGCGTAGCCGCCCCTCGTGTTTTAACGGTTTATTAATAACCGCGACCCGCATTCGGGTCCAGCGAAGGCCCCATCTTTCGGCCGGAAAGGTTAACGCGTTGTGCGGTGCAAAAACATGTTGCACTGCACAAAACTTTATATTATATAAGCCTCACACAGGTTCACGAAGGGTGCCTCCGAGAGGACCCGCATAGGAGCGTAATCATGGCTACTGTAAAGAAAGACGACGTTTTTTCAACGGCTGCATTCGATCCGTCCAAGTTCTCCGAATCCTTCCGCGATTTCGCCGAAAAGGGCGCAACGCAGTCCAAGGAAGCCTTCGCCAAGCTGAAGACCGCCACCGAGGAAGCCGGCAAGACGGTTGAAGCAACCGTCCAGACCGCACAGGCTGGTTCCGTCGAGATCGGCCTCAAGGCCATCGACGTTCTGCGCACCAATGCCGAAAGCTCGCTGGCGCACATGGAAGCCCTGCTTCGCGTCAAGTCGGTTGCCGAGCTTTTCGAACTTCAGACCGCTTTCATCCGCAAGCAGGCCGAAGTTACCGTAGAGCAGGCCAAGTCCATTCAGGAAACCACGAAGAAGGTTGCTGAAAAGCTGGCAAAGCCGGCCAAGGACGCTGCTGAAAAGGCAATGTCCTCCTTCAAGGCCTAATTGCTTTCCGTAAGCCTCCCAAGGCATGAATGCCCCGCCCGAGGTCAAAAGCCTGGGGCGGGACTTTTCGTTGGAGTATTCCCAGGAAAGGCGCGGAGCGGTTTTCCGCCCGGAATGCCTCAGGAAACACTCTGTAAGCGAGGGATCTGTGCACCTCGATCAGTATCCGGCGACGCATCGTCGTTTGGATATCTGCACAGCTTTTTCATATTGCGGGGAGATAGGACTTGAAATAATTTCAAAGTCCTCGTATGTCACCCCCGTTCGCGGCGACGCGAGCATGTGCGGTTGTAGCTCAGTTGGTTAGAGCGCAGGTTTGTGGCACCTGAGGTCGGAGGTTCGAGACCCCCCAACCGTACCATTCTTTCCCAAAGCCTATCGAAAGCCGTATGTGCGCCCTTGGCGGGCAGCGGTTATTTCTTGTCTTCCGGTTTCTTTGCCACGCGTCCGGGTGAAATCGGGTCGCTTGCCGGAAAGGTCTCTTCCAGCGCTTCCTCCAGATAGTCGTCCTGTTCCTTGCGCTCTTTCTCGTCGAGCTTCTGCTGCTTTTTGTCGTTCATCGCTTTGGCTCCCTGATACCTACTGGAAATACTAGGCCCCGCGCGCTCTTTGTCCAGCATCGCAGACGACTTGGGAGAGTGGGCGAGGGCGAATGACGGCCCGTCTTGCCCTCATGCCGGAATTGGCTTGGAACAGTGCCGGCTGTCCATCGTTCTGTTCCTATCCGCAACGAGACGAAAGGAGCGAGCCATGTCCGTACCGAACGAGCCGATCCCAGAGTCGCCTCCGATACCGGAGCCGGGCTGGACGCCGAAGCCGCCGATCGAGGAGCCGGATCCGGATAGGCTGCCGGACGAAATTCCCATCCCCAATCCGGACGAGAACGAGGAGCCGCCGAA
Organism: Rhizobium sp. NPDC092011; assembly: GCF_044756305.1. Classification (NCBI taxonomy): domain Bacteria; kingdom Pseudomonadati; phylum Pseudomonadota; class Alphaproteobacteria; order Hyphomicrobiales; family Rhizobiaceae; genus Rhizobium; species Rhizobium sp. NPDC092011. The sequence goes on from NZ_JBIVSO010000003.1 coordinate 43,134, forward strand.
ACAGGCGATTATACTCTTACCCTGATGATTCTGATCTTTTCGGCTGGGCTGGAGTGATGCTGGTTGTGCAATCGAAAAGCTTGCTATTTCCTCTTGTGACGCTTGAGCAAAAAGCTCATCTTTTTCGCAAACAAGGGGGATTGGATGCGGTTTCGAACGTTGGGCACAATGGGTATTGCCTTGACGATGTGTTCGTCGTCGACTGAAGCAACTGACATGGATAAGTTTCTGGAGAAAACGGCAGGAAAGCTCGATGTATCGAGCGAGCCGGTCATGGCTAACGGCATGCTGATGGGATGCCAAATTGCCTTTGACGGGATTATCGAGGACACGACGACCGCAGAACATAAATATTTGAAAGTCGGCGGATCGGTCGGCATGTTTGCCGGCGAAGGCCCTCAGAAGCATGTTGGTGCATTCATTCGGTTGATTGTCTTGTCCATTAACAAGTCCACCGGAAAGATGCGGCCATCACGGCCCTCGAGAGTTTTTCTTGTTGATTCTACATTCAACACCAATTTGGCAAGTTTGGTTAAGGCATCTCCAGCGGAAGCGCCCGGTGGATTGGATGCTGTTTTTCCAATGTCGCCGAGCGGGGAAATTCTACTGGATGCCATCAAGCGCAGAAAGTTGGTTGTCGCGTTCAATCAAAATAATGGAAAGGGTGATATACAGTTGCCCATAGAGCTCGGCGTCACGGATGACCTTGACCGACGCGTGAAAGGTCTTGAAACTGCTATCGAATTCTCACAATGCACATCTACTATGTTGAACCAAGTGCGGGCACGATAGCTGAGAAACATCCACAGTCTGTGTCGGTGGTTCTCGCCGTAATTACAAAAACATCCGCCGCTCTTCGCTCACTAGCTCCTGCAGGAAATCCGCGACGGTGCGGACGCGTACCAGGTCGCGGGCGCTTTCGTGATAGGTGGTCCAGTAGGCGCGCTTGATGGAGACATCAGGCAGGATGCGGGTCAGTTCCGGAAACTGTCGGGCGATATAATCGTGCAGAATGCCGATGCCGGCGCCGGAGCGCACCGCTTCCGTCTGGCCGATGGCTGTCGATATCTCGAAGGCTGCGTCCCAGCTGCGCATGATCTCGCCTGAAAAATTCAGCGAGGCGGTAAAAATGAGATCTTCGACATAGCCGATGCGCGGATGCAGCTTTAGCGCCTCGACGCTGTCGGGCAGTCCTGCCCGTTCCAGATAGGCCTTCGAGGCATAGAGCCCGAGCGTATAGTCCGTCAGCTTGGACGAGACTAGCCGACCCTGCTCGGGGCGCTCCAGCGTGATGGCGATATCGGCCTCGCGCTGCGAGAGCGAGAAGGAGCGGGGAACGGGCACGAGCTGGATGCGCAGTTCCGGATAGCGGGCGATCAGCCGCCCAAGCCTTGGCGCAAGGAAGGAGACGCCGAACCCGTCGGGCGCTCCGATGCGGACAGTTCCGGTAATGGCGCTGTCGAGATGACCGACGCTTGCCTGCGCACGCAGCATTTCGGTTTCCATGCGCTCCGCCGCATGCAGGAAGATCTCGCCTTCCGCCGTCAGATCGCAGCCATTGGTGCGGCGCACGAGCAACCGCGTCTTCAGCCGCTCTTCGAGCGTCGTCACCCGCCGAGAGAGGGTGGCGTGGTTCACACCGAGCCGCTTCGAAGCGGCGAGGATTTGCCCGGTGCGCGCCACGGCGAGAAACATGCGGACATCGTCCCAATCCATTTGCACATCCAGGACTTTAATTTTTGCACAACGGTTGCTTATAACAGCTCATTGATTTGTGCAAATTGAAGTGCCATCCTGTCATCATCCAAGAAAACGAGGAGGCACATCCATGCGTGAGATCGGTCATTTCATCGGCGGCAAGCAGGTCGCCGGCAAGAGCGGACGCACCAGCAACGTCTATAATCCGGCAACCGGCGAAGTCCAGGCGACCGTCGCGCTCGCAAGCGTCGAGGAACTTCGCGCCGCCGTCGAGAATGCCAAGGCCGCGCAGCCGAAATGGGCCGCCACCAATCCGCAGCGCCGCGCCCGCGTTTTCTTCAAGTTCGTTGAACTTCTGAACCAGAACATGGATGAGCTGGCTGTCCTCCTCTCCTCGGAGCACGGCAAGACGGTTGAGGATTCCAAGGGCGATATCATCCGCGGCCTCGAAGTCTGCGAATTCGTCTGCGGCATCCCGCATCTGCAGAAGGGTGAATTCACCGAAGGCGCCGGCCCTTCGATCGATATGTACTCCATCCGTCAGCCTGTTGGCGTCGGCGCAGGCATCACGCCGTTCAACTTCCCGGGCATGATCCCGATGTGGATGTTTGCACCGGCGATCGCCTGCGGCAATGCCTTCATCCTGAAGCCGTCCGAGCGTGATCCGTCCCTGCCGATCCGCCTGGCCGAACTCATGATCGAAGCCGGCCTGCCTGCCGGCATCCTCAATGTCGTCAATGGCGACAAGGCTGCCGTCGACGCGATCCTGACCGATCCGGATATTGCTGCCGTTTCCTTCGTCGGCTCAACGCCGATCGCCCGCTACGTCTATGGCACGGCTGCCATGAACGGCAAGCGCGCCCAGTGCTTCGGCGGCGCCAAGAACCACATGATCATCATGCCCGACGCCGATATGGATCAGGCCGTCAACGCCCTGATGGGCGCCGGTTACGGCTCGGCCGGCGAGCGCTGCATGGCGGTTTCCGTCGCGGTTCCGGTCGGCGAAGACACGGCCAACCGCCTCGTCGAAAAGCTGGTGCCGAAGATCGAATCCCTGCGCATCGGCCCCTACACCGACGACAAGGCCGACATGGGCCCGCTCGTCACCAAGGACGCTTATAACCGCGTCAACGGCCTGATCGACCGCGGTGTCGAGGAAGGCGCCAAGCTGGTCGTCGACGGCCGTGGCTTCAAGTTGCAGGGCTATGAGGACGGATATTTCGTCGGCGGCACGCTGTTCGACCACGTCACGCCGGATATGGATATCTACAAGACCGAGATCTTCGGACCGGTTCTCTCGGTCGTTCGCGCCAAGAACTATGAGGACGCTCTCGAGCTGCCGATGAAGCACGAATACGGCAACGGCGTCGCCATCTACACCCGCGACGGCGATGCAGCCCGCGATTTCGCCTCGCGCATCAATATCGGCATGATCGGCGTCAACGTTCCGATCCCGGTTCCGCTCGCTTACCACTCCTTCGGCGGCTGGAAGGCTTCCAGCTTCGGCGACCTCAACCAGCACGGCACGGACTCGATCAAGTTCTGGACGCGCACCAAGACGATCACGGCCCGTTGGCCGTCCGGCATCAAGGATGGCGCCGAGTTCGTCATGCCGACGATGAAATAAGCATCGGCGTTGCCGCCAATATCGACCGCCGTCCGATGAGTTTCGGACGGCGGTTTTTTGTTGCGTCTGTTTTCGATAGAGTGATCTTGTCTAAGTCGTCGTTTTCGACTAGAACAAAGCGAGAACAACGGGAGGACCAGTATGTCCGCGACCTACCAGATCGACTATCTCGAATTTCCGTCGAAAGACGGCCTGAAAACTCGGCGCTTCTTCGAGGAGGCCTTCGATTGGAGTTTTGTCAGCTACGGGCCGACCTATCACGTGATCGAGGCCGCCGGCATCGATGCCGGTATTGACGGAGATGCCGGTGAGGCTGCAGGAACGCCTTTGCCCGTGGTGCGTACCTCCGATCTTGAGGCAGCCCAGCGCGCAGTCGAGTTTGCAGGTGGCGTCATAACCCGTCCCGCTTTCGATTTTCCGGGCGGACGGCGCTTTCATTTCCGTGAGCCGGGCGGCTGCGAAATGGCGGTTTGGATCGCGGTTCCCTAAGCGCAAATGCCGGTCTGGCATTCGCTTGCCGATCTTGGGCTTATGTCCCTCGCATTGCTGAGATCTTTTCCATTGATGGGCAGGGTTTTTCCTGCTTTCTAATGCAACGGTAAGGCGAGCGATGTGCCGCGGGGCACATCTCGTGGCGGCTCTCGTTCTTGTAGGCCGCACCCGGGGCAGGCTCGTCCTCTTGTGGGGTAGAGGACTACATATGGCAGCGATCGAACAAGACTATCCGGCGGATGGAAGCCGCTTTTTCCAGCGGGCTTCCTTCACCGGCAATGCTTCGGAATATTTTGGTATCTGGATCGTCAACATCCTGCTGACGATCGTCACCCTGGGCATTTATTCGGCCTGGGCGAAGGTAAGGCGCAATCGGTATTTCTATGGGAATACGGTCCTTCTGGACCACAGTTTCGAATATCACGCCAAGGGCAAGCAGATCCTCATCGGCCGGCTGATCGTGTTCGGCTTTCTCGTTGTCGTGAATATCCTGTCCCATCTGGCGCCTCTGGCATTGCTGGCGATCTGGCCCATCATGCTGGTGATATTCCCTTGGTTCCTGATGCGCGGCCTCAGGTTCAACGCGCGGGTTACGAGCTATCGCAATGTGCGCTTCGATTTCGTAGGCACCTATGGCGGTGCGTTTAAGGCCATCTTCCTCGGTGCCCTGGTGACGGTGGTTTCGGTCGGGCTTCTGTCTCCGATCGCCAGCCGCTGGCTCTATAAGTATATCTTCGACAACCTTCGCTATGGCGATCGGCCTTTCGCGACTGAACCGAGGTTGGGTGCGCTTTACGAGGCATTCATCACGGCAATTGCGATCATGCTTGCGGCGGTCGTGGTCCTCGGGCTTTTGAGTGTTGTCATGATCGGTTTCGGCAGCAATTCGATGGGGCCGGGAATGGGCAGCATCAGCCTGTGGCATTGGATGATTGTGCTCATTTTCCCGATTTATATACTGACCGGCCTCTATTACCACGCCGCGGTGCGCAACATCATTTGGTCGGCCGCAACGGTCGATCGCCGCCACCAACTCAGAAGCGATCTCGGTCGCCGACGTTATGCCTGGATTGCGATTTCGAACGTAATCGTCACTCTGGTAACCTTCGGGTTGATGCGTCCCTGGGCGGCGGTGCGCATGCAGCGTTTTCTCACCGAGCATACTGCGATCCACGTCGACGGGGAGATCGGCGTCGTCTTCGATCAGATCCGCTCGACCGGCAGCGCCATCAGCGCGGAATATCTGGATGTCGATGGGTTCGACTTTGGTTTCTGATCACAAAACGATTGCGACGGGTGTCTGGCACCCGCCGCATTCGAACCGCGAGGTTCCCGCACGACTCGTTGATATCGGCGGTTCGCTGATCGTGGTGTCGATCGAGGAAGGCGAGGAGGACAGGCGGCTCGTGTGGGGTATCCGCTCGGATATCGAGATCAGCCCGCGCGTCGGCTCCATCCCGCGCCGTATCGTGTTTGGCAATGAATCCCTGTTCGAAACCCGCGATAACGACGCCATCGATACCTATTTGCGCGGCCGAGGCGAAGGGCGCAGCGGCCTCATTCACGGTCTTGAGATCGTGCGTCCCCGGTTGATCGGTTTCGCGCTGGCGGTTGTCGTCCTCGCCTCCGTCATCTATCGCTATGCCTTGCCTGCTCTGGTGGAAGTAGCCGTGTTGGTGACGCCGCCGGTGGTGCCGGAAATGATGTCGGCAGGAACGTTGAAGACGCTCGATCAGGTGACCTTCGGCCCCAGCAAGTTGCCCGAGGCGGAGCAGACGGCGATCCGAGATGATTTCGCCAGGATAGCCGCGAATGCACAGGGTGGCGCGAGCCGCTATCATCTGAATTTCCGCGATGGCGGCCTTATCGGTCCCAATGCCTTCGCTTTGCCGGACGGCAATCTTGTTCTCACCGATCAGCTTGTCGCGCTCGCCGGAAGCGACAAAGAGATGATTACCGCCGTGCTGGGCCACGAGATCGGCCACGTCGAATACAAGCACAGCCTCCGTCAACTCTATACCGCAGCGGGTGTTGCCGGTCTCGTGCTTCTGATCGCCGGCGATGTCGGCTCCGGCGTCCAGGATATATTGACGCAAGGCGGTGGCCTTCTCGCGCTTTCCTACTCCCGGCAAGCGGAGGCGCAGGCCGATCGCCGCTCGGTGGAGCTGATGCTGACTGCCGGCAAAGACCCGGCGGCACTGTCGCGCTTCTTTGATCTGCTCGAGACGAAACTGGACGATCACGGCAAAACCAGCATGCTCTCGACCCATCCAGGCACGCCCGAGCGTAAGCAGGCGATACTGGACTATGTCAGGGAGCTGAGAGCCAAGGGAGATCAGCCGAGCGGTTAGGGAGCGTGCGGTGCCCGCGATAAGCTGAATATTAATTTCATATTTTGGAATTGTTCAAAACTAAGAAAGCCACTATATACGGTTTTACCCCTAGGCGGCCTTGATTCCAGGAGATCGGCATGCGTTTGACGAAACAGACAAATTACGCAGTGCGCATGTTGATGTATTGCGCCGCCAATGACGGCCATCTGAGCCGTATCCCGGAAATTGCCCGGGCATACAGCGTATCGGAGCTGTTCCTGTTCAAGATCCTGCAGCCGCTGACCAAGGCCGGCCTTGTCGAAACCGTTCGCGGCCGCAATGGCGGCGTGCGCCTCGGAAGAGCTGCGACCGCGATCAGCCTTTTTGACGTTGTTCGCGTGACCGAGGATAGTTTCGCCATGGCGGAATGTTTCGAGGACGGCGTTGTCGAATGCCCGCTGGTGGACAGCTGTGGCCTCAATTCGGCGCTGCGCAAAGCGCTGAACGCCTTCTTCGACGTTTTGACGGAGTATTCCATCGACGATCTCGTCAAGGCGCGTCCGCAGATCAATTTCCTGCTTGGCCTCACCGACGAGGATCACCGGGCGATCGCCAAGAAGCCGCCGGTCACTGCTCCCGCAGCCTGATTCTGCTTCGAGTTGCATCGTGTTTTCCATCCGTGGTTGCCACCGGCAGCCGCGGATTTTTGTTTTTATGGCCTCGTATCGGAGCTTTGGATGATCCGCGGATCGAAGGGAGAAAGCGTTAAATCGTCCTGAATCTGATAAAATCACGCAAAAATCTGGCAGAAAATTACCAATTCAGAGGTTTTTTCGTCCGAAAATTTCCAAACTCGACAAATTGGAAAAAATTTAGGCGGGGCTTGTTGCTTTCAAACTTAAAATAAAGTTCCATCGGCGCGATCCGAATGGGAACCTCTGGGGTGTCCACGGTTTCAAAAGAATAACAAATCTGGGAAACGATATCATGAAAAAGATTTCTGCCCTGCTGGCAGTGACAGCCCTGGCTTCGGTCATGGCAACGTCCGCCTGGTCGAAAACACTTGTCTATTGCTCGGAAAGCTCGCCGGAAGGCTTTGATCCGGGACTGTATACCGGAGGCAATACTTTCGACGCCTCCTCGCGTACCGTTTACAGCCGTCTCGTCGAATTCAAGCACGGCAGCACCGAGGTCGAGCCGGGCCTCGCAGAGAGCTGGACCGTTTCCCCCGACGGCAAGGAATACACCTTCAAGCTCCGCAAGGGCGTGAAGTTCCAGTCGAGCGATTATTTCACGCCGACGCGTGATCTCAACGCCGATGACGTCATCTTCTCGATCGGCCGTCAGCTCAACTCGGACAATCCGTGGGCAAAGTACGTTGCCGGCGGCTCTTACGAATATGCTGAAGGCATGGGCTTCCCGAAGCTCATCAAGTCGATCGACAAGGTTGACGACCTCACCGTCAAGTTCGTCCTGAACCGTCCGGAAGCCCCGTTCATCGCCGACCTGGCAATGGACTTCGCTTCGATCCTCTCGAAGGAATATGCAGACAAGCTGCAGGCCGACAAGAAGATGGAGCAGATGAACCAGCAGCCGCTCGGCACTGGCCCGTTCGCCTTCGTCGCCTATCAGCCGGATGCCGTCATCCGCTACAAGGCAAACGACACCTACTTCAAGGGCAAGGAAAAGATCGACGATCTCGTCTTTGCAATCACGCCGGACGCATCCGTTCGTGCGCAGAAGCTGAAGTCCGGCGAATGCAACATCATGCCGTACCCGAACGCAGCTGACATCAAGGACCTCAAGGCCGACAAGAACCTCAAGGTTCTCGAACAGGCCGGCCTGAACGTGTCCTACCTCGCCTACAACACGCTGGTTGCTCCGTTCGACAAGGTCGAAGTGCGCAAGGCGATCAACATGGCCGTCAACAAGCAGGCCATCGTCGACGCCGTCTTCCAGGGCTCGGCCAAGGTTGCGACGAACCCGATCCCGCCGACCATGTGGTCCTACAACAAGGAAGTGAAGGACGACGCCTTCAATCCGGAAGAAGCCAAGAAGCTGCTTGAAAAGGCTGGCGTCAAGGATCTCAGCATGAAGATCTGGGCGATGCCGGTTTCGCGTCCGTACATGCTGAACGCGCGCCGCGCTGCCGAACTGATGCAGGCAGACCTGGCCAAGATCGGCGTCAAGGTCGAGATCGTCACCTATGACTGGGCGCAGTACCTGAAGCTCTCCTCCGCCAAGGACCGCGACGGTGCGGCCATCCTCGGCTGGACCGGCGACAACGGCGACCCGGACAACTTCCTTGACACGCTGCTCGGTTGCGACGCTGTCGGCGGCAACAACCGCGCGCAGTGGTGCAACAAGGAATTCGACGCTGTAGTGAAGAAGGCCAAGCAGACAGCTGACGTCAAGGAGCGTACCAAGCTCTACGAAGAAGCCCAGGTTATCTTCAAGCGCGAAGCACCATGGATGACCATCGACCATTCGGAAGAGTTCATCCCGATGACGAAGAATGTCTCCGGCTACCATCAGGATCCGGTTGGCGTTCACCGCTTCGACGGCGTCGATATCGCCGAATAACGAAAAATCTGTGAGAATGCCCGGCTAGGACCGGGCGACCCGGCGGTCAGACACTCTGTCTGACCGCCGGAAAAATTTGGACAACTGTCATGTTGCGATTTCTTCTCAGCCGCCTTGCGGTGCTGATCCCGACATTCCTTGGCGTGTCGATCGTTGCCTTCTCATTCATTCGCCTGCTTCCCGGCGATCCCGTAATGCTGCTGTCGGGCGAGCGCGTCATGTCGCCGGAACGCCACGCGCAGATCTCGCACGATCTCGGCTACGATCAGCCGATGGTCGTTCAGTACGGGAAATATATCTGGAACGCCCTGCACGGCGATCTCGGCACTTCCATCACCACCAAGCGTGATGTGCTGACCGACTTCTTCACCTTCTTCCCGGCGACGCTCGAACTGTCGATCTGCGCCATGATCCTGGCGATCTGTCTTGGCATTCCAGCCGGCGTTTTCGCCGCCGTCAAACGAGGGACATGGTTCGACCAGAGCGTCATGGGCGTGGCTCTTGTCGGGTACTCGATGCCGATCTTCTGGTGGGGCCTGCTGTTGATTATCGTCTTCAACGGCTATCTGCACTGGACGCCGGTCTCGGGTCGCATCGGTCTCATCTATTTCTTCAAGCCGATCACCGGCTTCATGCTGATCGACAGCCTGCTGTCCGGTCAGAAGGGCGCCTTCTGGTCCGCGTTCAATTCGCTGATCCTGCCAACGATCGTCCTCGGCACCATCCCGCTCGCCGTCATCGCCCGTCAGACGCGCTCCGCCATGCTCGAAGTGCTTGGCGAAGATTATGTGCGCACGGCGCGCTCGAAGGGCCTTTCGCCGCTGCGCGTCGTGTCCGTGCATGCGCTGCGCAACGCCATGATCCCCGTCGTGACCACCATCGGTCTGCAGGTCGGCGTGCTGCTTGGCGGCGCCATCCTGACCGAAAGCATCTTCTCCTGGCCAGGCATCGGCAAGTGGATGATCGATGCGGTCTTCAAGCGTGACTATCCCGTCGTGCAGGGCGGCCTGCTTTTGATCGCCGGCATCGTTATGCTCGTCAACCTCGCTGTCGACTTGCTCTACGGCTTCGTCAATCCACGCATTCGTCACTAGGAGCGGTCCATGAGCACGGTAAGCGTCAAATCCGACCGTCCTTCCGCTCTCGCGGAGTTCTGGTACTACTTCTCTCGCAACAAAGGGGCCGTCATCGGTCTCGCGATCTTTCTTTTCGTCCTGTTTCTGGCGATTTTTGCCAGCTTCGTGGCACCCCATAATCCCGATGTCGCTTATGGCAGCGACATGCAGCGCCTTCCGCCGGTCTGGCAAGAAGGCGGTAACAGCAGCTTCCTGCTCGGCACGGATGCCAATGGCCGCGATCTACTGTCGCGCCTTATCTACGGCACGCGCTTCTCGCTGTTCATCGGTCTCGTGGTCGCTTCGCTTTCGGCAATCGCCGGCATTCTGATCGGCCTCGTCGCCGGCTATGTTCGCGGCCGTACCGATACGATCATCATGCGCATCATGGATATCATCCTCGCCGTCCCGTCGCTGCTGCTCGCCCTGGTGCTGGTGGCAATCCTCGGGCCTGGCCTGACCAACGCCATGATCGCGATTTCCATCGTCAATCAGCCGCATTTCGTTCGCCTGACGCGCGCTGCGGTCATGACCGAGCGTGACAAGGAATATGTCATCGCGTCGCGCGTTGCCGGTGCCGGTCCGCTGCGGCTGATGTTCAAGACGATCCTGCCGAACTGCCTTGGGCCGCTGATCGTGCAGGGCACGCTTGCCTTCTCGTCGGCCATTCTCGACGCTGCCGCGCTCGGCTTCCTCGGCCAGGGCGCGCAGCCGCCGACGCCGGAATGGGGCACCATGCTCGCGGACTCGCGTGAATTCTTCCAGAGCAACCCTTGGCTCGTTACTTTCCCCGGTCTCTGCATCCTGATCACGGTTCTCGCCATCAATCTGATGGGTGACGGCCTGCGCGATGCTTTCGACCCGAAGCTGAAGAGGTCGTAATGGCACTCCTCGATATTGAAAACCTATCCGTAGAATTCCAGACCTCATCCGGACTGTTCCGAGCGGTGGATGGCGTTTCGCTGCAATGCGACAAGGGAGAGATCCTGTCGATCGTCGGCGAATCCGGCTCCGGCAAATCGGTCTCCATGCTTGCCATGATGGGGCTGCTGCCTTGGACGGCGAAGATCACCGCCGACCGCATGATGTTCGACGGCAAGGACCTGCGCGGCATCTCCGCCCGTCAGCGCCGCAAGATCATCGGCAAGGACATGGCGATGATCTTCCAGGAGCCTATGTCGAGCCTCAATCCGTGCTTCACGGTCGGCTTCCAGCTCGGCGAGACCCTGCGCATCCACATGGGCCTCGACCGCAAGGCGCGTCGTGAGCGCTCGATCGAGCTGCTGAAGCTGGTCGGCATTCCGGCACCTGAGGATCGCCTGTCGAACTTCCCGCATCAGATGTCGGGCGGTATGAGCCAGCGCGTCATGATCGCCATGGCGCTCGCGTGCAACCCGAAGCTCCTGATCGCCGATGAGCCGACCACCGCGCTCGATGTGACCATCCAGGCGCAGATCCTCGATCTGCTCGTGCGCCTGCAGCGGGAGCAGGGCATGGCCCTTGTGCTCATCACCCATGATATGGGTGTTGTCGCCGAAACGGCTGAGCGCGTGCAGGTGCAGTATGCCGGTCAGAAGGTCGAGGAGCAGCCGGTCAAGGAACTGTTCCGCGATCCGCATCACCCCTATACGGCGGCACTCCTCTCGGCTCTGCCCGAGCGTGCCGAAGTCGGCGAGCGTCTGCCGTCGATCGCTGGCGTCGTTCCCGGTCAGCACGATCGGCCGACGGGCTGTCTCTTCGCGCCGCGTTGTTCCTTCGCCACGCCGGAATGCGACAAGGGCGTCAAGCGACAGGGCGCTGAGCTCGGCCTGACCCTTTGCAACTATCCGCTGGAACATGGCAAGCCGCTCGGTCATCCCGGCATTGCCGCCACGCAAGCAGCAGGAGGTGCCGCATGACCGGCGCTGTTCTCGAAGGGCGCGATCTCGCCCGTTTCTACACCATCAAGCGCGGCAGCTTCAAACCGGAGGCGACCGTCAAGGCGCTGAACGGTGTCAGCTTCAGCCTGCAATCGGGCCGCACGCTCGCCGTCGTCGGCGAATCCGGTTGCGGCAAGTCGACGCTTGCCCGCCTGGTCACGATGATCGAAAACCCGACATCTGGCGAACTGCTGATCGATGGCAAGCCCGCTAAGCTTGGCGATCGCAGCTTGCGCAGCGCCGTGCAGATCGTGTTCCAGAATCCGTATGGCTCGCTCAATCCGCGCCAGAAGGTCGGATCCATTCTGGAAGAGCCGCTGAAGATCAACACCGATGACGATGCTGCCACCCGCCGCCGCAAGGCCGAGGAAATGATGGCGCGCGTCGGCCTGCGTCCGGAACATTACGATCGTTATCCGCACATGTTCTCCGGTGGCCAGCGCCAGCGTATCGCCATTGCGCGCGCCTTGATGCTGCGGCCGAAGGTTCTGGTGCTCGATGAGCCGGTTTCCGCGCTCGATCTGTCGATCCAGGCGCAGGTGCTCAACCTGTTGATGGATCTGCAGAAGGAGATGGGGCTCGCCTATCTCTTCATCTCGCACGGCCTTTCCGTTGTCCGTCACATCGCCGACGACGTCATGGTGATGTATCTCGGCCGCCCGGTTGAGACCGGCACGGCCGAAGAAGTCTTTAGCCGTCCGCGCCATCCCTATACGGCAGCGCTTCTGTCGGCGACGCCGATCGCCGATCCGGACCGCGAGAAGAACCGCATTCGCCTGCAGGGCGAGCTGCCATCGCCGCTCAACCCGCCGGCCGGCTGTCACTTCAATCCGCGTTGCTGGCGCGCTCAGGACAAGTGCCGGCAAACGGCGCCGGAACTCGCGGGCGAAGACGCACACAAATTTTCCTGTTTCTTTCCGCTGGATTGATCCAAGTTGCGAATCGGGCATGGCTGGTAAAGCGGCCATGCCCGATTGAACTCAATCACTCCGGACAGACTCGATGCAGGACAATCAGGATACTCCCCTTGCCATCATCGTGATGGGCGTGAGCGGCAGCGGCAAATCCTCGATCGGCGAGGGCGTCGCGGCCAGGCTTGGTATCCATTTCATCGAGGGCGATGCGCTCCATCCGGCGGCCAATGTTGAGAAGATGAGCAAGGGCATTCCGCTCACTGACGAGGACCGCTGGCCCTGGCTCGAAACGATCGGTCAGGAGATCACCGCAAGCCTGGCCAAGGGTGAAGGCATTGCCGTTTCCTGCTCGGCGCTGAAGCGCACTTACCGCGAGCGGTTACGGGCGTCGGCCGGTGGCCATCTCTATTTCATTTATCTCCATGGCTCGAAAGAGCTGCTGACGAAGCGCATGGGCGAGCGAAAGGGACATTTCATGCCCGCCTCGTTGCTCGAAAGCCAGCTGGAGACGCTGGAAGTGCCGACAGGCGAACCCGGTGTCGTAACCGTCGATATCGACGACACGATCGAGGCGATCGTCGATGCCTCCGTCAGGAATCTCCAGGCTATTCTCTCGAACTGACGCTTACGGCGCAAACCGGTTGGGGCTGTAGGCCGAGATGTCGATCAACGGCTTCTCTCCGGTGATGAGTTCGGCAAGCACGCGGCCGGTTACCGGCCCGAGCGTGAGGCCATGATGGGCGTGGCCGAAAGCGAACCATAGGCCGTTATGCCGTGGTGCCTTGCCGATGATCGGCATCATGTCCGGCGTACAGGGCCGTGCCCCCATCCAGGGTTCGGGGTCGAGCCGCTCCCCAAGCGGGAAGGCGGCGCGGGCAAGCGCCTCGGCGCGGTCGAGCTGTACCGGCGTCTTCGGCGCATCGCGCCGCGCGAACTCTGCACCGGTCGTCAGCCGGATGCCGCGGCTCATCGGCGCCAGCAGATAGCCGCTCTCGGCATCCGCCATCCAGCTGTTGAGAACGGCATTGCCCTCGGCGGCATAATGCATGTGATAGCCGCGCTTGACGCCAAGCGGGAAGGCATAGCCGAAGCGCTTCGTCACCAGGTCTGCCCAGGGCCCGAGCGCCACCACGACGTCTTCCGCATCGATGGACCCCTCCGCCGTCACCATTCTCCATGCCGATCCGGACATGCCGAGCGAAACGGCGTCGCCCGTCGTCACGCGGCCGCCGATGCTCTCGAAGTAACGACGATAGGCTGATATCAGTCCGTGCGGGTCGAGCACCGACCACGGATCGCGCCAACGCAGTGCACCTGAAAAATTGCCCCTCAGATGCGGCTCCGCCGCCGTGATCTCCGCACTGCTTAGTGCCTCGTAGCCGATGCCGAACTCGCGGTTGAGGCGCTCGGCCTCGGCGAATTCCGCATCGCGCTTCTCGTTCGAGCGGTAAAGCTCCAGCCAACCGTCCTTGCGAATGAGGTCCTCGGCATGGGAGGCTTCGATGAGGTCGCGATGTTCGCTGATGGAATGCTCGATCAAGGGCGCATAGGCGCGTGAGATCATCTGATGACGCTTGGTATTCGAATTCCACCAGTAGCGGGCAAGGAAGGCGAGCTGGGAGGGCAGGGCGCGCAGGTGATAATGTGCGTCGACACGATTGTTGAGGGCATAGCGCAGCAGCAGACCGAGTTGCTGCGGAAAGCCATAGGGCACCACGCCTTCCCGCTGGATGAGACCGGCATTGCCGAAGGACGTTTCCCGGCCGGGCTCCGTCCTGTCGACGAGAACGACCTGTCGCCCCCGTCGCTGCAGATGGATTGCCGTCGAGACGCCGACAATGCCAGCGCCGAGAACGATTGCGTCCTTTGTCATTTTATCCTGCTATCCGCATAGTCATCTGTTTTCGGCGCGACCACAGCGAAGGTTGATTACCATCGCGTTGGTTGCGCTCTAAGCATCGAAAATGCCTGCCAAATTTCAGCGGTGCAAACGAAAAATGCGGTCAGATCGCAGTCTGTTTCAGGCAGGCGTTTTCAGCACGGATGCGAACGGTAAGAATGATGCCGTTCAGCAGCGAGAAGATGGCCGCATAGAGCGGCAAGCCGAAGCAAAGTGGCAGCACGGCGATCTCGCCGGCAACGATCGCATAGTTTGGGTGGTTGAGAAAACGGTAGGGTCCCGTCGTCACCAAGGATGCCCCCGGCAGGATGATGATCCGCGTCGTCCAGCGCTCCTTCAGCGTTGCCAGGACCCAGAGACGCAATCCTTGCAGCAGCATGAACAGAAGGAACCAGCCAAGCTCGACCGGTCTGCCGATCGCCACCAGCCACAATCCGAGCAACCAGGCGGCATGCATCGCCACCATGAAGGGATAATGCCCCGGCGCACATTCCCGGCCGCCACGGGCCAGAAGGGCGGCGGTGTTGCGTCTGGCATGGACCAACTCTGCCAGACGCTGCAACGAAACGAAGGTCAGAAGCGCGATCGAGGGCCAAAGCATCATCCGACCCTCTTCAACGTGATGCAGCTGGCAGAGAAGCCCGGCCCCAAGGCAAGCAGTGCCGAACGCCGCGGCAGTCCTGCGGCGATCACTCGTTCCAGCACGAACATGACGGTGGGCGAGGACATGTTGCCGTAGTCGCCGATAACCCTTCGCTCGATGTCGAGCGAGCCCACGTCGAGACCGAGTGCGCTCTCCAGCGCCAAAAGCACCTTTGCGCCGCCGGGATGGCAGATGAAGCGGTCGATATCCGACAGCGAGAGCCCGGCGCGGTCGAGAATGCCTGAGACGGCACTTCGCAGATGCGTCTCTGCAAAGACCGGCAATGATTGCTCCAAGATGATGCCGAAGCCCGTATCATCGACCTTCCAGCCCATGATGCCGAGGCTGTCGGGAAAAAGGTGTTCGCCGGTCGATTCGATTTCCGCGATGCCGCTTTCGCCGGTCCGCAATACACAGGCTGCCGCGCCGTCGCCGAACAGCGCTGTCGCGATGATGTTGGGTCTGGTCAGTTCATCCAGTCGAAAGGCAAGCGAGCAGAGTTCGATCGCGATAAAAAGGACCGTCGCGCCGGGCCGGCTTCTCGCCATTTTCGTCGCCACCGCAAGGCCTGAAACGCCCGCCGCGCAGCCGAGGCCGAAGATCGGCACACGCTCGATGTCGCAGCGAAAGCCCAGTTCGCCGGCCAACCGTGCTTCGAGGCTCGGCGTTGCAAGCCCGGTCGAGGAGGCCGTGACGATGCAGTCGACCTCTCCGACTTCGATACCGGCCCGTTGCAGCGCTAAGGTTGCTGTGCGGCGAAAAAGCTCCGATGCGACCTCCGTATAGGCGGCCATGCGATCCTGCCAGCCGTGCGGCTGTTCGAACCACGAAAGCGGCCGCGCGACATGGCGCTTTCGAATGCCGGTGCTCTCGAACACGCGGGCGAGATATTTGAAGTCCTGAAATCGGTCCGAGAACAGGCGGCTCGCAGTCTCGGCGGCATCTGTCTGGAGAATGATGTTGTCGGGTGTTGCGACGGCGAGGCTTAGAAGTTTGACAGTGTCGGTCACGAGTTTCTCCTGTGGCCCTTCGAAGGCCCTTCACGGAAACACGCGATAGCGTCGGTCTATTCGATACTCGAGCAGTCACAAAAGAGTGACGCCTCCTCTGGATCGGCCCCGCAAAAAATATTGCGTGGTGCGCCGAATAAAGAGGGCGGGCGGTGTGTTCTCCTCTCGCAACGTTCATTTTGCCAAGGAGACATTCCATGACGACCAATACATTCCGCCTCGCTGCTATCACGATCGGTGTCGGCCTTGCACTTGGCGCCTTCGCCATTCCCGCCTTCGCAGCCGGTGACGATTCCAGCACGACGCCGACCTGCAAGAAGGGTGAAATCTACGACAAGAAGAGCCAGAAATGCGTGAAGCAGCAGGGTGCCAACGTCACGGACGAGAACCGCGCCGATTACGCCTATTCGCTGGCCAAGAAGGATCATCGTTACCAGGAGGCTCTTGCGGTTCTGGACACGATGAAGAACCCGAACACGGCTGAGGCGCTGAACTATCGCGGGTATGCCACTCGCAAGCTCGGTCGCACGGACGAGGGCATCTCCTACTATACGAAGTCCGTCGCCATGGACCCGAAATATACGCTGGTGCGCGAATATCTCGGTGAAGCCTACGTCATCAAGGGCCGGATGGATCTCGCCAAGGATCAGCTGAACACGATCAGGACGCTCTGCGGCAACACGAGCTGCGAGGAATATCGCGACCTTCACGCTGCCATCGTGAACCCGTCGAGCCTTTGAGGTTGGTCTCTGATCGATGATGCCGGTCAGTAGGGAGCTTTGCGAGGGCTATGGGAATGATGCCGGTCGCTCGTACTGCGATTTCTGCTTATAGTCGGATAGCATCGGAGCCGCCGAAAAGGTCGGCGGCTCCCCAGAACGCGGATGTCGCGGAGGCTGTCATAGCGAGCGAAGAGGATATCAGGGCAGGCCTGTCCCAGCACCTGACGCGGCTTTGGCGTTACGGCGTGGTGCTGTCGCGCCAACGCGACGTTGCCGACGATCTCGTGCAGGCGACCTGTGTCAGAGCCCTGGAGCGGGCCGCGCAGTTTACATCCGGCACGCGGCTGGATCGCTGGCTTTTCGCCATCCTCCATTCGATATGGCTGAACGAGGTTCGCGCCCGGCGCGTTCGCATGGGGCAGGGCTTCGTCGATGCGGACGAAACCCTTGTGTTCGACGGTGCGCGGGAGACTGAAACGCATATTCTGGCCGGGCAGGTATTGCAGCGGATTCAGGCGCTGCCGGAAGCGCAGCGCACCGCGGTATTTCTTGCCTATGTCGAAGGGCTTTCCTATCGCGAAGTGGCTGAGATCCTCGACGTGCCGATCGGCACGGTGATGAGCCGCCTGGCGGCCGCGCGCATGAAGCTTGCTGACGGCATGGGGGTGGCGACAGAAGGAAAGTCTTCCGGAGGTGGGCGACTGGGGAATGGAAATGAGTGAACTGTATAAAGGAAAGATGCCCTCGGACGAACAGCTCACCGCCTTCATCGACGGCGAACTTAATGATGCTGACCGAGAAAATATGGAACGATTGATCGCCGCCGATGAACGCGTGGCGGAGCGTCTCGAATTCCTGTCGCGCAGCGCCCTGCCGTTCAGGGAGGCATTCGAGCCGATTCTTGCGGAGGCCCCAGCGGCGAAACTGGAAGCCATGCTTGCCGCCATACCCGCCGCCACTGAGACCCACAAATCGCGTGCCTTTGGCGTCAGCCGCCGCGGCCTCCTTGGGGCCATCGCTGCAAGCTTCGTTGCTGCCATCGCCATCGACCGCGCCGCGATCGGTATCAGCCGCCGGCTCTCGAAGCCGGACGAAGATGCGGAATGGCGCGCCGTGGTTGCCGAATATCTCTCGCTCTATACGACGGATACATTGAGCGCTCCGGCTGGCGACCATGCACAACAGGTCGCACAGCTAGGTGATGTCGGCAGCAAGCTCGGGCTGTCGCTGGCACCGGAAAATGTCGCAATGCCGGGCGTCGATTTCAAGCGCGCCCAGATTCTGAATTATGACAGCAAGCCACTGGCTCAGATCGCCTATCTCGATCCCGAAAGCGGGCCGATGGCGCTTTGCATCGTTCAGTCGGCAAGAGGTACGGCAGCCCCGGACGTGGAAAATCGCCGAGGCATGAACGTTGTTTACTGGTCGAGCGCCGCCCACGCCTTCATGCTGATCGGTCACGCGCCGATCGACCGGATGCAGCAACTTGCGGCTGATATCAGGGCGCATCTGGTCGCCTGATGGCTGTTTTGGGCGCGACTAAATTGGCGTGATTCAAAAAGAATTTGGCGAAAACCCATCCTGCTGGTATTCTTTGCCCAACGAAAATCGAACGAGTGCCAGCAGCATGCCCCAGGGCCTTGCGCGGCGCGGTGGAAAAGATACGTGAGTGACCCCGACAGCGGCAAGGCGCCGCAGGCAGACGGGGCGTCGACAGCAGAGCGCAGGAAGGCGAAATCCTCCCGGCGCGCGAAGCGTAAGCGCGGCCATGGTCGCCCGAATGCTCATTCTGCGGAGGCCAGCCAGGCAGGTAAGTCCAGCCCGGTGGCGATGCGCCCAGCAGAGGACGAAGCCGAATCTCCGGCCAAGAAGCGTAAGCGCAGGCGTCGTTCGCGCGGCGGGGCTACTGGCGGCGGACAGCCTTCCTCCCAGACACAGCAGCAGACGCAGGAACTCCGCGCAGCGGCCGATCACGGTCATGCGTCATCACACAAGAGCGGCAAGAACCGGCGCAAGCACCGCAGCAAGCGTGGCCTGCAGGGTCGGCCGCTGGCGCATGAGAAAACGCCGCAGATCGTTGCGCCCGCCAATGCCGCTCAAGCGGGCCATGCACAGGTGCATGGCGATCGTCGCAATGACCGCCAGTCGCCGCGACGCGAGGGACAAGGGCAGCATCATCAGACGGAGCCCGATTTTCGGCCCGCCGACCTTTACGCCGCACTCGATCTCGGCACCAACAATTGTCGCCTGTTGATTGCGCAGCCGACGCGCCCGGGCCAGTTTCGGGTCGTCGATGCATTCTCCCGCATTGTGCGCCTCGGCGAAGGACTTGGCGCCAGCGGCCGCCTGTCTGGCGACGCTATGGATCGAGCCGTCGAGGCCTTGCGCATCTGCGCGGCCAAGCTGAAGACACGGGAAATCCGCCGTATGCGGCTGATCGCGACCGAAGCCTGCCGCGCGGCCGACAACGGTGAGGCCTTCCTCGAGCGCGTCATCGCCGAGACCGGGTTGCAGCTGGAGATCATCGATCGCGAGACCGAGGCGCGGCTTGCCGTTTCCGGCTGCTCGTCGCTCGTCGGACCGGAGGCTCGCTCGGTCGTTCTGTTCGATATCGGTGGCGGCTCCTCCGAAATCGCAGTCATCCGGATCGGTGAAAATCGTTCCAGCCGCCTTGCCAACCACATCACCCACTGGACCTCGCTGCCTGTCGGCGTTGTCACGCTGTCCGAAAGGCATGGCGGGCGCGACGTGACGCCGGAGCTGTTCGAGACTATGGTCTCCGAAGTTCAGCGGATGCTCGAGCGCTTCGATTGCCCGCCGGTGCAGGGCGCGGCGCGTGATAGCGCCGATTTTCATCTCATCGGCACATCAGGCACGGTGACGACGCTTGCAGGCGTCCATCTCGATCTGCCGCGCTACGACCGGCGTCGGGTGGACGGAGTCTGGCTGTCGGACGACGAGGTGAGTGCCATGCAGGCCAAACTGTTGTCCTGGGATTTTGCCGGCCGCGCCGCCAACCCCTGCATCGGGCCGGATCGCGCCGATCTGGTTCTCGCGGGTTGCGCGATCCTGGAGGCGATCCGCCGCCGCTGGCCGAGCCCGCGCATGCGTGTCGCCGATCGCGGCCTGCGCGAGGGACTGCTGACTGATATGATGGCGGATGACGGCGTCTGGCGGCGGGGCCGCTCGCGCCGGGGTCATCGACCGAGGGATACGAAGGGGCCGCAGACGTGACCAAGCCAACCATCGCCGGCAACCGCACGGGCCGCAAGCTCGGCCAGCGCGTCAAGAAAAAGAAGCTCAAGGCCTCCTCGCGGCAGTGGCTGCAGCGGCATATCAACGACCCGTATGTGCAGCGCGCTCAGCTCGAAGGCTATCGCGCTCGCGCCGCCTTCAAGCTGCTGGAAATCGACGAAAAGCACCAGATCCTGAAGGGGGCGCGTCGCATCATCGACCTGGGTGCTGCACCGGGCAGCTGGTCGCAGATCGCGGCCAAGGTCACCGAATCGACTGAAGAGGATGTTCGCGTCGCAGCCATCGATTTCCTCGAAATGGCGCCGATCCCCGGCGTCGCCTTCCTGCAGCTTGACTTTCTGGAGCCGGACGCGCCACAGCGGCTGATCGATGCGGTTGGCGGCACGCCGGATCTCGTCGTCTCCGACATGGCAGCGCCGACGACGGGCCATCACCGTACCGATCACTTGCGGACGATGCATCTTTGCGAAGTCGCCGCGCATTTCGCGGTCGAAGTGCTGGCGGAAGGCGGTCATTTTCTTGCCAAGACCTTCCAGGGTGGCACGGAACGCGATCTTCTGACTTTCCTGAAGCAGAATTTCCGTCAGGTCATCCATGTGAAGCCGGGCGCATCCCGCGCGGAGTCCGTGGAAATGTTCCTGCTGGCCAAGGGTTTCAAGGGTCGCAAGACGGATGAGGAAGCCACTGAGGCTTGATCTGAGCGTCTTCTTCGTCCGATGATGTCGTCTCCCAAGGCATCACGGAAGATCAAGATTCAATCATGCTCCTCTACATAACCCTCGGTTCCAACGACATCCTGCGCTCTCGGGATTTTTACGACGCTGTTCTGCCCATGCTGGGCTACCGGCGTCTGCGCGAATCGGATGAGGAAATCGGCTATGCCGGCGAGGGCGATACGCGCTGCCGCTTCTGGGTGGTCAGGCCCTTTGACCAGAAAGCGGCAACCATCGGCAATGGCTCCATGGTCGCGTTGCATTCCGAAAGCCGAGCTGCCGTAGATGCTTTTCATGCCGCAGCTCTCGCCCATGGCGGCACCGATGAAGGCAAGCCCGGGCTGCGCTCTTTCCATGCCAACTTCTATGCTGCCTATGTACGTGACCCCGATGGCAACAAGCTGAGCGCCGTGTGCGAGAGGCCGGAATAGCGCCTCTCCGGGAAAGCGGTGCAGCAGATCTAAAGTGCTATGGCGTCCTTTGCGCGTCACATATGGCGCGCGCCGTAGCCCCCGATTGCGCCGACACTTGATCGGGGCTGGATCATTTTCCGACCGGCTGCTGGACCTGCGGCTCCAGGGCGGCGACGCGCTTCAGACCGGCCTTGTGACCGGAAACCATGGCGCCGGCATTGCGATCCATCCGAATGAAGGGAATGGTGGCAAGCACGGTCAGCACCGAAATGCTGAAGAAGGCGATATGGAAATCGCTGACTTGCAGTTCTGCTCCGCTGAAGAAGGTCGAGGTTTCCAGGATCATGGCGGCCACGGCCACGCCGAGCGCGAGGCTGATCTGCTGCATGACCGAGCTCATCGATGTCGCCTGGCTAGCCTGCTTGTCACTGATATCGGCAAAGGCGAGGGCATTGATGCCAGTGAAGAAGAACGAACGCGAGAACCCGCCGACCAACAATATCGCGACGATGATGAGATGCGAGGTCCAAGGCTGGAAGAGACCAGTGCAGATCGTCGTGACCGTCGTGACAGCCGCGGCCGAAAGCAACGCCGTCTTGAAGCCGACGGCGGTAAAGACCCGTCGGGCGATGAACTTTGTGGTGATCGCGCCGATCGCTCCGGCAAAGGTAATGAGGCCGGACTGGAATGGATTGAGACCAAAGCCGAGCTGCAGCATCAGCGGCGTCAGGAAAGGCATGGCGCCGATGCAGATGCGGAAAAGCGTGCCGCCGGTGACGGAAGCGCGGAAGGTTGCGTTCCTCAATAGCGACAGGTCCAGAATCGGCGCCGGATGACGGCGTGCATGGCCGATATAGAAAAAGCCGCAGATGACGCCGACGACGACGGCCGAAATGCCGATATAGGGTGGCAGTGCCGGCAGGCTGATGACGGACATGCCGAAGACCACGCCGGATGCCGCAAAGGAGGTCAGCAGGAAACCGATGACGTCCAGTTTCGGCGGCATGGTCGCTTCCACCTCGGGCAGAAAGATCGAGGACAGGATAACGCCGAGGACGCCGACGGGCACGTTGATCAGGAAGATCCAGTGCCAGGAGGCATAGGTGGTGATGAAGCCGCCGAGCGGAGGACCGGCAAGCGGACCGACAAGCGCGGGAATGGAAAGCAGGGCCATTGCCGAAACCAGATCGCTCTTCTGGGTCGTGCGCACCAGCACGAGACGCCCGACCGGCGTCATCATCGAGCCGCCGACGCCTTGCAGGAAGCGGGCGAAGACGAATTCGAACAGGCCGCCGGAGAAGGCGCACATGATGGAGCCGATGACGAAGACGCAGATGGCGATGCGAAAGATGTTCTTCGCGCCGAAGCGATCCGCCATCCAGCCGCTGATCGGGATGAACACGGCCAGCGATACCATGTAGGAGGTCAGCGCCAGCTTGAGTGTGATCGGGCCGACATGGAGATCGTTGGCGATGGCCGGCAGCGCTGTCGCGATAACAGTGGAATCCATCTGTTCCATGAAGAGAGCAACGGCGAGGATCAATGGAACGATGCGATTCATAGGCATCTGCCTTGATAGGTCTGTCTTCGGGAAGGCCGCCGCTTGGGGCGCGGTCAGCCGCTCTGTAGTCCTATGCGAGGCTGCTGCCAATCCCGGATTCTGCTCCATGAAGGCTCGAGGATCACGTCTTCGTGATATCCACCGCCGCGCGGCGCGGAACGCAGGATTTGACATATGCTAAGAGCATGTAAATGCTAAACGCATAAAACGTCGCCCGGTGTATTAGCGGATTTGGATGAGCTTGTCATGGCCAAAGTTCGGTCGATGATGACGAGCGTCCAGGCTGCGGCTCCGGGTGGCGGCGATAGGTGCAGCTTACGCTGCACATCAACAAAGGAGTGAGTTCATGACTGCTGTCCTGCCCCCGGATACGCACCAATTCAAACTGGGATCCTGCACCGTCACCGTCGTCAAGGATGGTGCCAGCGTCATGGAGAACCCCTGGGAGACCTTCGGTTCAAACCAGACGGCAGACACCGTTCGCAAATTGCTGGAGCAAAATTTCCTGCCCACGGAAAAGCTGGTCAACAGCTACGCGCCCGCGATCATCGATACGGGTTCGGATGTGATCGTCGTTGACACTGGTTTTGGCGCCGCTGGCCGCGCCCGTGGCCTCGGCCGTCTGCGCGAAGGATTGAAGGCTGTCGGCTACACGCCGGAGCAGGTCACCGTCGTTGCCCTGACGCATCTGCATGGCGATCACATCGGCGGCTTGATGGAGGAGGGCGCTCCGGCCTTTCCGAACGCGCGCTACGTCACCGGCGAGATCGAGTACGGTTTCTGGACGGATAAGGCCCGAGAAGGTACGCCGGCGGAAGGCGGCCATAAGGCTGTGCTTGCCAATGTGGTGCCATTCGCCGAGAAGATGACGTTTCTCAAAGATGGCGACCAGATCGTCAGCGGCATGACGGCCATGCTGGCCCCGGGTCACACGCCCGGCCATCTCGTTTTCCATCTGGAATCGGATGGCAAGCAGTTGGTCATGACTGGCGATACCGCCAATCACTATATTCTGTCGATCGGCCGTCCTGATTGGGAAACGCGTTTCGATGTGGACAAGGCGCAGGCCGCCAAGACCCGTCGCCGTGTCTTCGACATGATCGCCGCCGACCGCATCCCCTTCCTCGGCTTCCACATGCCTTTCCCGGCCGTCGGCTTCGTCGAGAAGCAGGCGGAAGGCTTCCGCTACATTCCGAAAACCTACCAGTTCGACCTGTAAGGCAGTTCAGCCGACCAACTCCCCGCGTCGTAATTGACGGATGAGAATACCGGGAAAAGCAGCTGCGTCCTTTTCCCGGTAGTGCTCTAACACGGAAGAATGCCCTTGGCGGCGAAGGTGGATCTTGTGGCTTCGTTCAGATCGTAATCCCTAAGATTCTGCGGCTCGACCCAGGCATGTTCGTCGAATTCTTCATTGATGATCACATCGCGATTGGCCGCCTCGCAGTCAAAGATCAGATAGATCATGTGAAGTTTTTCCGTCGATCCGTCAGCGTACGATTTCGTCCGGACGTCATCGCGAAATGTCCAGGGCTCGATCTCTGTGATTTGCAGCCTATCGCCAAGCTCCTCGCGAATTTCACGGCGCAAACCCTCCTCGATCCGCTCTCCCGGCTCCAGACCGCCTCCGGAAAGAGCCCATTGTCCCGGAAACACACCGCGATTTTGCGGCATTTTGCAGAGCAGGTAGGCCCCCTCGTTTTGAATAAGCGGGCATACGATGATTCGCTGTCTCAATTGCTTCTCCCAATGCATGCGCGCGGAACGAGCACCATGCTGCGTGTGCCCACCGGTCGGATATGCGTTCTTGGCAGCCGAAGAGGCATGGATCAAGGCGCCTGGCAGCACGAATCGCAACTTTAGCGGAAACGTGGCGCAAAGCTCCTCGGAGAGGTCGACAAGACACTGGCCGACGACCTCGAAGCACCGCAATGACGGCGCTAGGCAAAGCTTGCGCGCCCGGCATACCAGCCGGGCGTATTTTGCTATTCCCTTCCTGTCATAGACGTGTTACCAGCCCTCGCCAACTTCCAAGCAACACTTGCAAGATCGCCCGGTAGACGATTCGTTCCGGGCTTTCCTGTTTTTCACAGACGAAGGAATTGGCCATGGCACGCATTATTGAAACGCCGACCGGGTTGGATGCTCTCACATTCGACGACGTGCTCCTGCAGCCGGGACACTCCGAGGTCATGCCCGGCCAGACGAATGTCGCCACCCGCATCGCCCAGGATATCGATCTCAACCTGCCGATCATTTCAGCGGCAATGGATACGGTGACCGAAAGCCGTTTGGCGATCGCCATGGCCCAGGCCGGCGGTATCGGCGTTATCCACCGCAATCTGACGCCGGTGCAGCAGGCCGAAGAGGTTCGCCAGGTCAAGAAGTTCGAAAGCGGCATGGTGGTCAATCCGGTGACCATCGGTCCGGACGCTACGCTTGCCGAAGCACTCGCCTTGATGAAGGCGCACGGCATCTCCGGCATTCCGGTCGTCGAAAAGAGCCATCGCCTCGTCGGCATCCTCACCAATCGCGATGTCCGTTTCGCTTCCGACCCCTCGCAGAAAATCTACGAATTGATGACTCGCGAAAATCTCGTGACGGTCAAGGATGGCGTGCAGCAGCAGGAAGCCAAGCGCCTGCTCCACACGCATCGTATCGAAAAGCTGCTCGTCGTCGACGGCGATAGCCGTCTGGTCGGCCTGATCACCGTCAAGGACATCGAGAAGTCGCAGCTGAACCCGAACGCTTCCAAGGATGCGCAGGGCCGCCTGCGCGCTGCCGCGGCCATCAATGTCGGCGACGATGGCTTCGAGCGTGCTGAACGCCTGATCGAGGCCGGCGTCGACCTTCTGGTCGTCGACACTGCCCACGGTCATTCGCAGCGCGTTCTCGACGCCGTCGCCCGCGTCAAGAAGCTTTCCAATTCCGTCCGCATCATGGCAGGCAATGTTGCCACCTATGACGGCACGCGCGCACTGATCGATGCCGGCGCCGATGCGGTCAAGGTCGGTATCGGCCCCGGTTCGATTTGCACCACCCGCATCGTTGCCGGCGTTGGCGTGCCGCAGCTTGCCGCCATCATGTCGGCGGTCGAAGCGGCGCGGGAGCAGAATATCCCTGTCATCGCCGATGGCGGCATCAAATTCTCTGGCGACCTTGCCAAGGCGATCGCCGCCGGAGCATCGGCTGTCATGATCGGCTCGCTGCTTGCCGGCACGGACGAAAGCCCCGGCGAAGTCTTTCTTTACCAGGGCCGCTCCTTCAAGGCCTATCGCGGCATGGGCTCCGTCGGCGCCATGGCGCGCGGCTCGGCCGACCGCTATTTCCAGGCAGAGGTTCGCGACACGTTGAAGCTCGTCCCGGAAGGCATTGAAGGCCAGGTCCCTTACAAGGGTCCGGTTGCGGGTGTCCTGCATCAGCTCGCAGGCGGCCTCAAGGCTGCCATGGGCTATGTTGGCGGCGCTGATCTCAAGCAGTTCCAGGAGCGCGCAACCTTCGTGCGCATCTCCGGCGCTGGCTTGCGCGAAAGCCATGCCCATGACGTCACGATCACCCGCGAAAGCCCGAACTATCCGGGCGCAGGCGGCTGATCGATGGACGATCGTGCTCAGGGTAATGCCAGGTCCTTGCAGGGCCTGGCAGCGATCCTAGCAGCTCTTTCCCTGGCACTTTTCGCGTGGATCTACGCCGGCTTCGTGCGCGCCTTCAGCGAGGCGGCAGCCGGCCAACAAATGCTGGATGCGCGCATCGGCGGCTATGAGCGCGAAGACGTGCTTGCCATGCTGCGCTACCTCAAGGATCATCCGGATCCGGCGGCCATCCTGCATTCCATGTATCTCGGGCCGGAGCTGATCTTTCCGCTCGTGCTTGGTGGTCTGTTGTTCTGCCTGTTGCAGCTCATCGGCCCAACCGGCTTTTTCTTCGGCCGCGCGATCCCGCCGGGCGCAAGGGTCTTTATTTTCTGCCTGCCGATCGTCTATGCCGTTGTCGATTATGCCGAGAATATCGCCGGCCTCATGCTGTATCCGCCGGCCGCGCCATCGGATGCGACGGTAGCGCTTCTTTCGAGCGCGCTGCCCATTATCGTCAGGTTGAAGTTCCTGACCCTGGTGGTGACGGTTATTCTGCTGGCCCGCTTTGCAATTTTTCGCTACCTCTCGCGGGACGGCTCCAGACCGTCCTGATCGACCATTTTGGCTTTCTGAAATTCCAAAGGAGTTGGCGGCGTGACAGGCTATGAAATGTTTTGGCCCATGGTGGCGCATGCGGTGCTTGTCTTTGGCCTCTACGCGCTTCTTGGATGGCGTCGCCGTATTCTGGTCAAGGCTGGCCGCATCCAGCCCGCGCAGTTTCGCGAGAACCACGCGGCGAACGAGCCTGCCGAGAGCCTGGTGGTGCGCAACAGCCTTGCCAACCAGTTCGAACTTCCCTTGCTCTTTCACGTATGCTGCATCCTGCTCTACACTGCGCAGGCGGATAATCTGCCTTCCGTGATCCTCGCCTGGATCTTCGTCGCCACGCGCTATGCGCACGCTTTCGTGCATGTAACCAGCAACGATTTGCGCTATCGCAGCCCGCTCTTTGCGCTTGGCTTCGTGGCGCTTGTCGGCATGTGGGTCTGGCTCGGCATCTGGCTCGCCTTCTCCTGACGCCGTCGGCGTGACTGCGGGCGCAACCGGCGGTCACGTCTTTGTGTTTTTCCTTTACCGTTACGCCGCCGCCTGCTGACCTATCTTGTCAGCGGGTGGCCGGTCGTTTTCAGCTTGCTGCCAAGAAAACAGGGAGAACGGAACTATGAGCACGGAAAAGCCTGTTGTGACGCAGGCGATGATCAACGCCTATGACGAATACACGCATCTGACGCTCGATCGTCGGAGCTTCATGGAAAAGCTGACCAAGCTCGCAGGCTCGGCCGGTGCCGCCGCCGCCATCGCGCCGCTGCTTGCCGCCAACAAGGCGAGCGCCGAAGTCATCGCTGCCGACGACAACAGGCTTGCGACAAAGGACATGACGTTCACCGGCAGCAAGGGTGACATGAAGGGCTATCTCGCCCGGCCCAAGGATGCGGCCGGCAAGCTCGGCAGTGTCATCGTCATCCACGAGAACCGCGGCCTCAATGGGCATATCCGCGATATCGCCCGTCGCGTGGCTTTGGAAGGTTTCGTGGCGCTGGCGCCGGATTTCCTCTCGCCGCTCGGCGGCACGCCTGACGATGAGGACAAGGCACGGGATATGTTCACAAATCTCGATCCGGCATTGACCGCTGCCAATGCCGAGGCGAGCCTGACCTATCTTGCGAAGTTAGATGGAGCCAACGGCAAGATCGGTGCCATCGGCTTCTGCTGGGGTGGTGGCGTCGTCAACCGTTTTGCGACCATCTCGCCGGAGCTGAAAGCGGGCGTCGCCTATTATGGAGCTCAACCGGCGGCGAGCGAGGTGCCGAAGATCAAGGCGGCGCTATTGCTGCATTATGCCGGCTTGGATGATCGTATCAACGCCGGTATCGACGCCTATCGCAAGGAGCTACAGGCCGGCGGCAAAACCTTCGAGATCTTCGTTTACGACGGCGTCAATCACGCCTTTAACAATGACACTTCCGCTGCCCGCTACGACAAGAAAGCCGCCGATCTGGCGTGGGGAAGGACCATCGAATTTCTGAAGAAATATGTGTCCTAGAATGATACGGCTGGTCTCTATCAGCGTGCCTTCAGCACACTGATTACCCGGCCGAAACCATGTTTCGGCCGGGTTTCCGGGGTTTGCCCGCAGCTCCTAAGTGATGATTAAAATTGGACTTTTCCCGTTTACGCGCATTGAACGCGTCTGGTGTCATAGCGTCTGCCGCGCTTGAGCGTCGTTCAGTATGATAATGAAACGGGTAAAGAATGACTCCGGATAACCCAGACCGCATCACGTTCCGAAAGAGGCCACAGCAGGAGCGCAGCATCCAACGTGTCGATGCCATCCTGTCGGCCGCAGCCGCATTGATCGCCGAGAAAGGCGTCAGCGCCACGAAGATGACGGAACTGGCCGCGGTCGCCGCTATTCCGATCGGTTCCGTCTATCAGTACTTTCCGGACAAGGGGGCGATTGTCAGGGCCTTGCTCGATCGCCATGCCAGCCTCATCCAGCAGAAAGTCGAAGAGGCCTTTTCCACGGTTGCCTCGCTCGATCATGCCGTCGATTTGGTCTGCGGTATGATCGATTGGTACTACAGCGAGTTCCGCGGCGATCCGGCCTATCTGGGCGTCTGGCTCGGGACGGACATCGACAGGGATATCCTGCAGCTCAACATCCTGCACAGCAATCGCGTCGCTGAAATCTTCCTGGATAGTATCCAGCCCTTGCTGCCAGCCGAAAACCGTATCGACCTGAAAGCGCGCACCCAGCTCTTCAGCCATCTGATCGGCGCGTCGGTGCGTTTCGCGATCATGAGCGACGATGAAATGGCAAAGCGCATGCTCGGCGAATGGAAGCGAGTTATCCGCGCCACGCTGCTGGCGGAGCCGGCATTGTAGCGACAACCTAGGAAGATCGGTTGGTGGGCTGCCAGAGCAATTCCAGGAAAAGTGCGCAGCGGTTTTCCGTCCGGAATTGCTCAACGCAAACTGATAGAGCGTTTTCGCGTTTCGAAGAAAAGTGGAAAGGCTCTAGCTCACCAACCCGGCAAAATCTGCCCGGCGCGCCGTGGATAAATGCGTGCGTATGTCTTCACGTCGCCATCGAGATCATCGTCCACGACTGTCGGCGTGATGTTGTCCAGACAGGCGGAGATGTGGGCGGTAATGGCGTTCATCAGCGACACCGAAAGCCCGGGCCGCTTCATGATGCCGATCTGCACCGGCGGCAGGGATGGGAAGCCGTCTGCCTGGGTCAATACCTTCATACCCGTGCGCAGCGCCGATTCCGGCATGACCGAAACCGCCATGCCCGCCAGCACGGCGGCGGCAACGACGGTGCAGGACCAACTGGTGAACAGGATCTGATATTCGCGGCCGCCGGCATCGAGCGCCGAGCAGGCGAGCTGGCGCCACTGACAGTCCCGCCGTCCGACGGCGAGCGGAATGGGCGCGTCGTCGCGCAGCGGGTGATTGGCCGACCCGACCCAGCAGAGCGGCTCCGTCCGCACCACATCAGACATCCGCTCGCGCGGATTGTGAGTAACGAGCGCGATATCCAGCTCGCCGCGATGCATGCGCTCGGCGAGATCGACCGAGGGCTCGCAAACGATATAGAGCTCGACATTCGGATGCGTCTTGGCAAAACGGCCGATGATTTCGGGCATGTATCGGTCGGCATAATCGTCCGGCGTGCCGATGCGCAGCGTGCCTTCGAGACGGTTGTCGTCGAAAGCGGCGATGGCTTCATTGTTGAGCCGAATGATGCGGCGGGCATAGTTCAGCAGCTTTTCGCCTTCCGCCGTCAGCCTGTTGCCGCGGCCATCCTTGATGAAAAGCTGCTTGCCGACACGCTCTTCCAGCCGGCGCATCTGCATGGAAACGGCCGATTGCGTCTTGAACACGCGGTCGGCCGCCTTGGTGAAGCTGCCGGAATCCACGATTGCGATGAAGGTCTGCAACTGATCGATATCAAGCGGCGCGGACATGGGCTTACCTATAAAGGAGTTTGATAGTTATCATTAGAAACATTCGTTGGACTGATCAATAGGCCTTTGGCATCTTCTAAATGCAATTCAGCATACCAATCGAACAGACATTCCTGTTGAACTCCTCCCGGCCTGCGCCCCTCTCCCGATCCCTGGGGAGGGGCTCGGCTGGCGCGTGCCCCAGGGAAAGGATTACGGAAATGCGCACGACAGATCAGACCCTCGGCCTCGCAACGCCATCGCTGTCCCTGACGGCGCGCATGATGCTTGCTTTCGGCAATGTGGCATTCGTCTGGCGCGCGCTCCGCAATCGCCGCGAGATCGATTACCTGAACGAACTGGACGACGGCCAGCTGCGCGATATCGGGCTCACCCGCCAGGATCTCAATGCGGCGCTGACCACGTCGACCTTCTTCGAGGATCCGTCCAGCTACTTGACCCAGTCCGCGCGCCGCTGCGCGCGATCTTCGGTTTTCAGCAGCGCTGGCCGCTGATACCCGACAACAGTTTCCCCGCAGGGTGATAGCCAATAAGCCCTGCTTCTTTCCCGGTGTTCGGCCCAACGGCCAACACCGGGTTTTTTCTTTTGCAGATGCTTTATCTCATTGAATCTACGCATCAGGCTTTCCGAAAATCGATTCCGATTTTCGGGCCGATGCCGTAGTGGCGGATTGCATTCTCGACGGAAACTCGCCGGGCGCTTCTCATGGAAATACCCCGAGATCATGCGCGGGCAAGTTGCTTCCGACCGCAACTGTCTTATCTTACAGCCCGATTATCAGATCCGATTGAAAAGTAGGAATGCGACAATGGCAACGGTGATCTTCTTCCACTCCGTCTACGGCTTGCGTTCGCTCGAACACGAAGCCGTCGAGCGTGTGCAGGCGGCGGGGCATAGGGCTTTCGCACCCGATCTCTACGACGGGCTGATTGCTCGGACGATTGAGGAAGGCTTCGCATTCAAGGATGAAATCGGCTGGCCGACGATTTGCGAGCGCGCGGAATGGGCGTTGGCGGGGCTGCCGGCATCCACCGTGCTTGCCGGATTTTCCATGGGCGCCGCCGTAGCCGCAAGCCTTTGGCCCAAGCGTCAGAACACCGCCGGCATCCTGTTCCTCCACGGAATTGCTTCCATCGCCGACAACGCGCGCAAGGGCGTGCCGCTACAGCTTCATCTGGCCGAGCCGGATCCATTCGAATCCGAGGAAGACGTTGCCGGTTGGCGACAGGCTGTCGATCGGTCCGGTGTCGACGCAGAGATTTTCAGGTATCCGGGCGGCGGCGGCCATCTCTACACCGATGCCGGCCTGCCGGACTACAATGCTGGGGACGCCAATCTCACATGGACGCGTGTCCTGAATTTCCTTGACGCGATCGATGCCAAAGCATGATGCCGGGACGTGTGAACGGTTTCCGCTCGACGCCTCGCTTGGCTGCATAATTCCTTAGATCGGAATCGATTTGCGGATGAAATTTTGCAGCAAATTTAAAGTGCTACAGCGCCCTTCGCGCGTCACATATGGCGCGCGGCGCTGCAGGCGCAAGCCAACCGGACTTGAAACGGCGCAACTTGTCGCTTAGTTTATAGGCATCGTTGATACCAACAGGATGTGTGCCGCAATGGATTCTACCTCGACCGCAATGTCTTTCAGCCTTGCCATCGGGGAAATTCGTGCTCATGCCCATATCCATCGTTCTATCCAATCTTTCGTGGTCCACGCCTGACGGCCGGCCGCTTCTTTCCAATCTCGATCTGAGCTTCGGCGCCGAGCGCACCGGCCTTGTCGGTCGCAATGGCGTCGGCAAGACGACATTGATCAAACTCGTCGCCGGGGAACTGCAGCCGCAATCCGGCACGATTTCCTTCAACGGCAAATTGGGAATCCTGCGCCAGAGCGTGCAGGTGCAGGCCGAAGAAACCGTTGCCGATCTTTTCGGTGCGCGCGAGGCTCTGGCCATTTTGAAGCGTGCGGAGGCGGGCGAGGCGACGAACGAAGACCTTGCCGCGGCCGACTGGACGCTTGAACAGCGCATCGCCTCGGCGCTCGATCGCGTCGGGCTTGAGGTCACGGCGGAAACGCGCCTCGTGACTTTGTCGGGGGGGCAGCGCACGCGCTGCGGCCTTGCCGCCCTCATCGTCGACGATCCAGATTTCCTGATCCTCGATGAACCCACCAACAACCTGGATCGCGACGGACGTAAGGCAGTGATCGATCTGCTCGCGGGCTGGAGGGCAGGTGCCATCGTCATCAGCCATGATCGGGAGCTGCTCGATACCATGGATGCGATCGTCGAGCTGACGTCGCTCGGTGCCTCGCGCTATGGTGGCAGCTGGACAGAGTATCGAGAGCGGAAGGCATTGGAGCTCTCTGCAGCCGAGCATGATTTCGCCGAAGCCGAGAAGCGCGTCGCCGAAGTGGAGAAAAGCGCTCAGGCGGCGGTCGAGCGTCAGGCCAGACGAGACAAGGCCGGCCGGAAAACGGCGGCCAAAGGCGGCATACCGCGCATCCTGCTCGGCGGGATGAAAGAGCGAGCCGAAATGACCGGCGCCGAGAACACGCGGCTTGCCGAGCGGCGGCGCGGACAGGCCTTGCAGGATGCCGCGGCCGCCCGCGAAAAGATCGAGGTCCTGCAGCCCCTGACGGTCAAGGTTCCGACATCAGGCCTGCCGGCAAATCGGACCGTGCTCAGGCTGGGAGGCATTACCGCAGGCTATGATCCCGAGTGGCCGATCTTTCGCAACCTCGATATCGTCATGACGGGGCCGGAACGCGTCGCGATCACTGGGCCGAACGGGTCGGGCAAGACAACGCTCCTGTCGTTGATTTCCGGCGCGCTGGAACCGTGGAAGGGGACGGTGCGTGTTCTTCCATTCGCTCTGTTGGATCAGAGGGTGAGTTTTCTCGATCCGTCACTGTCGATCCGCGACAATTTCCGCAGGATCAATCCTGATGCAGACGAGAACGCCTGCCGCGCTGCCCTGGCACGGTTCATGTTCCGCGCCGATGCCGCGTTGCAGATCGTGTCGAGCCTGAGTGGCGGGCAGCTTCTGCGCGCCGGGCTTGCCTGCGTGCTCGGCGGCTCGGTGCCGCCGTCGCTGCTGATCCTGGACGAGCCCACAAACCATCTGGATATCGATTCGATCGCAGCCGTCGAAGCTGGGTTGCGTGCCTTTGATGGCGCGCTGCTGGTCGTCAGCCACGACGAGGTGTTTCTCGACAATATCGGCATAGAAAGACGGCTCGAGCTTCCTGCGCGAACCGTCTCGGCATCGCCGAATGCTTGATCGGCGTTGTCAGGCGTGACTCGGACTACTGCATAATTTCTTAAATCGGGATCGATTTGAGGATAAAATTATGCAGCAGATCTAAAATGCTATAGCGACCTTTGCGCGTCACGTATGACGCGCGGCGCTGTAGCGGATGCGATCGAGTTCCGTGATCGCATCGCCGGGCAGCGCCAGGCCGGCTGCGGCGATATTCTGCTGCAGGTGGGCGAGCGACGACGTGCCCGGAATGAGGAGAATATTCGGCGCACGATGCAGAAGCCATGCAAGCGCCACCTGCATCGGCGTCGCGCCGAGGCGTGTGGCGACATCGGAGAGGATGGAGGATTGCAGCGGCGTGAAACCGCCGAGGGGGAAGAACGGCACATAGGCGATCCCGTCTCGTCCCAGCTCGTCGATCAACGCATCATCCGTACGCTGTGCGAGATTGTAGAGGTTCTGCACGCAGACGATTTGCGCGATCTTGCGGCCCTCTGCGATCTGGTTGCGTGTGACGTTGCTGAGCCCAATATGGCGCACGAGCCCCTCACGCTGCAGTTCCGCAAGGGCAGTCAACGGCGCTTCGATGGAGCCTTCGATCGGGTGATGCGGGCTGAACATGATGCGGAGATTGACGACATCGAGCACGTCGAGCTGGAGGTTGCGCAGATTGTCGTGCACCGCCTGCTTCAGCTCGTCCGCTGCAAATGCCGGCAGCCAGGATGCATCGGTGCCGCGCCGCGCGCCGATCTTGGTGACTATGACCAGATCGTCGCGATAGGGATGGAGCGCCTCGCGGATCAGTCGATTGGTAACATGCGGCCCGTAGAAATCGCTGGTGTCGATATGGTCGACGCCGGAAACCACGGCCTCGCGCAGAACGGCAA
This sequence comes from Rhizobium sp. NPDC092011, assembly GCF_044756305.1. Classification (NCBI taxonomy): domain Bacteria; kingdom Pseudomonadati; phylum Pseudomonadota; class Alphaproteobacteria; order Hyphomicrobiales; family Rhizobiaceae; genus Rhizobium; species Rhizobium sp. NPDC092011. The sequence goes on from NZ_JBIVSO010000003.1 coordinate 77,772, forward strand.
TGGCTGTGTCGTGGTCCTTCGGCGGGCCGAAGACGCCGGGCCCTGCGAGCTGCATGGCACCGTAGCCTAGCCGTTTGACGCGGCGGTCGCCAAGAGTGAAGCTGCCGGATTGATTGATGCTGGACATGGCTGTCTCCCTTTCAAGATGAAGCAGAGATAGGCTAAGTCTCAGTGTATGATAACCGGGTGCAATCTGCACGGGCTGTGCAGAATTTCGAACAGTGACTAAATTTAGCTTTGTTTCGGCGTCGCCTTGCCGTCAGCCTGCAGATAGCTGTCGAAGATTGCTTCCATGTTCTTTTGATAGTTCTTCTGCACTTCCAGGCCGCTGTCGAACATGGCGTTGAACATGTCGGTATAGGCGGCCATGTCGACGCCGGCGGTGGGCTGTGCCTTCGGCTCTTCCTTTGCCGGGGCAGCCGGCATCGGAAAGTTCTTCATCATGTCCTGAAACGCCTTGGCGAAAGGATTGTCGAGGAAGGGATTGGCAGTTGCGGCCTTCTCGCGCTTGGTCGGATCGGCCCCGAACATCAGTTCCATCGCCTGGGTGAAAGGATTGTCGAAGATGCTCGCCTGCGGGGTCGGTCGCTGCTTTGGCGCGAAGCCAATGGTCTGCAGCCAGCCTTGCATCATCTCGCCCATGGCGGTGTTGAGGAAGGGGTTGGACATCGGCGGAATCTGGCCGCTGGTCTCCTTGAAGAGCCCGCCCATCAGCGTGTCGGCCATGGCGGGCAGCATGCGTTTGTAGACTTCCTGGCCGATGCCGGTCATCTGCGCGGCCTGGGCGGCGATCGCGCGTGAGACGTCCTTGGAGCCGAACAGCCGTGCCAGCACATTGTTGCCGTCGGTGATGCCTTCGGGGGTAAAGGCCTTGCTCATGTCCTCGAAATATTTGGCATAGCTGCCTGACGTAATGTCCTGCATCACACCCATGAAATTATAGGGGTCCGTCGCACTGCGCTTGAAGCCGGTGGAAAAGGCGGGCATCAAGGCGGCCATCGCCTTCGTGGCCTGTTCCTGCGCGAGATTGAACTGCTTGGCCATGGCCTCGGTGGCGGCGCCGTTCTGTGCCTGCATCATCATGTCGAAGAGTGGCAGCATCGAAGTCCCTTTCCCCGCAGTGAGGCCGCTTCGGAATCAGGCGGCGCTTGATTCCGATACTATAGAGCACTTCCGGGAAAAGTGCGTAGCGGTTTTCGGTCCGGAATGCGGGAAAACAAAGAGATAGAGCGTCTTCGCGCTTCCGAAAGAACGCACGACGCTCTGGCGGGAAAAAAGGGGGCGCATACCGTTTCTGCCTTCGTGCCGCTACAGCATCGGCCCGAAAATCTGACACGCTTTTCGGAAAGCCTGATGCGTAGATTCAAGGAGATAGAGCGTCTTTGTGCGTCCAAAAGGAAGCACGACGCTCTAGGAGCAGGAAGGCAGACAAGCGTATGATCAGTATTGATATTCCTCGAAGATCGGCTCGACGGACTGGTTCCAGCGCCCGTTGTAAAGCATCAAGAGATCGTCGGCGAGCGTGCCCTTCTTGGCGAGCACTTCCTCGAGCGGTGCGAGGAACACGGTTTCGTCCTGCCCATCGCCGTTCAACCGACCGCGGTTCTTGAGGCCGAGGCGGGAAATGCCGACGACTTCGCGCGCTACATCCAGCAGGCTATGGCCCTTGATCGAGGCCTTCAGGCCTTCTGCCGGCACCACGTTCCGCAGCGCATTGACGTCGTCGAAGCTCCAGTTCTTGGTCAGCTCGTCGGCTGCTGCCAGTGCTTCGTCATCATAGAGCAGGCCGACCCAGAAGGCCGGCAGCGCACAGATGCGGCGCCAGGGGCCGCCGTCCGCGCCACGCATTTCGAGGAAGCGCTTCAGGCGCACATCGGGGAAGAGCGTTGAGAGATGGTTCGTCCAGTCGCCCATCGTCGGTTCCCAATCGGTGATTTCGCCCTTCAGCGTGCCGTCCATGAACTGGCGGAAGGTGACATGCGTACAGTCGTGGTAACGACCGTCGCGCACGACGAAATACATGGGAACGTCGAGCGCCCACTTTACATAATCTTCAAAACCGAAATCGTCGCGGAAGGTAAAATCGAGCAGGCCGCCACGGCGATTGTCGGTGTCCTTCCAGATTTCGCCGCGCCAGGATGAAAGCCCGTTCGGTTTCCCTTCGGTGAAGGGCGAGGAGGCGAAGAGCGCTGTTGCCAGCGACTGCAGCTTCATCGATACGCGCATCTTGTTGCGCATGTCGGCTTCCGACGAGAAGTCGAGATTCACCTGGATCGTGCAGGTGCGATACATCATATCGAGACCCATGGTGCCGACCTTTGGCATATAGCGGGTCATGATCTCATAGCGCGATTTCGGCATGCGCGGCGTTTCGGCCAGCGTCCATTTCGGGCTGCCGCCGACGCCGAGGAAGCGGATGCCCATGGGCTCGGCAATTTCGCGCACGGCCGCCAGATGGTTGTTCGATTCCTTGCAGGTCTCGTGAATGGTTTCGAGCGGCGCGCCGGAAAGTTCGAACTGGCCACCCGGCTCGATAGAGATGGCGCCCATGCCTGTGGGTTCGCCAAGGCCGATGATGTTTTCGCCGTCCATGATCGGATCCCAGCCGCTCTTCTTCTGCAGCCCCTTAAGAAGCGCGGAAATGCTGGCATCGCCGAAGTAGGGCACGGGGCTGTTGTCGGCGCGGAAGAACACGAACTTTTCGTGCTCGGTGCCGATGCGGAACTTCTCTTTCGGCTTGTTACCGGCGGCCAGATAGGCCGTCATTTCCGAGACCGAGGAGAGCGGAGTCTGGTCGGTAGTATCGCGCGCCATGGTATTACCTTAGATCTCGGAGGAGAACCCGCGCCAGTCGCAGGTCAATTGGAGGGTGATTGACGCGGATTGAGGTACGGTGCAAGTGAATTTCTTTCAAGGGTCGTTCAAAAAAATAGGATTTTATGTCTCGCAACTGCATCACACCCGTGACAGACGGCGGCATATTTGCACAAGCGTACAAGACATCTCGCTACTCGCATCGATAGTTTTGCCTCCACTGACATCAGGCGGAGCATATCGATGAACGGTCCAAACGGGCTCTATTACCCTATCTTGACGTTGCTTTTGACCTCGCTGGTCATCATGGGAAGTCCCGGCCCCTCGACGATCAGCGCGACGGCGATGGGCGCGGCCTATGGCTTCCAGCGGTCGCTCCGCTACGTCTGCGGCCTTATCGCGGGCACTGTTGCGGTATTGTTGGCTGTTGCGGCCGGTGTGGTTGCGATCCTGCTCTCCGTGCCGCACGGAGCTTTTGTGCTGACGGTGCTCTCGGCCGTCTATATTCTTTATCTCGCCTTCAAGATCGCGACTGCCCCGCCGCTGTCTCGCCGGGAAGATCAGGCATCGGCTCCCGCCTTCTCCGGCGGCTTCCTGTTGGCTGTCGCCAATCCAAAGGCCTATCTCGCGATCGCGGCCGTTTTTGCCGGCGTCAGCCTGTTTCACGACCAGAGGCTACTCGACGTCGCCGTCAAGATTACGCTTCTGGCCGGGATGATCGTCGCCATTCACATGATATGGCTTTTCGTCGGCGTTTCGCTTTCGCGCTTCCTTCAAGATCCGGCGGTCTCGCGGATCGTCAACGTCGCGCTGGCGATCCTGCTGATCGTTGCGACCATCGTCGCAATATTGGGGTAAGGCCTTAGTTCCAGTCGCCGATCGCCGCCTGTATCACCGCCATGGCGGCAACGGCCGCCGTGTCGGCGCGCAGGATGCGCGGTCCGAGCGGAATGGCCGTGACGAAGTCGAGGCTGCGCAGCAAAGCGCGCTCCTCTTCGGAAAAGCCGCCTTCGGGCCCGACCAACAGGGCGAGATGCTTCTCCTTAACCTGCGACAGCAGCGGCAGCGGATTCTGGCCGGCATCGCCTTCGTCGCAATAGATGATGCGGCGCTCGCGCGGCCAGCCGGCGAGCAGATCGGCAAGCTTCGCCGGTTCGGCCACATCGGGTATGCCGAGAATGCCGCATTGTTCCGCTGCCTCGATGACATTGGCCTTGACCTTGTCGAGGTTGGTGATCTTGCCCTGCACATGCTGCGTCATGACCGGCTGCAGCAGGCCTGCGCCCATTTCGACGGCCTTTTGCACGAGATAATCGAGCCGTCCCATCTTCAGCGGCGCGAAAAGGTAATGCAGATCCGATGGAGCGGGCTGCGGCCGCGTTTCCGCGATGGGCGTCAGCAGAATGCGTTTGCGGGAAGGAAAGGAAACGCTGACCTTCCATTCGCCGTCGCGGCCGTTGAAGACTAGCAGCTCGGCGCCGTCTTCCATGCGCAGAACGTTGGCGAGGTAGTTGAATTGCTCCTGATCGGCCTCGATGGCGAGACCCGCCTTGATGTCTGATGTCACGAACAGCCGCTGCATGCGGAAATTGGCGCGCATGAATTACCCCCTAAAGCAATTCCGGGAAAAGTTCGCAGCGGCTTTCCGGACGAAATTGCGTACAGCAAAAGATTGAGCCGTTCCGATCTTGCATGAACCGCCCTAAATGAAGAGCGCGACCATAACCCAATATACGCCGGCGGCAAGCAGGGCTGCGACCGGAACGGTAATCGCCCAGGCGGCGATGATGGTCATGAAGTGCGACCGGCGCACCAGCCGGCGGCGATGGATTTCGTCGGGATTGCGCTCGTCCGTGGTCTCCGGCTCGTTCCACGGAATGCCCGCAGCCTCCGCTCTCTTGCGCATATAGGCAAGACGCCGCTTCGAGCGGACGGTCGACCATTCGCGGAAGAAGCCGACCCCGAAAACCGCGCCGACGGCAATATGCGTCGAACTCACCGGAAAGCCGAACCATGCAGCGACGATGACGGTGAGCGCTGCAGACACGGCCACGCAATAGGCGCGCACCGGGCTAAGCTTGGTAATCTGCTCGCCGAGAAGGCGGATCAGGCGCGGTCCATAGAGCAGCACGCCCACGGAGATGCCGCAGCCGCCGATCATGACAACCCAGAAAGGCGCTTTATGCACAGTCGTTTCGGCCACCACGTTGAGCGAGCCGCCGATGCCGATGTCACGCACGATCGCCGCCAGCGGCCCGATGGCGTTGGCGATGTCGTTGGCGCCATGGGCAAAGGACATCAGTGCCGCAGAGCAGATCAGCGGCAGACGAAAGAGCTTGCGCAGCGAGCTGTTTTTGTTTTCGAGCCCAACGGATTGTGCCGCGACCAGAGGCCGCGCAACAAGCCAGACGCCAATGCCGACGCCAACGCCGATGGCGAGGTTCAGGATGTTGGGAATCGTACCCTTCGGCTCCAGCTGAACGACGAGATAGCCGCTAAACGCGCCCGCCATGAGCCCGATCAGGATTGGAATCCAATGTCGCGCGGCGGCGATTTTGTCATCGCGGTAGATGATGAAGGTTTCGATGAAGTAGAGGATGCTGGCGGCGATGGTGCCGCCGAGGAAGGGGGTTATCACCCACCCCGCGGAGATTGCCGCCAAGACATGCCAGTTCACCAGTTCCGGGCCGACCGCCGCCGCACCGGCACCGACGACCGCTCCGACGATCGTGTGCGTGGTCGAGACCGGTGCCTTCAGCCAGGTCGCGAAATTGATCCAGAGGGCTGCGGCCAGCAGCGCGGCCATCATCAGCCAGGCCAGCTTGCCAATGCTGATGATCCGGTCGGTATCGACGATATGGGTGGAAATGGTGTTGATGACCGGGCCGCCAGCGATGGTCGCGCCCAGGATTTCGAAGATGGCGGCCATGACCAGCGCCTGCGTCATGGTGATCGCACGCGCACCCACCGCAGCGCCGACGTTGTTGGCCACGTCCTTCGCGCCGATGTTCATGGCCATGTAGCCGGCAAGTGCGACTGCGGCGAAGATAAGCGTGGCGCGCGGCTTGTCGAACACGTAGATGCCGGCGAAGACCATGGCAAGGCCGAGGAAGATCAACCCCAGGCCCGGCGCCACCAGGCGCTTGGTGACATGGTGGGTCGCATCCTCGACATAGGTGAATTTGTCGAGGTCCTTGTCGAGCGTCCGTTTTACTGGTGTGGCCGGTCGGTCGGGCATGCAATTCTCTGAAACAAAACTCTCGTATTGCGCCGCATGAGGGGCCGCGCAATATCCACGATGGATACTGACACAATTTCTTGTGAGTATTGTGGCTTACTTCGTCTGCGCGATCGCGCCGGTTTGGGTCATCCGCTGTGAGAAGGCGAGGATCAGGTCCCGCAATTCCGGCTCGCGAACGCGCTTGACAGCTTCGTCGCAGGAAACCCATTCCATCGAGCGCTCGCCCTTCTCCTTGAAGTTCTTGACGAGTTCGCTGACCTCGAGCGCATAGACCTGCACGCGGCAAGGCACCTGAATGCCGTCCTTCAGCACCTTGTCGTAACCGAACGAGCCGAGCGGTGCTGTCTCCACAGTGCCGCGCACGCCGGCCTCTTCATAGGCCTCGCGTGCCGCCACTTCGTGGGACAATTTGCCGGGCATCGGCCATCCCTTCGGAATGACCCACCGGCCGGTGTCGCGGCTGGTGAGCAGCAGCATCTCGAGATCGCCCGTCTTTTTCTTCACCCGATAACAGAGCGCGGCATACTGCTGTCGCGGCGGACGCCGAAACATGAGTTGCACATCATTTGCTATACGGCTGAGTATGGCCAATTGTCGGTTCACCTTTGGGGTTTGGGATGCTGCTTCGGCTTAATCATAACATTATGTGGAAAAAAATTGCGTCGCATATGCGGATATATGGTATTTCCCCACAAATTTATTGAGTGGTGAGTAGATAAAAGTGAAGCGGTTTGTCCCCTGATATTCGCCAGGGATTGTGCAGAAAGCGACATTCGGCAGCATTTTCATGCCGCAGATGGCGCAGTTGCTTGGGCATGCCACCATTGCCTTGGAAAGAAAGATAAAACCTTGTCATGCCAGACCGCATTGTGTCCCGATATTTGCCACCCCTGAACGCATTGCGCGCCTTTGATGCCGTGGCGCGTCGCGGCAGCATCTTAAAGGCGGCGGAGGAACTCGGCGTCGTACGCGGCGCCGTCAGGCAGCAGTTGACCCTGCTCGAAACCCATTTCGGCGTGCCTTTGTTCGATCGGGAAAACGGCCGGCTCGTGCTGACGGCAAAGGGCAGGGCATTCGCCGATTCCGTCGGCGTTGCCTTCGGGATTCTTGCACGGGCGTCCGCCGAGATGTCGGAGGGAAATCGCCGTATGCTCCGCCTCGGGGTTCCCTCGGCCTTCGCCATCTGGTGGCTGATGCCGCGCGTGGCCGACCTGCAGGCGGCTCTCGACGGCGTCGATATAGACATCGTGCCGATGGCGACGGTCGAACCTCTGGCGAGGCGCGCCGATCTCGAGGCGGTCATCATGGGCGGTGAATACAGGCCGACGCGGGATATCACGGCCATTCGCTTCATGGAGGATGAGTTTGCACCCGTCGCCACGCCGGACGTCTCGGCTCGCTTGGGTCTTGATGCCGGCGTCGCTGCCTTGAGCGGTGCGGTCGCGCTTGGCAGCCGTTCCGCTCCGAGCCTCTGGGATGACTGGTTTGCCGAAAGTGGTCAAGCACCTGTCCGGTTCGCCCGCAAAAGCGAATTCGAGGATCTGCTGCTCGCCATCGGTGCGGCCCGTTCGGGCCTCGGCGTTGCCATTGCGCCTCGGACGGCCGTTGGCGAGGATCTGGAACGCGGGACGCTGGTCGCGCCCTATGGCTTCATTCGGCGACCGGCCGGCTACAGCCTCAGCATCCGCAGCAGCGACACGAAGGATCCGGCGCTCGTCCGGTTGGCCGATTGGCTGAGCAGCGCAGGGGCTGCGCAATCCTAGCAAGACATTCGGCCTGATAGCGGCCGCGGACAGGCATGGCAGATTTTCTGCCACGCAGCCTATTCCAATGTCCATCGACAGGCCGTTGCCCGTCGTGCCAGATCGGCCCAACGAACCAGTCGCCAGGAGCACGTCATGCATCAGCCTTCTTCTTTGTCTCGTATCGATTGGGTTGCCCAAAGCTGCCGTTTGCTCGCCGCAACGACCAGTGAATTTCGCGAAACAAAGCCCTTTGCCGGTCTGACCATCGGCACCGGCATTCATCTGGAGCCGAAGACGGTGGCATTGCTGATGACCTTGCGCGCTGGCGGCGCCGGTCTCGTCTGCACCGGCAATCTCAACAGCACCCAGCCTGAAACCGTGGATTATCTGCGCGCCCAAGGCATCAAGATGTTTGCGACACAGACGCGCGATGCCGATGAGCATGGCGCAAGCCTTGATGCGATCCTGGCGGAAAAGCCGGACCTGCTGCTCGACAATGGCGGCGACCTCTTTGCACGCGCGGCCGATCGGTCCTATGCCAATCTCCTCGGCGGCACGGAAGAAACCACCTCCGGCCGTACCCGCCTCATGCCGATGCGCGACAAGCTCAACATGCCGATCCTTGTCATCAATGACAGCCCGATCAAGCAATTCGCCGAAAACCGCCACGCCGTTGGGCAGAGCATGTTCGAGAGCTATCTGCGCTTTACCAATCGCTCCACCAACGGCAAGCGCGTCACAGTTTTCGGCTACGGCGCCTGTGGTAAGGGGACGGCGGCCTGTTTCCGCAACGCCTTTTCCGCGGTCAGCGTCGTCGACATCGATCCGGTCACCACGCTCGAAGCGCATCTCGATGGCTTCACGACGCCATTGCGCGAAGCGGCGATCCGCTCTGCCGATGTTCTCGTGACCGTTACCGGCTATCCGAACATCATTACTGCAGCCGATCTGTCGCTTATCAAGGATGGCGCGATTCTGATGAATGGCGGCCACTTCCCGCATGAGATCGACGTCGAGGCATTCCGCGCCAGCCCGGAGGTCGCCGATATCGATCGCTACGAGGCCGAATATATCGAGACCGTGCGTATGCGCGATGGCCGTACCTTCCACATTCTCGGCGGTGGCCATATGGCCAATCTCGCCGGGCCGCGCCCGCTCGGCAACACCGTCGAATCCATGGATCTCGGTTTCACCCTGCAGGCTCGCTGCCTGGAGCGTGTCGCCAAAGGCGGGCTCGGCAAGGAGGCCTGCGTCATCCCGGTTCCCGCCGATATCGATGCTGTGGTCGCCTCCGCCTACCTGGATCTGGCGCAGTAGGTGCTTGGCTCGTGAGTGTGCAGGCGCGGCATCGACCTGGATTGATCAGGAAGAAAATGCATTGAGGGAAGTATTCTTCACGGCAATGCCCCACGACGCCGCGCCTTGGAGCCGAACTCCGGGCCTCGCAAGAGAGCACCCGGTCCCTTGCGGATCGAGTGCAAGATTCACACGAAATCCAGGCTAGACTGACTGGTCGCAGGCGCAGCACACGCTATCTTGTCAACGCGGATCCAACCTGCTCCTGGAGGACAGTCATGTGGCGTCGTGCGATAGGGTTGATAGGCGGCGTGCTGCTTCTGGCAGGCCCCGCTATGGGGCAAGACGACCAGCCGACGATGTGGAAGGGGTTTTGCCAAGTCGATCAGCAAGGGGTGAAACCTTGCAGCATCAGCGATCGTGTTTCCGCAGACGGTCAGCACCATCTTCAATTTTCGTTTGGGGGCAAATCTGCCGGCTTTCTCGGCAGGAGCAGCGGCCCCTGGTGGTCGGGCGAGCTGGATGGCCGGCCGGCGATGGGCTATGAGCCATGGCGCGGTCACACCGTATTCTCCACCCGGGACCTCAAGACGACCTTCGAGTGGTGCGACAAGCAATCGTCGGATGGATCCTGCTGACGCCGTCTTTGCTTCGAGCGAAAAGCCGGCGAGGAGCTTGCGCCTCGCCTCAAACGGCGTCCGCGCTGCTTAGCGCGGCTGGAAACCGTTTGCGGTTAGAGTGAGCCGGCTCATGTCGATCCCCTGTTGTGACAGGCTCTGCCTCACCTCTTGCGCCAGTGTCGCCAACATTTCGGGCCTGTTCTGCGTGACCGCCTGCTCGCGCGTGACCACGGCCGAACAAATTTGATACATTGCGACTTCGGCCTTGGTTTGACGCTGCGAGGCGTCTTCTCTCTGAGACCTCCATGTCGAAACGATCTGGTCGCGGACCGCCTGCACTTGGGCGACGGGAGGTAACGTGGTTCGCTGATTTGCGGACATCCACATGACGACCATATAGGCCGCCATCACGTCGGCAAAGTTGTCGTCGCGCAGACCATAGGGCTGCACCATCTTCGCAAAGGTGGTGCGGACGTTGCCGAAAAGACGGTCGGCTTGCTCCGCCACTGCCCTTCCTTTGTCCTTGGTCAATTGTCCGATGACGAGATTGTGCACCTTGCTCGATATGGCGGGATCGCTGCCAATCTGAAAATCCGCTGGGTTGGACGACGCCTGCGGGCCGAGACGATGGCGCTCACCCATACGGCTTGTCTTTCCTTGCCCGGCCCTTTGTTCGAACATCCGCTGCTGGTCGATGAGTTGCCCCGTCATGACCATGTTGTTGAAGCTGTTGGGGAAGGTCGTCTGCGCCTTGGCCGGCGGAGCGACCGCCATGGCAAGGAAGGGGAGCAGAAGGAATGCGGATAACCGTCGTAACGTGATCATGATCCAATCCTCTGAATAGAACGAACCAATCGGAGAGCGGGTTTTGTGCCAAGCCTGGTCGTCGCTCGTCAGGCACAGGGATTATCATGAATCTCGTGCTGGCGCAGTGGAGCCTCAGTTTTCCGGAACCGCGATCAAGGCAATCTTGAACGGCAGTCGCTCCGGACAGCCATTTTCATTCAGGAGCGCGAGGGCGAGATAGCGAGGCGACCAGCCGTCGCTGCCCCATGATGCGAGCCGATAAAGGGCGTGCTCCGTCGAATAGGGCGAGGCTTGCCAATCCGCCGGCAATTGTTCGCGGTAACCGGCGGTGAGCTTTTCCCAGTCGATCGTCTCGGGCACTTTGAGCCGCTCGATGCTGACATGCTTGAATGCCGGTTTCAGCACTGTGACGAGATCGAGCGCCGCGGAATCGATTGCGGGACCACAACCGAGGTCTTCCCGCAGCTGCGCCACGCCTGACAAGGGCTGCGGCTTTGTTGCTGGCGGCTGCGGGGCGCTGCAGCCGCAAAGTAACCCGAACAGCACCGCAGGAAGCAGCAACCGCGACCCCGACTGCACCACAGGCACCGAGATGACCGCGTAGATGATCAGCAATGCGTGCGCGAGCATGCCCAAGAAGTCACCTTGAGTTTGGACCGTCGGGATCGGCGGTTAAGCGTTGCCAACGATCATGATGGCTGGCACATGCGACTGCCTCAACCTATCATGAGATCCATTCGAAGTGCATGGCGATCTTCAAAGTTCGTTTCTTGCGCCTTAAACCCCTGGTCCCAGCCGCCTATCGCTCCCAATAGGGCACGGGCCCATAAAGTTCCGTCAGGAAGTCGATGAACACGCGCACTTTCGCCGGCAGGAACTGCCTGGTCGGATAAACGGCCGACAGCGTGACATTGTGTGACCCCTCATAGGCAGGCAACACCTGAACGAGGCGGCCATCGCGCAATTCGGGACCGACGTCCCAGGTGGAGCGCAACGCAATGCCGAAGCCGGCGATGACGGCTTCCCGAATGACTTCACTCGAATTGGTAATGAGTTTGCCCTCCGGCCGGAAGGTCAGGCCTCCACGCGGGCCGTCCAGTCGCCAGGGATCGTGGTTGTGCGCGGGTAGGCAGATATGCCGGCGCAAATCCTCGATATCCTCGGGCATGCCATGGGTCTTGATGTAGGAGGGGGCGGCGCAGAGCACCCGGCGCACGGGCGCAAGCCTGCGAGCGACTAGGCTCGAATCGGTGAGTTCGGCGATACGGATGGCGATATCGAAGCCGCCGCCGACGATATCGACGAACTCGTCGCTGAGCACCAGATTGATCGCCAGATCCGGATGCGCCTGCATAAAGGACTTCAGATGTGGGGCGATGTGTAATCGGCCGAAGGAGGTCGGCGCGGAGATTTTTAAAGTGCCCTGCATCTGCGCCGAGCGGCCGGCGATATAGGCTTCCGCCTCTTCCAGCCCGGCCAGGATGGCAAGCACCCGGTCATAGAAGCCCTGACCGGCTTCGGTCAGCGAAATCTGCCGCGTCGTCCGTTGCAGAAGCCGTGTGCCGAGCCTGTCTTCCAGGCGCTTGATGCGTTTTGATATGACTGCGGGAGAAAAACCGAGCGCGCGACCGGCCAGCGACATGCTGCCCGTGGCGACGACGCTGGCGAAGATTTCAAGGTCCCCAAGATTGGTCATGCACGATTATTTCCTGTTTTGGAATAAATGCTTATCATTTGCGCCAAATTTGGGAAAGCGCTAAGCCTGTAATGCGTTAAAATGAGCCGACGCCCCAAATCGGACGCAGGAGGAGGACGGCATGGCCGAGGCTATTTCATTTCTGGAGCCGCGCGCGGATGTTCTCGCCCGCCGCAGCACGATCGTAGCCGACCTTGCCGATCTTCTTGCGCCGGAATGTCTCATTCATGAGGCGCGCGAACTTGTTCCGTTCGAAACCGATGCTTTCGTGTCCTATCGGCGCGTGCCGCTTGCGGTGGCATTGCCGCGTTCGACCGCGGAAGTGGCGGCTGTCATGAAATATTGCCACCGCTACGGCATTCCCATTGTGCCGCGGGGCGCCGGCACCTCGCTTTCCGGCGGCGCAATACCGCAGGAAGATGCCGTTGTTCTCGGCCTCTCCAAGATGAACCGCATCCTCGATATCGACTATCCCAACCGCACGGCGACGGTGCAGGCGGGAGTTACGAACCTGAATGTTTCCGAAAACGTCTCGGCCGATGGCTTCTTCTATGCACCGGATCCAAGCTCGCAGCTGGCCTGCACCATCGGCGGCAATATCGGCATGAATTCCGGCGGGGCGCACTGTCTGAAATATGGCGTCACCACCAACAACCTGCTGGGTGTGAAGCTCGTCCTGACCGATGGCACGATCGTCGATCTTGGCGGCAAGGCGCTGGATGCGGCGGGATATGATCTGCTTGGCCTCGTCTGCGGCTCGGAAGGCCAGTTGGGGATCGTCACCGAAGCAACGGTGCGGCTGATCGCCAAGCCCGAAGGCGCCCGGCCGGTGCTCTTCGGTTTCGATACCTCGGAAGAAGCAGGCGCCTGTGTCGCCGATGTCATTGCGGCCGGCATCGTTCCGGTCGCGATCGAATTCATGGACAAGCCCGCCATCGAGATCTGCGAGGCCTTTGCAAAAGCGGGCTATCCGCTCGATGTTGGCGCGTTGCTGATCGTCGAAGTGGAAGGCTCGGAGGCGGAAATGGATGATATGCTTGCCAGTATCGTCACCATTGCCCGCACCCACGGCGTCAAGACGGTGCGGGAATGCCAGTCGGCAACGGAAGCGGCGTTGATCTGGAAGGGACGGAAATCCGCCTTCGGCGCCACCGGCCGCATCGCTGATTACATCTGCATGGATGGTACGGTGCCGCTCAGCCAGCTGTCTTACGTGTTGAAGAAGACGGCTGAGATCGTCGACGGTTACGGTCTGCGTGTCGCCAACGTCTTTCACGCAGGCGACGGCAATATGCATCCGCTGATCCTCTTCAACGCCAATGATCCCGAAGATGCCGCCAAGGCCGAGGCAGCCGGCAACGACATTCTGCGGCTTTGCGTCGACGCCGGCGGCTGTCTCACCGGCGAGCATGGGGTCGGCATCGAGAAGCGCGATCTGATGCGGCACCAATATGCCAAGGTCGATCTCGATCAGATGATGGCGGTACGATCAGCCTTCGATCCCGGCTGGATCCTCAATCCTTCCAAGGTATTTCCGCTCGACGGACGTAGCGCTGCATGAACGAGTTTCATCCAAGAACTGAAGAGGATGCGGCCTCTCTTATCAGCGATCATGCCGTACGTGGTGCGGCCCTTGCCGTTGTCGGCGGCAACACGCGATCCGGCTTCGGCAATAGGGTTGCCGCTGAGGCGGTGCTGTCTTCTCGAGGCCTCACCGGCATCGTGGCCTACAATCCGGGTGAGATGGTGATGACCGCGCGTGCGGGCACGCCGGTTGCCGAGATCGAAGCGGCACTGGCCGAAGGCGGCCAGATGATGACGTTCGAGCCCATGGATCATCGCGCGCTGATGGCGACGGAGGGCGAGCCGACGATTGGCGGGATTTTCGCGGCCAATATTTCCGGCCCGCGTCGCTTCGTCAGCGGCGCCGCACGCGACAGCCTGCTCGGCGTTCGCTTCGTCAATGGCAGGGGCGAAATCGTCAAGGCCGGCGGGCGCGTGATGAAGAACGTCACGGGCCTTGACCTCGTCAAGCTCATGGCCGGTTCGCATGGGACGCTGGGTCTGTTGACCGAGGTGACCTTCCGCGTGCCGCCAAGGCCGAAAACGGAGGAAACGATCGTCGTTTCCGGCCTCAACGACGCCGAAGCCGCCAGTGCCATGGCCGCCGCCATGGCCTTGCCATTTGAAGCCTCAGGAGCCGCCCATCTGCCGCTCACCGTCGGCTGGTGTTTTCTCGACGGAAAGCTGCCGAGAGGGGAGGCGACGGTATTGCGTGTCGAGGGGCTTGCCGGCTCGGTCTCCGTACGGGCCGAGAAGCTGACTGCCGCGATGGGCCGCTTTGGTTCGGCGACACGGCTTGCTGAGGAAGACAGCCGCAGGCTTTGGCTGGAGATCCGCGACGTCAAACCCTATTCGGATGGAACCATGCGGCCGGTTTGGCGCGTGTCGGTGGCGCCTGGTGCGGGCCATCAGCTCGTGGCCGCTCTTCGCCTCGAAGCAGGCGTCGACGCCTATTATGATTGGCAAGGCGGCCTCGTCTGGATGCGGATGGAGGCCGAGCCGGAAGGCGACCTGCTGCGCCGCTATATCCAGCTGTTGGGTGGCGGTCACGCGACCTTGCTGCGCGCCACGCCCGCGCATCGAGCGATGACACCAGGGTTCCAGCCGCTGCCGGAAGCCGTCGCACTGCTCTCGGCGCGGGTTAAGGAAAAGTTCGACCCGGCCGGGATTTTTAACCCCGGCAAGATGGCGTGACGGGGGATACTGTTCGATGCAAACCAATTTCACTCCCGAGCAGCTTGCCGATCCGCATGTGGCCGAATCCGAGGCGATCCTGCGCAAATGCGTGCATTGCGGCTTCTGCACCGCCACCTGTCCCACCTATGTGACGCTGGGCAACGAACTCGACAGCCCGCGCGGCCGCATCTATCTCATCAAGGATATGCTGGAAAACGGCAGGGCGGCCGATGCCGAGGTGACGACGCATATAGATCGCTGTCTTTCCTGTCTCGCCTGCACGACCACCTGTCCTTCCGGCGTCGATTACATGCATCTGATCGACCACGCCCGCGCCCATATCGAAAATACATACAAGCGGCCGTTGATGGACCGTATCACGCGCAACGTGCTGGCCGCCGTCCTGCCTTACCCCGGACGCTTCCGGCTGGCGCTGCAGCTTGCGCGCCTCGGTCGGCCATTCAAGGGAGTGTTCAGGCGTGTTGCGGCACTGAAGTCCTTTGCCGCGATGCTTGATCTTGCGCCTCTCAGCGTGCCGGCTCCGTCCCCCTTTGCCAGGCCTGGCCGGCATGAGCCGCAAGCGGAGCGGCGTGGTCGCGTAGCCATTCTGACCGGATGCGCCCAGCCGGTGCTCGATCCCGGCATCAACGAAGCGACCATCCGTCTGCTGACGCGCCTCGGTGTCGAGGTCGTGGCGCCGGAGGGCGAAGTCTGCTGCGGCTCGCTGGTCCATCATATGGGGCGGGAAGAGCAGGCGCTCGCCGCCGCCCGCGCCAATGTCGACGTTTGGACGCGTGAGATCGAAACGGGCGGCCTGGATGCGATCATCATCACCGCATCGGGTTGCGGCACGACGATCAAGGACTATGGCCATATGCTCCGTCTCGATCCGAACTATGCCGAAAAGGCAGCAAGGGTTTCGGCACTTGCCAAGGATATTACCGAGTATCTCGCGAGCCTCGATCTGCCCTCGCATATGCCGCGGGGCATCATCGTCGCCTATCATTCCGCCTGCTCCATGCAGCACGGCCAGAAAATCACCATGGCGCCGAAGCTTCTGCTCAAGTCCGCCGGCTTTACGGTGCGCGACCCGGCGGAAGGGCATCTTTGCTGTGGCTCGGCGGGCACCTACAACATCATGCAGCCGGAGATTTCGGCCGAGTTGAAGGCCCGCAAGGTCAGGAATATCGAGGCGACGAAAGCCGATGTCATCGCGACGGGGAATATCGGCTGCATCACGCAGATCGCCACAGGAACGGGTATCCCCATCCTGCATACGGTAGAGTTGCTGGACTGGGCCTATGGCGGCGAAATGCCGACCAAGCTGAAGGGATTGCAGCCGTCTGTCGTCTGAACGGCGTCCGGAAAAGCTGCTTTCGTTGCTCCGGCGAGCGCAATTCCAGGAAAAGTGCGAAGCGGTTTTCCGTCCGGGATTGCGTAAATACAAAAGGACAGAGAGCGTTTTCGCGTTTCGAACAAAGGCGGAAAGGCTTGAGCCGTGTCAGTTCAGCTCTTCTCCAGCCCCGGCGCGATGAGCCTGCCATTCGATCTCGAATTTGTCGGCGACGATGCGCGTCATGCTGATGCGCTCCTGGCCCTCCTCGAAGAAGAGGCCGTCGACCAGCCCTGCGATACCATCGTAGAACGAGCCTTCGACCAAGCTGGTTATGCGCCGCCGGTCGCGCCCCAGCAGGGCAAAATCGACAACAGCCATGCATTGCCGTCTGCCGTCGGCGAACACGTCGATAAGTCGCGGGACATCGCCCGAGGCATCGACCTCGTAATAGACGATGACAGGTTCCTCGCTCGCGGGGTGAATCCAGTCACACCGATAATAGGAAAGGCTCATGGGCTATTAAGTATCACATAATCCCCCAAGCCAGAAATGGTCCGGGGGATCGATCAAGCCTCGAGCGATATGATTTTAGAAGTTGAACGAGACGCCGAAGTTGATGGCGTGGGTGAAGACGCGGGTCTTCAGCGTATCGCCGCTGTCGATGGAGACGTCGTTTATGAAGTTGTAGTTGCCCTTGTATTCGACGAAGGTCGACCAGTGCTGGGCGAACTGATAGCTGACGCCAGCCTGGGCCTGCAGCGATGCGCCGCCAAACTGATAGTTGAAGGTCGTGCCGGAGGCGCGGGTAACTTCGACATGTGGGACGTTGATACCGGCGCCGAGGCCGACATAGGGCGTCCAGTTGCGGCTTGAATCCTGAAAGCGATAGAGCGCGTTCAGCGTCAGCATGTTCAGGCCATCGGTAAATTCGAAATGCGACCAGCCGGGCGTGTTGCCGAGATCGCCATAGACCTTCGCATGGGTATAGTCGAGCGAGACACCCCAGTTCGGCTTGTCGAACTGATCGAGCCACCAGATTCCGCGGAAACCGAAATAGGGCGGCATCTTGAAGGATTTGCCCGACCAATTGGGGTCGAAATCCGCCCCGTCGGACGTCGTCACGTTGCTGCCGGTCGCACCCTGAAAGCCGCCATAGGCCGAGAACTGCATTTCCGCCGAAGCCGAGCCGGCGGCGAATAGAAATGCCGAAATCGCAACTGCGGTCATGGCCGGTTGCTTGATACGAAATGCACGATGCATGAAGAATCCCCGGATGGCGAAAGTGTTACTTATCCAAGCACGCTACAATTATGCTTCCATTACAGTCACTAGTGACTAGAGCCGCATAGGCAGAAGAACTGACATGAAACTGAATGTAAATGGGTCTTGCGGGTAGGGTAGCCCTATAGGCTTGCAGCTGTAGCGGCGGCGCAACAGTGTGTTTCTTGCAGGCGACAAGGGATGCGCGATATTCACATGGAAACGCCCCGGTGCCGACGATTGCCGAATCACCCGGGGCGCTCTTGACGGTGGAAGCTTGGAGGTCGCGTCGGATCAACAGGCCGATCAGCCGCCGAACATGGTTCTCAACACGTCAACGCCGCGATCCTGATAGCTGACTTCGCCTTGCTTGTTGCCGGGGCCGACGACGATGACCTTCGTGCCGATCGGAACACGATCGTAGAGATCCGTCACATCCTTGTTCATCATGCGGATGCAGCCGGAAGACATGTTCAGGCCGATGCTCCAGGGCTGATTGGTGCCATGGATGCGGAAGGCGGTGTCGTTGCCGTTGCGATAGAGGTACATGGCGCGCGCGCCGAGCGGGTTGTCCTCGCCGCCTTCCTGATAGGCCGGTAGCTTGTGGCCCTTCTTGGCCTCGCGGATGCGCATTTCCGGCGGCGGCGTCCAACCCGGCCATTCAGCCTTGCGGCCGACCTTGACCACGCCGGACCATCCGAAGCCTTCGCGCCCGACGCCGATGCCGTAGCGTCTCGCGCGGTTGTTGCCTTCGACGAGATAGAGGTACTTGTTGTTGGTGTCGATGATGATCGTGCCCGGCGCTTCGTTCGTCGACAGCCGAACCAGCCGCCGCTGGAACTGAGGCTTGACCTGGCCCTGAGGCTGCACGGCAACCCGGACTACATCGCTGCGGGTGGCAGGCGTGACGCCGGGAGCAGAAGCGGTGAAAGCTGCGGCATTCGAAGCCGCAAGAAGAAACGTCGCAACGACGCTTGCCGCAACGACGGATAGTCCTGTTTTCATATGTCATTCCCCTCACTGATTTCAGCAGGAAACTACCGGAAGCAACGGGGGGATCAAGATCAAAATGGCCGATGCAAAGAATCGCCCGACCAAGCAGGACTTTCTTCTATCAGTGCGCGAGGAATAGTCGCGCCAATATTATAGAGGGAAGCGGTATTGGCGTGGCGCATTTCCAGGCCTCTTTCGGCCAAGCTCGCCACGCCTTTCGTTCGTGCCCCCTTGATTACATGACCACGACGCGGGTGCCGACCTTCACGCGGTTGTAGAGGTCGGTGACATCTTCGTTGCGCAGGCGAATGCAGCCGGAGGAAACGGCGCTGCCGATCGTCCACGGCGCATTGGTGCCATGGATGCGATAGAGTGTGGAGCCGAGATACATGGCGCGCGCGCCGAGCGGGTTGGCTTCGCCGCCTTCCATACGAGCCGGCAGATAGTGCCCTTTTGCAGCCTCTCGTGCGACCATTTCGGACGGCGGCGTCCAATCCGGCCATTCCTGCTTGCGGGTGACGGTATGGGCGCCGGCCCACTCGAAGCCGGGCTTTCCGACGCCGACGCCGTAGCGGCGTGCCTTGCCGCCTTCCATGACGAGATAGAGGAAGCGATTATTGGTATCGATGACGATGCTGCCCGGCTTTTCCTTCGTCTGGTAGTCGACGATCTGCGGCAGGAATTGCGGGTCGATCTGGCCGCGGATTGCCGGATATTGCGGACGGGCCATGGCGACCTGCTGTACGACCGGGCGCGAGAACAGGCCACGGGGCTGCACGACCTGGCGAACCTGCGGATTGCCCTGCTGTTCCATGCGGGGATCGGCGGCGCGGCGCGCGCCCGGACGAACGGGGTAGACGACCGGCTGCACGTTGCCGCCGCCAAGCTGCGTCACCCAGGGAGCGGTCAGGTCGGGGCTGACGATAACGGGCGGGCGCGACTGATAGCGATCATTTGCAAGGGCGGAAGAGGCGAGCAGGCTCAGAGCGCCGGCAGCGCACAGAACGGCATGTTTCATCATCGGACAAACTCTCTACACATGGGCCGAGGATGGGCGCGAAAGCACCCGGTCGAAGCCATGGTGCCACTTGCGCGCGAGCGAATGGTAAACATCTGTTCATCAAAATGCCGAGAAGCCGATAAAGCTTTATCAGGGTTACCGGCTGGTTTGGAAATATGGTTTGCAAGTGGTAAATCTGGAATCGGAATGCGCGATCGTTGAAATGCGCTATGATTTTAAGCGTTTGATTGATCTGGTTTTATCCGATACTGGCATACCGGTTTCCGGTAGCGCACGCTGAAATAGGGGACGAATCGCGAAAATGGCCGAAACGGGCATCATCACCGGCGAAGACGGCAAGGACCGTTGCTTCTGGCACGGCAACCTGCCGGAATATCAGCGATATCACGATGAGGAATGGGGACGCCCCGTTGTCAACGACATCAGGCTCTTCGAAAAGATCTGCCTGGAAGGCTTCCAGTCCGGTCTCTCCTGGCTGACGATCCTGCGCAAGCGAGAGAATTTCCGCGCCGCTTTCGCAGGCTTCGATTTCGACAAGGTTGCGAAATTCGATGATGCCGATATCGAGCGCTGCGTCACAGATGCCGGCATCATCCGCCACCGCGGCAAGATCGTCTCCACCATCAACAATGCCAATCGCGCCATTGAGCTGCGTTCGGAATTCGGATCGCTGGCGCGCTATTTCTGGAGCCATGAGCCGGGTGCCGTCGAGCGTCCCGAAGTCTTCGACCTTGCGCATCTTCGCGCCAATCCGACGACGCCTGCCTCCGTTCGAATTTCGAAGGATTTGAAGAAGCGCGGCTGGACCTTCGTCGGCCCGACCACCGTCTATGCCTTCATGCAAGCGATGGGCCTCGTCAATGATCACATTGAAGGCTGCTATTGCCGGAAAGAGGTCGAGGCGATGCGCTGCGAATTGGTGCGGCCATGAGGGGCGCATTTCTCGGCATGTCCCTGGCGGTGCTCGCATTCTTCGGCGGTACTGCCGCCCGGGCTCAAAGCGACACTCAACAACAGCTGCCGCAGCTCGATCGCGGTGAGAAGATCGAAAAGCTCGGCTTTCCGGCCGTGCTGGAAAAGTTGACGGGCTGGACGAAGTTCGGCAAGGGCAAGGTCTACACGCTACCGCTGAAGAAAGGCCAGCACGTGCGGGTCACCTTCAGCTCGAAGAGCAAATATACCTTCATGGCAATCTTCGACCTATCCTCGAATGATGACGAGTCCTTCTTCGGCACGGATGAGGATGGAAACACCGCCGACGTGACCGTCAATCAGGACACGACCTGGTTGATCAAACCATACTATTCGCGTGTCACCCGTCGTCGTGGTCTCGGCGCACCCTATGAAATCCTGATCGATCCCAATCCGCCGGCCGCGCAGCAGACGCCCGCAGACCAGCAGAAGGATCAGGGACCGATGCTGTTCCCGCCACGCTCCAAGCAGGGACAGTAAGCCGCTTCAGAGAAAGCCCGTCCCGACTTGCCGTTCGGATTTGTTTATGGCAGCGGCTCGGAAGCTCAGGACAGCCCCTGAATGATCTCGGGCAGTTCCCCTAGATGGCCGATCTTGCGAAAGCGCGGTGCTTCCGTTGGCTCCTCGACATGTTCGAAGGCCCAGGTGAGTTCGTGTGGCACGAAGACGCCGTAGCTGCCGGCTGCAAGCGCAGGCACGATGTCCGATTTCAGCGAGTTGCCGATCATCATCGCCCGCTCCGGGCCGTCGCCGACCTTGGAAAAGATGCGGCGATAGGTCGAGGCGTTCTTGTCGGAGACGATTTCAATCGCATCGAAGAGCTCGCCGAGCCCGGATTGGGCAAGCTTGCGCTCCTGGTCGAACAGGTCGCCCTTGGTAATCAAGACAAGCAGATAGCTGCCCGACAAGGCCTCCAGCGTTTGGCGCACATGCGGCAGCGTCTCGACGGGATGCGCGAGAAGGTCGCGGCCGATATCGAGGATCCGCGCGATGACGGAGGCCGGCACATCGCCTTCAGTAATCTCGATGGCCGTTTCGATCATCGACAGCGTGAAACCTTTGATGCCGAACCCATAGTGCCGCAGATTGCGTTTTTCCGCTTCGAGCAGCCGCGCCGAGATATGGCCGCTATCGGCATGATCGGCCAGCAGGTCGGTGAACTGCACTTCCGTCAGCCGATAGAACTGTTCGTTCTGCCAGAGCGTGTCGTCGGCATCGAAGCCGATCGTGGTCAGTGGACGTTGCGTCATGGTACTTGCGTTCCGCATAAGGGTGAGGGCTGGAGTCTATCCTCCGTTGGCGGGGAAGCAAGAGTAAGTGGCGGTAACCGCATCGTGATCGTGCGCAGGTCTCGCGTTGAAATCGGATTTCGGTGCATTATGTCGTTGTTGTCTCGATCGCCGCGGAGCCAGAGCCGTGCATCGACGACCGTCTTCTGACCTCTCCAGGGCAGCACCATAAGGGCTGCTGCAATGCCGAGGCCAAATCATAGCCAAGAGAATAAGAGTCCACCGGCCGGAAGCATCTTCCGGCTGACCACAAGGGAATTTTCTCCTATGCGTTACAATCAACTCGGCAATACCGGCCTGTTCGTCTCCGAACTTTGCTTGGGCACGATGACCTTCGGCGAAGCCAATCCCAACAGCAGCTGGGGTTCGATCGCCGATGTCGACCAGGGACTGGCCGACAAGATCGTCGAAAACTCGCTCGCCGCCGGCATCAACTTCATCGACACGGCCGACGTCTATTCGTTCGGCAATTCGGAAAAACTGCTCGGGCAGGCACTGAAGAACCTCAATGTTCCCCGCAAGGACGTCGTCATCGCCACCAAGGTCTATGGCGTCATGGGCGACAAGCCGAACGATCGCGGTGCCTCGCGCGGCCATATCATGGATTCCGTGCAGGCCAGCCTCGACCGTTTGCAGACCGATCACATCGACCTCTATCAGATCCACGCCACGGATTCGGTCACTCCCATCGACGAGACGCTCCGCGCGTTGGATGATCTCGTATCCCGCGGTCTGGTTCGCTATGTCGGCGTGTCCAACTGGCAGGCCTGGCGCATCGCCAAGGCGCTCGGCATTTCGGAGCGCCGCGGCTTCGCCCGTTTTGAAACCGTGCAGGCCTATTACTCCATCGCCGGCCGCGATCTGGAGCGCGAGATTGTGCCGCTGATGGCGGAGGAAAAGCTGGGGCTGATGGTCTGGTCGCCGCTCGCCGGAGGCTTGCTCTCGGGCAAATACGGTCCGGGTGCTCCGGGCAATGGCGAGGGGCGCCGCGCGAATTTCGACTTTCCGCCTGTCGACAAGGACCGAGCCTGGGCCTGCGTCGCCGCCATGCGCGAAGTGGCGGATAAGCACGGTTCCAGCGTCGCCACGGTGGCGCTTGCCTGGATCCTGGCGAAGCCCTTCGTCACCAGCATTATCATCGGCGCCAAGCGTCTCGACCAGCTCGATCAGAATCTCGCTGCCGTCAAGCTGAAGCTCGACGCCGACGATATGACAAAGCTCGACGCAGTCAGTGCGCTTGCGCCCGAATATCCAGCCTGGATGCTCGCCCGTCAGGGCGCGCTGCGCGTGCCGCAGCCCTTCGAGCCGAAGGCCTGATGTCATGAAGAAACCGGGCCGCCATTTTTCGTGGCGGCCCGGTGGCGATTACAGCTCGATGACGATCTTGCCGAATGGGCCACGATCGAGATGGTCGAAGGCTGCCGGAACTTCGCCAAGCGCATAGCGATGGTCGATGACCGGCTTCAGGCCAATGCTGTCGACTGCATACACGAAGTCTTCCAGCGCGCGTCGGTGGCCGACGCCGATGCCCTGCACGACAGGAGATTTCAACAGCAGCGGTGCTACCGGCCCGGTGATATCAAACCCCTCGAGAACACCGATGACGGAAATCCGGCCATGCGGCGCCACCGCCTTCAGCGATTGCGCGAAGTTCGGGCCGCCGGCAATTTCGATGATGTGATCGATGCCCTGATCGTCGGTGAGGCGATAGACCTCTTCCACCCAATCGCTCGTGTTGCGGTCGATGCCGTGATGGGCTCCAAGCGCCTTTGCCCGTGCGAGCTTTTCAGGCCCTGATGAGGTTACGAAGACCTCGGCCCCTTGCGCGGCGGCGATCTGCAGGCCGAACAGCGCCACGCCGCCCGTTCCCTGCGCCAGGACACGATCGCCGGGCTTGATCTTGCCGCGCTCCACCAGGGCAAACCATGCCGTCAGGCCTGCACAGGGCAAGGTGCTCGCCTCGGCATGATCGAGGCTCTTTGGCGCCGATACGAGCCAGTCCTGCGACACGGATATATATTCGGAGAGCACGCCGGCATAAAAGCCGCCAAGCGTCTTGTAGGGAGGATTGCGGGCATCGCCGAGCGGCTTGCCGTCGATCCAGCCTGGATGGAAGGTCGAAATGACCCGGTCGCCGGCTGAGAATCTCGTGACATCGTCTCCAACCGCCTCGACCACCCCCGACATGTCGGAGGCGGGTACGAAGGGAAACTGGATCGGCAGGCCCATGCCGGTCTCGCGAACGAGCTTGTCGCGATAGTTCAGCGAAACGGCCTTCACCCGCACGAGCACTTCGCCGCGCGCAGGCTTGGGGACAGCCGTTTCCGTGAGATTCAAGGGCGCGCCGACGGCAATCGTGTCGAGGGTCCAGCGCTTCATGGTCTGCGTCATCACGTTCTCCTGAGAGGAATTGAAAGCAATGACGTGACTATATCGTTGCTTGTTAGTCGCCAGTGGCGATATTATTTCCGCTTACTGGTTCCTCATAGGAAGCAATCATCATGAACGACATGCTCAACGGCATTCCGGAATTTGTGGAGGCGGTCGAAGCCGGTGGCTTTTCGGCGGCAGCGACACGCATGAATTTGTCGCGCTCGGCGATCGGCAAGACCATTGCAAGGCTCGAAAGGCGCTTGAACACGCGGCTGTTTCATCGCACCACCCGCATGCAGAGCCTGACCGATGAAGGCCAGGCCTTCTACGAGCGCTGCCGCCGGGCGATGGACGAGATACAGTCGGGTGAGGCCATGCTGGAATCAGGCAGGCGCGAGGTCACGGGGCGCGTGCGCATTTCCATGCCGGTGCTTTTCGGTCGCCGCTGCCTTGCGCCATTGCTGCTTGAGCTTGCTCGCATGCATCCCAAGCTGGAACTCGATCTTTCTTTCAGCGATCGCGTGGTCGATCTTTTCGATGAGGGATTTGACCTTGCCATCCGCAACGGCGTTCTGCGCGATGAAGCCGGCCTTGCTGCCCGCAAGATCGCCTTTCATGGCATGACGCTCTGCGCATCGCCGGACTATCTTGCCGCAAGAGGTATGCCGCAGTCGGTTGCCGATCTCGGGGATCATGACCTGGCCGTCTACGCCAGAGCCGGGGAGACGAAGAAATGGACCCTTCTTCAGAGTGACGGCACGGCCATCGACTACTTTCCGCAGACACGGCTGCGTCTCGATGATTTGGAGGTGATTGCGGATGCGGCTGCGTCGGGGATGGGGATCACGTGGCTACCCTGCTGGCTTGTACGGGACTACGTGCATTCCGGGAGGCTGGCGCAGGTTCTGCCTGTCACGAGCCGGCCGGTCAACATCTACGCTGTCTGGCCACAGGTGCCGCAGCTGCCGCTGAAGATGCGCGCGATCATCGATCTGCTCGCTGCACGGCTGCCCGCCGTCATGGATTAGAGCATTTCCAGGAAAAGTGCGCAGCGGTTTTCCGTTCGGAATGCGAGAGAAAACAAGAAGCTAGAGCGCTTCCGCGATTCTAAGAAAAGCGGAAGCGCTCTAGGGGGCAAGAAGGCGGCGGCACGTGTCCGCCGCCTCCCGTCTTCGATGAGTTACTTGCCGTGCTTCTTCAGCCAGGCTTTCATTTCCTTGATCTCGGCTTCCTGCGCGGTGACGACCGTTTCCGCCAGCTTGCGCAGCTCGGGATCCTTTCCGTATTTCAGCTCGATCTTCGCCATGTCGATCGCGCCCTGATGATGCGGGATCATGCCGCGGACGAAATCCGCATCGGCATCGCCGCTATAGGTGATCATCATGTCCTTGTGCATCTTGCCCATCGCGTCGTTATAGGCCTTGCTGGATGCGCCCTGGTCGCCCATCGGCTTGCTCATATCCATGCCCGACATATCGTCGGCGAAGACAGTGAGGCTGAGCGCGAAGGCAAACGCACCGGCGAGGATAAGAGTTCTTGAGATAGACATAGGTGTTCTTTCCGTTTCTGGACGGTGTCTGAATGTGAGCGGAAAGCCGCTCCTGCGATAAAACAGAGGATCGTCAGACGAAACGGGGAGGCGGCGCCATCGGCTCCGGGCGGGAACCGACCAGCCGCCGGCCAAGCGGCGGTACCGGATAGGAGAACACATGCTTGCCGCCTTGAGCCGCAAGGGCTGGCGTCAGGGCAAGACAGGCGGCACAGGACGCCACATGCGCCATGCCGCCCGCGCAAGGGTTTTCCGGCTTCTTCTCTTGATGCTGCATCATGTCGCCATGGCCCGTCATGCCAGACATGTCGGCCATTCCGCCATGCATGCTCATGGTCGACGCGACGGGCATGGCCGTGACGGAATCGCAAACAGGACAGTTCGCCAGCGCCGGCATGGCACCATAGAACAGCCAGGCAATTACCATCGTCAGGATCGCAAAGAACCGCATGCCCATGAACCTAGCCGCGGTCGCCGCGAAGGCAAGCGCAAATTGCATCGTCCAAACATTGAAAGCGGATCAAGGCAGCAGTTTGACTTCTCTCAGGATTTCGACGGGCGGAAAGCTTATGCAGTCGACCACGTCGAAGGTGAGCGTAAATCGAGCTGAAGTCGACGTCGCCCATGCCAGCGCCTGGTCAGCCGCGCTTGCGGGAATTTTCATCGCAATGGTGCAATGCGGCTGCCAACGATCCGGGCGGGAATGCTCGTGGCAAAGGGCGGGATCGATCTCCTCATGAATGGCGGCATGTATTTTCCTCAAGGCCCGGTCATCGGCAGGGCGCGCCCAAAGCACCAGCATCTCGTTCGGAAAATGGCCGATACCGGAGAATTCGATCGACACGGGCGGCATGCTGCCGAAGATTTTCTGAACGGCTGCAACAAGCGACGACATCTCGATGTCCTGATAAACGGCAAGCGTCAGATGCGACGGATAGTTCAGCGCCTCCATCGACGGGGTGGTTTCGAACCGGCTTGCCTCGCGCCAGAGATCCAAAACCGGGGCGGCGCTGTCATTGGCGCATTTCAGGACGATCGCATGTGGCATGGTATCTATGTCGCCTTCTCTGGTTTTTTGCCAGTTTGTACGGCGCTAACATATAACAATCCTTGCCGCATTCAGCCCAATCCGCTAGTTAACCGCCACTGTTCCCGTACCGGATTACCTTAGATATGAGCGACAAACAGAAGAAACCGCAGAAGCTCAAGGCCCGCCTGCCGCGTGGCTTTGTCGATCGTTCGGCCAGCGACATTCGCGCCGTCAACGAGATGACCTCCAAGATCCGGGCGGTTTATGAGCATTATGGCTTCGATCCCGTTGAAACACCGCTGTTTGAATATACCGATGCGCTCGGCAAGTTCCTGCCAGACAGCGACCGGCCGAACGAAGGCGTGTTCTCGCTCCAGGATGACGATGAGCAGTGGATGTCGCTGCGCTACGACCTGACGGCGCCTCTCGCCCGTCATGTCGCCGAGAATTTCAACGAGATCCAGCTTCCCTACCGTACCTATCGCGCCGGCTATGTCTTCCGCAACGAGAAGCCGGGCCCGGGTCGCTTCCGTCAGTTCATGCAGTTCGATGCCGATACTGTCGGCGCGCCGGGCGTGCAGGCGGATGCCGAGATGTGCATGATGATGGCAGATACGCTGGAAGCGCTCGGCATCAAGCGCGGCGACTACGTGATCCGCGTCAACAACCGCAAGGTTCTCGACGGCGTGCTGGAAGCGATCGGTCTCGGCGGCGACGACAAGGCCGGCCAGCGCCTGAACGTACTGCGCGCCATCGATAAGCTCGATAAATTCGGCCCCGAAGGCGTGGCGCTGCTTCTCGGCCCCGGCCGCAGGGACGAGTCCGGCGACTTCACCAAGGGTGCCGGCCTCAATGCCGATCAGATCGAGAAGGTGCTCTTCTTCGTCGGCATCAAGGACTATGCCGAAAGCGCTGTTCAGCTTGCCGAGCTTGTTGCCGGCACGTCCAACGGCGTCGAGGGCGTCGACGAGCTGAATTTCATCGGCAGCCTCGTCACCAGCGCCGGCTATCAGTCCGATCGCATCAAGATCGATCCATCCGTCGTTCGCGGCCTCGAATATTACACCGGTCCGGTCTACGAAGCCGAACTGCTGTTCGACGTCACCAACGAGAAGGGCGAAAAGGTCGTTTTCGGTTCGGTCGGCGGCGGCGGCCGTTATGACGGACTTGTCTCGCGCTTCATGGGGCAGCCGGTTCCGGCGACAGGCTTCTCCATCGGTGTTTCTCGCTTGATGACCGCGCTGAAGAACCTCGGCAAGCTTGGCACCGAAGAAGTGATCGAGCCTGTGCTTGTCACGGTCATGGATGGCGATGTCGATGCCATGGGACGCTATCAGCGCTTCACGCAGCAGCTGCGTGCCGCCGGCATCCGCGCCGAGATGTTCCAGGGCAACTGGAAGAAGTTCGGCAACCAGCTGAAATATGCCGATCGTCGCGGCTGCCCGATCGCCATCATCCAGGGTGGGGACGAGCGCGCTCAAGGCGTCGTCCAGATCAAGGATCTGATCGAAGGTAAGCGCCTCTCCGGCGAGATCGAGGACAATGCCAGCTGGCGCGAGGCTCGCGTGGCACAGGAAACCGTGCCGGAAGCCGAGCTTATCGCCAAGGTGCAGGAAATATTGGCGGCGCACGCGGAAGACAGGAAGAGGGCGGGCTGATGCCCCTGATCAACCTCCCGGATTTTGCCGGCGATCTGCTGGATGAATTCACCGTTCGCGGGACGGAGCGGGTGGATACGCCGATCATCCAGCCGGCCGAGCCCTTTCTAGACATGGCGGGCGAAGATCTTCGCCGGCGCATCTTCATGACAGAGAGCGAAACCGGCGTCAGCCTTTGCCTGCGCCCGGAGTTCACCATTCCGGTCTGCCTGCGCCATATCGAAACCGCGACCGGCACGCCTAAGCGGTATTCCTACCTCGGAGAGATCTTTCGCCAGCGCCGCGAAGGCGGCCATGAGTTCTATCAGGCCGGCATCGAGGATCTGGGTGACGGCGATACGGCCAGCGCCGATGCCCGTGCCATTGGCGATGCCATCGGCATTCTAAGCCGTCTGGTTCCCGGCAAGCCGCTCTCGGTAACGCTTGGCGATCAGGCTGTGTTCGAGGCCGTGGTGCAGGCGCTCGGCCTGCCCACGGGCTGGCAGAAGCGTCTGATTCATGCCTTCGGCAACATGATGCAGCTCGAAACGCTGCTGGCGCGTCTGGCAAGTCCGCAGCCTGTTACCGGGCTCGATGCGCATGTGCTCGATTTCCTTAATCGCGGCGACGAGCAGGGGCTGGTCAAGCATATCGATGCCACCATGCAGGCGACCGGCTATTCTACCAATGCCAGCCGCTCGCCGCTGGAAATCGCTCGCCGGCTTCGCGAGAAGCTGGTGTTGTCGGAAACCCGGCTCGACGATGCCGCATTCCTCGTCCTGGAAGAGTTCCTGTCCCTGAGCGTGCCGCTGGCGGACGCCTCTGCCGCACTGGCAGGCTTTGCCGATGCAGCAGGCCTGAAGCTGGGCAAGGCGTTGGAAAGCTTCGATGCCCGCGTCGCTGCATTGGCCAAGACCGGCGTCGATGCCGCGAAGATAGACTACCGCGCCGCCTTCGGCCGCCCCCTCGACTACTATACCGGCCTCGTCTTCGAAGTGACGGTGCAGGGATCGAGCGCGGTGCTGGCTGGTGGTGGCCGTTTCGATCGGCTGATGACCCTTCTCGGCGCCAGGGATCATATTCCGGCGGTCGGCTTCGCGCTTTGGCTCGATCGCATCGAAACCGCGAGGGCAGCCTGATGACCATTACCATTGCGCTTCCCTCCAAGGGCCGCATGAAGGACGATTGCTCGGCTGTTTTCGAGCGCGCCGGCATGCCCATCGTCGCCGTCGGCAACGACCGCTCCTATCGCGGCCGGGTCGATGGCTGGGATGGTGTTGAAATCGCCTTCTTGTCTGCTTCGGAAATCTCCCGTGAGATTGGCAATGGCAGCGTCGATTTCGGGATTACCGGTGAGGATCTCGTTCGTGAGGGTATGGCGGAAGCCGATCGCCGCGTCGAGTTCTGTGCGAGGCTTGGTTTCGGTCACGCCGATGTCGTGGTCGCGGTGCCGGAGATCTGGCTCGATGTCGATACCATGGCCGATCTCGGCGATGTTGCCGCCGATTTCCGTACTCGTCACGGCCACAGGCTGACGGTCGCGACGAAATACTGGCGGCTGACGCAGCAGTTCTTTTCGAGCCAGCATGGCATCCAGCTTTACCGCATCGTCGAAAGCCTCGGCGCAACGGAGGGTGCGCCGGCCGCTGGCTCTGCCGATATCATCGTCGACATTACTTCGACCGGCTCGACCCTGCGGGCCAATCACCTGAAGATCCTGTCCGATGGCATCATCCTGCGCTCGGAAGCCTGCCTCGTTCGCGCCCGCAAGGAAAGCCACGAGGGCGATCCGATGGTTCAGCGCATCATCGCGGCCGTACGCAGCGCGCTCTAGTTTCCCCATTTCCTGTTCACGCAAAAAAGCCCGCCTGGATATTCCAGGCGGGCTTTTGTGTCTTGGGAAGTATGCGGCAATCAGGCGGCTGCGTAGGCACCGCGGCGGGCATCGACCGAGTAGACGCCGGCGCCATTGGTGGCGAGCATGATGTAGGCGCCTGCCAGCGTGATGTTCTTCAGGAAGTTCACGAAGTTCAGGCCGTTGATCCAGCCGTTGGCGGCAGCCGGGAAATCCGGAACGTTGACCGTGCCCAGATGGAAGACGATGCCGGTGAAAACGCAGAATGCGGCGAGCAGCCAGCCGACGATGCGGATCTGGAAGCCGATCAGTACGCATACGCCGGTGACGAATTCAAAAGCGCCGGCGAGGTAGGTGAGAAGGGTTGCGTAGGGCATTCCGGCGCCGGCGATCATGCCGGCCGTGCCTGCCGGATCGGTCAGCTTGCCGAAGCCGGCGAAGATGAACATGAAGGCGAGCAGGATGCGCGCCACGAGAATGATGACGTTGTTGGTATTGGACATGACAGTCTCCGGTAAAAGCGTTTCAGTTCGATGGCGACAATTTCGGGCCACAGATATCCGTGATTTTTTGGAGGCTGGAAAGATAAACAACTGCGGACAATTAGTTCACAATCATTGAACAATGGCTGCTCGCAGCCCCTTTCCATACGCGCGGTATCGGCTATGTTGGCGTCGATTCATCGCTAAATCATAGTCTTAAGGAGCAAGATCTCATGGCTGATCTCTCGTCATTTCCAATTACGAAGCGCTGGCCCGCCAGCAATCCGGATATTATTCAGCTCTACTCGTTACCGACGCCGAACGGCGTCAAGGTTTCCATCGCCCTCGAGGAACTGGAGCTGCCCTACGAGCCGCATCTGATTTCCTTTGGCACCAATGACCAGAAGTCGCCGGAGTTCCTGTCGCTCAATCCGAACGGCCGAATCCCGGCGATCATTGATCCCAATGGCCCGGACGGCAAGCCGATCGGCCTTTTCGAATCCGGCGCTATCCTGGTCTATCTCGCTGAAAAGACCGGCAAGCTCATTCCGGGCGATGCCGCCGCGCGCTATGAGATGCTGGAATGGGTCTTTTTCCAGATGGCCGGCGTCGGCCCGATGTTCGGCCAGTTCGGTCACTTCTTCAAATTCGCCGCCGACAAGGTCGCCAACAACTCCTATCCCGTCGAGCGCTATCGTGACGAGGCAAAACGACTCCTCGGCGTTCTCGAAGCTCGCCTGCAGGGACGTGAATGGATCATGGGCGATGAATATACCATCGCCGATATCACGACATTTCCATGGGTGCGCGGCGTCGACGTTTTCTATGGCGGCCGCGAGGTGCTCGAACTTGAAAGCTTCCCCGCAGTCATGGCCTGGCTGGAGCGCGCGCTTGCGCGTCCCGCAAGCCAGCGCGGCCTGAACGTTCCGAAACGCGATTGATGATATCTGGCGCTGGGGCGGGTGCCCTTGCGCTCAAACTTATTGCCGGGTTGCCAATTGGCTGCCCGGCTCCAGCTTGAAGCGCGGAAACAGAAAGATGCCGACCATGCTGCCGGCATGATGTTCGTCTGCGGCAATGGACTCGCCAACGCAGAAGATCGGCTGGCGGTGACCGTTGGTGCCGAGGGCCGTGGTGGAATAGCAAAAGGAAGATGTAGCGGTTGCGGCCTGTTCGAAAAGATCGAGGATGCGAACGCGATCCTGCCCGTCATAGCAATGCATCAGGCTCAGGAGGCCGCATTCCGAGGAGCTCAGCCCGTGCAGCATGGTGCTCCATTGCCCGAGCTTGATGAGGCCGCTCGACAGGTCACCCGTCCAGCCTTCGGAAACGCAGAACTGCGCGAGGAGATTGGGATCTTGGCTGTCAAACGCCAGCGAACCGGGCGCGAACGGCGCGGCAAAATTTGCTTTGGCAATTTTGAACAAGCTGATCCCCACCACTTGGGCGCATAGGCCCCTGCGCACTTCGTTTGAATTTCCATATGCGGCCGGATGGACGGTCTGACCGCCTGCTGCATCCGCTATGAAGAAAACAGAGCCGCACCCCCGCTATTGTCGTCTTTCAACAATGTTTCCGGATGGCGAACCGACCTGCGAAGTCGTTTTCAAGTAATAAATTTGGACGAATCCAACCTCGAAGGTCATGGCCAAGCCAAGTCTCGGGTTAATCCTGTCCAAAATCAGTAAAATTTTCGTGCATCGCAGCTTACTCTCCAAAATCGCTGCGCCGCGAGTTATAGGGGCTTTTTCTAGAACGGCAATGGGCAGGTTGCATAAAATTGCATTGCCGGAGGGGCTCCCGGGCTTGGGAGCGTGTCGCTTTGACACAGCAAAAAGGGCGGCCCGAGAGCCGCCCTTCGTCAATTCCGGATGTCGGATTGAACAGTCGCAATAAGGCTAAGACCTTATCACATCATGTCCATGCCGCCACTTCAGGCCGCTTGGCGGCCTGAAGCACTAAAAGTGCATGGGCGAAGCTTTATGAACATTCCTGTGATTAGGCCGTTGGCCTTATCACATCATGTCCATGCCGCCCATGCCGCCCATGCCGCCCGGCATGCCAGCAGGGGCATCCTTCTTCGGCAGCTCAGCGATCATGGCTTCGGTGGTGATCAGCAGCGAAGCAACCGAAGCTGCGTCCTGCAGAGCCGTGCGAACGACCTTGACCGGGTCGACGATGCCCATGGCGATCATGTCGCCGTAGACGCCCGTCTGAGCGTTGTAGCCGAAGTTGTCTTCGTTCTTGTCGAGGATCTTGCCGACAACGATGGAGGCTTCATCACCAGCGTTTTCAGCGATCTGGCGGCAAGGAGCCTGCAGAGCGCGGCGAACGATGTTGACGCCGGCCTCCTGATCGTCGTTTTCACCCTTTACGGTGATCTTGACGGAGGAGCGCAGCAGAGCCGTGCCGCCGCCCGGTACGATGCCTTCCTGAACAGCAGCGCGCGTCGCGTTGAGAGCGTCGTCGATGCGGTCCTTCTTTTCCTTGACTTCAACTTCCGTCGAGCCGCCAACGCGGATAACGGCAACGCCGCCAGCGAGCTTGGCAAGACGTTCCTGCAGCTTTTCGCGGTCGTAGTCAGAGGTGGTTTCTTCGATCTGAGCCTTGATCTGGGCAACGCGGCCTTCGATGTCGGACTTGGCGCCAGCGCCGTCGACGATCGTGGTGTTTTCCTTGGAGATCGAAACCTTCTTGGAACGGCCGAGCATGTCGAGCGTAACCGACTCGAGCTTGATGCCGAGGTCTTCGGAGATGACAGTGCCGCCCGTCAGGATGGCGATGTCTTCCAGCATGGCCTTGCGGCGGTCGCCGAAGCCAGGAGCCTTGACGGCAGCGATCTTCAGGCCACCGCGCAGCTTGTTGACGACGAGCGTAGCAAGAGCTTCGCCTTCGACGTCTTCAGCGATGATGAGGAGCGGCTTGCCGGTCTGAACGACAGCTTCGAGAACCGGAAGCATTGCCTGCAGGTTCGAGAGCTTCTTCTCGTGGAGCAGGATGAACGCGTCTTCGAGATCGGCGACCATCTTTTCCGGGTTGGTGACGAAGTAGGGGCTGAGGTAGCCACGGTCGAACTGCATGCCTTCGACGACTTCGAGTTCGGTTTCGGCGGTCTTGGCTTCTTCAACCGTGATGACGCCTTCATTGCCGACCTTCTGCATGGCTTCAGCAATATCGAGACCGATCTGCTTTTCGCCGTTTGCGGAGATCGTGCCGACCTGTGCGACTTCTTCCGAAGTGTTGATCTTCTTGGCCTTGGCCTGGAGATCCTTGACGACTTCAGCAACAGCGAGGTCGATGCCGCGCTTCAGGTCCATCGGGTTCATGCCGGCTGCAACAGCCTTGGCGCCTTCGCGAACGATGGCCTGGGCGAGAACGGTTGCAGTGGTCGTGCCGTCGCCGGCGATGTCGTTGGTCTTCGAAGCAACTTCGCGGACCATCTGGGCGCCCATGTTTTCGAACTTGTCTTCGAGTTCGATTTCCTTGGCGACGGTGACGCCGTCCTTGGTGATGCGCGGAGCGCCGAAGGACTTGTCGATAACGACGTTACGACCCTTCGGGCCGAGCGTTACCTTCACTGCGTCAGCGAGGATATCAACGCCACGAAGCATCTTTTCGCGGGCGCTGCGGCCGAATTTTACTTCTTTAGCTGCCATGTCTAAAAACTCCTGAATTCGCATTGAACGGGTTTATGGCCCGTCAGCTGTATCGGAAAAGGGGAAACCGGCTGGATTAGCCGATGATGCCCATGATGTCGGCTTCCTTCATGATGAGAAGGTCTTCGCCATCAAGCTTGACTTCGGTGCCCGACCACTTGCCGAACAGGATGCGGTCGCCGGCCTTGACGTCGAGCGGGATGACCTTGCCGGATTCATCACGAACGCCAGAGCCTACAGCGACGATTTCGCCTTCCTGCGGCTTTTCCTTGGCGGTATCGGGAATGATGATACCACCCTTGGTCTTTGCTTCGGACTCAACGCGACGAACAACGACGCGGTCATGAAGGGGGCGGAAATTGGTTGCCATTGTCTAATCCCTCGATCAAATGACTTCACGGATCAGCGGGGGATCCGTATGGGCTTTGTTAGCACTCAGCATCGGCGAGTGCTAGCGACCGTGATTTAGGTGTGGCTACCGGGCGAGTCAAGAACAACACTGTGAAATTTTTACGGCGCTGTCTGGCTTGTTTCGAGGATGATTAACGCCCATGGCGGTCCTGCGTAGCATGCCGTTGCAAGCGATACCCCAATCCAATCTGGTTCGGAAGGGTGGGTTAGTGTCTTCTCTCGGCTTTGAAGCCGATGCCTCCCGCTGATCATATGCGCACGCGCCGACGCTGCCAACGCTTGGCCTCCCGGCCTTGTGCGCCGCAAAAACCTTGCATGCCGCTCTTGTAATTTGCCGGCCGGTTTGCGATGTCAGCCCGTGATTTATGTAATGCGAGGACGGCATGGGCAAACGGATCGAAAGCTTTCGCGAGATTGGCGGACTTTATGATGTTGCGCTCTGCGATGTCTGGGGCGTGCTTCACAATGGTGTTTCAGCCTATAAGGAAGCCTCGGTCGCGCTGGAGGCGGCTCGCAAGCAAGGGCTGACCGTCGTCCTCATCACCAATTCTCCGCGCGTGGCCCCGAGGGTGGTCGAGCAGTTGCGGGCGATCGGGGTGCCCGACAGCGTCTACGACCGCATCATTACCTCGGGCGACGTCACCCGCAAGCTCATTGCCGAAGGCCCGCAGAAAGTGTTTCTGCTCGGACCGGAGCGCGACACCGGCATCCTTGAAGGGCTTGATGTAGAGCGCGTCGACGCCGACAAGGCCGAAAGCATCGTCTGCACCGGCTTCTTCGATGACGAGACGGAAACGCCCGACGATTACACGGATATGCTGACGGCCTGGTCCACCCGCAACGTGCCGCTGATCTGCGCCAACCCCGATCTGGTCGTCGAGCGCGGCCACCGCATGATCCCCTGCGCCGGCGCCATGGCCGCCTATTATGAGCGCCTCGGCGGCCAGACGCGCATCGCCGGCAAGCCGCACCAGCCGATCTACGATGCGGCGATTGCGGCAGCCCGCGAGGTCAAGAGCGAATTCCCGATGTCGCGCGTGGTTGCCATCGGCGACGGCATGCCGACCGACGTGCGCGGCGCGCTCGATTACGGTCTCGATCTTCTTTATATCAGCCATGGCATCCACGCTCGCGAATATATGGTCGACGGGCATACGGATGAGGCTGCTCTCGGCGCTTTTCTGGCACGCGAGCAGGCTTCGCCGAAGTGGTGGATGCCGCGCCTAGTCTGACCGGAGTGGTAGCCGATGACCGTTTTCCACCGCAACGAGACGCGCGAGCCGCTTCCTGAAGCCCTCAAGGGCGGGGTCGTGGCCATCGGCAATTTCGACGGCGTGCATCGCGGTCATCAGTCGGTGCTCGATCGCGCGCTGGAGATTGCCAGGGAGCGCGGCGTTCCGGCTCTCGTTCTGACGTTCGAGCCGCATCCGCGCACCGTGTTTCGCCCGGATCATCCCGTATTCCGCCTGACGCCGGCGCCGCTCAAGGCGCGCTTGCTGGAAGCACTCGGCTTCAATGCCGTCATCGAATATCCATTCGACCGTGGTTTTTCGCAACGATCGGCCGATGAGTTCGTCCATTCGATCCTGATCGATTGGCTCCACGCTTCAGAAGTCGTCACCGGCTTCGATTTCCATTTTGGCCATGATCGCCAGGGTGGTCCGGCCTTCCTGATGAACGCCGGCAGTCGCAACGGTTTCGGCGTGACGCTCATCGACGCTTTCCGCGACGAAAATGCCGAGGTTGTCTCCTCGAGTCGCATCCGCACGTTGCTCGCTGGCGGAGAGGTGGCTGAGGTCGCCGGAATGCTCGGTTATCGCTATACCGTCGAAGCGCCGGTCATCGGCGGCGAGAAGCTCGGCCGCACGCTCGGCTTTCCGACGGCAAACATGCAGCTTCCCCCGGAAGTCTCGCTGAAAGCCGGTATTTATGCGGTAAGATTCCGTGCGGAGGACGGCGTCATCCGCGATGCCGTCGCCAGTTACGGCCGCCGCCCGACGGTGACGGACAATGGCGCGCCGTTGCTCGAAACCTTCGTCTTCGATTTCAGCGGCGATCTCTACGGCCAGATCTGTTCGGTTTCCTTCTTCGGCTATCTCCGCCCGGAGCTGAAATTCGACGGTCTCGAGCCGCTCGTCGCGCAGATCCGCAAGGACGAAGAGGAAGCAAGGGCACTCCTCGCCGGCGTCCAGCCGCTCAGCGATACCGATCGTTGCATCGCCTTCTCCTGACCTAGCCGTAAAGACTGCGCGCAAGGATTGCGGCAGTGCGGTATCTTTTTGCCTTGAGCGGGTGGGAAGATGCTGCAATGCTCATATTGCAGGGCGCGAGTCGCCGCGCCCCTTTTCCGAAAGGCGCACGTAATGGACAAACGTTTCGGAACGGCGGCCTGCTGGCTGCTCGTCATCCCCTATATAGGCTTGCTTTGGGTCCCCTTTTATAACGCTCACGATCCGGTTCTGCTCGGCTTCCCCTTCTTCTACTGGTATCAACTGGCCTGGGTGCCGATCACCGCTCTGCTGACGTGGATCGCTTATCGGAGCATGCGTCATGACGACTGATATTGATCCGACAGCACTTGCCGTCTTCATCTTCTTCCTGGCGCTCGTGACCGTCATGGGCTTCGTGGCCGCCCGCTGGCGCAGGCCGAAGACCCTTGCCCATATCGATGAGTGGGGCCTTGGCGGCCGCACCTTCGGCACCTGGATCACCTGGTTCCTCGTCGGTGGCGACTTCTATACGGCTTATACCGTGATCGCCGTTCCGGCCCTGGTCTATACGGTCGGTGCCTACGGCTTTTTCGCGCTGCCCTACACGATCGTTGTCTATCCCTTCGTCTTCATGGTCATGCCGCTTCTGTGGAAGCGCGCAAAGGATCATGGCTACGTCACGGCGGGCGATGTCGTGCACGGCCAATACGGCTCTCGCGCTCTCGAACTGGCGGTTGCGCTCACCGGCGTCATCGCCACCATGCCTTATATTGCCTTGCAGCTCGTCGGCATGACGGCTGTGTTCAAGGCTCTGGGTCTTCACGGCGAACTGCCGCTCGCCGTCGCCTTCATCATCCTGGCGCTTTATACCTATTCGGCAGGCCTTCGCGCGCCGGCGCTGATCGCCTTCGTCAAAGACATCATGATCTACATCGTTGTCATTGCCGCCATTGCGCTCATCCCGGCTAAGCTTGGCGGCTACGCCAATGTCTTTGCCGCGGCCGATGCGGATTTCAAAGCCAAGGGGGCCGGCAGCCTGCTGCTTGGCGGCAACCAGTACGTCGCCTATGCGACGCTGGCGCTCGGCTCGGCGCTTGCGGCCTTCATGTATCCGCATACGCTGACCGGCATCTTCGCCTCCAACAGCGGCAACACTATCCGCAAGAATGCCGTGCTGCTGCCGGCCTATACGCTGCTGCTCGGTCTGCTGGCCCTGCTCGGCTATATGGGCCACGCGGCAAACCTGAAGCTGGACAGCGCGAATGATGTTGTTCCGGCGCTGTTCCAGAACTTGTTCTCAAGCTGGTTTGCGGGCTTTGCCTTCGCGGCCATCGCCATCGGCGCGCTTGTCCCTGCGGCCGTGATGAGCATCGGCGCTGCCAACCTCTTCACCCGCAATTTCTGGAAGGCCTATATCGACCCGCAGGTTTCCGATGCCGGCGAGGCGAAGGTCGCCAAGATGACCTCGCTCGTCGTCAAGGTGGGCGCGCTTCTCGTCATCATCTTCCTGCCGACGCAGTTCGCGCTCGATCTCCAGCTGCTCGGCGGCATCTGGATATTGCAGACGCTGCCGGCTTTGGTTTTCGGCCTCTATACCAAATGGTTCCGGGCGCCTGCGCTGCTGGCCGGCTGGTTCGTCGGCTTCTTCGGCGGCACCTATCTCGTCTGGGATGCCGGCTGGAAACCCCTGCATATGGTTCCCCTAGGTGACGCCGGTTTCACGGCCTATACCGGCCTGCTGGCGCTGGCGGCAAACATCGTTGTGTCTGTCATCCTCAATGCAGTCATGCCGGCCCGCGCCACGGCGCATGCCTGATACGAACAATGCCTATTGGCCGCGGGCGGAAACGTCCGCGGCCTTTCTATGTGCCGCCTGCGTTGTTTCCTCTTCCTTTCCTTGGAAAAAACGCCTATGAACCGGCGGCTATGACCCAATTTCGGCTGAGCCTATCGATACGAATTATTGGCCCGGCCTTCCGCGCGCTGTAAGCTGCCGGAAGGTCCGGGTTTTTGGCGCCCGCTCCCAGGGCGCTTTCCGCCGCCGAAAAATCCCCATATGGCTGCGCTTTTCAAGCGCAAGACGCCCGAGACACCGAGGCAATTGTCACTACTATGACCGATACCCCTGAAAAGATGGACTATTCCAAGACCCTTTATCTGCCGGAAACCGACTTTCCGATGCGCGCTGGCTTGCCGCAGAAGGAACCGGAGCTGGTGGGCCGCTGGCAGCAGATGGACCTCTACAAGAAGCTGCGCGCCTCCGCCGCCGGCCGTGAGAAGTTCGTGCTGCATGACGGCCCTCCCTACGCCAACGGTCACATCCATATCGGCCATGCCCTCAACAAGATCCTGAAGGACGTCATCACCCGCTCGTTCCAAATGCGCGGCTATGACAGCAACTACGTTCCGGGTTGGGACTGCCACGGCCTGCCGATCGAGTGGAAGATCGAGGAAAAATACCGCGAGAAGGGCAAGAACAAGGACGAGGTTCCGGTGAACGAGTTTCGCCAGGAATGCCGTGACTTTGCCGCCGGCTGGATCAAGATCCAGTCCGAGGAGTTCAAGCGCCTGGGCATCGTCGGCGATTTCGACAACCCTTATCTGACCATGAATTTCCATGCGGAATCCCGCATCGCCGGCGAGCTTCTGAAGATCGCCCGCACCGGTCAGCTTTATCGTGGCTCCAAGCCGGTCATGTGGTCGGTTGTCGAGCGCACGGCTCTGGCCGAAGCCGAGGTCGAATATGCCGACGTCGAGAGCGACATGATCTGGGTCAAGTTCCCGGTGGCCGAAGGCCCGGCGGAGCTTGCCGGCGCCTTTGTCGTCATCTGGACGACGACCCCTTGGACGATCCCCGGCAACCGCGCGATCGCCTATTCCTCGCGCGTTGCCTATGGCCTCTACGAAGTGACGGAAGCCGCCAATGACTTCGGACCGCGCCCCGGCGAGAAGCTCGTCTTTGCAGACAAACTGGCCGAGGAATCCTTCGCCAAGGCAAAGCTGCAGTACAAGCGCCTCGGCGACGTGACTGCCGCCGATCTGGCTGTGCTCATCTGCGCGCATCCGCTGGCTTCGCTCGGCTACGGCTTCAAGGTGCCGCTGCTCGATGGCGAGCATGTGACCGACGATGCCGGCACCGGTTTCGTGCACACGGCTCCCAGCCACGGCCGCGAGGACTTTGACGCCTGGACCTCGCACGCTCGTGACCTCGAAAAGCGCGGGATCTCGTCCACCATTCCGTTCCCGGTCGACGATGCCGGCTTCTATACCGCCGACGCCCCCGGCTTCGAGGGTGGACGCGTCATGGACGACAACGGCAAGAAGGGCAACGCCAACGACATCGTCATCAAGGCGCTGATCGAGACGAACACGCTCTTTGCGCGCGGCAGGCTGAAGCATTCCTATCCGCATTCCTGGCGCTCGAAGAAGCCAGTCATCTTCCGCAACACGCCGCAATGGTTCGTCTATATGGACAAGGACTTTGCGGATGGTTCGACGCTGCGTAGCCGCGCCCTGAAGGCGATCGACGACACGCGCTTCGTGCCATCAGCCGGGCAGAATCGCCTGCGCGCCATGATCGAACAGCGCCCAGATTGGGTCCTGTCGCGTCAGCGCGCCTGGGGCGTGCCGATCTGCATCTTCGTCGACGAGCAGGGCAACATCCTGCAGGATGACGCGGTGAATGCCCGCATCATCGAGGCTTTCGAGCAGGAAGGTGCCGATGCCTGGTTCGCGGAAGGTGCGCGTGAGCGCTTCCTCGGTGAAAAGGCCAATGAGGCTTGGACGCAGGTCATGGACATTCTCGACGTCTGGTTCGACTCGGGCTCGACCCACACCTTCACGCTGGAAGACCGTCCGGACCTGAAGTGGCCGGCCGACGTCTATCTTGAAGGCTCCGACCAGCATCGCGGCTGGTTCCATTCGTCGCTGCTCGAAAGTGCCGCGACCCGTGGCCGCGCGCCGTACGATACGGTCGTCACGCACGGCTTCACCATGGACGAGCAGGGCCGCAAGCAGTCGAAGTCGCTCGGCAACGTCGTTGCCCCGCAGGACGTGATGAAGGACGCCGGCGCCGACATCCTGCGCCTGTGGGTCATGACCACGGACTATTGGGAAGACCAGCGCCTGGGCAAGGCCATCATCCAGACCAATGTCGACGCCTATCGCAAGCTGCGCAACACCATCCGCTGGATGCTGGGCACGCTGGCGCACGACAAGGGCGAAGTCATCGCCTATGCCGACATGCCGGAGCTGGAGCGGCTGATGTTGCATCGCCTCGCCGAACTCGACGAGCTGGTGCGCGAAAGCTACGACGCCTTCGACTTCAAGCGCATTGCCCGTGCCTTGATCGATTTCGCCAATGTCGAGCTGTCGGCCTTCTATTTCGACGTCCGCAAGGATGCGCTTTATTGCGATGCCCCGTCGAGCTTGCGCCGCCGCGCTTCGCTCGCCGTCATCCGCACGATCTTCGATTGCATGGTGACCTGGCTTGCGCCGATGCTGCCCTTCACGACAGAAGAGGCGTGGCTGTCGCGCAATCCGCAGGCGGTCTCGGTTCACCTCGAACAGTTCGCTGCCGTATCGGGCGAATGGAAGAACGAGGCGCTGGCCGAAAAGTGGAAGAAGATCCGCGCCGTGCGCAGCGTCGTCACCGGCGCCCTGGAAATCGAGCGCAAGGATAAGCGCATCGGCTCCTCGCTGGAAGCCGCTCCGGTCGTCTATATCGCCGATCCGGAACTGCTGAAGGTGCTCGAAGGTCAGGATTTCTCGGAAATCTGCATCACCTCGGGCATCACCATCGAGGGCGGTGAAGGCCCTTCGGATGCGTTCCGTCTTGACGATGCCGCC
The DNA here is from genome assembly GCF_044756305.1 of Rhizobium sp. NPDC092011. Lineage (NCBI taxonomy): Bacteria > Pseudomonadati > Pseudomonadota > Alphaproteobacteria > Hyphomicrobiales > Rhizobiaceae > Rhizobium > Rhizobium sp. NPDC092011. The sequence continues at coordinate 119,652 of NZ_JBIVSO010000003.1, forward strand.
AAGGTCAGCGTGGTTCCTAAGCTCGCCGAAGGCCGCAAGTGCGCCCGTTCCTGGCGTATCACCACCGATGTCGGCTCGGACCCGGAATACCCGGATGTCTCGGCGCGCGACGCGTTGGCGCTACGTGAACTTGCGACAGCATCGGTCTGAAAATCGGAATCGATTTTCGGAAAGCCTGATGCGTGCATAAAAGCGGTAGAGCCTCCTTTGTGCTTCCAAAGGGAAGCACGGCGCTCTACTGTCAACTGAAGAATATTACCGGGTGAATTGCCTTTGCGGTGTTCATCCGGTAAAAGCTGCCTGAAATTGGCCTGATTTTTACGGCAGTTGCCGTGAAATGGGGTCCTGTTACGTTTATTCCGGCATAGCTGGGAAGGGTTTTCATGAGAGCGATGCATAGCGTTCGTGTCGGCGTCAGCTTGGCGGCACTTGTGATTGGCTGTGGCGTGATGTCCGGCTGCCTCAGCAGCCCGACTTACGGCACCGGCAAGACGGCTGGCGTGCAGCTTCTGGACGATCTTGGGGATATTGCTTCCGTCTCGGCGGCGACGCCGAAGGACAAGGGCGTGAAGTATCCGAACCGTCCCGGCCTTGTTGTGGGTGGAGACAAGGACACGCTCACCGCGCCGCAGCAGTCGCTGGCAAGCAAGGACAATCCGGCCTGGCTGGAATCGCCCGAAGATGCGCGTAAGCGCCTTGCAGCGGAAGCCGACGCGAAGAAGAACGACGTCAATTATCGTTCGCCGCTGGCTCAGGCCGACACCACCAAGAACCGCATGACCGAAGCGCAGCAGACGGCCGCTTACCGCGCCGCGCGCCAGGATCAGGCGGGTACCTATATCGATCAGCGGCGCTACCTCATCGACCCGCCGCAGGAATATCGCCAGGTTTCCGATCCGGCAGCTCTCAACGATGTCGGCACGCCCGAGTCGAAGAAGGAAAAGAAGCGCAAGAAGGATGCCGAAGCGGCGCAGCAGTCCAACAACAGCAGCTGGTGGAAGCCCTTCCAATAAGCAATTTGAAAAAGCGGCGGTGCTAGCTCCGCCGCTTTTCAGTCTTCGGAGCGTTTCGCTTGAAAGAAGCGTCTCAGAATTTCGGCGGAACTGGTTTCGCCGAGGCCGGAATAGACTTCCGGCGCATGATGGCAGGTTGGTTGCTGATAAAAACGCACGCCATTGTCGACACCGCCACCTTTCGGATCCTCGGCACCAAAATAAAGACGTCGGATGCGCGCGAACGAAATGGCCGCGGCGCACATGGTGCAGGGCTCCAACGTGACATAGAGATCGGCGCCTGCAAGCCGCTCCTGGCCCAGCTCCTCGCAGGCCAGGCGGATGGCGACGATTTCGGCATGGGCGGTGACGTCATTGAGTTCGCGAGTGCGATTGCCGGCCCTGGCGATGACCTTGTTGTCGAGCACGACGACGGCGCCGATCGGCACTTCGCCACGCTCTCCGGCGTTGCGCGCTTCGGCCAGCGCAAGCTCCATGAATTGATTTGTAGCCGCCATTCAAGATTTTCCACTTAACCGCAGGGGCGCGACCTGATAGGAACACGCCTTAAAAATTCAGGCAAACAACAAATGACAATGAATGACAAGCCCAAGCGGCCTGGGTCGAAACCCTTTACTGGCGACAAGAAGACGATAAAGCGCGATGGCGCGAAGCCTGCAAAGGCTTCCACTGTAGGCGTTGCAGCCGAGGCGGCGGTCGGAGATGGAAAGGCGGAGCGCATTTCCAAGGTCATGGCGCGCGCCGGCGTGGCTTCGCGCCGCGACATCGAGCGTATGATCATGGACGGTCGCGTCACGCTGAATGGCGTGCGGCTGGAAACGCCGGTGGTCAACGTGACCCTTTCCGATAAGATCGAGGTCGATGGCGTGCCGATCCGCGGCATCGAGCGCACGCGCATGTGGCTCTACCACAAGCCGGCCGGTCTGGTGACGACCAATGCCGATCCTGAGGGCCGTCCGACCGTTTTCGACAATCTGCCGGAAGAGCTGCCGCGCGTCATGTCGATCGGCCGCCTCGATATCAATACCGAAGGTCTGCTGCTGCTGACCAACGATGGTGGCCTCGCGCGCGTTCTCGAGCTGCCGACCACCGGCTGGCTGCGCCGCTACCGCGTCCGCGCCCATGGCGAGATCGATCAGGAAGCGCTTGACAAGCTCAAGGAAGGCATCGCCGTCGACGGCGTGCTCTACGGCTCGATCGAAGCGACGCTCGACCGCACGCAGGGATCCAACGTCTGGATCACCATGGGTCTGCGCGAAGGCAAGAACCGCGAAATCAAGAACGTCCTCGGCGCGCTCGGCCTTGAGGTTAACCGCCTCATTCGCATTTCCTATGGTCCGTTCCAGTTGGGCGACCTGCCGGAAGGTCGCGTGCTTGAAGTGCGCGGGCGCATGCTGCGCGACCAGCTCGGCCCGCGTCTGGTCGAGGACGCCAAGGCGAATTTCGACGCGCCGCTCTACAATGCTCCGGCCGTTGCCGATGCCGAAGAGGCGGAAGCCAAGCCGGTCCGGGCTGCGAAGGACGAACGCCCGAGACGCGATCGTGAACGCCCGGAAGACAAGCGCGAGCGGGCTTTGAGCCGTCTCGACACCAAGCGCGATGATCGTCGGGACGAAGGGCGCCGTGAAGGCGGTCGCAAGGATGACGACCGGCCGCAGCGCCAGCCGCTCGGTTCGCGTCGCAATGCCAATGTCTGGATGGCGCCCGGCGCCCGGCCCCTCGGCGAAAAGGCAGCGGCAAAAGCCGCCAAGAATGTGAAGACCGCCACCAGGCGCGGCGAACCCGAGCGTCCCCAGCGCGGCGGCTTCGACCGCCCGGACGAAGGACCCCGCGTTCGCATCAATCGCGTCGACGAGGGCGATGGCGAATGGATCCGTTCGAGCGAGGAAGCCCCGCGCAGGTCGCGCGGCGATGATGAAGGTTTCGATCGCAAGCGCTCCTCCGACCGCCCCCGCGGCGATCGCCCTCAGGGTGATCGTCCGTTCGGCGACCGTCCTCCGCGCGGGGACCGATCCTTTGGCGATAAGCCCCGAGGCGATCGTTCCTATGGTGACAAGCCCCGCGGCTCGCGACCGGAGGGTGGCGACCGCCCTCGTGCGAAGTCCTTCGGCGGCGACGTCCGTTCCGACCGCCCTCGCGGCGATCGCCCTCAAGGTGATCGTCCGCCGCGTGATCGCCCATTTGGTGATCGGCGTCCGCGTGCTGAAGGAGACGAGCGTCCGCGCGCCAGATCCTTCGATGGCGAACAGCGCTCCCAGCGTCCTCGCGGCGATCGCCCTCAGGGTGATCGGCCGTTTGGGGACCGCCCGCCCCGTGGCGATCGGCCCTTCGGCGACCGTCCGCAAGGCGAACGTTCCTTCGGTGATCGGCCGGCCGGCAAGCCCTTCGGCAAAAAGCCGGGCGGCGGCAAATCCTTTGGCGGCAAGCCGGGTGGCAAGCCAGGCGGCTCGCGCGGTTTTGGCGGCAAGCCCGGTGGCGCTGGCCGTCCGTCCGGCGGACCGGGTCGTGGTGGTCCTGGCCGCGGTGGCGCCGGTAGGGGCGGCCCCAAGGGCGGAAGGGGCTGACGCGCTGTGAGGATCGTCGGCGGTGAATTTCGCGGTCGCTCGCTTGCGACGCCGAAGTCGAATGATATTCGTCCGACGGCGGATCGCACGCGCGAGAGCCTGTTCAACATTCTGAGCCATGCCTATCCGGAGGCCATCGACGGCACCCGGATGATGGATGTGTTTGCCGGTACCGGTGCGGTCGGACTTGAAGCCGCCTCGCGCGGTTGCCGCCATGTGCTGTTCGTCGAGAGCAGCGTCGAGGGCCGGGGGCTTCTCTGGGAGAATATCGACGCCCTCGGGCTGCATGGGCGCACGCGCATGCTGCGACGGGACGCAACGGATCTCGGCAGCGTCGGCAATCTCGAGCCTTTCGATTTTCTCTTTGCCGATCCACCTTATGGCAAAGGGTTCGGCGAGAAGGCCTTCGCAGCTGCCGCAGCGGGCGGCTGGCTGGTGCCTGGCGCCTTGGCGATCCTCGAAGAGCGCGCCGACGTGACGGTTTCAGCACCGTCGGATTTCCTGTTTCTGGAGGTGCGCACCTTCGGCGACAGCAAGATGCATTTCTTCCGTTACCAGCCGCGATCGGCATAACGGTGGAAGGAGAAGGAAATGGGCGATTACGCTGATTTCGTCGGCAGCGATTATCCGCTTGCTGCCTCCGGTACGCCGAACGTCGCGGTCGCCTTCGGCTGCGGCGGCGCGCGGGGTCTCGCCCATATCCACATCATCGAAGCTCTCGACGAACTCGGCATTCGCCCGGTTGCGATTGCGGGCGCGTCCATCGGTTCGATCATGGGCGCGGCCATGGCGGCCGGCATGACCGGCGCCGAAATCCGCGATTACACGCTGGCAACGGTCGGCAACCGCCCCGCCGTGCTCAACAAGATCTGGAGCTTGCGGCCGGTCAGCATGCGCAGCATCCGCTTCGGTCAGTTCAATCTCGAGCGCATCCTGCGCGCATTCCTGCCGCCTGCTTTTCCTGAGGATTTCTCGGGCCTGCATATCCCGCTGAAGGTGGTGACAACTGACTATTACGGCCAGGCCGAGGTGGTGATCGAAAAGGGAGAACTGTTTCCGGTTCTTGCAGCCTCCGCCGCCATCCCCGCCGTTTTCATGCCGGTCAAGCTTGGTGATTGCGTGATGATCGATGGCGGCATCATGAACCCCGTTCCCTACGAGCATCTGGCCGGGCTCGCCGATATCATCATCGGCGTCGACGTCGTCGGCGGCCCGGAAGGCGGCGGCCGACACATTCCGAACCGCATTGAAAGCCTGTTCGGTGCCGGTCAGCTGACCATGCAGTCCAACATCGCACTGAAGCTGCGGCTGCAAGCGCCGCAGATCTTCCTGCGGCCAACCGTCGGCCGCACCGGCGTTCTCGATTTCCTGAAGGCGCGCGATATTCTCGCCATGTCGGCCGGCGTCAAGGACGAACTGAAATTCGCCCTCGACAGGGTAATCACCGCAAAGAACTAAGCCCGCTCCGGCTCCTCCTGCGGCAATGCCACGAGATCGTCGGCATCGCTGTAGGTCTCGGCGGCGCGCTTCGGCTTGACCAGCGGCTCCGGCTTGACCGGCCTGGAGTAAAGCATGTCGGCGCCGGCTTGCAGCCCCTCGCTCACCTGCAGCACCAGTCGCTGCTCGTCGCGCTTGCGGATGTCCTCGCCAATCTCATAGGCCTCGGCTTCGCTGACCCCCAGCTCTTCCAGCGTGCGGCGGCCGAAGAGGAGACCGGATTCCAACGTTTCACGCAGTTCATAATCGACGCCCTTGCGGCGCAGGTCGATCGAATGGACACGGTCGTAGGAGCGGACGAAGATGCGCGCGTGCGGATAGTCGGTCTGAACGAGCTCGACGATCTTGTCGGTGATCTCACGCTGATGCGTGCTGACCACGACGATCTTGGCGCGATCGATCCCGGCGGAGCGCAGCACGTCCTTGCGGGTACCGTCGCCGAAATAGATTCGGAAACCGAAGCTCGATGCCTGCCGGATGCGATCGGCGGAGAAATCGATGACGGTCACGTCGCGACCACTGGCGAGCAGGATCTGCGCGGCGATCTGGCCGAAACGCGAAAAGCCGATCATCAGCACATCGGAGCCTGCACCCTCGAAATCCTCATCCAGCTCCTCCTGTGTGTCGCCCTTCATCAGCCGTTTCGCAAGTGCGGAACTGAGCGGCGTCAGCGCCATCGAGAGTGTCACGATGGCGATCAGCATCGATGCTGTGTTGGCGGAGAAGAGGCCGCCGCTGGCGCTGGCGGCGCTGAACAGCACGAAGCCGAATTCGCCGCCCTGCGGCAATAGCCCGGCGATGCGGACGGCATCATTGTGCGCTGAGCCCGCGACGCGGCTCAGCGCATAGATGACGGCGGCCTTGATGAGCATCATCACCGGGACGGCGAGGACGATCAGCAGCCAGTTGTCGAGGATGACGTCAAGCTTCAGCGACAGGCCCACGGCAATGAAGAAAATGGCGAGCAGCACGCCGCGGAAGGGCTCGATATCGGCTTCCAGCTCGTGCCGATAGGAGGATTCGGCCAGCATCACGCCGGAGAGAAAGGCGCCCATCGCCATGGACAGGCCGGCAAGCTGCATCAGCGTTGCCGATCCCATGACGACGAAGAGAGCAGCGGCAATCATCGCTTCGCGGGCGCCGGTGCGGGCAATGACCTGGAACAGCGGCGTCAGGAGATAGCGGCCGGCGATGATCATCGCTGCCACCGCGCCGACTGCGATCGCAAGGCTCGGCAGTGGATTGGCGGTTTCCTTCGCTCCGTCGAGGACGGTAATCAGCGCCAGCAACGGCACAATGGCCAGATCCTGCAGCAGCAGCATGGAGAAGGAGCGTTGTCCGTACTTCGTATTGACGTCGCCCTGCTGCTCAAGGATCTGCATGGCAAAGGCGGTCGAGGAGAGCGCCAGGCCGAAGCCGATGATGATGCTGCCCTTCCAGCCGGCAATGCCGCCGAGATAGGATGCGACCATCAGCGCCAATCCGCTGAACACGACCTGTGCCGTTCCGAGGCCGAAAATATCGCGGCGCATCTGCCAGAGGCGGGACGGCTTCAGTTCCAGCCCGATGATGAACAGCAGGAAGACCACGCCGAGTTCGGCGACGGCAAGCACCGCCTCGCTGTCCCCGATGCTATGGAGGATTGGGCCGATCACCACGCCGGCAGCCAGATAGCCGAGCACTGTGCCGAGCCCCAGTTTCTTGAAGATGGGCGCCGTGACGACGGCACCTCCGAGCAGCAGCAGGGTCTCGGTGAAAAGCGTATTGGGGGCGGACATCGTCTTTTTCTTTCCGTGGGGCAGGCGGTCTTGCAACGCGTGGCCATCATAAACAACCAGGCGTGAAGGGATTAGAACAAGAATCGGCTTTGCCGCCCTTGATGCTTTATGTAGTGCACAATAAATGGAACGCGAAGGAAAGGCCAAATCATGACCTCAGAAATCGATTCCGCCACTCTGCTTTCCCGTGCCAGCCAGCTGATCGACCTCGCCCGGAAAGCCGGTGCGGATGCGGCCGATGCCGTGGTCGTGCGTTCGCGGGCCCAATCGGTCAGCGTTCGCCTCGGTAAGGTCGAAGGCACCGAATCCTCCGAAAGCGACGATTTCTCGCTCAGGGTCTTCGTCGGCAATCGCGTCGCCAGCGTTTCGGCCAATCCCGGCTTCGACCTGAACGCCCTTGCCGAGCGCGCCGTGGCCATGGCCAAGGTTTCGCCCGAGGATCCCTTTGCTTGCCTCGCCGATGAAGCGGATCTCGCCAAGAGCTACCCCGATCTCGAATTGTTCGACGCGACCGAGGTTTCCACGGAGCAGCTTCGCGAAGCGGCCCTAGCGACCGAAGCGGCGGCCCTTGCCGTTTCGGGTGTTACCAATTCTTCCGGAGCGGGCGCTTCGGCTGGCATGGGCGGCCTTGTCCTTGTGACGTCGCATGGTTTTGCCGGACGCTACAAGGGGTCGCGTTTCGGACGCTCCGTCAGCGTAATTGCCGGCGAGGGCACCGGCATGGAGCGCGACTATGATTTCGACAGCCGCCTCTATTTCGCAGATCTCGACGCAGCCGAGGAGATCGGTCGTCGTGCCGGCGAGCGTGTGGTCAAGCGCATCAACCCGCGTCAGGTTCCCACCAACAAGAACGTCACCGTCGTCTTCGACCCGCGCGTTGCGCGCGGCTTCGTCGGCCATATTGCCGGCGCGATCAACGGTGCATCCGTCGCTCGCAAGACCAGCTTCCTGCGCGACAAGATGGGACAGCAGGTGCTGAAATCAGGCCTTTCGATCACGGATGATCCGCTGATCGTGCGCGGCCCGTCCTCGCGTCCCTTCGATGGTGAAGGCGTGTCCGGCAAGCGGCTGGTCATGATCGAGGACGGGGTGTTGCAATCCTGGTTCCTCTCCACAGCGACCGCGAGGGAAATCGGCAGTGGCCTCAAGACCAATGGCCGCGGCGTCCGCGGCGGCACGGCGGTTTCTCCCGCTTCGACCAACCTGGCGCTGGAGCCGGGCGACATTTCGCCCGAGGAGTTGATCCGCAGCGTCGGAACCGGCTTTTACGTCACCGAACTCATCGGCCAGGGCGTCAACATGATCACCGGTGAGTACAGCCGCGGCGCCACCGGATTCTGGATCGAAAACGGCGAGTTGACCTTCGCGGTTTCGGAGGTGACGATCGCCTCCAATCTGAAGGACATGTTCATGCGCGTGACGCCGGCCAACGATATCGACCGCGATTTCGGTGTGGCCGCTCCGACGCTCGCTATCGAAGGCATGACGCTGGCCGGACTTTAAGGAGCAGGCGGAAATTGGACACTGTGAATGAGCGATAGCCAGAAGGCCGGCCGGCCGAGCGATGTGGACCTGATTGTCGAGGCCGCGCTCGAGGCGGGCAGGATCGCTCTCGGTTTCTTCCGGCAATCGCCGGAGGTCTGGTGGAAGAACAATGGCCAGTCACCCGTCAGTGCGGCCGATTTCGCCGCCAATGAGAGCCTGGCCGCCACGCTGCGGTCGGCCCGGCCCGACTATGGCTGGCTTTCCGAAGAAACCGACGACGATGCCGAACGGCTGTCGCATGCGACCGTCTTCGTCGTCGATCCGATCGACGGCACCAGGGGCTTCCTCGCAGGCTCTGATCTGTGGTGCGTCAGCGTTGCCGTGGTAACGGATGGGCGGCCGGTTGCGGGGGTGCTCTACGCGCCCGCGCTGGATGAGCTGTTCGTGGCCGCCGCAGGTGGCCAGGCGCTGAAGAACGGCCAGCCGATCAGCGTTTCGCAAAGACTGGGCGACGACCCACACCGGCTGGCGACCGGCGAAGACATGCTGAAAAGCTTCGATCCGGACTTTCGCAAGACGGTCGAGCGCGTAAAGCACGTTCCCTCGCTTGCCTATCGGCTTGCCATGGTCGCGGACGGTCGCCTGGAAGGGACCATCGTCAAACGCAACTCGCACGACTGGGATCTGGCTGCCGCCGATCTCATCCTGGAGCGGGCGGGCGGTGCGCTCGTGGATCTCTCGGGCAGTGCTCTGCGCTACAACCGCGCCGAGGTATCTCATGAGGAACTTTGCGGAGCATCGGCTGCGCAATTGCCAGAGTTTCTCCACCAGCTTTCGCACCGACGAGACGGTTGACCTTTCCGTCAAAATCCCTCAGATGAAGGGCGGAGGGGGACGACAGTAGAAAGAGACGAAAATGACTGATACCAGCGGCAAAAAGCAGCTCCTGCACCTCGTCTTCGGTGGTGAACTGGAAAACCTCGAAGAAGTCCAATTCCGTAACCTCAACGAACTCGATATCGTCGGCATGTATCCCGACTATGCGAGCGCGCTGACGGCTTGGAAGTCCAAGGCACAGCAGACTGTCGACAACGCTCACATGCGTTATTTCATCGTCCATCTGCATCGCCTGCTCGATCCGCAGGAAAAGGCGGCCTCTTAAGCCGCCTGATACCAAAGTTTGCATTTGATATTTTCGTCCGGAGAGGCGTTATCGCTTTAAATCCGGCACCGAAGCAGTATCTTTGTCACAATAAGAACGAAAAATCGGCCGTTTATCCGGCCGTTTGATAATCAGGATTTGGCATCGATGATGATCAGCTTGGATAGGAGTCGATCGAGATGAGCAGCCTCAGGGCGCGTCTTGCCTTGAGCGCCTATCGTCTTGGCGGCATCGCTGTCTATCCGTTTCTCGGGCCGTATCTCGCGGTCCGTGCCGCGAAGGGCAAGGAAGACGGCACCCGCAAGCTGGAGCGTTCCGGCTATGCGAGCGCCAACCGGCCGCAAGGACCGTTGATCTGGTTCCATGCCGCAAGCGTGGGCGAGACATCGGCGGTCATTCCGCTGATCCGGGAAATCCGCCGTCGCGACATTCATGTCATCCTGACGACGGGCACGATCACCTCGGCCAAGGTGGCGCATGAGCGTCTCGGCGAGGAGGTCATTCATCAATACGTGCCCCTCGATCTTAGGCCCGCCGTTCGCCGTTTCCTCGACTACTGGCAGCCCGATTGCGCCATCTTTGCTGAATCCGAGATTTGGCCGACGACCATCACCGAGCTTGGCCGCCGCCGTATCCCGCAGATTCTCGTCAATGCGCGCATGTCGGACCGCTCCTTCGCGCGCTGGAGCAAGCACCCGTCGCTCGCCGAGGCGCTCTTCGAGAACCTCGCTTTGGTCGTTGCCCAGTCCGATCTCGATGCCGAGCGCTATCGCGATCTCGGCGCGGTGCAGGTGCTCAAATCGGGCAATCTCAAGGTGGATACCGACGCGCCGTCCTACGACGCTCCGACGCTTGCCAGCTATATGAAGCAGATCGGCAACCGGAAGACCTGGGTCGCAGTCTCGACTTTCGAGGGCGAGGAGGCTGCTGCAGCCTCCGTCCACACCATGCTCAAGGAGCATAACGGCCAGCTCACCATTATCGTGCCGCGCCACCCTGAGCGTTGCGACGCGATCGAGGCCATGCTGGCGGAGCAGGGGCTGAAGGTGGCGCGCCGTACCCGCAACGATATCCTGTCGGCGGATGTGGATGTCTTCCTCGGCGATACGATCGGCGAGATGGGACTTTATCTGCGCATGACTGAAGTGGCCTTCATGGGCAAATCGCTGTTCAACGAGGGCGGTCAGAACCCGCTGGAGCCGGCCATGCTAGGCTGTGCGATCCTGACCGGCGGTCATGTCCAGAATTTCCGCGATGCCTATCAGGTGCTTGCCCGTCGCGGCAGCGCCCGCATGGTGCGCGATACCGAGATGCTGGCCCGCGGCGTCCATTATCTGCTGACCAACGAGCCGGCGCGGCGCGCGATGATCGATGCCGGCTTTGTCGCGGTGCACGAGATGCGCGGCGCATTGGCGGCAACCGTCAAGGGGCTGGAGCCCTACATCAATCCGCTGTCGGTCAAGGCGCGGTTGCTGCCGAAGACGACGGTGAACGGTTAAGAAGGGAAGAGCATGGCGGCGGTCAAGCTGGGAGCGATTGCGGGAATTCTTTTCGACAAGGACGGCACGCTGCTTGATTATGATGCGAGCTGGTTGCCGGTTAATCGCGAGCTAGCCAGAATTGCCGCCGAGGGCGATCCCATTCTTGCGGATCATCTGCTTTCCGCATGCGGCATGGATCCCATCACCGGTCACATCGTTCCCGACAGTCTGCTGGCGGCGGGCAACACCCGGCAGATTTCCGAGGGCCTCGTTGCCGCCGGCTCGAAGGTGGCTGTTTCGGAGCTGGTCGAAAAGCTGGATGCGCTCTTTTCGCATGCTGCGGATTTTTCCTCGCCTGTCACCGATCTTGCCGCCTTCTTTCAGAGGCTTCACCAGCGAGGCTATAAGCTCGGCGTCGCGTCAAGCGACAACGAACGCTCCATCCGCCAAACCGCGCGCCGTTTCGGCTTCATCGATTATCTCGATTACATCGCCGGTTACGACAGCGGGTTCGGCACCAAACCGGAGCCGGGCATGGTGCTCGGCTTTTATGCGGCAACCGGTCTCTCTCCGGCCCAGGTCGCCGTTGTCGGTGACAACAATCACGATCTTCATATGGGTCGCAATGCCGGCGTGGGTCTGACCGTCGGTGTGCTGACGGGAACCGGCTCGCGCGAGACGCTGACGGCTGCCTCCGACTATTGCCTCAACGACATTACCGAACTCGAAAACCTGCTCATGCCGGTCGCCCAGCTGGCGTGATTTCGGTAAAGGCTTGCTTTTTCATCCGATCTGGCCTTTTTTGCCGCTTGGAGCAATTCCCGGGGAAAGTGCAAAGCGGTTTTCCGTCCGGAATGCGTAACAACGAGAAGATGGAGCGTGATGTCGTCCGAAAACCGTCTGTACTTTTCGGTATCACGCTCCGGCTGAAGTCGCAGGTGCGAGGCTGAATTAGAATATGGTATCGGAAGCACCACCCTTCTGGTGGCGAAAACCGGATTGGCGTGCCTGGGGCCTCTCGCCCTTTTCTTTCCTCTATGGCCGCATTGCCGGGCATCGAATGGTGCATGCCCGCCGCGCCTCTGTGCCCGTGCCTGTCATCTGCATCGGTAACTTCACTGTCGGCGGGGCAGGCAAGACGCCGACGGCACTGGCGCTCGCCCAGGCAGCGAAAGCCAGAGGTCTGACGCCGGGTTTTTTGAGCCGCGGCTATGGCGGCTCGCTCGATGTCACGACCATCGTCGATCCCCAGCATCATCATGCCACAGCCGTCGGCGATGAACCGTTGCTGCTCGCGCGCGAGGCTTTGACGGTCATTGCGCGCCGTCGTGCCGAAGGCGCTGAACGGCTCGTGCGCGAAGGTGCCGATCTCGTCATCATGGATGATGGTTTCCAGAGCGCGCATCTGGCCATCGACTATGCTCTGGTGGTGATCGACGCCGGACGCGGCATCGGCAATGGCTATCTCGTTCCCGCCGGTCCGGTCCGAGCGCCTCTGCGTACGCAGCTTCTTTATGCATCTGGCATATTGAAGGTCGGCGAGGGCAGCGCAGCCGACCGGGTCGTCCGGCTGGCGGCTCGCGCGGGCAAGCCTTTCTTCACAGCCGCGGTCAAGGTGCGTGGCCAGGAGGATTTGCGCGGCCGAAATGTCCTGGCCTTTGCCGGCATCGCCGATCCCGCCAAGTTCTTCCGCACCGTCGAGACGCTTGGGGCACACATTGCGGTTGCCCGTAGCTTCGGAGATCACGAGCACCCGGGAGAGGATGAGGTATCTGATATTCTCGATATCGCATCCCGCGAAAATCTGGAGATCGTTACAACATCAAAGGACTATGTTCGCCTGATCGGCCATCATGGCCGCACCGACGAGTTGCTCCAGCGTTGCAGGGTTGTCGAGATCGATATGGTCTTCGAGGATCCACAGGCGCCGGGCCTGATCATCAACAGGGCGATTGCAGCCGCTCGCGAGCGGCGCTTGCGGGAAGGGCGCAGCGGAAAAAACGGCTGAGTGTCATGACTGCGAAGCGCAAACGCGCGATGCGGAAAGGAAAATCAGCGCTTCTGATTGGGAAGTGCGCCAGCCCGCTTTTCGGCTTCGAGCGAGGAAATCACGTCGGCATAGGGCTCCTGGCGCGCGACGCTCCAATAGCGCAACTCATCGAGCGCAATCCGCTGGCCGGTCATGGCGCAGATGACATGGGAGCCCGGCATCAGGATCTGGAAATCGCCGTCGAGATAGCGAATTTTCGCCTCGCGGTTTCCATGTCCCTCGAAAAGATTCATATGCAGCCGTCCTTAATCTCTGTCACCTGTTTGCCATACCGCGATGGGCGGCTCTTTTCCAGAGCATTTACAGGAAAAGTGCCGAGTGGTTTTCTGTCTTGAAGGGGCCGAATACACCGGCTGCTTTCGAAACGACGCTTTCTCAGCTGCGTCCGAACAGCCGCTCGATGTCCGAAAGCTTCAGCTCTATATAGGTCGGCCGTCCGTGATTGCACTGTCCGGAGCCCGGCGTCGCCTCCATCTGGCGCAGCAATGCGTTCATCTCCTCCGGTCGCAACCGCCGTCCCGAACGCACAGAACCATGACACGCCATGGTCGCTGCGACATATTCCAGCTTGGCTGCAAGCCCCGAGGCCGTATCCCATTCGGCGATCTCGTCGGCCAGCTGCCGGATCAACCCTTGCGCGTCGACCTCTCCGAGCATGGCCGGCGTCTCCCGCACGGCAACCGCTCCGGGACCAAAGCGCTCAACCGCGAGACCCAGTTCGCCAAGCTCTTCCGCAAACACCATCAGCCGGTCGCAGTCCTCTTCGGGAAGATCGACGATCTCGGGGATCAGGAGGACCTGCGAAGACAGCCGTTTCGAATGCAGTGCCTTGCGCATGGCTTCGAAGACCAGCCGCTCATGCGCGGCGTGCTGGTCGACGATCACAAGGCCGTTGTCCGTCTGGGCGACGATATAGTTTTCGTGCAGCTGCGCGCGAGCGGCGCCAAGCGGAAAGCGAGAGGGCTCTTCCGCCCGTACCGGATCCACCGGAGGAGCGGCTTCCGCGCGTGCCGTGGGCGTCACAAGTCCGTCAAAACTGGCCTGCGGCCTTTCCGCGAAACCGTACCCTCCAGAAGCGGCCGTCCTCTCATAGGGGCGGGACGGCGAGGTCTCGGGCGTCCAGGGTGCCGGTGACGGCGATGGCCGCCAGCCCGACTGAAAGCCGGAGCGGCCGGCGCTGAAGGCGCGCAGCATGCCATCGGCTCCGGTCGTGGCGGCACGATCGCCCTCCCGAGACAGGGCTTCGCGCACTGCTCCGACGATCAGGCCGCGCACGAGGCCGGGATCGCGGAAGCGCACGTCGGATTTTGCCGGATGCACATTGACGTCGACCAGGGCCGGGTCGAGCGTCAGCGAGAGGACCGCGACGGGATAGCGACCGGAAGGAATGGTTTCTGCATAGGCGCCGCGGATCGCCGAAAGGATCAGCTTGTCCTGCACCGGTCTGCCATTGACGAAAGCATATTGATGCGCCGAGTTGCCGCGATTGAACGTCGGCACGCCGGCAAACCCGCTGAGGCTCACATCCTCGCGCACGGCATCGAGCGCGATGGCATTGTCCTTGAACTCGGCCCCGAGGATCTGCGCCATGCGGGCTAGATGATCGTCGCCGGTCGCGGGAAATTCGAGGGTCGAGCGGTCGCTGCCCGACAGAACGAAGCGCACCCGCGGAAAGGCGATTGCCATGCGCTTGACGATTTCGGTGATGGCCGCCGCTTCCGCCCTTTCTGTTTTCAGGAATTTCAGGCGCGCCGGCGTCGCGAAGAAGAGGTCGCGCACCTCGACGATGGTGCCGGGATTGGCCGCCGCTGGACGCAGATGCAGCACCTTGCCGCCGGCAACGGCGATCTCGGCGCCGCCGTCCGCCCCTGTCCGGCGGCTGGCGATCGACAACTTGGCCACGGAAGCGATGGAGGGCAGGGCCTCGCCACGGAAGCCGAGCGTGCGGATATCCTCCAGCGTGTCGGAGATTTTCGAGGTGCAATGGCGACGAACCGCAAGCTCCAGATCCGCTTCTTCCATGCCGGAGCCGTTGTCGCTCACCCGCAGCAATGCCTTGCCGCCGCCGGCCGTCGCGATTTCGATGCGCGTTGCGCCGGCGTCCAGCGCATTCTCGATCAATTCCTTGGCGGCGCTCGCCGGACGTTCGATGACTTCGCCGGCGGCAATCTGGTTGATCAGGGTTTCGGAAAGTTGCTTGATGGCCATCTTTTCATTCTCGTGGATTCGCGGCGGTGAGGAAAGAGGAAAGGCGCTCTGCCCGGTCTCTTCCACCCGTTTCCGTGACTTGGCCTGCCGAGGGGTTTAATCAATGTTTAAGGGAATGATGACAGGTTGCGCAGCAAGAACTTGAAATGACCGCAGATGGCGCGCCTCGTGCACGCTGAGGGCTCTTGACGGCAGGTTGGTGGCCGTCAACTTCCATGAGCCAGGTTCCATCTGCTTCAAGTGCCCAGGCCAGCATGATACTTCCATAAATTTACCCTGCAGAGCGAGCGCCGCCCTGTCGATTTGCCATGCTGTGAAACTGGTTGAGCGTAGGAATTGAACGTAATGACTGCCGAGATTGAGAAGGCAGCTTTGGCAATGATGAACGAGGATGCGCCTTCCGGCAGCAACCTCTACTCGCTGTTCTTTGACGCTCTGTGTGACGGACTTTCCAGCGCCTTTTTCGCCTATGACCGGAATGACCTCCTGCTGTTCGCCAGTCGACAGGTGCTGAACTTCTTTCCGATCCAGCCTGAATTCCTGCAATCCTCGACGCGGTTGCGTGATTTCCTTGGCGCCGTCTACGACACGGGCGCCTTATGTCAGGGAAATCCCGGCAGGTCTTCGACCAATCGTGACGGCTGGATCTCGCAACGCATAGCCTCGCACTGGCGCGAACGCTCCGAAACAACCGAACATTTCGTCGACGACCGCCGGGTCCGCATTATCAATCGGCGGCTGCCGTCTGGAGTTGGCTTCTGCATTCTCTCCGACGTCTCGGAGATGAAGAAGCGAGAAGAGCAGTGGCGTATCGACATGGAGCGCGTGCAGCTTACCGAGGATATTCTCGACGGCCTGCCGTTTCCGCTCTTCGTCAAGGACCAGAACATGGTCTACGTCGCCGTCAACAGAGCGTTCTGCGAAAAATACCAGACGACGACGGACGAGATTCGCGGCCGCAAGGGTATCGATCTTTTCTCAACCGACCTTGCCAATCGCTTTGACGAGAGCGACCGGCATGTCATCGAGACGGGCGAGTTGTCGATTTCGCGCCAGCGTCAGATCGCCCGCGACGGCGCCGAGCGCGATATCGTGACCCGCAAGCAGCGCATCGGCAAGCCCGGCCGCTATTTCCTGGTCGGCACCATGCAGGATCTGCCGAAGGACGGAAGCGATTTCGACGAGTTCGCGCTTGCCTCGCAGATCAGGGAGAACAGCGACCGATCCTATCGCCGCGCCTATGTTCCGATGGCTGCTTTGCAGACGATTTCGCGCCGACCGGCTGCCATGGAAACCTTCGCTCCGGAAAGCTTCAGCGGCCGCAAGATTCTTGTCGTGACGGCCGATTTTGCCGCGGAAACGGCAGCGCTGAAGACGCTCGGGGCCTATGGTTTCGAAGCCTGCGTCGTGCACGATGAGAACGAGGAGGCGGCATTTCTGGATGTGGCGAGCGCGCATGGCGTCAAGATCGATCTCGTCATCGTCGACAATCAGCTGGGCAAGCGCGGCATCGAGCTGGCGGAGCGGCAGAACGTGGCCGCTCTTTCGCTCGATGGATCGCAGCTTGCAACCGAACTGACATTTCTCATTGCTCGCCACTTCAACCGCAATATTCGCGGCGCGCTTGCGGAAGACGCCAAGCAATCCGGGCTCGCGCCGGGATGGCGGCGAGGGGAGGCCGGCGAAGAGCGCCGGGTGCAGGTTGTGGTCGCCGAGGACAACGATATAAATCAGATCGTCTTCGCGCAGATCCTCGAAGGTCTTGGATACAGCCACGCCATCGCCGCCAGCGGCGATGATGCCGTGCGGCAGTGGCAGGAACACCGCCCGGAGCTGATCCTGATGGATATCACGCTTCCGGGCTTGAATGGTTTCGAGGCCGCAAGGCTGATCCGCGGAGCGGAAAAGGGCAGCGGCTCGCATACGCCGATCATCGGCGTGCTGACACAGGCCTTCGAGCGCGATCGCACCGAGTGCGCGGCCGCCGGCATGGATGATGTCATTCTGAAGCCTGTCAGCCCAGACATTATCGAGACGGTATTCCAGAAGTATATGCGCCCGGCTCGCAAGGCGCAAAGCAGGTAAATGTTACGGTGATACCACATCTGACGGCAAGTTATTGCTGGTATCGATTGGTTGTCGTCTCGCTATCCTTTGTTAAGACTTCACCTTCATGCTTTGACCAGGGTGGAGAAAACATCGGAACCGAATATGAAATCGGCTGAAATGCTGTCTGGGCCAGTCAGTCAAGAATTGCAGGCCAAGGGATATACCGACCCGTTGACGGGCTTGGGCAACCGCTATCGCATGCGTGAACGCACGCGCCAGCTTTCGCTCGAGCGCGCCAGCGATCCCGCGCCCTTCACCATCGGCATCGTCAATCTGGATTCCTTCAAGCCGATCAACGATCTGTTCGGCGTCGAAGCCGGCGACGAAATCCTCTGCCAGGTCGCGCATCGCCTCAGGGCATGCATTCCGGACGGCGCGGCCGTCACCCGTCACGATGGGGATGAATTCGCCTTTGTCCTGCCCTTGGTCTTCGAACGCGTCGGTGCCGAGAAGTTCGGTCAGATGATCCGCGAAGTGCTGTCGGCGCCCTACGATCTCGGCGACCGCAATGTCCGGTTGTCCGCGTCTTTCGGCTTCGCCATTCACCCCTTCGGAGGTGAGGAGTTCGAAGATCTGCTGAAGAACGCGGAAACGGCGCTCTATCGCTCCAAGCGCCGCGGCCGCGGCCAGATCACTGTCTATTCCCGTGAGATCGCGCAGGAAATGAAGCGTGCGACGCAGCTTGAGCAGGCGTTGCGAAATGCCATCATTTCCGATGCCATCGACGTGCATTTCCAGCCGATCGTCTCGCTTGCGAACAATATGGTTCTCGGCTTCGAGGCGCTTGCCCGCTGGAACGATCCCGACCTCGGCTTCGTTTCTCCGGCCGTCTTCGTGCCGCTGGCCGAAGAGCGCGGGTTTATCGACGCCCTGTCCGAAACCCTCCTGCGGAAGGCTGCGGAAGCGGCACTTTCCTGGCCGCGTGATCTCTTCCTGTCCTTCAATCTCTCCTCGGCGCAGCTGATGGATCCAGGCACCAGCAGCAGCGTCCTTGCGATTCTCGCCCGCGTCGGACTGGATCCGCACCGCCTTGAGCTCGAAATCACTGAGACCGCTGTGATGAGCTCGGCAGAGACTGCGCATCGCATTATCGCCGATCTTCGCGCCGTAGGCGTTCGCATTTCTCTCGATGATTTCGGCACGGGTCAATCGAGCCTTGGCCGTCTGCGCGAATTCATCTTCGACAAGGTGAAGATCGATCGCGCCTTCGTCTCCCGCATGAATTCCGACCGGGCTTCGGAACATATCATCAAGGCGGTCCTTGCCATGTGCGAAGGGCTGGATCTGCGCGTGGTTGCCGAAGGCATCGAAGAAAATGCTGAGGCCGCGAAGCTGAGGGCGCTCGGTTGCGCCATGGGCCAAGGCTACTATTTCGGCAAGCCCGCCGACAGCGCCGCGACGCTTCGCTATCTGCAAGCGCATTATTTCGAGATCGGCGGCGAACGCGAGAGCGCCTGACGCTATACGGTTCAAACGAAAGCGGCGGCCGGTGAGGGCCGCCGCTTCTGTTTTGGATCGGAATGATCCGTTACTTGCTGGTCGAAGATGTCGTCGTGCTGTCGGTTGTCGGCATGGTCGACGTTCCCGCCGAACTTGCCGCCTTGTCCGAAGCCTGCATCGCAAGCGTTTTGAACTCGGGCGCCGATTTCAGCGCTTCGGCCGTTTCCGTCGTCGTCAGCTTGATCGTGCCATCCTGTGCATTCTGGGTGGTGTTGATCTTGCTGAACGGAACAGCGACGTTCTTCTGACCCATGCCCAGGAAGCCGCCGACGCCGACCACTGCGGCGACGACACCGCCCTGCTTCTGCAGGATCAGGTCGTTGATGCTGCCGATGCTCTCGTTCTGACCGTTATAGACCGATTGGCCCATATAGGTCTTGGCGCTGATCTGATCTGCAGACTGCGTGGTCAGATAACCTCCGGCCTGTTCAGTACCGGTCATGGCAGCGGGAGCCTGCGCCTTGGTCTGCGGCATCGAGCTATCCGGCTTTGCAGCGCCGGGCGTGGCTGGAGCCGATTGTGTCAAGGGCGCATTGCTGCCACCGGTCGACGGCTGCTGCGATTGCGCGAACGCCATCGGCGACAAGACGGATGCGGCCGCAAAGAGCGTGCCTGCAGCGACGGAAGTGAAAAGTTTCCCAGTCATCGTGAACCTACCTTTCATTCTGATGGGCATGCCTGTTGAAACGCATGCATACCAGTGCGAGTGGAGTTTTTGATTGGTGACCATCATCGTACCGGTCATAAGGCAAATGGCTCAGGGAAGCTTTGGTTCCGTCAAAAGTTGCAGAAAAGCCACTCGGCGAGTGTGGTCGCTTGTATAATGGCAATTAAAAACAATAGCTTAAAAATAAAATGCAGCCCGGAAGATTGAACGCTTTAGCTGTGGCGAAATACGGCCACGCTTGTTTCTTGCGAAGAAAGATCTGATCGATGAAATGCGATACGCATCACGGGCATCACCTTCGCGCCTGTTGGCGCGAAGGTGAAACTCAATCAAAGCTTGTAGGGCGGGTCGAAAACGCCACGGACTGTCGGACCGAGCTCCAGAAGGGCACCGGCCTGCGGCTGCATGGATCGAGCCTCGTCATCGAGGCCTTCCCAGGCAGTCGTCACCGCCAGCCGGTCGCCATTCTTGCCGATAAAGGCCGGGCACGACGGCTGCATGGCAGGCACGCGATAGCGCTCGATACGCAGGCCGTCCGGGCTGTATTTGTCGACGAAGCCGGAACCCCAACGGGCGTTCCAGATATAGCCGTCGGCGTCGCAGACCGAGCCGTCGAGACCGCCCGGATCTTCCATGCTGTCGACCATGACGATCGGCTCGCCTGCCGGAAGCCCGGTTTCTGGGTCGACAAGAACCCGCATAAGCTGGCTGACGCGCGTATCGGTGAAGTAGCCGATAGTGCCATCCGGCGAAAAGCAGATCGAATTGGGAATGCTGATCTGGTCGAAGATCTTGGTGACCTTGCCGCCGGCTGCGACGTGATAGATGGCGCCCGCCTGCATCTCGGCCCGCTTGCCCATGGTGCCGATCCATAGCGATCCGGAGATATGCGTGCGGCCGTCGTTGGAACGGTTTTCCGGCTTGTCGGCCTCGATCGCCGCATAGAAGCTCAATTCGCCGCTGGCGATATCACGAAGGAACAGGCCCTCCTCGGTGGCGATCATCTGCCGCTTGGCATCGACGCGAGCAAGCACGCTTGCCATCATCGGCAGCTCGTGGACCTTCTTCTTGCCGGTGGGCAGGTGCAGTTCATGGAGCTCCTTGCCAAGGATATTGAACCACCAGACGGTGTCCGTATCGGGGTCGTATGTTGGGCCTTCTCCAAGGACGGAGGATGTGTTGCAGAGAATACTGCCTTCAAAATCATGGATGTCGGTCACGGATCATGCTCCTATGGCGGCGTCATAGGCATAGATGGTGGTCTTGGCGCGTTCGGCAACCTCTGTTGCCGTCATCCCTGGCTTGTAGAGGCTGGTTCCCAACCCGAATGCAAGGATGCCGGCCTTGGTGTAATCGGCGAAATTCTTGTCCGAAACACCGCCGACCGCGGCAATAACAAGCTCCGGCGGCAGTACGGCGCGGATGGCCGTAATGCCGGAAGCGCCGAGCACGCCGGCGGGGAAGAATTTAAGGCCGGTAGCCCCTGCTTTTGCTGCCAATAGCGCTTCCGTTGCTGTGAAGACGCCGGGCATCGTCACCATACCCTTGTCGCGCGCGCGGCTGATCACCGCAGGCTCGACATTCGGCGTCACCAGCAATCTGCCGCCGGCGCCATCCAGTCTGTCGACATCTTCTACCGTCAGCACCGTGCCGGCCCCGATCAGGCACTCGGCAGGTGCCATTTTCGCCGCGATCTCGATCGAGCGGAATGGCTCCGGCGAGTTCAGCGGGATTTCGATGGCCGTGAAGCCGGTCTCGATCAGGGCGCCGACGATATCGGCCGTTTCCTCCGGCTTGATGCCGCGAAGAATGGCAATCAGCGGGCGCTTCATGGGCGGGAAGGGGGTACGGGTGGTCATCAGTTCTTGCTTTCTTGTCTGAGCCAGATCGCTTCCGCCGCGGCGGAAAGCCCGCGGCGAACGGCAGCGTCTGCGTCGATGGTCTGGAAGGGGAGGGACAGGCTGCGGAACGCTTCTTCATAGAGCGCCTGCAGGCGGCCGGAGGCAACGAGCGTGATGGCAGCACCTTGCCCGGCGGAAGACAAAGCACCGGCAATCTCGGCGCCGATCAGTGTGCCCGAGATCAGCGCCTGTGCGCCAGCCGCCGTCGTCCCGTGGAGCAATTGGCCGGAGCGGGCGGTAAACAGCAGGTTGGTGGCCAACTGCGGCTTCTCGAATGCAGCCTTGAGCGCTGCTTCGAAGGCTGCGGCGTCGGCGGGCATGTCGGCGGCGCCGGACACGGCATGCGAGAGAATGCTGTGCTTGGTGATGACGTCGAAAAGTTCACCCGTCATGAAGGTGGAAAAGCCCGTCACGCGGCCGTCGACGACGCGTACCCATTTCGAATGCGTTCCCGGCATGCAGACGATCTGCTCACCCTTCGCATCGGCGGCGATCGCGCCGAGCAATTGCGTTTCTTCACCGCGCATCACATCGGGGGCATCCTTGGCGCGCTGCGCCAAGCCCGGCAGAATACGCACGTCGCGCGACTGGCCCGGAACGGCAACCGCCCCTGTTAAAATCGCGGTCAGCGACGTCGGAGTGTCGATATAGCCGGCTTCAACCCAGCCCTGGCGCGCGCCGGCCATGCCGCAGACGATGACCGGAATATCCGACGGCGCCGAAATGGCGTCGAGATGCGTCTGCAGGATCTTGGCGAAGCCGGCCTGAGCCGCTGTCGTCATGCCTTCGCCGCTGCGGCGTTCCGCCAGAATGCTGCCGTCTTCGCCGATCAGCCACAGCCGAAAACTGCTGGTGCCCCAATCCACCGCGATAAATGCGGGCTTTGTCATCGATAATGCTCCAAATCTTTCACTAGAAAATGCCGCCATCGACAATGACGGATTGTCCCGTCATCGCGCCCGAGCAGCCGGATGCAAGGAAAAGCACAGGCCCCACGAGATCCTCTGCCTTCAACACGCGCTTTAGGCATTGACGGTCGATGGTCTTGGCCATGCCATCCTCCGTCAGCCAGAGTTCGAGTTGCCGCTCGGTCACGATCATTCCGGGCAGGACGGCGTTGACGCGGATGTTTTCCGGCCCGAGGCGACCGGCAAAACTCTTGGTCAACCCGATGATGCCCGATTTCGCCGCCGCATAGGAGGAAAGCGCCGGCGGGTTCATCTTGAAGACAATCGAAGAGAAAT
This sequence comes from Rhizobium sp. NPDC092011, assembly GCF_044756305.1. NCBI lineage: Bacteria > Pseudomonadati > Pseudomonadota > Alphaproteobacteria > Hyphomicrobiales > Rhizobiaceae > Rhizobium > Rhizobium sp. NPDC092011. The sequence goes on from NZ_JBIVSO010000003.1 coordinate 142,311, forward strand.
TGATGATCGCGCCGCCGCCGGCCGCCCGCATGCCGGGGGCTGCAGCCTGCGATACGAAGAAGACCTGCTTGAGATTGATCGACTGACTATTGTCCCAATATTCCTCGGTCGTCGTGTCTATGTCGTGCCGGTCGTCCCAGGCGGCATTGTTGACGAGCACGCGGATCGCTCCGAGATCGGACTCGATTGCGGCGACCGTATTCCTGATCTGGCCGACATCGAGCAGATCGGCGTGGTAGAAGGAAACAGGATATGCCGACTGCGCGGAAAGTTTCGCGGCGAGCGCTTTGCTCGGTTCTTCCGCAATGTCGACGAAGGCGACTTTCGCGCCTTGTCGCGCGAAGCCTTCCACGAGTGCCGCACCGATACCGGAGCCGCCACCCGTGATCAACACGGTGCGATCTTTCAGATCGGGAAATTGTGCCAGTGTTTCAGCCAAGGTTTTTCCTCCCGGATTGTCGCTTCAGTTCCATTATTTGGAACAAAATTTGACTATGTGGAATTATCGGATTACCCTTTCATCGTGTCAAGGATACCGTCGCTGTGCGAGCGATAAATGAAGGGACGCGGAGCTGAGTTGCGATAACGAAAAGGCATATCATGGCCGTGACCGGGAAACCGGCACGCTTGGAAAGCTCGTCGGGCTGCTCGATCTCGTTGCGCTTGCCGAAGGGCCGATGCGTTTCACGGATATTCTTTCTCTGTCCGATCAGCCGCGCGGCACGCTGCATCGCCAATTGTCGCACCTCGTGGAGGAGGGCCTCCTGGAGATCGATCGTGATGGCCGCTACCTCATCGGTATCAGGCTGTTGACGCTTGCCTCCCGCAGCTGGGCACGCAACGAGTTTCGCGCTGTCGCCGAGCCGCATCTGCGCCGTCTGCAGGAGGCAACCGGCGAAACCGTGCATCTCGGCGTTCTGCGCGGTCCAGACGTCATCTATCTCGACAAGGTCGAGGGCCGGCAGTCCGTGCGCATGTATTCGCAGATCGGCAATGCCTCCCCGGCCTATTGCACTGGCGTCGGCAAGGCAGCCCTCTCCGCGCTCGACGATGCCGAACTTGCCGAGCGGATCGCCGGCCTGGAATTTCGACCCTATACCGAACATACCTTGCGCAGCGCCGCCGAGTTGCTTGCCGATATCAGCGATATCCGGGCGAGGGGATATGCATTCGATCGGGAAGAACACGAAAGCGGCATATGTTGCGTTGCCGCGCCGGTCTGCCCGAAGGGGGATGCCATGCTTGCGGGTGTCTCGGTAACCGGCCCCGCCTATCGCGTTACATCAGCCAAGCTGCAGGAATGGGCGCCGCTGGTGGTGGCGACAGCCGATTCGATCATGATGGACATGCATAACCGGATGGGGCCGAAACGTTAGTATTGTGCCTATTTGACACGGCCGTCATCTAAAGTTCGTTAATTTATCGTTATTCGTGCAAGATCTTAGCTAAATTGCGTCTTGAACTTGAATTTGATTGTTGAGATGTGCGTAAGAACTGCCATTATCCTCTAATGATTGGCGAGTCATAGAGGATTTGGCGAGATGGCGGGTGGATATCGTAGTAATGAACCTTGAAGTGGTTGAAATTCTATAAAATATATATTTGCACAAGCGCCGGTTATCCGGGGCTGGTACGATGACGCCGAGGGAGAGAGCAACGGAAGTTGCCCATTTTTCCCTCTTTTACATAAAGAAGACTAATAATGGCAGCATTGATGCAGGCGGGCGCATCTCCTCGTGGCGAGGATTTCATTGAGGAAATCGGCAGGCTGAAGACACAGTTCGATGTGTTTCGCTTCATGAAGGGATTGACGGAAGCCTATCGTTGCAGGGCCTTCATGATCGTCAACATGCCGCCCATTACCTCCTTTGACCTGCAGAGCAATTCGGTGATCAACAATTGGCCGGCCGAACTTCTTTCGATCTACGATCAAGAGGGGCTGATGCCGACTAGCCCCGTGTTGCAGCGCATGCGCCGTACGACCTTACCCTTCGTCTATGACGTTGCCGCCACGCCGAACCGCGAGGAGAGCAAATCCCAGCTCGTCGTCGCCTTGTTCGAGCGATTCCGCATGACGCGCTTTGTCTATTTGCCGACGCATGACGTCTCCGGTATTCGCGGGGCGGTATCGCTGGCGGGCGATCGAGAGCCCTTTACGCCGGAGGAGATCAAGGATCTCTACTACATTGCAATTCATGTTTTCGATCGTCTCGCGGAAATCCGCAGCATGGATGTGCGGGTCGTCGATGCCCTCACGGACCGCGAAATCGATTGTCTGAACTGGACTGCGGCGGGCAAGACCAGCGCCGAGATAGCCGAAATCCTGACGCTCTCGGAACATACGGTCAATCATTACCTCAACCGGGCAACAAAGAAGCTCGATACCGTCAACCGCACGCAGGCTGTCGCCAAGGCTTTGCGGGTGGGATTGATCAAGTAATCGGCGGCTGCGAAGCCAGCCTGGCGGTCCCCGGCCTGGTGATCGATATTTGAACGGCTTTCTGCCCGAATTTTATACGTTGCGCATAAATTATGCGGAAGCTTCGTGCAGCGACTGAACGGCGGGATCCGGTCGATCTGTCGCCAGCGAATTGATATTCGTGGATTTTCGCCGGTTTTTCAAAACTGGCACGCTTCCTGCTTCTTAGACGATGGAAGTCCGGAGGGGACTTTGATAACAGCGCCGAATAACGGCGCGGATCAGATGACCGCTGCCGATGCCATCGCCACTGCTTCTCCGGGCGAAGGTGTCGGCGGCGGTTGTTGCTTATTTAACACGCTTAGCAAGATCGGCTGCATGTACAGGGCGTTTTTCGCGTGTCGGCCCTATTCCTCTCGGCCAGTTGCTCTATGTCGGCCCGCGAACGTCTTCCCCGGTTGGGAGAGTGTTGCGGCTGGTAGGGTCATAGACCCGGCGGACCTGCCGGCCGCAACCAGGACGCTTTTTAACGACGGCGCCGAATTTCGTTTGGCGAACTCCTGCCACTCCACTATCTAAGCCAGAGGGATTTCGAGAGATCGCGGCGGATGCCGGGCTTTCGATGCAGCGCGTAGTGAGGATGGCATGGCAGACATCACCAAGGAACAGGTGCTGGAAACGTTGAAGACGGTTCGCGGCCCAGACCTGGAGCACAATATCGTTGAGCTTGGCATGGTGTCGGATGTCTTCATTTCGGATGGCAAGGTCTATTTCTCGATCACCGTTCCCGCCGAGCGGGCCAAGGATCTCGAGCCGATGCGGCTTGCAGCCGAGCGTGTCATCAAGGATATGCGTGGCGTCAAAGGCGCGATGGTAGCGCTGACCGCCGATAAGAAGGCCGGAAGCAGTGCGGCACCTCGTCCGGCTCAGCCGCAAGCCGCCCCGCATGGTCACGGCCATGCCCATCCGCATGCGCCGCAGCAACAACCCCGTGCCGGAAAGATTGGGGTTCCCGGAGTCGGCGCCATCATCGCCGTCGCTTCGGGCAAGGGCGGCGTCGGCAAGTCGACGACGGCGGCCAATCTGGCGCTTGGCCTTGTAGCCAATGGGCTGCGCGTCGGTATTCTCGACGCCGATATCTATGGTCCTTCGATGCCGCGCCTTTTGAAGATCTCCGGGCGCCCGACCCAGATCGATGGCCGCATCATCAATCCGATGCAGAATTACGGCCTCAAGGTCATGTCGATGGGCTTCCTCGTCGAAGAGGAAACCGCGATGATCTGGCGTGGACCGATGGTTCAGTCCGCGTTGCTGCAGATGTTGCGCGAAGTTGCCTGGGGCGAACTCGATGTGCTCGTCGTCGACATGCCGCCGGGCACCGGCGACGTGCAGTTGACCATGGCGCAACAGGTGCCGCTGGCCGGCGCGGTGATCGTCTCTACCCCGCAGGATCTTGCGCTCATTGACGCGCGCAAGGGGCTGAACATGTTCCGCAAGGTCGAGGTTCCCGTCCTCGGTATCATCGAGAATATGAGCTACTTCATCGCTCCGGATACCGGCGCCCGCTACGACATTTTCGGCCATGGCGGGGCGCGCAAGGAAGCCGAGCGGATCGGCGTACCGTTCCTTGGCGAGGTGCCTTTGACCATGGGCATTCGCGAGAGCTCCGATGCCGGAACGCCGCTAGTTGCCGCCGAGCCGAACGGGGTGATCGCCCGCATCTATCGTGAGATTGCCGCCAAGGTCTGGAAGCAAGTCGCGGATACGCCGCAACGTTCTGCCCCCTCGATCGTGTTTGAATAATTCACAGTACCTTGCCTGCTTTCTGTATAGCGACGGATTGTCTTGCCTGTATCCTGTGCTATGACTTCGCGGGATTGCGGAATCTGCGGTGAAAGCGCGTAATGAAGGGGTTGGACTTGATTCTTTGCGAGCTTTGCTGCATATGCGCCGCCGGCGTGGAGCTGGTCGGTTTTTTCCGATGATCGCCCTCCGCCGAATGGTGGTTCTGTTTCGTCCGAACAGGCGTCCTCGCCAGGATGGACGAAGGATTGGTACAGCAGCGCAATGGAACGTGGACACCGATTCCCAGCCGACCCGGCGGGATGCGACCGGGGTTTTATGAGCTTTTTTCATTGGCCATTGGTGGGATCACGGCGGGCGTGCGCAACGCGCTTTGACTGTAGATTCGTCTCCGCCGCTGCGGGAGCGCGCAGTTGATCACTGCCTATTGCTCAGATTCCAAGCCGCTTGAACTCTCCGATCTCTCGGCTGTCGCACGATTGCCCGACAATGCCGTCTGGATCGACATGGTCGAACCGACGCGCGAAGAGGAAGCCAATATCGAGCGCCTGCTCGGGCTTGAAGTGCCGACGCGCGAGGATATGAAGGATATCGAGCCATCTAGCCGCCTCTATATTGAGGATGGTTCGGTCTATCTGACCGCATCCTTGCTCTGGAAGGCCGATACCAATCTGCCGATGCTGACCGATGTCGCCTTCATCCTGACGGAGCAGCAGCTGGTCACCATTCGCTACGCGCAGCCGAAATCCTTTGCGCTCTTCATCGCAGCTCTGCAGCGAATTCCGCAGGAGAGGCGCACGGGTATGGCGCTGCTCGTCAAGTTGCTGGAAACGATTGTCGACCGCACGGCCGAGGTCCTTGAACAGACGGTTGCCGGTATCGATATATTGTCGGTGCACGTATTCGGCGATCGGTTGAAGAAGATCCGCCGTCCGTCGAATTTTCTGGAAGAAAAGCTCAAGGGCATCGCTGGCTATCATCGTACGATCAGCAAGGTACGTGACAGCCTGAGTTCACTGTCCCGGCTGCTCACCTTCCTTCATACCATCCCCGCCATGCAGCAGGACACCGAGGCCAAGGAGCTCTGCCGCAACGTCTCGCGGGATGTTCAATCCCTGTCCGAGCATGCCTCTTTCGTCGCAGGCAACATCACTTTCCTGCTCGATGCATCGCTTGGACTGATCAATATAGAGCAGAACGCCATCATCAAGATCTTCTCGATCGCGTCCGTGGTGTTCCTGCCGCCAACGCTTGTGGCGTCCGTCTATGGCATGAATTTCGAGCGTATGCCCGAACTGCATTTCGCCTACGGCTACCCGGCGTCGCTGATGCTGATGGTCGTATCCGCCATCGTCCCGTTTTTCTTTTTTCGCTGGAAAGGCTGGCTCTGAGAGTCTAGTGATCCTGAATGTCTAACGAAACCCATCATTCTCCCGACGGGAAAATGGACGCTCGTAAGCTTGCCTATCTCGCGCTCGGTTCGATCGGCGTGGTCTATGGCGATATCGGTACGAGCCCGCTCTACGCTTTTCGCGAAGCCTTGAAACCCGTCGCTGCCGATGGGCTGACGCGTGGAGAAGTCATCAGCGTCATCTCGCTGATGTTCTGGACGCTGACCATCATCGTTACGATCAAATATGTCCTTTTTCTGCTCCGCGCAGACAATGACGGCGAAGGCGGCACACTGTCGCTGCTCGCCTTGTTGATGAAGACGGCGAATGGTCACACGGCAATTCTGATGCTGCTCGGTCTGCTCGGTGCGGCGCTGTTCCTCGGCGACGCCATGATCACACCGGCGCTCTCCGTTCTCTCGGCGGTTGAAGGTCTGAAGCTCGTCACGCCGCAACTGTCCGACTATATCGTGCCCATATCGGTCGCGATCATGGCGCTGCTCTTTGCGATCCAGTCGCATGGCACGGGCGCTGTTGCCCGCTTCTTCGGCCCGATCACCGCCATCTGGTTCATCGTCATGGGCCTTGCCGGCATCATGCACATCTCCGATGATTACAGCATTCTGGCAGCACTCAATCCCTGGTACGCGATCAGCTTCCTGCTGCGCGAAGGCTTTCTCGGCGTCGTCGTGCTCGGTGCGGTCTTCCTGACCGTAACCGGTGCCGAAGCGCTCTATGCCGACCTCGGTCATTTCGGCCGCCGCCCGATCCAGTGGGCCTGGTTTGCTCTGGTGTTCCCATCGCTGACGCTGAACTATTTCGGCCAAGGCGCGTTGGTGCTGCGCAATCCGGAAGCCATGTCGGATCCGTTCTTCCTCATGTATCCGCATTGGGCGATCCTGCCTGTCGTCATTCTCGCCACGCTGGCGACGATCATCGCCAGCCAGGCCGTCATAACAGGCGCCTTTTCGCTTACGCGGCAGGCCATTCATCTCGGCTTCCTGCCGCGCATGGAAATTCTGTTCACGTCCGAGACCAATACCGGACAGATCTTCCTGCCGTCGGTTAATACGATCCTGTTCTTCGGCGTCATCTTCCTGGTGCTGAGCTTCAAGACCTCCGACGCCCTGGCGACGGCCTATGGCATTTCGGTCACCGGCGCGATGGTTGTCACGTCGATCATGGCTTTCGAGTTCGTCCGGGTTCGCTGGAACTGGTCGCTGCCGATGGCTGCCGCCGTGTTGACGCCGCTGCTATTGCTGGAATTCGTCTTCCTCGGCGCCAACCTGCTGAAGATCCATGACGGCGGCTATGTGCCGGTCCTGATTGCCACGGCCTTCACCGTCATTATGTGGACCTGGCGCCGCGGCACGGCGATCCTGATGGAAAAGACACGTCACACCGATATCCCGCTGTCATCCTTCGTCAGCTCGATCGAGCGCAAGAGCGATCATTCGCCCGCGCATGTGCCGGGCACCGCGATCTTCCTGACCAGCGATCCGGAATCGGCACCCGCTGCGTTGCTGCACAATCTGAAGCACAACCACGTTCTGCACGACAAGAATGTGATCCTGACGATCCGCACCACCAACAAGCCGCGCGTTGCCCAGGAAGAGCGTTATTCGGTCGAAAAGGTTTCCGAGCGCTTCTCGCGCGTCGAACTGCGTTTCGGCTTCATGGAATCGCAAAACGTCTCGCAGGCGCTGGCGACCTTGCGCAAGACGGGCCTGAAGTTCGACATCATGTCGACTTCCTTCTATCTCGGCCGCCGCAAACTGGTGCCGGATGCGAAATCGGGCATGCCGCATTGGCAGGACCGGCTCTATATCGCGCTTGCCAACGCCGCGACCGACCCCTCCGACTACTTCCGCCTGCCGGCCAACCGTGTTGTGGAACTCGGGTCGCACGTCATTATCTGATGCGGACGCGATGAGCGCCGTTTGTTCGAAGGCCCGGTGGATGTCCACCGGGCCTTCCATGTTTATGCCGATCGCATTCGTGAACACGCATTCGCCCGAATTAACCATCCATCAAGGTTAATGGGAGATTATTCCGGCTCCTGGTTTCGAGTGCCGTTTGGAGTCCGGTGTTGTCTCGTTCGCGTTATCTCAGCAGAAAAATGCGGTTTCTGCCCGACAATTGGGTCTCTCCAGCCGTCTTCGGGCTTTGCGCCTGGCTCATCTTTCCGTCACCGGCCGCCTATGGCGATCTCGCCGGTCTGCTGGCCGGCATCGACCGTGAAGGTGCCAACTGGCGCATGGTGATGACCGATTCACCGGCCGGCTCCACACATCAGGCTGAACTTGCCTTTGGAGACATGAAAGCCGCTGCGGCCATCGGCGATGGCGGCCTGGTATTGCCCGATGGACGTCGTGTGGCATTCCAGTCCGAGCAGAAGGGCAGCGACCCGCGCCCGGATGAAGATCGCGTCAACCGACAGGCAAAGAAGAACCGTGTGGTTGCCGTCGCGCCCATGTTGCCGCCGAAGGATTTTTCGGCGGGTTCCGTGCTGCAGCGTGAAAGCATGCTGCTCCGCCCGCAATCCGATACCGGTGAGCGCACTGCCTTCCTGAAGCCGAAACTCGGCGGCAAGGAAATCCAGATCGCCACTGCCTTCTACAAGAAGCAGCCGGTGAAGCCGGATGACGGCGTGCCGACCTATCTCGCAAACCTCGTTACCAATCAGAATGCCGATGTTCTGGCGGCGGCCTATGCTTCGCCGGCGCCGGATTACGCCCGCACGTCTCCCTTCGATACCATTCTTGCCAAGGATCAGGACGGCGAAGGACGTTTCGTGCCGCAGATCGGACCGAAGGATCATTCATGGGCGGCAAATGTCCTGCCGCCCTCAGTATTTTCTTCCGATGAACAGCAGTGCCTGGCAACCGGCATCTATTTCGAAGCGCGCGGGGAATCGGTGAAAGGGCAGGCGGCCGTCGCACAGGTCATTCTCAATCGGGTTCGCAATCCTGCCTATCCCAAGACCATCTGCGGCGTCGTCTACCAGAATGAGGATTGGCACAACGCCTGCCAGTTTTCCTTCGCCTGCGACAACGTCAAGGAGCGGGTGAACTCGCCGGAACACTGGCGCATTGCCCGTCAGGTCGCCATGGCGGTTACCGCCGGCAAGATCTGGTTGCCCGAAGTCGGTTCCGCCACTCATTATCATGCTGTCTACGTCCGGCCGAGTTGGGCCGCCGAAATGGTGAAGGTTGGCCGCATCGGAATGCACATCTTCTACAGGACCTATGGCGGCGGCTGGAGCTGAGGCGCCCGGTTCGGGTGTTCTTGCCGTGCGAAAGGGCACGATTGCCTGCAAAAAGACCGCCAGAAAGCTTGGGCTGAAGAGGATTCTTCGGCTCAGTTTTCATCCGGTGCGGCTTTTTCTGTTTAAGGTCATGATTTAATTGGGCTAATTTATGGCTGGACAGATGACGTCTACGCCTTGACTATGCTTTTTCCTAAAACTATGTTGCGCGCGACTTCAAAACGGGCCGAAAGGTGGCGAAACCTGCTGTTCGTTTACGCGTTGACCGGGGCAATGGGATAACGCGCAACGAGAACAGGGAGGATACCACCATGACGGATGACCGCGACGAAGGTCTGGAGCAGCGACGGGCGCAACTGGGAGCCGAACTGGCAAACAAGCGCTCGGAGATGAGAGAGGGTGAACACGGGGAGGTTCGCGCCGAGGTGAGCCGTAAGGGCTACGCTCAGGCGATGAAGCTTTCCAGCGAGTTCATAGCCGCAATCATCGTTGGCGCCGTTCTGGGCTACGTCTTCGACCGTTTTATTGGCACGGCGCCGTGGGGCATGATTATCTTGCTGCTTCTCGGATTTTGCGCTGGTGTACTGAATGTGCTGCGTTCTGCAGGCAAGGTGGCGACACCCATGCTTGACGAAGGTCGGCCAGACAAGAAATGAGCGGAGGCGGCGCTATGTCGCTGCTTCCAGTTTAAGAGGCATCCGCTCGGTCGAGCGGGAAAATGAAAGAGAACAAGCGGTGGCAAACGATCCTACCCATCAGTTCCTGATCTTCAAGATTATCCCGATTGATATCGGCGGAATTGATTTTTCGTTCACCAACGCTTCGCTGTTCATGGTTGCCTCCGCAGTGCTTTCTGCCGGCTTCCTGTATTTCGCTGCTGCACCGCGCGGCGTCATCCCGAGCCGCTCGCAGTCGGTCGCGGAAATGGCTTATGAGTTCATCGCCTCGATGTTGAAAGAGGGGGCGGGGACAAAGGGAATGAAGTTCTTCCCGCTGGTCTTCTCGCTCTTCATGTTCGTCCTCACGGCGAACCTTCTCGGCCTCGTTCCTTACTTCTATACCGTGACCAGCCAGATCATCGTCACCTTCGCGCTGGCGTTGCTGGTTATCCTCACGGTCATTCTCTACGGTTTCATCAAGCACGGTTTCGGCTTCCTGAAGCTCTTCGTACCGCACGGCGTTCCCGGCATTCTTCTACCGCTGGTGGTGGTGATCGAGATCATCTCGTTCCTCTCCCGCCCGATTTCGCTCTCCGTTCGTCTCTTCGCCAACATGCTGGCTGGCCATATCACGCTCAAGGTGTTCGCAGGCTTCGTCGCCTCGCTTGGAGCCCTCGGCGCAGTCGGTATCGGTGGCGCTATTCTTCCTCTCATCATGACCGTCGCCATCACCGGTCTCGAGTTCCTTGTCGCCTTCCTTCAGGCTTACGTCTTCGCGGTACTGACTTGCATGTACCTCAACGACGCAATCCATCCGGGCGGCCACTAAGGATAAAGACATTGGCGTCTAAAGGCGTCAGTCATTCACCGCACAACCATTTCAAAGGAGTTCAACATGGACGCGGAAGCAGCAAAGTTCATCGGCGCAGGTTTGGCTTGCTTTGGTATGGCCGGCACGGCTCTTGGCCTCGGCAATATCTTCGGCAGCTACCTGTCCGGCGCACTGCGCAATCCGTCTGCCGCTGACAGCCAGTTCGGCCGTCTGGTATTCGGCTTCGCCGTTACGGAAGCTTTGGGCATCTTCTCGCTGCTCGTCGCTCTCCTCCTGCTCTTCGCCGTCTGATATCAGCGGCGTCATAGATCACGGTTCGCGGGTAGCGAGCCGTGATTCTTTGTATTTGCAGACCACCTGGAGGTGAGCATGTTTGTGACCCCGGCATATGCTGACGAAGCACCGCCGGCCGCCGGAGCGGTGCACACGGAAACGGGTGCGCCGAATGAAGGCCATCACGGCGGCGTATTCCCGCCGTTCGACCACACGACCTATCCGTCACAGCTGCTTTGGCTGGTGATCACATTCGTCATCTTCTACGTGGCCATGCAGAAGATCGTCATCCCGCGTGTTGGCGGCATTCTGGAAAGCCGGCATGACCGGATTGCCCAGGATATCGAGGAAGCTTCGCGTCTGAAGGCGGAAGCCGACGCTGCCGTCGCGACCTATGAGGCCGATCTGGCTGCTGCCCGCGCCAAGGCGAACACCATTGGTGCCAGCGCCCGCGATGCCGCCAAGGTGAAAGCCGAAGCAGATCGCAAGACGATCGAGGCAAGCCTGGCTGAAAAGCTCAAGGCTGCGGAAGCTCGTATTGCCGAGATCAAGGCGAAGGCCTTCGGCGATGTCGGTGCTATCGCTGAGGAAACCGCCGGTGCCGTCGTCGAGCAGCTGGTTGGCAATGTCGCCGGCAAGGCCGACGTCGCGTCTGCCGTGGCCGCCGCATCCGCCAAGCAGGAGGGATGATCGATGTTCGCTTTAGATAACACTTTCTTCGCGTTTGTCGGTCTGATCATCTTCCTCGCTCTGATCGTTTACCTGAAGGTTCCGGGCATGATGGCAAAGTCGCTGGACGACCGCGCCGATCAGATCCGCAACGAATTGGCGGAAGCCAAGCGCCTGCGCGAAGAGGCTCAGCATCTGCTGGCCGAATATCAGCGAAAGCGTAAGGAAGCGGAAGCAGATGCAGCGAATATCGTTGCTGCTGCCGAGCGCGAGGCCGAGATGCTGACGACGGAAGCCCGGAAGAAGACCGAGGAATTCGTCGCCAACCGTACGGCCCTGTCCGAGCAGAAGATCAAGCAGGCTGAAGCCGATGCGATGAAGGCGGTTCGCTCCGCTGCCGTTGATCTGGCAATCGCTGCCGCCGAAACCGTGCTCGCAAAAAAGGCCGGTGGAAGCGTTCAGACCGGTCTCTTCAATGACGCTGTCAATGAAGTGAAGACCAAGCTGAACTAAGCGTGTGAGAAATTACACTTCGAAAGCCCCGCTTCGGCGGGGTTTTTTGTTTTCATCCCACTTTCCGTTGTTCGACTGGCGTGACCATATACGCCTAGAGCATGTCGCGCAAAAGTGTGCAGCGGTTTTGCGACTACGACATGCGTGAAATCAAAGAGCTAAAGCGCGTGAAGCGAATCTGAAAGATCGCGACGTGCTTTAGATCGTTTCATGCGGAGGGGGGATGCAAACAACACACGAGCAAGGACCGCATCGCGACGGCGACACTGTCATTAGGCAGGCTTTCCCGTGGACGCCGAGCGTTCACGCCTTGTTGGCGGCTTTGCGTGAACATGGCTTCACCGCAGCGCCCGCGCCGATCAGCTTTGATGCCACCCGGGAGAGGGTAAGCTATCTGCCCGGCGCAACGGGTGATCTCGATAGCAGTGACGAAATGCGCACCGAAAAGGCCCTGCGATCCGCAGCCATTCTTCTTCGCCATTATCACGATTGCTCCGCGCTGCTCCTGCCTCGTCTCGAGAAGGAGCGCGTATGGCAGCTATCACCCATGGGGCCCGCAGAAGTTATCTGTCATGGGGATTTCGCTCCCTACAACGTCGTTTTGAACGATGGCGAGGTGACAGGTATCATCGACTTCGAGGCTGCTCATCCAGGCTCGCGCTCCTGGGATATCGCCTATGCCATCTATCGATGGGCGCCGCTGTCTTCGGATACTGGCGTGGAAGGTCTAAGTAGGTTGGAGGATCAGATCCGGCGCGCACGCATCTTTGTCGACGCGTACGGAATGGCGACTGCCGACCGACGCCTCGTGCCGGAAACCATCGTCGTAAGGCTGGAAGCACTGCTTGCCTTTATGGAACAGCAGGCTTCACTCGGCCTTGAGCGATATCGCCAGAACTTGCGGGATGGGCACGACCGCATCTATCGCAGGGACATAACCTATCTGCTGAAATCGTCACTGGAGATCGTGGCTGGGCTCGTTGAATGAGAGGTAATTATCTCGGTCGCCTTAGCCTGCATCTTTCCTGAGAGGGCGAAAGCTCATGCGGTGCAGGGGGCAGGGGCCATGCTGCTCGATACCGGCGCGATGCTGCGCGGTGCCGTAGCCGGCATGGGCGGCAAAACCATAAGCGGGAAAGACGCTGCCAGCACGCGCCATCATCCGGTCGCGTGTGACTTTGGCGACGATCGAAGCTGCTGCGATCGAAAAGGAGCGCGCATCGCCTTTGACCACGGCCTTTCCAGGGCAGGCAAGGCCCGCCGGGACGTCGAGGCCATCGGTCAACACGTAGCTTGCCGGCATCGCCAGCCCGCAAATGGCACGCCGCATTGCATCGAGGCTTGCCTTGCGGATATCCGTCGTGTCGATACGTGTCGCGCTTGAAGAAGCGATGGAAACCGTCGCCGTCGCGAGGATCTCGACAAATAGCGCTTCCCTTCTGGCGGCGGTCAGCTGCTTGGAATCGTTCAGCCCTTGCGGGATGCGCTCGGGATCGAGAATGACGGCCGCTGCGACGACCGGCCCCGCAAGGGGACCTCGGCCAACTTCATCGGCGCCGGCAACCGGCCAATGACCGGCGCGCCGGGCGATCAGTTCCAGCTCGAAGGACGGAACAATCGGCCTATCGTCGAAAAGCATGGGAGAATCGGGTGATGTGCTGCGTGGCATGCGGCGAAGCTCGCACACCACCCGATCTCCTGCAAGCCCCCGGTGGATCAGAGCGGCGAACCAGGGGGCCTTCCGGCGGGTACAGGGACAACCCGCGAGGAAATATCAGAGCATTTCCAGTCGAAGCGGGATCGCTTCGGCGTCGGACAATGCGGAAAAACAAACGGCTATAGCAACGACAGTTGAACGCCGCTGCCGTCAGGGGGCACGAACAGGTCGTCGCGCAATGCGATGTTGCGCCGGGTCAGCTCAAGCCGCCGCGTCGCCATTTCGAAGCGCCGGCTGATCTGCCAGGCATAGGGACCGGCACCCTTCATGCGCTTGCCGAAATCGGCGTCGTAATCCTTGCCGCCGCGCATCGAGCGGATCAGCGACATGACATGCCGATAACGGTCCGGATAATGCTGCAGCAGCCAGTCGCGAAACAGCGGGCTTACCTCCAGCGGCAGCCGCAGGATGACATAGCTTGCCTCCAGCGCGCCGGCCGCCTTGCCGGCATCGAGAATACGCTCGATCTCATGATCGTTGATGGCGGGGATGATCGGCGCCACCATGACAGATGTACGGATGCCGGCTTGGCTCAGCGCCTGGATCGCCTCCAGCCGCCTCGTCGGCGTGGCTGCACGCGGTTCCATGGTACGCGCCAGCTTCCGGTCGAGCGTCGTCACGGAAAGGCTGACGCGAACCAGGTTCTTGGCAGCCATTTCCTTCAGAATGTCGATATCGCGCATGATCAGCGCTGATTTGGTGACGATGGCGACCGGATGGTTGGCCTTGTTCAGCACTTCTAGGATCTGGCGCATGATCCGCCATTCCTTCTCGATAGGCTGGTAGGGATCGGTATTGGTGCCGATGGCGATGACGCGCGGCTTGTAGCTTGGCTTTGCCAGTTCCCGCTCCAACAGTTTCGCCGCATCCGGTTTGGCAAACAGCTTCGCTTCGAAATCCAGCCCCGCAGAGAGGCCCATATAGGCATGTGTAGGACGTGCAAAGCAGTAGATGCAGCCATGTTCGCAGCCGCGATAGGGATTGATGGAGCGATCGAAGGGAATATCGGGGGATTCGTTGCGGGTGATGGCCGTGCGCGGCTTTTCCACCTGCACTTCGGTCTTGAAGGGTGGAAGCTCTTCCAGGGTCTGCCAGCCGTCGTCGAAACTCTCGCGCTGCTGCTTCTCGAAGCGTCCGCTCGGGTTCAGACCCGCGCCGCGCCCACGCCGGCGCTCGACGTCAACCCTGAGACCGGCGTCGGCGATCAGGGCATTGGCAATGTCTGGCGTATTGGCAGGCGCAAAAGCGGCCTGCCCTGCAAGGGACTGCTCGTTCATCGGTAGCTCCAGGGCGGTTCATGGCGCCGCATGCCGCGTCTAAGATGATTAAATTCCTATCCGACAAATGAGAACATTGCAAGAACAAAAATCGCGAGCCGCTATCTTCATCCCCGCCGTTCCCGGTGAGCGGCGACAGCGGCTGCAACATTCGGAAGCCCCTGCATCGTGCTTTTCTTAAACGTTCAAGCGTGAAGGTTAGGCGCTGGCAATAAATTGAGCGCCGCTCTATAAATGGGCAATGTTGACGGTGATTATCGAATGCCAGGATCAGGAACCCGAGCTGGCGCAGACATTGGCGGCGTTGGTGCAGGGGGCGATCGAAGGCCTCGTCTGCGATGTCGTCGTGCTCGACCACGGCTCGCAGGACGGTACCTCGCGGGTGGCGGACGCCGCCGGTTGCCGCTTCCATTCGCAGTGGGATATCAAGGACATATTGCGCGCGGCGCGGGGTGAATGGCTGTTGCTGATCGAACCCGGCGCGCGCCCGCAGGCGGGCTGGATTGATGAGATCGCGGAATATGTCTCACTGAACAAAGTTCCGGCGCGCTTTACCGCCTCGCGCGGTTATCGCCGGCCGTTCCTGCAGCGCGTAGGCCGCAGCATGCCTCCCCTTGAGCTGGGATGGCTCCTGTCTAAGCCACAGGCGATTGCGGCCGCCAGAACGGGCATGCGGCTGGCGGAATTCGCCAAAGGCCAGAAGGGCCGCAAGCTTTCGAGCGAGCTTATTCCATCATGGGTTGCGCGGGCGGCACGATAAAGCTCGCCATTCGAGATTCCATTTGTAAACCTGAAAATAGCTGCGATAATTCGTTGTATGGCGGCACCTTTCGCGTGTCGCGTTGGGCGGCCGACCATAATGATGCCGATATACGGCGGAACAGGCTAGCGGAACTCTCCTTTTCCGCCGGGATACCGGCGAAAGGAGGTGCGTTATGAAACGCACATTGCTCACACGCCTCTCGGTAATAGCCCTCGTGGCAACCGCAATCTTTTATCCCGGCGTAGCTGCTTCCCAGGCGATGCTGGCATGTGCCAAGCGAGTCGACCTCGTCGGCTTCCTCAGTGACCACCTCTCCGAAAAGCTTTCAGCCGTCGGCAAGCTCGACCCGAGCACGATCGTTGAAGTTTACAGCGCTGACAGTGGCAACTGGACGCTCATGCTCAGCGACGTTTCCGGTCGCAGCTGCATTATTCTCAGTGGCGAAAGCTGGGAATCAATTCCTGTTTTGCCGGGGCAGAAAACCTGACGCCCAAACAGGCAATGCGAACAGGCAAAGCCTATTTGGAACCGGCACCGCGCCTCAGATGCTCGTCTAGGCGCGGCATGATCTCAACGAAGTTACAGGGCATGTGGCGATAGTCGAGCTGGGCTTTCAGGATGCCGTCCCAGGCATCCTTGCAGGCACCGGGAGAGCCGGGCAACACGAAGATGAAGGTTGCGTTGGCAACGCCGCCGGTTGCGCGTGACTGGATCGTCGCCGTACCGATCTTGTCGTAGGAAATACGGTGGAAGACCTCGGAAAAGCCGTCCATCCGCTTTTCGAACAATGGTTCGAGCGCCTCCGGCGTCACGTCGCGGCCGGTAAAGCCGGTGCCGCCCGTGGTAATCACGACATCCACTGCGTCGTCCTTTGTCCAGGTCTCCACCTGCGCGCGGATGCGTTCCTTGTCATCGGGAACGATGGCGCGAGCGGCAAGCCTGTGGCCGGCGTCCGCGATGCGGGCGACCAGCGTATCGCCTGACTTGTCGTCGGCGAGCGTCCGCGTATCGGACACGGTCAGCACGGCGATACCGACAGGGATGAAGGATCTCTCGTTGACTGCGCCTGCCATTACACCCCTCCTGCGATCGTCTCGGTCGCCTGGAAATACCAGTCGGGCCTTAGTCTGTGAAGCGTGGCGGCTGCAGTCTTCGCCTGGTCGACATCGGCAAAGATGCCGAAACATGTCGCACCGGAGCCGGACATGCGCGTCACGATCGCAGACTGGCTCTCGATCAGGCCGGATAGCGCCGCGATCTCACCGCATATGGTGCGCGCCGGCGGTTCGAGATCATTGCGCAGGGTCTTGATCGTGTCGATCCATTCGCTCTGTCCCTGCGGCATTTGCGATGGAAACAGAAGCGGGGGATTATCCTTGCGGGAGAGCTGGCGGAATACCTCCGGCGTCGACACCCCGACAAGTGGATTGCCGAGAACCATGGGAAAGGCCGGAAAGGCCGGTAACAATTCAATCGCCTCGCCGATGCCGCGCGCCACCAGTGGCCGGCTGGCAAGGCACATCGGCACATCGGCGCCGAGCTTCAAGGCGATGGCTTTGATGGTTTCCTGCGGCAGGGTGAGATGCCATAATCGCATCAGCCCGCGTAAGGTTGCTGCCGCATCTGCCGAGCCGCCGCCGATACCCGAGGCGATCGGCAGGTTCTTTTCCAGATGGATGTGAACTGCGGGGGCTTCGCGGCCGACAGACTCCGCCGCCTGTCGCAGCAGGTCGCGCGCCTTGAGCACAAGGTTGTCGCCGGCCTCGGCATCCGCTGAAAGCAGCGGACCAAAGCGCCCTGACAGGCTGAATTCGTCATGCTCGCTCGCCCGGAAGCCAAGCTGATCGCCATGACGAGCGAAGCTCACCAGCATATCGAGGAGATGATAACCGTCGGCGCGACGGCCGGTGACATGCAGCGCAAGATTGATCTTTGCGGGCGCTTCCTCCGTGAGGTCGAAATCGCCCGCTGCCAAGATCGCGTTCATGGGAAGTCTTCTTAGGACTTCTTATCGACTGGAGCCGGGGCGCCCGAATCCGGAGTTGGCGCCGGTGCCGGATCGGGCTGCTTGCTCTTGTCGACGGTCTTCGGATCGGTGTCGAGAGCAGGCAGACCCTTCTCGACCTTTTCCTTGATCTTCGGAATATCGGCTTCTTCCGGCTTCGACGCGAGCGCACGATTCCACTGGTAGACAGCTTCCAGCTTGCGGTTGACGCGCCAGTAGGCGTCGCCGAGGTGATCGTTGATCGTCGGGTCCCCGGCCTTGAGCTGCGCGGCCCGCTCGAGTTCGTTCACGGCATCGTCGAAGCGGTTGAGGCGGAAATAGGCCCAGCCGAGGGAGTCGACGATGTAGCCGTCATCCGGCTTCAGATCGACAGCCTTCCGGATCATGTCGAGACCCTGGTCGAGGTTCATGTTCATGTCGACCCAGGAGTAGCCGAGATAATTCAGCACCTGCGGCTGGTCCGGGTTCAGCTCCAGAGCCTTTTTGAAGTTCGGTTCGGCTTCCGGCCACTTCTTCAGCCGCTCATAGGCAATACCGCGCTGGAAGAACACCGCCCAGTCGCTGCGCTTCGGCACCGGCCCGATGATCTGCACGGCCTTGTCGTATGTGTCGGCCATGGCCTGGAAGTCCTTCGCATCGGAAAGGACGCTGCCATAGGCAAGGTAGCTGCGGATATCGTTGGGATCGGAATCGATCAGCGCCTTCAAGTGCTTGCGCGCATCGTCGACCTTGCCGGCCTGGGCAAGCGCGAGGCCAAGCTGCAGCTCGGAGATGCGGGACATCGGCGAATTGTCAGGCACCTTCTTGTAGAAGGCGATAGCGCGGTCGGTCTGATCCTGCTTTTCAGCGAGCCCGCCGAGAAGCACCAGCGTATCGGCAGCCTTGGGATCGAGCGAGTTGGCAATCTGCAGATAGAGCGAGACGACATCTTCGGCGCCGTCGCGGTTCAGTGCAGCGCCGACGGTGAAGAGCACGGCGGCCGCGCCTTCGCCGGCATTGGTCACCTGCTGCTCGGGCGTATCGCCCTTGCTGATGCTGTCGCGCAGAGCGTTGAGCGGGGCATAGTTGCTGACGAGGTTGTCGCCGACCGAAATCGCATCGAGCGCCTTCTGTTTGTCGCCAGCCTTGGCTTCAAGACGTGCAAGCGCCATGACGGCGCGCATGAAGGTGTCCGGGGCCGTCGCGCCGCCCGTCTTGTCGAGGATGGCGTCGTTGAGGTGCGAGCGAGCGGACTTGATATCGCCGATCGACAGGGCGATGGCGCCGGCATGATAGTTCTTGAAGATGTTGAACCAGTCCGGTCCCTTCATCTTGTCGACCATCGAGATCGCTTCCTTGCCGCGGCCGGAGCCGGCGCGCGCCCAGGCGGAGAGCAGGTTGGTCATCATCCGGTCGAGATCGTTCGGACCGTTATACTTGAGGATTTCCTGCGCGGACCGGTATTCGTGGCGGCGGATGGCATCCATGCCGCGAACGATCGTGGTGACGCGCTCGACGGAGGGGTCGTTCTTCAGCTCGTTGGCGTATTTCACGCCTTCTTCGAGATTGCCGTTGAGCAGCAGCGAAATCATCAAACGCTGGCGGATTTCCGGATTGCCCGGGTCGATCATCAGCGCCTTCTTGTAAAGCGCGATGGCGGTGTCATAGTCGTGATCGACATCAGCGGTGCGGGCGGCAAGGAAGGCGCCGGCGAAGGTATCGACATTATCCGGATCGAAGGCGACCGGGGCGGTGACTTCCGCCTTTGCCGGCTTGTCCTCAGCCCGCGCGACACTCAGGGCGGACACCGAAAGGACCGCCGCCAAGGCTACGCTCGAGAGGAAACGGATGGCAAGTCTCTGCCGCATTAGAAAGCCTTTCATCGAGGGACGGCCAGCGAAGTCGCCGGCGGCATAAAGCGTTCGTGTCAACTGATTCACAACAGGATGGCTTTTTTGAAGCGGCCCTGCAACAAATTCGGTCCGCCGCTATCAATTAACGCGTTCGATGCAGAAATCGATCACTTCCAGAAGTGCCGATTTCCAGGGCGTTTCGGGGAGCGGCGCCAGAGCGTCGCGGGCGATGGTGCCGTAGTGGATGGCACGGGCAATCGTGTCGGCAAGCGCGCCATATTTCGTGATCAGGCCCAGGGCCTTTTCGAGATTTTCGTCGCTGTTGTTGCCGGTCTCGATGGCGTCACGCCAGAAGGCGCGCTCCTTCTCGGTGCCGCGGCGATATGCGAGGATGACCGGAAGCGTGATCTTGCCCTCGCGGAAATCATCGCCGACATTCTTGCCGAGATCGGCAGCCTTGCCGCCGTAGTCGAGCGCATCGTCGACGAGCTGGAAAGCGAGGCCGAGATTGGTGCCGTAAGATTTCAGCGCATTGCGCTCGGCCTTGCCGGCATTGGCGACGATCGGGCCGACTTCTGCTGCAGCTGCGAAAAGCGCGGCCGTCTTGGCGCGGATGACCGAAAGATAATCGTCTTCGGTCGTTTCCATGTTCTTGGAAACGGAGAGCTGCAGCACTTCGCCTTCGGCAATGACGCAGGCGGCCGACGACAAGACGTCGAGTGCTTCGAGCGAGCCGACTTCCACCATCATGCGGAAGGCCTGGCCAAGCAGGAAGTCGCCGACGAGCACGCTTGCCTGGTTGCCCCAGATCATGCGGGCGGTGGATCTGCCGCGACGCAGGTCGCTTTCGTCCACCACATCGTCATGCAGCAAGGTGGCCGTATGCAGGAATTCGACCGAGGTCGCGAGCTTGATGTGATTGTCGCCCTGATAGTTGTAGAGCGCTGCCGATGCGATCGTCAGCATCGGCCGCAAGCGCTTGCCGCCGGAGGAGATGAGATGCTCCGCAACCTCGGGGATCATCTGCACATCCGAGCCGGCCTTGGACAGGATGAGCTGATTGACGCGTTCCATATCCGCCTTGGTCAGATCCACCAAAGGCTTGATGGATGCCAGTTTATTCTTGCTTTCTTCCAGCGGTATCACGACGCCCAACGATCCGGACTCCTGTTCATTTTCTGCAAAGCACAATAAGAAGGGGCGAAACAAGCGGCAAGAGGCGAATTGTCTCGTCGCGTAAATTTGACAGGAATTCTAGGGCTTATGCACGAACTGATCCGTACCAACGATCCCGTCCTGCTCTCGTTTGCGCAGAGTCTGATGAAGGACGCCGGGATTCATTGCTTCGTTGCGGATCAGGCCATGAGCATCCTGGAAGGCTCGCTCGGCATGCTGCCGCGCCGTTTTCTGGTGGAGGAGGAGCGTGCCGATCAGGCCCGGCGGATCCTCGTCGATGCCGGCCTCGGCGACGAGCTTCGCCCGGCGCGCGGCTGAGGTTCGCCATGGCCGAAAGTCCTTCCGAAACCATCGATGCCTTCCATCGCGGCGCATTTCATATTGTCCAGCCAAAGGGCAGGGGGCATCGCTCAGGCATGGATGCCATGCTGTTGGCCGCGCTCGTCGCCGACGATCGCATGATCCGGGTCGCCGATCTCGGCGCTGGTGCCGGTGCGGCCGGAATGGCCGTCGCTTCGCGGCTCGACCGGGCCGAGGTGGTGCTGTTCGAGCGCTCGCCCGATATGGCCGAATTCGCCCGTAAGAGCCTGCTGCTGCCGGAAAATGCACGTTTTGCGGCTCGCGTCTCGGTGATCGAGGCCGACGTGACGCTCATCGGCAAGGCCCGTAACGAAGCGGGTCTCGCCGACGACAGCTTCCATCATGTCATCATGAATCCGCCCTTCAACGATGCCAGCGACCGTCTGACACCCGATGCGCTGAAAGCAGAGGCGCATGCCATGACGGAAGGGCTGTTCGAGCGTTGGATACGCACGGCAGGCGCCATCATGATATCAGGTGGCCAGCTGTCGCTGATCGCGCGGCCCGAATCCGTCGGCGAGATCATTGCTGCCTGCGGCCGTCGCTTCGGCGGCATCGAGATCACGCCGATCCATCCGCGCGAAGGCGAAAATGCCGTGCGCATCCTGGTAACGGCAATCAAGGGATCAAGGGCTAGGTTGGCGCTGCGAACGCCCCTGACCATGCACGGCGAGGGTACGCATAAATTCACCGATTTCGTCGACGATATGAACAATGGCCGCGCCCCATATCCGCGTCGATAGACCCTCGTTCGTATTGATCGGCCAAGGAAATAAGACCCGCAATGTTGCGTTTGCCGTTTCCATGCATACATCACCGGGCAGCAAACATCATGATTCAGGGATGACGAATGGTTGAGTTCTTGAGACGCATGCTTCCGAAGCGCTTCCGCAAGGAACGGGTGATCATACCCGTGGTCCGGCTGAGCGGCGTCATCTCGTCCGGCGGCGGCCCGCTGCGGCAATCGCTTAATCTGGCGGGTGTGGCGCAGGCCTTGGAAAAAGCCTTCGAGATGAAGGCGGCTCCGGCTGTCGCCATCGTCGTCAATTCGCCGGGCGGCTCTCCGGTGCAATCGCGCATGATCTACAATCGCATTCGCGATCTGGCGTCCGAGAAAAACAAGAGAGTTCTGGTGTTCGTCGAGGATGTTGCTGCCTCAGGCGGCTACATGATCGCGCTTGCCGGCGATGAGATCATCGCCGACGCCACCTCCATCGTCGGTTCGATCGGCGTCGTCTCCGGCGGCTTCGGCTTTCCCGAACTGCTGAAGAAGATCGGGGTCGAGCGCCGCGTCTATACCGCCGGCGAGAACAAGGCGATCCTCGATCCTTTCCAGCCGGAGAAGGAAAAGGACATCGAGTATCTGAAAAGCCTACAGCTCGAGATCCACAAGGTCTTCATCGATATGGTGCTGGAGCGGCGCACCGGAAAGCTCTCGGCGGACGGAACGGTGTTCTCCGGCCTGTTCTGGACGGGCAGCCGCGGGCTGGAGCTTGGCCTCATCGATGGTCTCGGCGACATGCGCCAGGAGCTGAGGAAACGCTTCGGCGACAAGGTCAAGCTTGCGCTGGTCACCACGCCTCGCAGCCTTTTCGGTCGCAAGGCTCCGGGCATTTCGCTGGGCAGCATGGACGGCCTTGGCGCTGGCCTTGCAGCCGGGCTTGCCGAAGCGGCAGAGGAAAAGGCATTGTGGGGCCGGTACGGATTGTAATCGGGAGCGCTGGGTAATGTCCCGGATCATCTTCTTCATCGTCGTCATCGGCGGCATCTGGTTCTTGTATCGGCGCTTCGTTCGCGATGCCCAACGGCTCGCCGAAAAATCCCGCCGCGCCGAAACGGAGCGGCGCACCGGCGCGATGGGAACGCTGATCAAGGATCCGAAGACCGGAGAATACCGGGTGAAGCGCGACGACGAATAGCATCCGCGTGTCTCGGTGAGGCAAGCCGGATAGCGGTTTACGCTGCAAAGCCTTGACCCGTTCGCCTCGCCGTGGCACCTGTCCGCCAAACAATTCGCCAGCAGAAGAAATCAGCTCCCATGACTGCCAACGTGCCCGACCACATGAACCCGAAGCGCTCCTTTCAGGCGCTGATCCTGACGCTGCACAATTACTGGGCCGACAAGGGTTGCGCGGTTCTGCAGCCCTACGACATGGAAGTCGGCGCCGGCACGTTCCATCCGGCCACCACGCTGCGCTCTCTCGGCCCCAAGCCGTGGCGGGCCGCCTATGTCCAGCCGTCGCGCCGCCCGTCCGACGGCCGCTATGGCGAAAACCCGAACCGCTTGCAGCACTACTATCAGTACCAGGTCATCCTGAAGCCCAATCCTCCGAACCTGCAGGAGCTATATCTCGGCTCGCTGAAGGCGATCGGCCTCGATCCGCTTCTGCATGATATCCGTTTCGTCGAGGACGACTGGGAAAGCCCGACGCTCGGCGCATGGGGCCTCGGCTGGGAATGCTGGTGCGACGGCATGGAAGTCTCGCAGTTCACTTATTTCCAGCAGGTCTGCGGCATTGAATGCGCGCCGGTTGCCGGCGAGCTGACCTACGGCCTGGAGCGTCTTGCGACCTATGTGCAGGGCGTCGATAGCGTCTATGACCTGAATTTCAACGGCCTCGAAGGCGAAGACAAGATCACCTATGGCGATGTCTTCCTGCAGGCCGAGCAGGAATATTCCCGGCATAATTTCGAATATGCCAATACCGAGATGCTGCATCGTCACTTCATCGATGCGGAGAAGGAATGCCAGGCATTGCTGGCAGCCGGCGCCCCCGGCGACAGCGAAAACCACCGCCTGCACAAATGCGTCTTCCCGGCCTACGACCAGTGCATCAAGGCGAGCCATGTCTTCAACCTGCTCGATGCCCGCGGCGTCATTTCGGTGACGGAACGCCAGAGCTATATTCTGCGCGTACGCACGCTGGCCAAGGCTTGTGGCGAGGCCTTCCTGCTGACCGATGCAGGCGGCGCCAACTGGAACCAGCAGGCCGCCTGAGCCTGAATTTGGGTTGGAGCGCGTGAGAGGCGTGCTCCCAGAACAAATTTCGGTCGGCGCTCAATGTCTTTGAATCTGCGCATTAGGCCTTCCGAAAATCGATTCCGATTTTCGGGCCGATGCTGTAGTGTCCCCATGGTTGCAGTCGCCACGGGGATATCAGATGCTCATTCTTCTCGCAGTCATAGTGCTGGCCGCGCTCTATGTCGTCTTCATCTACAACGGGCTCGTTCGCGCCCGCCAGGTTGCTGAGGAGGCATGGTCCGGCATCGACGTGCAGTTGAAGCGACGCGCCGATCTCATTCCCAATCTGGTCGAGACGGTCAAAGGTTATGCCGGCCATGAGAACAAGACGCTGGTCGAAGTCACCCAGGCGCGCAATGCGGCACAGGCCGTGCCGGCGGGCGATGTAGCGGGCCGTGCTGCGGCCGAAGGCATTCTCAGCCAGGCGCTCGGCCGTCTGATGGTCGTTTCCGAAGCCTATCCGGACCTGAAGGCGAATACGGGCTTCGTCGAGCTCCAACAATCGCTGGAGAAGACGGAAAACGAGATCCAGATGTCGCGTCGCTATTACAACGGCGCCGCACGCGATCTGAACGTCAAGGTCGAGACCTTCCCGAACAACCTCATTGCCGGCCCCTTCGGCTTCGTGAAGAAAGCCTATTTCGAAATCACCAACGAAGCGGATCGTGCCGTTCCCACGGTAAAGTTCTGAGATTTTTGCTATCGGTTTTTCATGCGAGGCGGTAAAGGATGCCGACCGACGGCCATCGGCCGTTTTCCCGACCTGAGCAATTCCAGGAAAAGTGCGTCGCGGTTTTCCCTATGGAATTGCGTAAAAACAAAAAGATTGAGCCTTTTCGCGATTCGAAGAAGCACGGAAAGGCTCTGACCAAAGAGAATGATGATGGGTAGAGCCAAACTCACGATTATCCCGCCGGGCAAGCCTCTGACCGGGCGCGCCATGCCGCCGGGATCGAAGTCGATCACCAACCGCGCACTGCTGCTGGCAGGCCTTGCCAAGGGCACGAGCCGGCTGACAGGCGCGCTGAAGAGCGACGATACCCGCTATATGGCCGAAGCGCTGCGCGCCATGGGCGTGACGATCGATGAGCCTGACGATACCACCTTCATCGTGACAGGCAGCGGCAAGCTGAAGGCGCCCGCAGCTCCTCTCTTTCTCGGCAATGCCGGAACGGCGACACGCTTCCTGACGGCTGCTGCCGCCCTGGTCGAAGGCAAGGTCATCGTCGATGGCGACGAGCATATGCGCAAGCGGCCGATCGGCCCGCTCGTCGACGCGCTGCGTTCGCTAGGCATCGACGCTTCGGCCGAAACCGGCTGCCCGCCCGTGACCGTCAATGGCACCGGTCGTTTCGAGGCAAACCGCGTGCAGATCGATGGCGGCCTTTCCAGCCAGTATGTCTCGGCGCTGTTGATGATGGCGGCCGGCGGCGACCGTGCTGTCGATGTCGAGCTGCTCGGCGAGCATATCGGCGCCCTCGGCTATATCGATCTGACGGTTGCGGCCATGCGTGCTTTCGGCGCCAAGGTCGAGCGCGTGAGCCCCGTCGCCTGGCGCGTCGAGCCCACCGGCTATCATGCCGCCGATTTCCTGATCGAGCCGGATGCCTCTGCCGCGACCTATCTCTGGGCAGCTGAAGTGCTTGGTGGCGGCAAGATCGATCTTGGCACCCCGGCCGAACAGTTCTCTCAGCCGGATGCGAAAGCTTATGATCTGATTTCCAAGTTCCCGCATCTTCCGGCCGTCATCGACGGCTCGCAGATGCAGGATGCTATCCCGACGCTTGCCGTCCTTGCCGCCTTCAACGAAACGCCGGTGCGCTTCGTCGGCATCGAGAACCTGCGCGTCAAGGAATGCGACCGTATCCGCGCACTGTCGAGCGGCCTGTCGCGCATCGTTCCGAACCTCGGCACGGAAGAGGGCGACGATCTGATCGTCGCATCCGATCCGAGCCTCGCCGGCAAGGTGCTGCCTGCGGAGATCGATAGTTTCGCCGATCACCGCATTGCCATGAGCTTTGCGCTCGCCGGCCTGAAGATCGGTGGCATCACCATTCTCGATCCCGATTGCGTCGCCAAGACCTTCCCGTCCTATTGGAACGTGCTGGCTTCGCTCGGGGTCTCTTACGAAGATTGACGCTCCGCCATTCCGAGGGATGGTGGGGTGCGGAAGCATTGTTGATGCAAGGCGGCGCCGGCAACGGCGCCGCGGCCATTCTTTGGGGGAGTGATGACACGGCTTTGCGGGTTCTTCCTGGCTCTCTGCCTGCTGCTTTGCGCAACGGCTGTCACCGCGGCCGAACTCATCACCAAATTCGATCAGGCGATTACCCTGCATCGCGACGGCTCCATGCGGGTGGTCGAGACCATTGCTGTCAATTCGGAAGGCCAAGACATCAGACGCGGTATTTTCCGCGATTTTCCGCTTGTTATGACCGATGCCGGCGGCCGGGAGATCCAGGTGGATTTCAAGGTCGTGTCCGTCGAACGCGACGACCAGCCGGAGGATTGGCGCACTGAGCGCATCAGGGGCGGCGAGCGCATATATATCGGCAATGCCGAGCGGGTCTTGAAACCCGGCCCGCATAGCTTTCGCATCACCTACGACACCAATCGTCAGATGCGCTATTTCGACGATCACGACGAGCTCTATTGGAACGTGACCGGCAATGGCTGGCTGTTCCCGATCATCAACGCCAGGGCAACCGTCACATTGCCTGACGGCGTGCGCCCGCAACAGCTTGCTTTCTTCACCGGGCCGCTCGGTGCCAACGGCAAGAGTGCCAGCGCCAGCGCGGACGGCAATGTAGCTACCTTTACGACAACCCGGCCGCTCGCAAGCGCCGAAGGTCTGACAATCGCCATCAAGCTTGCAAAAGGGGCGATTGCGCCGCCAAGCAGCAGCCAGCAATGGGGCTGGTTCCTCAGGGATCATCTCGACACGACGATCGCTATCGGCGGCCTGATCCTGCTGTTTGTCTATTACATGCGCAGCTGGATTGCGGTTGGCCGCGACCCGCCGGCCGGCGTGATGGTCCCGCGCTGGGATCCGCCTGGAGGCATTTCACCGGCGCTGGTCAATTATATCGACAACAAAGGTTTTGCCAGCTCCAGCTGGACGGCATTCTCGGCAACGGCGATCGATCTTGCGGTGCGCGGCTATGTCATTCTCGACGATCTCTCGGGAAAGGTGGTCATCCGCCCCACGGGTAAGGCTGGCACTGATCTGGGCGGTGGCGACAAGGTGCTGATGCAGGCCGTCGGGCCATTCTCTCCACTTGTCATCGACAAGGCGAACGGCGAGGCGGTGCAGCGGCTCGGCTCGAAATTCCGCAGCGCCATCGAGCGCGATCATCGCGGCGAATACTACAAGGCGAATTCGCTCTATGTGATTGCCGGTATTGCCCTTTCTGTTCTGGTTCTGGCTGCGATCGTCATCTTCGGCCGTCTGCACGAGAATGCGTTGCCGCTGATCGTCGTGCCCGGTTTCCTGTCGATTTTCGTGACGATCTTTGCGAGCTCGATCGGCCGCAGGTTCCGCAGGCATAATGCGAGCCTCGCCCAGCGCATTGTTTCGGTTCTGATCTTCGCCTTCTTCGGCTTCGTCTTCGTCTCGATTGCCGTTAGCGGTTTTGCCGCCGCGGTCGTGCCGCTCTGGGAGGCAGGTCTGTTGCCGCTGGTCGCAGGCATCGTCGGCATTTTCGCGCTCAACGTCGTCTTCTATTTCCTGATGGGCGCGCCGACGCCGCTCGGGCGTAAGATGATGGATGGCATTGCCGGTCTCAGACAATATCTGACGCTGGCGGAGCGCGACCGGATGAACATGCAGGGCGCACCACAGATGTCGCCAGGGCATTTCGAAACGCTGCTACCCTATGCGGTAGCACTCGGCGTTGAAAAACCATGGTCCAGCGCCTTCGAGACATGGCTTGCCACGGCAGCGGGGGCAACAGCGGCAGCAGCCTATGCGCCGCTCTGGTATTCCGGCGACTTCCGTCCGGGCAACATTGGCGGAACGATCGGCGACTTCTCCTCCTCGATGGCTTCCACCATCGCCTCGACCATTCCTGCGCCTGCCTCCAGCTCTTCCTCCGCTTTCGGTAATGGAGGAAGCGGCAGCGGTAGCGGTGGCTTCTCCGGAGGCGGTGGCGGCGGTGGAGGCGGTGGAGGGTGGTAAATTCGCCGTTTGCCTTGGTGACTTTTGTCGCCGGGCTTGCTAAGTCCGCCCGGACCATTTCTGCCTCAACGCAAAGACAGCTCCCATGCCCGATCTCCTTCTCGAACTCCGCTCCGAGGAAATTCCCGCCCGTATGCAGCGCAAGGCTGCCGGTGACCTGAAGAAGCTGGTGACCGATGCCCTGGTCGAAGCGGGTCTTTCCTATGAGGGGGCCAGGGAATATTGGACGCCGCGGCGCCTCACGCTCGACATTCGCGGTCTGACCGCGCGCTCGGCCGATGTGCGCGAAGAGCGCAAGGGTCCGCGCACCGATGCCAACGAGAAGGCGATCGAAGGCTTTTTGCGTGGCGCAGGCCTTTCTTCGATTTCAGAAGCTCAGGTGCAGAGTGACCCGAAGAAGGGCGATTTCTACGTTGCCGTGATTTCCAAGCCCGGTCGCGCCGCAGAGGAAATCGTTGCGGCCGTGATGCCCGACATCATAAGAAACTTCCCCTGGGCGAAATCCATGCGCTGGGGCAAGGCATCGGTAAAGCCCGGCTCGCTGCGTTGGGTGCGCCCGCTGCAGTCGATCGTCTGCACCTTCGGCACCGAGCATGAAGAGACCGTGGTCATCCCCTTCGAGATTGACGGTATCGTTGCTTCCAACGTGACCTATGGCCATCGTTTTCATGCGCCAGGCCCGATTACGGTCAAGCGTTTCGATGACTATGTCTCGAGCCTCGAAAAGGCCAATGTCATCCTGGATGCGGAGCGCCGCAAGGACATCATCCTGCACGATGCCCGCGACATCGCCTTTGCCAATGGCCTGGAACTGGTCGAGGACGAAGGCTTGCTGGAAGAAGTATCCGGCCTCGTCGAGTGGCCGCAGGTGCTGATGGGCTCCTTCGAGGAAGACTATCTGTCGATCCCGTCCGAGATCATCCGCCTGACCATCAAGACCAATCAGAAGTGTTTCGTCACCCGTCCGCAGGCAGGCGAGACGCTATCCAACCGCTTCATTCTCGTCGCCAATATCCAGGCGACGGACGGCGGCAAGGAAATCATCCACGGCAACGGCAAGGTCGTACGTGCCCGTCTGTCCGACGCGCTGCACTTCTGGAAGCGCGACCAGGGCAATCTGCCCGATCTCGAAACGCTGGAAGCCTCGGCTAAAAAATTTGGTCTCGATCTGAAGAAACCGCTCGATCAGCGCATGGCCAAGCTCGACGCATTGAACGTCACTTTCCATGCCAAGCTCGGCAGCCAGGGCGAGCGCGTTGCCCGCATCCGTGCGCTGGCCGCTGACCTAGCCAAGATTACCGGCGCCGATGCCGCTCTGGTCGATCGCGCCGTTGTGCTGGCCAAGGCTGACCTTCGCACAGAAGCCGTTGGCGAGTTCCCCGAGTTGCAGGGCCTCATGGGTCGCAAATATGCGGCACTGCAGGGCGAGAACGCCTCGGTCGCCGCCGCTATCGAGGATCACTACAAGCCGCAAGGCCCGTCCGACCGCGTCCCCGAAGACAAGGTTGCGATCACGGTCGCGCTCGCCGACAAGCTGGATACGCTCGTTGGCTTCTGGGCGATCGACGAAAAGCCCACAGGCTCGAAGGACCCCTACGCGTTGCGCCGTGCCGCGCTTGGCGTCGTCCGCATCCTTCTGGAGCGCGGCGTGCGCCTGCCGCTGCTCGCAACCACCAGGGATGCCGACCTGCTCGCTTTCTTCCATGATCGTCTCAAGGTTTATCTCCGCGATCTTGGCGCCCGCCACGACCTGATCGACGCCGTGCTGACGCCGGAGACCGACGATCTGCTGATGGTCGCCCGCCGCGTCGAGGCGCTGACCGCCTTCATCACGTCAGAGGATGGCAAAAACCTGCTCGCCGGCACCAAGCGCGCCACGCAGCTTCTCGCCGCCGAAGAGAAGAAGGGCACCGTCGTTGCCGATAGCGTTTCGGACGCCCTGCTGAAGCTCGATGCGGAAAAGGATCTCTTCGCTGCCGTGAAGGCAGCCTCCGCTGAGGCTTCCGACGCAATTGCCAAGGAAGATTTCCGCTCGGCCATGGCAGCGCTTTCCAAGCTGCGCGCGCCCGTCGATCGCTTCTTCGAGGACGTGCTCGTCAACGATGAAGACGCCGCCATCCGCGCCAATCGCCTGGCGCTGCTGCGCCTGATCCGCGAGGCAACCGGCACGGTCGCCGACTTCTCCAAGATCGCGGGATAAGACATGGGGGCGCGATGACCGGAAAGATTCTCGTCAGCGCCTGTCTCATGGGCCATGCCGTCCGCTATGACGGCCGTTCCAAGCCGCTTATCCATCCGGCGATCGATCGCTGGCGGGAGGAGGGGCTGTTGGTGACGATCTGCCCGGAAATGTCCGCAGGGATGGCCGTACCGAGGCCACCGGCTGAGATTGCAGGCGGCGCAACCGGCAAGGATGTGCTTGCCGGCACGGCAACGGTCATGGAGATCACTGGCGGCGATGTCACGGCGGAGTTTCGTCGGGCAGCGGAAAATGCGTTGGCGCTCGCACAGGAAACCGGCTGTCGCTACGCTCTCTTGATCGACGGCAGCCCGTCCTGCGGCTCCGGCTTCATCTATGACGGCTCATTCTCCGGCGGCCGGCAGAATGGCATGGGCGTCACGGCTGCACTGCTCAAGCAGGCCGGCATCGAGGTTTATTCCGATCGCGAGATCGACAGCCTGGTCGCGCGGCTGAAAATCGCAGACTAAAGCAGCCAATCGCAGCTCAAAAGAAAACCGCCGGACGCGAGCCCGGCGGTTTCGGTTTTCTGCCCTACGCTGATTAGGCGGCGCGACGATGATCCATGGCCGAGCGGCCTTCGGCAACGCGGAAGCCGCGGATGAGGGCGAGAAGATCTTCCGTGTCGGCGGCGAGCGTCTCGGCCGATGCGGTGGTCTCTTCGGCCATTGCGGCGTTCTGCTGCGTGGCGGCATCGAGCTGGTTCATCGAAGAGGAGATCGAGCGCAGCGTCGTATCCTGCTCGGAAGCGCTGTGGGCGATCTTCGAGACGATCTCGTTGGCGGCCTTGATCTGGTCGGAGATGCGCTTCAGCGCTTCGCCTGCCTCGCCGACGAGACGGACGCCTTGGTCGACCTGGCCGGAGGAGCGAGCGATCTGATCCTTGATCTCCTTGGCGGCTGCCGCAGAGCGCTGGGCCAGTTCACGCACTTCCTGGGCGACGACAGCAAAGCCCTTGCCCGATTCGCCGGCTCTGGCGGCCTCGACGCCGGCATTGAGCGCAAGCAGGTTGGTCTGGAAGGCGATCTCGTCGATGACGCCGATGATCTTGCCGATTTCAGAGGAAGATCTTTCGATGCCGCTCATGGCTTCGATTGCCTGGGCAACGACTGCGTCGCTACGCGAGGCCTCGGTGCTGACTGAGTGAACGCGCTTGCTGGCCTCATGTGCGCCCTCCGCCGTCTGGCGGACGGCAACGGTGAGCTCATCGAGTGCTGCCGAGGTCTCTTCCAGGCTGGCGGCCTGGCGTTCGGTGCGCTGCGATAGTTCGTTGGAGGCGCGGCGGATTTCTTCCTTGCTGAGGCCGATGTCGTTGCCCTTGGCATTGACGCGACCCATTGCGGCTTCGAGATGCGACAGCGCCTCGTTGAAGTTGTTGCGAAGGCCGGCATAGCTGGCGCCGAGATCGCCGCAACGCACCGTCAGATCGCCGCGGGCGAGGTCTTCCAGCGCCTTGCCGATGACGGAGACGACGCGCGCCTGCTCGCGGGCTTCGTCCTGCTGCTGGCGCATGTTCTGTTCGCGCTCGCTGCTGATTTCGAGTTCCTGGGCTGCCTGTCGGTCGGCCAGCATGTGGCGTTCGCGGATCTTTTCCTGCAACGCCTGGGTCGCCTTGGCCATAAGGCCGATTTCGTTGCGCATCTCGACGTGTGGGATTGTGATCTTCACGTCTTCGTCGGCTACGGCCTTGAGGGCGGCGTGGACATTGGCGAGTGGTCGGGTGATCCCGCGGATGCAATAGAGAGCCGCACCGATGCCGATGACGAAGACGATGCCGCAGATGAGCAAGGCGCGCCACATGGTCGTGTTGATCTGCTCCTGCAGGTCATCCATGTAGACGCCGCAGCCGAGCACGATCTGCCAGGGGTCGAAAGCGGCCGAGTAGCTGCCCTTCAGAAAGAAGTCGCTTTCGGGATGGCCGGGCTTGTTCCAATAATAGATGGTGCGGCCGCCACCCTTGATGGCCTTCTCGACCATTTCCTTGCTGAAATGGGTGCCGTTCTTGTCGACCTGCGAGGACATGTCCTTGCCGATGTTGACCGGGCTCGGGTGAATGCGCTGCACGACGTTGTAGTCGAAACCGAAGAGATAGCCCGCCGGTGCGAAGCTGACATGCGACAAGACCTTGAAGGCCTCGGCCTGGGCCGCCTCATGCGTCAGCTCGCCGGATTTTTCGCGCTGATAATACTGGTTCAAAACGGAAACGCCGGATTCGACCTGCGTGCGCAGCATATCGAAGCGGTCGTCATAGATGGAATCGGCCTGAGACTTGATCTGAAAATAAGTGGCCACGGCGAAGGCGGCCATTAGGACGCCGAGCAGGGCAAATAGTTGATGCGCGATCTTGAGATTCTTCAATAGTGCCTCCACAGGTAACTGGGTACCGGTGCGGTATCCTACCGCCTGTGCGAGCGCCTGAGAGAGACCCAATACGTTTGCCGCTGCTTGAATGACATGCTGCTGTCCGGTGGACAGTAAAATCGCCGTTTATGTCTAAAAAATCTTTAATTGCAGGGACATGGTTGTATCTTACCCTAGATGAAACCGGGGATATGCTCCTGCAGGCAACAGTAATATCCGGTTTGAGTTGTCGCCAATGGCAGCTTTTACTGGAACCACGGATCTTTTATTTTGATAATTCGAATGTTCTTAAATGTAGATTCGCATAATAACCGAGAATCTTGAACTCGCGGCGCAAGTCGTGAGGAGGCAGAGCAGTAAATCCAGCTCTTACTGACGAAGCTCGAAGGTAGAGATATCAAGACGTGCGGGTTCGTGAGCCGTCGCCAACAGCGATGCCGTCTTGGCCGTGAGGTCAATACCGTCAGGAGAGGTGCCGGCAGCAGCCAGCGCTTCCGGGGTAGGTTTGCTGACGAACATCACCGGGGAGCCGCCCATCCAGGCCTCGGTGCGCACGACCCTCTTTTCGCCGTCGATCGTCTGAATGGCAACCGATTGAGTGCCGGGCGCGAGGGTCGGGACGGTGTATTCCTTTTCCCTCTCCTGCGGCTTGAGGGGAGGGCACTCTGCGCAGCTCTTCTCGACGATGCTGGTTTTGTCGCCGCGCATCGTGCCGTCGATGGACTGGATGGACGAAGCCATGGCCGAACCACCGGCCAGCACGCATGCCAAGGTCAGGAAGAAGGAACGCATCGCAAACAACTCCATCCAAAGCATGTCGCGCAAAAGTGTGGGCGGTTTTGCGATAATGACATGCGTGAAATCAAAGACCTGAGGCGTGGAGCGCGAATCCCGGAGATCGCGACACGCTTCAGATTGAAGGAGACTTTAGCGAAGCTTTGTTTCCATACCGTCAGGAGATTAGGTAAAGATTTAATGGACTGCCGGCTGAGGCATCGGCCGTTTGTTTACCCTTCGCGCTCGACTGCACGCCAGCCGATGTCGTTGCGGTGAAAGCCGTTTTCCCATTCCACGTCACCGGCAAGCGCATAGGCGCGCTTCTGTGCCTCGCCGACAGTCTTGCCAGTCGCGGTGACGTTGAGAACGCGGCCGCCGGTCGCCACCAGCGCTCCATCCTTCAAGGCTGTGCCGGCATGAAACACCTTCGATCCCTCGCTGTCGGCGGGGAGTACCGCAATCGGCGTATTCTTGGCGTAGGAGCCGGGATAGCCTTTGGAGGCCATGACCACGGTCAGTGCCGGGTCGTCGCTCCACTCGGCGCTCACCTGATCGAGCGTACCGTTGGCGCAGGCAAAGAGCAGCGGCAGCAGATCGCTCTTCAGCCGCATCATCAGCACCTGGCATTCCGGATCACCGAAGCGGACATTGTATTCGATGAGTTCCGGACCCTTGGCGGTGATCATCAACCCCGCAAAGAAGACGCCACTGAAGGGATGGCCACTTTCCGCCATGCCACGCATTGTCGGCTCGATGATTTCCTTCATCGTGCGCTCGACCATGTCCGGCGTCATGACCGGAGCCGGGGAGTAGGCGCCCATGCCGCCCGTGTTCGGGCCTGTGTCGCCGTCGCCGACGCGCTTGTGGTCCTGTGCGGTGGCCAGCGCCAGAGCATGATTGCCGTCGCAGAGGCAGAAGAAACTTGCCTCCTCGCCATCGAGATAGGCTTCGATCACGACTTCCGCACCGGCCTCGCCAAATGCACCTTCGAAGCAATCGTCGATGGCCGCCAATGCTTCGTCGACCGTCATGGCAACAGTCACGCCCTTGCCGGCGGCAAGCCCGTCGGCCTTGACGACGATCGGCGCACCCTGCGCACGAACATAGGCCTTCGCCTTCGGCGCGTTGTTGAAGCGCTGATAGGCCCCGGTCGGGATGTCGTAGCGGGCGCAGATATCCTTGGTGAAGCCCTTGGATCCCTCGAGCTGTGCCGCCGCTGCCGAAGGGCCGAATACGGCGATGCCAGCGGCGCGCAGCGCGTCGGCAATACCCGCAACCAGCGGCGCTTCCGGCCCGACAACCACGAAGTCGATGGCTTTCTCCTTGCAGAAGGCGACGACAGCATCGTGATTGTCGATATCGAGTGCCGCCAGCGTCGCATGCTCGGCGATGCCGGGATTGCCAGGCGCGGCGTAGAACTCCGTCATGAGAGGCGATTGCGCCAGTTTCCAGGCCAGTGCGTGCTCGCGTCCGCCCGATCCGATCAACAGAACTCTCATGGCTTGCCCTTTCGTTGCGTTCCTTTGCGCGGTTAAGCGGGCGTGGCCCAAAGGTCAAGCATCAAATCCTGTGGAGGTTCCGCGACCAACATTGCCACGCCTTTTTCTATCGCTAAAGCGAGATGCGATTTCGACGCGAGATCGTCCGATCCCTGCGTGGATCGGCACGATCCGCGTCGAAAACTGTTTCTTATGCCAGCGGGATCGTGCTTATGGTCCCCTTCACGATTGTCCAGTTCAGAGAGTCACATGGCCGCCGATATTCGTTCCCTTGCCGCAACCATTGCCGCCGAGATCAATGCCCGCCCGGATCAGGCCAAATCAGCCATCGAGCTTCTCGACGAAGGCGCGACCGTGCCGTTCATAGCCCGCTACCGCAAGGAAGTGACGGGTGGTCTCGATGACACGCAGCTGCGCACGCTGGCCGAACGGCTGGTCTATCTGCGCGAACTGGAAGCCCGTCGCGCCGCCATCGTCGAATCCATCACCGGCCAGGGCAAGATGACCGACGAGCTTATGCGCAAGGTCGCCACCGTTGCCACCAAGGCTGAGCTGGAAGATCTTTATCTGCCTTATAAGCCCAAGCGCCGCACCCGCGCCGAAATCGCCAGGGAGCGCGGCCTCGGCCCGCTCGCCGACACGATCCTCGCCGATCGCTCGAAGGAGCCTGCGGCTCTCGCCGAAGGCTTCGTCACAGCCGAGGTTACGGATGTGAAGACGGCGCTCGAGGGTGCGCGCGACATCATCGCCGAAGGCATTGCCGAAAATGCCGACCTGCTCGGCAAGCTGCGCGGCTATATGAAGGTGAACGCCACCCTCAAAGCTGCCGTCGTCGACGGCAAGCAGGAAGCCGGCGCCAAATTCTCCGATTACTTCGCGCATCAGGAGCGCTGGGCGACGGCCCCCGGCCATCGTGCACTCGCCATGCTGCGCGGCTGGAACGAAGAGTTCCTGACGCTGAATATCGAAGTCGATGTTGATGCCGTCTCCCCGAACAAGCCTGTCGAGCGGATGATCACCACCGCCTACGAGATCGGCCCGAACCGGCCTGGCGACCGCTGGCTCACCGAGGTTGCGAGCTGGACGTGGCGTGTGAAGCTCTCCATGTCGCTGTCACTCGACCTGATGCGCGAATTGCGCGAGCGCGCCGAAGAAGAGGCGATCCATGTTTTCGCCCGGAATCTGAAGGATCTGCTGCTGGCTGCGCCCGCCGGCTCGCGCTCCACCATGGGCCTCGATCCGGGCATCCGTACCGGCGTCAAGGTGGCTGTCGTCGACGGCACCGGCAAGCTCTTGGAGACGACGACGGTCTATCCTTTCCCGCCGAAGAACGATGTGCGCGGCACGCAGGCGACCCTTGCGGCCCTCATCCGTAAGCACAAGGTCGAACTGATCTCCATCGGCAACGGCACCGGCAGCCGCGAGACGGAAAAGCTAGTGGCCGATATGCTGGCGGAATTGCCGGCGCCGAAGCCCACCAAGGTCATCGTCTCGGAGGCAGGCGCCTCCGTCTATTCCGCCTCGGAAACGGCAGCGTTTGAGTTCCCCGGCCTCGATGTCTCGCTGCGCGGTGCCGTCTCCATCGCCCGCCGCCTGCAGGATCCGCTGGCCGAACTGGTGAAGATTGAGCCGAAGTCGATCGGCGTCGGCCAATATCAGCACGATGTCGACCAGCAGAAGCTCTCCCGTTCGCTGGATGCGGTCGTCGAAGATGCTGTGAATGCCGTCGGCGTCGACCTGAACACGGCCTCGGCGCCGCTGCTGGCCCGCGTCTCCGGCCTCGGCCCCTCGATCGCCGAGGCGATCGTCAAGCATCGTGATGGTGAAGGCGCCTTCGAAACCCGTCGCGATCTGTTGAAGGTCGCGCGTCTCGGTCAACGCACCTTCGAGCAATGCGCGGGCTTCCTGCGCATCCCCAATGGCAAGGAGCCGCTGGATGCTTCCTCCGTGCATCCGGAAGCCTACGGCGTCGCCAAGAAGATTGTCGCCGCCTGCGGTCGCGACCTGCGCACGCTGATGGGCGATACGGCTGCGCTGAAGTCCGTTGATCCCAGACAGTTCATCGACGAGAAATTCGGTCTGCCGACCGTGCGAGATATCATCGCCGAGCTGGAGAAGCCCGGCCGCGACCCGCGTCCGAGCTTCAAGACCGCGACCTTCGCCGAAGGCGTGAACGAGATCAGCGACCTCAAGCTTGGCATGTTGCTGGAGGGGACTGTTACCAATGTCGCCGCCTTTGGCGCCTTCGTCGATATTGGCGTCCACCAGGACGGTTTGGTGCATGTCTCGCAACTGGCCGACCGCTTCGTCAAGGATCCGCATGAGGTCGTGAAGGCCGGCGACGTGGTCAAGGTGAGAGTGGTCGAGGTCGACGCGAAGCGGAAGCGAATCGCCCTGTCGATGCGCAAAGATGGCGGCACTGCGGCGACCCCCTCAGGGCGTGAGTCGCGCGAGCAGAACGGTGCTCGCAACGCTAGCGTTAAGAACAATAGCCGCCCAAAGACCGAAGAACGGGGTAGTTTTGGTGCCGCCTTGGCGGACGCACTCAAACGAAAATAAGGACTTAGCGAGAGATTATGCAAGAATGTCACACTCTGGCAGAGTTGTTGCCAGAGTGCCAACCTGTGCGAAAAGCTGATCTTGCCACTCAGCTGTGAGGCGCTAAAGTCTGCCTTAATGTCATGTCATAACATTCGAGGCGTCCATGGCGTCGGCACTTCTTTCTCTCGTTAAGAAACTCATCCGTAAAGGCTCCTTCAAGCTCACGCTCGCATCCGGCGAGACGCACACGATCGGTGACGGCTCCGGCGAAACGATCGTGGCGCGCATTGCCGACCAGCAGGCGGAAGACGCGATTGCGCGCGATCCGACGCTGAAGCTCGGCGAGATGTACATGGAGGGCCGCTTCATTCTAGAGCAGGGGGATATCTATGAATTCCTCTCGCTGGTGAAGCAGAATACCACCAACGAAATCTTCGATTTCCGCATGGCGGCGCTGCTCTTCAGCCGCATTGTCTGGCAGCAGCTCAAGAGCCGCTCGCCGGTCAATCGCAACAAATACAATGTTGCGCATCACTACGACCTGTCGGCGAAGCTGTTCGATCTCTTCCTCGATGAGGACTGGCAATATTCCTGCGCCTATTTCAATCCGCCCGGCATCAGCCTCTACGAAGCGCAGGTGGCCAAGAAGCGCCATATCGCCGCGAAGCTGTTGGTCGAGCCGGGTCAGAAGGTGCTGGAGATCGGTTCTGGCTGGGGTGGCATGGCCATGTATCTGGCCGAGGCCTATCCGGGCCTTGACGTCACCGGCATCACGCTCAGCGAAGAGCAGCTGAAAGTATCTCGCGAACGTGCGGCCAAGCGCGGCCTGTCCGATCGCGTCCGCTTCGAACTGCAGGACTATCGTTACCTGACCGGCAAGAAATTCGACCGCATCGTTTCCGTCGGCATGTTCGAACATGTCGGTATCGGCGATTACGGCAAGTTTTTCCGCAAGGTTTCGGAGCTGCTTGATGATAATGGCGTGATGTTGCTTCATTCCATCGCGCGTCCGAAGCCGAGCTACGCCACCAACGCCTTCATCGAAAAGTATATTTTCCCGGGTGGCTATATCCCGTCGATCGGCGAGACCACGCCGCCGCTCGAGAAGGCCGGTCTGCTGACGAGGGACGTCGAAACCCTGCCGATGCACTATGCCTATACGCTCAGGCATTGGCGCAACAACTTCGTCGCCCGCAAGGCCGACGCCGTTGCGCTCTACGACGAGAAGTTCTTCCGCATGTGGGAATTCTATCTGGCCGGCTCCGAAATGGGCTTCCGCTGGGA
The DNA here is from genome assembly GCF_044756305.1 of Rhizobium sp. NPDC092011. Lineage (NCBI taxonomy): Bacteria > Pseudomonadati > Pseudomonadota > Alphaproteobacteria > Hyphomicrobiales > Rhizobiaceae > Rhizobium > Rhizobium sp. NPDC092011. The sequence goes on from NZ_JBIVSO010000003.1 coordinate 181,168, forward strand.
TGAGCTTTTCATCATGCAGATTCAGATCGCCAAGAACCAGTTCGCCGTTCCCGACAACCGCAATTACATCGGCGAGCGCGAGGCAAAGCTCAGGGAATTCGAGGCAACGCGCGCGCCTCTGGAAAAGGTAACGTTCTAAAATTCCCTATCGTCACTTCATCGCGCCGGCCCTTGGATTTCCATGGGCCGGCGTTCGCATTTCTGGGTTGCCGTCGCCGGGTTGACCGACTTTCGGGCTATCGCCCGACATGAACCTTGAACGTTCCGTCCTGCACCGTGCCGTCGGTATGCAATCCCGTCAGCCGCAGCGTGAACTGACCCGTCCCGGTGAAGCCGGCGTTTGGCGTATAGTAGATGATGTTGCCCTGAACTGTCTTGCCGCTGCACAGATAGGCGTTGCTGTCCTTCGGGAATTTCGCGGCCACCGGGCCATGCTCGACCTCGACCTTGCCATGGGCCGGATCCTTGACGACGCCCGTATACGGGAAGCCTGCGAAGGTGCAATCCTGCTTTACAAGAGAAGCGCTGGTGATTTTTGTCTTCTTGCCGGATGCGGCCCTGACGGAAAACTGGCTTTGCTTGGCGCCGCTGATCGGAGTGCCGACACAGCTTGAGAGTGCCACGCCGATGCCGAGAAATAAGCCCAGGGAAATCAGGGATGTGGTCTTCATGTGTTTCTCTCTGCAGACTATGGGGCTTCGATTGATCAGATATTGCCCGCACCATCCGATCAATACCTGTGATTGAATAATCCATTTCGGATTTAAATCACCGCGACACGTCGGCGCAAAGCAACGGCTGGGCCGGTTTTCCACTTAAATTCGCTGCCGTCGGTAACAGTTCGTTGTGGTTAAGAGAGCGGTAACGCGATCCGAATAGTTTGGGGCAACTCTAGGGCCGCGTGTATGGCCTTTTGTATTGCGTATCAGGGGGTTGCATCATGTTCGCGAGATCGCGTCTTTTCATCAGTTTCGGTTTGCTCGTCGCTTCTGCTTCTGCGGCCGCCGCAGACGGCCAGCATTTCTGGTCGGGCAATTGGTATCTAAGCGTCGGCGCGGCCGGTTTCTCTGCGCCCAAATTCGAAGGCGGCAAGCACAACAGGCTGCAATGGCAGCCGCTGGTGTCGGTCGGCAGGCAGGGGCCAGGCCCGCGTTTCTCCTCGCGTAACGACAATCCGTCCTTCGCTCTCATCGAGAGTGATGCCTTTCGGGTCGGTATCGTCGGCAAGTTCGTGCGCAGCCGCGACACCAGCGACGGCAGTGAACTCAAAGGGCTTAAAAAGGTGAAGTGGGGCCTGGAGGCCGGCGGTTTCGCCGAGGTCTATCCGACCGATTGGCTGCGCGCGCGTGTCGAAGTGCGCCAGGGCATCCGTGCCCATAGCGGCCTCGTCGCCGATGCCGCCGTCGATGCCTTCACCGACATCACCCCGGAACTGCGCCTGTCCGGCGGCCCCCGTATGACTGTCGCCTCGAGCGACTATTTCAACACCTATTATGGCGTCAATGCCCGGGAGTCAGCGGCATCGGGCCTTAGCCCGTATAATCCGGGCGGCGGCGTCAAATCCGTTGGCGTTGGCGGCGCACTGACCTGGAAGGCATCGGAGAACTGGACCACCAGCACATTCCTCGAATATACGCGCCTGACTGGCCCTGCCGCCGACAGCAGCCTCGTGCGCGAGCGCGGCGACCGCAACCAGCTCCTCATTGGCATGTCGGCCAGCTACAAGTTCAACTTCACGGCCAACTGACGAATGAGCGGGGCTGCGGCCCCGTCGCCGCTTGACCTTGAACGCCTGATATCACTACTACTCGCTCATGCAAAAGACAGGCGACATCAACGGGCGCGTCGCTGACGCGCCATCCGGAAACTGGGTGTATCGAGTGCTGCCCCCGTGGCTCTGGCCCTATGCGCAGCTGGCGCGCTGGGACAGGCCGATCGGCTGGCAGCTCCTGATGTGGCCGTGTTTCTGGTCGGTGGCGCTCGCCGCCAATGCCTCGATTTCGATGGGACGGGGTTCGCCGGGCCTGGTCGTGATCTATCACCTCGCGCTTTATTTCATCGGCGCGGTCGCCATGCGGGGCGCCGGCTGCACCTATAATGATCTGGTCGACCACGAGATCGACATGTCGGTGGCGCGCACCCGGTCGCGCCCGCTGCCATCGGGCCGCGTGACGCGCCTTCAAGCCAAGGTCTTCATCGCGCTTCAGGCTCTCGTCGGCCTGCTGGTTGTGCTGCAGTTCAACTGGTTTACTGTTATCCTCGGCGTGCTGTCGCTCGGTATCGTCGCGCTCTATCCTTTCGCCAAGCGCTTCACCGACTGGCCGCAATTCTTCCTCGGGCTCGCTTTTTCCTGGGGCGCCCTGATGGGATGGGCCGGTCTTTTCGGTAACCTGTCCTTTGCGGCGATCGTTCTCTACCTGGCCGCCATCCTCTGGACGATCGGATACGACACGATCTATGCGCATCAGGACAAGGAAGACGACGAGCTGATCGGCGTACGTTCGACTGCGCGGTTGTTCGGCGACCAGACGCGCCTCTGGCTGGTCGGCCTCTACGGCGCGACGCTGCTTTTGATGCTGGTTGCCTTCGCCCTGGCCGGAGCAGGCGGCCTGTCCTACATCGGCCTGATCATTGCCGGCGGCATGTTCGCCTATCAGATCGCCGTGCTCGACATCAACGACGGGGAGCAATGCCTTGCCCTGTTCAAATCCAACAACCGGGTCGGTCTGATCATCTTTGCCGGGCTCTTTCTGTCGTTTCTGTTCCTCGTTCCTTAACAACCGCTGGTGAGGTTTTGTGGTGGCCTGTGAAATTCGCCTGGCACGGGAGGGGGATGCAGAAGCAATCAGCCTGGTGATCGTGGACGCGCTGCGCCGGACCAATGCCAGGGATTATTCCCCTGCGATTATCGATCGCGTCGTTGAAAACTTCAGCCCCGCCGCCGTGCGCAGCCTTCTGCGCTCTCGAATGGTCTTTGTCGCGGCTGAAGGCGGAGTGGTGTTCGGCGCCGGCAGCCTCGACGGAGCAGTCGTCCGCAGCGTATTCGTGTCGCCTTCGGCGCAGAAGCTGGGCATCGGCTCCAGGCTCATGACCGCGATCATCGGCGCAGCGCAAGCGCAAGGCGTCAAGACCCTAACCGTACCATCATCGGTCACCGCCCAAGGTTTCTACGCCAGGCTCGGTTTCGAGGTCGTGGAAGATCGTTATTACGGGGAAGAGCGCACGATCGTCATGGAGCGATCGTTGGAGCCATAATGATTGCGGCCGCGGGAGTGAATCTCGCGCGGCCGCTTTCTGATCGTATCGGGAATTGTCTTTGCCGGGCTCAGCGCCTTGCGATGATCTCGCGGCCTTCGATCTTCATCTTGATGCCGAGCTTGCCGGTGGAGCGGCGCACCAGGAAGCGCGGGCGGCGGTCGGCAAAGTAGGCGTGGCGACGACGCGGCTGGCTGTCCTGTGAACGGACGCCGCCGAGATGTTCTTCCAGCGGGCGAGCAACCCCGTCGGCTTCGATCATCAGCATCGGAATACGGAAGGCTTCCGACCAGGAGCGCCAGTCGGCGGCGATGTCGCTCAAGTCGTGAGCGACGAGGAGGGGGATGCAGAGGTCCGGATCGGAGTGATGCAGTTCCAGCGTGACGGTGACTTCGCCGTCGCCATGGTCGATGGCGCGGGCTGCAACACCCATGAAAGCGCGCTTTGGCAGAGCGACGGACAGCGGCAGTCCGCTGGACGGCAGGATCTTGCGCAGCACGGCGCCGCGCTCGTCGATCGTGATGGTGACGTCACCCTCGGCACCATTCATGGCGTAGCTGACCTGTTGCGGAAAGCGCGTCGGATCAAGTCGCAGTGTGGTTCCAGCCCAATCGGGCTTCAGGACGGTATTTGTCATCGATTCTCTACCCTTGCTTTACCTGAGAGCCGGTTTCCGGTCTTCTCTCGGAGAACTTTTGTCCTCTCGTTGTTGGGCAGATTAGGCGGCGTCCCTTCCAGACAGCTTAAAAATCGAGGTTAAGAAAACTTTGCGTCCTCAAATGGTTAGCAAAGTCGAATGCATCAGGGTTTCCATAAGGTGAATACACGGCAGGGCCGCCGCCTCAATATAGTACACGTATAAGACGAGTACGTGTAAGTCTCGGGTAAGGTTTGCATGTAATAATCGTAGATGGATTCGCCGACTATATTGAAGATCTATTGGGATTCTGCTGATGATTTCCACCTATCTTGGTTATACGATCGCAACCAGAGATATGGCCACCTCGCTCAACCAGGTGGCGACGCAGGCGCAAAGCAAGCGTCAGATCGACTATTACAATGCCAATATCGGCAAAGTAACCAACGTCGACGACTTCGTGAATGACTATCAGCTATACAGTTATGCCATGGAAGCCTACGGGCTCTCCGACATGACCTATGCCAAGGCCTTTATGAAACAGGTGCTGACGAGCAACCTGAGCGATTCCAGCAGTTTTGCGAACCAGCTGAACGATCCGCGATACAAGGCCTTTGCCGCGGCGTTCAATTTCGGCACGGGCAGCACGAATTCGGCGCAAACGAGCGCGCAGGAAGACGATCTCATCGGCCTTTATCAGCAATCGTTTACAAATGAAGAGACGTCCGCGGCTACCGAAACGAGCTATTACAGTCAGAATATCGGCTCGGTTAAGACGGTCGATGACCTTCTTGGCAATACGCGCCTGCGAAACTACGTGCTGCAGGCCTATGGCCTCGATCCGACCTATACCTCGAACGATAGCTTGAAGCAGATGCTGACGAGCGATCCAAACGATCCCAACAGCTATCTGAACCAGAACGGCGGCACGGCCGACAAGGCTCTTGCGGCCGCATTCAATTTCAACGCCGACGGTACGGTGAAGGCTTCGACGCCTGACAGCGACACGGCCTACTACCAGGCGAATATCGGCAATATCACCTCGGTCGATCAGCTGACCTCCAACCCGCGGCTTTTCCAGTACGTCAAGACTGCTCTCAACATTCCGGCCTATATCACCGCCGACCAGTTCAATGCTTCGGCCGAGGATGCCGGCGTCGCGACGTCGAACGGGCTGACGAGCGTCATGGCGCAATTCAATTTCCAGAGCGACGGGACCGTCGCCTCCGGTTCGCAGGCGCAAACGTCGGATCAGGTGAATGCCATGACGGCTGCCTATGCCACGAACTACGTCGGAGGGCCGCAGACGCTGGGTCAGCAGTCCGATGTGATGAGCGCCTACAATTCCACCGTACCGTCGTTCGTCACCAGTGTCGGTGCTGCAGACAACGACCAGTATTACAAGGATCACATCGGCTCGGTAACATCGATCGATCAACTGACGTCGGATTCGCGTCTCTTCGACTATATCAAGACGGCCTATGGTATCGATCCGACCACGCCCACGGTTGTTTTCAAGAACGCCTTCTCCGATCCGACGACCGCTTCGATCTTCGGTCTGACGAATGTCGTCGCCGCCTTCAATTTCCAATCGGACGGAACGCTCCCTGCAGGCCAGACAGCGCAGTCGCAAAGCGCGACCAATGCTGCCTCGACGGCCTACATGACCAATTACAAGACCTCGCAATCGAACCTGACGACGGACGCCGTCAACAACTATAAGAACCGCCTTGGCAACGTGAAGACCATCAAGGACTTCTTCGCGAGCAATACCGCTGACGGCAGTACATCCAACGACAGCGCGCCAGAACTCTATCAGATGGCGCTGCGCGCCTACGGCATCGGCCCGAACGAGGTGACGAAGTCGCAACTGACGCAGATTCTCGAGAGCGATCCCTATGATCCGAAGAGCTACGTCAGTTCGCTGAAGGATACTCGCTTCACGGCGCTCGCCGAGGCTTTCAACTTCGACAGCAAGGGCAATCTGAAGGCTCCGGTTCAGTCGCTGTCGCCGACGCAGGTCAACAGTTTCATCTCTCAATACTCCACCCACAGCACGGCAGGGCTGACGGGCGCGCTGTTGACCAAGGCCACCAGCGATGCCAAGGACGCCGGCACCTACTTTGCAACCAACATTGCCAACGTAAAGAGCGTCACGGATCTGCTGGCCGACAGCAAGCTCACCAATTTCGTCCTCGCAGCCAACGGCATCGATCCGAAAACCGTCGACACGGCGACGCTGAAGAAGGCTTTCGCTTCCGATCCGTCCGATCCGAAGAGCTTCGTCAACACCTCCGATGGCGCCAAGTTCAAGAGTATCGTAGAGGCGTTCAACTTCGGCACGGATGGCAATCTGACCGACAGCAAGCTCGGTTCGGCACAAAACCAGGGGGCGCTGTCGGCGACCAACGATCTCTTCCTGCATCAGACGCTGGAAGACCAGCAGGGCGACACGAATCCCGGCGTGCGGTTGGCGCTATATTTCCAGCGCAAGGCCCCGAGTATCAACTCGGTCTACGATATCATGGGGGATGCGGCGCTCTACGAGGTCATCACAACGACCTTCAGCCTGCCGAGCGCCATGTCGTCCATGGATGTGGATACGCAGGCCAAGATGCTGGGCAATTTCATCAACGTCAGCGATCTGCAGGATCCGACCAAGGTCAACTCGCTGCTGCAGCGATTCTCCGCGATGTACGACATGCAGAACGATACGACGTCCTCCACGTCGCCGGCCCTATCGATTCTCAGTGGCTCCTCGTCCGGCGTTGGCATCAGCGCCGACACGCTGCTCTCGATCGCGCAACTGTCGTCGTCGAGGTAACGCGCCAAACAAAAAAATCCAGCCGTCCCCTTTGCTGTGTTCCTGCACGGCAAAGCTGTTTCCGCGCGCCTGTTTGCGGGGGATTTCCGATGTTGTTTCGGCGGCACAGGAGGCGGGAATTAAGAGCTTTCAGGGGTGTCAGGAAGGAACTTATTAACCATCCTTGCCCTATTCGATTTGAGAAGCCATCGGCAATATCAATGACTGGGTTGCAGGTCTCATGCGTCTTTCCCGAACGACACTTTCAAATGCGTCTCAAGGCGTCCCGCCAGAGGGCGAACTCGAAGCCGAACAGGCGGCCGAAGAGGCTCGCCGGGCCGAGCAGATCGCTGCTCGCCGGGCTTTCCTGGAAGAGAAGATCCGCAATGCCCGCGAAGCCAAGCGCAAGGCCGAGGAGCAGCGCCGGGCCGAGGAACTGCGTTGCGCCGAAGAGGCAAGGCAGAGGACTGCCGCAGCCCCGAAACCGGTCGTAGAAGCCTTGCAGGCAACACCTGCGGAGAGCACGCCGGTGATGCCGGTCCTGCCGCAGGGAATTTCCGCGGAGGATCTTGCTTCGCCAGGCTGGCAGAACGCGTTCCTCATGGGGCCGAACGTTCGGTTCACCCGCACGCGCGAAAACGAAATCATCAGCCGCCGACCTGTTGCGGAACCTCCCGTCGAGGTCGCGCGGCCGGTCCCCACGCACGTCGCGATGCGGGTGATGGAGCAGCCCGTTGTCGAAGCTGCGCCGGCCATCATCGCGCCGCAGCCGGTCCAGCCTGCCGAATTCCACTTGCCGCCGCTTGAGGACATGCCTTTCGCGGTCGAAGGCTACATGCCGTCAGTAATTCAGAAATCCCCGGCGACCTCGCCGGACGCATTGGAGATGACCGTTATCGCTACCGCATTTTCGAAGGCTCCGGCGATCGCGCTGGATGCTTCCTCTGTTCAGTCAAGTGTTCCCGAGTCTGTAGTCGCGCCTGTGGTCGAGTCGCGGCTTACCCATCTTTCCGATTTCGCCTTCTGGGACGCGATGCCTTTCGACGGCGAATTCGTGTCCGCCATCAAGGGTGCGCCGGCCCAGCCGGTGATGATCCCCGAGCTTGAGGTCGAAGCCGAATCGATCGTCGCGAAATTCCGTGTTGTCGAATGCCGTCGGCCCGCAACTGCTGCCGAAGTCCAGCTGGCCGCCGAAGTGCCTGCCGTGATGGGAGTCGTGGCCCCGATCGTGGCCGCTTCTGTCCTGGCGCCGGCACCTGTCAGCACACCCGCCATGGACGAATTGGCGGCATGGGATGCCGTCGTTCAGACCGCTGTCGTCGAGGCAACGTCCGAGACCACCGCGCCGGCTCCTGCCGAGCCGCAAGTCATTGCCGCGCCGGACGCATTCGTGCCCCCCGCTTTCGTGGCTGCCGTCTACGGTGCAGACGCTGCTCCAGCAGAGGAAGCCCGTCCGACCCCGGTCATGGTCCTGGCCCCGATGCCGACGAAGGTCGTTGCAGCCGCACCGGTCGAACCCGTTGCCAAGGCCGCACCGGCACTCCCGGCCGTCGAGGCCGCAGCGCAGCGTTTGATCGACGCGCCGCCATCGCGGATCACGCCGCGCCGGCCCGCATTGCTGACGCCGCCTGAATGGCGGCCGATTGCCCGTAGCGCCGACGGCGAGTACGAGTTGCCGCCGCGCGAATTGCTGCAGGAGCCCGCCGTCCGTTCCGGCGTGATCATGACGCAGGAAACGCTGGAGCAGAATGCCGGCCTGCTGGAAAGCGTGCTGGAAGACTTCGGCGTCAAGGGCGAGATCATTCACGTTCGCCCCGGCCCGGTCGTCACCCTTTATGAATTCGAGCCGGCGCCCGGCGTCAAATCCTCGCGCGTCATCAATCTCGCAGACGATATCGCCCGTTCGATGTCGGCGCTGTCGGCCCGCGTTGCTGTGGTTCCCGGCCGCAATGTCATCGGTATCGAGCTGCCGAACGTCAATCGTGAGACCGTGTACTTCCGCGAGATGATCGATTCGCCCGACTTCGAGAAGAGCGGCTACAAGTTGGCGCTCGGCCTCGGCAAGACGATCGGTGGCGAGCCGGTCATTGCCGAACTCGCGAAGATGCCGCACCTGCTCGTTGCCGGCACCACCGGCTCGGGCAAGTCCGTCGCCATCAACACCATGATCCTGTCGTTGCTCTACCGCATGACGCCGGAACAGTGCCGCCTGATCATGGTCGATCCGAAGATGCTGGAACTCTCCGTCTATGACGGCATCCCGCACCTGCTGACCCCCGTCGTCACCGATCCCAAGAAGGCCGTCATGGCGCTGAAGTGGGCGGTTCGCGAAATGGAGGATCGCTACAAGAAGATGTCGCGCCTCGGCGTGCGCAACATCGACGGCTACAACAGCCGCGTCGCCTCCGCCAAGGAAAAGGGTGAGACGATCCACGTCATGGTACAGACCGGCTTCGACAAGGGCACGGGTGCCCCGATCGAAGAAAGCCAGGAAATGGACCTGACGCCGATGCCGTATATCGTCGTCATCGTCGACGAAATGGCCGACCTGATGATGGTCGCCGGCAAGGAAATCGAAGGCGCGATCCAGCGTCTGGCGCAAATGGCGCGTGCCGCTGGCATCCATTTGATCATGGCGACACAGCGTCCGTCTGTCGACGTCATCACCGGCACGATCAAGGCGAACTTCCCGACGCGCATCTCTTTCCAGGTGACGTCGAAGATCGACAGCCGCACCATTCTCGGCGAACAGGGCGCCGAGCAGCTGCTCGGCCAGGGCGATATGCTGCACATGGCCGGCGGCGGCCGCATTTCCCGTGTTCACGGACCCTTCGTTTCCGACGAGGAAGTCGAAAAGGTCGTGGCCCACCTGAAGCTGCAAGGCCGTCCGGAATATCTCGATACGGTTACGGCCGATGAGGATGAGGAAGCCGAAGAGGAAGATACGGCCGTCTTCGACAAGGGCGCGATCGCCTCGGAAGATGGCGACGATCTCTACGAGCAGGCGATCAAGGTGGTCATGCGCGACAAGAAGTGCTCGACGTCCTACATCCAGCGCCGCCTCGGTATCGGCTACAACCGCGCCGCCTCGCTCGTCGAGCGCATGGAAAAAGACGGTCTGGTCGGGCCTGCCAACCACGTCGGCAAGCGCGAGATCATCACCGGCAACCGCAACGGCGGTGGCAATGCCAGCCAGGAAGATTTCGATTGATCAAGCAGGCTGCAAAGCCCGCGCGACACCGGAACGACAGTATGAGGCGGCTTTCCAATGGAAGGCCGCTTCTTTTTATCAAACCCGCTCGAGCTTCATATGTGGCAGCGGCGGCAGCTCGACGCGGATGGCGTCGTCAGGTTGCACCCGGCCCCCCCGCGAAACGATGCCCATGATTCCGGCTTTGCGGATCAGGCCGCCATCGGCATCGCGATCGAGTACGGCATGCAAGAGACCCTTTTGAAAATCGTCGATCTGCTTGCAGGGATTGCGCAAGCCCGTCACCTCGACGATCGCATCGTCGCCGATATGCAGGCGGGTGCCCTGGGGCAGGGAAAGCAGGTCTATCCCTCTGGTGGCGATGTTCTCACCCATGTCGCCCGGAACGACAGAAAAACCCTTCTCGGTCAGTTCCTCGAACAACTCTTCGTGGATGATATGCACCTGGCGCAGGTTGGGCTGCGTCGGATCGGCCGCGACGCGCGAGCGATGTTTTACCGTCACCCCCATATGCGCGTCGCCTTCGACGCCAAGGCCGGTCAGCAATTGGATATGATCCCTGATCTGCTTGCTAAACCCATGCACGCCACTGCTGCTGACCGTTGTCACATATATGCGCTTGTCGACCATGCCGAACCCTTCCATAAACAATCCGGATCTTTATAAATTGGTATATACCAATTTCAAGGCGACAGAATTGTGATGGATGAAAAAAATCGACAGGACGCAGGCGTAAAATCCGGCAGTGGCTGGGCGAGTGTTGCCGCAGAGCTGCGAAACGCTATCGACGAAGGCAGACATGCTCCCGGCAGCCGCCTGCCGAGCGAACGCGCCCTGTCCGAACAGTTTGGGGTCTCGCGGGTCACGATGCGACGCGCGATCGCCGAATTGGAGGGGGAGGGGTTGCTGCGCGTGGCGCGTGGAAGCGGCGCTTATGTCCGCGCCGACATGCCCGTCCGCTTCAAACTCGGTGACAAGGTCCGGTTCGGCAAGGATCTTACTGCGAGGGATGCAAATCTCACCCGCAAGGTTCTCTCGACCCGGGAAATTCCAGCCAGTGCCGATATCGCTAAGCGGCTTAATCTGCAGCAGGGCGAAGCGGTACTGGAAATGTGCGTGGTCGCCTATGCCGATGCGCTTCCCGTCTCGGTCGTCATGCGCAGTTGCTCGGCGGAACGCTTTACCGATCTTGCGGAGAAGTTTGCCGCGACGGGCTCGTTCACAACGGCGCTGAGGGATTACGGCGTGACGGACTACTGGCGTCGCTCCACCGACATCACGGCGCGCATGCCGACGGAGGCTGAAGCACGTTTCCTGCAGCAATCCCGGCAGGTACCGGTGCTTGCCTATGCCGGGGAAGACATCGATGCCAACGGCACGATCATCTCGTGCCAGATCGGCTGCTTCGCCTCCGAGCGGGTTGTCGTAACGGTCTGAGCATTTCCAGGAAAGGTGCGCAGCGGTTTTCCGTCTGGAATGCGTTGGGAAATAATAAGATAGAGCTTTTCCGCGATTCGAAGAAAAGCGGAAAAGCTCTTGAGTCTCAGACCTTGAGAACCTTGCCTGGATTCATGATGCCGGACGGATCGAAGGCGATCTTGATCCGGCGCATCAGGTCGATCTCGATATCGGAGCGGATCGAAGCCAGCTCGTCGCGCTTCAACTGGCCGATGCCATGCTCGGCGGAGATCGAGCCGCCGTGCTGCAGCACCAGCCCGTGCACGATCTTGTTCATCTCGCGCCAGTGGCCGATGAACTCGGCCTTGTCGGCACCGACGGGCTGGGAGATGTTGTAGTGGATGTTGCCGTCGCCCATGTGGCCGAAGGCGCAGACGCGTGCGCCCGGCATGGCGGCGACAACGGCCTTTTCGGCTTCCGCCATGAATTGCGGGATCTGCGCCACCGGCACGGAAACATCGTGCTTGATCGAGCCGCCTTCCGGCTTCTGCGCGTCCGACATGCTCTCGCGCATATGCCAGATGGCCTGTTGTTGCGCCTCGGAGCTGGCTATGGTCGCATCCTGGATCAGGCCGTCCTCATAGCCCTGTTCGAGCAGCGCCGTCATCATCCGCTCAGCCGTCTCAGCCGAATCGGAGGTGGATATGTCGATCAGCACATACCAGGGGTGGGCAGTCTCAAGCGGATCGCGCACGCCCGCAATATGTCGAGCGGTGAACTCGACACCGATGCGCGGCATCAGCTCGAAGCCGGTCAGCGCCGTGCCGCAGAGGCTCGATGCGTTTTTGAACAGGGTGAGCGCATCCTCGACCGATTGCAGCCCGGCAAAGGCGACCTGGTGACCGAGAGGTTGCGGAAAGAGTTTCAGCACAGCGCCCGTGATGACGCCAAGCGTGCCTTCTGCGCCGATGAAGAGATCGCGCAGGTCGTAGCCGGTATTGTCCTTCTTCAGGCGGCGCAGGCCGTTCCAAATCTCGCCCGTGGGCAGCACGACTTCGAGGCCGAGGCAGAGCTGGCGCATGTTGCCATAGGCAAGAACAGCCGTGCCGCCTGCATTGGTGGAAAGATTGCCGGCGATGCGGCAGGAGCCTTCCGAGCCGAGCGACAGCGGAAACATGCGGCCATGCTCCGCCGCGGCCTTGTGGACATCGGCGAGAATGCAGCCGCCGTCGACAACGATCGTATTGCCGACCGGATCGATATCACGCACGCGGTTCATGCGCTCCAGCGACAGGATGATGTCGGAGCCGTCCTCGCGCGGCGTCTGACCGCCGACGAGGCCGGTATTGCCGGTCTGGGGAACGATGGCCGCGCCAGTCTCGCTGGCAAGCTTGAGGATCGCGGAAACCTCTTCCACCGAGCCGGGCTTCAGCAGCATGGGCGAAGCCCCATGATAGAGCCCGCGGTTCTCAACGAGATGCGGCGCGATATCCGCCTGGTCCCGTAGGGCATGTTTCTCGCCGACGATAGCGGCGAAGCGATCGAGGAGGTCGGAAGAGGGGACGGAGCTGCTCATGGCGTGTCCTTTGCCTGATGGTGTCGGGCTGATTTACTCTCTGGGCGCGGCCGCGCGCCGCAGCCGGTCGTTGATGGCCTCGCCGAGGCCCTCGTCGGGAATATGCGAAAAGGCAATGGTCGCAGCGCCGGTGGCATCGGCGCGCTTCATGAAATCGAAGAGGTTCGCAGCGGCTTCGGAGAGATCGCCGCTAGCGCTCAGATCGAGCACGGCAAGGGCATTCTCGCTGCCGGGGATGTCTGGCGTCCCGAAGCGGATCAGCGCTTCGTTCGCGGAAACATCTGTCGCGTCGAGCCGCACGGCTGCACCCGGTGCATAATGCGAGGCCATCATGCCGGGCGCCTCGATGGCGGCCGAAGCCTTCTTCTTGCGCTTCAGCACCTTGCCGGCAACGCGCTCGATCTCGCTTGCCGCCAGACCACCTGGCCGCAGAAGACGCATCTCGCCATTCTCGACCTTGACGATGGTCGACTCCACGCCGACGACCGAGGCTCCGGCATCGAGAATAAGGGTAATCCGTTCCCCGAGATCGTCATCGACATGATCGGCGCTGGTGGCGCTGATCTTGCCAGAGGTATTGGCGCTCGGCGCGGCAAGGGGGCGATCAAAGGCGCGGATCAACTCGCCGGCAAAGCCTTGCGGCACGCGGATGCCGACGGTGTCGAGACCGGCTGTTGCAAGCGGATGAATGCCGCTATCGGGCCTGAGCGGCAGCACCAGCGTCAGCGGGCCGGGCCAGAAAGCTTCTGCGAGCTTGCGGGAGATCGGATCGAAGACCGCATACCGCTCTGCCATGGCAAGATCGCTCATATGGCAGATCAGCGGATTGAAGCGCGGACGGCCCTTCGTCTCGTAGATCCGGGTAATCGCGGCTGGATTGGTGGCGTCAGCCGCAAGGCCGTAGACCGTCTCCGTCGGCAACCCGATGGGCAAACCCTCGGCGAGCGTCGCCGAGGCAACGTCGATCGCCGTTTGCGGATGTTCGAGAATGTCTATGTGTCGTGCCATGGCCTGCCTGCTTGCAGTTCAGGCCGTTTCTTATGCTCTTCGAGTTTTCGGATCAATCGTCAAAGCTGGCGAATGATGTCGCGAAGCTGCTCGTTGCGGGCACCGAGCAGAAGAACATTGCGGATGGCGATCTGCGGGTCGTGCGTGTGGAAGAGCACGCCGTTGCCGCGGATGTCGCGATTGATCGTCAGCTTCTTGTCTTCCGCTTCCTTGTCAGGATGCATGGCGACGGCGAAATACATCCGCGAATATTTGAGACTGATGTCTTCGAAGAAGTTTTCTTCCTGGCCGATGCGGGCAAAGAAGTTGGCGATATAGAAGGCCCAGTTCACGTCCTCATAATGCGCGAACTGCGTTCGCGCGGCGGTGACGTGGCAATAGCCCAGATGCGGCGTGTCCTTCAGCGTGTGATGGAAGATGAGTTTCGGGAAGCGAATCGACTTGTGAAAGCCGTTCAGCCGGTCATGGGTCTTTTCGCCGGCACTCAGCAGCTTCTGCGCGGTGCGTTCGGCGACCTCCTGGTGGGTCATGTATCGGCGCTCTTCGGCAAGCCAATGTGACCTGTCGCGATTGATGCGGCCGGTTCGCAGGAATTCGCTATGCCCCGTCGTCGACACCGCTGCTGTTGGCTCGGGGTCGGCGGGCTTCCCAGTGTCGAAATATCTGAGTTTGGCCATGCCGGGTCTCGCTATAAGAATCTGGTGATTGCATGATAATACACCTGGCTTGAGCAGGGCTTAACGGCGCAGGCGCACTTTCCTAAGGAGACCAAGACATGTCCGGAGTAACCGATCTCAAGCAACTGCTTTCCGGCATGAAGCCTAATCTCGCCGAGGGAGAGTTCGTCTATTGCAGCGTGCCGGCCACTGCGCTGATAGACCATATTCATTTGGAACCCATCGGCTTTTTCCGGGAGCGCGAGGGTATGACGCTGATCCTGCCACTGGAAGCCGCGCGACAGGCGGGACTTGCAACCACCCCTGCCATGCGGATGATCACCCTCGAAGTCCATTCGTCGCTCGAGGCCGTCGGCCTCACCGCCGCTTTCGCCACGGCGCTCGGAAATGAAGGCATCAGCGCCAATGTCGTCGCAGCCTATTATCATGACCATGTCTTCGTCCCCTCGGGCGACGCTGACCGGGCGATGGCGGCATTGCGGGCGCTTTCTGCGGCGCAGGCACCGCTTTGATTGCCCGGCGTCGGTCGTTCTGTCGCAATCAGAATAAAGCGTCATCAGCAAGGCGTGGAACAGTTGCCTCGCCGATTTGCGATGGTGATACTTAAGGGATTGAATTGTCTTTCTATATTGCCGCCGTACGCAACCGTCTCCAGATATGGTTTCGTCTGTCGTCAATTTCGAAGTCGATGTCGCATTGTAGCGGAGCGGGCGATAGGGCCGGGAGCTATGATGATATCAATCTCAAGGTGCCGTCCATCAGGGAGGCGGAGGTCCTGGCAGCAGGGCCTTTCCAGAACCCGGAAACCAGCCTTGGGCAGATATGGTTTACTGACCGCGACGGGTGGTCGGATACTGCTTCAACCGTTCTGACGGTTGCGCAGGTCCTCCCTCGCTTCCGGTACTGCGCGAGGATAGGCAAATGGATATCAAGAGCAATGTGTTGCGGCAATTGAAGAGCCGCCGTGAGGGCTTCAGCCTGGAGCAACCTTTCTATATCGATCAGGATTATTTCAAGCTCGATATGGAAATGATCTACTATCGCGACTGGCTGTTCATCGGCCACGATTGCGAGGTGCCGCGCGCCGGCAACTACTTCACCGTACAGATCGGCGAATATCCTGTTGTCATCGTTCGCGGCCGCGACCAGGTGATCCGGGCCTTCCACAATAGCTGTCGCCATCGCGGTTCGCGCGTCTGCACGACTGAGCGCGGCTCCTCGGCCAAGCTCGTCTGCCCCTACCACCAGTGGACCTACGAGCTGGACGGCTCGCTGCTCTTTGCCCGCCAGATGGCGGAGGATTTCGACAAGAGCCAGTATTCTCTGAAGCAAGTCCACTGCGAAAGTGTCGCCGGCTATATCTTCATCTGCCTTGCGAAGAATGCGCCGGATTTCGCGCCGGTTCGTGCTGCGATCGAGCCCTACATGGCGCCGCATCGCATGAGCGAAGCCAAGGTCGCCTTCCAGAGCACCATCATCGAGAAGGGTAACTGGAAGCTGGTCTGGGAAAACAATCGCGAGTGCTACCACTGCGCCGCCAACCACCCCGAGCTTTGCCGCACCTTCCCGGAAGCACCGACCGTTACCGGCGTTCAAGGCGCGATGAGCGATCCGGTCATCCTGGAGCATTGGGCACGTTGCGAAGCCGCAGGCCTGCCGAGCGAATTCAAGATCTCGCCGGACGGCCAGTTCCGTACCGCCCGCATGCCGCTGATCGAAGGAGCCGAAAGCTACACCATGTCCGGCCAGAAGGCCGTCAAGCGGCAGCTGGCCTCCGACGTGACGATGAACGGCATCGGCACGATGCTGCTCTTCCACTACCCGACCACCTGGAACCATCTGCTTGGCGACCACGCCATTTCCTTCCGCGTGCTGCCGCTCAATGCCGAAGAAACCGCCGTTACCACCAAATGGCTGGTTCATAAGGATGCAGTCGAAGGCGTCGATTACGATATCGAGGAGCTGACCCACGTCTGGAACGAGACCAACGATCAGGACCGCCGCATCGTCGAGGAGAATGCCTTCGGTATCCACTCGCCGGCTTATGAGCCCGGTCCTTATTCGGAAATCCACGAAGGCGGCGTCATGCAGTTCGTCGAGTGGTATTCGAACTTCATGATCGACCGCCTGCAGGGCGATCAGGCCAAGCTGTCGGCGGTAGCCTGAGTATGAGCAAGACCGCCTCCAACAGTCATCGACACCTCGATCAGATGCAGCCCTGGAGCGACAGGCAGCATCTGCTCGAATGCCTCTCGGTCACGCCCGAAGCGCCCGATGTGATGACCTTCACATTCGGGTCCGACAAGGACAACTGGTTCCGCTATCTGCCGGGCCAGTTCGTGACGCTTGAGCTGCCGACGACGCCGGAGCCGGTCATGCGCACCTATACGCTGTCGTCCACACCGTCGCGGCCCTTTTCGGTCGCCGTGACGGTGAAGGCGCAAAAGGACAGCATCGGCACGCGCTGGATGTTCGACAATCTGAAGCCGGGCATGCGTATCAAGGCCTTCGGACCGCTCGGCGATTTCAGCCACATCCGCCATCCTGGCGAAAAATACCTGTTCGTCTCGGCCGGTTCCGGCATCACGCCGATGATGTCGATGACCCGCTACATGGCCGATATCGCGCCGCTGTCGGATATCGGCTTCATCAATTGCGCGCGCAGCCCCGCCGACATCATCTTCCGCTCGGAGCTGGAATATCTCGCCCGTTTCATGCCCAACCTCAGCCTCGGCCTGATCGTCGAGGGTTGCGGCCGCACCGATCTCTGGTCGGGGCTGAAGGGTCGCATCGACAAGGCCAAGATCGGCTTGCTCTCGCCGGATTTCATGGATCGCACGATCTTCTGCTGCGGTCCCGAAGTCTTCATGGATGCCGTCCGCTCCATGCTGGAAGCGCATGGTTTCGACATGTCGCGCTACCATCAGGAGAGCTTCCAGCCGGCAAATGCGGCAACGCCGCTCGCCGAGGTGACCGACGACGCGTCGACCGAGGCCGCGACGACGATCCGCTTCACCATGGCCGGCAAGGACGTACTCTGCCCGGCCGGTCAGACCGTGCTGCAGGCGGCCCGTGGCGCCGGCGTGCGCATCGGCGCAGCCTGCGAATCGGGGCTTTGCGGTACCTGCCGCGTGCTGAAGCTTTCTGGCGAGGTCGAGATGAGCCACAATGGCGGCATCCTCGACGACGAGATCGAGGAGGGCTACATTCTGGCCTGCTGCTCGCGTCCGAAGACGGATGTTCAGGTCGAAGCCTGATGCGCCGATTCAAATAGATGGAGCGACCTTTGTGCTTCCGTAAGGAAACACGGCGCTTTAGAAATCCTGATAGTTAAATTCGTTGATCTCAGCGACCGGCTTGGATCGCGGGATCGAAGCCGTGACCACCGGGTCGAGCAGCAGCGAGACCAGCGTTTGCCGCGGCCCGCTGCAGGTCGCATCCTGAGCAATCGTCAGGTCGGGGGCGGGAAGCGGCTTGGCCGCCACGAGATCGCCCTGCGGCCAGATCGCGGCGAGCTGCACCTTGGTCATCGGCACGACATTGACGTCGATATCGGTCAGGGTGCCCGGAACGCGGTAGGGGCAACTCTTGTCGGAGCAGTTTTCCGACGAGACGAATTGCCAGATGGCATAGCTGTCCCAGTTGCCGAGCGGGAAGGTGCCCTTCACGTCCGGCTTGTAGCGGGCATACCAGAGCGGCAGCCGCGACAGCAGCGGATAGAGATCGCGGTGATCGGCAATATACTGCGCCGTATTGTGGTTGGTGTATAGGATCGGATAGCGCCCGGTTCTGACCTTGATATGCGCGACGAAAATCTGGGCATCGTCCAGCGACATGAACTGGGCAGGGTCCATCCCGTCTATGTCGAGCACCATCAGCTCATCCGGCTGCGGATCGGCATAATCGAGAAAATGATTGGCCTGATCGATGGGATTGCCCGGCCGTCCCAAATGATAAGCGCCCCATAATAGGCCATTCGTCTTCGCCAACATGCGGCGGGTCTGATAGAGTTCGCGGCTGATGGCGTATTTGCGCCATATCGTCTTGCAATGCGCGGGTGTGTCGCCCGCGGGTTTGGCGGCGCAATTGTAGGTCGCCGGCAGGCCGTCCGAGGCTTTCGAAATGAAGGCGGCGATGCGCTTGTCCTGCAGAAACGCACTCCAATCGATCGTATTCAGCTCGTAGGCATCGACGATGAGGGCGTTTTTCGTGTCCGTCCAAGGTTGATTTTCACCAGCCGAAGGTTTGGTGGCCGGGCCCATGAAGCTCAGAACCGTAAGGAAGGTGCAAATCAGGGCGTGGCTCTGCCAGGATCCTTTCATGAAATAATAGTAAGGATTGCTGGTTAATCTTGGGTTAAGAATGCAAACACTATAAACTCGGTGTGGAGCCCTCGCATAACTCCTTAAGTTGGTAGGGATTTAAGGAACCAAACAGTGTGCTGCCGCGTTTCTTGTCGTCTATTCGAATATACGACGAAACAGGCAGCGAAACCTTGCTCGGGAAGCATTCCCGACATGAAACCTATAGGCTTGAGCACAAGTCGAACCAGGGAATGGAGATAAAAATGCTTGGTTTCCGTGCGAAAATTGCGACCATAGCCGTGACGGCCGCGGTCACCTTGACGAGCTTCACACCGTCTTTCGCCATCCAGATGCCCACCGCACCGGTCGTGCAGGCCGACAAGTCAGTCGGCAATGTCGAGCAGGTGCAATGGCGCGACTATCGCGGCGGCTACTATCGTCGTGGTTGGTATGGCGGCTATCGCGGCTACTCGGGTTATCGTCACGGTTATCGCTATCATGACGGCTACTGGTTCCCGCTCGCCGCCTTCGGCGCCGGCGCTTTGATCGGTGGCGCAATCGCCAGCCAGCCGCGTTATTATGCGCCGGCTCCGGCTCCTTCCGTTGGCATAAACCCTCGGCACGTTGACTGGTGCGAAGGACGCTACCGTTCCTATCGCGCCTACGACAACACGTTCCAGCCGAATTATGGCCCGCGCCGCCAGTGCTACTCGCCGTATTACTAAGCCGCAGCTAACGTAGTTCAGGGAAAAACGATTGACGGTTTTTCGCCCGGAATTGCGTAAGGGCAATAGAATTGAGAGTTACAGACACAAGCCGTCCGGTTCCCACCGGGCGGCTTTTGCATGTCTCAACCTCAGAGAATGTCGACGCGCTTCAGCAGCCACCAAGCCAGCAATATGGACGCGATGATGAAGCCGACCGCATATCCGGTACCGGTGGAGCCGCCGGCGAGCGGCAGGCCCGATGTGTTCATGCCGAAAAAGCCGGTTACCAGCGTGGGTGGCAGCAAAAACGCCGTCATGATCGACAGGATGTAGAGGTGGCGATTGATCTCGGCCGAGAGCTTCGAGCCGATTTCTTCGTGCAATAGCCTGGCGCGCTCCTGCAGCGCATAAATGTCATGCTCGACAGCCTCGAGCCGGCCCGTCAAGCGCCCCGCCACATCGTCGAAACCGAGCGGCATTTCCTCGTCATCCGAGGCGGCGGCGTGACGCATCAGAGAAAGCACCGTTCGCAGATGCCTGTGTAGTCGCACGATCGTCCGGCGAATGGGCGGAAGCCGTGCGCGCTCGTCATGCGACGTATTGCCGTGCACGAAATCTTCGATAGCGTTCAGTTCCTCGCCGATTTCGATGACGACGGAAATCAGGGCACGCTGGAATTCTGCCACCAGCGCCTCGAAAACATCCACCGGGCTGGAAAAACGCGCCGGGTTCTTTTCGATCAGCGTACGGGCCCGATCCAGGCTGCGAAGCGGCTGCAGCCGGCTGGTGATGAGCATGCGATCGGTCAGCGCGAAATGCAGCCAGCCGATATCGTGGGTGTTGTGAGTGAAATCACGCTGGAAATCGACCAGTGTGCCGAAAAGCATCTGTTCATCGACAGTGACGGCGGCATGCGTTTCATGTGTCGTCAGCGCGATGCGTGCGGCGTCGTTGAGGCCTGGCGCGTCCGCGAGGAAGGCCGGGACGCGGGCATCGACGAGACTGAGATGCAGCCAGAGGAAGCCTTCTCCGGTAAAGAGCGCCGCACGATCGGTATCGTCGGCCAACCGCTCCGGCTTGTCCGAGCCCGGTCGCAGACGATAGGCCCAGACGAAGCCCGGTATCTTATTGGCGGAGATGATCGTGTTCATGGCCGGATCGTTCGCATTGTCTGAACAGTTGCCTTAGTCTTTGTTCATGACGATTGTTTATACAAGACCATCATTAGCCGGAATAATTGCTGGCGCGGCTGCGGCGACTGGCTGCAGCTTTGCGATAAAGACGAGTTTTGAACCCGCTGCGGGATCGTGTTTGCGGCCTAGCGGAAATCGTCACGATTGCTGCTTCGAAAAATTGACGTTTACGTAAAAATCAACTAGCTATGTTACCCACCGTCTTCGGCCCGAGTGAGGCAGGCCGAAGGCAGTATCGAGCATTTCCGATTTCAAATAGAGTCACGGAAATGCTCTATCTGTTTGTTTTCACGCAATTCCGGACGCAACATTGCTGGAATTGTTCTCATGCGGAGGAGACAGCATGTACAAGGCGCCCGTCGAGGAAATCGCATTCACGCTGAACCACGTCACAGGCATGGGACGTGCGATGGAGCAGGGGATCCTCGGTGATCTCAGCGCCGATGTCGTCGACGCCATTCTAGCGGAAGCCGGGCGATTTGCCGGTGAGGAAATGGAGCCACTGGCCGAAAACGGCGACCGGCAAGGCGCAAGGCTGGTCGATGGCAAAATGGTTCTTCCCGACGGCTGGGAGAAACTCTATCGCGACTGGATATCGGGCGGCTGGAACGGGTTGACCGCGCCGGAGGAATTCGGCGGGCAGGACCTCCCGCACATGCTGAACATTGCGACGCTGGAAATGTGGAATTCCGCTTCGGTGGCATTCGGCCTGGCGCCGACGCTGACCATGGGGGCGGTCGAGGCGCTGCGGGCGCACGGCAGCGACGATCTCAAGAAGATATACCTGACAAAGCTCGTATCGGGTGAGTGGACCGGAACCATGAACCTGACGGAGCCGCATGCCGGTTCCGACGTCGGCGCTCTGCGTGCACGCGCTGAACGCGGGGACGATGGCAGCTATCGCATTTTCGGCCAGAAGATCTTCATTACCTGGGGCGATCATGAAGCGACGGAGAACATCATCCATCTCGTTCTCGCCCGGTTGCCGGATGCCCCTGCCGGAACGCGCGGCATATCGCTCTTTCTGGTGCCGAAGTTCCTTGTGAACGAAGATGGTTCGCTGGGCGCCCGCAACGATTGCTTTGCCCATTCACTTGAGCACAAGCTCGGCATCCACGGTTCTCCGACCTGTACGATGATCTATGGTGACGGCAAGTACGGCAGCGAGAAGGGCGCCTTGGGCTGGCTCGTCGGCGATGAGAACAAGGGCCTCGCCTGCATGTTCACGATGATGAACAACGCGCGCCTGGCTGTTGGCATTCAGGGTGTGGCGATCGCGGAGGCGGCCACCCAGAAGGCTATCGCCTATGCCAGGGAGCGCACGCAGGGCCGTGCGCCGGGCACAACTTCAGCAGGCATGAGCCCCATTATCGAGCATCCTGATGTCGCGCGCATGCTGCTGACGATGAAGTCGCTGACGCAAGGGTCTCGCGCCATCTGCTATGCCTGCGCCGAGGCGATCGACATGTCGCATCGCGATCGGCAGAGTGCAAAGCACTGGCAGGAGCGGGCTGCGCTGCTGACGCCGATCGCCAAGTCTTTTTCCACCGACGCCGGCGTCGATGTCGCCTCGCTCGGCATCCAGGTTCATGGCGGCATGGGCTTTATCGAAGAGACCGGTGCGGCACGGCTGCTGCGTGACGCACGCATCGCGCCGATCTACGAAGGTACCAACGGCATTCAGGCCATCGACCTCGTGACCCGCAAGCTGACGATTGGCAATGGCGAGCATGTGCGCGGTTTCATCAGCGAGCTGCGCGACATTGCCGGTTCGGTTGCCAGATCCAATCTCGAGGGTCTCGGCGAGACCGCGCCACGATTGGAAGCCGCGATCGACGATCTTGAAAAAGCGGGCGAATGGCTCCTGGCCAAGCAGGCCGAGGGCGCGGTTGCGGAGGCTCTGGCCGGCGCTACCCCTTACCAGCGGCTATTCGGCCTGGTGCTGACCGCTTCCTATCTCGCCAAGGGCGGTCTTGCCGACGTCGCTGATGGTGAAGGGGCGAAACGCATCGCACTCTGCCGTTTTGCCGCCGAGAACCTGCTGGCTGAAACGGCGGCGCTTGCCGATCGCGTCTTGGCCGGCGCATCCAGCCTGGAAGCTGCCCGCATTGCTCTTGCCTGAGGAGAGGCCATGACCGACCACATTCTGATCGAACGTTCCGAAACGGCGCCGCATATCCAGATCATCCGGTTCAACCGGCCGGAAAAGAAGAATGCCATCACCCGCGCCATGTATCAGGCAATGACCGATGCGCTGAGGGCGGCGGACGAGGCGTCGGATATTCGCGTCAACGTCTTCCTCGGTACGGAAGGCTGCTTCTCTGCCGGCAATGACATGGCCGATTTCCTTGCCTTCGCCATGGGTGGCAGCATGGGCCGCGAAGTCGTGGATTTTCTGGTTGCTCTGGCCAGCGCCCGAAAGCCGGTCGTCTCCGGCGTCGATGGCCTGGCGATCGGCATCGGCACGACGATCCATCTCCACTGCGATCTGACCGTTGCTTCCGACCGCAGCCTGTTCAAGACGCCCTTCGTCGATCTTGCCCTTGTTCCCGAAGCTGCTTCCAGCCTGATTGCGCCGCGCGTCATGGGCCAGCAGCGCGCCTTTGCGCTGCTTGCCCTTGGTGAAGGCTTCTCCGCTGCGCAAGCCAAGGAGGCCGGCCTGATCTGGAAGGTAACGGCGCCGGAAGCAGTGGAGGCCGAAACGCTGTCGCTGGCGGCAAAGCTCGCCGCCAAGCCGCCGGAGGCACTGCGGATCGCTCGTGACCTCATGCGCGGCCCGCCGGACACCGTTCTTGACCGCATCCAGCAGGAAGCCGGGCATTTCGCTGCTCAGCTGAAGAGCGCCGAGGCCCGGGCGGCCTTCGAAGCTTTCATGAAGCGGTGAAGGCTTACTTCTCCAGCACCGCAACCACCTCGACATGCGAGGTCCAGAGGAACTGGTCGATCGGCGTTACCTTGGTGATGCGGTAACCGCCTTCGACCAGCAGCGCGAGATCGCGGGCGAACGTTAACGGATTGCAGGAGACGGCGACGATTTTTTTGACCTGCGAGCGGGCGAGTTCCTTGCACTGGAATTCGGCTCCCGCACGCGGGGGATCGAAGACCACGGCATCATAGACCTTGAGCTCCTGGGCCATCAAAGGCCGGCGGAACAGGTCGCGGCGCTCGACGGTCACGGGCTTCAGGCCCTGTGTATTACGGGCGGCGTGGTCCAGCGCGGCAAGCGGCTTGTCTTCGCTTTCCACCGCATGCACGCGCCCGATGTGCGCTAGACGAAGCGAGAAGGTGCCGCTGCCGGCGAAGAGATCGGCGATACGCTTGGCTTTGCCGACATGAGCGGCCACCCGCGCGGCCATAGCATCCTCGGCCTGCTTGGTTGCCTGCGTGAAGGCGCCCGGCGGTGGCGCAACCTGCACGCCGCCGAAATCGATCATCGGCTTTGCCGGCTCCACCAGGATTTCGCCGTTCAGCGAGACGCGGGCGATGCCGCGAAGCGCCAGCACGGTTTCAACCGTGCTGCGGCGCTGTTTGTCGGAAAGCGACTTGATGCCGTCAACGGCCAGATCGAGGCCGGACAGGGTTTCCAGCACGGAGATGCGGAAAGCCTCGGCATTGGCAGCGATCGCGGTTGCGACTGCCCTGATCGCGTCGAGCCGTGCCATGATCCCCGCTGACGCGATGGGACATTCCTCGATTGCGACGATATGGTGGCTTTCGGCCTGATTGAAACCGATCAGCGTGCTCTTTTCGGTCTTGCGCGCGGCAAAGACGACCCTGCGGCGCTCACCGGGATGAGCGGCAACGATATCGTCCACCTCAGGCGCCAGGCCCTTGGAGCGCAGCGCATCGATGACGAGCTGGCGTTTGAAGGCGCGGTAGGGCGCGTCGACATAGTGCTGCAGGGTGCAGCCGCCGCACGTGCCGTTGACGCCATCCGGCCCGAAGTGGCGACAGTGCGGCTCCTGCCGATCCGGAGAGGCCGTGGTGATCGACATCAATGTGCCCTGGCTTTTCACCCGTGCGATGGCGACATTTTCGCCCGGCAGTGTGAAGGGTACATAGATCGGGCCATCGGCGCCCTGCGCGATGCCGTCGCCCTGACCGCCAAGCTTCTGGATGGTGACGCTTTCAGTGCTCATGGCTTGATCCCTGCGAGAAGAAATTCATGGTTGCCGTCGCCGCCTGCAATCGGCGAGTCGATGAGGCCGAGACTTTGCCAGCCCATATCCTGGACGAACCAGCGCTCGAGTTCTGCGGCGACTGATGGAGCGGAGGAGGGGTCCTTCAGCAGTCCACCCTTGCCGATCGCATCCCGGCCCGCCTCGAATTGCGGCTTTACCAGCAGTGCTGCACGCGTCCCCGGCTCGGCAAGAGCGAGTGCCGGCGCAAGCGCCAGTTTCAGCGAGATGAACGACACGTCGGACACGACGAACGAAATGGGCCGGCCAATATCCTCGGCTGTCAGGTTGCGGGCGTTCAACCCTTCGATGTTGGTGACGCGCGGATCGGCCGCTATGCGCGGGTGCATCTGGCCGTGGCCGACATCGATCGACGTGACATGGGCCGCGCCGCGTTGCAGCAGAACCTCGGTAAAGCCGCCGGTCGATGCGCCGACGTCGAGACAGCTTTGTCCCTGCGGATCGATGCCGAAATGATCCAGGGCCGCTACCAGTTTCAGTGCCGCGCGGGAGACATAGTCCTGGGCCGGATCGTCGATGCCGATCTTGGCTTCTTCGGTAAAGAGCGCACCCGGTTTGGTCACCACCTTGCCGTCGACGGTCACGGTGCCGCGTTGAATGGCATCGCGCGCGCGGGAGCGGCTGGCGAAGAGCGAAAGGGTGACGAGAAGCTGGTCGAGACGTTGTGGTTCGGACATAGGCAGTCCATGCCGGTCAATGCGGTGCGTTGCAAGCCTTTTGTGCTGATCGTGGCGTTGACGGCGGATTGCCGCTGGCCTTAATTGAGCAAATCAGCGGCTGGGGAGCATCATGCGGAAAATCAGTGGCTATGCGGCGCTATTGGCGATGTTTGCTGCGCCAGCCTTGGCGAATGACACCATGGCTGAATTGCAGACCGGCGGCCTGGCCTACGTCCGGACCGGCGACATCAGCATGGATCAGGAAAAACTCTTCATTTCGCCGGCCGAAGTGCGCGTCGACTACGTTTTCCAGAATACCTCGGACAGGGATGTCGAAAGCGTCATTGCGTTCCCCATGCCGGATATCAAGGGCGATGTCGACAGCATGGTCGATGCCGGCGATGTCGAAGCCGACAATTTCCTTGGCTTCACCGTAACCCAGGACGGAAAGGCCATCGTCCCGACCCTTCAGCAGCGCGTTACAGTCGCCGGGGTCGACATGACGGATGAGCTGAAGGCGCATGGTGTGCCCTTGCTGCCGCTCAGCCGGGCGGCGATGGACGCCGCAGCCAAGCTGCCCGTCGAGGTGTTGGAGGATTGGACGGCGCGCGGTCTGATTACCGACGACGAATACGACAATGACGGCCAGGGCATGAAGCATCATCCGACGCCGATGTGGACGCTGCACACCACCTATTGGTGGCGCACCAAATTTCCCGCCAAGGCCAAGATCGCTGTCCAGCACCGCTACAAGCCAAGCGTCGGCGGCACCGTCGCCATCACCTTCGCCGGCGATGAAGATTATCAGACCCGGCAGCTGCAGACCTATCGCGGCAAATATTGCATCGACGAGGCGTTTCTGAAGACCGCGACCAAGCTCGCAGCCGCAGCCGACAAGGGTGGCCGTACCTACACCGAAAGCTGGATCTCATATGTGCTGACGACGGGCGCCAATTGGTCGGGCCCCATCAAACATTTCGAACTGACCGTCGATAAGGGCAGCCCGGAAAATTACATCAGCTTCTGCGGCAAGGACGTGAAGAAAACCGGCCCGACAACCTTCCAGATGACGGCGCAGGATTTTTACCCCGAGCACGACCTCGATATTCTGATTCTCGCTGCGACACCCGTCAATTAATGGGTCTCCGAGTGAGGCGAAAGCGCCTCGGAGCGTCGGCAAATCATTCGTGCGGGGTAAGGCTGCAGCTTGCCGTGAGCCTCGCCGATTCGCTGCCTCGCGGCGAGCGGGTTCGGTTTTGCACAGGCTGTACGAAAATCTCTCATGCTGCACCTGTCTTATCTTGGGGCAGCCCTATCTCTGATGAGGGTGCTTCTTTCCTTGAAAGGCAGGGTATTCGGCAGGCACATTCATTTTTCGCAAGCTGGCGGACCATTCTTTGGTCAAGATTTATTAAATATTTGATCGGCGGCAGGGTTGCTCCCAGTAGCGAACCGCCATTTCTATAAGCGCATACTGACCGCCTAGGGAGAGTCGAATGGGACAGCTCGTCCGAGTTCCGGCCAACGAAACACAGAGACTTTTGGCCGTACGCTCCCTGAATGGGATTCACAGCAGTCCGACGCCGGAGCTTGCGACTCTTGCCGAGCTGGCGAGAGGCGTATTCGAAACCCCCTACGCGGCGATCAACATCATCGACGAAGACTGGCAGCGTATCGCGGGGCAGGCGGGTCTGAAGATCGCCGAATGCTCGCGCGACATGTCGATCTGTACCCGTGTGGTGTTCGACGACGGATTGCTGGTCATTCCTGATCTGGTTGAAGACCCGGAGTTGAAAACCGCTCCCTTCGTTCTCGACGATCCCTGCTTCCGCTTCTATGCAGGCGCGCCGGTCAGATTGGAGAGCGGCTTACCTGTGGGCGCTTTCTGCATCCTGGATCAGAAGGCAAGGCGCTTCTCCGAAGGCGAGGAGCGCAGCCTCATGCAGTTTGCGCAGATCGCAAGTGCACTGCTGCGTCTCCAGAAGAACAACCTGTTGATGGGCATTGCCGAAAACGGCTTGCGCGCCGCCGCCATGACAGATCCATTGACCGGCTTCTACAACCGCTCGGCGCTGGAAGGCATTGTTGATGGAGCGTTGAGCGCGGCGATCTCAGCCGGCAGACGCTTCGGCGTTCTCTATCTGGACATGGATGGCTTCAAGGCAATCAACGATCGTTTCGGCCACAATGTCGGCGACGAGGTGTTGTGCGAGGCATCATCGCGTATCCGCTCTGTCATTCGAGCCGAGGATATCGTCGTGCGTATGGGCGGTGACGAGTTCGCAGTTTTCGTTCCCGACCTGCCCGAGGGGAGCGCGCTTATTTCCTTGTCCGAACGGCTGCTTATGGCGTTCCGGGCACCTTTCACGGTGGACGGCGTGTCCATCTTGGCTAGGCTGAGCATTGGCGCAGCCATCGCGCCGCAGGATGGCGCAACGCGCACGCTGTTGCTGCGGAATGTCGATGCCGCCCTCTATCAGGCGAAGGCCGCCGGCCGCGATCGCGTCGCGATATTCGGTTCCTGACGATTAGAGGAATTCCAGGAAAAGTGCGCAGTGGTTTTCCGTTCGGAATGCGTAAGAAAACAATAAGCTAGAGCATGTCGCGCAAAAGTGTGCAGCGGTTTTGCGACTACGACATGCGCGAAATCAAAAAGCTAAAGCGCATGAAGCGAATCTGAAAGATCGCGACGCGCTTTACAGCGTCTTCGCGTTTCGAAAAAAAGCGGAAACGTTCTGGAGAGAAGCCCGAACGCGATGAAATTGCCGGCTCGGCAAATTATCCCGCCGCTTCGACGATCCGGCCACGACCAAGCGCGTTGAACACGGTCTGCACGATGCCGGCCCGGTCGATGCCGGCCTTGGCGTTCATGACCTCGGGCTTCGCCTGCTCCATCCAGATATCGGGCATGACGAGCGTGCGGATCTTCAATCCGTTGTCGAGCAGGCCTTCGCTGGCGAGGAACTGCATGACCTGGCTGCCGAAGCCGCCGACCGAGCCTTCCTCAATGGTGATCAGCATCTCGTGGTGAGCGGCCAGCTGACGGATGAGATCGTGATCGAGCGGCTTGGCGAAGCGGGCGTCCGCGACCGTCGTCGACAGACCGGCCGCATCGAGATCCTCAGCGGCTGCGAGGCTATCGGCCAGGCGCGTACCAAAGGATAGCAGCGCGACCTTCGAACCTTGCTTGACCACGCGTCCCCTACCGATTTCCAGAATCTGTCCGCGTTCCGGAAGCTCGATGCCGACACCTTCGCCACGCGGATAGCGGAAGGAGATCGGGCCGAGATCGTAGGCGGCGGCGGTGCGGACCATGTGCTTCAGTTCCGCCTCGTCGGCGGCGGCCATGACGACGAAACCGGGCAGGGTGGCAAGGAATGCGGTATCGAAGGAACCCGCATGCGTCGGCCCATCGGCGCCGACGAAACCGGCGCGGTCGATCGGGAAGCGTACCGGCAGCCCCTGGATGGCTACGTCGTGCACCACCTGGTCGTAGGCGCGCTGCAGGAAGGTGGAATAGAGGGCGGCAAAAGGCTTATAGCCTTCGGCGGCAAGGCCGGCTGCAAAGGTGACCGCATGCTGCTCGGCAATGCCGACGTCAAAACAGCGGTTGGGGAAGAACTCCTGCAGCTTGTCGAGACCGGTGCCGTTCGGCATGGCGGCGGTAATGCCGACGATCTTGTCGTCGAGCGTTGCTTCCTGCACCAGAGCGTCGGCAAAGACGCTGGTATAGCTCGGTGCGTTTGGCTTCGCCTTGGCCTGGGTCCCGGTGATGACGTCGAATTTGTTGACGCCATGATATTTGTCGGCGGCGGCTTCAGCGGGCGGATAGCCCTTGCCCTTCTGCGTGACGACATGGATCAGTACTGGTCCCTGAGCATTGTCGCGGACATTGCGCAGCACGGGCAAGAGATGTTCGAAGGAATGACCGTCGATCGGGCCGATATGGTAGAAGCCCATCTCCTCGAACATCGTCCCGCCGGTCACATAGCCCCGTGCGTGCTCTACTGCCCGCGTGATGGCGCGGTCGACCTTCTTGCCAAGATAGGCCGTCAGTTTCTTTCCAAAATCCCGGAAGCCCATATAGGTGCGGCCGGAAGCGAGGCGCGCGAGATAGGCGCTCATCGCGCCCGTCGGCGGAGCAATGGACATGTCGTTGTCGTTGAGGATGACGATCAGTCGCGCATCGAGCGCGCCGGCATTGTTCAGGGCTTCATAGGCCATGCCGGCCGACATGGCGCCGTCGCCAATGACGGCGATCACGCGCCGGTCGGTCTTATCGAGCTCGGCGGCAACCGCCATGCCGAGACCGGCGGAAATGGAGGTCGACGAATGCGCGGCGCCGAAAGGATCATATTCGCTTTCGGCCCGGCGCGTGAAGCCGGAAAGGCCATCTTCCTGACGCAGCGTGCGGATGCGGTCGCGACGTCCGGTCAGGATCTTGTGCGGATAACACTGATGCCCGACATCGAAGATCAGCCGATCATCCGGTGTGTTGAAGACGCTGTGAATGGCGATGGTGAGTTCGACGACGCCGAGGCCGGCGCCGAGATGCCCGCCCGTGCGAGACACCGCATCGATCATCTCGTCGCGGACTTCGCGGGCGAGCTGCGGCAGATCCCGATCTTCCAGCTTCCGCAGATCGGAAGGATACTGGACCTGATCGAGCAGGGGCGTCTGTGGCATTTGTGTCAAGGCGGAAGCCTCTTTCTTGCTATTCTTGGGCGGCGGTCCGCCTTTACGTCAAAACAGATTGCGACAAAAGGCGCCGAATTCAAGGTGATCCCGAACAAGAAACATGTGGGATTGTCATGAACCCGTCAGCCTTCCGGCAGGGGAATGAATTCTTCTTCGTCGCCTGGCACGATATCGAAGCGGCCAGTGCGCCATTCTTCCTTGGCTTTTTCGATCCGCTCCTTGGAAGATGACACGAAATTCCACCAGATATAGCGCTTCGAATTGAGCGCCGCACCACCAAAAAGCATGAGGTGACAGCCTTTTTCTGCGGCTTCCAGGGTTATGGCGTCGCCCGGGCGGAAAACGAGGAGCTGATCCTGTGCGAACCGGTCGCCGGCGACGACCAGCGAACCGGAGAGAATATAGATCGCACGTTCCTCATGTGCTGTACCGAACGGAAACTTTGCACCCGCCTGCAGCTGAAGATCGACATAAAGCGTATCGGAAAAGGACTTCACCGGTGACTTGAGGCCCTCGAAGTTGCCGATGACCACACGTCCGGTGACGCCGGCGTCGGAGATATCAGGAAGATCCTCCTTTTCCGTATGGGCGAAGGCGGGATCGATCTCTTCCTTGTCGTCGGGCAAAGCCAGCCAGGTCTGCAGGCCGGACATGGCAAACGGATGGTCGCGCAGGTTCTCCGGCGTGCGCTCCGAATGCACGATGCCGCGTCCGGCCGTCATCAGGTTGACGTCGCCGGGGCGGATCACCTTGGCGGTGCCAAGGCTGTCGAGATGGCGGATCTCGCCGTCGAAGAGGTAGGTGACGGTGGATAGGCCGATATGCGGATGCGGGCGCACGTCAAGAGCTTCGCCGGGTCGCAGGATGGCCGGGCCCATGCGATCGAAGAAGATGAACGGCCCCACTAGCCGCCGCCGGCTGCTCGGAAGCGCGCGCCGCACGGAAAATCCGCCAAGGTCGCTGGTGCGCGGAATGATGAGATTTTCGATCGCGTCGCAGGCGAAGGCATCACCTGCCTGAGGATCGTTGCCTGGGAAGAAAGACATATCGGGTCTCCTTTCGGTTGATGCTCAACCTACCGGGAATGTCAGGCAAACTCAAATTTTCCCGCTCGTCCTACTGCCCGTCCAGCGGTTCCGTGCCCTGTGGCTTTCCGGCGCGGTCGAGCCTGATCTTTTCGATGCGGTTCTCGGCAGCCGAGAGCAGAGCCTCGCAATGCTTCTTCAGCGCTTCGCCGCGCTCGTAGATGGAGATGGACTCGTCCAGTGCCACATCGCCGCGTTCCAGCCGCGCGACGATGCTCTCGAGCTCCGCCACGGCCTTCTCGAAGGAATAGCCTGAAACATCTACTTTGGCGTTCTCGCTCATCGTCAACCCTTCATCATGCGTAGAATATGCATCCCCGCCGACTCGGCGAGGCCTTCCAGATCATAGCCGCCTTCTAGCAGGCTGACGACCCGGTTGTTGGCGCTACGGTCTGCGACTTCGAGCAGCCGTCCCGTGGCCCAGTCGAAATCTTCGCCGACGAGGTTCAATTGGCCGAGTGGATCGCGGTGATGGGCGTCGAAGCCGGCCGAAATGATGATGAGGTCGGGGCGAAAATCATGCAGCGCCGGCAGAACGCGCGATTTGAAAGCTTCGCGGAAATGGTCGCCGCCGGTGTTCGGCGAAAGCGGTGCGTTGACGATGGTGTTGTGGGTGCCACGATCGTCTTTCTTGCCTGTGCCCGGGTAGAGCGGCATCTGGTGGGTCGAACAGAAGAGCACGGACGGATCGTCCCAGAAAATGTCCTGCGTGCCGTTGCCGTGGTGGACATCCCAGTCGACGATGGCGACGCGTTCTGCGCCGTGGGCCTTTTGTGCATGGCGGGCGGCAATCGCCGCATTGTTGAAGAAGCAGAAGCCCATGGCCTTGGACTTTTCGGCATGGTGGCCCGGCGGCCGGGCCGCCACGAAGACATTGTCCGCAGCACCCGTAAACACGTCGTCGACCGCCGCCATGGCACCGCCGACACCGTGCATGATCGCCTGCAGGGTCTTCGGGCTAGCGTAGGTGTCAGCCTCGATCTGGTTGATCTCGCCGTCGTCGCCTTTGTCCGGCATCGAGCGCAGAACGAATTCCAGATGCTCTTCGGGATGCGCAAGCAGGATCGCTTCCTCAGGAGCAGGCGGCGCCTTGCGCCGGTCCAGCCGCTCGAAATTCGGATGCTCAAGTGCAATGTTCAGCGACCGCAGCCGGTCGGGACGCTCCGGGTGGCCGGGTGGAACTATATGTTCAAGAAAGATCGGATGTTCGTAAAGACGTGTGCTCATGGGCCCAATCTATAAAAGAGGTGTGACGCCTATTACAGGACATGGACAATGTCACTACGATGTCAACAATCCATCTTAACCACTTTGGCAGGGCGCCCGTTTACTTATCGAGGCGCGGTGTTAAGCTTTCGTTAGAGCCGGATGATTTTAGGTCTGCTCGACCTAAAATCTGAATCCGCTCTAAAATCAAAGAAGTAGAGCATGATGTCGCCCGAAAACCGCGCGCACTTTTCGGCATCATGCTCTAAGGTCAGTATGGCGTCGGCCGGGGTTGTTGCGTGATGATGAGCATAGAACGATCCGATGTCATCGAGTTCAGGGTGCCGCCGCGTGATGTCGACAGGCACGGCCATATGTTCATCGCCTCCTACATCTCGCAGGCGGAGACAGCGCTTTCGAATTTCTGGCGGACGCGGCCTCTCGTCGATGACGAGCCAATCTATGTCGCCAGAAAGGCATCCTGTTCGCTGCACAGAGCGCTTCGCTACGACGACCTTGCGCGTTTCTCGGTCAGCGTCAACAAGATCGGTGGAAAATCGATCGGCTTTGTCGTTGCCGTCGAAACCGGCAACGAACTGGCGGCTGAGGTGGAAATCCTGTGGCTCGCGGTTCGCGGCGAGGAGCATGAACCCGTCTCGCTGCCGGAAGACACGCGCGATTGGCTCTACAAATATCTGGCTTGAGCCGGGCTTAGCTTCGCTGCGGTAGCAGCGGATAACCGGCCATTACAGCGCGTCCGACGAGCGCTGCCACGGCTGCCTTGACGACGTCGCCGGGCACGAAACCCAGCGATCCGAAAAATGCCTTGCCGAAGCCGATATTGATGGCGAGCCAGGCGATGCCGAAGGCATAGAGCACCACCACGCCACCGATGGCGGCGGCGATGAAGAAGCCGACGCCTTGTGCGAGATTGCTCTGCTCAGGCTTCACCAGCCGCTCGGAGAGATAGCCGGTAACGAATGCCGCGAAAATCCAGCCGACGAAAAAGCCGGCAGTGGGGCCAGCGAACACGGCAAGGCCGCCGCGGCCGCCCGATAAGACCGGCAGGCCGATCGTGACGAGAACGACAACCAGCAACACGGCGATCGTGCCACGCTTGGCGCCAAGCACAACACCGGCAAGCATGACGCCCAGCGATTGCGCGGTGATCGGCACGGGAATGATGCCGATCGGGATCGGTGGCAGCAGGCCGAGCGCCACGATGATGGCGGCAAACAGCGCCGAAAGGACGAGGTCGCGGGTGTTCATGGCAGCTCCTTGCGAAACAGATCTGTGTTCATTGCCGCCGAATGCCACGCGCGTCAATCGCAGCGGCGATATTGTCCGCATCGCGCAACGTCAGAATGATTAGCGGCGCGAGGGTCGTGACCAGCCTCACCTTGATTCCGCGCGCCTGATGCGCCTCGCGGATCGCCTGATAGCGATCGAGAATTTCAGGCACGAAACGAATGACGAGGCCGATCGCAAGCCCGATATCGGCGGCTTTGAGCGGGCTCACCTTCTCGACCGGCATGGCAAGGGCGGTGATTTCGTCAATAAAAGCCGCTGTCGATGTGGTTGCCGTCACCGTGGCCGCAAAGAGCGCAAGCGCGGTCAGCCTCAGTGCCGTGACGATTGCAGCGTGGAGCGGACCGACCAATGCGGCAAAGACCGCCAGCACGGCAATCGAGATCAGGATCGGTCGCAGTCGCCGCAGCGCGTCCCTGATCGACAGACCGGCGCGAAAATAGAGACCGGCGCCGACCAGATTTGCGCAGGCAAGCAACGGGACGGACTGCGTCAGGAAGAGCACGACGCCAAGAGCGGCCAACGCCAGGAGCTTCACGCGCGGCGTCAGCCGGTGCAGCCATGTGTCGACGTCGACATGCAGCGTCTGCATCAGGCAGCCATCTCCTTGTACCGGGCGATCGCCGCCGCCGCCGGAGCATCGACGACCAACCGGCCTTGATCGAACACCAGCACCCGCTCGAAATCCTCCAGCAGCGGCAGATCGTGGCTGATGACGATGACATTTTCCGGCAGCGTTGCCATGGTTTTCTGCACGAGCGCCCGGTTGCGGAGATCGAGCTGGTTCGTCGGCTCGTCCAGAATGAGAATGTCGGGGCCGGTGACCAGCACGGAGCAGAGGGCTGCCATCTGCAGCTCGCCGCCTGAAAGCTCATGCGCGCGACGCGCCGCCAGATGGCGAACGCCGAAGCGGTCGAGAATGCCGTCTACCGCCGCCTCGATCCGTGATTTGTCGTATCCGCGCGCCTTCAGCCCGTAGGCAATATCGTCGCGCACGATCGGCAGGATGATCTGGTTCTGTGGTGACTGGAAGATATAGCCGACCTTTCCAAGCACGGCGCCGGCATCGCTAACCGTGTCGAGCCCATCGACAACGATACGCCCGGTCGTTGGCTTGACGAGCCCGTTGATGAGCCGCGCGAACGTCGTCTTGCCGGAACCGTTGAGGCCGATCACGCCGATGCGGTGCTCTTGAAGCGTCAGGCTCAGCGGAACCAGCGCGGTACGAATGCCATAGTCGACGCCGGCATTTTCGAAGCGGATGTCCAAGCGGCTTCCCTGCTCAATAGTGTGATCGCGGAGCTATAGAGCAATTCCAGGAAAAGTGCGAAGCGGTTTTCCGGCTGGAATTGCGGAACGACAAAAGGCTGTAGCGCATTGCGTCGATTTATCAAATCAACGCCTCTTTGAAAGCATGGGAATTTATGCCTATGATCCCTCATGACGAATCTGCTTTCGAATCGTGACGCCCGCCGCGTGTTCCTTGCCAAGCAGGGGCTCGCCAATCCGCCGAACCGTGCCTTGACCAAGGCGGGGCTGTTGCAGCTCATCCAGGACATCGGTTTCGTGCAGGTGGATAGTATTGGCACCGTCGAGCGAGCCCATCATCAGATCCTGTTTTCACGCAACCAGACCTATCGGCGCGAGCATCTGACCGAGCTCTTGGAAAAGGACGGCGCGCTTTTCGAGAACTGGACGCATGATGCCTCCATCCTGCCGAGCGCCTTTTACGTCTACTGGAAGCATCGCTTCCGCCGCGAGGATGCTGCGATCATCGAGCGCTGGCGCAAATGGCGTGGGGAGGGGTTCGAAGCCGTCTTCGACGAAACCTACGAGCGCGTACTGAAGCACGGAGCCATCACCGCCCGCGAGGTCAAAGCGGAGGATCATGTCTCCGGCGGCTGGTGGAATTGGCACCCGAACAAGACAGCACTCGAATATTTCTGGCGCACCGGCAAGTTCGCGATCGCCGGTCGCA
Organism: Rhizobium sp. NPDC092011; assembly: GCF_044756305.1. Classification (NCBI taxonomy): domain Bacteria; kingdom Pseudomonadati; phylum Pseudomonadota; class Alphaproteobacteria; order Hyphomicrobiales; family Rhizobiaceae; genus Rhizobium; species Rhizobium sp. NPDC092011. Next base: position 217,070 of record NZ_JBIVSO010000003.1, read on the forward strand.
CCAATTTCCAGAAGGTCTACGATCTGGTCGAACGGGTTCTTCCAAGCCATTTCCACGAGCCGGAAGTGGAGCATGAGGAATTCGTCGATTGGGCCTGCCGCAGCGCGCTGCAGCGGCTTGGGTTTGCCACTTCGGGCGAAATATCAGCCTTTTGGGATCTCGTGACGCCGCTCGAGGCCAAGACCTGGGTGGAGACGCATCGCGATGAGCTGACCGATGTGCTGATCGAGCCCGTCGGCGGCGGCAAGCCGCGCGCATCCTATGCTTTTCAAGATTTCCACGAAACACTCGATCAGCACCCGGAAGCGCCGGCGCGCATCCGCGTCCTAAGTCCCTTCGATCCGACGCTGCGGGATCGCAACCGCACCGAACGCCTGTTCGGCTTCTTCTATCGCATCGAGATTTTCGTGCCTGAACCGAAGCGCGAATATGGCTATTATGTCTTCCCGCTGCTCGAGGGGGACCGGTTGATCGGACGGATCGACATGAAGGCCGACCGCAAGGCGAGCACGCTCGACGTCAAGCGCTTATGGCTGGAGCCGGGTGTAAAGGCTTCCGCTGGTCGCCTGGAAAAGCTGGAGGCCGAGCTGGAGCGCGTCGCCCGCTTCACCGGCGTCGAGAAGGTCGTGTTTCTCGAAGGTTGGCGGGGCTGACCACCTCTCCTGCAGGGGAGGGGTAGCCAAAGGCATCTGTCGAAAGGGGAGGGTTCATTGCCATCGCCAGTTCTGGAAGGCAGCAATGTCAGGCTTCGTCCACCATGCGCCGATGACGCCGACATGCGTTTCGCTCTGGGCAATCATGCCGAGATCGCGGAGATGTACGGCGTCGACAAGGACAACATAAAGCCCATCACCCGTGAAGGTGCGATGCGATGGCTGCAAAGGCTTAGCGATCACCCGCATGCCTGGGTCATCGAGATCAACGGTGCCTTCGCCGGCGAAATCAGATTGGACAACGTCAATTCGCAGGACAGACGGGCAATGATGGCGATCGGCATCAACAACCCAGCTTTGCTTGGCAAGGGGTTCGGCACCGAAGCGATCACCCTTCTCCTGCGCCATGCCTTCGCGGAGATGAAGCTGCATCGCGTCGGAATACGCGTGCTCGCCTATAACAAGCGCGCCATTCGCGCCTACGAGAAATGCGGCTTCGTCGTTGAAGGAAGGGAGAGGGAAACCGCCTATGTCAACGGCAACTGGCACGACGACATCATGCTGGGCCTGCTGGACCGCGAGTTCCTGTCCCGATCGCAATGCACCGGTATCGATTGATTTTGATATCGAAGGCTCTCGGGCCGATATAGCGGCATAGCTCCGCTTGCGGCTGGTCAGCTTTCGCTCACGTTGTCAGTCGATGTTGGCGCGATGCGCGCAGTGCCTGCAAATTCGGTTTGAGATAGGGCGGCGACCATATCACAAACCCGGTCAGAATCCCGACTATGAAGATGATCTTTGCCGCGATGGCGAAAGCTGCTCCGAACAAACCCGTCCAGAACAGCGCTCGGTCAGCGCCGCATCGCGCTTCAAGTTCCTCATAGAGCAGGTTTCCGCCATCAAGCGGAAATGCAGGCAGGAGATTGACGCCACATAAAACCAGATTTAGCGCGCCCAGCCAAAGCAAGGCTGTGAATAGCGGCGGAACGGCAGTGGGAGGGGGACGAAACCAAGGCGTGTCTGGGTTCGGCGTGACGAAGCCTGCGGAGTGCTGGACGATGGCATGATAGGCGAACAAAAGTATGAGGCCGAGCGCGAGATTGACGGCGGGACCTGCAATCGTAATTAGGCGCCGCTCGGCACGCGTGCTCTCCTCTGCTTCCCAAACAGTTTCGCCACCGCCTGCGTGCAGGCGGATCAACGTCGGAGTAAAACCGAAATGGCGCGCCGTAAGCGTGTGGCCGAGCTCATGGGACAAGACGGAGAGGATGAGGCCGACGACAACGAAGCCGGCGGCAGTAAGTCCCGTTGCGCTAAGCCTGCTCCACAGCGGAAAGGTGATGAAGAACGCAACGATCACAATGCCGCCGTGCAACCAGATCGGCGGCAGTCCGGCAATCGTCAATTCCACCCCTTCATCGTAATAGGCCAGCTTCAACGGCTATCGACCTCGTACATGCTGTACCGGGAACGATCGTGTTGTCTCTCCCATTTGAGGGAGAGACCAACCTCTCAGCAGATTTCCGTCTTTGCAATCTTGATGCCGAAACCTTCCAGGCCGACATAGTGCCGCTCGCGGCTGGTGAGCAGCTTGATCGAGCTGACGCCGAGATCCTTCAGGATCTGTGCGCCCAGGCCGATTTCAAGCCATTCGTTGTCGCGTGCCTGCGCTTCGGCGTGGCTTTCCCGCTCTGCCTGACGCGTCTTGCGGCCGTTGTCGAAATGACCGACGCCGACGGAACCCTCGCGGAGATAGACGATGATGCCGCGCCCCTCTTCAGCGATCTTCTTCATGTAGAAATCGACAGGCCGGCGCTTGCCGAAAATATCCTCGGCGACGATTTCCGGATGCAGACGCACCGGAATGTCGATGCCGTCGCGGATATCGCCGAAAACAACGGCGAGGTGCTGCATCGGATCCCACGGCAGAGAGTAGGTATGGGCACGCGCCTTGCCGAACGGCGTGTCGATATCGAAACTGGCGCCGAGTTCGATCAGCGTTTCCTTGCGCTGGCGATAGGCGATGAGGTCGGCGACAGAGACCATCTTCAGCCCATGCTGCTCGGCAAAACCGGCCACTTGCGGGCCGCGCATCACCGTGCCGTCGTCATTGACGAGTTCGCTGATGACGCCGATCGGCGGCAGGCCGGCAAGCTTGCAGAGATCGACTGCGGCTTCGGTATGGCCCGAGCGCATCAGCACGCCGCCTTCGCGTGAAACCAGCGGGAAGATATGGCCGGGGCGGACGAAGTCGGCGGGACCGACATTCGGGTTGGCGAGGTTGCGCACCGTCAGCGTCCGGTCGTCGGCGGAAATGCCCGTCGTCGTGCCGTGCTTGAAGTCGACGGAAACGGTGAAGGCGGTGGTATGGGCGGAATCATTTTCCGCCACCATGGCGTTGAGGTTCAGCCGCTTGGCTTCCTCTCGCGGCATCGGCGTGCAGACGATGCCGGATGTATGGCGAACGATGAAAGCCATCTTCTCGGGCGTGCAGTGAACCGCAGCGACGATCAGGTCACCCTCGTTTTCACGATCGTTGTCGTCCATGACAACGACGATTTCGCCGGCCTCGAAAGCCCGGATGGCATCGACAACACGCTTCTGGTCGTAAGGCATCAAGAAATCCCTATCTCTGCCGGCCGGTCTGGCCGCGATCTCTCAAATAATGATCGGCAATGGCGCAAGCAACCATTGCTTCGCCGATCGGTACGGCGCGAATGCCGACGCATGGATCATGGCGGCCCTTGGTGCGCAGGTCGACATTGTTGCCGTCCGCATCGATCGACTGGCGTTCCGTCAGGATCGAGGAGGTCGGCTTGATGGCGAAGCGGGCGACGACAGGCTCGCCGGTGGAAATACCGCCCAGAATGCCGCCGGCATGGTTGGACAGGAAAATGCGCTTGCCGTCATTGCCCATGCGCATCTCGTCAGCATTCTCCTCGCCGGTCAGCTCGGCCGATGCGAAACCTTCGCCGATCTCGACACCCTTGACTGCATTGATCGACATCAAAAGCGAGGCGATGTCCTGATCGAGCTTGCCGTAAATCGGTGCGCCGAGACCCTCAGGCACGCCTTCAGCCACGACTTCGACCACGGCGCCGATCGAGGAGCCGGCCTTGCGGATACCGTCGAGATATTCTTCCCAAACAGGCACGATTTCGGGATCCGGAGCGAAGAACGGGTTCTGATCCACCTGCGCCCAATCCCAGTTGGCGCGGTTGATCTTGTGTTTGCCGATCTGCACCAGCGCACCGCGGATGGTCACGCCGGGCACGACGAGGCGGGCGATGCCGCCGGCAGCGACACGCGCCGCCGTCTCGCGCGCCGACGAACGTCCGCCGCCGCGATAGTCGCGAATGCCGTATTTGACGTCATAGGTATAATCGGCGTGACCGGGGCGATAGCGCCGCGCGATCTCGCCGTAATCCTTCGAGCGCTGGTCGGTGTTCTCGATCAGCATCGAGATCGGCGTTCCCGTCGAGATCATCGTCTCGCCGTCCTCGTCCATCATCACGCCCGACAATACCTTGACGAGATCGTCCTCGCGCCGCTGTGTGACGAAGCGCGACTGGCCTGGCTTGCGCTTGTCGAGCCAGGCCTGAAGCTCCTCAAGTTTGAAGCGCAGCCCGGGAGGGCAGCCATCGACGACGCAGCCGAGTGCCGGCCCGTGGCTTTCGCCCCAGGTGGTGACGCGGAAAAGGTGACCGAAAGTATTGTGCGACATGGAAAACGACCGGATTGGTGCAGTCTGACGAACAGACCGCGTCTTCTCTCTTACAATTGCGGCACACTCATAGAGCATGATGCCGAAAAGTGTAAGCGGTTTTCAGGCGGCATCATACTCTGCCTATTTGCGTCCTGTGCCGAATGATCGTGGCCGGTTTGGTCTCGAGCGTCCGGCAGGGCCAAAAGCCGGCAAGACGAAAGCTTTCTTTCCATCATCCGGGAAACGGCGTCCGCCACTGTCTTGCCTTCGCCATCGGCATGGTAAACAAAGATTAATCCAGATTGTGGATTGTGACACTACATTCACCAATTGGGCGGGCGAAGCCACTATTGAGGGCAACTTCCGCCATATTCGAAGTGTTATCTGCGCCGCATAAGAAATCACAAGCAAATTGACCTGAAGGGTAACGACCATGCGCTTTTTCGTAGCGACGCTTTTGGCCACGGCAAGCCTGCTTGCTCCCGTCGCAGCTTTTGCCGAAAGCGCCGATGTCGAGTCCACGATCAAGAAGGTCGACACGCAGAATTTCAGCATCACGCTGGATGACGGCAAGAACTATCAGGTGCCCGAGGATTTCGACTTCAACGGTCTGAAGGCAGGCGTCAAGGTCGTTGTCTTCTACACGGAAGTAGACGGGAAGCGCGTCGTCAACGATCTCGATATCGTCCAGTAAATATTGCTGCCGCCAGATAGCTGGCGGCTCACGAGCGCCTTTGCACTATGCCGAAGTGCAGCTCACGCAATTCCGGGCGGAAAATACCGCCGACTTTACCGGAATAGCCCTAAATCCAGCCGATAATCTTCATTTCCGGATCGACTTTCAGAATCTGGTCCTGATGGATCGGGATTTCGGCCGCTTCTTCCTTTTCGACATCGCCGATCAGACGGAAGAGCGTGCGGATGACGCCGCCATGCGTAACGCAGACGGTCGGTTCGGTCACGGATGCCAGCCAGGAGCCGACCCGCCAGGAGAGGATTTCATAACTTTCCGCATCGTCGCCTGGCGGAATGAAATCCCATTTATGGGCCTTGCGCTCCGCCAGCCTCTCGGGTTCCGTTGCCTTCAGTTCCTTGAGGGTAAAGCCTTCCCAAGCGCCGAAGGATACTTCGACCAGCCTGTCGTCGGTGCGATAGTCTTTAGGGGGCATGCCCATGGCGGTTCGGACGATTTCCATCGTCTCGCGCGTGCGCCGCAAGGGACTTGCGACGAAATCGAACGGCCGGTTTTCGAATGTCAGAATTTCGCCGAGGTCGACGCCATTCTGACGGGCCTGTTCGCGGCCGATGGCATTGAGGTCGATATCCTTCTGCCCTTGCAGTCGGCGCTCGGCATTCCAGTCGGTCTGACCGTGACGTATCACATAAAGGATTGGCGACACGGTCAGATTCCTGTTGATCAGTCCTTCGCGACGGAAATGTCGGGCGCGTCCACAGCCTTCATGCCGACCGTGTGGTAGCCGGAATCGACATGGTGGATTTCGCCTGTGACAGCCGTCGAGAGATCGGACAGCAGATAGAGGGCCGAGTTACCGACCTCGTCGATCGTCACCGTCCGCTTCAGCGGGGCGTTGTATTCGTTCCACTTCAGAATGTAGCGGAAATCGCCGATGCCGGAGGCTGCGAGCGTCTTGATTGGACCTGCCGAAATCGCATTCACGCGGATGCCGCGGTTGCCGAGATCGACGGCGAGGTAACGCACGCTCGCTTCGAGAGCAGCCTTTGCAACACCCATGACGTTGTAGTGCGGCATGACCTTCTCCGCACCGTAATAGGTGAGGGTGATCATCGAGCCGCCGTCATTCATGATTCGCTCGGCGCGCTGTGCAACTGCGGTGAACGAATAGACGGAGATGTCCATCGTCTTCGTGAAGTTGTCGCGGCTGGTGTCGAGGTAGCGGCCGGTCAGCTCGTCCTTGTCGGAGAAAGCGATGGCATGCACGACGAAGTCGATCTTGCCCCACTTCGCTTCAAGCGTCTCGATGACGGCGTCGATCGTCGCCGGTTCGGTGACGTCGCAATGGCCGACCATGAAGGCACCGAGTTCCTGAGCGAGCGGCTCGACACGCTTCTTCAGGGCGTCGCCCTGCCATGTCAATGCGATCTCGGCTCCGGCATCCGAACAGGCCTTGGCAATACCCCACGCTATCGAACGGTTGTTTGCTACGCCGAGGATGACGCCGCGCTTGCCTGCCATGAGGCCAGTGGATTGAGCCATATTCTGCTCCCTTGAACTTTCGAATGACCCTGCCTATGGCATAGGCCGTTCCCCTGTTCAAGCATCGTAAAGATCATCAACTGTTAGGGATCGTAACAAAGGGTGCTGTTGTCACCAAAATTTCACAGGAAAAGTCCTTCGCGCATGCTGCGCATCAGGTCCGTGATCTTGTCGTCCGGTTTCTCCCACAGCATCAGCCGCAATTCGACGATGAGATCGCCCTTGCCGCCGTTGCCGTCGGGCAATCCTTCTCCCGGAATGCGAACGATCTGATCCGAACCGGACCAGGCTGGAACCGTAAGCTTGAGCGGACCGTTCAGCCCTTCGACCGTCGTCTCGCAACCGAGAACGGCGTTCTCTATCGTTACGGGCAGCGTGGTGCGGATATTGTGGCCGTCGGGCGTGAAGCGGGCATCGGTGGAAAGATGGATGGTGACGGCGACATCGCCGCGCAGCATTCCCGGCAGTTTCAATCCCTGACCCTTCAGATGGAGTACCTGGCCATTGCCGATATCCGTCGTTGCCTGGAAGCGCGTCTCGCGACCGTCGGACAAAGGGACGGTGATCCAGCGGGCCGTCAGCATGTCGTCGAGGGTCACGGTCGCCTCCGCAGCCACCTCGGGCGTCTTTTCCGGCGGCTTGTCCTGGACGCTGCTGCCGGTGATGCGGCGCACAAGCGAGCTCAGAATGCCGAAAGCGGAACGGGAGCCGCCAGAGCCGGTGCCGGTTGCCAGCAATTCCTCTTCCGCTTGCATATCTTCCGCGGCGGCGGCGTTTGTTTCCTGCGGCTTGCTGGCCTGCTGCGCAACGGTCTCGGCGGCGGCCTGCTCCTGCTGCGTGCTGCGGCTGGCCTTGGCGCCGAAAATGCGCTCCACCATATCCTCGGGCGACTCGTTCGAAGCCGTCTGCTGGCTCGCGGCGGCGGATGCCGCTGCCTTGCGCGCGGTCGCCCGGGCGAGTTCCTCCATGACTTTTTCCGCATTGGCGCGCGCTGCCTTGGCCCGTGCGGCCATTTCACGCGCTGCCTGACGCTGCTGTATGATCGTCTGTTCCGTGCTTTGGCCCTTCGCTTCGGCCATACGGGCAATCTGATCGTAGCGGCTACGCTTCTGCGGATCTTTCAGCGTCTCATATGCCCGGCCGATCTCGGCAAAGCGCTCGGTGGCGGTCGGATCGCTCATATTGTGATCGGGGTGGGCCGTTTTGGCGAGACTGCGCCACGCGGATTTGATTTCGTCCGCTCCGGCATCCCGCTTTACGCCCAGCACCTTGTAAGGATCACGCATCTTTCCCGCCGCCGTTTCTTGAGTATGCCCGGCCCCGTGGGAGCACCCCAAACAAATGAATCCATCGATCTCGCTTCGCCGGCTTGCGTCCTGGGGGGAAGCAAGGTCGATGCGCGTATGGGATGATCCTGCGGGAAAAGTTGCTAATCAGGCGTTACGGCGGATGGGGGCCGGCAAAGGGCATTTCGCGGAATGGTTAGCCGATTGCTAACAATGGATGCTGGGGATTGATATGGCATGCGATGCGTATTGTCCGGGTCACAAAGCCCAGTCGCATTGCCTGTGGAAAATGTGAGGGGCTTCGATCAGCCGGCTTGCTGGAAACTCAGCAATTGCCATTCGCCCAGCCCGACAAGGCAGGTTCTGCCGGAGAAGTTGGCAATGCCCTCATAGGAGTGGCGTGTCGTGCGAAACTGGCGGCAAACTACGCCCGAGCCGTTGCTCTCTACGATCGTGTCGATGACGCCGGCGCTGCCGGTGGAGGCATTGGCCCAGGGAATCGACTGGCCGTTGAGTTTATGAAGATCCGCAGAGGTTACGGCGTTGCGCACGGTGGTTTCGTCGGAGATACTGTCGGTGGTTACGGGAGCGGCCGGCACAGTGCCGGTTGAAACGCTGCGATCCACTTTCGCCGAGCTCAGATAGTCCATGCCGCCGCCGACGCAGCCGCCAAGGGTGAAAAGGGAGACAAGGGCGACAGCCATCGTCACGTCTTTTGCAAGCTTGCGCATTGTATGAACGGTCGACTTTGCTATGACTTCCACCCGGATGTTTCGACCGGCCCGAGAGGCCGGCTGTTTCTTGGAATTGCGGAGTATTTAAACTAATATGTCGGAAAACGAGTTAACAAGCGGTGACTTCACCGAACAGAACGAACCCTTCACTCTTTTTGCAGCATGGCTGCGCGAGGCGGAGACCACTGAACCCAATGATCCGAATGCGGTGGCTTTGGCAACGGTGGATAAGGATGGTTTGCCAAACGTCCGCATGGTTCTTCTGAAGGGTTTCGATAGCGACGGATTCGTATTCTATACGAATTTCGAAAGCCAGAAAGGCCAAGAAATTCTTTCCCAGAAGAAAGCGGCCATGTGCTTCCACTGGAAGTCGCTGCGCCGCCAGGTGCGTCTGCGCGGCTTGGTTGAAGTGGTCACCGACAAGGAAGCGGACGAATATTACAAGACGCGAGCACGGGGCAGCCGCATCGGCGCCTGGGCTTCGAAGCAGTCCCGTCCGCTCGAAGGCCGATTTGCGCTGGAGAAGGCCGTTGCCGAATATACGGCACGTTATGCCATCGGTGACATTCCGCGCCCGCCATATTGGTCCGGCTTCCGCATTCGCCCGTTGTCGATCGAGTTCTGGCACGATCGCCAATTCCGCCTGCATGACCGAATCGAATTCCGGCGTGATGTGCCGGAAGGTGCCTGGCAGAAGGTGCGGATGTATCCGTAACATCCCGGTCTGCCGTCTGGCAGATCTAAATCGCCTCCCGGCGTCCCATCAGCCGCATGGGAATGCCGGAGGCAAGCGCGGAGGCATAACGTGCCTTCTGATAATGACCGTTCAACGACAACCTTGGCAGAAGGGTTAGGGCGGTGCCGCTGGCTTGATCGATTATTCCGGGCCGGGTCGTTACGCCGATCGAAAAGCCGAGTTCTGCCGCAAGCCTGCCTTCGCGGGATGAAACCGCCTCGCTTGTGCCATAGGGGTAGGCGATCGCCATCGGCCGTTTTCCGGTAATACCAGCCACATAGTCGGTCGAAAGTGCCATCTCCGCCGCCGCTTCTGCCTCGGGCAGGCGCGCCAGAGCTCTGTGGCTGACGGTATGTGCGCCAAGCGAGGCAAGCGGATGGCGGGCGAGGTCTTTCAGTTCTTCTCGATCCATGATCGAGGCGCGGACGATATCGAGCGGCTCCAAACCGTTCCTTGCTGCAAGTTCGTCTATCCGCGCAACGGCTTCGCTCTCGTCAATGCCATGGACAAAGGCGGCAAAGCGGGAAAACGCCGCCTCCTTCTGGCTATCTGTACTGAGCGGGACGAATTCCTGCCCGGCGCCGAAATCGAATGTCACCCGGTCCCGTCGTTCAAGCAGTTCGGCCAGTGTTTCCCACCACAGACTATGGGTTCTTTCCGAAAGGCCCTGTGCGACGAAAATCGTGAAGGGCGTGTTGTGGCGGGCAAAGATCGGCAGCGCGTGATTGAGATTGTCGCGGTTCCCGTCGTCGAGGGTGAGGGCCACGAAAGGCTGTCTGCCACGGAGGTTCTCCATCCGGTCCGGCAGCGCCTCGAGGGAAATGAATTCATAGCCATCCTGCTTCAGTCGTGTGATCGCCAAATCCAGAAAATCGGGCGTGACTTCAAGATGCGCATTGGGTGCAAAGCGCCGGGGGAGGGCAGGGCGAACATGATGCAGGGTGAATATAGTGCCGATGCCGGCGCAGCCCCGCAGGAGACCCATACCCTTGAGAATTGCTGATGCCTCAAGTCCGCCGGAGATCATCCCGCGCTTCAGGCGAACCTTGATGCCCTGTTCCATACGGATCGATCCGATTGACGAATGCCAAGGCTCTAGCCCATCCCCGTTAAACCTTACTGAATCTTTGCCATAATTTCCAATGCGTTAATAGTTATTTTACCAGGAAAGGCAAAATTGGAGAACTATGGAGGCTGTTGCCTCAATATCGCACTGATATCAGGTTTTCTGTCGCAAAATCGTACAGGGATTGATGCGGTGTGTTGGCATTTTTTCGGTTGGGGACAAATATGAAAAGACTTTTGATGGCTCTATCGGCGGCCGTCTTACTATTGAGCGCACCTGTGGCGAGCTTCGCCGGCAGCGCTTATTTCATAATGGATGCCAAGACCGGCAAGGTGCTGGCATCAAGCAATGCCGATAATCTCAATCACCCGGCGTCGCTGACCAAGATGATGACGCTCTATCTGGCCTTCGAGGCGATCCATCGGGGCAAGCTCGGGTGGAACACCAGGATCCCGGTTTCGAGTGCCGCCGCTGCCAAGCCCCCAACCAAGCTCGGCCTCAAGCCGGGCGGTACCGTGACCGTCCGCGAAGCCGTCGATGGCATGATTATCAAATCCGCCAACGATGCCGCTGCGGCAATGGCGGAAGCGCTCGGCGGCAGCGAAAGCGGCTTTGCCCGGCTGATGACGCAGAAGGCACGCGAACTCGGCATGCGCCGCACCACCTTCCTGAATGCTTCAGGCCTTCCGAACATGCAGCAGTGGACGACGGCACGCGACATGTCGACGCTCGCCGTCGCGCTCATCAACAATTACCCCCAGGAATACCGGCTCTTCTCACAGACGGGCTTCAACTATCGCGGCCGCAGCGTTCGTGGTCACAACAATCTGATGTATCGCTATGAAGGCATGGACGGCATCAAGACCGGCTATACCAATGCCTCCGGCTTCAACCTCGTGAGCGCCGTGCGCCAGGGCAACCGCCGGGTAATCGGTGTCGTCATGGGCGGCGCCACCGCGCGCGGCCGCGATGCCTTGATGGCCTCGCTGCTGGATCGCAATATGCCGAAGGCAAGCTCGGTCGCGACATCGCGCCTGATGGCGAGCGTCGGCGGCGGCAAGGTGGCCAAGCAGGTCGAAGTCGCCTCAGCCTCGGACGACGTTGCCGTCGATGTTGATACGCAGACGACCGCCACGACCACGGTCGCCGCAGCGCCGACGCGCAAGCGTGCCGAGCTTACTCCGCTTGCCTATGCAGGCTCGAATGTGACCGTGCCGATGGATCGCCCGGTTGCGATGGACCAGATTCTCGTGGCCAGCAACAAGCCGGCCGCAAGCGGTGGCTGGCAGGTGCAGATCGCGGCAACACCGAGCGCTCAGGCCGCCAAGGACCTGCTGTCGGAAGCGAAATCCCGCGCCGGCAGTGCGCTTGCCAATGCATCGCCCTATACCGAAGCGGTCGGCAAAGGCGGCAACACGGTCTATCGCGCCCGCTTCGTCGGCTTTGCAAGCCGCGACGACGCAAGCTCGGCCTGCTCGGCTCTGAAGCGCAAGGATTTCGATTGCATGCTGCTGCCCAACAAGGGCTAGAGCGCCGTGCTTCCTTTAGGAAGCACAAAGGTCGCTCTATCTCCTTGAATCTGCGCATCGGGCTTTCCGAAAATCGATTCCGATTTTCGGACCGATATTGTAGGTATAGCGTGAGTTTTGAATGCACGAGCCGGCGGGGCAAAACTCCGCCGGCTCGACTTTTTTGTCGGAATCGTTCACTTTTGCTCGGAACATAAGAGGAACGATATCGATGTTGAAAGATCTGATGACGCAATTCGAGGCCGCCTCGGCGACCTATGCCGCCGATCACAACCTGGCGCGCGACGATGACTGGTTCGTCCTGAAGCTTCAGGAGGAAATGGGTGAATTGATCCAGATCTGGAACAGGGTCACGGGCCGCGGGCGTCGCAAAGGCATGACCGAGACGGAAATGGCAACGGCCTTGGCAGACGAGACGGCCGACGTGCTCGGCCATGTCCTTCTGTTCGCGCACCGCAACGGCCTGGATCTGGCCGCTGCCGTCGAGCGCAAATGGCTCTTTCGCCCTCACGGAGAATGAGGGGGGAGGGTATTTAGGCCTTGGTGCCCCCAACGGTGATCTGGTCCATTCGCAGATGCGGCTGGCCGACACCGACAGGCACCCATTGGCCGGCTTTGCCGCAATTGCCGATACCGGTATCGAGTTTCATGTCGTTGCCGATCATCGTGACGCGCTTCATCGCATCGGGACCGTTGCCGATCAGCATGGCGCCCTTGATCGGCGCGCCGATCTTGCCGTTTTCGATGAGATAGGCTTCCGTGCAGCCGAAGACGAATTTACCAGAAGTGATATCCACCTGGCCGCCCCCGAAGGAGACGGCATAGATGCCCTTCTTTACCGAAGCGATGATTTCTTCCGGTGTCTTGTCGCCGCCGAGCATGTAGGTGTTGGTCATGCGCGGCATCGGCGTATGGGCATAGCCCTGGCGCCGACCGTTGCCGGTTGCCTTCATGCCCATCAGCCGCGCGTTTTGCCGGTCCTGCATGTAGCCGACCAGCTTGCCGTTCTCGATGAGCACGTTGTAGGCCGAAGGCGTGCCTTCGTCGTCCACGGTGATGGAGCCGCGGCGGTTCTCAATCGTGCCATCGTCCACAACGGTAACGCCGGGTGCGGCGACCATCTGACCCAGCAGGCCGGCGAAGGCCGACGTCTTCTTGCGGTTGAAATCGCCTTCGAGCCCGTGCCCGACCGCTTCATGCAGCATGACGCCCGGCCAGCCCGAGCCGAGCACGACGTCCATCGTACCGGCCGGCGCTTCGATCGCCTCGAGGTTGACGAGTGCCTGCCGCAGGGCTTCGTCGGCGCCGCGGCGCCAACTGTCCTGAGTAACGAAGTCGCCAAAGCCGACACGGCCGCCCGTGCCGAATGAGCCCGCCTCCTGGCGATCGCCGTCGCCGACGATGACGGAGATGTTGATTCGCGTCATCGGACGGATATCCCGCACGCGATGGCCATCAGCGCGAAGAATGTCGACCACCTGCCAGCTTGCGGCGATGGAAGCCGTTACCTGGCGCACCTTGTCGTCCTTGTCGCGCAGATAGCTGTCGATCTGCTGCAGAAGCTTTGCCTTTTCCTCGAAACTCGGCGTGCCGATCGGGTTTTCGTCGCCGTAGAGCACCTTATTGGTGCGCTGGGGTGCGGCGGCATAGGAGCCGGCATAGCCAGAGGTGACGGCGCGCACGGCATCGGCGGCGCGCTTGAGGGCGCTTTCGGAAAGGTCGCCCGCATGGGCGTACCCTACTGCCTCGCCGGCGACGGCGCGCAGGCCGAAGCCCTGTTCGGTATTGAAGCTTCCGCCCTTCATCCGCCCGTTGTCGAAGGTCAGCGATTCGGCCTGGGCGTGCTCGATGAAGAGCTCGCCATCATCCGCGCCCGAAAGCGCATCCGCCACGATGCTGCGCAGCTTGGCTTCGTCGGCGTCGAAAAGAGTAAGGAGATCGGTATTCATGACTGAGGTGCTCCGTTCAAAGCCGATGTAGGCTTCGCTCGGCGCAAGAGCAAGCCCATCCCGTCAGGGAAGGCTGTCATAGCCTTCCGCGAAGCCCTTCAGATCGACGGGTATACCGATGCCTTCTTCCGGTGACTGGAAGACGATGAAGGTCGCGGTGGCGCCGCTGCGCAGCGTCTTCAGCAGCTCGTCCTCGAGCACGACTTCGGCATAGCAGCCATCGGCAAAACAACGCACGAAATAGGCGCGGCCGATATCCTTGCCGTCGATGTTGAGGCCGAGGCCGTTCGGCAGCAGAACGCCGAGCGGGGCAAGAACACGCAGGATCTTCGACTTGCGGTCAGCAGTCTTCAGGACGACGACAGAAAGTCCGATTTCCGGCCGGTCCTCGGCGATCACATTCTGCATCAGCGCGCATTGTTCAGTCGAGGCGCCTGCCGGCTTGTCGCAGACGACGGACCATGCGCCATGACTGGAGCGCACCGTGCCCGGCGGTTGCGGAACCTGGCTGGTCGGAACCTGCTGCGTATGAGGCTGCGGCTGGCCCTGTGGTTGGGGCTGTAGCTGCTGGGTTTGCTGCGCGGGCTGAGTCTGTTGCGCTTGTTGCGCCCATGCGGGTGCCGCAACCGCAGCGACGACGCTGCCGGTAACAAGCCAAAGCCGGGCGAGGGAACGAAAACCCATGAAAACCTCTAGATTCGAATCAGTGCCGTTATTGTTGAAGCCCAGGCCAGCAAATGAAAAGCCCCGCGTGCTGGATTCCAATCGACTGCGGCGGAAATACGACGTGTACTCTATTTTGTCGGGGTGGCGCCATGGACCAGGGTGCAATTTTTCGTATGATGATGAAATGCTTGCCATGTCTGGCCGGCAGGGGGGATCGGATTCGCGCAAAAATGCCGCACTAACAAATGTCGTGAGTTGTTGCGGAGCACCCCAAACTGTGGTTTGAAGCGCAATGGATTGTAGGGATACTGCGTTTGAGGAAGATCTGGGATCAAACGCTGGAGGGAGAGACATCGTGATTAAGAGAGCTTACGCGGCTCTGGCGGCTATGATCTGTCTGCTTTTTGCGACAGGCAGTTACGCCGATCAGCCGAAACCTTGGGAAACTGGTATGCAGGAAGCCGCAACCGGCATCATGCATCAAATCCGCTGGTTTGAGACATACACGCTTTGGTTTATTATTCCGATCACGCTGCTGGTTCTCGCTCTCCTCTTGGTCGTCATGGTGAAATTCCGGGCTTCCAGGAACCCGGTCCCGTCCAAGACGAGCCACAACACGCTGATCGAGGTTATCTGGACCATCGGTCCCGTCCTTATCCTGCTGTTCCTGGCAATTCCCTCCTTCAATCTTCTCACTGACCAGCTGACCTTCCCCGAAAAGACGGACGTGACCGTCAAGGCGACGGCGACGCAGTGGCAGTGGAACTATGAATATGAGGGAAGCGGCACGACGCCGCTCGCTTTTGATTCGTTCATGCTGAAAGAGCAGGACCGCACGACCGCCGGCAAGGAAGACAAGTCGAAATATCCTCGCCTGTTGGCTGTGGATAATGAAATGGTGGTGCCCGTCGGCAAGAACGTCCGCGTTCTCGTCACTGCCGCGCCGGCCGACGTCATTCATTCCTTCGCCATGCCGTCCTTCGGTGTTAGGATCGACGCCATTCCCGGTCGTTTGAACGAGACATGGTTCAAGGCCGACCGTGAAGGTCTGTTCTACGGTCAGTGTTCCGAGCTGTGCGGCAAGGATCACTCCTTCATGCCGATCGCAATTCGTGTCGTCTCCGACGATCAGTACAAGCAATGGCTTGCTGCCGCTACAACCGATCTCAACAAGGCGAATAAGGCTCTGATGGCCGCTGTTGACGAACCGACGACCGTCAAGGTCGCCGAAAACACGGCCAAGTAAGAGGGGTAGGAACAATGGCTGGATCCAAGGTACACGACGATCACTCGCACGGTCTGCAAGACGCCCATGCGCACGATGATCACCACGCCCACAAGCAGTCCTTCGCCGATCGTTGGCTGTTTTCGACGAATCACAAGGACATCGGTACGCTCTATCTGATCTTCGCGATCTTCGCGGGCGTCATCGGCTTCCTGCTCTCGGTCGCCATCCGCATGGAATTGCAGGAGCCCGGCATTCAGATCTTCAGCGGTCTGGCGTCGATGGTCTACGGCTTCTCCGGCGATGCTGCCATCGACGGCGGCAAGCAGATGTACAATGTCTTCGTCACCGCTCACGCGCTGATCATGATCTTCTTCATGGTCATGCCGGCGATGATCGGCGGCTTTGCCAACTGGATGGTGCCGATCATGATCGGCGCGCCGGACATGGCATTCCCGCGCCTCAACAACATCTCCTTCTGGCTCCTCGTGCCGGCCTTCCTCCTGCTCATCCTTTCGATGTTCGTCGAAGGCCCTGCAGGTGCTTACGGCGCGGGCGGCGGTTGGACGATGTATGTGCCCTTGTCGGGAACCGTCGGCCATCCGGGTCCGGCGATCGATCTGGTCATCTTCGCGCTGCATATTGCAGGCGCGTCCTCGATCCTCGGTGCGATCAACTTCATCACCACGATCCTGAACATGCGCGCTCCGGGCATGACGCTGCACAAGATGCCGCTGTTTGCCTGGTCGGTTCTGATCACCGCGTTCCTGTTGCTGCTGTCGCTGCCTGTTCTCGCCGGCGCCATCACCATGGTCCTGACGGACCGTAATTTCGGCACGACCTTCTTCGCGCCGGAAGGCGGCGGTGATCCGTTGCTTTACCAGCACCTGTTCTGGTTCTTCGGCCATCCGGAAGTCTACATCCTGATCCTGCCCGGCTTCGGCATGATCAGCCACATCATCTCGACCTTCTCGCGCAAGCCGATCTTCGGCTACCTGGGCATGGCCTACGCCATGGTCGCGATCGGTGCCGTCGGCTTCGTCGTCTGGGCTCACCACATGTACGTGACCGGTCTGTCGCTCGACACGCAGCGCTACTTCGTCTTCGCGACGATGGTTATCGCTGTCCCGACGGGTGTGAAGATCTTCTCTTGGATCGCGACGATGTGGGGCGGCTCAATCGAGTTCCGCACGCCGATGATCTGGGCGCTCGGCTTCATCTTCCTGTTCACGCTTGGCGGCGTCACCGGCGTTCAGCTCGCCAATGCCGGCCTCGACCGTGAACTGCATGCGACCTACTTCGTCGTGGCGCACTTCCACTACGTTCTGTCCCTCGGCGCCGTCTTCGCCATCTTCGCTGCCTGGTACTACTGGTTCCCGAAGATGACCGGCTACATGTACAACGAGCGGATCGGCAACTGGCACTTCTGGATCACGTTCATCGGCGTGAACATGGTGTTCTTCCCGCAGCACTTCCTCGGTCGTGCCGGCATGCCGCGCCGTTATATCGACTATCCGGATGCCTATGCGGGATGGAACTTCGTGTCCTCCATCGGCTCCTATGTCGCAGCCGTAGGCCTTTGCTTCTTCTTCTGGGGCGTTATAGATGCTTTCGCAAAGAAGCGCGTTGCCGGCGACAATCCCTGGGGCGAGGGCGCAACCACGCTCGAGTGGCAGCTTTCGTCGCCGCCGCCCCACCACCAGTGGGAAGAGCTGCCGCGCATCAAGTAGTCTGTTTCCGGACGCCGTGATAAACGGCGTCCGGCTCAACTGAATAATTGGAAAAAGAATGACGGTCATCGACAATCACGAAGCGCTTGCAAAACAAGGCGATAGCGGCCTGTCGGAAGCGAGCGCACGCGATTATTTCGAGCTTTTGAAGCCGCGCGTGATGTCGCTGGTCGTCTTCACTGCCTTCACCGGTCTCGTATTGGCTCCTGGCCATATCAATCCGGTGCTCGGCTTCATCGCCATCCTCTGCATCGCTGTCGGCGCCGGCGCATCCGGCGCATTGAACATGTGGTACGATGCTGACATCGATGCCGTCATGAGCCGCACGGCACGCAGGCCGATCCCTTCGGGTCGCATCAGCCCGTCCGAAGCCCTGGCGTTCGGTCTTGTGCTGTCGGGCTTCTCGGTGACGATCCTCGGTCTTGCCATCAATTGGCTGTCCGCCGGCATCCTCGCCTTCACCATTTTCTTCTATGCCGTCATCTACACGATGTGGCTGAAGCGCTCGACGCCGCAGAACATCGTCATCGGTGGCGCTGCCGGCGCTTTCCCGCCCGTTATCGGCTGGGCCTGCGTCACGGGTAGCGCGCCGATCGAGAGCATCGTTCTGTTCCTCATCATCTTCCTTTGGACACCGGCGCATTTCTGGGCGCTGGCCTTGTTCAAGATGGGTGATTACGAAGCGGTCGACGTACCGATGCTGCCGAACGTGGCCGGTATCCCGACAACCAAGAACCAGATCGTCGTCTATGCCGTGCTGACCGCCATCATCGGCGTGGTGCCCACCTTCATGGGCTTCGCGAGCCTCGGCTATGGCTTCGTCGCTGCGGCATTGGGCGTGATCTTCGTGCACTGTTCCATCGCCGTCTGGCGGATGGCCGATGGCGACGTAAAGATGGTGCCGGCAAAGAAGCTCTTCGGCTTTTCCATTTTCTATCTCTTCGCGATCTTTTCCGCACTGCTCATCGACAGGCTCGTTACCGTGCTGATGTCTGGAGGCTGGCTATGATCGAACTTGTCAAGCTGACGGAAGCGCAGAAGAAATCGCGGCGTGGGCGCAATATAGCGCTCGGCATAGTACTGGCCGGCCTGGTGATCCTGTTTTATGCGATCACCATCATCAAGGTCGGTTCCGGACACGTTTGAGGAGGCGTGATGGAGGAGGGGGCAAAGAAGAGCACTGAAACGGGCGGCCGTAACAACGGGCTGGTCGTTGCCATGTGCCTGAGCTTCGTCATCGGCATGAGCGCCATGTGCGCTGCAGCCGTGCCGCTCTATCGTATGTTCTGTCAGGTGACGGGCTATAACGGCACGACCCAACGGACCGAGCAGGTCTCCAACGTCATTCTCGACAAGCGGATTCAGGTCTCTTTCGACGCCAATGTCGCGCCGGGCTTGCCGTGGGATTTCAAGCCGGTGCAGAAGTCGGTGAATCCGAAAATCGGCGAGACGATCGAAGTCAAGTTCGTGATCGAGAACAAGTCCGACAAGCCGGAGCGCGGCCAGGCGATCTTCAATGTCTCGCCGTTGGAAGCCGGGGTCTATTTCAACAAGGTCCAGTGCTTCTGCTTCAACGAGACGGATCTCGCGCCTGGCGAAAAGCGTGAAATGCCTGTCGTCTTCTATGTCGATCCGGAGATCGCCACGGCGGTGGAAACCAAGACGATCAATGCGCTGACATTGTCCTACACCTATTACCCACGGGACGGCGCAAAGCCCGTGGCATCCGCCGACACTGCAGTGCGGCCGGCGGAAAAAAAGCTTTGATGGAGAGTGCTTTTCGGTTTGACCGGAAGCAATATGGGAAAAAGTTATTCGGGGATTGCTGACATGGCCGAAGTGCATCAGAGAAAACACGACTATCATATTATCGATCCGAGCCCATGGCCGATCGTCGCGGCCTTCGGCGCCTTCGTGATCACTTTCGGCGGTGTTTGCTTCATGCGCTACCTCAACGGCGGCGCAGTGCATCTGTTCGGGATCAATTTCGCGCAGCCCTGGCTGTTCTTCATCGGTCTGGCCGTAATCCTCTACGTCATGTACGGCTGGTGGGCAGATACCATCAAGGAAGCGCATGAAGGCGCGCATACCCGCGTGGTCTCGCTGCATCTGCGCTACGGCATGATCATGTTCATCGCCTCCGAGGTGATGTTCTTCGTTGCCTGGTTCTGGGCCTATTTCGATGTCAGCCTGTTCCCGAACGAGGCGATCCAGGCATCGCGCACGGCCTTCCTTGGCGGCCAGTTCCCGCCGAAGGGTGTCGAAGTGCTCGATCCCTGGCACCTGCCGATCTACAACACCATCATCCTGCTGCTGTCGGGCACCACGGTTACCTGGGCGCACCATGCGCTGCTGCATGGTGATCGCAAGGGGCTGATCCAGGGACTGACCCTCACCGTACTGCTCGGTGCGCTGTTCTCCTGCGTGCAGGCCTACGAATATGCCCATGCGCCCTTCGCGTTCAAGAACTCGATCTATGGCGCGACCTTCTTCATGGCGACCGGCTTCCACGGCTTCCACGTTCTGATCGGCACGATCTTCCTGCTGGTCTGCCTCGTCCGCGCCATCAAGGGTGATTTCACCCCGAAACAGCATTTCGGCTTCGAGGCCGCCGCCTGGTACTGGCACTTCGTCGACGTCGTCTGGCTGTTCCTGTTCTTCGCCATCTACATTTGGGGTAGCTGGGGAGCGCCTTTGGCGGCTGGCTAAGGCCGGCCGATCTTCAGCCAAGACTGTGAAATCCTGCCGCCGCAAAAGTCATCTCGATCCGAGGCTTTTGCGGCGGTATTTTTTTGACGGGAAGCCATGAGATCCTCGCCGCTTTCCATATGCATCGGCTCCCCATTGTTCATGGAGGTTTGCTCCCTTGTCGATCTGGATCTGTAAGACATGCGGTGCGCATTTTGCGCCCAGCGACGTCTGTCCTTCCCGCTGCCTCATCTGCGAGGACGAACGGCAATATGTTCCCGAAGTCGGGCAACAGTGGATCGCACGCGAGGCGCTCGCCGCGACCCATGCAAATGAATGGAGCGAGCTGGAGCCGGGCTTGACTGGCATCAGCGTCGTCCCAGATGTCGGTATCGGTCAAAGAGCGCTTCTCCTGCAGTCCCCGTATGGAAATGTTCTGTGGGACTGCACGGCCATGCTCGACGGGAAAACGCGGGATCGCATTCAGGAGCTTGGCGGCCTCAAAGCCATCTGCCTGTCCCATCCGCATTTCTACACCGGGATGGTGGAGTGGAGCGAAGCCCTGGGCGGCGTGCCGATCTTGCTTCACGAGTCTGACCTTGCCTATGTTCAACGCCCGAGCGAATTGATCACACCCTGGCAGGGCGATCGCCTTGAGGTGCTGCCCGGCATCGCTCTGCATCGGCTCGGCGGCCATTTCGACGGGAGCAGCGTTCTGGAATGGCGGGCCGGCGCTGACGGGAAGGGAGTTCTTCTCGTCGGCGACACCATTCACGTGGTCGCCGACAGGCGCTGGGTTTCCTTCATGTATTCGTTTCCGAACGTGATTCCGCTGCCGGCGCGTGAGGTCAGGCGTATCGCGGATCGCGCTGCTGCTCTCCACTTTGATCGCATCTACGGCCCGTGGAAGGAAAAGTTCATTCCGGCAGGGGCAAAGGAGAGTGTCGCCCGCTCGGCCGAGCGCTACATCCGCTTGCTCGAGTCCTAAAGCGCGGCGGCGATCTCTCAGCTTCGCTTCCTGGGCCTTGGGCCTCTGGTCTTACGCATGTCGTGTCGCAAAACCGCTGAACACTTTGGCGGCGTGCGTTGGCAAGCGGTCGTCACGACGTCTTTTCAGCTGGCGGCGAGGCGCTCAAATGCCGACGGGTGTGGAATGCCGTGCGTAAGCATCTGCCGGATCTCCTTGGCGCATTCCTGCGGGTTCTTCGATGCGGTGTCGACTTCCAAATCATAGATGCCGGGCCGGTGCACATGTTCTTGCCAGGCGATGACCGGCGCAGGGATCGGCTTGCCGGCTTCAACGGCAACATAGCTGCCTTGCCTTTCCGGTCCTTCCGCGAGCCGGCGCTGCATTACGACATTGAGCGAGCAGCGTACGCCGACGAACAAAGCGGGCAATCCTGCCAGCTGCCTCGCGCAATCGCGGAGGATGCCGAGCGGGCGCGAATAGGCGTCATGATGTCCGAACTCGGCGACGACATTGAAACCAAGACGGCTATGAGCGGCGATCGAAGCGTAGAGTGCGGCATAAAAGCGCGGAACCAACGGCTCGAGATCGGGTCGCTCCCCGCCGGGGCGCAGGCCGATGCCCGGCCGATAGCGCTCAGGCGTGACGTGTCGCACATAGGCGTCGACACCGAGATTGACCCATACGCCGTCGAATCCCGCCTGGATGACTTCGACGATGCTTGATTTTCCCGACCGTGGCGCACCATTGAGGATGACGATGCGGCCCTTGGCGATGCCATTACTATGTTCCAAAAGACGAACCCTCCTGTGGGTGTTTCAGCGGGGACGCAACGATATGCGAGCTTTTCGATTGGACGAATGAGCGCATCGCGGCTACTGATTATGACAGGGACGAGATCGAAATTCTCGCCCGCAATGGCAGGCCGGGGCGTTTACGTTTTTTAGAATCGCGAGAACGCTCTATCTCTTTGTTTTTTACGCATTCCGAACGGAAAACCGCTGCGCACTTTTCCTGGAAATGCTCTAGCCGAGACCGTATTTTGAACTCAGAGCAAGACAAAAGCCCCACTGGCGCACCGCATGACGATGGCGCTCTCTTCGCACCTGTCGATCCTTTCAAGGTCGGTTTTAAGGGGTGTTGTCCGCGCTGTGGTCACGGCAAGCTCTTCAACGGGCTATTGTCGGTCAAGCCGCGCTGCGCCGCTTGCGATCTCGACTATGCCTTTGCCGATGCGGGCGATGGTCCCGCGGTCTTCGTCATCCTGATCGTCGGCTTCATCGTCATCGGCCTGGTTCTGTGGATGCAGGTCAATTACGCGCCGCCGGTCTGGGTCTACATAGTGCTGTTTGCGCCGTTGACCATCATTCTGTCGCTGCTGTCCCTGCGCTGGTGCAAGGGTATTCTGATCGCGCTGCAGTATCGCAACAATGCCAGCGAGGGGCGCATCAGTGGTGAGTGAGACCGCCGCGCCAGTTCGCCGTCCCAATTTTTTGTGGCAGATCGGCAAGGCTTTGATCCTGCTCGTCGCACTCGTCATTCTGCTGGGGCTCGGCACCTGGCAGGTCGAGCGGCTGCAATGGAAGGAAGGCCTGCTCGCCGATATTGCCGCGCGCAAGGATGCGGCTGCGGTTCCGCTTTCGGCTATAGAGGCGATGGCTGCTTCCGGCGGCGATATCGAATATCGGGTCGTCACGACCCATGGTCGCTATCTTAACAACAAGGAACGCCACTTCCTCGCCACCTATGGCGATGAGCCCGGCTTTTACATCTATACGCCGCTGCAGCTTGAGGATGGCCGCTACCTCTTCGTCAACAGGGGTTTCGTGCCCTCCGCGGCCAAAGAGCCGGAGATGCGCAAGCAGGGGCAGTTGACCGGCGATCAGACCGTGACCGGTCTTGCGCGCGCCAAGCTTGCGGGCCGGCCCGATGGCATGCCGGACAACGATCTTGCCAAGAATTTCTTCTTCTGGAAGGACCTGGATGCCATGGCGTCCAGTGTCGGCCTGCCGAAAGACAAGGTGCTGCCTTTCTTCATCGATGCCGACAAGACACCCAATCCGGCGGGCTTGCCCGTGGGAGGCGTCACCATCATCGATTTGCCGAACAATCACCTGCAATATGCGGTGACCTGGTACGGGCTGGCGGTGGCGCTGGTTGCCATCGTCGCGATCTCCTGGTGGCGCAAGCACCATCCGGATGCACCCTCGCAATAGAGGCATGCTGCACTGGAGCCGGATGATTTCAGGCCCGTTCGAACTAAATTCGAATCCGCTCCAGAATCAAACAAGTGGAGCGTGATGTCGTCCGAAAGCCGCCTACACTTTTCGGCATCACGCTCTAGAATAGCTTCATTTCGATGGAATATTGGGCTAGAGCAGGCGGCAGGGCGTGCCTATCTATGCTCAAGCCATCGTCGCGCATTTCGGAAGAGACATGAACATAGCCGTTTCCAAACCTGAACTGACCATCCGGCTCTGCGGGCCGCGCGGCTTCTGCGCCGGCGTTGACCGCGCCATCCAGATCGTCGTGCTGGCGCTGAAGGCCTATGGCGCTCCGGTCTATGTTCGCCACGAGATCGTACACAATCGCTATGTCGTCGAAGGTCTGGAAGCCAAAGGCGCCATCTTCGTTGAGGAGCTGGACGAGATTCCGGCCGAACACCGCGCCCAACCCGTGGTTTTCTCTGCCCATGGCGTGCCGAAATCCGTTCCCGCCGATGCCGATGCGCGCAATCTCTTCTATCTCGATGCGACGTGTCCTCTGGTTTCCAAGGTTCATAAGCAGGCGATGCGCCACAATCGCCTCGGCCGCCATGTCGTCCTGATCGGCCATGCCGGGCATCCGGAGGTGATCGGCACCATGGGTCAACTACCGGAAGGCACGGTGTCGCTGATCGAGACGGTAGAAGACGCAGATGCCTATCAGCCCGTCGATCCCGATAATCTCGGCTTCGTCACGCAGACCACCCTTTCGGTCGACGATACCGCCGGGGTCATCGCTCGTCTGCAGGAGCGCTTCCCCAATCTCACGGCGCCTTCAGCCGATTCGATCTGCTACGCCACCACCAACCGACAGGAAGTGGTGAAGGTGGCAGCTCCGGGCTGCGATCTCTTCATCGTCGTCGGTGCGCCGAATTCCTCCAATTCCAAGCGTCTCGTCGAAGTGGCGTTGCGGGCAGGGGCAACGAAATCCGTCCTTGTCCAGCGCGCTTCGGAGATCGACTGGGACAATATCGGCGATATCAAAACCGTAGGTCTCTCGGCTGGTGCATCTGCGCCAGAAGTCATCGTCAACGAGATCATCGAAGCTTTCCGCGCCCGCTATAATGCTGTGGTGGAACTTGCGGAAACTGTGAAGGAAACCGAAAATTTCCTCGTCAACCGCGAGCTGCGCAGTATAGAGCTGACGACATCAGATATGGCCTTCGTCAACGGAGATTGAAGAAGGGCCACCTCGTCCTTCGAGGCCTGGCCGCTTGCGCTGACGCTTCATCGGCAAGGCACCTCAGGATGAAGTGGAGAGAGTTTCGTCGCCAGGCGCCCAAAGATCAGCCCTCACCCTGAGGTGGCCCAAAGGGCCCTCGAAGGGAGAGGGCGGGTGGCCTCGGCGGCATGCGTGTATCAAGGAAATGTTTTGTGGCCGTTTATACCGATATTACCGAAGACGATTTGAAGTGGTTCCTGACGGAATATGAGGTCGGCGAGTTGCTCTCCTACAAGGGCATTGCCGAGGGCGTCGAGAATTCGAACTTCCTGCTGCATACGACCCGCGACCCGCTGATCCTGACGCTTTATGAAAAGCGGGTCGACAGGGGTGACCTGCCGTTTTTCCTGGGGCTGATGCAGCATCTGGCAAGCCGGGGGCTTTCCTGCCCGTTGCCTTTGCCGCGCCGGGACGGCGCGTTGCTTGGTCATCTCTCCGGCCGTCCGGCCGCGCTGATTTCCTTCCTTGAGGGCATGTGGCTGCGCAAGCCCGATGCGCATCATTGCCGCGAAGTCGGCAAGGCGCTCGCCGCCATGCATATTGCCGGGGAGGGGTTTGACATTCGGCGACCGAATGCGCTCTCGGTCGACGGCTGGCAGCCGCTTTGGGAAAAGTCCGCGGCGCGTGCCGACGAAGTCGAAGCCGGCCTGCAGGACGAGATTGGCGGCGAGCTTGATTTCCTCGCGCATCATTGGCCGAAAGATCTGCCGAAAGGCATTATCCATGCCGATCTTTTCCCGGATAACGTCTTCTTCCTCGGCGACAAGTTGTCCGGCCTGATCGATTTCTATTTCGCTTGCAACGATCTGCTCGCTTACGACGTCTCGATCTGCCTCAATGCCTGGTGCTTCGAGAAGGATCACGCCTACAACATCACCAAGGGCAAGGCGCTGCTGGAGGGCTATCAGAGCGTGCGGCCGATGAGTGCAGCGGAGATTGCAGCCCTGCCGACGCTCGCTCGCGGCTCGGCACTGCGTTTCTTCCTGACCCGCCTCTACGATTGGCTGACGACGCCGGCCGGCGCCCTCGTCACCAAGAAGGATCCGATCGAATATCTGCGCAAGCTGCGTTTCCATCGCCAGATCGCTTCTGCCGTTGAATACGGGCTAGAGGCATGAAGCACGTCGATATTTTCACCGATGGCGCCTGCTCGGGCAATCCCGGTCCCGGCGGCTGGGGCGCCGTGCTTCGTTATGGCGAGGTGGAGAAGGAATTGTCGGGCGGCGAAGCCGACACCACCAACAACCGTATGGAGTTGATGGCGGCGATTTCGGCCTTGGGTGCCCTGAAGAGCCCTTGCGAGGTCGATCTCTATACGGACAGCGTCTATGTCAAGGACGGCATCACCAAATGGATCTTCGGCTGGAAGAAGAACGGCTGGAAGACATCGGACAAGAAGCCGGTGAAGAATGCCGAGCTTTGGCAGGCGCTGGACGAAGCCTATAACAGGCACAAGGTCACGCTGCATTGGGTCAAGGGTCATGCCGGACACCCCGAGAATGAGCGTGCCGACGAGTTGGCGCGCAAGGGCATGGAACCCTTCAAGAGGAAATAGGATGGGCTTGCTCCCCGGCGCCGAGCGCGGCCGCGGTTGCGCCGCGGATCTTGAGCCCCGGAACGACAGGATGACAGGATGGAAATCCGCCCCGAGGAACAGCAGGACATCGAAGCGATCCGTCGCCTGACAAAAGCGGCCTTCGCATCGATCGAGCATAGCAGCCAGACGGAAGCCGAAATCGTCGATGCGCTTCGCGATGCCGGAGCGCTGACGATTTCCCTCGTGGCGCTGGCGCACGGCGACATCATCGGACACGTCGCCTTTTCGCCCGTTACGATCGATGGCAAGAATTGCGGCTGGTACGGGCTCGGTCCGATTTCAGTGTCGCCGGATTATCAGAGGAAGGGCACAGGCGGCGCGCTCATACGGGAAGGTCTTGCGCGTCTGACCAAAGCCGGAGCCAAGGGCTGTGTCGTTCTCGGGGCGCCCGACTACTACAAGCGCTTCGGTTTCGAGAACGATGCTCGCCTGGTGTTCGAGGGGGTGCCGGCCGAGTATTTCATGAGGCTGATAATCGATGGCTCCGTACCTTCGGGACGTGTCAACTATCACGACGGCTTCAACGCCAGCTGATCGACAAATCGTCGCTCTCAGCGGTTCACTCAGCCGGTATCTTGAACCGAGCCCGAGGGATTTCCGCCGTCGCGGTGATTTCGATCAGCAAATCCGGATGATAGAGGCGCACGACCTCCACGGTCGTCGTCACGGGGTAGGGCTCCGAGAAGAACGCCTTGCGGATATCTCCCGCCGCCATGAAGGCTTCGATATCGGTCGCATACTGAGTAAGTGACACGGTATCGCCCATCTCGCCGCCGATGGCGTCCAGCACGGCCCTGATGTTTTCGAGCGTTTGCTGAACCTGCACGCGCATATCGCCCTTTCCGACGATTTGCCCATCGTGGTCGAGCGAAACCTGACCCTTCAGGTGAACAACTTGGCCGTTGCCAATAGCCTTCACCATGGAGAAGGCGCCAAAGGGCTTCCATATGTTCGGAGGATTATAGCTTGTTGCCATCGTGGCGCTCATCGTCGTTTCGGGATAGACCAGACCCTGGCTAAGCCCGCCTGCAGAAGCCGTTGCGTCCCGGGTGGTGCTGCTTGCAACCTACTGCAATCTGTTCCGAGTCCGTAGCGAATGTCGAGCGGACCATCTGTAAAAAGCACAGGGACGACAACGCGACGTCTTGCCCCCCAGCTCGTTCCCTCTATGCTGCCAGCGACATTCACGGAGACATTATCCATGATCCTGCACTGCGTTTTTCTGCGGCTGAAGTCCGCCATGACACAGGACGAGAAGAGGGCCATGTTCGAAGCCGTGGCCGGTTTGCAAAAGGTCATTCCCGGGATTGTCGATGTGAAATACGGGCCGAATGTCTCGCCCGAAGGCCTGCATGGCGGCTTCGTCGATGGTTTTGCCGTAACATTCGAAAGCCCCGAGGCGCGGGATGCCTATCTCGTCCATCCGCAGCATGTCGCCGTCGGCGAGCGGATTGTCTCTTCGACCGATGGCGGTCTGGCCGGTTTGCTGGTTTTCGATCTCAATCTTTGAGAAGAGCGGGCTTCAAGTAGAACGGGTCGCAGGCAAAACATACCTGCGACCCGGTTTCGTTGATGTGCCCGGCTGTTGCCTTAGCTCGACTTCGCCATCGCAGCGGCGAGTTGGTCAACGTTATAACGGAACATTTTTTCGTATGTCGAAGCCGGCCCATTGGCCTTGGAGAGGGACTCGACGTAAAGTTCGCCACCGGGCTCTGCACCGGTTGCCTTGGCGACCTGCTTGACGAGGCGCGGATCGTTCGAGTTTTCGAAGAAGTAGGCCTTCACATGCTCCGTCTTGATCTGCTCGATCAACTGGGCAACCTTGGCGGCAGAGGCTTCGGTTTCTGTCGAAAAGCCAAGTGGGGCGAGGAAGTTCACCTTATACTCGCGGCCGAAATAGCCGAAGGCATCATGGCTTGTCAGCACCTTGCGACGATCGTCCGGCACCTTGTCGAACTTGCTGTGCGCATAGGCATCAAGGTCGGTCAGCACCTTGGTATAGCGCTCGGCATTGGCCTTGAAGTCGGCCGCATCGGCCGGATCTGCCGCGGAAAGCGCCTTCTCGATATTGGCGACCCAGACCTTCACATTGACCGGGCTGTTCCACACATGCGGATCGGTGACCGTCTTGCCGTCATCGACCATCGTCCGCGTATTGATGCCGTCAGAGGCAACGACGGGCGTGCCCTTGTAACCCGATGCGGTGATCAGCCGATCCATCCATCCCTCGAGACCTTCGCCGCTGACGAAGACGACCTTTGCCGCGTTCAGTGTCTTGGCGTCGGCAGGGGACGGCTCGAACTCATGGGGATCGCCATTCGGGCCTACCAGGCTCGATACCTTCACATGATCGCCGCCGACATGCTTGACGACATCGGCAAGCACGGTGAAGGACGCGACGACGTTGAGCGTTTCGGCCGAGGCCGACCCGGCGACGCCGAAGGCGACGAAGGCCGATGCAGCGGCTGAGAGAAGCAGTCTCTGTTTGTTCATGCGAGTCTCCTTGTTCGAATTAGCCCCGGAGATGGGGACGGGGGAAGAACCGTCGGGCAAGGCCCGAGGGTGCGAAGAGAATGGAGAAGCCATAGATCAGGCTCGCCGTGATGATGATGGTCGGGCCGGAGGCGAATTCGAGATGATAGGAGGCAATGAGGCCGACATAGCCCGATATTGCCGCCGTTCCCGTCGCAATCCACATCATCGCAGGCAGGCTGCGCGACCAGAGCTGCGCCACGGCAGCAGGTAGCATCATCAGCCCCACGGCCATCAGCGTGCCGAGCGCCTGGAAGCTGGCGACGAGATTGAGCACGACGAGCAGCAGAAACAGGAAGTGATAGATTGGCCCACGGCCGCCGACGGCACGCAGAAAACCGGGGTCGAAGCATTCCATGACCAGCGGCCGGTAGATGATGGCGAGAGCTAGGAGCGTGACGGTGGTGATAGCACCGATCTGGTAGAGGGCAGGCGCATCTATCGCCAGGATGGTGCCGAAGAGCACATGCAGCAGATCGATATTAGAGCCGCGCAACGAGACGATGAGGACGCCGAGCGCGAGGGATGTCAGGTAGAAGCTGGCAAAGCTCGCATCCTCCTGCAGTACGGTCATGCGGCTGACGAGGCCGGAAAGGAGCGCCACCGAGAGACCCGCCACCAGCCCGCCAAGCCCCATGGCCGTCAACGATAAGGAGCCGGCAATGAGATAGCCGATGGCAGCACCCGGCAGCACGGCATGGCTCATGGCATCCCCCATCAGGCTCATGCGCCGGAGCATCAGGAAGACGCCGATCGGGCCGGAACCGAGGCCGAGGCAGAGACAGGCGATCAGCGCACGCCGCATGAAGCCATAATCCGCGAATGGCGCGATGAAGATATCGTAGATGGTCATTGGGCCGGCTCCTGCCTCGCGTGGCCGTCTGCCGCGTGTTCATCGTCCGGCAGGCACGCTTCGGCGCCTTCGTCCCAACGCTCGGCCATGGCGCGTGCCTTGATAAGGTTCGCCGAATTCATGACATCCTGCGTCCGTCCCCAGCCGACAAGCTCGCGGGCAATCAGCAGTGTTTCGGGAAAATGCGCGCGCACCTGATCGAAATCATGCAGTACGGCGATGACGGTACGCCCCTCCTTGTTCCAGCGCAGAACGAGATCAAGCAGGTCGCGCGTCGTGCGCTGGTCGATGGCGGTGAATGGTTCGTCGAGCAGGATGACGCGAGCGTCTTGCAACAACAGTCTCGCGAAGAGCACGCGCTGGAACTGTCCGGCGGAGAGCGAGCCGATATGCCTGCTTTCGAAGCCGGAGAGGCCGACGACGGCGAGTGCGTCGCGAGCGCGTTCCGCATCCTTGCGTGAGACCTCGCCGAAGGCGCCGGTATTTTTCCAAGCTCCGAGCATGACCGTATCGGCGACGGAAATCGGAAAGCGGCGGTTTATATCAGCCGCCTGCGGCAGATAGCCGAAATCGTTACGCGTCAACGCACCGCGATCGATCGAACCTTCCGCCGGCCGCAATTCGCCAACCATTGCCTTCAGCAGCGTCGATTTACCCGCACCATTTGGCCCGGCGATCGCCGTGAGGCTGCCGGCCCGGAAGGCACCGCTAATGTGATGCACGGCGGGATGTCGCTCATAGGTCACGGTGACGTTGTCGAGTCGAATCAGGTCGTTCATGCCAGAGCCACCGCCCAGCCGATGGCTGCCCAAAGTACCACAATGCCGACCGCCACATAGGCAAGCCGCACCAGGGCGGAACGCCCCATCAGGGAGGGTGCGAATGGATCACGATCGAACGGCATTCAGGGGGGCTTTCATTTATGTAATAACATTACATCTAGTAGCCGATGAAATGCGGCGAAAAAGAGGCGGTGGCCAGAATAGCTGTGGCTGGCGCCGGCGCGGAGGAATTCAAGCGGGGGGATTGCACGCGCCGTGGCCCGGTTGGAGCCATTGAAGTTCTCGCAGGCAGGCAAAACAACAAAGGGCGCCATTGAGGCGCCCTTTCATCTCTGACCGGAATTGGCTTTAGAGCTGCTCGATCATCGCCGCAGCGCCCGAAACCGTTGCCTGGCCCGGGCTCTCCTCGATGTTGAGCGTTTTTACCACGCCGTCTTCCACCAGCATGGAGTAGCGCTTCGAGCGGACGCCGAGGCCCCCAGCGGAAAGGTCGATATCGAGGCCAAGCGCCTTCGCGAAGGAAGCGTCCCAATCGGCGAGGAAATGGATCTTGCCCATGCCGCCCGACGATTGCGCCCAGGCGCCCATGACGTGCCAGTCGTTGACTGCGATGACGGCGATGTCATCGACACCCTTTGCAAGAATGGCGTCCCGGTTTTCCAGATAGCCCGGCAGATGGTTGAGCGAACAGGTCGGGGTAAATGCGCCGGGAACGGCAAAGAGCACGACGCGCTTGCCGGCGAAGAGCTGCTCGGTGCTGATTTCGACCGGGCCGTCCGCGGTCTTTTCTTTGAAGGTGGCGGCGGGTAGTTTATCACCGATTGCGATGGTCATGGCTCTCTCCTTGGGGCATGGTTTCGAGGCGTTTGAACCGCCTTCGATGGGGCGAAATTGTCGGGCAGAACTATAGGTCGGGCCTATTCGAACGCAAGGGTGGTTTCGATGGCGCGATCGCCGTCGACGGCCAGAACGCCCCAGGTCTTGCCCTTGATGTCGTAATTCTTCGGCAGCTTGCCGATCTCGATATCGGCCGAATAGGCGTTGCCTTCCCGCTTGGTATTCGCCTGCTGGAAGAACACGTAACCTGCCGGGCCGGTGACATAGATCGCCGGAGCATTTCCGGTTGTTTCCGGCAGGGTGAGGCGCAGCGTCAGGTTTTTCGAATCCGCGGAGAGGCTGTGGCCCTGAACGGCGAAATCGGAGGACGGCGTTTGCGGCAGCAAAGCCTTCGCGGCATCCAGCAGAGCCAACTCATGTGTCGTCGGCTGTTCGCCTGCCGGTAGCGGCAGAGAATAGTCCGCCTGGAAGGGGATGCAGATATCCTTGCAAAGACCGATGAAGGCGGTCAGCTCCAACTTGGCCGGCGCCTTGCCCGCGACGCGGAAATCGAGCGGCAATGTCACGGGAGCATCGTAGCCGATCTCATGTATGTTCCCGACGACGATCTGCTTCGGTATCGGATAGCTGGCTTTTTCCAGCGTCACGCCGCTCTCGGGCGCAAGGGTCACTTGCGGCGGAATCCCGCTCTGGCCCGGTTCACGCCAATAGGTGATCCAGCCGGGTTGCGGTTCGATCTGCAGAGCGGCACGGATATGGCCCTCTGCATCGGGTGCCAGCGCCACAAGGCGCATGCGGCCGCCTTGATTGTCCGCCCATTCGCTTGTCGCGGCATGGGCGGCAGAGCCGATGCAAAGAATGGTGGCAAATGCGCCGGCGGATAGTGCCGACAGGCGGGAGAGGGTGGCTGATCCGGTCATGGAATGAGGATTTAGCGGATCGGGCGGCATGGAGCCAGCACCGCCTAAAAAAGAAATGATCATTTTCAGTTGATTGATTTATGACATTGCCCCATCTTGCTTTTTTAGCGGTGCAGCTATGGACTGCGGTCAGGAGGCACGATGTCCCTATCGACGCTGAAGAATAAACGCGAAAGAGGTTTGCTCGACGGTCAGTTCCTGATCGCCATGCCCGGCATGGAGGATAGGAACTTCAACCGGACGGTCATTTACATTTGCGCTCATTCCGATGCCGGGGCCATGGGCTTCGTCATTAATCGACCTCAGAAGCTGACGTTTACGGATGTTCTTCTGCATCTGGATATGATCAAGGATGACGATGCCATCGTCCTCCCGGCGGACGCACGGAATTTCCCGATCCAGACCGGGGGGCCGGTCGAAAGCGGCCGGGGCTTTGTCCTCCATTCCGACGATTACCTCAGCGACAGCAGCATTCCGGTCAGCGATGATATCAGCTTGACGGCGACGCTCGACATCGTGCGAGCCATCTCCAAAGGAAGCGGGCCGAAACGAGCCACGATGCTGCTCGGCTATGCCGGCTGGGGAGCAGGCCAGCTGGAGGCGGAGATCGGCAACAATGGCTGGCTGAACTGCCCGGCAAACGAAGAGCTGATCTTCGACCGCAGCCTCGACGACAAGTATGAGCGTGCCCTTGCCTTGATGGGCATCAATGCCGCAATGCTGTCGCCGCACGCCGGCCATAGCTGAGACGATCGGCACTATTTCGGAACGAAATAGCGCTCGTGGCGTTACCCTGACAGAGCAACGGCAATAGAGCCGTGCCAGCCAAGGAGGCGCTACACATGAGCAGCACGACCGATAAGGTTACGGGCAAGGTGAACGAAATCGCCGGCAAGGCCAAGCAGGTCGTCGGCAAGGCAACCGATGACAAGAGGATGCGCGCCGAAGGTGCCGCCCAGGAAGCCAAGGGCAAGGTGCAGTCTGCCGTTGGTAAGGCCAAAGACAAGGTCAAGGGCGCCGTCGATCGTATGTGATCGACTGATTGCTAGCCAATATGTGCTCGCTGTTCCGTTTGAATTGACGTTGTAGCAGCGATGTTGGGAGGAAGAGCCTGTTACGGAAACGTGGCAGGCTCTTTATCTTGGGCCAATCCACCTTTTCCGAGGAGTTCATGCGGCTTTTCACCTGCGATCATTGCGGCCAACCCGTCCATTTCGACAATAGGCAATGTGTCCGTTGTGGCCATCAGCTCGGCTTCGTCCCGGATCGTCTGGCAATCTATGCGCTGGAGCCGGATGAAGGCCCGAGTTGGCATCTGGTTTCCGAGGCGGCGCGACATGTCCGTTTCTGCGCCAATGCCGAACTCGACATTTGCAACTGGCTGATTGATGCGGATGATTCTAACTCCTATTGCGTCGCCTGCCGCCACAATCGTCTCGTGCCGAATACGGGCACGGAGCAGGGGATAAATCGCTGGAGGCGCATCGGGCAGGCGCAACGCCATCTGTTCTACTCTCTGCTGCGCTGGAAGCTGCCGCATCCCGACCGGACGGAGGATCCTCAAGGCGGGTTGGTGTTCGACTTCCTCGAAGATGAAATGCAGGGCAATACCGTCATTCCCGCCATGACCGGCCACGAAGACGGATTGATTGCCATTCGTGCCGCAGAGGCCGATGATGTGACACGCGAGCAGGCGCGCACCTCGATGAACGAGCCCTATCGCACGCTGCTGGGGCACTTCAGACACGAGACCGGTCATTTCATCTGGGACAAGCTCGTGCGCGACCGTGGTCAGTTCGACGCCTTTCGCGCCGTCTTCGGCGATGAGCGCGCCGATTATGGCGCAGCACTTCAGGCTCATTACGACAACGGTCCGCCTGTGGACTGGCAGGAAAGCTTCATCAGTGCCTATGCCAGCTCCCATCCCTGGGAAGATTTTGCCGAATGCTTCGCGCATTACCTGCATATCGTGGATACGCTGGAGACGGCTCGCTCTTTCGGGCTGGCGATCGATCCGCAGCGCTATCACGACATGGCGGCGGAAGTTGACTTCAACCCCTACAAGGCTGAGAGCGCAGACCAGCTTGTCAGCGCCTGGATCCCCTTGAGCGTTGCGATCAATTCCATCCAGCGCAGCATGGGGCAGCCGGATTCCTACCCCTTTATCCTTTCCCCGCCGGTGGTCGCAAAGCTGGATTATATCCGGCGACTGATCGAAAGCGCGGGAAGCGAATCTTAGAAATCGCAACGCGCCTCAGAGCGGGGGCGCTATTTTAGGCGCGCTTCGTCAGCGGAAAGCGTTCCTTGAGCAGCCTGATCACCGAATCCGACCCCATTGGCGGACCGAAGATGAAGCTCTGACCGTAGGTGCAGCCGATCTTGGCGAGTTCCAGCGCGTCCTCTTCCGATTCGATGCCCTCGGCGACGACCCGCATGTTGAGTTCGCGCGCCATGGAGATGACGGAGCGGAGCAGCACGGCCTTCTTATCGCTCTCGTCTCGCACCATAGCCTTGTCGAGCTTGATGGTGTCGAAGGGGAAGCGCGTGAGATAGGCAAGCGAGGAATAACCGGTGCCGAAGTCGTCGAGCGCCAAGCCAATGCCGGCGTCGCGCAGCTTGTCGAGCACGAGGCGCGCCTGTTCCGGATTTTCCATCACCTGCGATTCCGTCAGCTCCAGTTTGATCCGGTGTGGATCGCAATGGGTCTTGGCGAGCAGGGCGCGGATATCGTCGTAAAGTTCATTGTTGAGCAGTTGCACGCTGGAAAGGTTGATGGAAACGAACAATGGCAGGTCGCCGGTCTGTCGTTGCCACGCCTTCAGGTCATTGGTCGCCTGCTCCAGCGCAAACATGCCGAGCGGCCCGATAATGTCGGAAGCCTCTGCGATCGGGATGAATTCCGTGGGCGGAATATTGCCGCGCTTCGGATGCTCCCAGCGCATCAGCGCTTCGAAGCCTGCCACCTCTGCATCTTCCAGTCGGACGATGGGCTGGTAGACGAGCGAGAGCTCCTTGCGCTCGACAGCACGACGCAGGTCGGTTTCAAGCTGCAGGCGATCAGTGCCGAAGCTGCGGAAGGCAGGCTGGAAAGGCTCGACGCGGTTGCCGCCGGCGCGCTTGGCGCGGTACATGGCAAGTTCGGCGTCACTGAGCATGCCGGCTGCGTTTTCCTGCTGGTCGACCCATGAGGTCAGGCCGACCGATGCGGTCAGGATGATTTCGCGGTTGGCGAAGTTGATCGGCACCATGATCGCTTTGCTGATCGCATCGGCAAAATCGGCGACCTTGGCCGGATCGCGCTCGGATACGAGGATGAGGCCGAACTGGTCGCCCGAAAGGCGGGCAAGCGTATCCTGCGGTTTCATCAGGCGGCGAAGACGCCGGGTCAGCGCGATGAGGATATTGTCGCCCGCGGCAAAACCAAGGGTATCGTTGACGAGCTTATAGCGATCGATGTCGATCACCATGACCGTCGGTCTGAGCTGATTGCCCTCAGACGCGAGTGTCAGCACGGACTGGAGACGGTCGAGGAAAACCTGGCGGTTCGGCAATCCGGTGAGATTATCGTGCACGGCGTCATGCAGCAGCCGCTCGATCGAATTCTTCTGCTCGGTGATATCAACGATGGTGCCGACGCAGCGAATGATCTCGCCGTTGGAGCCGAGCACTGGCCGGGCGCGGATCGACAGCCAATGGAAATGTCCATCCTCGGCGCGAATGCGGAATTCGTGGTTCAGCCTGCCGCGTCGATGTTCCAGCAGCACGTCGAGCGTCGCTCGGAAGCGGTCGCGGTCGTCGGGATGCAGTCGCGGCAGCCAGTTGCGCGCAGCGCCATGCATGCTGCCGGGCGAAAGGCCGAGCTTCATCGAGATATCGGGCGTGGTTACGACGCGATCGCGGGCCACGTCCCAATCCCAGACGGTATCGCCGGAACCGGTCAGGGCCAGGGATTGTCGCTCCAGATCCGAAAACAGGCCTTGCTGGAAAGCACCGCCGGCAAAGGCGTGCTGCATGACGGTGAAGCCGATCAGCAGGACGATCAGCACCAGGCCGCCGCCGAGGGCCGGCTGGATGATATCGTTGTCGAGCTTGCCCATGACCGTCATCCAGGCTCCGAATAGCCAGACGAGGATCAGCGCCCAGGCGGGCACGAGCAGGATTGCACGGTCATAACGGCTGAAGCCGAGGTAGATGATGAGCAGCAGGCCGGCCGTTGCCGTCAGTGCGAGCGACAGCCGCGCAATGCCGGCCGCAATCGACGGATCGTAGATCGCCACGCCGAAGAGGAGTGCAAGGCCAAGAACCCAGGCGAGCGTCACATAGCCGAGATGCGCATGCCAGCGATTGAGATTGAGATAGGTGAACAGGAAGATCACCAAACTCGACGCGAGCGCCACCTCCGCGCAGGCGCGCCATATTCGCTGGTCGCTGGAGGTGATGCTGATGAGCTTGCCGAGGAAGCCGAAGTCGACGCAGATATAGCCGAGCACCGCCCAGGCAAGGGCCGCGGTTGCCGGCAGCATCGATGTTCCCTTGACCACGAAAAGGATGGTCAGGAACACCGCCAGCAGGCCGGCAATGCCGAGCACGATGCCGCGATAGAGCGTGAAGGCGTTGACCGTGTCCTTGTAGGCGTTGGGTTCCCACAGATAGAGCTGCGGCAAATTGGGAGACGAAAGTTCGGCAACGAAGGTAACGACCGCGCCTGGGTTCAGCGTGATGCGGAAAACGTCCGCTTCGTCGCTTGGCTGCCGATCGAGCGCAAAGCCTTCGCTCGGCGTGATCGCGACGATGCGTTGCGAGCCCAGATCGGGCCAGAAGACCTTCGAATTCACCAGGCGGAAATGCGGAGCGACGATGACGCGCTCAAGCTGCTCTTCGGAGACGTTGGCAAGCGCGAAAACCGCCCAGTCACCCTGATGATTCGGAGACGAAGATCTGACCTCGATGCGTCGCCTGATGCCGTCGGTGCCGGCGGCCGTCGAAACCTGAAAGGCTTCGCCCTGGTTGGTATAGATCTCGGTCGTCGCCGTCAGGTCGAGAGCGGTGTCGTCGCGCGAGATTTTCACGGGCTCGGCTGCCTGCGCCATCCCGGCGATCAACAGCAGCATGATGGCCGCAAGCGTTGCGAACACGGCGCACAGCCGCCCGGCCATCGGCCTCGTCTGCATCAATCCGGCGATCATCGCTGGTCGTAGCTTCGGTTCGGGCCGGCATCGGCTGCCAGCCTTGAGAACATCACATGGTCGCGCCACTGACCGTTGATTTTGAGATAACCGCGCAAATGACCTTCCCGTTGGAAACCGGCTTTTTCTAGAAGCCGCATGCTACGCTCGTTATCCGGAATACAGGCTGCTTCAATACGGTGCAACTCAAGTCCGGAAAAGATATAGGGTATAACCAACCGAAGTGCGGCGAACATGTGGCCCTGACCGGAATAGCGCTCGCCCATCCAATATCCGATCATGCAGCTCTGCGCAGCACCGCGGCGAATATAGCCGATCGTTATGCCTCCAACCAGCGTCATGTTTTCCCTGAGGAAAATGAACAGCGGGATCGCCTGGCCGGAATTGTACTCCTGCTTTCCCCTGATGATGCGCGCCCGATAGGCGCCTTCCGTCAGTTCGTCATGCCGCCAAGTCGGCTCCCAGGGTTCGAGAAAGCGTCTGCTTTCGGCCCTCAGCCTGTGCCATTGGTTGAAATCGGAGTAGCGCGGCAGGCGCAGCAAATATGTGTCGTCTTCGAGTTCAACCGCGTCCGGATGACGGGAGAGAAATCGAAAGACTGATTTTTGCATGCCGCCAAGCACTCCCCCGAGAATTGAACCCATCGGCTCGCGGCATGCCCCTAGCCGTTTGCGCTTTTGGAAGCGAGCGCCGGTGAGGACAGGGACATGACGATGTCTTCCATCGGTGCGAGCTGCTCCAGCGGCCCGATCGCCGAAAGCGTCGGTACTGTATCGAAGAACAGCCGGCCGGCAAGATCGGTGAGGCGATCGATGGTGATGCCCTGCAGGCGCTCCAGCATTTCCTGGTTCGGAATGGGGCGGCCGTAGAGCATCATCTGCCGGGCGACCTGGCCGGCGCGAGCGGCCGGGCTCTCCTGTCCCATCAACAGCTGCGCGCGGATCTGGGCGCGTGCGCGCTCGATTTCCTGCTGCTCGATATTGTGGGACGCCTTATGCAGTTCATCGACGATCACAGGCACCAGCTCCGGCAAGTTCTCGCCGCCTGTCGCCGCATGGATGCCGAAAATGCCGGTATCGGAGAAGCCCCAATGGAAGGCATAGACCGAATAGCAGAGGCCACGGAGCTCGCGCACTTCCTGGAACAGTCGCGAGGACATGCCGCCGCCGAGGATATTGGCGAGGATCTGCGAACAGTAGAAATCGCGCGTGTGATAGGCGCGGCCTTCGAAGCCGAGCAATATCTGCGCGTCCATAAGGTCGCGCGTCTCGCGAATATTGCCGCCGATATAACGAGCAGGCTCGATAATGGGCGGAGCGGACGGTTTCGTCGGCAGGCTGGAGAAACGCTCCTCGACCTGGCGAACGAAGCTCTCATGGTCGACCGCACCGGCCGCCACCACGAACATGCGGTCCGTGGTGTAGTTGCGATCCAGGTAATGACGAATCTGTGCCGGCGAAAAGGAAACGACGGTCTCAGGCGTGCCGAGAATGGCTCGCCCCAATGTTTGTCCGCGATAGGCGACTTCGGAAAACTTGTCGAAGACCACGTCGTCAGGCGTGTCGTTCGCGGCGTTGATTTCCTGCAGGATAACCTGCTTCTCGCGTGCCAGCTCTTCCTCGTCGAAAGCGGATTCGGTCAGGATATCGGCAAGGATATCGACCGCGAGCGGCACGTGATCTTTCAGAACCCGGGCATAGTAGGAGGTGGTTTCGGTGGATGTGGCGGCGTTGACTTCGCCGCCGACATTCTCGATTTCCTCGGCGATCTGACGGGCGCTGCGCCGCGCCGTGCCCTTGAACGCCATATGTTCGAGCAGATGGGCGATCCCGTGTTCTGCTTCGGTCTCGTTGCGCGAGCCCGATTTGATCCAAACGCCGAGTGCCACGCTTTCGAGGTGTGGCATCGATTGGGTCGCTACTGTCAGCCCGGACGCGAGCCGGGTGCACTCCACTGTCATCGCTTGTCTTTCCGCGTCTGTTATTCGCCGGCCCGGGTGTGTTTGCCGATAAAGCCTTCAACAGCTTTAAGCTCCGGATCGAGAACCTCGAAACGCTCCTCCCTGGTCATCAAACCAGCAAGCCACGTCGGAAGCGCTGGGTCAATACCGGATGCGGATTTTACTGCTGCAGGGAATTTTGCCGGATGGGCGGTGGCAAGCGTCACCATCGGGCTCGTCGGACGCTCGTTCTTTTCCGCGACGAAGACGCCGATTGCCGTATGCGGATCGAGCAAATAGCCGGTTTCGGCAAGGGTCTTGCGGATGGTTTCGGCCACCTGCTTCTCGCTCGTGCGTCCGGCGCGGAAATCCTTCTTGATGAACTTCAGTGCCTCTTCGCTGATCGAGAAGCCATTCGACTGCTTCAGGCTTTCC
Organism: Rhizobium sp. NPDC092011; assembly: GCF_044756305.1. NCBI lineage: Bacteria > Pseudomonadati > Pseudomonadota > Alphaproteobacteria > Hyphomicrobiales > Rhizobiaceae > Rhizobium > Rhizobium sp. NPDC092011. The sequence goes on from NZ_JBIVSO010000003.1 coordinate 256,808, forward strand.
ATCGCGGCCCGCACCTTGGAAGCATCGCGCCCATTGGCCTCGAACAACAGCCGTTCGAAGTTGGAGGAAATCTGAATATCCATCGACGGCGACGTGGTTGCCTTGACCTCGCGCATTTCATAGCGGCCGGTCTTGAGCATGCGCGCGAGGATATCGTTTTCGTTGGTGGCGATGATCAGGCGCTCGATCGGCAGGCCCATACGCTTGGCGACGTAGCCGGCAAAGATATCGCCGAAATTGCCCGTCGGCACGGTAAAGGAGATTTTACGATCCGGGCCGCCAAGGGCAACCGCCGTCGTGAAATAATAGACCACCTGCGCCATGATTCGCGCCCAGTTGATCGAGTTGACGCCTGAAAGCCTGACCTTGTCGCGGAAGGCGGCGTCGTTGAACATGGCTTTGACGAGGTTTTGGCAATCGTCGAAATTGCCCTTGACCGCCAACGCATGGACGTTTGCCGCCGTGGACGTGGTCATCTGCCGTTGCTGCACCGGGGAAACCTTGCCATGCGGGAAGAGAATGAAAATATCGGTGCGTTCCCGGCCGGCAAAAGCATCGATCGCAGCGCCGCCGGTATCGCCCGAAGTGGCGCCGACGATGGTCGCCCGCTGTCCGCGCTTTTCCAGCGCATAGTCCATCAGCCGCGCCAGCAACTGCATGGCGACATCCTTGAAGGCAAGCGTCGTGCCGTGGAATAGCTCCATGACGAAGCTGTTCGGGCCGGTCTGGACAAGCGGCGCCACGGCCGGATGACGGAAGGTGGCATAGGCGTCATCGATCATGCCACGGAAGACGTCGGCAGGGATCTCGCCGTTGGTGAAGGGCGAAAGCACGGCAAAGGCGATGTCCTGATAGCTCTTGCCGCGGAAAGCCCGAATTTCTTTCTTCGTCAGGGTTGGCCATTCACGGGGAACATAGAGCCCGCCGTCACGGGCAAGGCCAGCCAGGAGAGCGTCGCAGAAGCCAAGGGCAGGGGCTTCTCCCCGGGTTGAAATATAGTCCACGGTCTAGGATTCCTTTGGTCGCAAAATTGCCTGAGTGATCGGTTGAGAGAGTAGAGGAACGAAACGGTGCCGGCCTGTCTTTTTGCGCCGGATCAGCCCCGTGGTTTTCGCGTTTGCACAAGGCGCGTGGGATTGGCGCCTGCCGGCGGCGGTTTATGCCGATCTGTCGATCTCGAAAAGTGAGCCAAAACGGTGTCTACCCAATCGATTTTTCGCTGCGCCGCTGGTATAGACCATCGCCAAGTGTCATAAAAGGCCCGTTTGACGGGCTGCAGGCCGATAATATGAAATATATGGAGAGGGTGGAATTATAGTGTTTGGCAAGGTTTCGCGTCGTCTTTTCTCCGCTTCGGTTCTGGCATTGCTGACCGGTTGCAGTACCCTCGGCATCGGCGGTAGCAGTGATAAGCAGCCGGCAACCGATGTTACCGTCGCTCCGCAGGCAGGTGCTGCGAGTGCTGCCCCCACAAACGCCGGCGGCTATGTCGTCGGCAAGTGCCCTCAGGCGGTTATTCGCGATGAGGACTCCGTCTACAAGATATACGCCAAGGGCGCCAAGGACGATGCAAGCAAGCTGGCCTATCAGGCTTCGCTCGCCCAGGCCTCGCGCCAATGCACGTCCGACGGTACCAGCCTCGGCATTCAGGTTGTGGCACAGGGGCGCCTGGTTGCCGGCCCGATGGGTAGCTCCGGCAAGGTGACCTTGCCAATCCACGTCGCCGTCATGGACAACGACAAGGCGCTCTACAGCAAGACGATCAACTTCGTCGCAGAGATCCCGCCAGGCGAAACCACGACGCAGTTCCTGTTCACGAACAACGATATCCAGGTTGCCGGCGGCTCGGGCGGCTTCACGATCGTTCAGATCGGTTTCGATCAAGGCCCGCAGAAGCCCGCAAAGGGCGACAAGCCGGTGCGCAAGAAGCGCCACTAAGGCTTTCGATCGCGGCGCCGGCCCGGCGCTGCGAGAGCACCGTGATGATTTGAAAAGAAAAGGCCCCGCCGATCGATCGGCGGGGCCTTTTCTTTGGTTGATAATTTCGGCTGCCTTAAAGCACGCCGTCCCATTCGGCCAGAGCCATGACCACGCCCGGCAGGTCAGCCATGCGGCTGATGACGGTTTCCGCGCCGGCGTCCGTCAGCTTGTCGGCATGCGAGGGGTAGGTGTGCGATGCGCCGGTAAAGCCGATGACGCGCATGCCGGCGGCGCGCGCAGCCTGAACGCCGTGGATCGAATCCTCGACGACGATCGTGTTGGTGGGGCTGACATTCATCTGCTGGGCGCCATGCAGGAAAATGTCCGGCTTGGGCTTCACACGGTCGGCGCCGAGATCTTTGGCGGAATAGATGTGTGGCGCAAACAGCTTGATATAGCCGACCTTGGTAAGCATCATGTCGAGACGGGCGGCGCTGGAGTTCGAGCAGATGCAGCGCGGCATTGGCAGGCGCGATAGCGCAAGCGGAACGCCTGCAATCGCCTGAACATCGTTGGCAAGCCGCAGATCGAGCAGCTTTTCCGATTTGTCGAGCAGCGACGCCGAGAGTGGAATGCTCGCCTCGCGCTCGACTTCGAAGAGAATGTTGCGCCAGGTCATGCCGGCGAAGCGCTCGCCCATTTCCTCGGTGCTGATCGGGTAGCCTGCGTCGGTCAGCAATTTGGATTCGACTTCTGCCGCTATGATTTCCGAATCGACCAGAACGCCGTCGCAGTCGAAGATGATGAGGTCGAAGCCATTGCTCATGAAAATTGCTGCCTTTGGTGTGGGCTGGGTTCGGCAAGTTCCGGCGAAAACATTCGCGTCTCGGAACAGGCTCTGAAAATGACCGTCGCGCTTTACACGATGTGTCGACAAAGCTCAACCAATTGGCGGACATGGCTGTACTGCACGGATCGAAAGGGTCGAGACCGCTTCAAAAGGCTTGATGGCGTCAGCTTGTCGCTCGACATCGGCCAAGCCCGTCATTAAGGATCGATCATGGCCAAGGAGCGCGACGACACAATTGCCAGCCGCATCAGCCGGGTGCTTGCCGACCGCATCATTCGCGGAGAGCTCGCGCCCGATGCGCGTTTGCGGCAGGATCATATTGCCGAGGAGTTCGGCACCAGTCATGTGCCGGTGCGCGAGGCGTTTCGGCGGCTGGAGGCGCAGGGTCTGGCGATCAATCTGCCGCGCCGCGGCGTTCGCGTGGCGTCCTTCGATCTCAAGGAGGTGCGGGAGGTTGCGGAAATGCGTGCCGCACTGGAAGGCCTCGCCTTGAGGCACGCGGCACAGCACCTGACCCCGGCCATTCTGGATGCGGCCGAAGAGGCGACGCGGGAAGGGGATGCAGCCTCCGACGTCTATGCGTGGGAGGAGGCCAACCGCCGCTTCCATCGTCTAATCCTGGCGCCTTCCGGCATGGCGCGCCTATTGGCGGCCATCGACGATCTGCACGCCGCCAGCGCGCGTTTTCTGTTCTCAGCATGGCAATCCGGCTGGGAAAAACGCACGGATCACGATCATCGCGCCATCCTTGCGGCCTTGCGCCAGGGGCGCACGGATGAAGCAGCAGCCATTCTGCAGAAGCATGTGCAATGGATCGGCCGTGCCCCTGTGCGCACGCCCTCCGGCTCAACTCGCGAAGCTTTCGCCATCGTCGGCTAAATGCCAAAAAATTATAGATAATCCTGCATTGGCGCTCTCGTGCATTGCTTTGCGATGCGGTGGCTCCTGCCTCTTCACGTGAGATTGGTGCGGCGGCACCTTGATGGCTCCGCACGCGAAGGCGGCGCGCAACTTCTAATTTCTCTCCATGTGGGTGATGATTCCTGCGTTTGTGTGCCGGAAATCGATTTTCACCTCTGTCGCTTGCCTCGTTTCATAAACTCGGCCATATAATATATGGGAAGCAAAAATTATCTATAGTTTTCTAAAAGGAGAGACCATGTCCCTATTGCATCATCACGACGAAGCCGCCTTCGATCCGCTTCGTCTCGGTCAGCGATCCCTGGTCGCCAAATCGGTTTTTGTCCTCGCAGGAACCTTGGTGTTGGCGCTGGCATCGCAGATTTCCGTGCCGATGGTGCCGGTGCCGATCACCATGCAGACCTTTGCGGTTACGATGATCGGTGCGCTCTATGGCTGGCGCCTCGGCGCCGTCACCATTCTGGCGTGGTTGGGCGAAGCCATGGTGGGCTTCCCGGTCCTCGCCGGTGGAGCAGGGGGCATCGCGCCCTTCATGGGTCCGACGGCCGGCTATCTCGCTTCGTTCCCGATCATCGGTGCCCTCGTCGGTTTGCTTGCCGAACGTGGCTGGAGCGGTGACCGCGTCGTTCGCAGCTTTCTCGCTCATCTCTCGGCCAACATCCTTTGCCTTGCGATCGGTGGCGTGTGGCTTGGTGCATTGATCGGTGCCGAAAGAGGATGGCTGCTTGGCGTTGCCCCCTTCATCCTTGGTGCGGTGTTGAAGTCGGCTCTGGCAGCTGCCGCGCTGAAGGCGGTCAAGACCCATGGCGGCAAGGTAAAGCTGAATTGACAGTTCGGCTTCGCGCCCATCATCTGCTCTGCATGCTGACGTTTGTCGGTAAAGGCTATACCTCAGCCTTCACCGACAACTATCGACGCATAGCCGAACGCCTGACGGCAGGGGAGGAGATCAAGCTGGTCTCCGGCCCCGACGATATCTGTGTGCCGCTGCTCGGCGAAGAGGAGCCGCATTGTTTCAAAGCGTCGATCATCGAGCGGGATGCTGCCGCCCTTGCGGACGTGGCGGCGCTTTTGGGCGAAACGATCGAGCCAGGCGCCGTATTCGTACCCGATGCAAGTTTTCTCACAAAGCTGCGACGCAACTTCGCCAGCGGCGAGATTCGTAATGCCTGCAACGGTTGCGAGTGGGGAGATCTGTGCAGCCGCGTCGCCGGGGATAAATTCGCGGGCGTGCTGATAGGCCATGCCTGAAGTCGTCACATCGCCTTGTACGACTGCTTTGCTTAGGGCAGGCCGATTGTCTCGATGGGAAAGAGCGCCAGGAAACGGCGCTCGCCTTCCGGCGTAAAGAAGATCGAGCGGCTGTTTTCGGTCCGCCGCGCCCAACCCTTATCGAGGAAATTCGAAAGCAGCGCATTACCGAGGCTGCCCGCCAGATGCGCTCGTCTTTCGCTCCAGTCGAGGCAAGACCGGCAGAGCGGGCGCCGGTTCGAGCGCAATCCGGAGACGTCTATGCCGATCGAGCCGAGATGGGTCTCGCCATGCGCCGTCAGGTTCAGACCTTCGCCCATCGCCGAAATAGCACCGGTTGCCACAAGACTGTCCAGCATCCGCACGCCATAATCGCCGGCGAGATGGTCGTAGCAGATACGCGCCTTGCGCAGCGCCGGATCCTTCGGGCCGGGACGATGACGCAGGTGGCCGCGGCCGGCGGCAAAGCCCATGATCCCTTCGAGCAACTTGCCGACGCCGTCATCCGCCAGCGTGAAATAGCGATGCCGCCCCTGCTTGCGCTGCGCCAGCAGGCCTCCTGCTTCTAGCTTGGAAAGATGAGCGCTCGCGGTCTGCAGCGTCACGCCTGCCGCTCCTGCCAGTTCCGTAGCCGTCAGGGCGCGGCCGCCCATCAGCGCCGTCAGCATGTTCGCTCGCGCCGGATCGCCGATCAGCGAGCCGATCTGGGCTATGTCTGGGCCTTCCTTCATACTTCGATGGTAACCGAAGCATCTCCGTGGCGCAACGTGCGAAAACATTGCCATCAGCAAAGGAGAACATCATGATTACCTGTCTCATCCGTTATCAGATAGACCCTTTCAAGCAGGAAGCCTTCGCCGAGTATGGCAAGGCCTGGGGCCAGACCATCCCGCGCAACGGCGCCGATCTCATCGGCTATTTCGCACCGCATGAAGGTTCGCTCACGACGGCTTATGGCATCTACAATATCGAGAGCCTGGCCGCCTATGAAGCCTATCGTAAGAGCCTGGCTAGTGATTCGCTCGCCCGCGCCAATCTCGATTTCGCGCGCAAGGAGCGTTTCATCTTGCAGGAGGATCGAATTTTCCTGAAAAACGTATCTCTGCCACATTCTCCGAGGGTATCGCCGTGATCGCAGTTATTTTCGAAGTCGTCCCGCATGCCGACGAACGGCAGCATTATCTCGACATTGCCGCAAGGCTGCTTTCCGAACTCAAAACGATCGATGGCTTTATCTCGATCGAGCGCTTCGAAAGCCTGAGCCAACCAGGCAAGTTCCTGTCGCTTTCCTTCTGGCGCGATGAGGCAGCCGTTCTCGAATGGCGAAATCGCGAGGCACACCGCGCCGCTCAAAAGGCCGGTCGTGCAACGGTTTTCGCCGATTATCGGCTGCGAGTGGCGCAAGTCCTTCGCGACTACGGCATGATGGAACGGGACGAAGCGCCTGATGACAGCCGCGCCATGCATGACAAGCCGGCCGGCACCGCAAGATAGGCGCAATCGGTGCGCGACGAATTCCCGGCAACAACCGGGAATTCGAAAAATATGACGCCGCTTTAGTGTTTGGTAACCAAGTTAGGTAACCATAACACTCAGTTAAGAGCACCGAGTCAGCGTAACAGCGAGTATCAAATGGCGTCAGTTTTCCCGCTTGCCGACCTCAGGAAATCCCCAGTTCCGGGGTCCTGGATCGACACGATCATCAAGGGCGATTGCGTGGCCGCTCTTGAAGCACTGCCCAATCAATCCGTCGACGTCATCTTCGCCGACCCACCCTACAATCTCCAGCTCGGCGGCACGCTGCATCGTCCGGACCAGTCGCTCGTCGACGCCGTCGATGACGAGTGGGACCAGTTTGCCTCTTTCGAAGCCTATGATGCCTTCACCCGCGCGTGGCTGCTTGCCTGCCGTCGTGTGCTGAAGCCGACGGGCACGATCTGGGTCATCGGTTCCTACCACAACATCTTCCGCGTCGGCGCGACGCTGCAGGATCTGAACTTCTGGATCCTCAACGACATCGTCTGGCGCAAGACCAACCCGATGCCGAACTTCAAGGGACGTCGCTTCCAGAACGCGCATGAGACGATGATCTGGGCGAGCCCGAACGCCAAGGCGAAGGGCTACACCTTCAACTATGATGCGATGAAGGCTGCCAATGACGATGTGCAGATGCGCTCCGACTGGTTGTTCCCGATCTGCAGCGGCCACGAGCGGCTGAAGGGCGACGACGGCAAGAAGGTGCATCCGACACAGAAGCCGGAAGCGCTGCTTGCCCGCGTCATCATGGCCTCCTCCAAGCCAGGCGACATCATTCTCGATCCCTTCTTCGGATCGGGCACGACGGGTGCCGTTGCCAAGCGCCTCGGCCGCCATTTCGTCGGCATTGAGCGCGAGCAGGATTACATCGATGCGGCGAGCGCCCGCATTGCTGCCGTCGAGCCGCTGGGTAAGGCCGAGCTGACGGTTATGACCGGCAAGAAGGCTGAGGTCCGCGTTGCGTTCAACGTGCTGATCGAAAGCGGCCTTATCAAGCCCGGTCAGGTACTGACCGATGCGAAGCGTCGTTATAGCGCGATTGTGCGCGCCGACGGCACGGTCGCCTCCGGTGGTGACGCCGGCTCCATTCATCGCCTTGGCGCGAAGGTCCAGGGCCTTGATGCATGCAACGGATGGATGTTCTGGCATTTCGACGATGGGAGTTCCCTGCGTCCGATCGACGAACTCAGAGCCATCATCCGCAGCGATCTGGCGAAGGTGGAATAGTTTCCGCCGTCAGCTCGGGAGCGCCCTGTCGCAAGCCGCCCCACGGTTTCCCGGAGGTCTCCGATAAGATCGACACATCCGTCTTCTTCCGTCGTGTACCTCCAGTTAGGGAAGAAGGTGAGAAGCCCAGGGCCTTACCGACGAAACATGCGGTAGGGCCCTGGGCATCTTTCGTTTGAAACCTCAGAAGTCCTGATAGTCCGTGACGTCGACGCGAACGACGCGGCCTTCCTGGTCGAAGGTGATCGTCTCTTCGCCTTCGCGGATCAGCGGCTGGCCAGTCTTGCTGTTGGTGGCGCGGACCGACCAGACAGCCCGACCGGAAAGCGGCGTCAGCGTCTCGACCAGCGAGTTGGATGCAGTCTGATCGGGATACTTGTCGAAGTAGCCGCGGAAGGCCTCCATGATCGCGTCGCGCCCGGCAAGGCTGCCGACGCCGTTGGAGACATAGGTGGCGTTCTCGGCGAAGAAATTCTCGATCTCTTCATAGTTGATGCGATTGATCGCGTCGTGAAACAGCTCGATGCGTTCTGCGGGATCGAAAATCATGGTTTCAAACCTTTATGCCATGGGCGGCGAGATCGCTGCGCAGCTTCTCGGCACCGGTAAAATGGACCGCATGCCAGCCGGCAGCGCGTGCGCCTTCGACGTTCGGAAGCGAGTCGTCGATGAAAATCGTCGCCGCCGGATCGAGGCCGAAACTCCTAGCATGGGTATCGTAGATCGCAACATCCGGTTTGATCAGCTTGATGTCGCCCGATACCGTGACACCGCGCGGCTTGTTGAGGAAGGGATAGCGCACCTGCGCCTCGCGGAAAGTATCGGAGGCGAAGTTCGTCAGCATGGTGACGTCGCGACCCTCTTCGATCAGCTTTTCCATGATGGCGACGCTGTCCTCATAGGCATGCGGAACCATCTCGTGCCAGTGTTTGCGGAAGGCGCGAATCTGCTCTTCGCGTTCCGGGTGCTCGGCAATCAGCAGGCCCTCTGCCTCTTCCCAGGTGCGGCCGCGGTCCTGCTCGATGTTCCAGTCGTGCGTGCACACATTGGCGAAGAACCATTCGCGTTCGGCTGCGTCGGGGATGACGCGGCTGTAGGGAAGGTTCGGATCGTAGTGGATGAGAACCTTGCCGATATCGAAAACGATATGCCGTATTTCCGTCGTCATAAGTCAGTTCCTGATTTTCTGTTGCCTGATTTTTCTCGGATGTGCGTTTTTACGAACGCATTGGGAATAGCCTGAGCGATCGCTTTTTTCATGACTGTTGGCAGCGCCTGCTCTTCAAGATTTGTAACCGGCTCCCACCATCCGTCATGGTTGTCTTTCCGCGAAACGGATTTTGCACGCCAGATCGACAGCCTCAGCTCAAAATGCGTGAAGACATGTGTCACGGTTCCAGCCTGCTGCCAGTCCGCCGGGAAGGGGGCTGCCTCGATACCGGTCGCGCCATCGATGCGCGCCGTCCAGCCTGTCGTCGGTACTTCGGTCATCCCGCCGAGCAGACCGCTCTCGACCCGCCGTCGCAGAAGGATTTCGCCTTCGTCACTGACGGCAATGAAGGCAGCACCTTGGCGCACGGGCTTATCCTTCTTTGCGGCCTTGACCGGAAAATGCTCGGGATCGTGTGCAGTCAGCGCCTCACAGGCGCCATTGAAGGGACAGAGCGAACAGGCGGGGCGCTTGGGCGTGCAGATCGTCGCGCCGAGGTCCATCATCGCCTGCGCGAAATCGCCCGGCCGGTCCGCGGGCGTCAGCAGGGCAACCTTCTGTTTCATCAGCGGCTTGGCGGCGGGCAGGGGCGTTGAGATCGCGTATAGCCTGGAGATGACGCGCTCAACATTGCCGTCCATCACGGCTGCCTGCCGGTTGAAGGCGATGGCTGCGACCGCGGCAGACGTATAATCGCCGATACCCGGGAGTGCCCGCAGGCCTTCCTCGGTATCGGGAAATCGTCCGCCGTGCTCGCCCGCGACCGCTTCTGCGCACTTCTTCAGGTTTCGGGCGCGGGCGTAGTAACCTAGCCCCGCCCATGCTGCCATGACATCGTCGTTGGGTGCTGCCGCCAGATCATTGACCGTGGGCCAGCGTTCTAGGAATTTTGCGAAATAGGATTTGACTGCCGGCACCGTCGTCTGCTGCAGCATCACTTCCGACAGCCAGATGCGATAGGGGTCGGGCTTGACGCCGCGCGAGGCCATCGGCGGCGAAACGCGCCAGGGCAGGTCTCGGTGATGGCGGTCGTACCAAGCAAGCAGGGAAGCGGCCGAAGGAGATTCTAAAGTCGTGGTCATGATTTGCCGCATCGAGGGGAAGTGCTCTATACTTGGCCAAGCTGCGTCGGGCGATCAAGGTCCGGAACGTACAAAGCATGCGCCGGAACCCGATTGACATGAGTTATCCCCGAAAAGGCGAGAAACAGATTTCCGAGTTGACCAACGGCATCGTCGATCCCGTGCTGGCGAAGCGAGCGGGGATCAATACGACGCTGCTGGGCTGCTGGGACGAGATCGCCGGCGAGGATTTTGCCGATTGCACGCGCCCGGAAAAGATTGCCTGGGCCAGGCGCAGCGGCCCCGGCATGGATGACCGATATCAGCCAGGCGTGCTGACGATTGCCTGCGAAGGTGCCCGTGCGCTCTTTCTCACCCATGCGCAAGGTGAACTCATCCAGCGCATCAACGGCTTCTTCGGCTTTCACGCTGTTCACCAGATCCGCATCGTGCAGAAGCCGGTTTCGGTGGCTTCGAAGCGGTCCCGCACGCCGCCGCCGTTGAAGGGGGAGGCCGCAAGAAAGCTCGAGAGCATGATGGATGGTATCGAGGACGAGAAAATTCGCGCGGCAATCCAGAGGCTGGGCACTGCGATGGTCTGGAAACGGCGCTGAGAGCGCTCGCCAGATAGCTCTTTGTAGACTTGTGGAAGAAATTTGAGTTGTTTGTCTTCGCCAGGTCACAATTCTTTGAAGAAAGTTGGTCAACCGTGCCTTGTTAGCAGCAACCAGCCGTTATATCGCATGGAACATTCGAAGACCTCTTTTAACGACGGGTGACTCTATGCCGATGTCCGACATGCTTTTGACCAAACGCCACCTGCTGGGCGGCTCCGCCGTTGCAGCTCTTTCGGTGGCGTTCGCTGCCTTTGCCGACACCGCATCCGCCGCGTCCGGCGACGACGCCATTCCCCCGTCGGATGGCAACGTAGACATGAACGAGGTGATGAAGCCCGGCCCGCTGCCGGAAATCGCTTTCGGCAAGGAAGATGCTCCCGTCAAGATCGTCGAATACATGTCGCTGACCTGCCCGCATTGCGCGCATTTCGCCGTCACGACCTTCGACACGATCAAGCAGAAATACATCGATACCGGCAAGGTTCGCTTCATCATTCGCGAATTCCCGTTTGACCCGCGCGCCGCCGCAGCCTTCATGCTGGCTCGTTGCGCCCCGCAGGAGCAGTACATGCCGATGGTCGAGATGCTGTTCAAGCAGCAGATCGCCTGGGCTTCACCTGATGTCGACGGTCGCGCCGCATTGCTTCAGATGTCGAAACTCGCCGGTTTTACTGAGGATAGCTTCACGAAATGCTTGACGAACCAGAAGCTTCTGGATGATGTCAACTCCGTACGTGAACGCGCAGCCAAGGATTTCGGCGTCAATGCGACGCCGACCTTCCTGATCAATGGCAAGCGCTACGCAGGGGACATGTCTGTTGGTGCCATGTCGAAGCTTATCGACAGCCTGCTCTGATCCGCGCCTTTTTGAATCACAGGCGAGCGGCCGAGGTCGCACGCCTGTGACAATCCCCTTTGAACACAAGTATTTTGTCGCCACCGTCTCGGTATCTCGGACGGCGGCTTCTCGCGTTTCCTTCTCCTGCCGGTGGAGTGGGGTGCGTTCCCGATGAAGTTCAACAAGCTTAGACTCGTCGGTTTCAAATCCTTCGTAGAGCCGGGAGAATTCGTCATCGAGCGCGGCCTGACCGGCGTGGTTGGCCCGAACGGCTGCGGCAAGTCCAACCTTGTCGAAGCCTTGCGCTGGGTGATGGGTGAGAATTCCTACAAGAACATGCGCGCGTCGGGCATGGACGACGTCATCTTCTCAGGATCGGGCAATCGTCCGGCGCGCAACACCGCCGAAGTCGGCCTTTATCTCGACAATAGTGACCGCACGGCGCCTGCCGCTTTCAACGATAGCGATGAAATCCAGGTGACGCGCCGCATCGAGCGCGAACAGGGTTCGGTCTATCGTATCAACGGCAAGGAGGCGCGAGCCAAGGACGTGCAGCTGCTTTTCGCCGACGCTTCCACCGGCGCGCGCTCTCCATCCATGGTGGGGCAGGGGCGTATCGGCGAACTCATTCAGGCAAAGCCCCAGGCGCGGCGTCAGCTGCTGGAAGAGGCGGCCGGCATTTCCGGCCTGCATTCTCGCCGCCATGAGGCCGAGCTTCGTCTGCGCGCCGCGGAGAGCAATCTCGAGCGGCTCGATGATGTGACGTCGCAGCTCGAAAGCCAGATCGAGAGCCTGAAGCGTCAGGCCCGCCAGGCGAACCGCTTCAAGATGCTTTCGGCCGATATTCGCGCCCGAGAGGCAATGCTGCTGCATATTCGCTGGGTGCAGGCCAAGGAAGCCGAAGCCGAGGCCGATAGCGCTCTCAATCAGGCAACCGTTCTGGTCGCGGAAAAGGCGCAGATCCAGATGGAGGCGGCGAAGGCGCAGGGCATCGCCAGCTTCAAGCTGCCGGAATTGCGCGACGAGGAGGCGAAAGCCGCCGCTGCCCTGCAACGCCTGCAGTTCGCACGCAACCAGCTGGAAGAGGATGCCAACCGCATCCTGCGTCGGCGCGACGAGCTGACGCGCCGATTGGCGCAGCTTGGCGAAGATATCAGCCGCGAGGAACGTCTCGTCGCCGACAACGCGTCCATTCTCGCCAAGCTCGATGCCGAGGAGGCAGATCTCGCTGATATTCTCGCCGATTCCGGTCGGCTTGCCGAGGAAACACGCGGCGTATTCGAGGAGGCGGCTGCAAAGCTTGCCGATAGCGAACGGATTTTTTCCGCTCTGACCGCAGAGCGCGCCGAGGCTGCCGCTGCTCGCAATCAGCTCGAGCGCGCCATTCGCGATCTCGCCGACCGCAAGATGAGGCTCGAGCGCCAGGTCGATGAGGCGAACCGTGAACTTGCCGCGATTGACGAAAAGATGGCCGAGTTGCCGGACCCGGGCGAGAAGCGCGACATGGTCGAGGCGGCGGAGAGTGTTGTCGCTGACGCTGAAGCTGCTATCCAGCTTGTCGAGACGGCTCTCTCCAAGGCTCGGGAGACCGAAGCCCTGTCGCGCGGCCCGGTCGAACAGGCGCGCTCGCGGCTGAACGCGCTCGAAACAGAAGCCCGCACCATTTCCAAGATGCTGGCAGCGGGCGCCGCGTCCGGCGCATTCTCGCCCGTTGCCGAGGAACTGCGTGTCGATCGCGGCTATGAGACGGCGCTTGGTGCGGCGCTCGGCGATGATCTGGAATCCCCGCTTAATCCGCAGGCGCCGGTCTATTGGTCCGACAATGGCAGCGGCGCGACCGATCCGGCCTTGCCGGAAGGCGTGGTGCCGCTCATTACGCATGTCGGTGCGCCGACGGCGCTGACGCGGCGCCTTCACCAGATCGGTATCGCGGCCGCAGATGATGCACAGCGCCTGATGTCGGCGTTGAAACCGGGCCAGCGGCTGGTGACGAAGGATGGCGCGGTTTTCCGGTGGGACGGCCATGTGACCGGGGCGGACGCCCCGAGTGCAGCAGCTCTGCGGCTGGCGCAGAAAAACCGTCTCTCCGAACTGGAAGCCGAGGCTGAGCTTGCGCGCGACGTGCAGATGGAAGCGGAAGAGCGCCTGTCTGCCGCCGCCGAGGCGATCCGGGCCGAGGAAGGACGCTTGACGGCGGCTCGCGATACCAGCCGGCTCGCCGCCCGCAACCTCGCCGAAGCTCGGGAAGCTTTGGCTGCAGCTGAACGTGCATCCGGCGACCTCATCCGCCGCCGCGATGTGATTGCGGAGGCCGTCAGTGGGCTGCACGAGCAGCTGGAAGACGTGACGATGCAGGACGAGAATGTCCGGATCGAGCTGGAAGATGCGCCGGATCTCGCAAGCATCGATCTGAAACTGCAGGCGCAGCAGGTGGAAGTCGCGACCGATCGCGGCGCGCTGGCCGAAGCCCGCGCACGCCACGAAGGCCTGAACCGGGAAAACGAGGCTCGGCAACGCCGCATCCTCGCTATCCGGCAGGAGCGCGACACTTGGCGCCAGCGTGCGGCCAGCGCCGAAGAACACATTCAGACCCTGCGCGACCGCGAAGAGGAAGCGCGTGACGAAGCTTCCGAGCTTGATCTCGCGCCTGATGAGTTCGACGACAAGCGCCGTGCGCTGATGAACGAGCTGCAGAAGGCCGATGATGCCCGCCGTTTGGCTGCGGACCGTCTTGCCGAAGCGGAAGTCGTTCAGCGTGAGGCCGATCGGCACGCGGCGACAGCGCTTTCCGAGCTTGCCGAAAGCCGCGAAAAGCGCGGCCGCGTCGAGGAGCGCCTGGTGTCCGCACGGGAGCGGCGGCAGGAAAGCGAGCTGCGCATTCGGCAGGCGCTGAATGTCGAGCCGCATGAAGCGATGCGCCTGACCGGCCTTTCTGCATCGCAGACTATACCGGATCTGCGCGAGGTGGAGCGCGAGCTGGAACGGCTGAAGATGGAGCGCGAGCGCCTTGGCGCCGTCAATCTGCGCGCCGAAGAGGAAAGCAAGGAGCTGACCGAGCGGCTGCAGGCGCTGATCAAGGAGCGCGATGACGTCATCGACGCCATCAGGAAGTTGCGCGGCGCGATCCAGAGCCTCAATCGTGAGGGCCGCGAGCGTTTGATCGTGGCCTTCGACATCGTGAATGCGCAGTTCCAGCGGCTATTCACGCATCTCTTTGGTGGCGGCACCGCCGAACTTCAGCTCATCGAGTCAGACGACCCGCTGGAAGCGGGTTTGGAAATTCTCGCCCGCCCGCCGGGCAAGAAGCCGCAGACCATGACACTGCTGTCCGGTGGCGAGCAGGCGTTGACGGCGATGGCGCTGATCTTTGCGGTGTTTCTCACCAATCCCGCACCGATCTGCGTTCTGGACGAAGTGGACGCACCGCTCGACGACCACAATGTCGAGCGCTATTGCAATCTGATGGACGAGATGGCTGCTTCGACCGAGACGCGGTTCGTGGTCATCACCCACAATCCCATCACCATGGCCCGCATGGATCGCCTCTTTGGCGTGACGATGGCCGAACAGGGCGTATCGCAACTCGTCTCCGTTGACCTCCAGACCGCAGAGCGGCTGCGCGAGATCGCCTGAGCCTTTCCGTCAGGAAAGAAAACTGTTCTGATATAGACAAGAAATTGCCGCCTCGGCTGCCGCACAGCCTGAAAGCGTGATAGTTTCGTTTCCGATCAACAACATGTGGCGCTCATCCGCCCGGAAGGGAAGTATGTCTGGATCTGGTGGCGGTATTTTCGATTTCCTCGGAATACTCGCCGTGCTGCTACTCGTTGCCGCCAACGGCTTTTTCGTTGCGGCGGAGTTTTCTCTGGTTTCCGTTCGCCGCAGCCGTGTGACGGAGCTGGTCGCCGAGGGGCGGATGAATGCCAAGTCGCTGCAGAAGGCGGTCGACAATCTCGACGCCAACCTGGCGGCCACGCAGCTCGGTATTACGATTTCGTCGCTCGCTCTCGGCTGGGTCGGTGAACCCGCTCTCGCCCATCTTCTCGAGCCACTTCTCGATTTTCTTCCAGGCGCATGGGCCGCGGCAAGCTCTCACGCGATCGCCGTCGCCATTTCCTTCATCATCATCACCGCGCTCCATATCGTGCTCGGCGAACTCGCGCCGAAGAGCCTGGCCTTGCAGCGCAGCGAGGGTACGGCTCTGGGCGTGGTGCGGCCGCTAGGCCTCTTCCTCTTCCTATTGCGTCCGGCGATCACCGTGCTCAACGGCCTTGGCAATCTCGTCCTGCGGCTTTTCGGGCTGCGTCCCGGCGCCGGCGAGGGCTCGCTGCATTCGCCGGCCGAGATCAAGCTCTTGATCGCCGAAAGCCAGGAGGCCGGTCTCTTGGAACAGGCACAGCAGGACCTGGTCGAACGCATTTTCAACATCGGCAATCGCGATGTGTCGAACATCATGACGCCTCGGCTGGAGGTGGATTGGATCGATGCCGACGATACGCCGGAAGAGATGCAGAAGACCATTCGCGCGAGCCGCTTCGAACAGCTGCTGGTTGCGCGCGGATCGATCGACGAGCCGCTCGGCATGGTCCTGAAGAAGGATCTTCTCGATCAACTTCTAAATGGCGAACCGCTCAATCCAATGGCCGTCATTCGCCAGCCTCTGGTCGTCCACGAATCCACCGCCGTCTTCAAGGTGCTTGAAAACTTCAAGCGCGCGCCCGTTCGTCTTGCCATGGTCATCGACGAGTATGGAAGCCTGGAAGGTATCGTCACCCAGACGGATCTGCTGGAGGCGATTGCCGGCGATCTTCCCGATATGGAAAACGAAGCGCCCGACGTCGTCGAGCGTGCCGACGGCTCCTTGCTGATGGAAGGCATGATGCCGGTTTATGATGCCTTTGCGAGGCTCGGTCTGCGCGAGGGCGAGGAAGACGTCAATTTCCACACGCTCGCCGGTTTTGCTCTCTATCATCTCGGTCACCTGCCCGAGGTGGGCGAAAGCTTCATCTTCGGCGGCTGGCACTTCGAGATCGTCGACCTCGACGGCATGCGGATCGACAAGATCCTGGCTCGACGCGAATCGCAAGCCTAGGCACCGATCTGTGGGTGGTGAGCCGCTCGTTCGAGCCGGTCTCTTTCTCGCATCCGAAATGGCCCGCAAGCCGTGGATTCCAATCAATCGATTGAATTCCATGGCTTGCGGGCCATATTTATTGTGCAATGCAACATTCCGCCGCATTTGTCGATTTTCATTTGTCGCTCAATGAATTAAGTTCAGCCTCGGGAGTTGGACGGGACAATGACGAAGTGGGTCTATACATTCGGCGACGGCAAAGCCGAGGGCGGCGCGGGAGACTTTGAGAGGCTCGGCGGCAAAGGCGCAAACCTTGCCGAAATGTGCAGTCTTGGCCTGCCGGTTCCTCCGGGACTGACGATTGTCTGCGACGCCTGCACTTCCTATTATAAAAACGGACGCAAAGTCTCCGACGAGCTGAAGCCGCAGGTGATGCAGGGCCTCAAGCAGATGGAGGCCATTACCGGCCGCAAATTCGGCGATACGGAGCGACCGCTGCTGGTCTCCGTGCGCTCCGGCGGTCGTGCTTCCATGCCCGGCATGATGGATACCGTTCTCAACCTGGGTCTCAACGACACGACGGTGCAGGCGCTCGGCCACGATGCCGGCGACGCCCGTTTCGCCTGGGACAGCTATCGTCGCTTCATCCAGATGTATGCCGACGTCGTCATGGGTCTCGACAACGAGATTTTCGAGGAAATCCTCGAGGACGAAAAAGCCCGGTTCGGCCATGAGTTCGACACGGACCTGACCGCGGTCGAATGGCAGCACGTCGTTTCGATCTACAAGTCGGTGATCGAGGAGGAGTTGGGCGAAGCCTTCCCGCAGGATCCGGAGGTGCAGCTCTGGGGTGCCGTCTCCGCTGTCTTTTCCAGCTGGATGAATGCCCGCGCCGTCACCTATCGTCATCTGCACAACATTCCGGAAGCTTGGGGCACCGCTGTCAACATTCAGGCGATGGTCTTTGGCAATCTCGGCAATTCCTCGGCAACCGGGGTCGCCTTCACCCGCAACCCGTCGACGGGCGAGAAGGAGCTTTACGGCGAATTCCTCGTCAACGCGCAGGGTGAGGATGTCGTCGCCGGTATTCGCACGCCGCAGAGCATCACGGAGGCCGCCCGTATCGCCTCAGGTTACGAGCGGCCGTCGATGGAAAAGCTGATGCCGGAAGCTTTCCTTGAGTTCCGGAGTATCTGTGCGCAATTGGAAGCACATTATCGCGACGTTCAGGATCTGGAGTTCACCATCGAGCGCGGCAAGCTCTGGATGCTGCAGACGCGATCCGGCAAGCGAACCACCAAGGCGGCGATGAAGATTGCCGTCGATATGGTCGACGAGGGGGTGATCACGGAAGATGAAGCCGTGGCCCGCATCGATCCGATGACGCTCGATCAGCTGCTGCATCCGACGATCGATCCGCGCGTTCGTCGAGAGGTCATCGGCTCCGGCCTGCCGGCGTCGCCCGGTGCCGCTACCGGTGAGATTGTCTTTACCGCCGAGGAGGCGATCGTTGCCGAGGAGGAGGGCCGCAAAGCCATCCTCGTGCGCATCGAAACCAGCCCGGAAGACATTCACGGCATGCACGCGGCCGAAGCGATCCTGACGACGCGCGGCGGCATGACCAGCCATGCGGCCGTTGTCGCCCGCGGCATGGGCATTCCGTGCGTCGTGGGTGCCGGCACCATGCGTATCGACATGCGCAACGAGAAGCTGATCGGCATCGGCGTAACCCTGACCAAGGGCGATATCATCACCATCGACGGTTCGACAGGCCAGGTACTGAAGGGCGAAGTGCCGATGATCCAGCCGGAACTGTCGGGCGATTTCGGACGCATCATGGTCTGGGCCGATCGGTCCCGCCGCATGACAGTGCGCACCAATGCGGATACGCCTGCCGATGCGCGGGCCGCCCGCTCGTTTGGCGCCGAAGGCATCGGGCTTTGCCGAACCGAACATATGTTCTTCGAGGGCGACCGCATCCATGTGATGCGCGAGATGATTCTGGCTGAAGACGAGGCCGGGCGCCGCGCGGCACTTGCCAAGCTGATGCCCATGCAGCGGCTCGATTTCACCGCCCTTTTCACCATCATGCACGGCCTGCCGGTCACAATCCGCCTGCTCGACCCGCCGCTTCACGAATTCCTGCCGAAGACGGACGAGGAGATCGCCGAGGTTGCCGGCAGCATGGGCATGGAGCCGGCGATATTGCGTCAGCGCGTCGATGCCTTGCATGAGTTCAATCCGATGCTAGGCCATCGCGGTTGTCGCCTGGCGATTTCCTATCCGGAGATCGTCGAGATGCAGGCTCGCGCGATCTTCGAGGCGGCGGTTCTTGCCGCACGCGAAACAGGCGCTCCGGTCGTGCCCGAGATCATGGTGCCGCTTGTCGGCCTGCGCTCGGAGCTGGACTACGTCAAGGCCCGGATCGACGAAGTGGCGCGCGCCGTCATGACCGAAGCCATGATGAAGATAGACTATCTCGTCGGCACGATGATCGAGCTGCCGCGCGCCGCCCTGCGTGCCCATATCATCGCCGAGGCAGCCGAATTCTTCTCCTTCGGCACCAACGACCTCACGCAGACGACCTTCGGCATATCGCGCGACGACGCTGCGGCTTTCATCCCCACCTATCAACGCAAGGGCATCATCGAGCACGATCCGTTCATTTCGCTCGATTTCGATGGGGTAGGGGA
Source organism: Rhizobium sp. NPDC092011 (assembly GCF_044756305.1). Taxonomy (NCBI): domain Bacteria; kingdom Pseudomonadati; phylum Pseudomonadota; class Alphaproteobacteria; order Hyphomicrobiales; family Rhizobiaceae; genus Rhizobium; species Rhizobium sp. NPDC092011. Next base: position 276,006 of record NZ_JBIVSO010000003.1, read on the forward strand.
GCTGATCCGCATTGCCGCCGAGCGCGGCCGACGCACGCGCAACGACATGAAGCTGGGGATTTGCGGCGAACATGGCGGCGATCCCGCCTCGATCCATTTTTGCGAGGATATCGGGCTGGACTATGTGTCGTGCTCGCCCTTCCGCGTGCCGATTGCACGACTTGCGGCGGCGCAGGCGGCAATCAAGGCGCGCGCATGATGACGTCGATCTCGCTCGGATATATCTCGAAGGGTTGAACCGCTCGAGCGATCGTCAGCGGCGCCAGTAGCCGCGATGATAGTAGTATCCTGGACCTCCGACGACGACCGTCGGCCCCCAGAAGAAATCATCGTTGCTTTCCATGAACGCGCGCTGATCGGCGCGACGGCTAAGATCCTGATTCATAAGGCAATTTGCGAAATTTTCGCTGCCGCGCCGGAAGCCGTAACCGCCGCATCTGGCCTCATCGGCCGCTCGGATTTCCTCGGCCGTCTGGCACGACGAAAGCACGAAGGCGATGGCGAGGAGAGAGAGGATGGAAGCGGTGATACGCATGACTTGATGTCCCGAATGCAGATATGCAAAGACGGATTATAGCGCCGCGCGTCATGGCGCGAAAGGCTTGTCATCGCCGCAGGCTGGGATGCCGACAGCAGCTCCGGAAAAGTGCGCAATTGCCTTGCATCAGGAATGCGTCAGCGCGGAAATACTCTAGGCGTCTTCTTTCGGTTTTCCCGGCAGCCGTTGCAGCAGGTTCACGAAGGCGTCGGCGAAGCGCAACAGGTGTTCTGTTTCCTCATCCGGCTGCAGCAGGCGGATTTCGGCCCCATCTTCATCCAGCGCCGCAAAGAGCGTGCGCATCGTCGCATCCCCTTCCGGAATCCTGATAACCGCCAGGCGGCGGCAATCGGAGATCAGTCCTGTGGCGGGAAGATCGAACAGGAAGTCGCCGCGCACGGCGGATGCCGCCTGCCGTACGGCTTCGCAGAACGAGGGCTCGCCACCGGAAAAGCCTTCGAGGGAGAGCTCCAGTTCGAGAAGCTCAAGCGGCAGGACCGGGTCTGTAGCGTCCGCCGCGGCAATGGCCGCACTCGGTAGCGGCTGGGCGGCGATGTCTTGAGAAAGCATCGATTCCATCTCATCAAGTCCCTTCAAAGCCTCGATAAAACGCCTAAGAATGGCCTTTTTAGGGAATTTAAGCAAGCGCTCACATTTTGGGCCTATCTATCGCGGGGTTCGGTTTTGGCAAGGCGGCGCTCGCACATGGCATGACTTAAGATTTATTTTCATCATTTCTTGCTTTAAACAGGGATCACTTATCCGGGATTCGGTGCATCCGGCTTCCGATCCGACGCGCCGACGAGCCCTTGATGACCATTCGTTTCGACCGTCCCGTTTCACATGCTGCCCGCGCCGCGCGTCTCATTGCCGCCTTTGCCCTGGTGCTCTGCGGAGTGACGCTGATCGGCCATCGCTTCGGGCCGCTGGAAATGCCTTATTTCGTGCTGCTGATGCTGATCTCGGCGGCATGTGCGGCGGTTGCGCTGCTGCTTGCGGCCATCGGTCTTGCCCAGCTTTGGCAAAGTGCCGCCTTTGGTGGTGTCTCGGCCGTCAAGGCAATCGTCTATGCCGCCGTGCCGCTTGCCATTTTCGGCTTCGGCGCCGAGCGCTATTGGAGCCGCCCGCCGATTTACGAGGTTTCGACCGATCTCAATGACCCGCCGGAATGGCTTGCGCCGCCCGATGCCAGACAGATCTGGCTGCCGCCACGCCATTTGGTAACGCAAGGGGAGCGCGAAGCGCAGTTCGATGCCTATCCGGCCCTCATCAGCCGCCGATATGAAGGAGCGGCCGACCGTGTGCTCGAGGCAGTGCGCAAGGTCGCGCGGGATTATCACATCACTATCGTCAAGGCGGAAGGGGCTGATGTGGCCGATCCGAACGGCGCTGTGAAGGCCAAACGCCGCACGCGTCTTCAACACACTGCCCCGACACAGAATGACACGGCCGTCGGCGATGTCCCGGATTTCATCCCCGTGCCGACGCCGCGTCCCTTCCGCGACGGCGTTGCCGATCTCATCCGTCAGAACACCGATGTCATCCTCCAGGGCGAGATGCGCACGCGCATTTTCGGTCTGCCGTGCGATGTGTTGATCCGGATCCGCGAGGAATCTGAGACGACGCTCGTCGATATTCGCGTCGCCTCCCGCTACGGTCAGAATGATCTTGGTGTCAGCGCCGATGCGGCGGACAGTTTTTTGAAGGCGCTCGATGCGGAATTGCTCGGCATCGCCGGCAGCTGAAGTCGTTCAGAGCGGCCGATAGGTTCCAGCCAGTGCCGGCGGGCCATCGGTTTCCACCCGGCCTTTCTCGACAAGATCTTCCAGATGCGCCAGCACCGAAAGCGCTGCCGCGCCATGCAGCCGCGGGTCCGTATCGCGATAGATGGCTTTCACCATGTCGGGGATCTGCCGATCGCCGGCCTTGATGCGCTCCAGCACGGCGCGCTCGCGCATGCGGCGATGGGTTCTGAGCCCACGCATGAAGGACGCGGGTTCCGCGACTGGCCCACCGTGACCGGGCAGGAACAGCCGGTCCTCGCGGGCCAGAAGCCTCTCCAGCGAGGCCATGTAATCGGCCATCGAGCCATCCGGCGGCGCGACGATCGAGGTCGCCCAGGCCATGACGTGATCGGCGGAGAACACGATGCCGGTGCCGTCGAGCGCGAAGCAGGCGTGATTGGCGGCGTGGCCCGGCGTCAGCAGCGCCGTCATCTGCCAGCCGTCTCCGGAGACGCTTTGACCGTCGCCAAGCACGATATCCGGTTGAAACTCCATATCGGAGCTTTCGGCAAACGGGTTGACCTCGCCCTGATGAAGCGGGCGCGCGGAGCGATGTGGCCCTTCGCCAACAGTGAGCGCTCCAGTCGCCTCCTTCAGCCGCTTGGCGAGCGGCGAGTGATCTCGGTGCGTGTGGCTGACGAAGATATGCGTAACTTCGCGCCCCTTCAGTGCCGCCATCAGGCTGGTAAAATGCGCCTCGTTCTCCGGACCGGGGTCGATGACCGCAACGGACGAGCCGCCGACGATATAGCTGTTGGTGCCGTGAAAGGTAAACGCGCTGGGATTGTTCACCGTCATCCGCTCGATACCGGGCGCAATGGGAACAGCCCGGCCGTAAGCGGGCTCGAAGGCAAGGTCGAAGTCGGGCGTGCTCATGATTGCTTGTATTCGATTTCGATAAAGGACATCGGCTCCGAGCCGGCGTTGACGACATTGTGCTCGACACCCGCCTCGCGGCGGTAGGCGGCGCCCCGGGCGATATCGACCCGGCGGTGGCCGGAAGGCTCCTCCAGCAGGAACTGACAATCCGTCATTGGCACGACGACATAGCCAAGGCCGTGGACATGATGCCCCGTATCGGCGCCCGGCTCGAAGTCCCAGCGCGTGATGCGCACGACGGCGTCATCAAGAAGCACGGTAGGAACAGCCGGCGGTCGGGCGCGAAACTGGCTCATCGGGCCTTCTCCTTGGGATTGCAGTGCAGCAAGACCTAGCATAGCCGCCAGAAAAGCACACAGAAATATGCGTTCACGTATAACTTAGTGATTGTGGCCGGGTGCGACCTTTGCTAATCAGACGCCGATTTGGCCGATATCGAAGCCATTTCCTTTGTTGGGGCGTCGCCAAGCGGTAAGGCACCGGTTTTTGGTACCGGCATTCCCAGGTTCGAATCCTGGCGCCCCAGCCATCCATCTTCAGCGCAGTGTTTTTCCGCCGATAAGGTTTCATCCAAAGGCGCCGATTTGCGCTAGCCGAAAATGACCCCGCATTTTCTGTCAGCAAATGGCCGAGGTTTAAAAACATAACAGGCGGCCCTTGCAGGCCGCCCGCTGGTATTCCTCGTGATGAAGCTTTGGCCTCAATCGGCGTCGTCGGCCTTCGCGGCTTTTTCCACGGGCGCCAGAAGCTCGGCGCAATAGGAGGGGCCGCTGATACCGGGCTGGTCGCCGAGGATGCGGACCGAGCGGATCTCGTAGCTCTGGTTGGTGACGATGTCGGCCTTGCAGCTGAGGGAGCGCTTGCCGGTCGTCTTGCCTTCCTTGGTCTTGACGGTGACGTTCTTGTAGCCGCCGCGCCAGGTGTAGACACGGTTGCCGCCGTCGTCGCGGTCCGAGAGCGGCGGGCCGTAGGCCGCGAAGAAGCGTCCGGCGGACTGGCCTTGCCAGCGATCCTGAACGGGGTTCTTGGCGAGCAGCGGAATGACTGCTGTCTTTGTCGTCGTGGTTGTGGTGCTGCAACCGGCTAGCGCCAGCAACAGTCCCGCCGCGGTCATCATGCGGATATTCATCGTGTCGTCCTTGAGCTTCTGTCACGCATTCGGTTGCGGAAAGCCGCTCTGTCCAACGACGTTTCCACCTGTCCCGCTAAGGGCTTTAGCGCCAAAGCCGGCAAAAGAAAATTCCCATCCGCGTGTTCTAGAGGGATTTTAATCGATCTGTTGCGTCTTTTGCACGCCGGCAATTTCGGTTCCGGTTTCCTGCCGTTTTTCTAGGCAGATGCCGCTGTAATTTTTTCGTCAAAAATCAAAGCTTTTTTTTGAAATTGGTGCTTGTGCATCAAAAATGGCTGGTCTATAGAAGCGCCGCTGGTCACGGAGTGTAGCGCAGTCTGGTAGCGCACCACGTTCGGGACGTGGGGGTCGAGTGTTCGAATCACTCCACTCCGACCAGTTCTAAACACCGATCTTCCCGAAAAAATTCCAAGCCAAAACGAGATGCTCAGCCCCGACCGTTAAAATGGTTGCGCTTGATCCGCCAGCTACCATGGCGTCTTCTCGATTGCCAGCTCGGCATCCGGCTGCCGTTCGGATATGCTTTTGCAAAACCGGCTCTTTTTGTCATACAAATCACGATATACAAAAGGTGGGAGCACGTCCGACTCGGGCATGGAATGGCTTGTGGGCGTCGAAGTGGAGGGATGGAATGAGTCTTGCTGAACGAGCGGTCCAATTGGCTGGCGAAGGACATTTGCGCCGTCGGTCGCGTACCGCGATCGCTCGCAAGCTCGGGATGGCGACGGGCTTCGGCATTTTGGCCCTGAGCACCGGATTTCTCCTCGCCTCCAGCACCAATGCTCTTCGCGCCGCCGATTGCGGCAATGTCGCGGCGCCTGGCCTCGATTGGAGCAAATGCAGCAAGACCAACATCATGCTGCAGAACAGCGATTTGCACGGCGCCAATCTTGCTGGCGCTCACTTCGACAGCACGGATCTCAGCGATGCCAACCTGACGTCGGCCAACCTTGAGAAGGCGACGCTCGTGCGGGCCTGGCTGAAGAACGCCAAGGCCGATGGCGCCAACTTCAAGAGGATCGAGGCCTATCGCTCCGATTTCAGCAACGCATCCGTCAACGGCGCGTCCTTCGCGAATGCCGAGCTGCAGCGGGCCGAATTCGCCGGCGCTCAGCTTGCCAATGCAGATTTTCAGAAGGCCGAGCTCGGTCGCGCCGACTTCGACAAGGCTATTCTCTCGGATGTGAATTTCTCATTCGCCAATCTCTCCCGCGCGACGCTGGGCGGCGCTGTGATGAAGGGGCCGGTCTCCTTCAGCGGCGCCTTCCTGTATCTGGCCCGCATCGAAGGTCTCGATCTGTCGAATGCGACTGGCCTTCAGCAGGCCCAGCTCAATCTGGCCTGTGGAGACGGTTCCACCAAGCTGCCGACGTGGTTGAAGGCGCCGGCCGTCTGGCCGTGTCCGCCTGACGATCCCGACGACAAGGACTAATGTCGCTCCCGAGGGGCGTAGTACGCAAAGAAAGCGATATGTGATGTTTGCCGAGAAGACGATCCAGAGCGACAGCAAGCCCGAATTCTACCGCGAACTTGCGGACCAACTGCGGGCGCTGCTTGCCGGGGAAACGGATCCGATCGCCAACGCCGCCAACACATCGGCGCTGATCTTCCAGATGCTGCCGGATCTCAATTGGGCTGGCTTCTACTTCCTGCACGCCGACGATGAACTGGTGCTCGGACCGTTTCAGGGCAAGCCGGCCTGCGTGCGCATTGCGGTCGGCCGCGGGGTTTGCGGAACGGCGGTCGAAAGGGCGCAGTCGATCCTTGTCGAGGACGTGCATGCCTTTCCGGGCCATATTGCTTGTGACGCTGCCTCGCGTTCGGAACTGGTGGTGCCGTTGTTCCGGGATGGCCGGCTTTTCGGCGTGATCGATCTCGACAGCCCGGTTGCCGGCCGGTTCGATCCTGACGATCAGGCCGGTATCGAAGCGCTCGCGGCAATCTATGTCGCTGCCTGCGCAGCGGTTGATTGAACGCCTGCAAGGGCGGGGCGTCACGCGCGCGTGATCGATATGGCAAATCGGCCGCGTGATGCCTATATTCGGCAGGCAATCATTCCCTTAGCGCTGATCGAGCTTGATATCCGTCCCTGGTTCCTCCCCGCAGGCCTTGGCCAAGCTCGAAATGTGTGCCGACGGGCAAGGAGAACAAGAATGAGCAAATACAGCAAGACAGCAGAAGCGGTCGCCAAGCTTACCCCCGAGCAGTATCGCGTGACGCAGCAGAGCGGCACGGAGCGTCCCGGGTCGGGCGAGTATCTCTACAACAAGGAGCCAGGCATCTACGTGGACATCGTCTCGGGCGAGCCGCTTTTTGCCTCTGCAGACAAATTCGATTCCGGCTGCGGCTGGCCGAGCTTCACGAAGCCGATCGAGCCCGCCAATGTCAGCGAGCTTACGGATATTTCGCATGGCATGGTGCGCACGGAGGTGCGTTCGGCAAATGGTGACAGCCATCTCGGCCATGTTTTCCCTGATGGGCCGTATGATCGCGGCGGCCTGCGCTATTGCATCAACTCCGCCTCTCTTCGTTTCGTGCCGCGTGACCGCATGGAAGCAGAGGGCTATGGTGCCTATATCGACCAAGTGGAGGATGTAAGATGACAACGGAACGTGCAGTTCTCGCCGGCGGTTGTTTCTGGGGCATGCAGGATCTCATCCGCCGCTACAACGGCGTCATCTCGACGCGCGTCGGCTACAGCGGCGGCGATGTCCGCAATGCCACCTATCGCAACCACGGCACCCACGCAGAAGCGATCGAAATCATTTTCGATCCGCAGAAGATCAGCTACCGCGATCTGCTGGAATTCTTCTTCCAGATCCACGATCCCAGCACGCGCAATCGCCAGGGCAATGATCTCGGCACGAGCTATCGTTCGGCGATCTTCTACGCCAGCGAAGAGCAGAAGCAGGTCGCTCTTGATACGATTGCTGACGTCGATGCTTCTGGCTTGTGGCCCGGCAAGGTCGTCACCGAGGTAGCCCCCGTCAGCGATTTCTGGGAGGCCGAGCCGGAGCATCAGGATTATCTGGAGCGCTATCCGAACGGCTATACGTGCCATTTCGTCCGTCCCGGCTGGAAGCTTCCGCGCCGGCAGGCCGACGCAGCGCAGCGTGCGGCATCTTAATGGAGAGATCGGCCGGCGCTGGCCGGCTGAGTTCCTTCCTCGGCACGTGGGAGGTGAGGCGGCGGATCATCGATCGTTTCAACGGCTCCCTGATCACCTTCGAGGGACAGGCGTTCGTAACGCCTGTCCAGTTTGAGGAGCATGGTGATACGCGCAGCGGCATTGCCACGTTGAGAAGCAGTCGTACCTATCGGCTCGATGAGGCCGACAGCGAGCTCGTCGTGCGTTTTCCCGATCTTTCGGAATTCATCCGTGTCGGCGCTGCGGCAACGCAGCGCGTCATCCATCATTGTGGTCCCGATCTCTATCGGGGCCGTTTGTTCTTTCGCGCGCCCGACGCCTGGGCAGAGGCGTGGTGGGTGCGCGGGCCTAGAAAGAACTATCTGAGCCTCGCGCACTATCGACGTGTTTGACCCGAGCCTGTCCGCTGACGGAAGGCAGGCTTAGCGCGCCCGGCGCCGTGCCTGTACCGCCTTTGCCAGATCTTCCAGCGTGCGGACCGAAGTCGGCCAATCGATGCAGCCATCGGTGATGCTCTGGCCGTAGACCAGCGGCTTGCCGGGCACGAGATCCTGGCGGCCGGCAACGAGATTGCTCTCCATCATCATGCCCTTGATCCGCCGATCGCCAGCCGAAACCTGCTCCGCGACCGAAGTGACGACGAGTGGCTGATTCTCGGGGTTCTTGCTGCTGTTGGCATGGCTGGCGTCGATGATGATCCGCGGCTCAAGCCCGACTTTGAGGGACTGCTCGGCGGTCGCCTGAACGCTTGCGGCGTCATAGTTGGTTTGCTTGCCACCGCGCAAGATGATGTGGCAGTCCTCGTTGCCGCGCGTCGAAGCAATCGCCGCAAGTCCCTCCTTGGTTACTGCCGGGAAATGATGCGGCTGCGATGCGGCGACGATGGCGTCGAGCGCGATCCGCACATCGCCGTTGGTGCCGTTCTTGAAGCCGACAGGGCAGGAGAGGCCGGACGCCAGCTGACGGTGCACCTGGCTCTCGGTCGTCCTCGCGCCGATTGCGCCCCAGCTGACGAGGTCGGAGATGTATTGCGGCGTGATGGTGTCGAGATATTCGCAGCCAGCCGGCAGGCCGATCTCGTTGACGTCGACCAGCAGCTTGCGCGCGATGCGCAGGCCTTCCTCGATACGATAGCTTCCGTCGAGATGCGGATCGTTGATCAGACCCTTCCAACCCACCGTCGTACGCGGCTTCTCAAAATAGACCCGCATGATGATTTCGAGATCGCCGGCGAACCGGTCACGCTGCTCCTTCAACCGCGCAGCGTATTCTCGCGCTGCCGCCGGATCGTGGATCGAGCAGGGGCCGATGACGACGATAAGCCGGTCGTCGTTGTCGCGCAGGATATTGTGAACGGCACTGCGCGCATCGGTGACCGTGGTCGTCACCGCCTGGTCGCGGGGGATTTCATCGATGATCCGGGAAGGCGGCGTGAGTGCCGTGATTTCAAGAATGCGCAAATCGTCAGTGGAATTCAACACGGTATAGTTCCTTTTGGGGTCATACCGTGGCGACAAAAAAGCCGCCAGGTAGACTAGCGGCTGTTCGGGTCTTTGCTGTCGTGTCTTTTCTAACTACGCACAGGCCCGCCTCCGCTGAGAGCAGCGGTACGAATAAAATCGCGAGGCGTATGCGCAAATGATCGACATGCGCTGTCTCTACGACAAAAAATCCTGCTTGTCGATGAGATTGGTATCGGGAAATGGAAGAGTTCGTAGCGCGGCACCCCTTTCTCTACAAAGTGGAAATCGGTGCTCGGGTGCGCGCACGCCAAACTGGCTGGCTGCGACTGCTGCTTTGCTTCCCGCAAGGCTGTTCGCCTGCCTCGCGGCTTGCATGAATAAATTAACCCCTGTCTCGGAAAGACCGGCCCAACTTCGCTGGAAGTCGGGCCAGTCCTCATCCGATCAGGGGTCAAGTCAGATCAGATCTCGAAAACGAGTTCTTAGAACGTGCGCTGGAAGCGCAGGATACCGGCCCACTGGTCCTGATTGATGGAGTCCCAGTTGGTGTAGGATACTTCCGGCGTGATCTGCAGGTTCTTAACCGGGTTCCACTTGACGTTCGCGGTCGCTGCGAAGATCTTGGAGTCGGTGTAAGCGATCTGAGCGTTGGCCTGCAGCTTGCTGTTGATCGGAACGGTTACGCCGGTCCAGAGAGCCCAGTCGCCCCAGCCGATGGTCTTGGCAGGGCCAGCACCGTTCGAGCTTGCGTACTTGTTGAGCTTGTCGCCGTTGGTGTTCCAGCCGCCCATCAAGAAGGCCTTGAAGACGCCGAAGTCGGCATCGACGCGAGCCTTGACAGCGCCTTCTTCAACGATCGAGTCGTAACCGCCGACGACCTTGAAGCCGAAGTTGCCAGCCTTGTAGCCAACACCAGCGACGACGTCCGGCAGGTAGTGGTTGGAGCTGTCTTCGCCGTTCACGCCGGTGGCGCCGGAGCCGGAGTTGGTGTCTTCGACCGAGACGACAGCCGTGAAGCCGTTGCCGGCGTCGTAGCTGTAGGTCAACTGGTTCAGCTCGTACGGGCCGTCATAGACAACGTCGTCGTTCATGACGCCGCCGGCATAGCCGATGTACGAGTTGTACTGCGAGTCAGCCTTACCGACGAGGAAACCGCCGAGGCTGATGTTGGCGAATACCATCTTCGTGGCAGTCGCGCCGCCATCCTGCCAGTCCCAACGCAGAACCATGTTGGTCTTCAGCGGGCCGTATTCGGTGTCGGTCGCAGTGTCGACATGGAGCTGAGCGCGGGTGTGCCACAGCGTGCCGAAACGGTCAGCCGGGTTGTAAGCATTGTACCACTTGCCTTCGGTACGGACGTAGCCGCCGATCTTGAGGCAGGTTTCCGTGCCCGGAATGAAGAAATAACCAGCGCCGTATGCGTCGCAAATACGGACGTATTCGAGCGGTTCCGGCTCAGCGGCGACGATGGCATCGGCTGCCTGAGCGCCAGAAACTGCTGCGAGAGCAGCAGCGGAGCCGAGAAGAAGGCTCTTGATGTTCATAAAAACTCCAATCCAATATAGATTGGGCATAGGCAATCGCGCCGAAAAATCGACGTGCCCTAACCCTATCCCTGTTTAAATACCCCGACTCGGGAGAAACGGGCCCCACCCGCTTCTGGTCCTATTAAAGATGAATTCCTGTAAAGTTATATGATATATTTTTATCAGCATGGCATTTCCGTGATTTAAAAATTTTAGTTGCACGAATGCCACATATACAAACAGAAATAGTAAGTTGTGCGTAATATTGGCTAGGTAATAGTCATTTAGCGGAACGAAAAAGCCCCATTACTTCTCTTGGTTGTGTTGGATATACTTGAATAAGCGCTGAGGGTGCGCGTCGATGGCGTCTCCGGATGAGATGTAGCCGCTTTCTGCCAAAAATACGCAAGAAAACAATGGGATAGAGTGTTTTCGGGATTCAAGGGAAAGCGCCAGCACTCCAAAGGAGTGGCACGTTTCGAAGGTTATGCGGTTCGCTTGCCGGCAGAGGCGATGACCTTGCTCAAAACGGATCCGAGCATGATGCCCCAAAGTCCGCTGATCATGCCGACGACGATGTCGAGCGTCGAGCCGTAGTTGCCGTTTGCGAGGAAATGCGAAAGGCAAAGCACCAGCACGCTTCCAATCATCAGGAGGCAAGTGAAGGAAGGGGATTGCGGATAGGCAAGGCGAGCGAGCATGCCGGCTATGCAGAGTGCGCCGGCGCGAAAGATGTCGAATGGATTGCCGAATGCAACCTGCCAATTGAGATGCGCAAGGGTCACGGCAACGAGTGCCGCGATATAGGCCCATGCGATTATCTTCAAAAGACGGTCAGACATCATCAGGCGATGATATAGCAGCGGCGCATCCAAACGCCAGCCTTGCATCGTTTCGAAGAGCGGGCGGTATTGCATTTGGATGCGCACATTTTATGTGTTGACGAAATATTATGTTGCGCGGCCGAAGCGATTTCGGCGCAATTCGGCCCTTTATTCGCCGTCTTGCCGTGCGTGTGTCGTGGGCCGGTTGGCGCTTGCACCTGAGACCGGCCCTGAATGCAGTCATGCCTTGGATATGCCGAGCGCCTCTTCTTCCTGGGGGATCGGATTTGCGTCCTCGTCAATGTGGCTTGACGAGCCCCGACCGAGGACGGTGAAAACCACGATTGCGGTGATGGCGGTAATCGCCGTCAGCAGCCAAAGCAGCGAACTGAAGGCATCGCCGTAGCCGCTGATCAGCGCATCGTGGCCGATCGCCGGGACACTCGATGCGGCGGCGGCAAGATTGCCGGTGACAAGCCGCTGGGCGGCAGATGAAGCCTGTTCGCCCGCATCAGCGCCGAGATTAGACTGAATGAAGGCGGAGAGGATGGCGCTGACGACGGCAAGCGCAACCCCTTCGCCGGCGACGCGTGTCGTGCTGAAGATGCCGGTCGCCATGCCCGCGCGCTCTTTCGGAACGACACTGACGGCCAGCCCATCCATCAGGCCCCAGGGCAGGCTGATGCCGATGCCGATCGTCAGCAGCGGACCAATCAATGCCTGCGGTGCGGCCCCGGCGGTGAAATGGCTGAGCCAGAAGAGGCCGACCGCCGAAACGAGCAGGCCGCTGCCACAAATCGTTGCTGCGCTGAACCAGCGGGTCAAGAGGCCAGCGGCAATGGGCAGGACGAGAAGAGGAGCCGAAAGCGCGATCATCATCCGCCCGGCGGCGATCTCGCTCATACCCTCGATCCCCACGAAGCGCACCGGCAGGAGGATCAGAAGAACGACGAAGGCATAGGCGGGTGCTGCCGCCAGCAGCTGCACGCCGACGAAGCGCGGGTAACGGAAGAGGGTGAGATCCAGCATCGGCCTCTTTGCGGAGCGTTCGATGATGCCGAAAGCAAGGAACAGCAATGCGGCACCGGCCAGCAGCGCAATAACAAGTAAATCACTCCAGCCGGTCTCCGGCGCGCGCAGCACGCCATAGGTGAACAGTGTCAGCGCAAGGGTAAAGCTTAGCGCTCCCGGCCAATCGAGGCCGGCGGTATCGGGATCGCGGGATTCGCGTAGATAATAAGCGCCGAGGCCGAGAGCCAGCAGCGCCAGCACGACCACGAGAAGGAAGATCGATGGCCAGCCGAAGGCATCGATCATCAGGCCCGAAGCGATCGGGCCAAAAGCGAGGCCGACACCGAAGCTGGAGCCGACGATGCTGAACGCCCGCATGCGCGCGGTACCGTCGAATTCCTGGGCAAGAGCCGCCATGCCGCCCGAGAAGGCGGCTGCCGCGCCGAGACCTTGCAGCGCCCGCAAGATGTCGAACAGGACAATATTGCCGGCAAAGGCGAGACCGGCGGAAAACAGGGCAAAGCAGCCCACGCCGGTCAGGAAGATGCGCCGGCGGCCGAAGCTGTCGGCGAGCGCGCCGGCAACCATCAGGCTGCTGCCGAAGGTGAGCATGAAGGCATTGGTCACCCAGTTGAGGGCAATCGGGCTGCCGCCGAGCGTGCGGCTAATCGCCGGCAGCGCGACGGCCGGGCCTGTGAATGTCAGGGGCATGGCTGCGGCGGCGCAGCAGACCGCCACGAGAACGAAGAATTTTTCGGTCGGACTTGCGACCTGTGTCTTGGGCGAGGTCATCGGGTTTTCCGTTGAGTTTGAGCAAGGAGACCGTGGGCATCCCTGGGAGTGGGGCGGTCGGATGCCGCTGCCCACGGCTTCGAATGACCTCAGCAAGATAGTTTTGCTGTAATCTGATGATAATAGGGCTATAACTCCACATATACCGGAAGAAAACGCTCGAATGGAATGTCCATGGATCGCCTGAGTGGCCTGAATGCTTTCGTGCGGACTGCAGATCTCGGCAGTTTCGCAGCCGCCGGTCGCGTGCTCGGCCTTTCGGCTTCCGCGGTCGGCAAGGCCGTGACCACTCTGGAACGCCAACTCGGCGTTCGGTTGCTTCAGCGCTCCACCCGCAGCATCCGTTTGACGGAGGAGGGGCGCCTCTTTCACGAGCGCTGCAGGCGCGTGCTTGACGACCTCGATGATGCCCAGGCTTCACTGGCGCAGGCGGTTGCGGTGCCGCGCGGGCGGCTCCGCGTCAGCGTGCCGATCGTCAGCTATCACTTCCTCCTTCCGGTGGTGCCGGAATTCGTGACGCGCTATCCCGAGGTCGAACTCGATATCGATTTCAACGACCGCATTGTCGATATGATCGAAGAGGGCGTCGATGTGGCCATCCGCAGCGGCGATCTTCCGGATTCACGCCTGATGTCACGCACTTTGCGGCCGTTCCAGATGCTGCTTTGCGCGGCACCCTCTTATCTGGAGCGCCACGGCGTTCCCGATTGCCCGCGTGCGCTCAACGAGCATCTGGCAGTGCGCTTCCGGTTTCCGAACAGCGGCAAGCTGCAGGAGTGGCCATTGAGCTTGCCAGATGGAGAGCCGGAGCTGCGGCTGCGCACCGCCTTCTCCTGCAATAACATGGAGGCCGTACGCGGCGCGACCGTTGCCGGGCTCGGCATCGGATGCATGCCGGATTTTCTTGTGCGGAGCTCGCTTGCCGGAGGCAAGCTGCAGACCGTCCTCGATGATTTCATCGACGAGCCCGGCCATTTCCACGTGCTCTGGCCGTCGAGCCGCCATTTGTCGCCCAAGGTCCGCGTCTTCGTCGACTTTCTCGGCGAGCGTCTATTCGCAAAGAGTTGCGATATCTTGCCCTCTGCGCCCAACGCATGAATAAGGGCTGTGTTGGCTCGCCTTCAAAACATCTGCGAGATTGCCGATTGAGCTGGCGGTAGCCGCCACTTTGCCTGCGGCAGCCACGCCTCTATCACGACAGCTGCAGTTTATAACCGATATGGGTAGGCTCAAAGCCCATCCGATCGTAAAAGCGGTGTGCGTCAGGGCGCGCCTTGTCGGTGGTCAGCTGCATCAAGGAACATCCGTGTGAACGGCTATAGCCGATGGCCCATTTGAACATGGCCTCGCCGATCTGTTCGTTTCGTCTTGAATGGGAAACTCGAACACTTTCGATCTGGGCACGCTTGGCCCCTCGGCGCGACAGTCCGGGGATAATCGTCAGCTGGAATGTCCCGACTACCTCACTTCCATCCTCGACAACGCACAGAAACTGATTGGGGTCAGCTTCGATCTCGGAGAATGCCTCGCGGTAACGAGCCGCATCCTCCGGCCCGCTCGTTTCCCTCGTGGCGCCCAAAATGTCATCCGCAAGCAAGTCAATTATCGTTGTCAGATCGGCGGCGATCGCCCTGCGAAATGTCAAATCCGTCAAGCTTTGGGTTCCCTGTTTCAATCGATGTCGTGCTCGAGGCAACCACGGTCCGACTTCGCCTCAAGCCTATCGTAGCAATGAATAACCGCGATATTTCCTCTTATCCCAGAGTTTCAACCGCCGCTAAGGACCGAAAGCTGCCTTCGATGGCAGCATTTGCCATATTGACCGCAAATCGAACCGCGCGATACCAAGGCCGCCTGCAACCGCCAAGATGTGGGAACCACGATGAGCCGTTTCTGGAGTCCTGTTGTTCATTCCTTGATCCCCTATGTCGCTGGCGAGCAGCCTGCCATGAGCGATATTGCCAAGCTGAACACCAATGAAAACCCTTACGGTCCTTCTCCGCTTGCGCTGGAGGCGATCTCGAAGGCCGTATCCGATACGCTGCGCCTCTATCCGGATCCGACGGCGCGAGGACTGCGGGCTGCGATCGCTGCAAGCTATGGGCTGGACAAGGATGAGGTCTTCATCGGCAACGGATCGGACGAAGTTCTTGCACATACGTTCCAGGCGCTGCTCAATCACGAAGAGCCTCTGCTGTTCCCTGATATCACCTACAGTTTCTATCCGACCTATTGCCGTCTCTATGGCATCGAGTTTCGGGAAGTGGCTCTCGACGCCAGGATGCGGGTTCGGGTCGCCGATTACCGCCAATCCTGCGGTGCGATCATCCTGCCCAATCCCAATGCTCCCACAGGGATCGGCCTGCCCCTTGCCGATATCGAAACCCTTGTCCGCGAGCACCCTGAGCAGGTTGTCGTTATTGACGAAGCCTATGTGGATTTCGGTGGCGAAAGCGCCATTCCGCTGGTGCGCAAATACCCTAATCTCCTGGTGGTCCAGACATTTTCGAAGTCTCGCGGGCTTGCCGGGCTTCGTGTCGGCTTCGCCGTTGGGCAGAGGCCGTTGATCGAGGCTCTGGAGCGCGTCAAGGATAGCTTCAACTCCTATCCCATCGACAGGCTCACCTTGGCCGGCGCCATTGCTGCCTGGGGGGATCGCGACTGGTTCGAGCGTCACCGCGCGCTGGTTATTGCGACTAGGGATCGCTTGAGTATCGCGCTCGAAACACTCGGCTTCGAGGTGCTTCCGTCTTCTGCCAATTTCGTGTTCGCAAGACATGCCAGCAAACCGGGCGCGGACCTGGCGGCGGAGCTAAGGAGCAAGGGAGTACTGATCAGGAGATTTTCAGGAGCCCGCATCAGCGACTTCCTGCGCATCTCTATCGGAACCGATGCCGAATGCGATCGGCTGTTGGCAGCGCTCGACGACATATTGCGCTGATCTGGACGAGCGCGGCACATTATTTTTAAGAAGAGGCCGATCAAAATCGGCCTCTCGTTGTTTCAGTCCAAGCCGCGATCAGATGTCGCTTGCGGCATTTGCCCAGATTTCCGCCGCCTGGGAGGCTGTGACGCGGCGTACATCGGTTTCGTCGCGACGGCTGGCGAAGAGCTCGCTTGCCATGATCTGTTCGGCGAGATCGGCCGGCAGCGACAGGAGAACACGCTGGCCTTCCTTGTGGATGCCACCGACATCTGTGCGCTTGCCGGTGATCATGCCGCCGGCGATCGTGTTGTTTGTCTCTGGGTCGATCAGGATGAAGGAGCCGGTCGAACGGTTCTGGTCGTAGGGGTCGAAGACGGCGGCTTCATCGAAGGAAAGACGAACCTTGCCGATGGCGTTCATCCACAGCGCCTGCGCCGGTGCCCAAGCGCCGGTTTTCAGCTCGAGTTGCGCGATCGGCTGCACCTGGACGCGTTGGCGGCGGCTGCCGCTCTTCAGCCAATAACGCTTGCCAGGCTCGATGCCCTCGGGCTGCAGCGCCACAACTTGAGCATCGAAGGACAGGCCCGACTGCGGCTGGCTGTCGATGGCGACAATCATGTCACCGCGCGATACGTCCACCTGGCGGTCGAGAACGAGGGTGATTGCGTCGCCGGCAACGGCAGCGTTCCGCACCAGATCGAAAGTGACGATCTTGGAGACATTGGCGACCATGCCAGACGGCAGGATCATGACGCTGTCGCCCGGCTTCACCGAGCCGCCGGCGACCGTGCCCTGATAACCGCGGAAGCTTTCGCCCGGGCGGGAGACGCGCTGCACGGAAAGGCGGAAGCCGACGGTCTGCGCCGAGCGAACGGTTGCCAGTTCCAGCGCCTCGACCAGTGTCGGGCCGGTGTACCAGGGCATGACGGCCTGGCCGGAATAGACGACGTTTTCGCCCTTGAGGGCCGACATCGGGATGGCGGTGATCTGCTTGACGCCGAGCGACAGCGCGAATTCGCGGAAGTCATGCGAAATCTTCTCGAAGCCGGCGCGGTCGTAATTCGTCAGGTCGATCTTGTTGACGGCCAGTACGAATTGCTTGATGCCGAGCAGCGAAGCGATGGTCGCATGGCGGCGCGTCTGTTCGAGAATGCCCACGCGCGCATCGATCAGCAGAACGGCAAGATCGGCGGTGGAGGCGCCGGTCGCCATGTTGCGCGTGTACTGCTCGTGACCGGGCGTATCGGCGACGATGAAGGAGCGGTTGTCCGTCGAGAAATAGCGATAGGCGACATCGATGGTGATGCCCTGTTCGCGCTCGGCCTGCAAACCGTCGAGCAGCAGTGCGAAGTCGGGCAGGCCGAGATCGTTCTGTTTGCCGGTGGAATCGCGCCGCAGCGTGGCAGCCTGGTCTTCCTTGACCGCCTTGGTATCCCAAAGCAGGCGACCGATCAGCGTCGACTTGCCGTCATCGACGCTGCCGCAGGTGATGAGGCGAAGCGGGCGCGAATCGCGGACGGCCTTAGCGGGTTCGGCGGCAGGCCCGACAGCGGGCAGGGCGACGACATTTGCGTTTGCGGTCATCTCAGAAATATCCTTCGCGCTTCTTCTTTTCCATGGAGCCGGACTGGTCGCGGTCGATGGCGCGGCCCTGCCGTTCGGAAACCGTGGCGATTTCCAGCTCTGCAATGATTTCTTCAAGGGTCGTGGCGGTGGAGCGGATGGCGCCGGTCAGCGGGAAGCAGCCGAGCGTGCGGAAGCGGATCAGCTCCTCGCGCTTGACCTCATCCGGCAGCAACTCCAGCCGTGGGTCGGCCGCCATGATCATCATGCCGTCGCGCTCGACAACCGGGCGCTTGGCGGCGAAATAAAGCGGCACGATGGGGATCTCTTCAGCCTGGATGTAGCGCCAGATATCGACTTCGGTCCAGTTGGACAGCGGAAAGACGCGAACGCTCTCGCCCTTGCGGATCTGGCCATTATAGACGTTCCAGAGTTCCGGGCGCTGGTTGCGCGGGTCCCAGCGATGGTCGGGCGTGCGGAAGGAGTAGATGCGTTCCTTGGCACGGGACGCTTCCTCGTCACGGCGAGCGCCGCCGAAAGCCGCATCAAACTGACCGGCATCGAGTGCGTGGCGCAGCGCTTCCGTCTTCATGATGTCGGTATAGCGAGCCGAACCATAGGTGAAGGGCGTGATATTTTCAGCCTTGCCGCGCGGATTGATGTGCTCGATCAGATCGAGATCGTACTTCTTCACGATCTCGTCGCGGAAGGTGATCATCTCGGCGAATTTCCAGCCGGTGTTCACGTGCAGGAGCGGGAAGGGGACGCGGCCGGGATAAAAGGCCTTGCGTGCCAGATGCAGCAGCACCGACGAATCCTTGCCGATCGAATAGAGCATGACTGGACGCTCGAATTCGGCCGCGACCTCGCGGAAGATATGGATGGCTTCGTTTTCCAGCGCCTTCAAATGCGGGTCGAGCGGTGGCTTGATGCTTTGTGGATTGGAGAGTTCCGTATCCGGACGGCTATCGGGCATTTATAACTCCAGAACTTTCAAGTGCCCCGGCCGGGAGGTTGGCCGGAAGGAATCTATGCTTTGGCTCCCGATCGACCGGCGGCGAGGAAACGCGCTTCGGGTCGAGATCGGAGGCCAGCGGGTGTTTCATTGTGCTGCTGCAGTCTCTTCGTGGACATGCAGGCCGCATTCGCGTTTCTCGTCGTTTTCCCACCACCAGCGGCCGGCGCGCTCCGGCTCGCCGGGCTTGATCGCGCGGGTGCAGGGTTCGCAGCCGATCGAGGGATAGCCGCGTGCGTGCAGTGGGTTTGTCGGAACGCCGTTGTCTGCGACATAAGCATTCACGACATCGATGTCCCAGTCGGCAAGCGGATTGATCTTGATCAGGTTGCGCTCGGGATCGAACTCGGCGAACGGCGTATCGGCGCGATTGGCGGACTGGCCGCGACGCAGGCCGGTGATCCAGATGCTGGCGCCGGACAGCGCACGCGCAAGCGGCTTAAGCTTGCGCACACCACAACAGGCATGCCTGGCTTCGACGCTTTCATAGAAACCGTTCAGACCGTATTTTTCTGCATAGGCATCGACATCGGCCTGTTCCGGCTCATAGCGGACGATATCGATGTCGTACTGGCTTTCCGTTTCGTCGATCAGGGCAAGCGTTTCTGGAAAGAGCCGGCCGGTCTGCAGGGTCGCGACTTCGATCGGCAGGCGGTGGTTGCCGATCTCGGCCGTGATCACCTGATCTTCTATGCCGAGCGACGTCGTGAAGACGGCACGGCCGCCGAGGCCGGCCACGAGAGACAGACGACCTGCGAGATCGAGCGATGCCAGCTGGCTGTTCAGCGTCGCTGCATCTTCAATTGAGGTAATGGCAGTCATGGGGGATCCTGTCCTGATGTTGCC
Source organism: Rhizobium sp. NPDC092011 (assembly GCF_044756305.1). Classification (NCBI taxonomy): domain Bacteria; kingdom Pseudomonadati; phylum Pseudomonadota; class Alphaproteobacteria; order Hyphomicrobiales; family Rhizobiaceae; genus Rhizobium; species Rhizobium sp. NPDC092011. Next base: position 295,453 of record NZ_JBIVSO010000003.1, read on the forward strand.
GGGAGTATCGCAGCTCACACGGATGGCGGACAGAAAAATAGATTTCGAAAGGGAGTGGATGGAGAGTAAATATCTCCATGAAGCAGCGCCGATAAGGAAAAGCGACCGCCTCGGCTGTTAACCAAGGCGTTTTGCCGCCGGAAGCGGCCTTTCGGAAGCACTCAGTATGGCTAGCCATGTTTAAGTGCTTGCTTTAATGTCTATAGAAATAGTAGAGTTACACATAGCTTGTCAAACGGAAATCGGAAGTGATGCCCAAAATGATGCGTGATGGCGCATTTTAAGCTAAACTAGGGGCATAGCGACGAAGAATGACAACAAGTCTGGGTTGCTGATCTTTCCTGGTGTTGCGCCAGGGGTGTGGGTGCTTCGAAATTGCCCCCGGGACGAGGGCTGAGGAGTTCGGGAGCGGACCGGCTGAATCCATCAGCCGAACGTATCGCATGTGTGTGTGAAGCGGTTCGAAATGATTACTCAAAAAGCGAAATATGCGTTGCGGGCGCTATCTGCCCTGGCCCAGTCAGGGGCAGGCGAGCCCATGATGATTTCCGACATTGCGACCCAGCAGAAGATCCCGAAGAAGTTTCTGGAGCAGATCCTTCTCGACCTGAAGCATCAGGGTATCGTGATCAGTCGGCGCGGCAAGCAGGGCGGCTATCTCCTGCGCAAGCCGGCCGAAGAAATCACCTTCGGCGAGATCCTTCGTATTATCGACGGGCCGATCGCGCCGCTGCCCTGTCTGTCGCTCACCGCCTATCGTCGCTGTGATGATTGTGATGGTGAGCAGACCTGCGAAATCCGCCATGTCTTTGCCCGGGTCGCGGATGCGACCCGCAAGGTGTTATTCTCGACCACGATCGCCGATGCGGTTGCTCAGACTGACGGCGCCGAGGTCACAAGGCTTATGGCCTGAGGCATCTCGAGCAACGGTCTTGAGCGCCTGTCCGTTCGCAATGGCGTGAAGCCATTCCGGCCTCAGCTGGCGGCGTGTTCCTCGCCGGCTTCCTTTTCCATGGCGCGCCGCGCGCGGATGGCTGCCGCGATGAAGACACGCGACAGGCCATGATAAAGCGGCTCACGCGACAGCAGTCTCGAGGTGACATAGCCGATCATAGACACGGCCATGATCGGAATGACGGCCTGATGGTCGCCGGTCATTTCCAGGATGATGACGAAAGCGGTCATCGGCGCCTGAACCACGCCGGCGAAATAGCCGGCCATGCCGAGGATCGCGGCAAGCGCCACGCCGCCGCCGACCAGCGTCCCCACCGTGCTGCCGAAGCCCGCGCCGACGGCAAGCGACGGCGCGAAAATGCCGCCGGGAATGCCTGAGATCATCGACAGAAAGCTGGCGAGAAGCTTTTCGACAAAGAACAGCGGCGGCAGGGCGTGACCCTCGACCGCGCCGCGAGCCTGCTCGTAACCGGTGCCGAAGGTCTGGCCACCGGAGATGACGCCGACGGCCGCCACGACAAGGCCGCAGAGGCCGGCAAGGATCAGCATGCGCTTGAGCGGCTGCGGCTGCGCCCAGCGGCGGATACGGATGCCGGCATAGAGCGCCAGTCCGCTGAAAGTGGCGCCGAGCGCACCGCCGCCGACGCCGCAGATCAGCATGACGATCCAGTCCCGAAACATCGTCGGCGCGGCATCGGCAGTGCCGAAATAGTTGTAGCTGCCGGAAAGGCCGAGCGCGGCAAGTCCGGAAAGGATAACGGCGGTCAGAACCAGACCATTGGCGCGGGATTCATAGGTGCGGCTCATCTCTTCGATGGCAAAGACGATACCGGCCAGCGGCGTGTTGAACGCGGCCGCGATACCGGCGGCGGAGCCGGCAAGGATCAGCCCCTTTGCCTGCGCCATGCCGCCGAAGCGGGCGACAGCCAGCATGAAGGACGCGCCGACCTGCACCGTCGGCCCTTCGCGCCCGATCGAGGCTCCGCTCAGAAGTCCCAATATGGTCAGCGCGATCTTGCCGAAGGCGAGCCGCAGCGACAGCAGCTTGGTGCGATCCTCGTCATGATGCAGGTGCCGGGCGGCGATGGCCTGCGGAATGCCGCTCCCTTGCGAATTGGGAAACAGCGTCGCTGCGAGATAGGCCGACAACACGAAGCCGAGGGGTGTCAGCACCAATGGCAGCAGCCACATCCACTCGCCCGATTGGGTTACACCGGTAAAGGCGCGCTGCGCCAGATCGGCCAGCTTGGCAAAGCCGACGCTGATGACGCCGATAGCAAGAGCTCCCGTCCAGAACACCAAGCGCGGTCGCCACAGATTGAAAGATCCCCAGATGACGCGGGAACGGCGGAGCAGCTTGGACTTGCGGTAGATAGGGGGCATGGGACGTGTGACCGGCGGATTGATGGACGGGTCTTTGCGGACTCTGTTCGGGCAATCTGCTTAAAAACGACGTCTTAAGATAGTCACACTGTCTTACAGAGCTTCACTTTGCTGGCCGTCTCTTTGCGCCGACTGTGCTGCTACGTCAACCGGCTGCAGGTGATGAGCTGTACCGATCTCAACGATCGCTCGTTTCCCAGCGCGGATTGACCCAGGGCTCCTGGTTCGAGCGCGCCAGTCTCGGCTTGCCGAGAATATGGTCGGCCGCCTTTTCGCCGGTCATGATCGAGGGGCCGTTCAGGTTGCCGTAGGTGACATGCGGGAAGATCGAGCTGTCGGCAACGCGCAGGCCGTCGACGCCGATGACGCGGGTGTCGGGATCGACCACCGCCATCGGATCGTCTTTCGAGCCCATCCTGCAGGTGCCGCAGGGATGATAGGCGCTTTCCAGATGTTCGCGCAGAAACGCATCGATCTGGTCGTCTGTCTGGACGTTTGCTCCCGGCTGGATCTCAGCGCCCCGATAATCATCGAAGGCCTTTTGCCCGAAGATTTCGCGGGTGAGACGCACGCAGTGGCGGAACTTCTCCCAGTCTTCCGGATGGCTCATATAGTTGAAGCGGATGACAGGATCGGCCTTCGGATCCGAGGAACGCAGCGTCACGTTGCCGCGTGATTTCGACAGGTTATAGCCGACATGCACCTGGAAGCCGTGGCTCTTGGCCGCCGCCTTGCCGTCGTAGCTGATGGCAACAGGCAGGAAGTGATACTGGATATCGGGCTGCTTGACGCCCGGCGCCGAGCGCAGGAAGGCACAGGCTTCGAACTGGTTTGAGGTGCCCAGCCCCTTCTTGAAGAACAGCCATTGTGCGCCGGCGATACCCTGCATGTACCAGGGCAGCCAGGAATAGAGCGATACCGGCTTCAGGCTCGTCTGCTGGAAATAGAATTCCATGTGGTCCTGCAGGTTCGCGCCGACGCCCGGACGGTCGACCTTGACCTCGATCCCCATGTCGCGGAGATGCTGGCCCGGTCCGATGCCCGAAAGCATCAGCAGCTTCGGCGAGTTGAACGAGGAGGCGGAGACGATCACCTCGCGGTTCGCCCTGATCACCTCGATCTTGCCGTCACGCTCGACTTCGACGCCCGTTGCACGGCCGTTTTCGATAACGATCTTGCGGGCAAAGCAGCGGATCAGCTGCACGTTTGGCCGCTTGAGCGCGGGTTTGAGATAGGCTGTCGCCGCGGACCAGCGCCGGCCCATCCACGTCGTCTGCTCCATCAGGCCGAAGCCTTCCTGCTTGCTGCCGTTATAATCCTCCGTCGCCTCGAAGCCCGCCTGCTTGCCTGCCTCGATGAAGGCATGAAAGAGCGGGTTGCGAGCATCGCCCCGGCGCACATGCAGCGGGCCCCTGGTGCCGCGCCACCCCTCTTCGCCGCCATGCGAGTGCTCCATCCGCTTGAAGTAGGGCAGCACGTCGGCATAGGCCCAGCCCTGGGCGCCAAGCTCTTCCCAGCGATTGAAGTCTTCCGCATGGCCGCGCACATAAACCATGCCGTTGATCGAGGAGGAGCCGCCGATCACCTTGCCGCGCGGCGCGGTGATGCGGCGATTGTTGAGCTGCGGTTCGGGCTCGGAGAGATAGCCCCAATTGTAGCGATCCATGCTCATCGGCCAGGCAAGCGCTGCCGGCATCTGGATGAAGGGGCCGAAGTCGCTGCCGCCGAACTCCAGAACAAGAACCGAGTGCTTGCCGTCCTCCGACAGGCGCGCAGCCATGGCGGAGCCGGCCGAACCCGAGCCGACGATGACGAAATCTGCCTGTTCCATGTCTATCTCCCTGTGGCCGCCGCGATCCTTTGAGGCCCACCTTTGGCGGGCACCTCAGGATGAGGCAGGTCATCGTCCGAGTTTGCGGTTGGTCACTCTCGACCTCACCCTGAGGTGCCGCCGCAGGCGGCCTCGAAGGGCGGGGGCGAGCCCCGAGGTTGCTTTAGTAGGGCGCCTGTACCGGCCCCATGCCGACATAGACGGTCTTCAGTTCCGAATAGTGCTCCAGCGCCGCCAGCGAGTTCTCGCGGCCGAAACCGGATTGCTTGGAGCCGCCGAAGGGGATTTCGACCGGGCAGAGATTGTAGGTATTGATCCACAGCGTGCCGGCTTCGAGCTGATCGACCACGCGATGGGCGCGGGTGAGATCGGCGGTGAAGACGCCGCCGGAGAGGCCGAATTCGGTAGCATTGGCGCGGGCGATGACCTCGGACTCGTCATCGAAGTCGAGAACGCACATGACCGGCCCGAAGATCTCCTCGCGGGCGATCGTCATGTCGTCGGTGACATCAGCAAAGACGGTCGGCTGGATGTAGTAGCCTTCGCCGGAGACATTGTTCGGGATGCCGCCGCCGGTCAGCAGCGTCGCGCCCTCGGCCTTGCCCTTTTCGATGTAGGCGAGCACCTTTTCGCGCTGCGCCCAGGAGACCATCGGGCCGATCTGCGTTGCCTCATCCATCGGGTCACCGATAACCATCGCGTCGGTGCGGCTCTTCAGGCGCTTCAGGAATTCGGACTTGATCTTGCTGGAGACGAAGACGCGCGTGCCGTTCGAGCAGACCTGACCCGTCGAATAGAAATTGCCGAGCATCGCGCCGCCGATGGCGCTGTCGATATCCGCATCGTCGAACACGATCAGCGGCGACTTGCCGCCGAGTTCCATGGTGACATGCTTGAGGCTGCCGGCGGCCGAAACCGCGACCTTGCGGCCCGTCGGCACCGAGCCCGTCAGCGACACCTTGGCAACGTCAGGATGGTTGATGAGCAGCGGCCCGGTTTCGCGGTCGCCCTGGATGACGTTGTAAAGTCCTTTCGGCAGACCAGCCTCGATGAGGATCTCGGCGATTTTCAGCGCGCCGAGCGGCGTGTTTTCCGAGGGCTTGAATACCATGGCGTTGCCGGCGACGAGAGCAGGCGCCCCCTTCCAGCAGGCGATCTGCTGCGGATAGTTCCATGCGCCGATGCCGACACAGACGCCGAGCGGCACGCGCTTGGTATAGGCAAAGTCGCCGCCGAGCGGGATATAGGAGCCATTGAGGCCGGCTGCCGCGATGCCGCCGAAGAATTCGAAGCTGTCGGCGCCCGACGTCGGGTCTGCGACGATGGTCTCTTGGATCGGTTTGCCGGTATCCAGCGTCTCCAACTCGGAAAGCTCGCGGTTACGCTCGCGCATGATGTCGGCCGCGCGCTTCAGGATGCGTCCGCGCGCTGTCGGGCTCATGGCGGCCCATTCCGGCTGCGCCCGCTTGGCGGCTGCGATCGCCTTTTCGACGATGGCTGATGTTGCCGCATGCAGGCGGGCGATTACCTCGCCGGTCGCGGGATAGATGCTTTCGATGACAGTGCCGTCGGTGTCCTCGACATATTCCCCGTCGATGAAATGCGAGGCTTTCGGTTGTGCGCGCATTATAGAACCCTCAATTCTTCGTAGGACACCATGACATGCTCTCTGAAAGCAGGCCGTTCGGTCAGGTTTTCGTAGTAGCGCTCAAGCCGCGGATGGACCGGGCGCTGGATGTCGATGTCGAAATAGCGATAGAGAACGTGCCCGAATTGTATGTCGGCAAGCGTCAGACTATCGCCAGCAAGAAAGCGATGCCGTCCGAGCTGCGACTCGGCGATGTCAAGCTTCGCCCCAAGCACCGCGACGGCGGCGTTGATCGCCTTTTCGTCTTGCAGGGCAGGGGCTGTACGAACCGCATGCCAGAACACCGGGCCGGTGAAATTCAGGGCAATGTTGATCTTCGCCCATTCGGTCCATTTGTCGATCTGGGCGCGATGGCGCACATCCTTGGACCAGAACGTATCGTCGCCATATTGCGTGGCGAGATAGCGCAGGATCGCGCCTGTTTCCCAGAGCGGCTCATCATCCCCATCGCGCAGGACCGGGACGGTGCCGTTCGGGTTCATCGCGAGGAATTCGGGCGTGTCGGTGATGCCATACTTGAAGCCCGCATCGATGCGCTCATGGGCAAGGCCGAGTTCGCCGATGCACCACATGAGCGCCTGAACGTTGGATGATGACTTGCGGCCCCAGACGGTCAACATCGCGTCAGCCTTTCAAGGCATTGAGGTTGGTCGTGAGATAGTCTTCCGTCAGGGCGATGGACGCCTCGGTGCTGATCGGCGCGGAGCGCAGGCTCTGGCGTATATAGAGGCCGTCGATCATGGCGGCTGCACCTTCGGCAATCCGCGCTGCATCGCCTGCCGGGCACAACGCCTTGAGATTGGCGACCAGATTGGAGTGCAGGCGGCGCGCGTAGATGACGAGAAAGCGTCGCGTCTCTTCGGAACGCTGCGCCTCGGCATAGAAGGCGAGCCAGGCAGCGATCGTCTCCGGCGCGAACTGATCGGCCTGGAAGCTGACCCGGATGACGGCGGAGAGCTTGTCGCGCGGCGATTTCGCCTCCCGCAGCGCCGTCACGACGCTGTCGCGCAAGCGCTGTAGGTGAACGCGGACCGTCTCGATCAGCAGCTGTTCCTTGCTGCCGAAATAGTGATGGGCAAGGGCAGGGGAAACGCCGGCCTGCTTGGCGATTTCGGACATCGTGACGGTCAGCGAGCCGTGATCGCCGATCACGCGCATCGCAGCATCCACCAGCGCCTTGCGGCGCACCGGTTCCATTCCGACTTTCGGCATGCGTCGATCTCCAGAGCTGAGAGTGACTTTATTTTTGATTGACTGATCAATCAATAAAAAAATCACTTGCGACACCAAGCTTCGCCGAAAAATGCGCCGCCTCTTTCCGAGTTGTATTTCTGTGTCATACTTCCACCTAGGAGGAGGTACGATCATGGTCGATGTTCTTGATGGAGTTCCCTCATCTGCAATGCGCGGCAAATGGGGCTGGTTTGTAGGCCTCGGCATATTGTTGCTGGTCTGCGGCGGCATTGCGCTCGGCAATCTGTTTATCGCCACGGTGGCATCGGTCTATTATGTCGGCGTGCTGATGCTGATCGGCGGCATCGTGCATCTGGTACAGGCCTTTCAGGTGAGGGGATGGGAACATATCCTCTTCTGGGTGCTCAGCGGCCTGCTCTACACACTTGCCGGGATCTTGGCCTTTACCAATCCGCTCCTGGCCTCCGCGGCGCTGACCCTGTTCCTCGCCGTCTCGTTGATCGTTGCGGGGACCTTCCGCGTCTGGGTAGGGCGCAAGGTGAAGCCTGAGCGCGGCTGGATCTGGATTGTCATCGGTGGCGTCGCGACCGCCATTGCCGGCATTGCCATCATGGTCGGCTGGCCGGTCAACAGCCTCTGGATCCTCGGGCTCTTCCTGGCGTTCGATCTGATTTTCCAGGGGTGGACGCTGGTGGCTTTCGGGCTCGTCCTTCGGCGGTAAGGGAGGTCCCAAAAGGGGTAACGAACTGCTACTTTTTGACAAGGAGTGTGAGCGGCGCTACTCTTTGCCTGCTGCCGTCTACAGCATCGGCCCGAAAATCTGATGCGTAGAGCAGAAAAGATAGAGTGTCTTTGCACTTCCGAAAGGAAGTGCAACGCTCTAGGGCGGAGCGGCGTCGAATTGATGTAGCGACGGTGTCATCATCTGGAGCGGACATGTCCGAGGGGCTTGTCGGCAGGCACCGAAGAAGGCTGCGGAATAGGTCTCCAGTGCAAGTTCCGCTTGATAACGTCAAGGGAGGAATATCATGCCGATGGTAACGGTTTCCATCTCTCCGCTTCAGGCTGCCGGCATTCGCGCCGCGGTCGACACCGGCACCTATGCCTCAAGCAGCGAAGTCGTGCGGGAAGCACTTCGCATGTGGGACGCAGCGCGCAAGCGAAGCGATGTCTGTGATGTGCCAAGAGCCGCCAATGACGAGACCAGCAAGGGCGGTCGTTGTGTCGCCGACATGTTCGCAGATTATGAGGCAGAAACGCACCCGCATAACTAAGCCGGAAACGCTCATCTTCACGTCGTGAGCCACCTTGGCGTGCCTGTTTTTTCGGTCGGATGAATGGTTAATATTGCTTTACCATTCACGAAACTTTCACATAGGGGAAAGGTTTCGTTGACGCTTTATGGCGCATCTTGGGTCGAAAACGCAGTAGATCCAAAATCTTACTCAATTAATTTGATCAAAAAATCCCAAGGGAGATGGGCATGTCCCTGACTGCCGCAGTCGAGCCCGGCGTATTGCGCCGGTATGCCAGCGACCAGATCGTCACTCTCGCCAAGCTCGTGATTGAAAACGCATTTCAGCCGATCGTGGAAGCCGGCACGGGTGCCGTCTTCGGGTATGAATCGCTGATGCGCGGCCAGGAACGCATTGGTTTCGACAGCCCCATCGACATACTCGACGAAGCCGAGCGCACCGGCCAGCTTCTCGGCTTGGAACAGATGGTGACGAGCCGGGCGCTGGCAAAATTCGCCACGCTACCCAATGCGGCTTCGGCAACGCTTTTTCTCAACCTCGATGTCCGGCTGATCCCACAGGGTGCGGCGCTGATAGACAGTCTGCTGCAGCACATGAAGAAAGCCGGAGTAACGCCATCTTCCGTTTGCTTCGAATTTTCCGAGCGCTTCGACAATACCAGCGTCCCCGAGTTCTCAGGCCTCGTTGCCAGAATGCGAAACGCCGGCTTCAAACTGGCGATCGACGATTTCGGCGTTGGCCATGGCGAAATGAAGCTGCTGTCCGACTATCCGGTCGATTATCTCAAGATCGACCGGCATTTCATCGTCGATATCGATCGCAGCGCCCGCAAGCGCCATATTCTCCGAAATCTGGTCAACATCGCCCATGTGCTCGGCACGCGGGTCATCGCCGAAGGCATCGAGACCGAGGCTGAATTCCTGACCTGCCGGGAATTCGGCGTCGATCTGGTCCAGGGCTGGTTCATTGCTCGCCCGACGGTGCTGGTCAACGAGCTGAAACAGAGCTTTCCGCACCTGCAGGATCTCGGCAAGACGGCGCGCAACAGCCAATCGCTGGACGAAATCCTCATCCGCAAGCAGATCGAGGTGCTGCCAACCATCCGCGAAAGCGACAGTATCGATAGCGTCTTCGAGCTTTTTCGCCGCAATCCGCGCCGCGCTTATTTCCCTGTCGTGAATGCCAATGATGAGCCGCGCGGCATCATCCACGAGTACCAGCTGAAGGAATATATCTATCAGCCCTTCGGCCGCGACCTTCTGAAGAACAAGGTCTATGAGCGCTCGATCTCTCATTTCGTCGAGATGGCGCCGATCGTCGGCCTCGATTCCGATGCCGACACGCTGATGGCGATCTTCGCCAATATGGAAAGCAGCGATTGCCTGATCGTCACCGAAGGCACGCATTATGCCGGCATCGTCTCGGCCGCGTCACTGATCAAGGTCATCAATGAAAAGCAGCTGAAGATTGCGCAGGATCAGAACCCGCTGACGGGCCTCCCGGGCAACAGGGCAATCCACGATTTCATGCAGGGCACTGGTCGCGACGGAGATGAAATCAGGCATTTCTGCTATTGCGACTTCGATAACTTCAAGCCCTTCAACGATGCCTATGGCTTTCATCTTGGCGATCATGCCATTTCACTGTTTGCGGCGCTGATGCGCCGCTACTTCTTTGCCGAGCGCAATTTCCTTGGCCATGTCGGCGGCGACGATTTCTTCATCGGCGTCACCGGCTGGAGCATGGGCGAGCTTCGCGAAGTCCTCGATCGCCTGCTGGCTGATTTCCATGCCGACGTTCTCGATCTTTATTCGGCTGATGATCGTGCCGCTGGCCGCATTCACGGCCACGACCGCAGCGGCGCCGAAGCGGAGTTTCCGCTGATGCGATGCTCTATCGGCATCCTGCAACTGCCTGAGGGATTGGTGATCGATAATATCAATCGTGTCAGCACCTCCATCGCCGGTATCAAGGCTAAGGCGAAGGAGAGCAACGCTGGCGTCGCCTTCCTCGCTCTTGCCGAGACGAATTGACGCCCTCTTACAGTCCCTCCTTTTCAAGCGCCGCGCGCTCAACTATCTCCAGTGCTAAATCGGGATAGGAGATTGCGTGATGCCCTTGCCGTCTGAAATGCGTTTCGTGGATTTGCCGACCTTCGGCGGTCCTGAGGTCATGACCATAGGCCGCAAACCTCTGCCCACCCTGAAGCCGGGGGAAATCCTCGTTCGTGTCGAGGCAGCCGGAGTCAACCGGCCTGATGTGGCGCAGCGCCAGGGCACCTATCCGCCGCCGAAGGATGCAAGCCCGATATTGGGACTGGAGATTGCCGGAGAGGTTGTCGATGTTGCCCCGGGTGTAACGGAATTTGCGATCGGCAATAAGGTCTGCGGTCTCGCCAATGGCGGCGGCTATGCCGAATATTGCGTGCTGCCCGCAGGCCAGGCGCTTCGCTTTCCCAATGGCTATGACGCCGTGCGGGCCGCGGCAGTTCCCGAGACGTTCTTCACCGTATGGGCCAATCTCTTTCAGATGGCGGGTCTCACCGAGGGGGAAAGTGTGCTGATCCACGGCGGCTCGAGCGGCATCGGCACCACGGCGATCCAGCTTGCCCGGGCTTTCGGCGCAACGGTGTACGCGACGGCTGGCTCGAAGGAAAAGTGCGAAGCCTGCGAGAAACTCGGCGCAAAGCGGGCGATCAACTACAAGCAAGAGGATTTCGCCGAGGTCATCAAGGCAGAGACGGAGCATGGCGTCGATATCATTCTCGACATGATCGGTGCAGCCTATCTAGATAAGAATCTTGCCTCGCTTGCTCGCGACGGATGCCTTTCCATCATTGCCTTCCTTGGCGGGGCGGTCGCGGAGAAGGCCAATCTGACGCCGATCATGGTCAAGCGCTTGACGGTGACGGGCTCGACCATGCGTCCGCGCACGGCAGAGGAGAAGCGGGCGATCCGCGATGATCTGCTTTCTCAGGTCTGGCCGCTGCTCGACGGGGGCAAGGTTGCCCCTGTCATTCACAAGGTATTTTCCTTTGACGACGTGGTCGAGGCGCATCGATTGCTCGAGACCAGCGACCACATCGGCAAGATCATGCTGAAGTTGGCTTGATCGTAAAGGACAGGACGATCGCGATCAGACCGGGGACCGCCATCAGCGCGTAGAGCCAGTGCGCGGCGGAAAGGCTGCCGGCCATGCCACCCGGATGGGTCAGTCCGGCGCTATTGACGATGACGCCGGTCAGGGCTGCGCCGAAGGCGCCGCCAAGCGACTGCGTCATCGAGATCGCCGCGGAGGCCTTGTCCTGCTCCGTCTTCCTGGCGGTGCCGATGATCCTCGTGACGAGATGCGCCCATCCCAGGCCGACGCCGAAGCCCATCAGGAACATGGCGATCACGGACGGCGCAAATGATGCGACCTCCGAGAAGGGCGTCGCGGTCGCCAGGAACGGAATCAGCGATGCGGTGGCAGCCGTTTCCAGAATGCAGCCGGCAATGATGGCGATGGCCGCCGTCCTGCCGGTGAAAGAATTGCTGAAGAAGGCGGCGATGGTCCAGCCAAGCGCCACCAGCGCCACGAGATAACCCGAGACCAGCGGCGTTACGCCATGAAGCGTCTGCAGGAAGTAGGGGATGTAGATGTCGCTCGTCAGCACCAGCATCATCGTGAATATGGTCAGGTAGAGCCGCGCGATTGGATTGCTGAGCATGACGGCGCCATAGGGAAGGAGGCGTATCTCGCTCTTGCGTTCGATCAGGACCATCGTCGCGACGAGCGCGATCGAAACCGCAATCAGTATGGCCTTGTAGGATCCGTGTTCGATCGTCCCGGCAATACTGACCAACAGGACTGCGGCAAGCAGAAGTATGATCTGAATGAGTGGCGTTCTGGTGTCGATGCGGTCGTCCGCGACATCGGGCAGCAGCCGGCGGGCCGAAAGCGCCATAAGGACGGCCAATGGCACCAGAACGATGAAGGCTTCCCGCCAAGCGCCTCCGGCTGCGAAAAGGCCGCCGAGTGTCGGTCCGAGCACGGTCGCCACGCCCCAGATGGCGGCATAGAGCGTCGACGCCCTGCGCCACAAGGGTTCTGGATAGATAAAGCGGATGAAAGCATAGGCAAGGCCCGACAGCATGCCCGAGCCATAACCCTGAACGGCGCGGCCGATGAGCAGCACCGGCATGGTCGGCGCGATGGCGCAGGCGAGGCTGCCGATGCCGAAGGTGAGCGCTGCCGCGATATAGACGGCGCGAAGGCCCATGCCTTTCGGCCGCGTCGCAACCGTGATCGAGCCGAGCACGCCGGCCGCGACGAAGAGCGTCGTCATCCAGGAGAACAGTTCAAGGCCGCCGATATCGCGGACGATGGAAGGGGCGATGGTGGCCGTGATGTAGGATTCGACGGCATAGAGCGTGACGCCACCGCCAAGCATCAACGTTGCGGGCAGAAGCCTTGGCGAGAACAGGGTGAAGATGGTGGCCGACTTGAGGGGAGTGGAGTTTTCGATGCTGGACATCGGATGAGCCTCGGTATTTTCCTGAAAGCAGTCCCGGCAAACATGCGCAGCGGCGTGGCTTCCGGTGTTGCGTGAAGCAAGAGACGGAGCATTTCCGCGACGCGGTGTAAAAAACGGAATTGCTCTGGCGGTCGTTTATTTTCCAAGTTATAATTTGGAAAATTGCACGACGATCGAATTAAAACAAGAGATAACTTGGAAAAATGCGTCAATCACCTGCCAACAGAATTCTGATCCTGTTGAAAACCGATGGTCCGCAGCTTGCCGCAGCGATCGGCGATGCGTTGGGCATATCGTCGGAGGCCGCGCGTCAGCAGCTGACGAAGATGGCGGAGGAGGGACTGGTCGAGCCCGTGGCGGAAGCAGCTTCGGGAAGAGGCAGGCCCCGGCAGCTGTGGCATCTCACCGTCGCCGGTAACCGCCAATTTCCGGACGGCCATGCGGATCTGACGGCCACGCTGTTATCGACCATGGTCAGCCAGCTGGGGCAGGGCGCCGTCGATATCGTCATCTCGGCGCGCGAAACCGAAACGCTTCGGCGCTACCGTGCACAGATCAACATTGACGAAGATCTTCCGTCGCGCGTTGCGAGTCTGGCCGCCATCCGCACGCAGGAAGGCTATATGGCCGACCACTGGCAGGAGGATGATGGCACGCTCGTCCTGGTGGAGAATCATTGCCCGATCTGCACCGCCGCGAGCGCCTGCTCAGGCTTCTGCCGATCGGAATTGGAGACCTTTCGTGCAATACTCGGCGCGCAGGTAGAGCGCGAGGAGCATATTCTGCTCGGCGCGAGGCGTTGCGCCTATCGCATCCGCGCCGCAGCTTGAGCGGTCGCTTTTTTCGCCTCGATCGGGCGTGATCGGAGATTGGCAATCCGCGGCACAGCGGCTATCAGTGGCCATCCCGCAAATCAAAGGCTGCATTCCATCATGTCAAATCCCGTCTGCGTCGAAGTCACTCGTGGCAATCTGGTCGAGAGCCGTCACCGCGGCTCCATCGTTGCGGTCGATGGCGACGGCAAGGTGGTCTTTTCGGTCGGCGATATCGACAGAGGCGTATTTCCGCGCTCCGCCTGCAAGGCAATGCAGGCCCTGCCGCTGGTTGAAAGCGGCGCCGCAGACGCCTATGGCTTCGGCAACAAGGAACTGGCGCTCGCCTGCTCCTCCCACAATGGCGAGGACGAGCATGTTGCGCTTGCCGCTTCCATGCTGGCGCGCGCCGGCCGCGATGTCGGCACGCTGGAATGTGGCGCGCATTGGTCTTCCGATCAGAAGACCCTCATCCACCAGGCGCGCACGCTCGACAAGCCGACTGCGCTGCATAACAATTGCTCTGGCAAGCATGCCGGCTTCGTCTGCGCCTGCTGCCATCAGGATATCGATCCCAAGGGCTATGTCGGCTACGAGCACCCGCTGCAGCAACAGATCCGCGACACCATGCAGAACCTGACCGGCGCCGTTCTCGGCCATGACAATTGCGGCACGGATGGCTGCTCGATCCCAACCTATGCAGTGCCGCTCAAGGGGCTGGCGCATGGCTTTGCCAAGATGGCAACCGGCGTCGACCTTGAGCCGCTGCGCGCCAAGGCATCGCGCCGGCTGTTCGAGGCCTGCATGGCTGAGCCGTTTTACGTGGCTGGCACCGATCGCGCCTGCACCAAGCTGATGCAGGTTGCTCCCGGCCGCATCTTCGCCAAGACCGGCGCTGAAGGCGTGTTCTGCGCTGCGATCCCGGAACAGGGCATCGCCATCGCTCTGAAATGCGACGATGGCACCGGCCGTGCTACGGAAGTCATGGTTGCCGCAACGCTTGCGCGCTTCTTCGAGAAGGACGGTGCCGTGCATGCCGGCCTGATGGCGATCGCCAACAAGTCCTTCAAGAACTGGAACGGCATCCATGTCGGCGATATCAGGCCGGCTTCGGCCCTGACGGCCTAAATTCCCGCCAGCAGTTCGGCTTCTGGCCTACAGCATCGGCCCGAAAATCGGGACCGATTTTCGGAGAGCCTGACGAGTAGAATAAAAGAGATAGAGCGACCTTTGTGTTTCCGAAAGGAAACACGGCGCTCTATCGTGCCGGCACATGTTGCCGGACGATCTTGTATTCGTGCCAGATGAGAACCATGACGAACAGGTCGAAGACGGTGAGGATGATCAATCCGATGCCGTGCGTATCTGTAAAACGGTACAGCTGGTAGGCGATGAAAAACCCGAGCGCCACCAGCGATGCCGGATAGGCCCACATCTTGCCTCTCAGCAAGCCGATGACGAGCAGCACCTTCACTACACCATGGCTCAAGAGATACCAGGCGTAGAAATTCTTGGTGCTGACGGAGAAATCCTGCGCCCAGGCATGTAGGTGGCTCGCCACGAAATCCTTGGGGTCGTTGAGCCGTTCGGGCTGTACGAGCCAATTCACCAGACGCAGGATGGATTCCGTGCTGACGAGTGCCAGGATCAGGCCGCTGATGCATTCGATCAGGGCATGGGCGCCTTTCAGCAGGATGCTGATTTCAAAAATCTGGTGAATGCGGCGTTCGTTCATGTTCGACCGTAATCTGCAAGGTTTGAGCTGGACCTGATCGGCAATCGCTGCTGGGCAGGCCCTCTCAGCTTGAGATAGGATCAATCTTCGACCGGATCATGTTCGTCCACATCTAAATCCCATCGCCACGTCTTGTTCCAGCTCCTTGTGGCAAAGCTCCCTTCACGCGAGCAGAATCGGCACTTCGGCGTTGCGATAGGGCGCCAGGCTTTCCTCGGGAAGATCTGACGGCACGATCAGGCCCGAGATATCAGTCATCGGCAGGATCTGGCATGGCGACGCCGCGTCTAGTTTCTCCGCGGTGCCCAGCACGTAAGTTTCCGCGGAGCATTCAGCGATATGTCGCTTGATGGCAGCTTCTTCGAAGTCGCCCGTGGAGACGCCCCGCGCCGGGTGAACGGCGGTGACGCCGAGAAAGAAAATATCGGCTCGTATGGAGGCGATTGCCGCCATGGCCGCGGCACCTGTTGCCACCATCGAGTGCTTGTAAAGCTTGCCGCCTATCAGGATGACGTCGACGGCCGGGTGATGTTCCAGCTCGCCCGCTATCGTCGGGCTGTGGGTGACGATGGTGACGGCGAGATCTTTCGGCAGGTGGCGGACGATCTCCGCGTTGGTGGTGCCTCCGTCAAGAAAGACTGTCTGCCCCGGTTCGATCATGCATGCCGCAAATGCGCCAAGCCGCCGCTTCTCGTCCGATGAAACGGCCTGGCGCGCCGAGAAATCCGGCAGCTCGGGCGAAAGCGGCAACGCGCCGCCATGCACGCGCTTCAGCAGCTTCTCCGCAGCCATTTCCCGCAGATCCCTGCGGATCGTGTCTTCCGACAGGTCGAGATCATCGGCCAGGGCCTTGGCGATCACTTGGCCGTCGCGGCGCAATCGGTCGAGGATGAGGGCTTTGCGTTGGCTGGTGAGCATGTTCGTTTCCGCACGAAATTTCATGAATATTCGTGAATTTATCAGAATCGATTCGACATTCAAGAAAATATGCGCATATTCGTGCAAATTCCTGCAGCAGGCAGGAGGAAAAATGGAGAATCGACATGTTGATCTTGATCGCCGGGCCCTATCGTTCCGGCACCGGGGACGATCCGAAGAAGATGGCCGAGAACCTCAAGCGTCTGGAGGAGCCGTCCTACGCCCTGTTCAAGGCTGGACATCTGCCGATGATCGGCGAATGGGTCGCTTTGCCGGTCTGGCATGCCGCTGGCGGCAAGAGCATCGGCGACGATCTTTACGAGGAGATCTTCCACCCGACCGCCGGCCGTCTGCTGCAGCTTTGCGAGGGCGTTTTGAGGTTGCCGGGCGATTCGAAGGGGGCGGATAATGATGTCCGCATTGCCCGCGAGCGCGGCATTCCCGTCTGGTACAAGCTGGAAGACGTTCCCGGCTGCGCCTGACACGCTCGCCCATCTTCATGGTTTACCCTCATGAGGATGGGCATGCATGCCCGATCGATCAAAACCTTTTGTAGAAGGTATCAGTATCGGCACTTCCGTATTGCTCGGCTTGCCTTTAGCTTCCGGTCGGATCCAATCGAGGAACGGAACATGCTGACATTCTATTTCGCGCCCGGAAGCTGTGCTCTCGCCAGCCTCATCGCCCTGGAAGAATCCGGTCTCGCCTATGAGCCCCGGCGCCTCAACCTCGCCAATGGCGATCAGCGCCAGCCGGAGTATCTGGCCGTCAACCCCAAAGGGCGTGTGCCGGCGCTGGTCACGGACAAGGGCTTGATTACGGAAAACGTTGCGATTCTGGCTTACCTCGCCCAGATCGTGCCCGCCGCAAAGCTGGCGCCGCTCGACGATCCCTTCGCGTTCGCCCAGATGCAGGCCTTCAACAGCTATCTGTCGTCGACCGTCCATATCAACCATTCGCACAAGGGGCGTGGTTATCGCTGGACGGACGATGCCGCAGCCATCGAGACGATGAAAGCCAAGGTGCCGCAAACCATGACGGAGAGCTTCGCGCTTATCGAGGACGGTATGCTCAAGGGGCCTTGGGTGATGGGCGATCAATACACCGTGGCGGACGGCTATCTTTTCACGATCGCAAAGTGGCTGCCGGGAGACGGTGTCGATCGCGACCAGTTCGCAAAGGTCAGTGCCCACTACGCGCGCATGCTCGAGCGCCCGGCTGTGAAGAAGGCGCTTGCCGTCGAAGCGGGCTGATCGCGTCAGCCGAATATTGCCAGAAGTTTTTTCGGGGCGCGGTATCGCCACGCCTCGATCAAGCGCAGCTCGAGCTCCTCGTCTCCGATCATGGCGATCCGCAGGGGCAGAGCAGGCCAGCCGACATAGTGATCCGTCTGGAAATAGATCTCCGGCGCCATTTCCATCAGCTGTTCCTTGCGGTCGATCGGTAAGGCCAAGACGATGGTCTCGTTGTTCTTCACCGTCGCGAAAGCTTTGCCGCCGACTTTGAAAGCCGGTAGGCCGTAATGTGTTCCGGGCTCGACTTCAGGCAGCCGGGCTTGAGCCACAAGACGCTGCAGCCGCTCCGCTATGGCATCCATGTCGACGTTCGTTGTCATGTCTGCGCGCGTGGATCCGGATTCCTCTTACGCGCATTCTTCCGGCTGAACGGTTCCTTTGTCCATAGGGCGTCCAAGATTTTCCGGCATCAGCGGCAAGTCGGCCAGTTCTTCGAGCGACATTGCGGCGAGCATAGGGTGCTGTAGCGGGTCGCCGTCCCGCTTGGGGTCTTCGTCCAGCAGGTGACTGAAGAAAAGCTTCAATATAGACATGGCATGCCTCCTGAGATCTACGCATTGATGCAACCATGAGGGCATCAGCCGGTCGGGCGGCGGCAGGTTTCAATTCCATGCTGCAATAATCGCGCCGATCCCTGTCTTATTCAATTGAGAATGACGAGATGCTGATATAGATATTCTATATGCGAAATCTCAACAGCGTGCATTTGAACGGTCTTCGAGCCGTGGAGGCGGTGGGGCGGCTGGGTTCCCTGCAGGCGGCTGCGGACGAACTGGGCGTGACGATCGGTGCGGTCAGCCAGCAGGTCATAAAGGCCGAGGCGCAATTGGGCCGGCCGCTGTTCGAACGCACGCCGAAGGGCATGATGATGACCGAAGCGGGTGCGGCAGCACTGGCCCGGCTTGGAGAGGGCTTCAGGGCTTTATCGGCAGCGGTGGCGGTCGCGCAGCATAAGGATGAGAACATCCTCACCATTTCCGTTGCCCCGGTGTTCGCTGCCCGCTGGCTGGTATACCGGCTTGATCGCTTCGCCAATCGCCATCCCGATATCCGCTTGCGCATCGACGCCACCACGCGGTTGATCAATCCCGCAACGTCGGATGTCGATATCGGCATTCGGGTTGGCAACGGGCAGTGGTCGGATGTCAAATCCGAGCTGTTGTTGGCGCAGGAAGTGTTTCCGGTCGTCACACCACGGGTCGCCGCTACGCTCCGCGAGCCTGCCGATCTCCTGAAGGTGCCGGCCGTCATCGACGGCCACGCGATGTTCGGCTGGGAGGTCTGGTTGAAAGAAGCCGGCTTGTCAGGCCATGGCATGGAAGAGCGGCACATCTTCAACGACGCGTCGTTGTGCCTGGATGCTGCCATGGCGGGGCAGGGCGTGATGCTCGCCTGGCAGACGTTGGCCGCCTATGCCCTCGAGCAGAAATGCCTTGTCGATCCCTTCGGCATCCGCGCCAAGACCGGCTTCGGCCACTATTTCGTTACGGCCGAAGGTGTGCGGGAACCGAAGAAGGTCACCGCTTTCAAAGCCTGGATCCGTGAGGAAATGGAAGAGAGCATGCGTCTCTTCCGATAAAGGGTGATGCCGAAACGAGTGAGGGATCGCGGCCGACATCATCCCCGTCTCTACTCTCTATCAGACCGGCTCTTTGCCGCGGGTAGCCTGCATAGCCTTGTAGGCGGCACGCGACTGGCAGCGTTCGATCCATGCCTTCACCGCAGGATGGGTGTCGAAGAGCTCCCGTTCCGTCTGGGCGTAGCGCAGCACTTCCGCAAGATTGAGATCGGCGACGGTGAAGCGGCCACCGACAAGATATTCCTGATTTTGCAGATGTTTTTCCAAGACGGCGAGCGGTCGCTTCAGCGAGCGGCAGGCAACGGCGATCCCGGCCTTGCCTTGCTCGCTATTCTCCTGCGCATTGTCGTAGATGCGTACGATTGCGACGCTGTGCGGCTCGACTTCGTTTGCGGCCCACATGGTCCACATGGTCATCAACCCTTCCTCATCGACAGTCTTGCCGGCAAGCGGACCACCGTATTTGCGCGCGAGGTGGAGGTTGATGGCAAGCGATTCATGCAGGATGAGATCGCCGTCCTTGATGCACGGAATCATTCCCATCGGATTGACGGCCACAAACTCCGGCGACAGCGTGTTGATCGGTGCATCGGCGGCGAGCGGATTGGCAAGCCGGCTGCCCTGGATGACCGGTACGGATTTGAACGCGATGCCGAGCTCCTCCGCCATCCAGTAATTGCGCGAGGCGCGCGAGCGATAGACACCGTAGATCGTCAGCATATGAGGTCTCCCAGATTCGAGTCGGCGCGACATTATTGGGCGGGTCGTGGGAGTAAAAGGCCCTGGCGCTGATATCTGCGATGAAAGCTCGTGATGGATGGGAGTGCCGTTTGCTCGCCAAGCACGAAAACATCCGTCAACCGCCCGAAATCTTTGCAAATCATGCTGCAGAGGCTTAGCCTTCGTTCAGAAATTAGCGGCGCTGCATGTTACCGTCCAATCACGGCTTTCGTCGGATGCGGTAGGAGGCATCCGGTGAAATGCATATGGGCAATCGGTGACTGCGATCTCGGGAGGAGAGCAGATGCTTGCGACCGGCGTTTCGCTAGACGACAAATATACGGCAGAGGACGGCCGCGTTTTCATGACGGGCCTGCAGGCGTTGGTACGTCTGCCCATGACCCAGATGCGGCGCGACCGCGCCGCCGGTCTCAACACGGCAGCCTTCATTTCCGGTTATCGGGGCTCGCCGCTCGGCGGCTACGACCAGCAGCTTTTGAAAGCGCAAACTTACCTCGACGCGCACGACGTCACCTTCCAACCTGGCATCAACGAGGATCTTGCTGCAACGGCCGTTTGGGGCTCGCAGCAGGTCGGCCTCTCGCCCGGTGCCCGCAAGGACGGCGTGCTCGGCATCTGGTATGGCAAAGGCCCTGGCGTCGATCGGTCCGGCGATGTGCTGAAGCACGGCAATGCCGCCGGCACCTCCAGACATGGCGGCGTCCTCTGTTTTGCCGGCGACGATCACTCCGCCAAATCCTCGACTATTCCGCACCAGACCGATCATGAATTCATGTCGGCGGTCATGCCTGTCATCTACCCCTCGTCCATCCACGAGTTCCTCGAATACGGTCTGCTCGGCATCGCCATGTCGCGCTATTCCGGTTGCTGGGTCGGCATGAAGTTCATTGCCGATACGGTTGAGACGACGGCAGCCGTTGACCTCTCCGGCGAGAAGCGGCAGTTCGTACTGCCTACCGATTTCGAATTGCCGCCCGGCGGCCTCAATCTGCGCTGGCCCGATCCGCCCTTGATGCAGGATGACCGGCTGCAGAATTACAAGGCCTATGCGGCCATCGCCTTTGCTCGTGCGAACCGCGTCGACGAAATTACGCACGATGTCCCCAATGCCCGCTTCGGCATCATCTCGTCCGGCAAGGCCTATGAGGATGTGCTGCAGGCGCTGCGTGAGCTCGAGATCGGTCCGAGGGAAATGGCGGCGATCGGCCTGCGTATTCTGAAAGTGCGCATGCCCTGGCCGCTTGAGCCGGAGGCGGTGCGGCACTTCTCCGAAGGGCTGGACGAGGTGCTCGTCGTCGAGGAGCGGCGCGAGATCATCGAAAACCAGATCAAGCAGCAGCTGTTCAACTGGCGCTCCGATGTCCGTCCGCGCATCGTCGGCAAGTTCGACGAGCATGACAAACCCTATCTCAGCCTGTCTTCGGCTTTGACCGTCGGTGCCGTTGCCAGGGCAATCGCCGGGCGCATCGTCAAACTCGATCTCGACCAGGGTCTGCATGATCGCATCGCCGCCAAGCTTGCCTATCTTGCCGAGCGTGGCCAGATCAGCAGAAGCCATGTCGCGCCGCTGAACCGCACACCATTCTTCTGCTCCGGCTGTCCGCACAATACGTCCACCCGCGTTCCCGAAGGCAGCCGCGCCGCCGCCGGCATTGGCTGCCACTACATGGTCACCTGGATGGATCGCAACACCGAGACCTTTACCCAGATGGGTGGCGAAGGTGTGCCCTGGACGGCGATCGCCCGCTACACCGACGAAAAGCACATGTTCGTCAATCTCGGCGACGGCACCTATTTTCACTCCGGCATTCTCGCCGTCCGCCAGTCCGTCGCGGCCAAGGTCAATGTCACCTATAAGTTGCTCTACAACGATGCCGTCGCCATGACCGGCGGCCAGCAGATCGACGGTCACTTGACGCCGCAACTGGTGACGAAGCAGTTGCATGATGAGGGCGTCAGGCCGATCTATCTTCTGTCCGATAATCCCGATGCCTATCGCCCCTCCGAGCTGGCGCCAGGCGTCAAGATACTCCATCGCGACCATATTGATCAGGTGATGCTGACGCTGCGCGACACCGCAGGTTGTTCGGCGATCGTCTATGTCCAGACCTGCGCGGCCGAGAAGCGCCGTCGCCGCAGCCGCGGGCTGATGGAAGACCCGGCCAAGCGCGTCTTCATCAACAAGGCAGTCTGTGAAGGCTGCGGCGATTGCTCGGTGCAATCGAATTGCATCTCAGTGGAGCCGCTTGAGACGGAATTCGGCCGTAAGCGCCAGATCAACCAGTCGAGTTGCAACAAGGATTTCTCCTGTGTCAAAGGCTTCTGCCCGTCCTTCGTAACCGTTCATGGCGGTAAGCGCCGGAAGCGGAAGGCGCTCGCCCATGCCGATATCGAAATGCCCTTGCCTGAGATTCCTGTCATCGCCGATCGCCCCTGGAACATCGCGATCGCCGGTGTCGGCGGCACGGGCATTCTGACCATCGGCGCCATCCTCGGCATGGCCGCGCATCTTGACGGCAAGGTGCCGATGATCCTCGATATGGCTGGCCTTGCCCAGAAGGGCGGCGCCGTCATGAGCCATCTGCGCATCGGCCTCAACCAGGACGACGTCACCTCGTCACGCATTGTCAACGGTGGCGCCGATCTGCTCTTTGCCGCAGACGAGGTCGTCGGTGCGTCCAAGGATGCAATCACGCTCTGCTCCCAGGCGCGCACCACGGCCATCGTCAACACCGGTCTGATGCCGGTTGCAGATTTTGTGCGCAATCGCGATTTCGATTTCAAGGCCGGCTCGATCCAGCACACCATCGCAAAGACCGTCAGCGACAAATCCGTCTTCCTCGATTTCAATCGCGTCGCAACCGAGCTGACCGGCGACGCCATATCGACCAATATTCTGTTGACCGGTTTCGCCTGGCAGCGCGGCCTGCTGCCTCTGTCGTTGGAGGCGATTGAGAAGGCGATCGAGCTAAACGGCGTTGCGGTCAAGGCCAGCCTTTCCGCCTTCTACTGGGGCCGGCTTCTGGCGCATGATCCGCAGGCGGTGCAAGCTATGATCGCTGAGCCGGATGCACGCAAGACGCTGGCGGATATGGGCCTCGATGACCTCGTCAGGCATCGCAAAGCACATTTGACGGCCTATCAAGATGCCGCGCTTGCCGAACGCTACGGCCGCTTTGTCGCTCATGCCAATGCGCTGGCAGCAAAAGAGCGCCTGTCGGACAAGGTGCCGTTCGCCGTTGCAGTGACCTATGGGCGGGTTCTGGCCTACAAGGATGAGTACGAGGTTGCCCGGCTTCTGACGGATCCCGCTTTCGAAGCGCAACTGCGCGAGGAGATGGAGGGCGATTTCAGGCTGGCGCTTAATCTTGCGCCGCCGATCCTTGGCGGCAAGGATCCGAACGGCAGGCCGAAGAAGCGTGAGTTCGGTGCCTGGATCCTGCCGGTGCTGCGCATGCTGGCTCCGCTGAAGCGTCTGCGGGGAACGGCTTTCGATCCTTTCGGTTATATGGGCGAGCGCCGGTTCGAACGTCGCCTGATTGCCGAATATGAACGGATTGCCGGTCGTGTGCTTGACGGTTTGCGCCACGACAACGAAGCCGAAGCCCTTGCCATCCTTTCGCTGTTTGATGAGATAAGAGGCTTCGGTCCGGTCAAGGAGGAGGCCGCTCAACGGGTCATGACCAGCATTGCCGACAAGCTGGTGGCCTATGAGACGCCACGCGAAAAGCAACATGTGCCGGCCAATGCCGCGTGACCATGGGGTCCGTAGCTTGAAGCAGGGACAACAAGACATACGTTCGCAAGAGGCGAGTGTTCGGGAAGTACCAGAGGAGAAGCCGGATGTTTGAAGGGGGACTGAATTTCGCGCTCGGCGAGGACATCGATGCACTGCGCGAGCAGGTGCGCCGCTTTGCCGACCGCCGCATCGCTCCGTTTGCCGACGAGATCGATCGAAACAATAGTTTCCCGATGCACTTGTGGCGGGAGATGGGTGATCTTGGCCTGCTCGGGATTACGGTCAAGGAAGATTTCGGCGGTGCCGGGCTCGGCTATCTCGCCCATACTGTTGCCATGGAAGAGATCAGCCGTGCATCTGCCTCCGTCGGCCTCAGCTACGGCGCCCATTCCAACCTCTGCGTCAACCAGATCCACCGCAACGGCACGACGGCGCAGAAGGAGCGCTATCTGCCGAAGCTGATTTCAGGCGAGCATGTGGGTGCGCTCGCCATGTCGGAACCGGGCGCCGGCTCGGATGTCGTCTCCATGAAGCTCCATGCCGAAAAGCGCGGTCATCGCTATGTGCTGAACGGCAGCAAGATGTGGATCACCAACGGTCCTGATGCCGACGTCCTCGTCGTCTACGCCAAGACCTCTCCGGATGCCGGTCCACGCGGGATCACCGCCTTTCTCATCGAGAAGGGTTTCAAAGGGTTTTCGGTCGGTCAGAAGCTCGACAAGCTCGGCATGCGCGGTTCGAATACCTCCGAGCTGATCTTCGTCGATTGCGAGGTGCCGGAGGAAAATGTCCTGGGGCAGGTCGACGGCGGCGTTCGTGTGCTGATGTCGGGCCTTGACTATGAGCGGGTCGTGCTGTCGGGCGGTCCCGTCGGCATCATGGCTGCCTGCATGGATGTGGTGTTGCCCTATGTGCATGAGCGCAAGCAGTTCGGCCAGTCCATCGGCGAGTTCCAGCTGATGCAGGGCAAACTTGCCGATATGTATGTGACGATGAATGCCGCGCGCGCCTATGTCTATGCGGTGGCAGCCGCCTGCGACCGCGGCGAGACGACCCGCAAGGATGCCGCCGGCTGCATTCTCTATTCCGCCGAGAAGGCGACGGCGCTGGCGCTCGAATGTATCCAGGCGCTCGGCGGCAACGGCTACACCAATGATTATCCTGCCGGACGGCTGCTGCGCGACGCCAAGCTCTATGAGATCGGCGCCGGCACGTCCGAAATCCGGCGCATGTTGATCGGCCGCGAGTTGTTTGGCGAAACGGCCTGATTTCCAATTCTACTTTACTTGATCGGTGAGGCCGCATGACCGTCCTGAAATCAGAGATATCGACGCATTCGGAGCGCTTCCGCGACAATCGCGCCGCGTTGCTGGAGGCGATCGGCGTTGCCGAGGCTGCGGCATCGAAAGCGGCGGAAGGTGGCGGAGCGCAGGCGCGCGAACGGCATGTCAACCGCGGCAAGATGCTGCCGCGCGATCGCGTTGCCGGCTTGATCGATCCCGCCACGCCGTTTCTAGAAATCGGCGCGACGGCGGCCCACGGAATGCACGGCGACGAGGCTCCGGGTGCCGGCCTGATTGCGGGTATCGGCCGTGTCTCCGGCCGTGACTGCATGATCGTCTGCAACGATGCCACGGTCAAAGGCGGCACCTACTATCCGGTCACGGTGAAGAAGCATCTTCGTGCGCAGGAGATCGCGGCGGAAAACAATCTCCCGTGCATCTATCTTGTCGATTCCGGCGGCGCAAACCTGCCGAACCAGGACGAGGTCTTTCCGGATCGCGATCACTTCGGCCGTATCTTCTATAATCAGGCCAATATGTCGGCGGCCGGCATTCCGCAGATCGCCGTCGTCATGGGTTCCTGCACGGCGGGCGGCGCCTATGTGCCTGCCATGTCGGATGAAACCATCATCGTCGAGAAGCAGGGAACGATCTTTCTCGCTGGTCCGCCGCTGGTCAAAGCGGCGACAGGAGAGGTGGTCTCGGCCGAAGATCTCGGCGGCGGCGACGTGCACACACGCCTGTCCGGCGTTGCCGATCATCTGGCGCGTGACGATGCCCATGCGCTTGCGCTCGCCCGGCAGGCGGTTGCCAATCTCAACCGTCGCAAGCCTGATGGTGTCGAGCTTCGAACGCCGGAAGCGCCGCTCTACGATCCCGAAGAAATCCTCGGCATCGTCCCCTCCGATCTGCGCACCCCCTATGACGTGCGTGAGGTCATCGCCCGCGTGGTGGACGGCTCCCGCCTCGATGAGTTCAAGGCACGCTACGGCACGACGCTGGTCTGCGGCTTTGCCCATATTCACGGCATTCCAGTCGGCATCATCGCCAACAACGGCGTGCTCTTCTCGGAATCGGCGCTGAAGGGCGCGCATTTCGTCGAGCTCTGCTCGCAACGCAAGATCCCGCTGGTCTTCCTGCAGAACATCACCGGCTTCATGGTCGGCCGTAAATACGAGACGGAAGGCATCGCCAAGAACGGTGCCAAGCTGGTGACTGCTGTGGCCACGACCAAGGTTCCCAAGGTCACGATGCTGATTGGCGGCTCCTTCGGTGCCGGCAATTACGGCATGGCCGGCCGTGCCTATTCGCCGCGTTTCCTCTGGACCTGGCCCAACAGCCGCATCTCCGTCATGGGCGGTGAGCAGGCGGCGGGCGTGCTCGCCACGGTGCGCGGCGAGGCGCTGACCCGCGCCGGTAAGCCCTGGACGAAAGAGGAAGAGGCCGCCTTCAAGGCGCCGACGCTCAAGATGTTCGAAACCCAGAGCCACCCGCTCTATGCCTCGGCCCGCCTGTGGGACGATGGCATCATCGATCCGCGCAAGAGCCGCGACGTCCTGGCTCTGTCGCTTTCAGCAGCACTCAACGCGCCGATCGAAGACACGCGCTTCGGTCTGTTCAGAATGTGAGGAGACGGAGATGAAACGCGATGCCATCAATGCGAAGAATGCGCCGCAGCCGCGCGGCGGTTATGCACAGGCGGTAAAGCTCGAGAACTTCGAGCGATTGCTCTTTGTCAGTGGCCAGGTCCCGCTGACATCGGACGATACTCTTCCAGAGGGGTTCAAGGCGCAGGCGCGTCAGGCTTGGCTCAATGTCGACGCCCAGTTGAAGGCTGCCGGTATGAGCAAGGCCGACATCGTCAAGGTCACGGTCTTTCTCGCCGACCGGCATCATACGATGGAAAACCGCGAGATCCGCGCCGAATATCTGGGGGCTCTCACGCCTGCCATGACGGTGGTGATTGCCGGTATTTTCGACACCGCCTGGCTGCTCGAAGTCGAAGTCATTGCCGCGCAATAGGATTTGCCGATGTTCTCGAAGATACTGATCGCCAATCGCGGCGAAATCGCCTGCCGGGTCATCAACACCGCAAGGCGCCTGGGCATCCGCACGGTCGCTGTCTACTCCGATGCCGATCGGGGTTCCTTGCATGTGGCCCTGGCCGATGAAGCCGTTCACATCGGACCGGCGGCGGCGAGCGAAAGCTATCTTTCGAAGGAAAAGATCGTTGCGGCGGCAAAGCGCACCGGTGCGGAGGCCATTCATCCCGGCTACGGCTTTCTCTCTGAAAACGCGGACTTTGCCGAAGCCATTGAGGCTGCAGGCCTTGTCTTCATCGGCCCGTCGCCGGCCTCGATCCGCGCCATGGGGCTGAAGGATGCCGCCAAGGCGCTGATGGAGCGCGCCGGCGTGCCCGTCGTTCCCGGCTATCACGGCGATGGCCAGGAACCCGGCTTCCTGGCCGAGCAGGCCAATGGCATCGGTTTTCCGGTCCTCATCAAGGCGCGGGCGGGCGGCGGCGGCAAGGGCATGCGCCGCGTCGACCGGCCGGAGGATTTCGCCTCCTCGTTGGAGGCGGCAAAGCGCGAGGCAAAATCCGCCTTCGGTGACGATGCGGTGCTGATCGAGAAATACCTGATCAAGCCGCGGCATATCGAGATCCAGGTTTTCGGCGACAGCCACGGCAAGGCTGTTCATCTCTTCGAGCGTGATTGCTCGCTGCAGCGCCGACACCAGAAGGTGATCGAGGAGGCGCCGGCTCCCGGCATGACGGAGGAGATGCGCCGCGCCATGGGCGAAGCGGCCGTTCGCGCCGCCCGCGCCATCGATTATCGCGGCGCCGGCACGGTCGAATTCATCGCCGATGTTTCCGAAGGCCTGTCGCCGGATCGCTTCTTCTTCATGGAGATGAATACCCGCCTGCAGGTCGAGCACCCCGTCACCGAGGCAATCGCCGGCGTCGATCTGGTGGAATGGCAATTGCGGGTCGCGAGCGGCGAACCGCTGCCGAAGTCTCAGGATGAGCTCACCATAAACGGCTGGGCCTTCGAGGCTCGCATCTATGCAGAAGACCCCTCGCGCGGCTTCCTGCCGGCAACAGGCACGCTCTCGCACCTGCGTTTTCCCGCAGGCGATGTTCGCATCGATGCGGGCGTGCGCGAGGGAGATACCATCACCCCGCACTACGATCCGCTGATCGCCAAGCTGACGGTCCATGCGCCGGATCGTCAGTCCGCCCTTGCCAGGCTCACGCGCGGGTTGGAGCAGACGCAGGTCGCCGGGACCACCACCAATCTCGATTTCCTCATTCGCCTCAGCCGCCACCCGGATTTCGCGGCCGGCCACCCGGACACCGGGCTGATCGACCGTGACGTGGAGATGCTGACCTCGGCGCAGCAGCCGGACGATGCCGCTCTGGCCGTTGCTGCGATCGTTGAGGCTGGCGGTTTTGCTCAGGCGGATGGAGATACCCCCTGGCTTTCGCTCGGCCCCTGGCAGCTTTGGGGCGAAGCGAGCCGTCCCGTTACGTTGCACCATGACAGCGGACAGACGCATTGCCGCGTGGCCGCAAAGGAAAAGGCACTTTTCAGCGTCGCGCTTGAGGGGCGTACCCTTCTGGTCCGGCTTTTGGCGGGAGAGGGAGAAGCCCGCCGGGTCGAGATCGATGGCCGCCAATCAAGCGTCACCGTGTTCGAGGCATCGAACGGCACGACCTTGTTCATGGATGGGCAAACGCATCACTTCCATCGCCACGATCCGCTCGATGGCGGCGAAGAGGCGGCCGCCGGAGGTGATCGGCTGATCGCGCCGATGCCGGGCCTCGTCAAGATCGTCCGCGTCCGCGAGGGCGATGTGGTGGCGAAGGGACAGGCGCTGATCGTCATGGAGGCCATGAAGATGGAGCTGACGCTGACGGCGATGCGCGACGGTATCGTCGAGAGCTTGAATGTTGGCGAAGGGGATCAGACCAGCGAGAGCGCTGTGCTGCTGTCGCTTCGCCCGGAGGATGCGACATGATGCAGGAGCATTCGAACCATGTCACCATCGTCGAAATGGCGCCGCGCGACGGTCTGCAGAACGAAAAGCAGCCGATCGATACCGCGCGCAAGATCGAGCTGGTCAACCTGCTTTCCGATAGCGGTTTCGACCGTATCGAAGTCACCAGCTTCGTCAGCCCGAGATGGGTGCCGCAGCTTGCTGATGCCGCCGCGGTCATGGCCGGGATAGAGCGCAGGCCGGGCGTGCGATATGCGGCGCTCGCGCCGAACATGCAGGGCTTCGAAGCGGCAATCGTGGCAGGTGCCGATGAGGTCGCGATTTTTGCGTCGGCCTCCGAAACATTCTCACAGCGCAATATCAATTGCTCGATCGCCGAAAGCATCGAGCGCTTCCGGCCCGTGGCTGCCGCAAGCCGCGATCGCGGCGTTCCGTTGCGCGGCTATGTGAGCTGCGTTGTCGAATGCCCTTATGAAGGGGCAGTGCTGCCGAAGAGCGTCGCCGATGTCGCCTGGCAATTGCGGGCGCTCGGCTGCTATGAAATCAGCCTCGGCGACACAATCGGCAGAGGTGCGCCGGAGGCTGTGGATCGCATGCTTGCTGCGGTTCTGGACGAACTTCCGGCTGCGACTCTCGCTGGACATTTTCACGACACGTCCGGCCGCGCGCTCGACAACATCGCCGTTGCCCTCGAGCGCGGCCTGCGCGTGTTCGATGCCGCCGCCGGTGGTCTCGGCGGCTGTCCTTTCGCCCCCGGTGCAAAGGGCAATGTCGATACCGTCGCGGTCCACTATTATTTGACGGCACATGGTTACGAGACCGGCCTCGACGAGGAGAAGCTCGCCCGCGCCGCCGCCTTTGCCCGCAGTCTCAGGAGCAGTTCATGACGTCGCAGACGATCCATATCGCCACCGATGAACGCGGCGTCGCCCGCCTCACGCTGGCGCGCCCGGACAAGCACAACGCGCTCTCGGCCGAGATGATCGATGCCCTGACGTCGGCAGTCCGCGATCTCGGCAATGACAAGACGGTCCGCGTCGTCGTGCTCACGGGCGAGGGGGCGAGCTTTTGTGCGGGCGGAGATCTAGGCTGGATGCGGGCGCAGTTTGACGCGACGCGCGCTGGCCGCATGGTCGAGGCTCGCCGGCTCGCCATGCTGTTCAAGGCCATGAACGAGCTGCCCAAACCGCTGATTGCCCGTGTACACGGCAATGCATTTGGCGGCGGCATCGGCGTCCTCAGCGTCTGCGACATGGTCATCGCCGCATCGACGGCCCGCTTCGGCCTGACGGAGGTGCGCCTCGGCATCATCCCTGCCACGATCAGCCCCTATGTGGTCGCTCGTATCGGTGAGGCGCATGCCCGCCCGCTCTTCCTTTCCGGCAAGATCATCGACGCGTGGCAGGCACATGCCACCGGCCTGCTGTCCCGGGTCGTTGCCGAGGAGGCACTGGACGAAGCCGTCGAGGCCGAGATCCGCCATTTCCTCTCTGCTTCTCCGCAGGCTGCGGCACGCGCAAAGGCGTTGGCCCGCTCGGTCGGCAGGCCGATCACCGACGGCATGATCGACGATGTCGTCGAGCAACTGGCTGACGCCTGGGAAACCGAAGAGGCGAAGGAGGGCATTACAGCCTTCTTCGAAAAGCGGCAGCCGAACTGGCGGCAGGCTTAAACCACCCTGTTATTCGCCAGGGTCAGTTGCGGAAATTGCGAGCTTCCAGCGGAGAGATCGCCGGAGGCTGCCTTGTCCCAGCGAAAGCCCATAATCGCGGCCTTCTCCATTTCCTGGAAAATATTGTTGGAGATGACGGCCGAGCCGGCGCCATCCACCACGGACACGACGCAGCCGATACCGGCATGGCGGACGATATTGCCTGTGGCGCTGACATTGCGAAGGTAGGGTCCCCAGCCGAGCCTCAATCCGCAGAGTGGCGCGTTTTCGATGACATTGTCTGAAATCAGCGTATCGGCCTCAGCTGATATGCCGATGCCGAGCCCGACATCCTGGGCGTAGGGCGGCGTTGCCGACAGGTTCCGAACGACATTGCCGGTGACGGTTGCGAGCCGGCCGCCATTGTCGAAGTTGGTGACGGCAATGCCGTTAGCGGCGCCATCGATCAGGTTGTTGTTGATGATGGCACCTTCGAATTCGAATTCGCAATAGATTGCCGTCTCGCCCGAGCGCAGGCACTGGTTGCCGGAGATCTGCACATTCGATGCCGAATTAGCGCGGATGGCGGAGAAGGCGCAATCGCTGATGCGGTTGCCGGAAACCTGCACGCCATCGGCACGGAAAACATTGATGCCATTGCCGTTCTGGCCCGTGCCGCCGCTATTGGCGCGGATGCGCGCTATGCGGTTGTCGGTGACGCTGCTGCCGTCTTCGCCCTTGGCCCAGCGATGGATGAGGATGCCGCCATTGCCGCAATCCTCGACGCTGTTGCCCGCCACCTGTAATCCGGTGGATTGGACGGAATAGATCCCGGCCTCCGCAGCACCGGAAATGTGGCTGCGCTCGATCCGGCCGCCGCAGCGCTCCAGTTGCAGCGCGTGCTTGCGGCTGCCTGATATCTCGCAATTGTCGATCCGTACATCGCCAACGCCGGTAAATTGCAAAAGGCCTCCGGCGTAGTCGGCCAGCCAGCGATTACCGCCATCGAGCACGAGGCCGGAAAGCTCGATGCGCTTGGCCTTGTCGGCATTCATCAGATGGCCGTCACCGCCATAGATAAGACGCGTGGCGCCGGGTACGCCGGTGATGCGCGTATTGTCGGGCAGCGTCAGGTTCGACACGGTGTAGTTACCCGGCGGCAGGAACAGCGGCGTGTTGGTGCGAGCAGCGTTGTCGATCAACGCCTGCAGTCTGCCGCTTTTCATATCACTAGTGCCTGGTGTCGTTTTATAGGCAATGGCGTCGATCGATCCACGCAGATCCGCTCCGCTTGTTCTGGCAAGCGGCGCGGCGAAGATGCCTGGCGCGAACAGGCCGGCGGTGGCCGAAGCAGCCAGTGATGCGAGGAAGGCACGGCGGTGGATCATGACGAACTCCCGAAACGGCAATGCTGAAGCAGAAATCGTGCCAGGAAAATCTGTGCCGTTTTGGCACATCTGGGGTCTCAGGCTATGGTTCGCAGGCATTTGGTGCGGCTGGACGGCGCGCGCCTTGTATTTTTCCTTAACCAATCAGGCACGGACAGCGATAGCCACTCGGCCGGTCGGCGATGGAGCACTTTCTGGAAAACTGGGCAGTGGTTTCCGTCCGGAACACACGAGGAAACAAGGAGGTAGATCACTTCCGCGATTCAAGGAAAGCCGGAAACGATCTAGGGGCGACTCACCGGCCATGCTAGCTCTGCCATATGCGGATCGCGGCCTTTCAACGTCTGGCTCTTTTTGATGCCGTCGAGCAGGCGGCCGAGACCCTGACGCGCGATCTGGCTTGGGCCGAAACGCAGGGAATTGATCTCGCGCTTTTCCCCGAATGCTACCTGCAGGGGCATAGCTACGACGAGGCCATTGCCAGGCGCCGCGCGCTTTCCCTAGACGATCCCTGCTTGAACGCGCTTGTGGCTCGCTGCGCCCCGGGCAGGACGACGGCGATCGTCGGTCTTTTCGAGAAGCGGGGCGCCGCGCTCCATAATAGCTCGCTGGTTGCCAAGGGAGGGCGAATCGTTGGCGTCTATGCCAAGGCCCATCCGCTCGAAAGCGGCTGCTCGCCCGGAACGGATTTCCCCGTCTGGGAGGCAGGGCGCTGGCGCTTCGGCATCAATATCTGCGCTGACCTGAGGTACCCTTATACAGCGCGCCGTTTAGCTCAGAAGGGCGCCGGTCTCATCTGCAATCCCATCAATCTGATGCTCAGGGCACACAAGGCGGAGAGGTGGCATAAGCCAGGCATATCGAGCATGCAGATATGCGCCAGGCACACCGGATGCTGGGTGATGGCATCGGATGTGGTCGGCAGCAACGATGACGGTTGGGTGAGCTATGGCAGCAGCGCGATCGTCGATCCGAATGGTGTCGTCGTGGCGAAAGCCAAACCCTATAGCGAGGATGTGCTTGTTTTCGATCTGCCGGACCGGCAGCCGGAGCGCCGTCGCAATTAAAAAAGCTCCGTGATCGCTACCTAAACGCGCGAATGGCGCTATCCTCTTGAATCATGAGACCTGATCAACTGCTCTACCCCGCGCCCGAAGGGTTGTTCTGCCCGATCGGTGGCTTCTACATCGACCCCGTGCGGCCGGTCGAGCGGGCGCTCGTCACGCATGGCCATTCCGACCATGCCCGCTCGGGACATGGCCATGTGCTCGCCACCCGCCAGACGCTCGATATCATGCGCATCCGCTACGGTGATAATTTTGCCGGATCGGAGCAGGCGGTTGCGTTCGGCGAAGAGGTAACGGTCAACGGAGTGAAGGTCAGCTTCCATCCGGCAGGCCATGTGCTGGGTTCGGCACAGATTGCCGTGGAGAAGGATGGGCTGCGCATCGTCGTCTCGGGCGATTACAAGCGGCGCCCCGATCCGACCTGTGCCGCCTATGTACCGGTTCCTTGCGATGTATTTATTACCGAGGCCACCTTTGGCTTGCCGGTGTTCCATCATCCGGATCCCATGGCGGAGACACGCAAGCTTCTGGCCTCGCTTCGTCAGTTTCCGGAAAGAACCCATCTGGTCGGCGCCTATGCGCTCGGCAAGGCGCAACGCGTCATTCGGCTACTGCGCGATGCCGGCTATGACAAGCCGATCTACATTCATGGCGCGCTGGAATCCCTGTGTGACTATTACATCAGCCAGGGTATCGCGCTCGGCGAGTTGAAGCCGGCCACCATAGAAAGCCGCGACCAATCGATCTTCCAAGGCGCGGTCGTCGTCGGGCCGCCATCCACGTTCCAGGACCGCTGGGCAAGGCGGTTCCATGATCCGCTGCCGGCCTTCGCTTCTGGCTGGATGATGGTGCGCCAGCGTGCCAAGCAGCTCGGCGTCGAGCTGCCGCTGGTCATATCGGACCATTGCGATTGGCCAGAGCTGACCGAGACCATCTCCGATCTGAAGCCGAGCGAGGTCTGGGTCACCCACGGCCGCGAAGAGGCGCTGGTACGCTGGTGCGAGCTGCAGGGCATAGCCGCCAAGCCGCTGCATCTCATCGGCTACGAAGACGAGGGCGATTGATGAAAGCTTTTGCCGACCTTCTCGACCGCTTGGTCCTGACGCCGAGCCGCAACGGCAAGCTGAAGCTGCTGACCGACTATTTCCGCGACACGCCGGATCCCGATCGCGGCTATGGCCTTGCCGCCATTGCCGGCACGCTGGAGGTGCGCAACGTCAAGCCTGCCATGCTGCGTGAACTCGTTCTGGAGCGCATGGACGACGTGCTGTTTCGCTATTCCTACGATTATGTTGGCGATCTTGCCGAGACGATCTCGCTGGTCTGGGACAAGGAGAGCGATGTCGAGCGCCCTGCCGGTGACCAGCCGAGGCTCGGCGACGTCGTGCGCCGCATGAATGCGCTGGGGCGTACCGAGGTGCGCAGTTTCGTCCGCGAACTGCTGGATCGGCTCGATACGTCGGGTCGCTTCGCTTTTCTGAAGCTTGCAACGGGCGCCCTGCGCATCGGCGTTTCGGCCCGTCTCGCCAAACAGGCGCTGGCCGAACTCGGCGGCAAGGACGTGACTGAAATCGAAACGCTCTGGCATGGTCTGCAGCCACCTTATGAAAGCCTGTTCGGCTGGCTTGAGGGGGAAGCTGAAAAGCCGATATTGGCGACGCCGGCAATCTTCCATTCCGTCATGCTTGCCAATCCGGTCGAGCCAGGTGATCTCGATGGACTCGATCCCCGCGATTTCGCGGCCGAATGGAAGTGGGACGGCATCCGTGTACAGCTTTCGCGCTCGGGAGCCACGAGCAAGCTTTATTCACGCTCGGGCGACGATATTTCCGGTGCCTTTCCCGATATCGTCGATGCGATAAGCTTCGAAGGCGTCATGGATGGCGAGCTGCTGGTCGGCGGTACGGTGCGTTCCAACAGCGCGACGCGCAGCTTCTCGGATCTGCAGCAGCGCCTCAATCGCAAGACCGTTACCGCAAAAATGCTGGAAGAGTTCCCGGCGTTCATCCGCGCCTACGATCTTCTGTTCGACGGTGTTGAGGACGTTCGCGCTCGCGGCTTTCTCGATCGGCGCGAGCGGCTGACGGAGATTGTCGAGGCAGCGCCGCACGACCGCTTCGATCTCTCGCCGCTCGTCGATTTTTCCTCATGGGAAGAACTCGATCGGTTGCGCTCGTCACCGCCAGATCCGGTAATCGAAGGCGTCATGATCAAGCGCCGGGATAGCGCCTATCTTGCCGGACGGGCCAAGGGGCCATGGTTCAAGTGGAAGCGCGATCCCTACAATGTCGATGCCG
Source organism: Rhizobium sp. NPDC092011 (assembly GCF_044756305.1). NCBI lineage: Bacteria > Pseudomonadati > Pseudomonadota > Alphaproteobacteria > Hyphomicrobiales > Rhizobiaceae > Rhizobium > Rhizobium sp. NPDC092011. The sequence continues at coordinate 330,739 of NZ_JBIVSO010000003.1, forward strand.
TGTTGATGTATGCGCAGCGTGGTCACGGCAAACGGTCCAGCTACTATTCCGATTTCACCTTCGGTGTCTGGGCGACCACGCCGGAGGGTGAGCAGCTCGTGCCCGTCGGCAAGGCCTATTTCGGTTTCACCGATGCTGAACTGGAGGTGCTCGACAAGTTCGTGCGCAACAATACGGTCGACCGGTTTGGCCCGGTAAGGGCTGTCCGCGCCGATCGCGATTTCGGCTTCGTGCTGGAGGTGGCTTTTGAAGGCATCAACCGCTCCACCCGTCATAAATCCGGCGTTGCGATGCGTTTTCCCCGCATCGCCCGGCTGCGGCCCGACAAGCCGCCATACGAGGCGGATCGGCTGGAAAGTTTGATTGCGCTCATTGACGCGAAGGCTCCCGCTGTTGATGAATGAGAAAGGGCGAATCCTCACCACAATGTGAGTTGGCCTTGCCTTTCGACCTGTGCAGATTCGAGCTGCGCCGGCATATCTGGACAGAGCCCATGACCACGTCTGACGACAACACATTCCGTCCCAATCGCCGCAGCGTCCTTGCGGGCCTGGCCGCTGCGCTTTTTGCGCCGAGCATCGTAAGAGCCGCCGACGACAGCACGACCGGTGGCAAGCCTGCCGATAGCAAGAATGCCGTCGCCGAGGAAAAGGCCGAGGATGCACCGCCGCTTCTGTCCGGCAACTATAGCAGGGAGCGCCGGCTATTTCGGACGGACTTGCTGAGCAAGGGACCGGCGCCGGATATCTATGAGCCGCTGGTGACGCCGCCGACCGCCGATCAGCTCTTTTATCGCAGTGGTATCGGCGGCGAGCTGGAACTCGTCTCCTGGGTATCGAAGTATACGCGCGAGCGCACGCCGAAACCGGCCGTGCTGTTCCTTCACGGCGGCAACGCCATAGGCCAGGGGCACTGGCAGCTGATGAAGCCCTACGTCGAGGCCGGCTATGTCGTCATGATCCCCTCGATGCGCGGCGAAAACGGCCAAAGGGGTAATTTCTCCGGTTTTTACGACGAGGTTGCCGATGTGTTGGCGGCGTCGAACCGACTGCGGCATCTGCCCGGTGTCGATCCGCGTCGCCTGTTTCTGGCAGGCCACAGCATCGGCGGTACGCTCGCTATGCTGACCGCGATGTCGACCAAGCGCTTCCGTGCGGCAGCGCCGATATCCGGAAATCCGGATGCCTATGCGTTCTTCAGCCGCTACCCGCAGGATATCCGTTTCAACACCAAGAACCCGCGCGAATTCCAGATGCGCTCGCCGCTCTGCTATGCCCACAGCTTCAGGTGCCCGATGAAGTTGTTTCATGGCACCGAGGAAGCCCATTTCGACTCGCGGCTGGCTCTGCTGGCCAAGCGAGCAACGGCCGGCGGCGTGAAAATGGATATGGAGACGGTTCCGGGCAGCCACAATTCAGCGCTGCCGGGTGAGATCGAGCAGAGCATCCGGTTTTTCGAAAGCGTGGCCGCCTAGCTCGGCCGATTGCACAACGAGGCGCCGGACTTGTAAAGCGATGCGGCGGTGATGTCGGGACATCTGTGTTCACGGCTTCTCGCACCTTGCGACATTTACATCGCCCATGGCAAAAATCAGGCGTTTGGCCAATTCGCGCAATATCTTCGCCGCCGACGCCAGCCTCGCTCCAGCCGCGCGGTTCATCATGTCGCCGATCCGATATGTGTTCCAACTGGTTTCCGATGATGGCCGAACTGCTGCCCGTTTCCCGTCGCCTGCTTGCTGCTGCCGCTTTGACGACTTTGTCCGCCTGCAGCATCATTCCCGATACAGGCGCGACCGATCCGGATCGGTTCGTACAGGAGACGTCGCCGATCTTCTATCGTCCGGAGGGCATCGATCCGCAGAGGGTGCATCGCCTTCCGGTGCAGCCGGTGCCGCAGTCGCGCGATCTTTTCCGCACGCAGTTCCATCAGACCTATGGTTTGCCGACCTCCAATCCCGTGCATCAGGCCATGTATGCACAGCGGAGCGAGGATGATTTCACGCTGCCGGCCATTCCCTACAAGCGCATCGATCCGCGCTTTCTGCGCCAGGAAGTGGATTACAAGACCAACGAGCGTCCAGGTACGATCATCGTCGACACAAGGGATCATTTTCTCTATTTCGTCGAGCCGGGCGGCAAAGCCATGCGATATGGCGTGGGCCTGGGTGCGGCCGGTTATGCCTGGCATGGCAGAGGCATGATCCAGTGGAAGCAGAAATGGCCGCGCTGGACGCCGCCGGCAGAAATGGTCGCTCGCGAGCCGCAGATGAAACCGCTGTCGGCTGAGCGCGGCGGCATGAATCCGGGACCGACCAACCCGCTCGGCGCGCGTGCGCTTTACATCTTCCAGAATGGTAAGGACACGCTTTATCGCGTCCACGGTACTCCGGATTGGCAGTCGATCGGCAGGGCAGCTTCCTCCGGATGCGTGCGCATGCTCAACCAGGACGTGATAGATCTCTACAACCGAGTGCCTGCTAAGACGGAAATCGTCGTTTTGTAGCGGTATTTTACCACAAATTTTCGTGATGTTGCATAAGTGCGATAGCGGGGTGTTGCTGCGCTCTTTAGTTTTACCTCTGTCTCTGCAAACCTCTCGGGAAGCCGAATCAGCTTATGTATCGCGGGTTCTCGCTTCCTCATCAACAGGAACTATGCTGTCGACATGAGCCTTCCCTCTTCGCTATCCCGACGTAATTTCCTCACCCTAGTAGGCATCGGCGCTGCTTCCACGCTCGCTAGCTGTGCCTCCACCGTCAACAGCGGGCCCATCGTCAGCCCCGTGCAATATACCGGGTCGCCCAGGCCGTTCCGCAGCTGGTTCTCCAGCTATGACGGCGAGCAGCCAGATCCTGCCGTGATCTATGCGGCGCTGGATGACGGCGGCTTCCATATTCCGGCCGTTCCTTATCAGCAGATCGATCAACGCTTTTACCGGCAGCGCGTGGTCGACCCGACCGGCGAGGCGCCGGGCACGGTGGTCGTCAACACGACGCAGCGCATGCTCTACGTCACCGAGCAGGGCGGCACGGCCATGCGTTACGGCATCGGCGTCGGCCGCGAGGGCTTTGCCTGGCAGGGCCGTGGTGTCATTCAGTGGCGCAAGAAGTGGCCGCGCTGGAACCCGCCGGATGAGATGGTTGCTCGCCAGCCTGAGCTCGTGAAGTTCTCCATCGCCAATGGCGGTATGGATCCGGGCCTGAAGAATCCGCTCGGCGCACGTGCGCTCTACATCTTCGAAGACAAGCAGGATTCGCTCTATCGCCTGCATGGCAATCCCGACTGGCGCTCCATCGGCAAGGCGGTTTCGTCCGGTTGCGTGCGCCTGCTCAATCAGGATGTCATCGATCTCTACGATCGCGTGCCTGAGCGCGCGCCGATCCTCGTGACGTCGTAGGATCACAGACCGAAAACTGGCAGGGCGCCCTTACGTGGCGCCCTTCACTGTCCAAATCGCGTCGCGATCTTTCGATTCGCTTCACGCGCTTTAGCTCTTTGAATTCACGCATGTCGTAGTCGCAAAACCGCTGCACACTTTTGCGCGACATGCTCTAGCGGCCCTACAGATATCCATTGGGATGTTGGCGAGCCGTCCTTCACTCGGCCGCCAGATTGGCTTTCAGCCGCTGCAACTGTTCGCGTAGATCGGCGATTTCGGACATGGCGCAACCGGTGGCCTGACCGATTGCGCCCATGATCGCATCGACTTGGCATTGCATCCCGGCGCCCTTTTCCGTCAACGAAACGATCACCTGACGTTCATCTCTCGGATCGCGGGCGCGGCCGATCAATCCGGCCTGCTCCAATCGCTTCAGAAGCGGCGACAGCGTTCCTGAATCGAGATCCAGTTTTTCGCCGATCGTCTTGACCGAAAGACTGCCCCTTTCCCACAGTACAAGCATGACAAGATATTGAGGGTAGGTGAGGCCGACGCGATCGAGGATGGGCTTGTAAGCGCGGTTGAATGCGTGGGCGGCGCTGTAGACGGCAAAGCAGAGCTGCCTTTCGAGCCGCTTTTCCTCATCGGGGATTATGATCTGCCCATCGGCACTATCCGTCATCGCTGCCCTGCCGTTTCCGTGTCGGCGTCATTGTCACAAATTCACTTTGCGAAATCAAATTGCAAAAAATAAATATTGCGCACGATTAAATCGTGCTATATAAAAAATTATCCAAACCGAAGGGAGACATGACATGCCTATTCTCTACACGACCAAAGCTTCTGCCACCGGTGGCCGCGCTGGCCATGCAGTTTCCGAAAATGGCGTCCTTGACGTCACGCTGACCGTGCCGAAGGAACTGGGCGGCGACGGCGCTACCGGCACCAACCCCGAGCAGCTTTTTGCCGCCGGCTACTCCGCTTGCTTCCTGGGTGCCCTGAAATTTGTCGCAGGTCAGCAGAAGGTCAAGATTCCGGAAGATGCGAAGGTCACCGCGACCGTCGGTATCGGGCCGCGCGCAGATGGCACCGGTTTCGGCATCGAAGTGTCCCTAGCTGTTCACATTCCCGGCATGGACAAGGCTGAGGCTGAAAAGCTTGCCGCCGCCGCCCACATCGTATGCCCTTACAGCCACGCCATGCGCACCTCGACCGAAGTGCAGTTCGCGGTTGTCTGAGCCGGAACGGATGGCTGGCCGTTAGAGGCCACCTCTATTGAAAGGAGCGACAGTCCTATCTATCGCTCCTTTTCTTTTGCAAGAAAAGTGCTATATATTTTCTAAGGAAAGGATATGGCCATGGCAAAAGTTCAGGCAATAGGTCAACCAATCGCTGGCGAAGCCCTTGTTATCACCAAGGCAGTGGTCAATGCGGCCGAGCGGTTGGGGGTGAATGCACGCATACTCGCGGATATTATCGGCGTTTCCGAGGCGACGGTGTCGCGCATGAAGCGGCAGGATCATCTTCTCGAGCGCGATAGCAAGCCGTTCGAGCTTGGCGTGCTCTTCGTGCGTCTCTTTCGCTCGCTGGACGCGATTGTCGGCGGGGACGAAACGGTGGCGCGGCAATGGCTGCGCAATGACAACCTCGCCTTCGGCGCAGCGCCGCTGAACAAGATCACCTCGATTTCGGGTTTGACTGATGTCCTTGCCTATCTGGACGCCCGCCGCGCTCTCGTCTGAGGCAAAGGCCATTTCCGGACGCTATTGGCGGCTGGTGGAATCGCAGCATCAGGTCTCGACGCTGAAGCTGGTGGACAATCTGGAAGAGCAGGATCTGCTCGAGCGTCTGCTGGACGAGAGCAAGCCGCGATTACCACCGGAATGTGCCGGTCTCGACTATTTGCTTGCCACGCCCTTTCGCTATGGCGCGATCTATCCACATGGTTCCCGCTTTCGCCGGGCGGGGCGGACGCTTGGCGTCTTCTACGCCTCGGAGCAGGTGGAGACGGCTCTTGCGGAGATGAGCTTCTACAGGCTGCTCTTCTTCCGCGATTCTCCGGATACACCGCTGCCTGCCAATGCGGCGGAATACACGGCCTTTGCCGCGGCAATCACCACCAAGGGCGCTCTCGACCTGACGAGGCCGCCACTGGATCGCGATCGCCAGCAATGGACCGATCCGGTCGACTATGAAGCCTGCCAATCGCTGGCCGAAGCGGCGCGTGCGGGGGGTATCGAGGCGATCCTTTACCGTTCGGTTCGCGACCCCAGGGGTGGCCGGAACATCGCGCTCTTGACCGCAAAGGCCTTCGCGGCGCGTGAGCCGGTGGAGCGCCAGACGTGGCGCATCCGTTTGTCGCGCGCGGGCGTGCAGGCGCTCTGCGAATTTCCCAGACGCCGCATCGGTTTCGAGAGGCAGGATTTCGGCGCCGATCCCCGGCTTGCGCAATAGAGCCGTTACGGGAAAATTGCGCTGCGGTTTTTTGTCTGGAATGCATCAACGGGCAGGGAAAGGCTGGCGGCCTAGAGCAAAGCCGCCAGATCGCTGCGCAACCTGTCGCCATTGCCCTCTGGCAGGCGCTCTTCCAGGGCTGCATGCGTCACCTTCCAGATCGGCACGGCGGCGGCAAGCGTTGCCTTGCCTGACGGGGTGAGGCTGAGAAGCCGGGCGCGACGATCCCTAGGATTGGGCACGATATCAACCCATCCGCGCCGCTCCAGCGGCTTCAGCGCCGCCGTTAGCGTTGTCTGGTCCATCGCCAGCAGCGCCGTCACCGAGCCCATCGAGGCAGGCATCGGTCTGTTCAGCGACATCATGAGGGAAAACTGGCCATTGGTCAGTCCAAATGGTCTCAGCGCTTCATCGAAGCGACGAGCCAGGGCGCGTGCGGCACGCTGCACATGCAGGCATAGGCAGGTATCCCGCACAAGTAGGGTGGTTTCGAAGGGGACTTGTATCGCGTTTGACATGCTTCATTAATATTGATATCAATATATTTGTCAAGATTTCGGGGTGTTAAGGTCGCCGGAGGAGGGCGCTTCACCATGAACCAGATCGTTTCCAGGGAAATTTGGCTAGAAGCACGCCGCCAGCTGCTCGCCAGCGAGAAAGAGGCAACGCATTTGCGCGATCGCGTCAATGCAGAGCGTTTGGCTTTACCTTGGGTCAAGGTCGATAAGAACTATGTCTTCGATACGCCGGAGGGCAAGAAGACGCTCGCCGATCTCTTTGCTGGCCGCAGCCAGCTGATCGTCTATCACTTCATGCTCGGCCCCGATTGGGACGCCGGATGCCCCGGTTGCTCCTTCCTTGCCGACCACTTCGATGGCGCGCTTCCGCATCTCAGCAATCACGACGTCACCCTGGTTGCTGTCTCCCGCGCGCCGCTGCAGAAGGTGGAAGCCTACAAGAAGCGCATGGGCTGGAATTTCCCCTGGGTGTCATCCTTCGCCAACGACTTCAACTTCGACTATCACGTTTCCTTTTCGAAGGAGCAGCTTGCCGGCGAGGTAATTTACTACAACTTCACGCTGATGGATCCAGCCGAAGGCTTTGACGAGCTTCCGGGCCTCAGCTCCTTCTACAAGGACGAAGCCGGCAATATCTTCCATACCTATTCGAGCTACGCACGCGGTCCCGAGGAACTGATCGGCACGCTGATGATCCTCGATCGAGCGCCCAAGGGACGCAATGAAACCAGCACGATGAACTTCGTGCGTCGCCACGACGAATATGAGCACGCGGAGAAGACACATTCCTGCTGTGATTGACGCGCGGCGAGGCAATCGAATGCGTGCCGTTGGGGGCAGGGGTCGAAATATTGTATTTCGTGCCTAACTAACATCTGGCGCATGCTAACGGCCGACGGGCGAAGCGAGCGACCATCGCTTCGCCGTCACGTTGATCGGCCATGATGAGCCAGCGCCGACAGCCGACTCTGGATGAGACGGCTACTTTAGCAATCATAATAGGGAGAGAGCTACCATGGCTGAGAAGGGTTATTTTGTCTGGTACGAGCTGATGACGACGGACATGAAGGCGGCTGAGGCCTTCTATAGCAAGGTCGTCGGCTGGGATGCTGCGGATGCCGGCATGCCCGAAGTCGGAATGGATTACACATTGTTCAGCGCCGGCGCAGGTCCGGTTGCTGGTCTGATGATCCTGCCGGAAGAGGCGAAGGCCATGGGCACGCCGCCGTGCTGGACCGGCTATATCGGCGTTCCAGATGTCGACGAAGCGACCAAGACGGTTGTTAGCAAAGGTGGCAAGGTCTATCGCGAGCCGATGGATATTCCGGGCGTCGGCAGGTTTTCCGTCGTCTCCGATCCTTATGGGGCGGCCTTCTGCCTGTTCACGCCGCTGCCCGGCCAGGATTGGGAGCCCGCGGCCCCCGCCACGCCCGGATATTTCGGCTGGCACGAACTGTATGCCGGCGACGGTCCGAAGGCCTTCGATTTCTACAGCGAGATGTTCGGTTGGGAACTGAGCTCCGATTTCGACATGGGGCCGATGGGCAAGTACAAGATCTTCAAGATCGGCGACCGCGACTTCGGCGGCATCATGACCAAGCCGGCGGAAATGCCTGTCGCGGCCTGGAATTTCTACATCAACGTTCCGGCGATCGACGCCGCGATCACCCGCATCACCGAAGGTGGCGGCGCGATCGTCAACGGCCCGATGGAAGTCCCCGGCGGCAGCTGGATCGTCCAGGCGACCGATCCGCAAGGCGCATTCTTCTCGCTCGTCGCGCCGGTGCGGTGATTTTTACCCTCCCCTCGAGGGGAGGATTGGCCTGTAGGATCGGGTCGGAGTGATCTGCGGTTTGCGGCATGTCACCCCGACCCTCGGCTTTGCCGCGACCTCCCGCTTGAGGGGAGGTCTCCTTTTACCGCTTGAAACTGCCGAGAATGCCGCGGACGATGGCGCGGCCGACTTGCGTTGCGACCGTGCGCGCCATGCTTTTCATCGTTGCTTCAAGGATTGTTTCGCGCTGATAGCCCGAACGGCCACGGCCGACGGGCTTGTTGCTGTCTCCGCCGAAGCCAGGAAGCGTCCAGCCATCGCCTGCGCTGCCGCTTTGCTGCTCCGATGCCTTGCGCGCCCGCTCAGTCAGGATTTCGTAGCCAGATTCACGATCTATCGTTTGATCGTAGACGCCCGCAACCGGGCTTGCATGCATGACGGCCCGACGTTCTGCATCGTTAAGCGGGCCGATGCGGCCGGCGGGCGGCCGGATCAACGTGCGCTCGACGATCGATGGCGCGCCCTTGCCCTCCAGCATCGACACCAGCGCCTCGCCGGTGCCAAGCGTGGTGATGACCTCGGCGCAATTGAACGCCGGGTTGGGGCGGAAGGTGGAGGCTGCCGTCTGCACGGCCTTCTGCTCGCGCGGCGTATAAGCGCGCAGAGCATGCTGCACGCGATTGCCAAGCTGGGCCAGCACCGTTTCGGGGACGTCGAGCGGGTTCTGCGTGACGAAATAGACGCCGACGCCCTTCGAGCGGATCAGCCGCACCACTTGCTCCACGCGCTCTATCAGCACTTTCGGTGCATCGTTGAAGAGCAGATGCGCTTCATCGAAGAAGAAGACCAGTCTGGGCTTTTCCGGATCTCCCACTTCGGGCAGTTCCTCGAACAGTTCCGACATCAGCCATAGCAGGAAGGTCGCATAGAGACGCGGGTTCATCATCAGCTTGTCGGCCGCGAGCACGGAAACCTGGCCGTAACCGTCGTTGCTGACCCGCATGATGTCGGAGATCTTCAGGGCCGGTTCGCCAAAGAAGTTTTCCGCGCCCTGCTGCTCCAGGACGAGCATTGCGCGCTGGATCGAGCCGACCGAGGATTTCGAGATCAGGCCGTATTTGCTGGAAAGCTCGTTGGCATTGTCACCCATATAGTTCAGCAGCGCCTGCAGATCCTTGAGATCCAGCAGCGCCAGGCCATTTTCGTCGGCGATCTTGAAGGCGATGTTGAGCACGCCTTCCTGCGCTTCGGAGGCATCCATCAAGCGTGCCAGCAAAAGCGGTCCCATCTCGGCGATGGTCGCGCGAACGCGGTGGCCCTTCTCGCCGTAGAGATCCCAGAAGATGACCGGAAACTGATCGAATTCATAAGGGGAGAGGCCGACTTCCTCGGCGCGCTTGAGCAGGAAATCCTTCGCCTCGCCCTTGACGGCAATGCCGGAGAGGTCGCCCTTGATGTCGGCGCAAAAGACAGGCACGCCGGCTTTGGAAAAGCCCTCCGCAAGCACCTGCAGTGTCACCGTCTTGCCGGTGCCGGTGGCGCCGGTAACGAGACCGTGGCGGTTGCCGAATTTCAACGTCAGGAACTCGTCCTTGTTGATGCTTTCATCCGGATTGCGGCTGGCGCCAACGAAAATCTGTCCGTCCTGCTGCGGCATGGTGTCGTCTCCCTTAGAGCATGATGCCGGAAAGTGTCATCGGTTTTCGGACGACATCATGCTCTAGCTGTTTGATTCCAGAACCGGATGACTTTGGACCGATTCGATCCAAAGTCATCCGGTTCCGGGGCGGCGGCACAGCAGCTTTTTGAAGCTGCCAGAGCCGTTCATTGATTTGTGCTGACACTGTTATAAGAACTCGAAAGGAGAGGGACAACCATTCGCGTCAGGGTTCCGCTTCTGGTAGAATAACGACGCCCGGCGCGGCTTGTGTCGGTTGCTTCATTGAGTTACGTTGACGTTAACGTCGTAAAGGCAGGAGGCCACAGTGAACGAAGTTATTGATCAGATCGCGACCAAAGCCGGTATCGCTCCCGACCTCGCGGAGAAGGCCGTCGGCATGATTCTCGGCTTCCTGCAGCGCGAAGCTCCAGAAGGTCCGGTTACCAAGATGATTGAGTCCTTCCCCGGTGCAACCGATCTGGTTGCTCAGTACGGCGGCGATGCCTCGGGCGGCGGCGGTCTTCTCGGCGGCCTCCTGAGTGCGGTTGGCGCCGGCGGCGGCATCATGGGCCTCGGCCAGCAGCTGATGAGCACCGGCCTCGGCATGGGCGACATTACCTCGCTCGCCAAGGAAACCGTCGCGACTGCCCGGCAATATGCCGGCAACGATGTCGTCGATCAGGTGGTGAATTCTGTTCCCGGCTTGAGCCAGTTCATCTAGTCGGTATTGTCGCTGACAACAAAAGCCCCGCGATAATCTCGCGGGGCTTTTTGTTGCGATGAGGGGGCGGCATTATTCATACCCGCCCTCTGAGCGTTAGACTCTTTTACCGCTCGAGGCCCCGTCGATCTGATGCCACTTGCGGCCATCGCGTTCGATGAGTTCGTCGGCGGAAGCCGGGCCTGAGCTGCCGGGGGCATAGGGATCGGGTTTGCCGCCCTCGGCCCAAAGGTCGAGGAAGGGCTGCACGGCTGCCCAGCCTGCCTCGATGCCGTCGGCGCGCTGGAAGAGGGTCTGGTCACCGACGAAAAGTTCGTAGAACAGGCTTTCGTAGCCGGTCTGCTTGCCGATGTCGAAATTGTCCGCATAGCGGAAGTCGAGCGAAACCGGCGCGGTTTTCAGCACCAGTCCCGGTGACTTGATCGAGATTTCCATGTCCAGCCCTTCGTCGGGCTGCACCTGGATGATCAGCCTGTTCGGTGGCAGTTCGGGCTGGGTGCCGTGGCGGGGGAATTGCGCGAAAGGCACTTGGCGGAAGGTGATGACCACTTCCGTATCGCGCGCCTTCATCGCCTTGCCGGTACGCAGATAGAACGGCACGCCCGCCCAGCGCCAGGTATCGACGAGGAGCTTCAGCGCCACGAAGGTTTCTGTGTTGCTATCGGGCGAGACATCCGGCGTCTGGGTAAAGGCCGGCAGATCGCGGCCGGCAATCGGGCCCGCCGTATAGGCGCCGCGCACGCCGTTCTGGGCTGCTTCTTCGCGCGAATAGGCACGCAGAGCTTTCAGCACCTTGCCTTTTTCATTGCGGATCGACTCCGCGTCAAAACTGTTCGGCGGCTCCATTGCCACCATCGCCAGCAGCTGGAAGAGATGGTTCGGCACCATGTCGCGCAAAGCGCCGGTCGCATCGTAGAACTTGCCGCGCGTGCCGACATCGACAAGCTCCGCCGCCGTGATCTGCACGTGATCGATATAGTTGTTGTTCCACAAGGCCTCGATCATCATGTTGGCGAAGCGCGTCGTCATGATGTTCTGGACGGTTTCCTTGCCAAGGAAATGGTCGATGCGGTAGATCTGGCTTTCGTGGACATGGTTCAGCAACCGCGCATTCAGGGCTTGCGCCGAGGCGAGATCGTGGCCGAAGGGCTTTTCGATCGCGATGCGGCGGAAGGCGCCGGTCGCCTCGTTCATCAGTCCGTTTTCGGATAGCTTCTCGGCAATGTCGCCAAAGAATTGCGGCGGTACGGCGAAATAGAACGCCGCATTGGCGCTCGGCGCACTCGATAGGTAATCGGCGATCTGTTTGTAGACGGCATTCTGCGTGAAGTCGCCGGAGATGTAGCTGATGCGCTTGCGCAGGCTCTGCCACGCGGCTTGACGCTGCGGATCGTCCATGTCGCCGGAGGTCTTGAGGAAGGCTTCCAACCGCTCCAGCAGCATGTCCACGCCGCCGGTCTCGATGCCGACGCCGAGGATGTGCAGATCCTCTCCCACAAGCCCGCTGCGGGTCATGTTGATCAGCGTCGGGACGAGCAGGCGCCTGGTGAGATCGCCGGCGGCGCCGAAGATCACGAATGTCAGTGGCGGGGCGGGTGCGACGTCGGGGGTGGTCATGAGCGCTTCTCCTTGCGACGGCCATAAAGGGGGCTTCTGGACGACATCGACTATCTCCTCGGAGCTATTGCTGTTTCAGCATTGGCTACTGATGTTCTACTGCATAATTCCTTAAACCGGAATCGATTTAAGGGCAAAATTATGCAGCAGATTTAACGTGTTACAGCGGCCTTTGCGCACCACATGTGGCGCGCGACGCTGTAGCGCCCGCCGTCGGCAGACTTTTAAGAGGAGTCAGGCTGCCTATTTCTTCACGGCAATCAGGAAGAGGCGCGGGAAACGCAACAGCACCTTGCCGTCCACAAGCGGCGGATAGGCCTTCTCGATGTGCTTCAGATATTCGGCCGCGAAGGCATCGCGATGTTCGGCGCCGACATGGTCGAGATAGGGACGAAGGCCTGTTCCCTTCACCCATTCGACGATCGCAGCGGCGTTCTCCAGCGCATGATTGTAGTTGGTGTGCCAGATATCAATGCGGGCCGATTTGCCGATCAGCCTGTTGTAGTAGACTGACGGCGCGGGAAGGGGATTGCGCCGTACGCTCTTCTTGGCGAAGGCATCGCTCCACGGGCCGCTCTTGCCGGTCTCTTCCATCATCAAATGACTTGGTTCCGTCAGGTTGTCGGGCATCTGTACCGCAAGCACGCCGCCGGGCTTCAGGCCATCCATCAGGTGGTCGAGAATGTCGAGATGGTTGGGCAACCACTGAAAGACGGCGTTGGCAAAGAGGAGGTCGACGGGTGTCTCGGGACGCCAGGTGGCGAGATCGGCTTTGGCGAAGGCCGTGCCCGGCATGCGCTTGCGTGCGGCTTCCAGCATGTTGTCGTCGCTATCGAGGCCAGAGACGCCGGCGGCACCGTATCGCTCGACGATCAGTTCCGTCGAGTTGCCGGGGCCGCAGCCGAGATCGATCGCGCGCTCGACGCGCTCCAGCGGCACTTGCGCCAGGAGATCCCGCGCCGGGCGCGTGCGTTCATCCTCGAATTTCACATATTGGCCGGCAGACCATGCCATGAGCCTATCCTCTTCCTAGATTGCATATTCCAACGGTTGAATCCGGACTTTGTCGATATTTCGGCCATTGAGTTTGACCACCTCGAAGGCGAGTCGGCCAGAGTTGAAGCGCTCGCCCTCGTGCGGCAAATGGCCGAGACCCCAAAGGATGAAACCGGCAAGCGTCGAGTAGCGATCCGTCTCATCGACGAGATCGACGCCGACCAGCTTGGAGAGGTGTCGAATGTCGATCCAGCCGTCGACAGTCAGCGATCCGTCTTCACTCTTGTCGATGGTCAGCCGCTCGTCCTCTTCGTCGGGAAATTCGCCAGCGATCGCCTCGAAGAGATCCGTTGTCGTCACCAGTCCTTCGATTTCGCCGTACTCGTCGAGGACTAGCGCCAGGGCCTGATTCTGATGGCGCAATCGCTCCATGAGTTTGAGCACGTTGATGCTCTCGTGCACGGCCAGCGGCTGACGGATCGAGCGTTCCAGATCGATCTCGCCCTTTTCCATCAGGTCGCGCATCACGTCGCGGGCGCTTGCAATGCCGATGAAGTTGTCGAGGCTGCCGCGCACGACCGGGAAGCGCGAATGGCCCATCTCGATGACGCGGCGCTGTTGCTCCGCGCGCGGCTTGTCGAGATCGAGCCAGACGATATCGGTGCGCGGCGTCATGATCGAGCGGACCGAACGATCGGCAAGCGTCAGCACGCCGTGGATCATGTCCTTCTCCTCGACGGAGAACACCTCATCGCTGACGGTGTGCTCCGCTCTTTTCTCGGCCGGCTCGCCGAGTGTTGCCTGCGGCCGCTTGGCGCCGAGAAGTCCGAGAACCGCATCGGCGGTGCGGTTGCGGATATTGCTTGGCGTGATAAGCCGCTCCTTGTTGCGGCGGGCGAGCTGGTTCAGAGCCTCGATGATGATCGAGAAGCCAATCGCCGCATAGAGATAGCCCTTCGGCACATGGAAGCCGAAGCCTTCGACGACAAGCGAGAAGCCGATCATCATCAGAAAGCCGAGGCAGAGGATGACCACGGTCGGATGTTTCGAGACGAATGCCATCAGCGGCTTCGACAGGAACAGCATGACGGCGACCGCGAAGATCACCGCGACCATCATGATGGAGAGTTCCTGCACCATGCCGACGGCGGTAATGACGCTGTCGAGCGAGAAAATGGCATCCAGGACGACGATCTGTACGATCACTTGCCAGAAGACGGCATGAACGAGTTTTTTCTCGCCCTGCGACTCATGCCCTTCCAGCCGCTCGTGCAACTCCATCGTGCCCTTGAATAGCAGGAACAGACCGCCGAAAATCAGGATGAGATCGCGGCCCGAGAGGCTGTAGCCCCAGACCGAGATCAACGGCGTCGTCAGCGTTACGATCCAGGCGATGGAGGCGAGCAGCGCCAGGCGGATGATGAGGGCCAGCGCCAGGCCGATCATGCGTGCGGCATCGCGTTGGTGCGGCGGCAGCTTGTCGGCGAGAATCGCGATGAAGACGAGATTGTCGATACCGAGAACAATCTCGAGAACGATCAAGGTAGCAAGACCGATCCAGGCGGAAGGGTCGGATAGCCAGTCGAAGATCATCAATATGCAAGTTTGGCGCCGGCCGGGATCGGCCTGCCAATTCTTTCCTTCTGTTTGTCGAGTAAGATGCCGCGCGCCATTGCCATCGCGCGGCTGGTACAGCCGTCGCTATCCGGATCGCTATTTGTCGGGCCGGCTTTCCTGGAGCGCCGTGCTTCCTTTCGGAAGCACAAAAGGCGCTCCATCTCCTTGAATCTACGCATCAGGCTTTCCGAAAATCGTGTCCGATTTTCGGGCCGGTGCTGTAGAGCAGGAACTATAAGGCTCGCTTTCGGGCATGGGCGGCAATCTGGACATGAAATGACATTTGCGCAAGGGCATCGGATAAATCAGTCTATCCGGATTGCATGACAGTTTTTCGAAAAAACGCCCACATCGCCCGGTTGAGCCGAACGATCTGGGCAAATTCGGAGGTTTTATTTTCCTGGTTGGCTGGGTTCAAAATTGCGTGATGACGCTAATGCCCGTGCCTTCGGCCTTGTCCATCGACATGAGCGCCGGAACGGCCTCTTCCAGGCTTATCCTGCGGCCGATAAGCTTTTGCGGTGCGATCTTGCCGGCCGCGAGCATGTCGAGCATGGCATCATAGCGCCACGCCTGCATGCCGTGGCTGCCATAGATTTCGAGCTCATGGCCGATCACCTGGGCCATCGGAATTTGCGGCGTCGCATAGTCGCCGAGCATGAGGCCGACCTGCACATGCCGGCCGCGGCGGCGCAGGTTCTTGATCGAGTTGAAGCAGGTTGTGGGATGGCCGAGCGCATCGATCGAGACATGGGCGCCGCCCTTGGTGATCTCGCGCACCGCTTCCGCCACATCGGCGACCGCAGCCGCATTGATCGTCGCCACGGCCCCGCATTCGCGGGCGAAGGCGAGCTTCTCGTCGGAAATGTCGATGGCGATGGCATTGGCGCCAAGGGCGCTGGCGATCATGATTGCCGAAAGGCCGACGCCGCCGCAGCCATGCACGGCGATCCATTCGCCCGGCCGCGTCTTGGCCTGATCGGCAACGGCGCGGAACGAGGTGGCGAAGCGGCAGCCAAGACTAGCGGCCGTCGCATCGTCGACCGTCTCGGGCAAGTGAACGAGATTGGTGTCGGCATAGTCGATGGCGACATATTCGGCGAAGGAACCCCAATGGGTGAAGCCTGGCTGGAACTGGCTCGGGCAGACCTGCTGGTTGCCGGAATGGCACTCGGCGCAATGTCCGCAGCCGGAAACGAAGGGAACTGTGACGCGATCGCCGACCTTGAACCGCATGACGCCGCGACCGGTCGCCACCACCTTGCCGGCAAGCTCGTGGCCCGGCACATGCGGCAGCTTGATATCCGGGTCATGTCCCATCCAGCCATGCCAGTCGCTGCGGCAGAGCCCGCTCGCGCCAACGGCTATGACCACGCCGTCCTCACCGGGCGTCGGGTCGGGCAGGTTGCGTATCTCGGGCGTCGCCTCGAAAGACTCGTAGTACATCGCTTTCATCGGAGTTCTCCCTATTTGCCTGCCGTCCGTACGGTCCATCATTTTTCCTGATGGACCCATTCGTCAAGTTGTTGTTTCGGCGCATGAAAATTGCGCTATGAATGCGGTATCGGGCGCTTTGTTGCAAATGGATTTTGCCGCGCAGTTTCTGCTTGACCCTGAGATTGCGCGGTTATTTGCTCTTCGCCAATTTAGAGAGGAAACACCCATGTCCGTCGATACGTCGCCCCGCTCCACCACCTGGACCTATGTCGAAGGAGAGTGGCTCTCCGGCAATCCGCCGCTCATCGGGCCGACCTCGCATGCCATGTGGCTCGCCTCGACGGTTTTCGACGGCGCGCGCTGGTTCGATGGTATCGCACCCGATCTCGATCTGCATTGCCAGCGGGTCAACCGCTCCGCCGTCGCCATGGGTTTGAAGCCGGTCAAGACGGCTGAAGAGATCGAAGCGCTTGCCTGGGAAGGCATCAAGAAATTCGACGGCAAGACGCCGATCTACATCAAGCCGATGTATTGGGGCGAGCATGGCTCGGCCGGCAGCGTCGTCGCGGTCGATGCGGAATCGACGCGTTTTGCACTCTGCCTGTTCGAAGCGCCGCTTGGCGGCAATGGCGGCGTGACGCTCACCGTTTCGCCCTTCCGCCGCCCGTCGCCGGAAACGGCGATGACCGACGCCAAGGCCGGCTCGCTCTATCCGAACAGCGGCCGCATGATCCTTGAAGCGAAGAAGCGCGGCTTCGACAATGCGCTTGTCTGCGACATGAACGGCAACGTCGCTGAAACCGCCGCATCCAACGTCTTCATGGTCAAGGACGGCATCGTCTACACGCCGATCGCCAACCGCACCTTCCTTGCCGGCATCACCCGCGCCCGCGTCATCGGCCTGTTGCGCCAGGAAGGCTTCGACGTGCGCGAGGAAACGCTCACCGTCGAGCAGTTCAAGGCCGCTGACGAGGTTTTCACGACAGGCAATTATTCCAAGGTCGTCGGGGTCAAGCGCCTGGACGATCGCGAATTCCAGGAAGGACCGGTCGCCCGCAAGGCGCTGGAGCTTTATATGGATTGGGCACACGGCCGCAGCGCCAGCGAAGAGTGAGTGCTCTTCAACGTTTTGAAGCGCTGATCCGGTGGAGCTAAGCCGTCTGCCGGATCAGTCTGCTGATGCGTTCGCTTCGAAGGCCGCCCTGTCGATCTGATAGGATGCAAACGGCTGATCGAGATATTTCGTCTCATGCCTTGCCGAGAGGCCAAGTTTTTGGGCAACTCGTATCGAAGCGACATTGCCGGGAGCGATGTCGGCAATCACATATTCGAGGCGGAGCGTAGCAAAGGCGTGGGTAAGAACCGATCTTGCGGCCTCCGTCGCAAACCCCTTGCCCCAGGCGGCTCTATTCAGTCGCCAGCCGATCTCTATTTCCGGCCCGACTGCATCCGCTGGAATCAGTAAAACCCAGCCAAGAAATTGCTGACGATTTTCCTTGGCGAAGATTGACCAATAGCCGAGGCCCGCTCCGAAATCAGCTGTTATGCGGTCCGTCAGAAATAGTCGGTGCGCTTCCGGATCGTTCCACGGCCCCGGAATGAATTTCGTCACCTCTGGGTCGCGATCCATGGCGAGGCAATCCTCTATATCCTTCATAGTGCGCGGGCTCAGGATCAGCCGGTTGGTTTCAAAAGTCGGTAGCACTGTTGTTTCCCAAGGTTGTCGACGTGGTTTGCGAGATGCAAGAGAAAATCCATGGCGATAATTTAGGCGCGAACTCAATCCAAAATAAGCGGCGCGAAGACAGCTTTTATGCTATTGTGAGTGTGGTCGGCACAACCACTAAGGAGGCCGCCATGAAGATCTCTCTTCCTGCTTCCGTCTATCTTTTCGACTATCACGGGCTGTTCCTGCAGCTCTGCGTCGTCGCAGCGATCGGCTTCGTCATCTATTCGATGCTGTTCGGATTGACCTGGTGACATCGAAAGCAATCGAAGCCGTCTGCTCCCTTCGGGGCGCCGGATCTGGTTTGTTATGGAGTACTCGACGATGGGCCTGAGCTTTCCCAACCGCAGCCGTAGCTACGACGCTTCGGCAAACCGAATCCGTTTTACCGGTCATGACGGCATGTTCGAGGTTCCGTTTCTCGTCGATGCGGATGTCTTTCCGGGAGCCAGCACCGAAGCGGGTTATCTTGCCGCCTTTGATGCCGGACGTGATGTAATTCAGAAGGCCGCCGCGAAAGCCTACGGCTACACGCGACGGCGCCTGTATATTCTGACGGCTAGCGATTTTCGCTGACGAGGCTACTCCGTTTCCTTCTTCGGGCTCACCCACCAGCAATACACGGCTCCGATGGCCAAAAGCACGCAAGTGCCGAGGAACACGGCCGGCATGCCGATATGACCACCGACGAAACCGCCGATGACCGGGCCTGCCACCTGGCCGACATATTGCGACGAGATGGAAAGGCCGAGGATGCTGCCGGTGGCCGTATCCGGAACATTATGCCGGATGACGGCCGTGATGCAGGGCAGAAGCCCACCTAACGCAACGCCCATCAGGAAACGCAAGGCAATCAACTGCCAGGCCGAGGTCACGAAGGCCTGCGGGATGAGCAGGAGTGCGGCGACGCCAAGCGCGGCCATGATGACGCTCCAGTGGCCGATGCGGTCGGCCAGCTTGCCGAGCCAGGAGGCCGACAGGATGCTGCCGAGTGCGGCGGCGGCCATGACGACGCCCGAGACCATCGTCACCTGAGCATCGCTGACGAACTGTGCGACATAGACCGTGATGATCGGCTCGATCGACATGTTGGCCAGCATCAGCAACAGGCCGAGCGACAGCATGGCGATGACTGGACGCTTGTCCGGAATGGAGGCCCAGCTGCCGCTTGCCTTCGCCGCCTTCTTCCGCGCCGTGGATTTCTCCTCCTTGATCAGGAAGGTCGTCGCCAGGAAGGTGAAGAAGATCACGCCGCCGGCCAGCAGGAATGTGCCACGGATGCCGATGACAGGCGGCAGCGCGCCGCCGATCAGCGGTCCCACGAGATTGCCGGCCATGATCCCGGCTGAAAGCGTGCCCAGCGCCCAGGCGGAGCGATGCTTCGGTGTTTGCGCGGCGACCAGCACCATCGATCCGGAGGCGTAACCGCCGGCAAGGCCGGTGAACAGGCGCAGCGCCACCAGCTGCCAGATATTGCCGGCCATGCCCATCAGCGAAATGGCGATTGTCATGCCGAGGCTGGCGCGCACCAGCATCAGCTTGCGGCCGTAGATGTCGCCGAGCCGCCCCCATAGCGGCGCGACGAAGGCGGCGGCAAAGAAGGTGGCGCCATAGGCGATGCCGGACCATTGCACGATCGCGGCCTTATCGCTGACGCCGAGTTCTTCCACATAGAGCGGCAGGAAGGGGAGCAGCAGCGTCATCGCCACGATCGTGGTGAACGAGCCGACGAGGCAGATGATCAGGTTCCGCATCCAATGTGCGGTTTCCGGCTCGGCCGGTGCGGCTGCATCCCATCTCGTCTCGGTCATTTCTCGGCCTTTGCATTCAATGTGTAAAATAATTCCTGGCTGCCCGAGGCCAGAATGTGCCCCTTCGCGGCGGCGATGAGATCGGCGCGGGTGAAGAGGTCGGGAAGCTTCAGCCGGTCGACGTCGAGCGCATAGACGGTGACGTGGTAGCTGTGAACGCGCTCGTCATTCCAGGGCGGGCAGGCGCCCATATAGCCGCCATGCGGTCCGTTCTTCAAATTGCCGCCGCCGGCTCCGTTCTGTCCGCGCCGCCCATAGGCCGTGCGCTCGAGCGGCAGGCCACCGGAGGAGGGGCCGTTTCCATCGGTGCCTTCGGCAAGGCTGGTGCGCGACGCCGGGATATCGGCCAGCACCCAATGAACGAACTCCATCCGCTTGAAATCCTTCGGGATTGTCTTGTCGGCCTTGTTGAAAAGCGAGAAATCCGCGGGAACGTCGGGGTCGACCATGGTCAGCGCGTAAGAGCGTGTTCCCTTTGGCCCCTTCGACCACGAAACCGCCAGGCTCTTGTTCGGTCCAGGCGCGGATTTGTCCGTTCCCGTTGAAATGCAGGAGGCGTTTTCAGGCAGCAGCATCCGGCCGTCGCTCTTGGCGAAGGTCACTTTGAGATCGGCCGATAGCGCCGGGGTAGCGACGGCTGCGGCGATAACGGTGGCATTCAGAACGTTGAGCATGGTTTTCATGATGTTGCCCTTTCGTGTTGCGGCTCGTGTGAGCCTTCGAGGGCAGGGTCTAACAAATTCGCATCGAACGGCTGCGCACTCAAACGCTCAAAATCGAGCCGGAAACGCTCATGCGCTGCGAAGTCGATCAGCGAAGCGGCGGGGCGAGCGATAGCCTGTGGCAAGGGCGGCCTCGCGCAGCGACAGCCCGTCTTCGGCAAGCAGCGTCGTTGCCAGCGCCACGCGCTCGCTCGCCAGCACATCACGCAGCGAAGCGCCTTCGCGCGACAACCGTCGCCGCAAGGTCGCATTGCTGGTGCCGAGTTCGGTGGCGATGAGATCTGCCGTCCAGGCGCGATCCGGCTGCCAGCGCACCAGCGCACGCACCGCCTCGGCTGTTGTCTCGGGCGAACCGGGCAGGGCGCCGCGCATGCCGAGCACCAACAGTATTTCGAAGAGCCTGTGCTCGATCAGAGGGATTGGCACGTTGCCGCCAGCAATGCCTTCGCCAGCGTGGTCGATGGCCGCGGCCAGCAGCGGATCGAGCGGCAGTTCGGTTTGTGCCGCGATCTGGGCCGGCGGATAGGTTTTTGCGGCTCGACGCACCAACTCCTTGGGAAAGGTAATGAAGATCGCGCGGTAAGCGCCGGTCTGCGGGTCGGGGTCGTTCACGACATCGCCACTCCAGCCGGCCGGCAACACGAGCACCGTGCCGGCCGAAAAGTGCCGCTGCCGCCCCATGCTGACGATTTCCTTGGAGCCTTCGAGGATGGCGACGATTGAAACCTGCGAAAAGGCCGAGCCCGCAATGCGCTCACGTTCGCGCGTGACGAAGGTGAAAAGCGTCGAGTAGCTGCCGATGCCGGTCGGCGGGGCCGTCGGACGGTTATCCTTTGCCGCCAGATGGCGCAGCTTTTCCAACATGTGATGATGAGCCTCGGACACCGCGATGGCTTCCTGCTGATTGGGGGTGTTACGGAGTTTGGACCATGCGGGCGGAGATGCCAAGTCCGCAAACCGCCTTGTCGGTTCGCTCATCCTATGTTAAAAACTGATTGCATTATACAATCAGTTTGAGCTGATTAGCCGGAAAATGTCTCTTAGCAACAGAGGGGGCAGTTCATGAACTCTCTTGAAAGTGCCCGTTGCGACACGGTTCGGCGCCTCTTTGTCGCCTATATCGCGCAGCAACCTGATCTCGTCGATCGAATGCTGACGCCGGACTTTACTTTTTCGAGCCCGCGCGACGATCATATCGACCGGAAACGGTATTTCGAACATTGCTGGCCGAAAGACAAAGTCTTCCGCGACATCCACATCGAGCATCTCGTTGCCGATGGCGATGAGGTGATCGTCGGCTATCGCGCCGAAAAAATGGACGGCGGCAGCTTCCGCAATGTCGAGCTGATCCGCTTTGCCGGCGATCGTATCGCCGAGGTGAATGTCTATTTCGGCCGCAACCTATAATAGCTGGTCCGCAATCCCTGCCATTGCTGCCGAAAGCGCCGTCGTCGGGCCGCTCATCGGCTGCGGGTAGCTTGCCGGAAGAAGACGCCCCGCATCGGTCATGGACGCCTGCGCGAAGGCGATCGTGACGGGGCCTTCGTCATGGACCGCTTTCACGGCATCGGCGATGGCGGTCAGGTAGGCCGGCAGATCACCCGCCCGGAAATGCGCCCATGCGCCCGGCACCAGGCGAACCTCGATTTCGGCACTCGTTGCCTCCGCCGCCGCTTTGAAAAGCGTTGTTGTCGGAGCTATGGTCGTTTCGACCGTGCACAGGATGACGACCTTGCCACCGGTCTTGACGGCTTCGTCCGCAAGTGTGGCGTCCGCTCGAATGATGGGCGCCATTGCGCCGGCGGCGACTTGCGACACTGCCGGGCCAAGCGTCGAGCAATTGAGCACGACGGCATCGGCGTCTTCGGCCAGATGCAGCAGAAGCGCTGCCGTTTCCGCTGAAATCTCCTCCGTCAAATGCCCCACCTTTTCGGCGGCAAGCAAGAGATCGGCGCGGACATGATGGCGCAATATGCCGGCAGGCAGCCCGAGTGCCTTCGCCGCAGCTTCGTAGACGGCAATGTTGCTCTCGGCTCTGTGTGTAGGCAGGCTATCGTCACGGACATTCCCCGGCATTGCAAGTTCCGGCGAAACTAGCGTCGGCGACCCTCTGTGTCGATGGTCTATCCAACTGTCTCGGGATGTGGGCCAATGCCGTCGCATTCAGTAAGGTAAATTTCTAAGTCGAGGCTATACCTAATTGAAAATAGGGCAATTTTTGCTCTCGTCTGCAACTTTTTTGGCATGTCGGCGGTTGCTCTTCCTGGCGACCGCTCCTATGTTCCGGTCACCTGCCGACCGCAATTTTCTGCCAAGAGGAGATATGACCATGGCTTTCGAATTGCCTGCACTTCCCTACGATTACGACGCTCTTTCGCCGTTCATGTCGCGTGAGACGCTCGAGTATCACCACGACAAGCACCACAAGGCCTATGTCGACAACGGCAACAAGCTCGCTGCCGAAGCAGGTCTTTCAGATCTGTCGCTCGAAGAAGTCGTGAAGAAGTCTTTCGGCACCAATGCAGGCCTCTTCAACAATGCTGCCCAGCACTACAACCACATCCATTTCTGGAAGTGGATGAAGAAGGGCGGCGGCGGCAACAAGCTGCCGGGCAAGCTCGAAGCTGCCTTCAATTCCGATCTCGGCGGCTATGACAAGTTCAAGGCCGATTTCGCCGCTGCCGGCGCCACGCAGTTCGGCTCGGGCTGGGCATGGGTTTCCGTCAAGAACGGCAAGCTCGAAATCTCCAAGACCCCGAACGGCGAAAACCCGCTGGTTCATGGTGCAGACCCGATCCTCGGCGTCGACGTCTGGGAACACTCCTACTACATCGACTACCGCAACCTGCGTCCGAAGTATCTCGAAGCCTTCATCGACAGCCTGATCAACTGGGACTACGTCCTGGAGCGCTACGAAGCCGCAACGAAGTAAGGTTTGCCGTATAGGCTGGCTTTCGCACCCGGCGTCTTGATGGCGTCGGGTGTTTTCTTATCGTCAGCCTATATTGATGTATCCGTGGGTCGCTTGGCGTCCCGGGGAGGCCGCTCAAGGAGGCTCAATGCCGTCAGCACCGCTCTTCCGCTTTGGTGTCGTCGCCGATCCGCAATATGCCGATCTCGAGCCCAATCTGACTCTCGATCGCTATCCCGCGAACAGTCTTGCCAAGCTTGGCGCGGCGATAGAAGAGTTCAACCGGCATGATCTCGCCTTCGTCGTCACACTTGGTGACATAATCGATCGCGAATGGAAGAGTTTTGACGCGATCCTGCCCGTCTACGAGACGTTACGTCATCGCAAGCACTTTCTGCTTGGCAACCATGACTTCGCGATAGCACCCGAGCAACTCGGCAATGTACCCGCACGGGTCGGCATGCCGTCCGCGTACTACGATTTCAGCCATTCCGGCTACCGCTTCATTGCGCTCGACGGCAATGAGATCAGCGTCTTCGCTCCGCCGGAAGGTGATCCCAGGAGGCAGGAGGCAAAGGAGCTGATGGCGGCGCTGGAGAGTGCCGGCGCGCTCAACGGCCAACGCTGGAACGGCGCCATCGGCGACACGCAATTCGGCTGGCTTGGCGAGAAGCTGCAGGAAGCGAAGAGGGCAGGAGAGAAGGTCATCGTCATGAACCATTATCCGGTCTTCCCGGACAATGGCCACAATGCGTTGAATAGCGGGCGGGTGCTTTCGCTTCTGGCTGAACACGACCATGTCGTCGCTTATTTCAACGGCCACAATCACGCCGGCAACTTCGGCATGTCTGACGGCACTTACTTCGTCAATTTCAAAGGCATGGTCGATACCGAAGATACCAGTGCCTATGCAATCCTCTCGGTTTATGAGAATCGTCTCGAAATTACCGGCTACGGGCGCGAAATCGATAGAACCTTGATGTTGCGCTGAGCCTTGCTTCGCAGCCATCCGCATGTCGATCGCGTCCCTTCTGTGGCCTATGAGGCATGCGAGAAGAGGTTGTTCGGCTTTGCAGAATCCGGTCTGACGATCGGGGTTCAAGAACATCTCAAGCGTTTGCGGCGGAAGTGTTCGTTTGCCAACCGTTCACCCAGATCTGACGTAAGCCGTCGCCTTCACCCTTGAACCAGAGTCCCGTCGGCTGGCAATCGTCGATCCTGTCGCTGCGGAAATTGCGGATGGCTTGGCGTAGCTCGCACCAGGCGACGATGTTTGCCGCCTCGGCATAGTAGATCAGCGCGATCGGACGGATGATGCGCTCCGTTGCCCGA
Source organism: Rhizobium sp. NPDC092011 (assembly GCF_044756305.1). Classification (NCBI taxonomy): domain Bacteria; kingdom Pseudomonadati; phylum Pseudomonadota; class Alphaproteobacteria; order Hyphomicrobiales; family Rhizobiaceae; genus Rhizobium; species Rhizobium sp. NPDC092011. Next base: position 355,416 of record NZ_JBIVSO010000003.1, read on the forward strand.
CCGAGCTCATCGCGATAGGCGAGCTCGAGTTTTTCCTCGTCGCGAATGGCACGGCGGACGAGCGCCAGGTCGGTTGCGGATGCAGAGGGCGCCGCGAAACCCCAGGCGTGCAGCGCATTGGCATCGAGGGTCTGGCGCAATGGCGGCGGCACGGCGCCGGCGATCTTCGCGGTCACGCGCTTGGCCGCCAGCTTCAGTTCGGCATCGCCGGTGCGCTCCAGCAGCGCCAGCGAAAGGACGATCGCCTCCATTTCCTCTATCGAAAACATCAGTGGTGGCAGGTCGAACCCAGGTCGCAGGATGTAGCCGATGCCGCGCTCGCCTTCGATGGGCACGCGCATCGCCTGAAGGGCCGCGATGTCACGATAGACCGAGCGCACCGTCACCTCGAGCTGCGTGGCAATATCGGCTCCCGTCACCGGCCTTTTGGCCAGCCGCAGAATCTGGATGATCTCGAACAGGCGAGATGCCTTGCGCATTTCTTGCCCCGAAGATGAAGGCTACTGACAACACCCCGTCAGTTGGATCGATTTATAAGATCGTCTATCGACTTGAAAATCAATCATTTCCTCTTCTGCTTTGACAGAGAGGGCGATAGGCAACTGACATGGGTTACGCAGAAAATCTCTGGCTCTTCTTCATCCTTCTCTTAGGCATCATCATCGTGCCGGGCATGGACATGCTGTTCGTGCTTGCAAATTCCCTGACCGGCGGCAGCAATCGCGGCCTTGCCGCAACCGGCGGCATCATGCTGGGCGGCGCGGTTCACGCGCTGAACGGCGCCATCGGCATCGGCTTGCTGATGCATTTCGTGCCCATTCTCTTCAAGCCGCTGCTGATTGCCGGCGGCGCCTACATGGCCTTCATCGGCTATACGCTGATGCGCAGTTCCATCACCGTTGGCGGCGAGGGGCCTGCCGGCAGCCGCTCCGCCTGGAAGGCTTTCCGACAGGGCGCGGTCACTTGCCTGATCAATCCCAAGGCCTATCTCTTCATCTTTGCCGTCTACCCGCAGTTCCTGAAACCGGACTACGGGCCGATGTGGATACAGGCCGTTATCATGGGAGCCATGACCGTCGCGACGCAATTTGCCGTCTATGGAGGCCTCGCCGTAACTGCCGGGCGAAGCCGGGATCTGCTGATTGCCAATCCCAGGGCGACCGCCTTTGCCGGCCGCGCCGCCGGATTGCTGCTCGTTGCGGTTTCGGTCTTCACTGTCTGGGAAGGTTTGAAAATGACGTGAAGTCCGGGGGAAAGATAAGTGTGTCGATAGCATGACACTGATTTCACTCAGCTCTCACCACTTTGTGACTTCATTGCCGGAGGGGAAACCGGCAAACATGTCGCTGTAATCATGCGCCGGGCCGCATATGCGGTCTCGATCATTGGGAAAGAGGTAGGAGAACGAAATGAAGTGGAAAGCGATTGTGGCGGCAGCGGCTTTGGCCAGCATCGCCCTGGGTTCGGTCGTTGCAGCCGATGGCACGCATGACTCCCGCATCGGGATGATGAAGAAGATCGGCGGCGCCACGGGGGCCCTCGGCGCGATTGCCAAGGGCGACAAGCCCTATGATGCCGATATCGTCAAGGCGTCGCTGACGACGATCGCAGAAACGGCCAAGGCATTCCCGGATCAGTTCAATCCGCAGAGCGACAAGGGCGACGCCGAAGTCAATCCGAAGATCTGGGACAATCTCGACGACTTCAAGTCGAAGGCGGCCAAGCTTTCCACCGATGCCGAGACGGCGCTCGCCCAGTTACCCGCAGACAAGGCTGGCGTCGGCGCGACGCTGAAGACCCTCGGTGGTGCTTGCGGCGCCTGTCATCAGGCCTACCGCGTCAAGAAGGACTAGGGCATTTCCAGGAAAAGTGCGCAGCGGTTTTCCGTCCGGAATGCGCAAGAAAATGCTCTGAGCGGTAGGTCAGCCTCATCTGACGATTTGTTTTGGCTCCGCGTCCGGTCTGCGACCGGCGCGGAGCATGTCGGTTTTGGAGCCGGAAGGGGGTAAATGTGATGGCGCGGTTTATCCGGTGGTTGCTTTGCCTGCTCGGCGTGGTCGTCCTTGGCGGCGGCGCGTTCTATGTGGTGACAGCGCCTTCGCCCTTGCCGGCAAGCCATTGGGCCAATCTCGGCGATCCCGATCTCAAGAATGGCGAGATGGTCTTCTGGGCCGGCGGCTGTACAAGCTGCCATGCGGTATCAGGCGCTCAGGGCGACGCCAAGCTTGTGCTTTCGGGCGGCCTCGCGCTCACGAGTCCCTTCGGCACATTCCACGTGCCGAACATCTCGCCGGATGAAAAGGCTGGCCTCGGCACATGGACGCTCGCCGATTTCGGCAATGCCATGAAACAAGGTGTGGGCAAACAAGGAGAGCATCTCTATCCGTCCTTCCCCTATGGCTCCTATACCCGCATGAGCGACAAGGATATCAACGATCTCTGGGGCTTCCTGAAGACGCTTCCGAAGAGCGGTAACGTCGCTCCGCCGCATGAACTGCCGTTTCCGTTCAACATCAGGCTTGCGGTGGGCGGCTGGAAGTTCCTCTATCTCAACGATCAGCCGCGCGTCGTCCTTGCCAATGCGAATGAGAAGGTCAAGCGCGGACAATATCTGGTGGAGGGCCCGGGGCATTGCGGCGAATGCCATACGCCGCGCGACGGTCTCGGCGGCTTCGTGAGTGGCCAGTGGTTGGCGGGAGCACCCAACCCGGAAGGCAAGGGCCAGATCCCGGATATCACACCGGGTTCGAAGGCAATCGGCGGCTGGAGTACGGGTGATATCGCCAACTACCTCGAAACCGGCTTCACTCCGGATTATGATTCCGCCGGCGGTTCGATGGCCGAAGTCCAGCAGAACATCGCCCACCTGCCGGCGACCGACCGCGAGGCGATTGCCGCCTATCTGAAGGCGCTGCCCAAGAAATAGATTGCTGTATGCTCGGAGCGTGATGCCGAAAAGTGTTTGCGGTTTTCGGACGACATCGCGCTCTACCTGACGTTTGAGCGCCGGGCGAGATGGAGATGCGTTTCGTAATGCAGTTCGAATTCGCCGCCTTGGGCGGTGATGGTATCGGCAAGCTCGGAAAGCAAAACCTCCCTTCGATCTTCAGGCAGAAGCCTGTAGCTTGAAAGGGTACGCAGCAGATCGATGTAACTGTCTGTCGTGTGCGGCCGGCTCCAGCGGTAGCAGTGAAGGATCGGTGTCTCGAACTGGTCGGACTGCTTTAGCTCTGCGGCAAACGGGCCATCGGGCAGATACCAGGCCTCCACGGGTGGGCCTGCGAGATGCGGAGCATGACGGGCATAAATATCGCCGAATACTCCTGAAAGAGGGGGCTCTAGCGGCATGGGCACGTTGCCGAAGACGGCGAACACACCCGCAGGCGCGAGCAGCGCAGCTGTTTTTGTCAAGCGCAGTTCCGGCGCGACCCAATGCAAGGATTGCGCTGCCGCTATCAGCTTGTAGCCTCCCTGTTCGCCGGGCCATGCTTCGAACGTGGTTTGCTGAAATCGCACCTGCGGAAATTCCGCCAGTCTTTCGCGTGCGATTGCGATCAGTTCCGCGCCTGGATCAAGTCCGACAACGCAAAGCCCGCGGCGGGCGAAGCCTTCCGTCGCCTGCCCGGTGCCGCAGCCGATCTCAAGAACCGCATCCACGGCCTCCAGTCGGGCGAAATCGATGACGTCCATGAACAGTTGATCGGGATAGAGCGGTCGGGCGCTGTTATAGAGGTTGGCGACGCCATCGAATGTGAACCGCTGTTCCAAGATGCACCTCCAGTTGCGGATCGAGGCCGACAGCCTTTTTTCTAGCGCATTTTCCATCAAGCTTATAGCGACGGGATTCGGCAAGGGGAGTGGGTGATCGTGGATGCATGCGTGGGGCGAAAGGTTCCCTATTTCAGCCAATGGGAAACGCCTGACATGACCCTCGCGGTCGTTGCCGAGGGCGCACGGCCGGCCTTGTTGAAGGATCCGCTCTGGGCGTCTTCCGGCGCGCGCGATATCGAGGAATATGCCCATTGGGCCGCCAATCTCTGCGGTATGGCCTGCCTGAAAATGGTGCTTGCCGCCCGGACCGGCAAAGCCGTTCCGATCATGGATCTGGCCATGGGGTGCAGGGAATATGGCGGCTATGTCGAGGAGCCGGATGGCAGGATCAAGGGCCTGATCTACGCGCCCTTTATCCCCTTCGTCCGCGATCGCTTCGGGCTGAGCGCAAGGGTCGTCACCGGGATTTCCGTAGCCGATATTACCGATATCCTCACGCAATCGGAATTTTTCATCGCGTCAGTGCATCATTCCGTTCGATGGCCGGAGACCGAGCCGCCGACAAAGGGCGGCCATCTGGTGCTGGTGACGGCCATCAACGGAAATATGATCCGCTTCCACAATCCCTCCGGTCACGTCGATGCGACGCGCGAGAATGCGGAGATGACGCTGGAGATGTTCGCTAAATTCTTTGCAGGCCGCGGGATCGCCATCGATCATTGAAGCATTTCCAGGAGGAGCGCGTAGCGCTTTTCCGTCCGGAATGCGTAAAGCCAGAAACGCTCTGGAGGTCAGTATCCGATGGCGATCCCGTTAAAGGCCGGCATCAGGCAAGAGCCTGCAGGTAGCGCATGCCGGTGACCGGCCGTGGCTTGAAATCCATGTGTTCGTAGAAGCGGTGCGCCTGGAAATTGCCCGTTGCGGCGCCGACCGAAAGGTAGCTGCAACCGGCCTTGCGGGCGATGTCGCGGGCGCGGTCGACAAGATGCTGTCCGATGCCGTGGCCTCTATGGCCGTCGCGGACGAAGAGATGATGCAGGTCCATGCCCCGCTGCCCTTCCTGTGCCTTGTACAGCGGCACGAGGATGGCGTAGCCGATCAATCCATCCTCGCCTTCGGCAACGAGCGCTGTGATCCACGGCAGCGGGCCGAAAAGGTCGCGTTCAAGCTGCTCGGGCGTCGTGCCGGAGGGATCGCCGTGATGGGCGGCCAGAAGCCGGATCATGTCGTTGAGCTGGGGCAGGTCGCGCGGCTGTGCGTTGCGAATGGTCAGAACAGGCGGCCGAAGAAGTGAGATGTCGCTATCGTCTAGCATGGCATTTGCGTCCTTGTTTCTAAATGAGCCGTCAGGACGCTGCCGATACAACAAAGCCGCCTGACGGCGGCTTGTTGACAAAATGATCTGTCTTGGCCGCCCCTTACAGGTACAGCCAAAAATACGAGCAGGTATGGAGCACGTGCTTGATCATGGGCGCATAGATGATCCGCTTCAGCGCGTTTGTCAATGGGCCTCAATGCTCTGCTTCGCATAGCCCGTGATCGGACAGCGCCCGGATCACATAGCAATCCTCGATGCTATGGCCGTCGCAATGCGATACGATGCGCTCCAGCTCGTGCTCCAGCCGCTTCAGCTGGGCGATCTTGATACGCACATCGTCCAGATGCTCGCGTGCGATGCGGTCGGCACCCACGCAGGGACGGTCAGGGTGCTGGCTGAGCGAGATCAATTCCCTGATGGCGTCGATCGTCAGGCCGAGATCACGGCCGTGGCGGATGAAAGCCAGTCGTTCCAGATCGGCCCGAGAATAGCGCCGCTGATTGCCCTCGCTGCGATCGGGCTCCGAGATCAGGCCCATCTGCTCGTAATAGCGGATTGTCGGCACTTTCACGCCGGTACGCTTGGATAGATCGCCGATCGTCAGCATCTCTCGTCTCCGATACCTCTAGTTTCTAGAGCTATATATGCCGCCGATCGCCCATATTTGCAAGGGCTGGGCGCAATGCCCATCCATGCAGCCGCTGATTTCAATCGTATCGCCCGCCGCGACTTTTCTCGAAGACCGGCTTCCGTTGTCATATCATTATAATATACCCCTCTATATTATAACGGAGATCCTGATGTCCCACACAGTTCGCCAGCAAGCCAAGTTGCTATCGCGTGTTCGTCGCCTCAAAGGGCAGATGGAGGCCGTGGAACGTGCGCTCGAGGCCGAGCGTCCATGCGGAGAGGTGCTGCAGCTTCTTGCCTCCATTCGCGGCGCGCTCACGGGGCTGACCGGTGAAATTCTGGAGGATCATCTGCATGAGCATGTGCTGCATGCGGAAAGCGAACCGGTCCGCCGTCAGGCGGTGGATGAAATATCCGATGTGCTGAAGACCTATTTGCGGTGATCAAGGCTTCGGGACGGGCAACAGGAGAGTGATGTTATGAGTATGTCTTCCGATATGAGCCACAGCCACGTGTTTCTGGGCTCCGATCATCAGCGCAACGAGCGGCGCATCTGGCTCGTCATTGCGCTGACCGCGGTCATGGGCATCGTGGGTGGCCTGGTGATCCCGCAATGGTCGTGGAGCCTGTTGCGTGCCTCCGGTACCGTCTTGCTCGATTTCATCCCGCAGGGAGAGGATCTGCCGGGCGAAATCCGCGGGGCGATCGAGACAGGCACGGACCGCATTACCGACCTGCATGTCTGGCAAGTCGGCCCCGGTCATCATGCCGCCATCGTGGCCGTGGTCACGCCCGTTTCGCGCGACCCGGCCTTCTATAAGGCGCGCCTCGCCGACATTCACGAATTGTCGCATGTCACCGTTGAAGTCACGGTCGACAAGGCGGCATAAAATCCGATAGCAATCGGGCCGGTCGGAGGCTTGCCATATTCCTCGCATAGCCCACAATCCGGTCCGATTCTGCTGGAGGCTCTTGAATGCCCATTTTGCTCACCCGTCGCCGCCTTGTGGCAGGTTCCGCGCTGCTCGTTCCCGCTCTGACGCTCGGCCCGAGCGCGCTTCTGGCCCAGACCGCCGCCGGCACCTCGGCGACTGCGCCGGCTGCTCAGGACAATACTGCAATGCCATCTGACGGACAGGCCACGGACGGCGATGGCGGCTCCCAGGGCAATGCGCAGCTGACCGACGATGTCGATAAGCAGCTGGCGGATCTGGAAAAGAAGACCGGTGGTCGCCTTGGCGTCTCCGTCCTCGACACCGAAACCAACATTTCGCTTGGGAATCGCGAGGAAGAGCGTTTTCCCCTTTGCAGCACCTACAAGGCGCTGGCTGCCGGTTTCGTGCTGGCAAGGGTCGATCAGGGTGTCGAAAAACTCGACCGTCGCGTCACCTACGGGAAGGATGTCGTGGTGACCTACTCTCCGGAAACCGAAAAGCATGCCGGCGCCGAAGGCATGACGGTTGCAGAATTGTGTGCTGCGGCCATCACGCTGAGCGACAATACCGCTGGCAACCTGCTGCTGGAAAGCTTCGGCGGCCCGGCGGCGCTGACCGCCTGGCTGCGCACGACAGGCGACACCGAGACCCGTCTCGATCGCAATGAGCCGGACGTCAATCAGGCGACCAAGGGCGATCCCCGCGACACCACCACACCCGATGCCATGCTGGATTCGATCGGCCTTCTGACGCTCGGCAACACGCTGTCGGAAACCTCCAGGGATCAACTGGTCAACTGGCTGGTCGGCAATACGACTGGAAACAATCGCCTGCGCGCCGGCCTGCCCAAGGAGTGGAAGATCGGCGACAAGACCGGCACGGGCAACAATGGCTCTTACGCTGATATCGCTGTCATCTGGCCGCCGGAGCGCGGGCCGGTTCTGGTGACGACTTTTGTCGCGGAAGCCACGGCAGCGGCGAAAGACGTGGAGGCTGTGTTCGCTGAAGTCAGCAAGATCGTCGTCAGCATGGTCGGGCAATAACAGAAAATCCGGCAGATAAAACAAGGCGATGCGATCGAGATGTGAATCAGGATCGCATCGCCTTCATGTAGCGTGGCAATATACTCAGACCAAGGATAGGGCAGAGGCTGCGCCGTCCGTTTCCTTCTCGCTGTCGGCAGCGCTGTTTCCGACGCCGAGCTTCTGCTTGATCTCCGCTGCGATCTGATCGGTGATGGCCTTCTGGTCTTCGGCCGACAATTGGCTGAAAGACTCTTCCGTCAGCCCATGCGCTTCCAGATATTGCGCGCGGATTTTCTGCGCGGGCGTCATGTTCGCCCACTTGCTGAATTCGTCCAGGATGTCCTGGTTGGATTTCTTGGACGAAGCCGTCTGGCTGCTGCCGTCAATGGCGCCCGATCCGTCGTCGTCTGCGCCGCTGCCGTCGGCTGCCGAAGTCGACGTTGCGCCGATCTGGTTGAGCCAGAAAGCCGACGAAATGGAGGAGGGGATGCCGCTGCTGGATGCGATGGACGGTCCCTGCGATTCGTCCTGCTGCTCGCCGTCATCAGGCAGGCTGAAGGGCGTACTGTCGTCTGAATCCGCATCCTGCTGGGTGCTGCGGATCGGGGCGCTGAAATAGTTCTGGGTGCTGCCATGCACTTTCATCGTCATGTCTCCCTATGGGTTGGCGCGACGATGACTCCCCAAGCCTGTCTGGGGCTTATGTCCTCGGTTGTGTCAGGTGCCGCAGAAGGTCTGCAGCACCCGTTCCGAGGGTAAAGGTGGCTCGGCATAAGGCGCAAAGGCAGGCTGATCCTCATAGGGCTTGGCCAGCACTTGCAGCAGCGCTTCGAACAGCGAAAAATCGTCGTCCTCGACGGCCGCCTGGATCGCCTGTTCGATTCGATGGTTGCGCGGGATGAAAGCCGGGTTGACCTTCCGCATGGCATTTGCGCGTGCGCCGGACGACTGAGGGTCTCGGGCAAGGCGCTCGCGCCAGCGCGCGAGCCATGGCGCAACCGATTGCGGCTCGTGGAAGGTCGCCGTGAAGTCGGTGACGTCCTCGTCGGCGGCAAGGGAGGCGAGCCGGCGGAAGGCCAGCGTGAAATCGGCGCCCTGCTGCTGCATGATCGCCAGCAGAGACTGGATCAGCTCGAGATCGCCTTCCTCCTCGTCTGTCACGCCGATCTTGGCGCGCATGCCCGAGAGCCAGTGGGCCTGAAAGCGCTCGCCATAGGCTCTAATGATAGTGTTCGCGAGTTCGATCGCGGTGTCGGCGGACGGATCGATTAGCGGAATAAGGGTCTCGCCGAGGCGCGCGAGGTTCCATTGCCCGATCGCCGGTTGATTGGCATAGGCATAACGACCATTCCGGTCGATGGAGGAAAAGACTGTCGCCGGATCGTAGCTATCCATGAAAGCACAGGGACCGAAATCGATCGTCTCGCCGGAAACGGTCATATTGTCGGTGTTCATCACGCCATGGATGAAACCGACATGCAGCCAGCGCGCGATGAGTGCGGCCTGCCGTTCTGCCACTGCTTCCAGCAGTGCAAGATAAGGATTTGTGCGGTCGCTGATGTCTGGGTAATGACGGCCGATGACATGATCGGCCAGAACCTTCAGATTGTCCGTGTCGCCGCGCGCCGCAAAAAACTGGAAGGTGCCGACGCGGATATGGCTCGCCGCGACGCGCGTGAAAACGGCGCCTGGCAGCACCTCCTCGCGGTAAACAGGCTCGCCGGTCGTCACTGCCGCCAGCGCCCGCGTTGTTGGGATACCGAGGGCGTGCATGGCCTCGCTGACGATATATTCACGCAGAACCGGACCAAGCGCCGCGCGCCCGTCACCGCGCCGCGAGAACGGCGTCGGCCCCGGGCCTTTGAGCTGGATATCGCGGCGCCTGCCGTTGCGATCCTTGACCTCGCCCAGAAGAATCGCGCGCCCGTCGCCGAGCTGCGGCACGAAATTGCCGAACTGGTGGCCGGCATAGGCCATAGCGATCGGTTGCGAGCCTGGCAGCAACTCGTTTCCGGAGAAGATCGCCGCGGCATCAAGTCTCAATGCATCCACATCAAGCCCGAGTTCCCGCGCCAGCACCTCGTTGAATTTGATCAGCTTCGGGGCAGCGACAGGCGTCGGCACCTGGTCCGCAAAGAATTGCGGCGGCAGGCGCGCATAGCTGTTGTCGAACGGAATCGGGAGTGCCTGAAGCATTGGCGTTTCGGACGGAAGAGAGCTCATGCCACTAAAGTAGGGCTGGCGAGAGGGAGGCGCAAGACGCTTGTTCCAGGCATCTCTTGGCGGGTCGCATCAAGGTGACGCTGCGCGTCTTTATTCCCTCTCCAGCTCGCGCGCCATCTCCGCAAGCTTCCGTACCGTGTTGAGATTTCTCGATGTGCCTGCCTTCAGCGCCGGCAGCTTCAGTTTCGAACGTCCGGAACCATCGGGGTAATGCACGTAGATTTCGCGGCCGGCGATATGCACTTCTTCGCCGCCGGGTGCCACGAGCTTATCCAGCGCGTCCTTCGGCGGTGCATCCGGCAGGAAGCTGACGAGCAGATAGTTTGGCTTGGCGTGCGGGAAGGGCGAATTGTCGGCCGCATTTTCCAGCTCCTGGCGGCTGCGCAGGATGACGCCGGGAGAGGCTCCCATCTTGCGCGCCAGAGCCTCCTCGAGCCGCGCCTGCACCGTCTTCTCATCTTCTTCAGAGCGAAAGAGCACGTTGCCGCTCTGGATATAGGTTTTTACGTCGGTGAAGCCGCTCTCCTCGCAGAGCGTTTTTAGCTCTGCCATCGGCAATGCGCCGGTGCCGCCAACATTGACGGCACGCAGCAAGGCAACAAAGACTGCCATTCGCTCCTCCCGGCTTCAGCCTACATTTTGCCCGCGACCTTGATGGCGAAGGAATATTCGAAGGCCACTTCCTCCAGGCGCTGGAAACGGCCGGACGCGCCGCCATGGCCGGCATCCATATTCGTCTTCAGCAGGATCGGCGCGTCGCCCGTCGTCTTGTCACGCAGCTTGGCGACCCACTTGGCCGGCTCCCAATAGGTGACGCGCGGATCGGTGAGGCCGCCAAGGGCAAGGATCGGCGGATAGGGCTTCTCGCCGACATTGTCGTAGGGGCTGTAGGCGGCGATCTGCTCATACTCTTGCTTGCTGTCGATCGGGTTGCCCCATTCCGGCCATTCCGGCGGCGTCAGCGGCAAGGTGTCGTCGAGCATGGTGTTGAGCACGTCGACGAAAGGCACGGCGGCGATGACGCCCGCGAATTTCTCCGGCGCCATGTTGGCGATCGCGCCCATCAGCATGCCGCCTGCCGAGCCGCCCTCGGCGATGATCTTCGTGTAAGAGGTGAACTTCTCCTGATTCAGATAGTCGGCCGCCGCGATGAAGTCCTTGAACGTATTGGTCTTCTTCGCCATCTTACCGTCTTCGTACCAGGCAAAGCCCTTATCCTTGCCGCCGCGGATATGGGCGATGGCATAGACGAAGCCGCGATCTGCGAGCGACAGGCAGTTGGTGTTGAAGCCGGCAGGAATCGCGATGCCGTAAGCCCCGTAGCCGTAAAGCAGGCAGGGTGCTGAACCGTCGAGCGGCGTGTCCTTGCGGTAAAGCAGCGTCACCGGCACTTTTTCACCATCCCAGGCGGGCGCGAAAACGCGGCGGGTGACGTAGTCCGAGGGATTGTGGCCCGAGGGCACTTCCTGCGTCTTCAGCAGGGTGCGCTCGCGCGTCACCATATTGTAGTCGAAGAGCTGGCTCGGCGTCGTCATCGACGAGTAGGAGAAGCGGATGACATCCGTGTCGTATTCCGCTGCCCCCTGCAGGCCGAGCGAATAGGCTTCTTCCTCGAAGGCGATGGAATGTTCCTCGCCGCTGCGACGATCGCGGATGACAATGCGCGGCAGGCCGTCCTTGCGCTCCAGCCAGATGAGGTGACGGGCATAGGCCATGTGGTTGAGCAGCAACGTGCCGGGCTTGTGGGCCACCACTTCACGCCAGTTTTCCTTGCCCGGCCTGTCCGCCGGCGTCTCCATGATCTTGAAATCCTTGGCGTCGCCGTCGTTGGTGAGGATGTAGAAGACGTCGCCGCCTTCGGTGAGCTCATACTCGATCCCCGTTTCGCGCGCGGCCACGATCTTCGGCTCGGCAGTCAGGTCGGAGGTCGGGATGATGCGGTATTCGCTGGTCTCGTGGTCGTGAATGTCGATGAAGATGTAGTCGTCGAGCAGCGAGCCGCCGACGCCCATGAAGAAGCCGGCATCCTCCTCTTCGTAGACGAGCCGGTCTTGCGATTGCGGCGTCCCGAGGATGTGATGGTAGATCTTCGATGGGCGATGGTTCTCGTCCTGCAACGTGTAGAAGAAACTCTTGCCGTCCGGCGCCCAGACGCCGCCGCCGCCGGTGTTTTCGAGGACATCCGACAGATCCTCGCCGGTCTCGAGGTTGCGGATCTTCAGCGTGAAATATTCCGAACCCTTGTCGTCATAACCCCAGATGCCGAGGCTATGGTCGGTGGAGTGATCGAGGCCGGAAAGGCGGAAATAGGACTTTCCTTCATTTTCCTTGTCGCCGTTCAGCAGCAGCTTGCGATCGCCGCCATTGCGGGCCTCGCGAAAATAGTGCGGCTGCTCGCCGCCGGTGACGAAAAGCGTGCCATAGGCATAGGGGCCGTCCTTGACCGGCACCGAGCTGTCATCTTCCTTGATGCGGCCCTTCATCTCGCCGAAGAGAACCTTCTGCAGGTCCTTCGTGTCGGTCATCGCCGCATTCATATAGGTGTTTTCAGCTTCCAGATGGGCGCGGATTTCCGGGGCCAGGATCGACGGATCCTTGAACATCGCCTGCCAATTGTCGGCGCGCAGCCACGCATAATCGTCGCTACGGCTGATGCCGTGGCGCGTATCCGTAACGGGATGTTTCGGGGCGACAGGCGGGGTGGGGAGGTTCTTGAATACAGACACGATAGCGCTTTCTATGGAGTGAAAGTCGGATGCGAAGAGAAGAGAGAGATAGAGGGCAGCCGCATGAGGTTCAATAGGGAAATCTCCCCTCAAGTTTCATGCAAGTTGGGTAAAATACTGTTGATCGACTATCGGGCCGCGCGTCTTGCAAGGCGTGCCAAGGACGCGGTAGGGCATTTCAAATGCTCCACAATTCCTCAGATCGACTGCGATGTGAGGAATTGTGCAGCGGGTAGCTCGCGGGAAAGCCGATGGGGGAGCTGCCTTGATGAGACCACATTCTTTATCGAAGTCGATATACATTGCGTCGACATAAAGGCGGTCAAACCGCCATCCCTGATGGAACGGACGCAATCAAATCCAGAATAATGCAAAGGGACCGGTCTTCATGCTGAAACTCGTTGCCATCCTCATTCCATTGGCTGCTTTCGCCAACTCTGCCTTCGCCGTCGATCCGGCGATGAAGAAACAATTGGAAAAACTTGATCCGTCAGAGCGGATGGAGCAGGCGTGCGATGCGGAGGCGATGAAACGGATCGGCACGGACAAGACGGGATTCAAGCCGGACAAGGTCATCGCCTATACATTCGGTGACCCCGCCATGAACCCGGATTCGATGGATGCGCCGGGCGCCGTCTTCCGCAGCAAGGGCGACTGGTATCATCTATCCTACAATTGCGTCACCGGCCCGAAACACATCCATGTCCGGGAACTGAGCTATCAGATCGGCGAAAAAGTGCCGCGCGGGGCGTGGCAGGAACACTATCTCTACGATTGACGGGCGGCGCCGTCAGCGCGGCCTCAGGACATCGACGCGAGTGAGCTCGGACAGGATGAGCTGCTGCACGTCGGAAGGCTGGCGGCGCACCGCATCCGTGAGATCGCGCAATGTTGCCCGCAGGCTGTGCAGCTGATCGACGAGATCCATGACGACATCGACACCGGGCTCGTTGACGCCCATGGCATTGCCAAGGTCGAGGATGAGCTGGCCGCGGGCAATGTCGGCCTCGCGGAAATTCCTGCCCTGATCCGTCACCTCCGGCACCACCCAGCCCTGTGAGATCCAGACTTCCAGCACCGTGGTCTCGATTTCGAGGTGCAGTCGAAACTCTCTCTCGTTCATCGCTTATCCTCCCATGGTCTTTCTGGGATCTTGTGTCTTGCCGGCTTCCCACTCCGAGACGAAGCGTGTCAGCTCAGGGTCCGGTGTGTCCGGAAGGACGATCTTCAAGGAAACATAAGCGTCGCCATTGTCCTTGCCGCGCACCGGTGCGCCCTTGCCCTTCAGCCGCAGCACCTTGCCGGTGTTGGAGTTCGGCTGCAGCGTCACGGTGACGGCGCCGGAGGGGGTGGGGACCCTGATCTTGCCGCCGAGCACCGCTTCCGTCAGCGAGATCGGCAGCTCCAGCCGGATGTCGTCGCCATCGCGGGTGTAGAATCGATGCGGCCGGACATGCACTGAAATCAATGCATCGCCCGCTGGTCCGCCATTGAAGCCGGGATCGCCCTTGCCCTTCAGGCGCAGCGTCTGGCCGTCGCGTGTGCCCGGCGGTATCTGCACGTCGAGGGCCGGTCCATCAGGCAGGCTGATCTGCTTCTTCGCGCCGTTGATGGCGTCAAGAAAGTCGACCTCCATCGAATATTGACGATCTTGACCCTGCATTTGGGACTGGCCTCGGCTGCGCCGCGAGAAGAAACTGGAAAACATGTCGTCGGCATCACCGAAATCGGCAAAGCCGCCGGTGTTTTGATAGGGGCCACGCTGGCCTTCCTTGGCTGCGTAGTCGCGATAATAGTTGCGCGGTGCCTGCTCGGCGCCGCTGCTATCGATCTCGCCGCGGTCGAAACGCACACGTTTCTCCTCGTCGCCGACAATGCCATAGGCTGCCGAGACCTCTTTGAACTTGTCCTCGGCCTGCTTGTCGCCGGGGTTTAGGTCGGGGTGCAGCTTCTTGGCAAGCTTGCGATAGGCGCTTTGAATATCCTTTTGCGGGGCGTCTCGCTTTACGCCCAGTACTTCATAGGGATCGCGGCTCATGCATGTCTCTCTTCGGGAGCACGGAAAAATACGCAGATAGTGTTACGATGGCCTCATATCAATCGTAGCATAGACGCTGTCAGGTTGAAGCCCGCAACTCGATGCTCTGCGAGTTCAATGCATTTGTGATGTGAAATGGGCACGTTTGCCATATTTCCGGCGTGTTGCCGGAAGATGGCGGGCGTTCAGGCTGGAAACCTGTGGCGATGCCAGATTTTTCCGCCTGTTTTCATTTGCTCGATCCGTTCGGTGGCTGCTCGATGAACCGCTTTCTGCTTGCTTCCGCATTTGTCTTCGTAGCAGGGGCCGCTTTTGCGGCGCAGCCGGAGCAACCGCCCGCCGGCTGGCCCAAGCTGCCGCCGAAAGCACCGGCCTCGAACGTAAAGCTGGTCGAGCCGCACCTGCGCGTCGATCGGGCGGGTAAGGGCGCGCCGCGCATTGCGCTGACTTTCGATGCCTGCATGGGCAAGACCGATCCGCGCATCCTCGATACGCTGGTCGATCAGCGCATTCCGGCGACGATCTTCGTTACCGCGCGCTGGCTGCGCACCAATCCGGATGCATTGAAGGTCTTCCTGGCTCACCCGGATCTGTTCGAGCTGGAAAACCATGGCCAGAACCATATTCCGGCCGTCGATATCCCGACCAAGGTCTACGGCATCCCCGCTGCCGGTTCGCCGGAGGCGGTTGCCCAAGAGGTCAAGGGCGGGGCGGATGCGATGATCGCGGCGGGCATTCCGCAACCACGTTGGTTCCGCGGTGCTACGGCCAAATACAGTCGCTCGTCGATCGAACAGATTCGCGGCATGGGCTATCGCATTGCCGGCTATTCGGTGAATGGCGACAGCGGCTCGCTGTTGCCGGCCAAGATGGTGGAAAAGCAGTACGCTTCCGCAAAAGACGGCGATGTCATCATTTCCCATATCAACCAGCCGACGCATGCTGCCGGCGAAGGTGTGGCCGCAAGCATCCTGGCGTTGAAGGCGAAAGGCGTTCAGTTCGTGCGCCTTCAGGACATTCCCGAAAAGGGCGATGCCGGTACGACGAACTGATCGCATAGGACACGCCCCTGCGTTATCCCGGTAGTTGCGGCTGAACTTTCTCCTCGAGGAAGAGTTCATCGACGACAGTCATGACAATCAGTGATAGCGGCAGCGCCAGCATCGCGCCGACGGCGCCCCACATCCATGTCCAGAAGATGATGGCGAAGAAGACGACGAAGGGATTGAGCTCCCACTGGCGGCCCATGACCGCTGGAAAGACCAAATTTTCCACGGCGAGATGGACGGCAAAGAAGACAATGGCCGGAGCGAGCGCAAAGACTATGTCCGAATGCGTGATGATGCCGGCGATCGCCAAAGCGATCGTCATGGCGGTGACGCCGAGAAATGGAATGAAGCTGGCAACAAAGGCGAACACGCCCCAGAGCACCGGCACGCTCAAGCCGCCGGCATAGGCGATGATCGTCATCGCGACGCCGATGCCGGCATAGATCAAGGAAGCCGTGGCGAAGTAGAAGCCCAGCACCTGCTCTACCGCGTTGATAATCCGGATTGTCGTCAGTCGCGCCGCCCTGTTTGAGAAAGTCATGATGATCGTCTTGCGCAGGCTGATCCGGCTGACGAGAAACAGGAGCAGGGCGGCGAAGAATATCAGGATCTGAACGATGGCCGGCGTGAGATTGCTCGAAACGACGTGCAGGACGTTGCCGCTGTTCTCCAGCAGGGTATTGATCGACATCGGCCCGCTCTGGAAAGTTTCCGGCGAAATGTGCAGCCATTTGAACCGGTCGAGATAAGGCATCAGCCTGTCCGAGGTTCGCTGGAAGAAATCGGGAGCCTCTTGCGCCAGCTTGGCAAGCGGCCCGGCAAGCGCATTGATGACGAGGAAGATCGCCAGTGCCACCGCCGATGACAGGAGAACGGCATTAAGGACGCGCGGTACACCGAGCTTGCTGAGTTTTTCCGCCGCCAACCCCAGGATCATGCCGACGACGACGGCAAGGGTTACCGGAATGAGAATGATCGACATCATATAAACGCCGGCCAGCGCCAGAATAAGGAAGATACCGATGGTCGCCCACGCGGCGGCGGTATGAAGCTGACCAGTTGGTGGATTATCCGCCAGTTCGGAAAGGGCCGCGTCGCTGCCATATCCTTGCGACATGTTTCGCCCCGCGCCGGAATTCCCGTCGCGCAACCCCGGTCCGCCTGGCTGCTTGCCGGCGTTTCTATCGATCTCCATGCCCTCAAATCCCCGAAGGCACGATTGCCTCGGTATTCAAACGCGAAAAAGCCCGCTCCGGTTCCGGAACGGGCTTTTGAAAGCATGCCATATGGAGCAATCAGGCGATCAGGTTGAGGCCGATTCCCCATGGATCGCGCAGCGAAATGCCGCCGTCGCGCTTTTCGGTCTTGATCTCGTGCTGGTCGAGAGCCGCCACGGCCTTGTCGAGCGAGGCGCTGTCGTTGAAGCGCAGCGTATAGTCCGAGAGACCGGTCATGTGCTCGGAGCGTACACCGGCGCCGCGGCTGTTCCATGTATTGGCGCCGAGATGATGGTGATAGCCGCCTGTCGCGAGGAAAGTCGCGCCGGGATAGCGCGCGGCCATAACCTTCATGCCGAGAACGTCGCGGTAGAAGGCGTTGGCTTCGGCAACGTCGCCGACCTGCAGGTGAATATGGCCGATCGCCGAACCGTCGGCCATGCCGTCCCAGCGGTCCTGCGGGGCACTTTCATAGAGCTTCTGCAGATCGAGCCTGAGCGTCGCCATCTCCACCGTGCCGTCGTCGTGGAATGTCCATTCCTCGTGTGGTCGGTCGGCATAGATCTCGATGCCGTTGCCTTCGGGGTCGGAAAGATAGATCGCCTCGCTGACGATATGGTCCGATGCGCCCTCCAGCGCGACATTGTTGTGCGCGGCGTGACGAAGCCAGCGGGCAAGCTCGACGCGGCTCGGCAGCAGGAAGGCGGTGTGGAACAGGCCGGCCGCCGTCCGCGGCGCACGCGCGGCTGCGCGATCCGTCGTCAGGGTCAGAAGGGGGTGGCCGGCAACGCCGAGGACTTCGCCGCTCGCCGTCTTTTCGATGACCTTCAGGCCGAGCATGTCCTGGTAGAAACGTGACACCAGCGGCAGGTCGGTGACGACCAAATGCGATTGGCCGACATAGGCAGGGCGCGTCAATGCATAGGAGGGGGCGGTTTCGGTCATGGGTAGTTCCAACCTCGACAATCTTGAAAAAGGCAACCGGCGTGGACGGCGGTGAGCCGTCAGTGGCGGGCGGGAGGTTTCGCCGGTTGAATGCCTCTTCGATATCCTCGGCCCGCTGTACTTACCAAACTATATGGAGGATTCCGATTGTTCACAGAAGGCCAGAAATTGCGGATTGAGCGTTCGCTGAATGTTGACGATATGCCTCGTCGCGTTCACGAAGATTGATCGAAATGCCAGTTTGACGCAGTTGCTTCCATGTCGGCGGGATGTAAGGATCGCGTTGTTACTGAACTGGAATGCGTAAAAAATGGCCGAGTACAAAGGCATCCGTTGGGCGTATGATCGATATGAAGTGATCGCCGACAGCATCGTCAACGGCGTTGGGGTGGTGTTTGCGCTCATCGGCGCAACGGTGCTGATCTTCTACGCGACCGTTTGGAGCTCCTACGGCGCCATCGCCGCCGCCTGGATCTACGGCGTCGGCCTGGTGCTGACGCTCGGCATGTCCTTCACCTATAACCTCTGGCCGGTATCGCGGACGAAATGGTTCCTCCGGCGCTTCGACCATTCCTTCATCTACGTGCTGATTGCCGCGACCTATACGCCGTTTCTGGAGCGCGGCGCCGAGGATCCGCTGCTATTCGCCATGCTGATCGCCGTCTGGGTTTTCGCGGCATTCGGTATCGTGCTGAAGTGTCTGTTCCCAGGCCGTTACGACCGGTTGGCGATCCTGCTTTACCTTGCCATGGGCTGGAGCGGCGTCATCGTGGCAAAGCCGGTCTCGATGTATATCCCCTTCGCGTCCATGCTGCTGATCATCATCGGCGGGGTGATCTACTCGCTGGGCGTCATCTTTCACGTTTGGGAAAAGCTGCGGTTCCAGAATGCGATCTGGCACGGCTTTGTGATTGCCGCTGCCGCCGTGCATTATTCGGCCGTTCTCGCCTGTTTCAGCCTGTCTCCGGAAAGCTTTTGACCACCTGCGCGGTTGGCGTGCACTTCTTGGTCGGGCGCAAGCTGCGCACCAGACGCATCACGATGGCGTCGTAGCGCTGCATGTCCGCCTTGGCATAATCCATTTCGAAGAACGCCGCTCCGCCGTTGCAAAGCGCCACACCGCGCACATAGACGATACGACCCTGTTTCGTGCCGGAAAAGCTGGCACCGCGCGAATTCGACTTCGCATAGGAGATCTTCCAACCCTGATCCCTGGCGAGCGCGACGCGAACATTGGCCTCTTCGACGAAGTCGCCTTTGGCAAGCGCCGTGCCGAAAACCTGCAGCACGGCTGATCGATCCGCCGGCGACAACGACAAGCGGTTGGTGTCCTCCGAAGGCGCCGACAGGTGGAAGTCCGATGGCAGTTCGATGGCGTAACCGAAGCCCGTATTGTCATAAGACCACCATTCGGCGGCAAACGCCGAGGCGGGGCAAAGCAGCAGGAAAGCTATCAAGCGGGCGAGCATTGCGGTTTCCGGGAGGCGGGGTCTGCAAATCGCTTAAGAATAGCGCTTTTTTCAGCGAAGATTCCATGGCGATTTTGGAAATGGCGCAAAATTAGCTCAGATTCGTTACAGCTTCATTGCAAGCCATGCAGAATTGGATGCTTTGACATCATGTTCTTGCCATTCGTGTCGAAACCACGCCTCAAAATGGTGGAACGCCTGTCCGCCAAGGGTATTGGACCCGCTCCGGTAAGTCCGCAAAGCATCGGCGGAAAAGCGATTTCAGTGGTTTACTCCCGCTTTTCGACCGTTTGCACTTGAGGCTGTCAACCCTTTCGCCTATCCCTGCACCCTAGCTCCGGCTTTGCCGGTTTCCGCATGATCGTTCAGCAGGGGGAAGGCATGGCCGGTGTCACGGGCCTGACATTCCTGGCTCTATGTCTGCCCTTCCTGGGTGCGTTGATCGCGCCCCTCGTCGTTCGGCGCGTGGAGCACAATGCGGCGTGGCTGCTGGCGCTGCTGCCCGGGCTTGCCTTCGTTCATTTCGCCGGATTCCTGCCCGATATTGCCGCCGGTAGAATTGTCCAGGGCGGTTTTGATTGGGTGCCGAGCCTCGGTCTGCGGTTTTCCTGGCTGCTCGACGGCCTGTCGCTGACCTTTGCTTTGCTCGTCACCGGCATCGGCACCTTGATCATTCTCTACGCCGGCGGCTACCTGAAGGGGCACCCGGACCTCGGGCGCTTCTTCTCCTTCATCTTTCTCTTCATGGGCTCGATGCTCGGTCTCGTCGTCTCGGACAGCTTCCTGACGCTGTTCGTCTTCTGGGAGCTGACCTCCATCACGTCTTTCCTGCTGATCGGCTTCGATCATCGTCGGGAAGCGTCGCGACGGGCGGCGCTGCAGGCTTTGGTGGTGACGGGTGGGGGAGGCCTGTTGCTGTTGGCGGGTCTGCTGCTCATCTGGCAAATCACCGGCCTCGGTTCGATGTCGGAGCTGCTGCACTCCGGCGATGTGTTGAGGGCAAGCCCGCTCTATCTCACGGCGCTGATCCTCGTGCTCGGCGGCGCTTTCACCAAGTCGGCGCAGTTTCCATTTCACTTCTGGTTGCCCAACGCAATGGAAGCGCCGACGCCGGTATCGGCCTATCTGCATTCCGCGACCATGGTGAAGGCAGGCGTCTATCTTCTGATGCGGCTCAATCCCGTCATGGGCGATACGGTGGCGTGGCAGACGATCCTGCCGGTTTTCGGTGCGGCGACACTGTTGGTAGGCACTCTGCTTGCGATCCGTCAGACCGACCTGAAACTGAAACTCGCCTATACCACTGTTTCGTCTCTTGGCCTGCTCGTGCTGCTCACCGGCTTCGGCACGGATTATGCCGTCGAAGCTGCAGTCCTCTATCTGGTGGCGCATTCGCTGTTCAAGGGCGCCCTGTTCATGGTCGCCGGCATCGTCGATCATGAGACCGGAACGCGCGACATCACGCGCCTCGGCGGCTTGCGCTCCGCCATGCCGCTGACTTTTGCAGCAGCCTTGCTCGCCGCAATCTCGATGGGCGGTTTGCCGCCAGCCTTCGGCTTTATTGCCAAGGAGGAGATCTATGCGGCATTGGCGCAGGCTTCGCCGTGGCCGATCGTTCTGACGATCGTCGCCGTCGCCGGCAACGCCCTGATGTTCGCCATCGCCTTTGCCGTGGCGCTCAAGCCCTTTGTCGGGCCACTGACAGAGACGCCGCGCCTTCCGCATGAGGCGCCGCCGCTCCTTTGGCTTGGGCCGGTACTGCTCGCGTTGCTCGGCCTCGCTTCGGCTTTGCTTTCGGGGACATGGCATGCCTACGTCACGTCGCCGATGGCCAGTGCCGTTGGCGGCAAGGAGCTGCATGTGACCGCCACGCCGATCCCGCATATCGGGCTGCCGTTCGCGCTCTCGCTGGCAACCGTGCTGATTGGTATCCTGGTCTATTGGCAGCTCGACCGTGCTCGCTTCGTCATGTCGGTCATCCTGCGGCACCTCGGGCCGGGACCGGATCGCGGCTTCGATGGCTTTATGTCCGGGTTGGTGCGGCTGTCGCATGCTGTCTCGCGCATCCTGCAGCCGGGCCGCCTGGAAATCTATGTCGCTGTCACCTTCCTCTGCATCGCCGCTATGCTGCTGGCGCCGCTCGTCATCCATGGCGAACTTCCGGCAATGCCGGCATGGCCGAATTTGCAGTGGCATGAGGCAACGATTTTCCTGATTGCCGTCATCGGGCTTGCCGCCGTCGTTCTGGCGCGAGACCGGCTGACCGCTATTGTCTCGCTTGGTATTCAAGGCTTTGCGGTCGCCGTCATCTTCCTGCTGTTCGGTGCGCCGGATCTGTCCTTCACGCAGTTCATGGTCGAGACCCTGTCCGTCGTCATTCTGGCCATGGTGATGACGAGGCTGCGTCTTTCGTCGGCGGATCGCCGTCCGCCGCTGAAAATGTTTGCCCATGCAGTGCTCGCGATTGGCTGTGGGGCAGGCTTTTCGCTTCTCCTGCTGAAAGCGATACAGGCTCCCTTCGATCTGACGCTGACCGCTTTCTTCGACCGTTACTCGAAGCTGATCGCCCACGGCGACAATGTGGTCAACGTCATCATCGTCGACTTCCGGGGTACGGATACGCTCGGCGAGATTGCGGTTGTCGCAATGACCGGGCTGGCGATCCTGGCGTTGATCCGCATCCGTGCGGGCGGCGAGCGCAAGCTTGCAGCCAACGATCCCGACCGTGAGGAAAACGCCGATTTTGAAAACAGAATGGAGGCGGAGCGCTCATGAACACGCTGATCTTTCGGACCGCCGCTCCCTTTCTGACCGCATTGATGCTGCTCTTTTCCGTCTTCGTCCTGCTGCGCGGTCATAACGAACCGGGCGGCGGCTTCATCGGCGGCCTGATCGCCGCATCCGCCTTCGCGATCTACGGTATTGCCTGTGGGGTGACTGCTGTGCGCCGCGCCATCGTCTTTCATCCGCTGGCCATTGCCGGATTCGGCCTGTTGGCGTCGACGCTCGCAGGTTTCCTCTCCGTCTTTTTCGGTGTCCCGTTCATGACCGGGCTGTGGGTCTATCCGCATCTGTTCGGTGTGGAAGTGGCGCTTTCCACGGTGATGCTCTTCGATATCGGCGTCTATCTGGTCGTCGTCGGTGCGATCACATCGATCGCGCTTGCGCTCGAAGAGCGGGAGGTCGACTGATGGAGGCTGTCTTTGCCGTTCTTGTCGGCCTGTTCTTCTCGGCGGCGATTTATCTGATGCTGTCGAAGTTCTCGATCCGTATCATGCTCGGCATAGCCATCCTCGGCAATGCCGTCAATCTGCTGCTCTTCACCGCCGGCCGGATAACGCCCGAGGTGCCGCCCATCATTCCGCAGGGTGCGAGCACGCTCGATCTGGCTGCCGCCAATCCGCTGCCGCAGGCGTTGATCCTGACGGCGATCGTTATTTCGTTTTCGTTCCTCGCCTTTCTGCTTGTCCTGACTTACAGGGCCTATCAGGACCTCAAGACGGACGATACGGGCGAGATGCTGGCCGCCGAACCGGACGAGCGGCCGCTGCCGCCTCTGGGGTACTGACGATATGGCCGGATCAACCGATATCCCCGTCGATCTCTCCGCAGCGCTGGTGGCCGCGCCGGTGCCGCTCGGGCATTGGCTCGTCATAGCGCCGATCGCGCTATGCATCGGCCTTGGCGCCATTCTCCTGATGCTGCGCAACCGCACCGAATGGCAAGCCTGGATCGCCATTCCGGGGCTGCTGCTTTTGGTGCTCATCGATATCGCCCTGCTTGGCAAAGTTGCCAGTGAGGGAGCGGTGACCATGGTCATGGGCCGATGGCTGCCGCCCTTCGGCATTGCCTTCAGCGTCGATCTTCTCGGCGCGGCCATGGCTCTGACTGCGGCGATTGTGGCACTCGCTGCGGCCGTCTATGCTCTCGCGGAAATCGGCACCAGCGGCCGCCGTTACGGCTTTTTCCCGCTTCTGATGCTGCTGCTTGCCGGCGTCAGCGGCGCTTTCCTGACGGGAGACGTCTTCAATCTTTATGTCTGGTTCGAGGTGTTGCTGATCTCGTCTTTCGGCCTGCTGATCCTCGGTTCCGAACGGGAGCAGATCGACGGCGCGCTGAAATATGCCGTGCTGAACCTGATAGCCACCACGCTGTTTCTCGTGTCCGTCGGCTATCTCTATGCCGTGTTCGGCACGCTCAACATGGCCGATATTGCGATCAAGGCGAGGGCTGGCGGTAGCACCGCGCCGATGATGACGCTGGCCGGCTTGTTTCTGCTCGCTTTCGGCATGAAGGCGGCGGCTTTTCCCGTCAATTTCTGGCTGCCGGCTTCCTATCATACGCCGCGGATTACCGTTTCGGCGCTTTTCGCGGGCCTGCTGACCAAGGTCGGCGTTTATGCGCTTATCCGCATTCTGGTCATGCTGCTGCCGATCGAGCGTACGGAACTTGGCCCCATGATAACGGTCGTTGCCATCGCCACCATGCTGGCCGGGGTGGTGGGCGCGCTCGGGTCGACCGATATTCGCCGTCTGCTCGGCTATATCGTTATCTCAGGCATCGGCACCATGCTGGCGGGCGTCGCGCTTGGCGGTGCCGCTGGCCTCAGTGGCGCGATCTTCTATGCGCTGCACTCGATGGTGCTGATGACGGCGCTGTATCTGCTGGCGGGGCAGGCCGCCCGGCTCGGCGGCAGCTTTTCGCTGACCGCGCTCGGCGGGCTTTACCGGCGCAACGGCTGGTTCGCGGGTCTATCCTTGATACTCTTCTTCGCTGTCAGTGGCCTGCCGCCATTTTCCGGCTTCTGGCCGAAAGTCGTGCTGGTCAAGGCGTCGTTGGCGGCTGGAGCCTGGTGGCTTGCCGCGGCGATCCTGTTGGCGGGCTTCCTGACCACGATCGCCTTCGGTCGGGTCTTCCTCCTGGCTTATTGGCGACCAGCTGCGGATGAGGGGAGTATGGCTGTCGGGCCCATCAAGTGGCAGGCGGGATTGCCGCTGATTGCCCTTACGGCTCTCGTCGTCGGCTTCGGCGTGTTTCCGGAGAGCCTCTTGCAATTGACCCAGGCGGCGGCCGCCGGCCTGGAGCAGCCATCCGCCTACCTGCATTCGGTCTTCCCGCAGACAGGAGGCGCGCAATGATCCTCCTGGTCTTCAATCTGCTGCTTGCCTTCGTCTGGGTCGCCATCACCGGCAGCGCTTCCTTCATCAATCTGGTGTTTGGCTTCTTCCTTGCGGCGCTTGCGCTGGCCATCGTGCGGTCGTCCTATGGCGGTACGCTCTATCTCGGACGCATCCGCCGCATCCTGGCGCTGTTGCTGCTGTTCATAAGCGAACTTGCCAAATCGGCTTGGGCGGTCGCCGTTGCGGTCATGAGCCCGACGATGGATGTGAAGCCGGGGATTTTCGCCTTCTCCCTGACTGTCGATCGTGATTTCGAAATCACCCTGCTTGCAAACCTCATCACGCTGACGCCCGGCACCTTGTCCGTCGATGTCTCGGAGGATCGCAAGACCCTGTATGTCCACGCGCTCGACTGCTCCGATCCGGACGCTATCAGGCGAAGTATAGCCGATGGTTTCGAAAGACGGATCATGGAGGCTTTTCGATGATGGCGGCATCCGTCGTTTCGGCCGCTGCAATGGTGGCTCTCGGCATTCTGAGCCTGGCATTTCTGTTCACGGTCTATCGTGTGGTGGCCGGTCCGACCTTGCCGGATCGGATCTTGGCGCTCGACATGCTGGTGGCGATCGCGATCGGCTTCATCGCTGTCATCGCCATCAAGACCGGCTTCATGCTCTACATCGATATCGCCATTTCGCTTGGCCTCGTCGGCTTTCTCGCAACCGTTGCTTTTGCTCGCTTTGTCATCACGCAGGCGCAATCTAGTTCCGCTAAGCAGCCCCACTCGGATCAGGGCGATGACGGCGAATCGCTTGGCGGCAGAACGCGTAAACACGGCAAACGGCGCAAAGGAGGGCGTTAATGGATTTGGTATGGGCCATCGTTGTGGCCGTCATTCTGATTGCAGGCGCGCTGTTCTCGCTGATTGCGGCCATCGGTATCGTTCGCCTGCCCGATCTTTATAGCCGCATGCACGCGGCGTCGAAGGCCGGCACTGTGGGCTCGGGACTTCTCCTGCTTGCCGTCGGGATTCACTCGCAGGATTTGTCAATTTTGGCCCGAGCTTTGGCAGGGTTCGTGTTCTTTGCATTGACTGCGCCGATTGCTGCCCATCTTCTCGCACGCGCCGCGCACGAGGCCGGGTACAAGTTGACGGAGCCTTCCGTGCGGGACGAACTACTGTTGCAGCGGAGAATCGCGAAACGCGGGTATAGAAAGAAGGGCTAACAAACGCGGAGATTGAAGAAGAAGCAACGCAAGTTCGCTTCTTTAGTTACCTGCTTTTTTGTAGATGAATTTTTTGCAAAGAAATGTTGGGATTAAAAACTGGACATTTGGGTAAAGAGTGCTAATTCAGATTCAAGTAGAGTTCTGATGTTGAATTAGTCTCGACCGGGGTTAAGCTCTCAATGCTTTTAACTTTCCTTTGGGAAAAGGTAGGCGAAACTTTCTTCCGGTTAACGATTGGAGATCACCTTTCGCGATCGCTAATCCTAACATCAGTCGGCATTAGACGGTTTTCGTTGCGGGAAGTCTAGGGGTGGATTTCGTGCGATAGGAAATATGGCGTTATGCACCGTTTTTTGTCGGTCGCTGCTACGAATGCGAGCAGTACGCTTGTGCGGATTGCTCGGCGCTACGGGAACTTGATGATCAACAGATTTCTGAGCTGAGCGCAGATCATATAGCAACACTGTACCTTGCGCGCTCTGTGGGGGGCGCGGTGCAGCAAGCAAGCCGATGAACAGGAGAACACAATGTCAGACGCGGCCCTTGGCAATGGGCAGGAGTTACTGGTTGAACTGACTGCCGACATCGTTGCGGCCTATGTCAGCAACCATGTCGTACCGGTCAGTGACCTTCCGAATTTGATTTCCGACGTACATTCCGCCTTGAGCAACACCTCCGCCCCGGCTCCTGCCGTTGCTGTCGTGGAAAAGCAGAAGCCGGCCGTATCGGTTCGCAAGTCGGTCCAGGACGACCAGATTACTTGCTTGGAATGTGGCGGCAGCTTCAAGTCGCTGAAGCGTCACCTGATGACCCATCACGGTCTCTCCCCGGAAGAATATCGCGAAAAGTGGGATCTCGCTGCCGACTATCCGATGGTGGCGCCTGCTTACGCAGAAGCACGCTCCCGGCTCGCGAAGGAAATGGGCCTCGGCCAACGCCGCAAGCGCGGCTCTCGCTAAGAGTTTCAGAAACTTCCAAAACCCGGCTTTCGAGCCGGGTTTTGTTTATGACAGCCAAGCAGGCGTTGATTTTAATGTGCCGGCCGCACGGTTCAAAGTGAAGGCGATCTACGCCGCAGTCCTGATGCTGGCTTCTTCGCGGATGCGCTTGATCATCGAACGCAATCCATTGGCGCGCTGCGACGACAGATGCTCGACCAGCCCGATCTTTCCAAAGACGTCAAGTGCATCGAGCGCGGCGATTTCCGAAGCCGGCTTGCCGGAATAGGTGGCAAGCACGATAGCCACAAGCCCACGCACGATATGCGCATCGGAATCGCCCTCGAAGGTCAGTATCGGGTTTTCAGGGTCTCCGGATGCATGCGTGACAAGCCAGACCTGACTTGCGCAGCCCTGCACCTTGTTTTCCAGCGTCCGTTTGTCATCGGGCAGATCGGGCAGCGCCTTGCCGAGTTCGATCACGTAGCGATAGCGATCCTCCCATTCGTCCAGGAAGGCGAAGTCGTCGATGATCTTATCAAGCGCAGTCATTGTATCTGTCCAGATTATCCGTTGATCTTGGATATAGGCGAAACGGCTGATGATTTGAACCCGCGGCAAAAAAGAACGCCGCGGGCCATGCAAGGGCTCGCGGCGCCGGGTGGGGAAGGAACGAGGCGTTTCAGGTCCGCGGGCGTGGCTTCGGCAGCGGTATGGAATTGGGCAGCCGCACCGTTCCGGTCACGACCACATCGGCCGTCTCAGTTCCCATGATGCGCTTTGCAGGCATCGGCTGTGCCGTGGCGGCAATCTGCTCCACATCCGCACGCGCCGTCGCGGCAACGTTGGCAGGGGTGTTGGAAGACTGATCCTTGAAGTGGCGACCGAGCATGTCATAGGCGACGCGGGCACCGTCACCGACCTGATAGCCGAGCGCCGTCAGCGTTTCGCCGCCCTTGGCGCAGACCTCAGGTTTTTCGGTGCACATGGCGCCGACATATTGAACAACGCCCGAGGCCGCCGAAATTGCGTCGGAAACCTGCAGAGTCGCTTCGCCAGCCGGCCGCGGTCCGCCTTCGGGCTTGGCAAAGATCGGCAGGAACATGAGAACCAGCGAAAACCAGAACCCCGCTCTAATCAGAAACCACATTATCCTGCCCATCCTCTCTGTCGGTCGGCGCAATCGCCGAATTCGGACTTCATTCGTCCGATGTGGCTTGACCCTATCCGGCAGAGGACAACATCGCTTTTCAAAACTCGGCGGCTTTTTCGGCAAATTTGATTCAAATTTTAGCTTTCCGAATTCGCACCGTACTTAGTTCAAATTGTAGCGATTGCTGTTAAGCATGTCTCGCCCTATCCGCCTGATATGCAGGGCTTTGCGGCGTCAACCCTTGTCGCAAAAGTTAACGCGCGGCAGAAATATGAATAAAATCCGCTGCTTACCTGCTGTTAACCACAAAAAACAAAGGTCTCGCATTCTGCGCCAAAACGAGACTTTGGCGCTTTTTCGGCCAGTCGACGAGTTCTCCCTTTATTCTTTCCTTAAGTCGCGAAGGCCTATTGTGCAGTCCAATAAGAGACCGTTTTGACGGATTGTAGTGTGCGCGTATTGAGTGACATGGCTGTCGGAGCCGTAGCCTTCGTAGACCGGGTGAGCGGAAGCTGGCTCTCCGGGACGAGTGGCAATGGCGAAGTCCGGACGCAGGAGCTGGCGATCCTTCGCCGGCTCGCGCTCGCCTCCTCCGTGGCGCTTTTTGCGGTTCCCGCCGGCCTCTCCTTTATAACCAGCCCAGCCGTTGCTCTGCCTGCCGGTGTGGCGACGGTTTGCGCCGCCTTTCTGTTCTCTGCTGTCGGTAGCATCGCGCTGTCGCGCCAGCGGCCAGCCGGTCAGTCTGCAGAAGCCGTCCTCGTTGAGCATCACGATCTGATGCTGGAAGCCGCTTTCGGCCTGGTATTGCTGCTCGATCCACAGGGTAACGTCACCACGGTCGGGGGCCGTGATCGCGCGGAGTTCCTGAGCTGGATGCGCGACCCGACGGGCCGGGGTCTGATCGATCAGATCCATGTATCGGACCGAATCGTCTTCCTGCAGGCGATCGATGTGCTTCGCCAGGGCAAGGACGCCTTCTGTGTCGATCTGCGGCTGGAACGCTCCGCCGTCATCGGCAGTGACCAGCAATTCGTTCATGTTCGCGTGGAACTGACTGCGCGTCGCGACGCTGACGGGCGGTTGACCGCGATCGTCAGCCAGCTGCGGGACATCTCGCAAGACCAGCAACTGCGGGACGATGCCGCGCGCAAGACGGCGGAAGCGGAATCGGCCAATGACGCCAAGTCACGTTTCCTGGCCGCCGTCAGCCACGAGCTGCGCACGCCGCTCAACGCGATCCTCGGCTTTTCCGATATCCTCAGCGGCGAATATTTCGGCAAGCTGGAAAACAACCGCCAGCGCGAATATGTCGGCCTGATCCGCCAGTCGGGAGCGCATCTGCTGTCGGTGGTCAATACCATGCTCGATATGAGCAAGATCGAGGCCGGCCGCTATGAACTGCTGATGGAATCCTTCTCGATCGAAGACTCCATTGCGACATGCGAAGCGATGTTGGCGCTACAGGCCAAGGAAAAGGGGCTCACCCTTTCGAGCCGCGTTCAGCGCGGTCTTGGCGATGTGGTTGCCGACCAGCGCGCCATTCAGCAGGTCCTGATCAACCTCGTCGGCAATGCGATCAAGTTCACCGATGCCGGTGGCGCGGTCACCGTGGATGCGACACTGACCGACGGTATGCTGAAGCTTTCGGTCGGCGACACCGGTATCGGCATTGCCAGCGAACGTTTGGCCTCCTTGGGGCAACCTTTCGTGCAGATCCAGAACGACTACACCCGCCGCTACGCCGGTACCGGTCTTGGCCTGTCGCTCGTCAAGGGGCTCGTTGCCCTGCATGGCGGAAGCTTCTCTATCGCCAGCGCCCCGGGCGAGGGCACGGTGATCACGATCCTTATTCCGTTCGACGGTTCGGGCGCCTCGGCCGCGCAACAGCCTGTGGATGTCAATCGTCCCGTCGATTTTCCGCCGCGTCTGAAACATACTGTGGAGATAAGTGAAGGCCGAAAAGAGGAAGGGATGGATGGCGCCGCAAAAGCGAAAATCGCCTAAGGGAAGAGGCAAGGGCAAACGCAAGCAGCCTGGCTTCGCTTCTCGCGGAGTGATGGCCCTCGGTAATCTCAGCCTGCGTGGCAGTACTGCGCTCGGCGGTCTTGGCCTTCGCGGCGCGGGCGCGTTTGCGGGTCTGCTTGGCGGCGCGGTCGGCCGGCATCCCGCCATCGCCGGCGGCATAGCTCTCTTTCTCGGTGTTTTTGGCTTCGTCACGGCGAATGCGCTCTGGTATCAGCCGGGCATCCATCCATCGCCCCTGCTGCGCACCCGCGATCCCGCATCTCCCTATCAGATCCCCGGCCGCAAATCGTTCCTGCATGCGCAGCAGGCTGATGCCGGCAACGTCACGACGTTCCGCATCGAGCGGCAGGATTCGGTGGCCGCAACCGCGCCTACCGCGGGCGGACCTTCGGGAAAACCGACCGCCGTGCAGGCCGCGGCTCCATCGAAACTGGTTGCTGACGTTCAGGCCGAACTCATCCGCCACGGCCTTTATGACGGCGCGGCAGATGGCGTCCCCGGCTCGCGCACGACATCCGCCATTCTCTTTTTCCAGGAAGCGTCCGGCCTTGCGCAGACCGGCACGCCGACACCTGAGCTTCTGGCCGCTTTGAAGGCCAGCAATGCGGCCGGCTCCGCCCCGGTGACGGCGGTCAAGGCAAGCGCGGCCGCCTTTCCTACAGAACGCCCGGTCAACGTTTCCGCGACCGCCGATGCCATCGATCCGGTTGCTGCCGCAATCCAGAACGCAGACAAAAACATGAGGACCGGCGCCGTTGCACCGAAGCCCGTGTCGAGCGATCCGGTCACCAAGCTCAATATGGTCATGCAGATCCAGAAGGGCCTGAGCAATATCGCCTATAGCAATGTCAGCATCGACGGTGTCGCTGGCGAGCAGACAAAGGCCGCCATCCGCCGATTCCAGAAGCACTATCGCTTGCAGGAGACGGGCGAGCCGAACATGGCCGTATTGAAGAAACTGCAGGATATCGGCGCGCTTTGATCCGCCGCTTCAATTGCCTCGCCGCCCGAGCGCCGCTATAGCTCGATCATGAGATTGCGCAGCGACATCTTCGTATCAGCCATGACGCGCCGAATGTTTGCTCGGGGCGATTTCGCGGCTGTGGAGCGGAAGGGCGAAGAGCAGGCGGGAGCGATCTTCATCCGCCAGCGTTTCCGCGATGGCCTTGAAACCCTTTATGCTCCGGCGCCACAGAGCTTCTTCGACGGAGAAGGGGGCGGAGGGCGCCTGTTCGAGGTTCGCATCGACCGGAAGGAGCAGGAGGAGATCCGCGAGACACTCGATCGCGAGCTGAAATTCGACCCGGATCTGTGGATTGTCGAGCTGGAAACGGACGACATAGCCGATATCGTTCCGTTGGCCGAGACCCGCTCCAATCCTCTGGATTGATTTTCCGAGAGCGTTTTCGCGCCGAAGAAAAGCGGCGATTATCTATCGCTTGCCGGCCACCTTCAATTCGCGGATCGACACGGACTTGGCGCCGAATAGCGGCGTGGCCGGGCGAGGCGCGATATTGTTTTGCGGAAGATAGGTATAGCTGTCGGCTCGACGCCATGCTTCGACGCGGGCCTGGCTTTCTTCGGCATCGATGCCATCGAGCACGAGCCACGCGCGGCTGACGCTGCCGTGCCGTTCCGTCAGGTGCGGATAGAAGCGCTCAAGAGAGTAGACCGCATCCGCAATGCCCATGCCAAGGCTCACCAGCGTCACGGCCAGTTGTTGGCCGGACGTGTCGAGCATGATGCGTTCCGCAAGCCATTGGCTGGAGGAAAGTGCATCGGCGAGCGTGGTCGCAAACTGCAGAGCGTCGCGTTCACGCGCGAAGCGAACGAGCAGGGCTTCCTGCATTTCTCCAAGGCTGCGCAGGCCAAGGCGATCTCTGTCGTCCCGCGCCAGGTGACGTGCGGCCTGTTTGATCTGCATGCGCAGCGCTTCTTCGCGCGCAAACCGCTCGGCTTCGGACGTTTCGGTTTTGGCCGCGGGCAAGTTCGTTGCAGCGCCCTGCATTGCCATGCCTCGATCCGGCTCGGCCTGATGCAGGCCGACGAGCGCGTCGATCACCCTGGGTGACAGCGATGGCCTGCTGACGATCGCGCGGGCATGGGCTGCGCCCTGCGTGCGGGCAATGGTGATCAGCGTGTCGTCGTCGATCGCCTGGGAACTGGTGAGAAAAGGGGCTGCGATGGAGATCGGTTGACAGCCGATGAAAAGGGCGACGGCTTGCGGCACTGTCGGGCACTGGGAAAGCGCGGCCACGGCCTGGCGCTTTGCCTCATCCGAGGAAGCCTGGAAGACTGGCGTGAACAATTCGGCGAACTGGCGAAGTTCCGATTTGGAAGGGTGTCCCATGCCTTCGAAACTGGTGATCGTTGCCATCAGAACCACGTCCTTTTTCCGGACTGTTGCAGGTTCTTCAAGGTCTCGAAACCGGTCACGCACGCAAACACCCATACTGATACGCAGAACAAAAACACGGGGAGCCGGATTGTCGAGCGCCGATGCCACCACACCACCTTCGGTTCGTGCCGAATGACGCTTCCCGGTAACGGGGCATCCGCGGCAGCGATTGGCGAAATGGGTATGGACACGACCGTCCTTGTCTGGCTTTCGGGAAAGACTAAGGCCGGTTGGGTTAATGGTTCGTGAAAACTTTATTAAAATCCAAATAAAAATTGCGCGTTAAGCTTGCGCGAAGGAAACGGCGATGTTTCCGCGGGATGGGATGGAGATCAGAGGCTATGGCCCACCATAGGCCACTTTCGCCGTAGGAGTGCCTATTTCCAAATTCAACCTATGAGGGCTTTGATTTAAGGAGGCCCCGGAGACCTCGGCAGGCTTGTCCACAGGCATTTGCTCTAGCCGCGACAAGTCTCGAAAAAGCGCAAAGGACTTAGATGCCTCTATGCTCGCGCAAGGCGGTCAGAAGTTTTTCCGATGTGTTGTAGCCGGATTGAAAAAGGCCAAGTGCTGCCGTCGCTGCGAACTGGGCTTCCGCGCTTTTGATGTCGATCCGCTTTTCCTGGCACCACTCATCGAGCGCGCCACGCAGGACCATGACATCCTCTGGAGAGAAGACGGAATTGCCCGTCGCAAACATGTTTCGCCCTCGATTATCGGCCTTACAATACGTTAATTTTTCGTGAGCGCAAATAATATTTGCGTGACGCTTTTATGCAACGAATTCAGGGACGACGCTTTTTTCATCTACGTCGATATTTGAAATAAACTACTGATATTATTTTATTTTATGGAAAAACTGACGCCCGACATTTTTCCGCGATGGATGAAACCAAAGCGCCTATCGCAGCGTTAATAGACCATGACGACTCGTGCAAAGGATGGCGTGCGACGAAGATTAGCATTCTGTTAACTGCAATATGTCTGAATTCCGGTGAATGCAGCCGTTGGCAGAATGTCATCAGATGCAAGGAAGGCATGGAAACCGACATCGGAGCCCATGCCGAGGCGTTCCGGAGATGCCGCGAGAAGGCGTAAATGGTCCCGGGTCTCGACCGAGAAGGATAGGGTTGAGAAAGGGATACGCTAGCCCGCCTCAGTGGCGGGTAGGGTGAAATCAGTCGCAAGTTCATCCGTCTCGAGACGTAAATGGAGACGAGAATGGCAAAGATAATATCTCTTTCGGACTGGCGCTTACGCCAGCCGCCGCGCGTCCAGAAGGAACCGGTGGAAGCCAGGGTGTTGCTGTTTACCGGGGTGCGCTACGAGCATCTGGACACTCCTACCCATCGTCCGGGAGCTGGACCGAAGCGGGCGAAAGGCAAGTAGCACCCGTCCTTAAGACGCAGCAGGCGCGTTAGAACGCGCCCTTTGGTTGCTGAGGCGTATTGTGCTCTCACAATCGGGTCGACTGGCAGTGTAACCGTCGTCACCAGCCAATAATCAATTATCGCCGAACTCGTCGCAGCCGGCTTGCGACAAAAATTCCCCGGCCGCATCGTTGAAGCTCGCCTGCGGTGCCATCGTGCGCAGGACTGCATAGCCTTGCGTGCGCGGAGCTTCCACCAGGATTGATTGCGCAAGAGCTGGCGGCAGCGCCTTGCGTATGCCTGTCAGCTGGACCGGAGAGGCAAGCAGCAGGTCGAGCGCGCCGCCGACCGAGGTGCGGTCGCTCATGCTGAACACTTCGTTGGAAGCGGCATCATAGACGGCAAGCGACCAGAAAGGCACCTTGCCCTTTGCGGTCAGATGCACCGGCTTGTCTTCGATGTCGAAGGCGCAAACGGCGGTGCGGATATAGGGATCGGTGTTGGAGAGCCCTGCTTCGTCATCCTCGTCGTCGAGCACGTAGAAATGGTTCTCGTCGCCTTCATCCGAGACACGGGTGTAGGCATCTCGGTCGGAAAAATGCGGCAGCGACAGGATGATGACGATGTGTAGCAGCGCTGCGCCGAAGAGGCCGGTCAGAACGGCGAAAACAAATTTAAACATTGCCGCACCCGATTTTCTCGAGTTTCGGCATCGTAAGGTCGATCAGGCCGGAGCTGCTCGCTGCCGGCGAATCCAGGAGAGTCCACACCAGCCGGAAATTGCCGGTGGCGGGCAGCGCGAGCCAGTTGCCCGCCTGCGCATTCGGCGAAACGGTGATGCTGAAACTTGAGTCCGGGTTGCGTAGCACGACCCATGAATTGATGGTGGAGGGGCGTCCGGCACCCGCTTCAATGGGCTGGCCATCATTACCGGCGATGAAGAGCGTCCAAAGGCGCGCCGGCGGCGTCTGGCCACTGATACGATAGCTGCAACTCGCGGTCAGCCTGGCGCGGCTGTCGTCGTCCGAGGCGGTAAAGACCAAGCCCTCGGCCGTGCCGTAGAGCAGCCGGCCCGCACGGGCTCGATGCGACTTGGCGTAAGGATCCGCATCCGCCGTCTGCATTTCCGGAAATGCCTGCCACGCGCCGAGCTTGATTGCGCCGAAACCGGATGTCGCGTTCAACGCAAAGAGCGTGAACATGATCCCGCCGCCGAAAGCGATCAGCAGCGAAAGCGCAACAAGAAAGGGAACTCGGAACACCCTGGGATCGTCCTCGTGACAAATCGATATGGATTTATTCCTGATTCTGGCGGCAGGGGGAAGGGCAGGGTGTTTCTGCGGCCGGTTATGTCGATTTTCTCAGCCGGAATGACGGGACACCCGACAACCTGACGCAGGCGTCAGCCGGTCCCACGCCCATCAGCCAATTTCGACGGAAGAGCGTCCCGTTTCGAGTGATCGGCGGAAGCCGTTGGGATGTGTGCTGGCAGGTCGTCCGGCTCTTGCCGGACGCTCGTTACTCCGCCGCCGCGAGCTTCTGGGCTTCGAGGGGAGCTGCCTCTTTCAGCTTTTCGCCGATATCACGCAGGATCTTCGTGGAGTCCACCGAAAGGGAACGCGGGCGCACCAGCGGTGGCAAGCCGCCATTTGCCGGATCCGCCGGCTTCTTGGCGGATGCAGTCTGAGGCTTCTGTGCGGGGAACGGATCGCTGATCCCCGGAATCGGTTTCAGCACGATGCCCTGATGGGCGTAATCCATGATCTTCTTGAAGGTCATGGCCGGAAGCGTGCCGCCGGTCATGTTGTTCGTCGAGGTATAGTCGTCGTTGCCGAACCACACGGCGCAAGTGTAATTTCCGGTGAAGCCGATGAACCAGGCGTCGCGATAGGCCTGCGTCGTGCCGGTCTTGCCTCCAACGACGATGCCATTGTCCAGAGCCGCCTTGCGGCCGGTGCCGATCACCGGAACCTGCGTCAGCATCTGGTTCATGTAGGAATTGGCCTTTTCGCTCAGCACGCGCTTGGCTGCCGGCTCGTCGCGGGTGAAATCGTAGAGCACCTTGCCGTCATAGCCGGTGATCTGCTCGATGCCGTGGCGTCGCGACTGCATGCCGTCGGCCGGGAAAACCGCATAGGCCGTTGCCTGATCGAGCACGGTCACTTCCGAAGTGCCGATCGGAATGGTCTTGTCGTTGCGGATCGGCGTTTCCACGCCCATGGCCTTGGCCATGTCGCGGATGGGTTGAATGCCGAGCTTTTCCTTGGCCAGGCGAACCGGGATCGTGTTGATCGATTGTGCGATCGCCGTCGTCAGCGTCACCTTGCCGGCATAGCGGTTTTCGTAGTTGTGCGGGCTCCAGTTGCCCCAGGTGATCGGCGCGTCGACGATGGTCGAGGTCGGGGTCATCCCGCTCTCCATAGCCACGGAATAGGTGTAGATCTTGAAGGAGGAGCCCGGCTGGCGCAGCGCCTTGGTCGCGCGGTTGAACTGGCTCTCGCCGTAATCGCTGCCGCCGACCATGGCACGGACGGCGCCGCCGTTTTCGATCATGACGCTCGCGCCCTGCTTGGCATGATAGCGTTCGCCATATTCCAGCAGGCTGGACTGAACCGAATCCTCCGCCGCCTTCTGCAATCCCATGTCGATGGTCGTGCGAACGATCAGCGAGCGCTCCGGAAAACGTGTCGCGATGCGCTGGACTTCATCGAAGGCCCAGTCGAGGAAATAATCGGGAGTTTCGATCTGGGCGCGGTCGACGACGGACGCGGGATTGCGCCTCGCGGCAATCACCTGGCCCTCGGTCATCAGCCCGCTCTGAACCAGATTGGACAGTACGTCGTTGGCGCGGGCGCGTGCCGCCGGCAAATTGACGTGCGGCGCATATTTTGCCGGTGCCTTGAACAGACCGGCGAGCATGGCTGCCTCCGCCAGATTGACGTCGGTGATGCTCTTGCCGAAATAGAATTGGGCGGCCGCCGCCGCGCCGAAAGTGCCGCCGCCCATATAGGTACGGTCGAGATAGAGACTGAGGATCTCTTTCTTGGAGAGATTGGCTTCAAGCCAGATCGCCAGGAAGGCTTCCTTGATCTTGCGGTCGATGGAGCGTTCGTTGCTGAGGAAAATGTTCTTGGCAAGCTGCTGCGTCAGCGTCGAGCCGCCCTGGACCACGCCGCCCGCTTGCGCATTCACAGTCACCGCGCGGAAGAGGCCGATGACGTCGATGCCGAAATGGTCGAAGAAACGCCGATCCTCGGTCGCAAGCACCGCTTTTATGAAATAGTCCGGCAGCTGATCGACCGGAACGGAATTCTCGTGAATAATGCCACGATGGCCGATCACGTTGCCGTAACGGTCGAGGAAGGTAACGGCGAAGTTGCCGCGATTGCGCCAGTCGCCCTGCGTCGCCTCGAAAGCCGGCATGGCGAGCATCAACATGACGACGGAGCCGGCGGCACCCAGCGTCAGGCCTTCTCCGAGCAACTCGAAAACGATGCGTTTCCAACCACGTACGCGGAAACGGCGGAAGAAGATGGTGATCTCTTCCCAAGCTTCCGCAAGACGGAAGCCAGCGTTCCAAAGAGTGGAATCGATCCAGGAATCGAGACGCAGGAAGAAATACCGCTTGCGGCGCCGCGGCTTGCCAGCCCCATTATCCTGTGGGGCTTCGGGCTCGGACTTTGGCCCGTTTTCTGGATTGGATGGGTCTTCCACGCTCTACTTCCCGACCACATTACAGCGCCGCGCGTCGCATATGACGTGCAAAGGTCGCTGTACTACTCAAAATCTGCAGCATAATTCCTAAATCGGTTCCGATTTAGGAATTATGCTGGGACATTGCGCGTTTCCTTATGGCACGCGCAGAGCCTATTATCTCATAGATCGGCGAATTGAATAATTGGTTGATTTAGAGAAAAGAACAAGAGACATGCATGCCGCAGCCCGAATTCCCCTTGGCCGGGCGGCGAGGACAATGAAGATGACAGACGAAATACCCTTCTGGAAAAGCAAGACCCTGACGGAGATGAGTTCGTCGGAGTGGGAAAGCCTGTGCGACGGCTGTGGGCTCTGTTGTCTCAACAAGCTGGAAGAGTGGGATAGTGGCGACGTCTATTTCACCTCGATCCGCTGCAAGCTGATGGATGGCGAGAGCTGTCGTTGCACCAGCTATCCGAACCGCTGGGATTTCGTGCCCGATTGCGTGCAACTCACGCCGGAAAAGGTGCCCGAGCTGGAATGGCTGCCGCCGACCTGTGCCTACCGTCTCGTCAAGGACGGCCGCGATCTCTACTGGTGGCATCCGCTGATCTCGGGTGATCCGGAGACGGTGCACATAGCCGGCGTTTCCGCGCGGGGACGCACGGTGAGCGAAGATGATGTCAATCTCGACGACTTCGAGGACTTCGTCGTCGACTGGCCGTTGACCGTCGAAGACGATATGTTGCCTAATCCGCCGGCAAAGCCATAGATTTCGGCGCCACATTCCGCCAGTCACGCCGTACGAGCGTCTCGATCGCGTCCCCATCGGCGTGATGGTGGAAGAGACGGGTCGAGCCCTTCAGGCCCCAGCCGCCTGGAACGGGGGAGAGATGTTCTGGCATGGTCGCCAAGGCCATTTGCTGCTGATCCGGCGTCAGTTTCACGACGCAGAAATCCGGGCCCGGAAGGGTCATGAAGATCTTGCCCCGCACCCGAAAATCGCGAGTCCCGAAATGCGAGCTTTCCACGGTCTCCGGCAGGCCAAGGGCCAGCCTAACGAGTTCCTCATCTGTCATGAGGAACGATACCATGCCTGGCGACGCGCGGAAAATGGTGATGCGCGGGACCTGCGACAACGTACTCTGATGGCAGAGCGGCGCCTCTTCATTGAATTGAACGGATGCGCGTGATATCGCGCGGTGCCTTCGCCCGTGTACAAGGAAACGTCGCGTGATCCGTCATATCGTCTTCTTCACTGTTCCCGATCGCGCCAAGCTTGAAGAGGTTCGCTCGGGCCTCTCGATCCTGACGGCCATTCCGCACGCTCGCCTGCTGGAAATCGGAATGAACGTGAAGACCGATCAGCTCGGCACGGACGTCGATATTGTCGTTTATGGCGAATTCGACGACGAGGCCGCGCTTGCAGCCTATAAGGCCCATCCGAATTATCAGCGCTCGATCGAGCGCGTGCGTCCGCTGCGCGAGATGCGGATCGCCGCGGACTATGAGACATCGGTCGCCGTGCGTGAGCCGTTCTGAACGGCGCCGAAACTGCGTGCCGGCCTGCCTAGAGCATGTCGCGCAAAAGTGTGCAGCGGTTTTTGCGGCTACGACATGCGTGAAATCAAAGAGCTAAAGCGCGTGAAGCGAATCTTAGAGATCGCGACGCGCTTTAGTTATTTCAAGCGATTGTGCGTAGCGGCGGAATCGAATTGTCGGCAACCCGATTCGTCGCATGAGGTTCTTGAATCAGCCTCTGAGGTCGCGGATTCAATTTGAAAGAAAGCCGCCTCAAGCAGTTCAAAAGACTCAAGGAAAGCAGGATGTCTAGCGCCAGCAAGACACCTTCAGGCCAATCGCATCGGCCGCGGAGGCGGGGCCGTTCGGACCGCGCTCCTGTGATCAGTGATATTAGAGAATGATTAAAATTGGCTGAGCCTGTAGTTTGCTTCTGCCGCCAGCAGCTATTTAGATACCGCTCAAACAGGCATTGCTACAAGATCTGACCGGAGATACGCGCGCTTGGCGCCGATCCGCTATCGTCGTCGTGGCTCGCCGGTCGCACATTCAATAAATTCAAACGGTTAAATCTTCTCTCGGATCCGCTGAACGTGTTGAAAACGGAAAATTACAGCCCATTCATTTGCCATTCAGACCTGTTTGGGTACATATTTGCTCAAGTTAATGTCCCTGTGGGAAGTCCGAAGCATGGCCTCATTATCAAGCATAGCAGCCGCGGCCCTTGTGGTGGCCGGCTCGACTGTTCTGCCCGCGCCGCCGACGACCCTCGTGGCCCGAGTGAGCAACGATTGCAGCGAGGCCGCAGACCAAGTTGTGGAAAAAACCGGCGGCCAGCTCCTTTCCGTGCAGCCATCCGGCGACAGCTGCATCGTAACGGTCCTTATACAGGGCAATGGGCAACGTCCGCGCAAGGTGACGATGAAGGTGCCGATGTGAGCATGGGCATCTTGAGCCTTAAAGCTTGGTAGGGGCTCTAAAGCCTTGAATCCAACACAAATTCTTATTGTTTTCGTGATTCCACTGTAGCTCGATTTGCAGTAGCGTTTATCGAACCGGGGAAATTGGGTCCAAACATGCGCATTCTCATTGTCGAAGACGATATCAACCTCAATCGCCAGCTTGCCGAAGCCTTGAAAGAGGCCGGCTACGTGGTGGATACGGCCTTTGACGGTGAAGAGGGACATTTTCTCGGCGATACCGAGCCCTATGACGCGATCATCCTTGATATCGGCCTGCCGGAAATGGATGGAATTACCGTGCTGGAAAAATGGCGCGGCGCCGGTCGCGCGACCCCTGTTCTGATCCTGACCGCGCGAGACCGCTGGAGCGACAAGGTTGCCGGTATCGACGCGGGCGCCGATGATTATGTCGCCAAGCCATTCCATGTCGAAGAGGTGCTGGCTCGCATCCGCGCTCTGATCCGCCGGGCCGCCGGTCATGCATCGTCGGAAATCGTCTGCGGTCCCGTGCGGCTTGATACCAAAAGCTCGAAGGCGACGGTGGACGGCAAGCAGTTGAAGCTGACCTCCCACGAATACCGGCTGCTCGCTTATCTCATGCATCACAAGGGCGAAGTGGTTTCACGCACCGAGCTGGTGGAGCATATGTACGATCAGGATTTCGACCGGGATTCCAATACGATCGAGGTGTTCGTCGGCCGCCTGCGCAAGAAAATGGGTGTTGACCTGATCGAAACGGTCCGTGGCCTTGGTTACCGCATCCAAGCTCCGACCAATGCGAATTAAGTCGCTTACCGCGCGCGTCCTGCTGCTGACCACGCTCTGGTCGGCAGTGGCGCTGGTGGTGATCGGCCTCGTGATCTCCAATATTTATCGCAAAAGCGCCGAGCGCGGCTTTCAGGACCTGCTGCGGGCACAGCTCTCCAGCGTGATCAATTCGGTCACGATCGGGGATCAGGGTGCGCTATCAGGCAAACCGGAGCTTGGCGACCTGCGCTTCGCTCAGCCGAAGACCGGTTGGTACTGGATAGTCGAGCCTCTCGGTACCTACACCTCGGCACCGCTGGTATCGCCGTCGCTCGGCGCGTCGAACCTGCCGGTGTTGTCAGTGCTGGAGGCGCCCTTCGACAAGCTGTACCAGCGCTATTACATTGTCACGGACGCCTTCGGAAACCGCGTGCAGGTGGCTGAAACCGAAATCCAGTTCGATACGGACCA
Organism: Rhizobium sp. NPDC092011; assembly: GCF_044756305.1. Taxonomy (NCBI): domain Bacteria; kingdom Pseudomonadati; phylum Pseudomonadota; class Alphaproteobacteria; order Hyphomicrobiales; family Rhizobiaceae; genus Rhizobium; species Rhizobium sp. NPDC092011. The sequence goes on from NZ_JBIVSO010000003.1 coordinate 396,393, forward strand.
TGCTGCCCGCTTTCGTGTCACCGGCAACGTCGCCGTCGTCGAGGATGATGTCCGCAATTTTTCCCACAGCCTCTATTTCGCGTTGGTCGGCTTCGGGGTTGGTAGTCTGATCGTCAACGCGCTCGCCATTCTGTTCGGCCTGAAACCTCTCGACAAGGCTCGCGCCGCGCTGGAGCGCATCCGCGCCGGCGAGAGCGAGCGCCTGCAAGGCGATTTCCCAAGAGAGATCCTGCCGCTTGCCAACGAGATCAACGCCCTGATCGAGAGCAACCGGCGCATTGTCGAGCGTGCGCGCATGCAGGTCGGCAATCTCGCTCATTCGCTGAAAACGCCGATTGCAGTGCTGCTCAACGAATCCCGCGTGCTGGAGCGCTCGCATGGCGACTTGGTGAAGAACCAGGCCGAAGCCATGCAGGGGCAGGTGCAATCCTATCTCAACCGTGCCCGCATCGCGGCGCAGCGTGACTCCGTGCTTGCCCGAACGGAAGCGGAACCGGCACTGGAGAGGCTTGTCCGCGTCATGCGGCGGCTCAATGCGGACAAGGAATTCGAACTCGCCGTCTCCCCCAATCTGGCGCTTGCCATGGAGCAGCAGGATCTGGAGGAAACGGTTGGAAACCTCCTGGAAAATGCCGCCCGTTTTGCCGAGCATAAGGTACGTCTGGTTGCAAGCGAAGCGCCAGCCGAAGTCAAGGGGATCGATCCCGCGCGCCGCCATTGGGTTGAGCTGGTGGTAGAAGACGATGGGCCTGGCCTTGAGCCGGATCAGATACGCGAGGCCATGAAGCGTGGCCGCAGGCTCGATGAGAGCAAGCCGGGCACAGGTCTTGGCCTGTCGATCGTCAGCGAGATCACCAATGAATATCAAGGCCGGTTCGAACTGTCCCGAGGCGCCTGGGGCGGCCTTCGTGCCAGCCTAATTCTGCCTGGGTTGATGAAGGATGTTGCGTGACGCACGCCTTGATGCCAAAAGAGATTGTGGGTCATGATGATGCCGCATCGCAGTACCTATGGTTTTGCTTTTTGTTACTGGTTCGGTTGTATGAAGCTTCGTACCTTTTTCCTGGTCATTCCCTCTCTCTTCGCAGCAATTGCGCTTTCCGGTTGTTCCACCACGAGTGGCAAAGACGGTAGCGGTAGCCTGCTTTCCTCGCCGAAGCCGCCGGCGTCGGCGACGTTTATCGCGGCGCTCGATGGCGGCATTATCGACCGTACAGGCATCAAGCTCAGCGACAACGACAAGCAGCGGGCGCTGGAGGCGGAGTATCGGGCGCTGGAAAGCGCACCGCTTGGTCAGCCCGTGGTCTGGAAGGGCCGGGGTGCCAGCGGTGAGGTCGTTGCCGCCGCACCATATCAGGTCGGCTCGCAAAACTGCCGGCAATATACTCATACCATAACCGTCGACGGCAAGCCGACGACGGGGAGAGGCGCCGCCTGCCGCAATGACGATGGCACCTGGACGCCGCTCGACTAGAGCACGATCCAACAAAGTGTTTAGCGGCTTTCGGTCGGAAATTCGCAGGCAAACAAGAGAAATGGGCGTTTTCGCGTTTCAGAAAAGCGGAGACGCACCAGCTTCCCGCGCCGCAAGGCGCGGCCAAACGCCTCAAATCTTCGTCAGCAAGGCTTTCTCGGTTGGAATAAGCGTCCCGTTAAAGTAATGGGCGTGTATGCTGTTCTGGATTCTCGTGGCCGTTATCACGGCGGTTGTCGGCGCTGTGCTGCTCTATCCTCTTCTGCGTGGTGCGAAGGAGGCCGAAAACTGTCGTTCCGGAGAGGCAGAGGTCTATCGCGATCAGCTTCGCGAGCTGGATCGTGACTTAGCCGGCGGCCTGATCTCACAGGAAGAGGCCGGTTATGCTCGCGCCGAGATCGGCCGGCGCCTTATTGCCGTTTCCAAGGACGAGGTGATCGGAGCGAAATCGCTCGCTCGCGGCAACTATCGTCTTTCCCAGGCGTTCATCATCGCCATTCTGCCCATCGTGGGCCTCTGTCTTTATCTTGCCAACGGTAATCCCGGCCTGCCGTCGCAGCCGCTGGAAGCGCGTCTTGAGAAATCGGGAGGCGATCTCGCCATTTCCATCGTCAAGATTGAACAGCATCTGGCCAAGAACCCAGACGACGCCAAGGGCTGGGAGGTCCTGGCGCCAATCTATTTCAAGACCAATCGCATCGGCGACGCGGAGCTCGCCTATCGCAATGTCATCCGCATACTCGGGCCGAATGCCGCCCGGCTCAGCGATCTCGGCGAAGTGCTGGTGGTCAAGGCCGACGGCATCGTGACGGCCGATGCTCGCGGCGTCCTGCAACAATCGCTGGCGCTCGATGCCTCCAATCCGCGCACGCTCTTCTATCTGGCGCTGGCGCTTGAGCAGGAGGGGAAGGCCGCGGACGCGAAAACCGCCTTCGAGGCGCTGGTCAAGCAGTCGCCGCCGGATGCGCCCTGGCTTGCGGCCGTCAACGAGCATATCGTCAAAAATGGCGGTCAGCCGACGGCCCCTGCGAACGCCAACGCACCGGGCAATCCTACCGCCGAGGACGTCGCCGCCGCCAATGCGCTCAGCAGCGGCGATCGCCAGCAGATGATCCGCGGCATGGTCGAAAGCCTCGATGCGAAGCTCAAGGACGATCCGAAGAATTTCGAGGGATGGATGCGGCTGATCCGATCCTATGCGGTTCTGAACGATCGGGAGCGGGCCGCGGATGCGCTGAAGCGCGGCCTTGCGGCGTTTCCGGCCGAGGGAGGAGAGGGCCAGCAGCTTCTGGCTTTGGCGAAGGAATTGGGACTCCCGACGGAGGTGAAGCAGCAATGACCCGCAAGCAGAAACGTATGGCTGTCATTGCCGGCGGCATGAGCTTCATCGCCGCCGCTGTCCTGCTTGTCCTGTTCGCCTTCAGCCAATCGGTCGCTTATTTCTACATGCCGGCGGACCTCGCCAAGACTCCCGTCAATGCGGGAACGCTGATCCGCCTGGGAGGGCTCGTCGGTGAGGGCTCGATCGTGCGCGGGCAGGGCACGCAGGTGCAGTTCGCCGTGACCGACGGCACCGATACCATCAAGGTCAAATATGACGGCATCCTGCCCGATCTCTTCCGCGAAGGGCAGGGCGTGGTGACTGAGGGCAAGTTCGAACCGGGCAGTGACGTTTTCGTTGCCGATAGCGTGCTGGCCAAGCATGATGAGCGCTACATGCCGAAGCAGGTCGCCGACAAGCTGAAGGCGGATGGAGTGTGGAAGGGCGAGGAGGCGACCCGATGATCATCGAGCTTGGACATTATGCCCTGGTGCTGGCGCTGGCGACGGCGCTTATCGTCTCCATTCTGCCCGTCATCGGCGCGCGGCGCGGCGATGTGTCGATGATGGATATTGCACCCGTCGGTTCCGTCGTCACGTTCCTGCTTGTGGCCTTTTCCTTTGGCGTCCTGACCTACGCCTATGTTGCCTCCGATTTTTCCCTGCTGAACGTCTGGGCCAATTCCCATTCGCTCATGCCGCTGATCTTCAAGATTTCCGGCGTCTGGGGCAATCACGAGGGGTCCATGATGTTGTGGCTGCTGATCCTCGTACTGTTCAGCGCGCTGGTCGCCCTGTTCGGCCGCAATCTGCCGGATGTTTTGCGTGCCAACGTGCTGGCGGTGCAGTCTTGGATCTCGTCGGCCTTTCTGGTCTTCATCCTGCTGACCTCAAACCCTTTCATTCGGCTCAATCCGGCACCGGCCGAAGGCAAGGATCTCAACCCGGTCCTGCAGGATATCGGCCTCGCGATCCATCCGCCCTTGCTCTATCTCGGTTATGTCGGCTTTTCGGTCTGCTTTTCCTTCGCCGTTGCGGCACTGCTCGAAGGCCGCATCGATGCTGCCTGGGCGCGCTGGGTTCGGCCCTGGACGCTCGCCGCCTGGAGTTTCCTGACGCTCGGCATCGCCATGGGGTCTTACTGGGCCTATTACGAACTCGGTTGGGGCGGCTGGTGGTTCTGGGATCCGGTGGAAAATGCATCCTTCATGCCATGGCTCGCCGGCACGGCGCTGCTGCACTCGGCGCTGGTCATGGAAAAGCGCGACGCATTGAAGATCTGGACGGTGCTGCTGGCGATCCTCACCTTCTCGCTCTCGCTGCTTGGCACCTTCCTCGTTCGCTCCGGCGTGCTGACTTCGGTCCATTCCTTCGCAAGCGATCCGACGCGCGGCATTTTCATCCTCTGCATTCTCCTGATTTTCATCGGCGGTGCTTTGGCGCTTTTTGCGTTCCGCGCGCCGAGGCTTGCCGCCGGCGGGCTGTTTGCACCGATTTCGCGTGAAGGCGCGCTTGTTCTGAACAATCTCATCCTGACGGTCGCTTGCGGCACCGTCCTGACCGGCACGCTCTATCCGCTCGCACTGGAAACCTTGACGGGCGACAAGATCTCCGTCGGGCCGCCCTTCTTCAACATGACGTTCGGCCTGCTGATGACGCCGATCCTTATCGCGGTTCCGTTTGGCCCGCTGCTCGCCTGGAAGCGCGGAGATCTGCTTGGTGCGCTGCAGCGCCTCTATGTCGTGGCGGCTCTTGCCTTTCTTGCGGGCCTCGTCCTGTTCTATCTCAAGCATGGCGGTCCGGTATTGGCCGCCCTTGGTCTTGCCGCCGGCTTCTTCATGGTCTTCGGCGCACTGGCCGATCTCTGGTATCGGGCCGGTGTGGGCAAGGTTGCCGCCGGTGTCGCCTGGCGGCGGCTGCGCGGGCTGCCGCGCTCGGCCTTCGGGACGGCGCTTGCCCATGCCGGCCTTGGCATCACGGTCCTCGGCATCGTCGCTGTGACGACGTTCGAGACGGAGAATATCACCAGCATGAAGCCGGGCGAGACGGCCGAACTCGGCGGCTACAGCCTGCGTTTCGAGGGTATGCAGCCGGCAGTCGGCCCGAACTATACCGAGGATCGCGCCCGCTTCACCGTCAGTCGCGGCGGTGTCGCCTTTGCGGAAATGTCCTCATCCAAGCGGGTGTTCACCGCCAGCCGCACGGCGACGACAGAATCCGGCATTCTGACGCTCGGGCCGAACCAGCTTTACGTATCGGTCGGGGACGCCAGCAAGGATGGCGGCATGGTCGTGCGTATCTGGTGGAAGCCGTTCATCCTCTGTATCTGGATGGGTGCCCTCGTGATGGCGATCGGCGGCTTCGTGTCGCTCAGCGACCGACGTCTGCGTGTCGGCGCGCCCAGCCGGAAGGCAAAGCCCGTTCGTCCTGCCATGGAGCCGGCCGAATGAGCCGTACCCGGTCGATAGCGATGTTTGCCAGCCTCCGGCGCCTGTCCGGCTCTTTGCGGCTTTGGTTGTGCCTTGCAGCGTTTTTGACACCGCTATCGGCCTTCGCCGTCAATCCGGACGAGGTTTTGCCCGATCCAGCTCTGGAGGCGCGAGCGCGCACGATATCATCAGAATTGCGCTGCATGGTTTGCCAGAACCAGTCGATCGACGATTCCAATGCAGACCTCGCAAGAGACCTGCGCTTGCTGGTCCGCAAGCGCCTCGGCGACGGCGATACCGACCAGCAGGTCCTGGATTATGTCGTGTCGCGTTATGGCGAGTTCGTGCTGTTGAAGCCTCGCTTCACTGAGAAAACACTCATACTCTGGGGCGCGCCGATCACGCTTTTCGTCCTGGGTGGCATTGCCCTTGCCGTCTACGCCCGCCGCCGCGCAGGCAAGCCGACCGGCAAGCCTTTGAGCGCAGAGGAAGAAGCCCAGCTCAAAGAGATTTTGGGAAAGTGACGCAGACGCGTTTCCTTTCGCCTCATTGGAAACATTTCCTTACATTACGAATTTTTCATGGGGCGGACAGTTCGCCGTAAGGTCCCATGCCCTATATCTTTATCACCGCAAGTCACGGCCGGTTTGCGCCGGCAAAAATCTGACGAGAGAAGAGAAGGTAACTCGCATATGTTCAGGAATATCAAGGACACCTTGTCCCGTAGCACGGCTATGAAGGCTTCTATCGTCGCAGGCCTCGCTGTTGCTGCGCTGGCCACGGGTGTTCCCGCAGAAGTCAGCAGTTCCTATGCCGATGCCGTCAATGTCCAGGCTCCGCAGGTCCCGAGCTTCGCCAATGTAGTGGATGCCGTATCGCCGGCGGTCGTCTCGGTCCGTGTCGAATCCCGCGTCAACGCAGCTGCCGATGAAGACGACTCCTTCAGCCTCGGTCGTGGCTTCGACGACCTCCCCGACAATCACCCGCTGAAGAAGTTCTTCCGTCAGTTCGAGCAGCAGCAGGGCCGCGGCCAGCAGAAGAATTCCGAGGATGGCAAGGGTCGCCTGCGGCCGGTGGCACAGGGCTCCGGCTTCTTCGTGTCTGAGGACGGCTACATCGTCACCAACAATCACGTCGTTTCCGACGGCGCAGCCTTCGTCGTCGTTCTCAACGATGGCACCGAGCTTGACGCCAAGCTGGTGGGCAAGGATTCGCGCACCGACCTGGCAGTGTTGAAGGTCGATCCGAAGGGCAAGAAATTCACCTATGTCGGCTGGGCCGATGATGCGAAGGTTCGTGTCGGTGATTGGGTCGTTGCCGTCGGCAATCCGTTCGGCCTCGGCGGTACGGTCACCGCAGGCATCGTCTCGGCTCGCGGCCGCGACATTCATTCCGGCCCGTATGACGACTACATCCAGATCGATGCGCCGGTGAACAAGGGCAATTCCGGTGGCCCGACCTTCAACCTCAACGGCCAGGTGGTCGGCATCAACACTGCCATCTTCTCGCAGTCGGGCGGCAGCGTCGGCATCGCCTTCGCCATTCCGGCGACCACAGCCAAGGATGTCGTCACGGATCTGATCAAGACGGGCACCGTTTCGCGCGGCTGGCTCGGCGTTCAGATCCAGCCTGTCAGCAAGGATATCGCCGAATCGCTCGGCCTTTCCGAAGCAAGCGGTGCTCTGGTCGTTTCTCCGCAGGATGGTTCGCCCGGACAGAAGGCCGGCATCAAGAACGGCGATGTGGTGACGGCGGTCAACGGCGAGCCGGTCAAGGATCCGCGTGATCTGGCTCGTCGCATCGGTGCCATGCAGCCGGGCGCGAAGGTCGAGGTTTCACTGTGGCGTAACGGCAAGTCCCAGTCGGTCACGGTTGAACTTGGCACGCTGCCACTCGATCAGAACCAGGCTTCTACCGACGACAGCAACTCGCAGCAGAACCAGTCGCAGCCGTCCTCCGAAAAGGCGCTGGCTGATCTCGGCCTCACCGTCGGCCCTGCCGACGACGGCAAGGGTGTCGCGATCACCGCGGTCGATCCGGACTCCGACGCTGCCGACAAGGGCGTGAAGGAAGGCGAGAAGATCACGTCGGTCAACAACCAGCAGGTCTCGAGCGGCAAGGACATTGTCAAGGTTCTCGAGCAGGCCAAGAAGGACGGTCGCACGCGCGCCCTGTTCCAGATCCAGTCCGGTGACGGCAGCCGTTTCGTCGCCTTGCCGATCAATGCTGGCTGATCCTTTCAGTCTTTAGAATGCAAGGGAAGCCGCGCAGCCACGGCTTGCGCGGCTTCCTCTTTAAGTGACGTCAACGATGACTGGCTCCAAGGCAGGTGAAAGATGACAACCGCTGGCCAACATGCCGTAGATCCTTCCGAATCCGGTTGTGCCGAGACGCCCTCGGCGGGTAATGTCGCCCACATGAAGATTCTGATCATCGAAGACGATCTCGAGGCGGCAGCCTATCTCACCAAGGCGTTTCGCGAGGCCGGCATCATTGCCGATCACGCCAGCGACGGCGAGAGCGGCCTCTTCATGGGCACTGAGAACACCTACGACGTCGCCATTATCGACCGCATGCTGCCGCGCCGTGATGGCCTTTCGGTTATCAGCGAGCTGCGCCGCAAGGGCGTTCACACGCCCGTTCTGATCCTCTCGGCGCTTGGCCAGGTTGACGATCGCGTCACCGGCCTGCGCGCCGGCGGCGACGACTATCTGCCCAAACCCTATGCTTTCAGCGAGTTGCTGGCGCGCGTGGAAGTGTTGGGGCGCCGTAAGGGAACGCCCGAGCAGGATGTTCTCTATCGCGTCGGCGATCTCGAACTTGATCGTCTGTCGCACGAGGTTCGCCGCGGCGGCAAGGAAATCCCGCTGCAGCCGCGCGAGTTCCGCCTGCTGGAATATCTGATGAAGAATGCCGGTCAGGTCGTCACCCGCACGATGCTGCTTGAAAATGTCTGGGACTATCATTTCGATCCGCAGACCAACGTCATCGACGTCCACGTCTCGCGACTGCGCTCGAAGATCGAGAAGGATTTCAGCCAACCATTGTTGAAGACGATTCGCGGCGCCGGCTACATGATCAAGGACGAGGGATGAGTCGCTTCCGCGTCCTCTTCAAGTCGACAGCAGTCCGCCTTTCCGCCCTTTATATCCTCCTCTTTGCACTATGCGCCGCGACGCTGGTCTTCTACGTCACGGCCATGTCCGAGCGACTTCTGACCGGACAGATCCGCGATGCCGTCCAGCAGGAAGTTAGTCAGGTCAAGCGCGCATACGATATCGGCGGGCTGAACCTGCTGCTGCGCACGATGGAGCGCCGGGCTCGCCAGCCTGGCGCCAATCTCTACGTGATAGCCGGGCCCTCGGGCGATATTCTCGCCGGCAACGTCGCCTCGGTGCAGCCCGGAGTGCTCGGTCAGTCCGGCTGGACGGAGCTGCCCTTCATCTACGAGCGCTATACGGACGCCTCGAACGATCCAGAGCGCCGGCATCTCGCGATCGCCAATATCTTCATCCTCGACAATGGCTTGCGCATCCTCATCGGCCGCGACCTGGGCGAACCGGAGCGGTTCCGCGTGTTGGTGCGCCAGGCTCTGATGCTGGCACTGGCAATCATGGGTCTCGGTGCGCTGGTCATCTGGTTCGGCATCGGCCGCAACGCCCTGAAACGCATCGACCGGATGACGGATGCCAGCCGGAAGATCATGGCCGGCGACCTCTCGCAGCGCTTGCCCGTCGGCGGTTCCGGCGACGAGTTCGACCGCATGTCCGCATCGCTGAATGCGATGCTGGAGCGCATCGAAAAGCTGAACGAAGGGCTGCGGCAGGTCTCCGACAATATCGCCCATGACCTCAAGACGCCTCTGACGCGCTTGCGCAACAAGGCGGCTGATGCGCTCGATAATGCCGATAGCGCCGGCCGTCGCGTCGCGCTGGAAGGCATTATTGGCGAATCCGATCAGCTGATCCGCACCTTCAATGCGCTGCTGATGATTTCTCGCGTCGAAGCGGGCTCGGTGGCAGCCGAGATGACCGGCGTCGACCTCTCCTCCATCGTCGCCGATACGTCCGAGCTCTACGAGCCTGTGGCCGAAGAGGCGGGGCTCGCGCTGACGGCCGATATCGAATCGAATGTTGAGGTGCAGGGCAATCGTGAACTGATCGGCCAGGCGCTTTTCAACCTCATCGACAACGCCCTCAAATATGCTGCCGGCTGCCAAGGCGAACCGAAAGTGACCCTGAAACTGTCGCACAGCCATGATGCTGTGATGCTTGCCGTTGCGGATCATGGCCCGGGCATTCCGGCTCATCAGCGCGCCGATGTCGTCAAACGCTTTTTCCGGCTGGATGAAAGCCGTTCCAAACCGGGAACCGGGCTCGGCCTTGCGCTGGTGGAAGCCGTTATGGAATTGCATGGCGGTCGGTTGGAGCTCTCGGATACCGATCCCGATAGCGTCGATGCGAAGGGGCTAACGGTAACGATGATCTTCCCCATGCAGAAACAATAGGTTAATCCTGCACTAGAGCTGGATGATTTTAGGTCGAAACGACCTAAAATCTGAATCCGCTCTAGCGTCGAAGAAGTAGAGCATGATGTTGTCCGAAAACCGCTCACACTTTTCGGCATCATGCTCTATCCGATTGCTCATGGGGAGCGCTGCATGACGATGACGCAAGGCGATATGTTGCGGGACGTCCCGCCTGGGCGGCTGAGGCCGCTGAACCAGACAGAGGCGAAATCCGCGCTCGCCGATCTCAAGCAGATCGCTGCCGCAGAGCCGGCCATTGCCACCTTGCTCGCCGGCGAAAGCGCTCTGCGGGACTTTGTGGTCGCCGTCGTTGCTCTATCACCACATCTGCGCGAAACGGCCAATCTCGAACCGTCCTTGCTCGTTGCCGCAATCGAAAAGCCGTTGTCGCCGCAGATCGAGACCTTGGTCCAGCAGGCTCGCAATGCCTGGCGGCCGGCCGATGGCGAGGATCAGTCGCCTTCGGAGTCCGAGGTGATGAGCCGCCTGCGCGTCGCCAAGCGCCGTGCCTCCTTTCTTGCAGCCCTTGCCGATCTCGCGCGTATCCATGACGGCAGGACAACGACCCGTTGGCTGAGCGAGCTGGCGGAGGCCTCGATATCGGCGGCGATCGATCACCTTCTGCTGTCGTCGCACGAAGCCGGCAAGATCTCCGTGGCCGATCTCGCCGCGCCAAGCCGAAATTCCGGTCTGCTCGTGCTCGGCATGGGCAAGCTCGGGGCCAATGAGCTGAACTATTCGTCCGACATCGACCTCGTCGTCTTCTTCGACGAGATGGCCGGCATTGTTCCCAATCCCGAAGATGCGATCGATATCTTCCCACGGCTGATGCGCCGTCTGGTGCGGATCCTGCAGGAACGTACGGCCGATGGCTATGTTTTCCGTACTGATCTGCGTCTGCGCCCCGATCCCGGCTCGACGCCGCTGGCGATCCCGGTCGACGCGGCGATGATCTACTATGAGGGCAGGGGCCAGAACTGGGAGCGTGCCGCCTTCATCAAGGCGCGGCCGGTTGGCGGCGACATTGCAGCAGGCCAGGCGTTCATCCGCGATCTCGTGCCGTTCGTCTTCCGCAAATATCTGGATTACGCCGCCATCGCGGACATTCATTCCATCAAGCGGCAGATCCATGCGCATAAAGGCCATGGTGCGATTGCCGTGAAGGGACACAACGTCAAGCTTGGTCGCGGCGGCATTCGTGAGATCGAGTTCTTCGTGCAGACGCAGCAGCTGATCGCAGGCGGCCGAATGCCGGCGCTGCGTAGCCGCGCGACGGAGGAAACGCTCGCCGAGCTGACCAAGGCAAACTGGATCGACGCGGAAACGCGCGACGAGCTGGCCACGGCATATTGGTTCCTGCGTGATGTCGAGCACCGCATCCAGATGGTGCGTGACGAGCAGACGCATCTTCTGCCGGAAACGGATGCAGAGCTGCGCCGCATTGCCTTCATGATGGGCTTTTCCGACGTATCGTCCTTCTCCGAGGCCCTTGTCAGCACGCTAAAGACGGTCGAGCGCCGCTATGCACAGCTGTTCGAGCAGGAGACGAAGCTCTCGTCCGAAACCGGCAACCTGGTTTTCACCGGACAGGGCGACGATCCCGACACGCTCGAAACGCTGCGCCGTCTCGGCTTCGAGAGACCGTCTGACATCGCCAATGTGATCCGCACCTGGCACTACGGGCGCTATCGCGCCACGCAATCGGTGGAGGCGCGTGAGCGGTTGACGGAGCTGACGCCGGAACTGTTGCGCGTCTTCGGCGAAAGCAAGCGTGCCGACAAGGCGTTGTTGCGCTTCGACAGCTTCATTTCCGGTCTGCCGGCGGGCATTCAGCTCTTCTCGCTGCTTGGGACCAACCCGGCATTGCTGTCGCTCATCGTCAACATCATGTCGTCGGCGCCGCGGCTTGCCGAGATCATCGCGGCCAAGCCGCATGTCTTTGACGGCATGCTGGACCCAAGCCTGATGGCCGAGCTGCCGACGCGCGATTATCTGGCCGAACGCCTCAAGAGCTTCCTTGCTCCGGCGAGACATTATGAGGAGACGCTCGACCTGCTGCGCATCTTCGCGTCCGAGCAGCGCTTCCTGATCGGTATTCGCCTGCTGACGGGCGCGATCGGCGGGATCATGGCGGCCCGCGCCTTCACCTATCTTGCCGATCTGATCGTCGAGGCGGCGCTGGATGCCGTGACGAAGGAAATCCGGTCGGCGCATGGTGATTACCCCGGCGGCCGCGTTGCCGTGATCGGAATGGGTAAACTCGGCAGCTTCGAGCTCTCGGCCGGGTCCGACATCGATATTATCTTGCTCTACGACTACGATGACACGGCGGCAGAATCCTCCGGTCCTAAGCCGCTGGATGCAACGCGCTATTTCACGCGTATTACGCAGCGCCTGATCGCGGCCCTTTCGGCGCCGACGGCCGAGGGAGTACTCTACGAAGTCGACATGCGCCTGCGTCCATCCGGCAACAAAGGCCCGGTCGCCACACGCATCAACTCGTTCGAGAAGTATCAGCGCGAGGAAGCCTGGACCTGGGAGCATATGGCACTTTCGCGCGCGCGCCTGATCTGCGGCGACGAGGAGTTTTCGCTGGATGCAGAACGGATCATCGGCGAGATCCTTTCCTCGACGAGAGATGTCGCCAAGATCGCCAAGGATGTCCGCGAGATGCGCGGGCTGATCGAGCAGGAAAAGCCGGCTGAAAGCATCTGGGATCTGAAGCTGATCCCCGGCGGGCTGATCGATATCGAATTCATCGCGCAATATCTGCGGCTGATTGCGCCGGCCCGCGGCGTCGGCATTGACGCAAATGGCCTCAGCACGGCCGAGGCGCTAAAATTGCTTGGCGGTAGCCTGATGGATCGCAACGATCTGGATGTTTGCCTGGAGGCCCTGCATCTCTACACGGAAGTGTCGCAGCTCATTCGCCTTTGCATCGACGGTACGTTCGATCCGAAAAATACCCCTTCCGGTCTGATCGAGCTTGTCTGCCGTGCCGGCGACTGCCCCGATATCCGCACGCTCGAGGCGGAGCTGAAGCGGCTGTCGAAGGCGGTGCGGAAAATATTCCAGGCAACGGTTGGAAACTGATCAACCCTGGTCGGGAATGCGGATGGCGATGACCGTGCCGATGCCTTCGCGAGAACGGATACGCATGCGGCCCTGATGCAGCACCGTGAGCGAACGTGAGATCGCAAGCCCGAGGCCGGAGCCTCCCTTGCTTTTTGCATATTGGCTCTGCACCTGCTCGAACGGCTGGCCGATCTTGCCCAGGGCCGATTTCGGGATGCCGATGCCGGTGTCGGCGATGATGAGCATCACGGCGTCGTCTACCCTGCGGGTGCGGACTGCGATGCGGCCGCCGTCATTGGTGAACTTCACGGCGTTGGAGAGCAGGTTGAGAACGATCTGCTTCATCGCGCGGCGATCGGCGCTGAGCTTGATTTCCGGGGAAATGCATTGTTCGACGAGAATGTTCTTGTTCGCTGCCGGAATGCGGGTGAAGCGCAGGCACTCTTCGATCAGCGGGGCGAGATCGACCTGCTCGCGGGAAAGCTTGATATGGCCGGCCTCGATCTTCGACATGTCGAGGATGTCGTTGATGACGTTGAGCAGATGCTTGCCGCTGTCGTGAATATCCTTGGCATATTCGTTGTATCGTGCCGAGCCGAGCGGACCGAACATCTGATCCTGCAGGATCTCCGAAAAGCCGAGGATGGCGTTGAGCGGCGTACGCAGCTCATGCGACATGTTGGCAAGGAATTCCGATTTCGCCTTGTTGGCGGCTTCGGCGCGTTCCTTTTCCGCAAGATAGTTGGTGTTGGCGGTGGAAAGCTCTGCCTTCTGCCGCTCCAGAATCTGTCGCGATGCGGAGAGGTCGTTGATGGTCGCCATCAGGCGGCGCTCGGATTCGCGAAGGCGCTCCTGATTGCGTTTGAGCTGCGTGATGTCGTTGCCGACGGAGACGAGGCCGCCATCACGGGTACGGCGTTCGTTGATCTGCAGCCAACGCTCGTCGGCCAGCTGTACTTCCGTCGTCTGCGAATGGTTGGAGCGACCGGGATCGACGATGCGCCGTTCGATGACGGGCCGGACTGCTGCTGCATTGACCAAGGCGCGCTCGGTGCCGGGCACCAGCACATTGTCGGGCAGGCCGTAAGCCTGCTGGAAATGGGCGTTGCACATGACAAGGCGATCGTTCTTGTCCCACAATACGAAGGCCTCGGAGGTGCATTCGATTGCGTCCGCAAGGCGCTGGTCGGCTTCGGCATAGCGCTGCGCCAGCCTGTGCTGCTCCGTCACGTCCATCGCGATGCCGATCATATGCACGCGGCCGGAATTGTTGCGGATGATCTGAGCGCGGGCGCGCATCCAGACATAGTGTCCCTTGGCATGACGGATGCGCAGGATCTGATCCACCTGTCCGGCGCCGCCGCGCGTGACGGAGCGCGCCAGCAAATGCAGGCTGCTGTCGTCTGGATGCATCAGCCGCGCAGCGTCGGCAAAGGCAAGCGGCTTGTCGGCCGCCGGTAGCCCCAGCATGTCGTACATCGACCGCGACCAGAAGAATTCGCGGCTGGTGAAGTCGAAATCCCAGAGGCCGCAACGCCCGCGTGAAAGCGCCGTCTCGACGCGCAGATTGGATTCGAGGAAGATTTCGTCGGCGTCGCGAGCCCGCCGCACCTGCGTGTAGTAAGCGTAGAGTATGACGAGCAGGATGGAGGAAATGCCGGCAAAGAGGGTGACGTTGAGCGTCAGCTCGTCGCGCCAGAGCTTTTCGATCTGATCCATCGACGCCGCCGACAGGACGAAATCACCCTTGTCGCCGATCAGGGAGATCGCGGCATAATAAGGCTCGCCGCCGATCATGGTTTCGATCACGCCGGCATGGTCGCCGAAGCTTCTGATGGCGGACACTTCCGGAAAGAAATCCGAGATCGACATGCCGATAAAAGCAGAGCCAGCGGCTGACGAGCCGAAAACCCGGCCGCTCGATTGCACGAGCAGCACAAATGCTCCGGTATCCAGCCGGTCCTGCGGCAGATAGGCGGCAAGTTTCCGCTCCGCGCCACCGCGGTCGCCTGCCTGAAACAGGCTGGCATCGTTCGAGAATGCGGCAGAGGCGGCGGCGATGGAAAGCGAGGTGGTGCGGCGAGCGGCGGCGGCCATCCGGCCGTGCTCTGTCACCATGCCGAAGAAATGCGAAGCCGCCACGACCATCAGGAAGGAAACAATGAGGACCGGGATGATGCGCTTGAGGATATGCTCGGTCTGCGGGAAGCGACGCGAGATCGTCTCCGCCCGTGTACCCGTTCGATCAGTAACGCCGCTATGCCAGGATTTCAGACCGTCGAAATTAACACGCAGCCGTCCATCGGCCGCGGTTGCCCGCCGCACGTCCACCATCGCTTTAGCCTTGTCCCTCGTATGATTCGCTGCGCCGCTCGCCCGAATCTGCCCTAATGAATCATTCGTGATTCGGCTTGTCCAGAGGGTGCGGTAAAACTTTCTTAACCATCTGCGATTTCGGCGCTTTCCTTACACGCAGCGGTAAGTTGCGCATATGCGGGACTCGTTGAGGCTGAAAAGGCCGATGCAAATCGGCCCTTCAGATCGGCGCGCAGAGCGATCGAAATCACTCCTTGAGGATGCGGTCGACAATATCCCGTACATCGGTCGAAAGACCGGCTGCGCGTTCGATCCGCATCAATGCCGAGCGGGCATGGTCGGCACGCACCGGCTCCAGTAGGCGCCAAGAGCGCATCGAGGTCAGGATGCGTGCCGCAAGCTGTGGATTGCGCTGATCGATATCGAGAATTTCGTCGGCCAGGAAATTGTAGCCAGCACCGTCTGCGCGGCCGAAGCCTGTGGGGTTTGCGAAGGCGAACGTGCCGAGGACCGAGCGCATGCGGTTGGGATTACTGCGCTTGAACTGCGGCGCTTCCATGAGGCGCTGGATACGCGCCAGCGCATCGGGTCCGGGAATTCCAGCTTGGATAGCGAACCATTTGTCGATCACAAGAGCATTTTTCGAGAAGCGGTCATGGAAATGCTCAAGTGCCGCCGCGGTTTCCGCTGTCTCCGGGAATTGATGCGCAAGAATGGTCAGCGCGGCGCTGAGATCGGTCATGTTATTTGCCGCGTCATAGGCGGCTTTTGCGCGGACCGGAGTGCCATCCAATTGCGACAGATAGCCCAGCGCCGCATTGCGCAGGGCCCGACGGCCGGTGCTCTCGGCATCCGGGCTGAACGGCCCTGGCGTCTGCATGCTGTCGTAGAGTGCCGCAAAGATATCCTTGCCGGCTTCGGCAATCCGCTTGAAGATAGCCTGACGCCCCGTGCGGATCGCGTCGGGGTCGTTGTTGCCGCCAAGTTCGCGGCCGATATCCGCTTCGCTTGGCAGAGCAAGCGCCTGTGCGCGGAAGGCCGGCTCGAGGCTGTCGTCGGCGGCTGCCGCCAACAATGCGCCTACGAAAGACGAATCACAGGTGATGTCGTTGCCTTGGCGTGCATCGCGAGCCGCTTGCAGCAGATTGGGCAGGCCGAGATCGATCAGCGCCTGCCAGCGCGCGAAATGATCGATCTCGAAACGCGCGATCAGCGCCAGATCCTCGACGCTCTGATTGAATTGCAGATTGATCGGTGTCGAGAAGCTGCGGTTCAGCGACAGCACCGGCCTCGATGGGATGTCGTGGAAGACGACCGTCTGCACCTTTTCCGTCAGATGCAGCACATCGTCGGTCAGTTCCGCGCCAGTTACCGATGTCGGAGCAATCGCGGTGCCGTCTGCGGCGATCAGTGCCATGCGCAGCGGAATATGCATTGGCTTCTTGGTGGTCTGACCCGGCGTTGCCGGCACCATCTGTTCGAGCGACAGCGTGAAGGTCTTACGATCCGCATCATAGGCGCAGGAGGCCGTCACGAGCGGCGTTCCGGCCTGATGATACCACAGCGAAAACTGCGTGAGATCGCGGCCGCTGACATCCTCGAAACACCTGACGAAATCTTCGATCGTAACAGCCTGGCCGTCGTGCCTCTCGAAATAGAGATCCATGCCCTTCTTGAACAGATCGCGGCCGAGCAGGGTCGCGATCATGCGTGTGACTTCGCTACCCTTCTCATAGACAGTCGTCGTATAAAAGTTATTGATTTCGCGATACTTTGTCGGCCGAACCGGATGGGCGAGGGGCCCGCTGTCCTCGGGAAACTGCTCTGATTTCAGATGGCGGACTTCCGCAATGCGCTTGACCGGGCGCGAGCGCTCGTCGGCAGAAAACTCGTGATCGCGATAGACGGTCAGGCCTTCCTTGAGGCAGAGCTGGAACCAATCGCGGCAGGTGATGCGATTGCCTGTCCAGTTGTGAAAATATTCGTGCGCGATGATGGCTTCGATATTCGCATAGTCAGCATCGGTTGCCGTCTCGGGATCGGCAAGCACGTATTTGTCGTTGAAGACGTTGAGACCCTTGTTCTCCATCGCCCCCATATTGAAGTCCGACACGGCGACGATCATGAAGATGTCGAGATCGTATTCGCACCCGAAGCGCTCTTCGTCCCACTTCATCGAGCGCTTCAGTGCATCCATGGCGTAGGCCGCGCGCGGCTCGTTGCCGTGCTCGACATAGATCTTCAGCGCCACTTCACGACCCGACATGGTCGTGAATGTGTCCTCGACAACGCCGAGGTCGCCGGCGACGAGTGCGAAGAGGTAGCTCGGCTTCGGGTGTGGATCGAACCAAGCGGCGAAATGCTTGCCTTCGCCATAGCCGGCGCCGCCGAGGAAATTGCCGTTCGACAGCAGCAGCGGGTTGGCCGCCTTGTCGGCAATGATGTTGACCGTGTAAGGGGCGAGAACGTCGGGTCGATCGGGGAAATAGGTGATGCGGCGGAAGCCTTCGGCCTCGCATTGGGTGCAGTAGATCCCGCCCGTGCGATAGAGGCCCATCAGCTGCGTGTTGGCCTCCGGATTGATGACGGTTGTGATCGTCAGTTCGAACGGCGTGCTTGCCGGAAGGCCGCGAACGGTCAGGTTCTCGGGCGTGGCTTCATATTGCTCGCCGGGCAGCTCTACCTGGTCGAGCAACAGCCCCGACAGCACCAGCTCGTCGCCGTCAAGCACCAGTGGGGCGCTCAAATCGACGCCTTCGCGGCGATGGAAGATCAGCCGCGCCTCCACCTTAGTTTCGGTGGGATGCAGATCGAAAGTAAGGTCCACGCGTTCCAGAACGAAGTCGGTAGGACGGTAATCTGCCAGATTTACGATCTGGCCGGTATCTGTTCGCATGGTCTATCCTGATCAGGCTATGCTTTTTGAGGCACAGTCCGAAGCCCTCCTCCGGACCGAAAGTCGGCGCATCATTACATCGAAATCTGAACCAAAGTTAAAGTCATATCACTACATGGAAATGTTCCGTTGTGACACAGCAAGTATTAGGGCGACGAGCTGTCGCTCTTGTCCGTTCAGGCTCCGTCCGCGGATGTATTCTGGATGCTCACGCAATCACCTACTACCTGATTTTACGGATATCCGGGCGGCATTCCTCGCATAGGGGATACATGATCATTGGGATGCCATCCTTAGAATGCATCAAGCCTGTTCCAGGAAACAGTTATTTAAAGTAAATTATTTGTTTAACCTCTTGCGGTATAAGCGCATCTACATAACTATAGCATGCTATTAGATGTCGGAATTATGATCGATTCCGGTGAATTCGTTCACAAAAATGAAACATCCTCCTTTTGTTGATACATTGAGAAGGGCACCCCAAGGAGGCCCGATTGAGTTTTTCTATCGAGCAGCTTGCTCGTCATCCTAAATTCGTGTCGTCACTGCGCTTTCTCGCAGAGGCGTTGCGAAATCGTTACGATCATGGCCCCCGAATTGCCCGTATGCTGGCCTCGCATCAACGTTGGTTGCTGACGCAGACGGCCTATGCGCTTCATCTTGAATATGATCCGGCGGTGCCGGGCTCCGGCCTGACCGTCGTCGGGCTTCGCGATCTGATCACGCAGCATCGTGTCGCCAGCCGCAATACAGTGCTCAGTTTTATCGACGAACTGCTCACCTATCGTTTTCTCACGCTGGCTCCAGGTCATGTCAAGCGGCCGCGACGCTACGTGCCGACCGAGGCCAGTCTAACGGGGATGTTCGGCTGGTGCCTGTCCAATCTGGCGACGCTCGATCTGCTGGATGACGGCAGCCGCGCCGCGGAGCTGGCTGCCTCTCCGGAATTGATGGATCTGGCGCAGCCGCGCATGGCGCGCTATTGCCTGGAAACCGACCTCTGGCGCGAGCCACCGGAATGCGTCGGTCTATTTCTCTGGACTGAGGCGGGCGGTCTGGTCGTCGACTATATTATGTCGCAGCTGGATCTCGGCGGAGAGCCGGGTCCGCAGATCGACATCGGAAGGATCGATGCACGCGCGCTTGCGGCACATTTCATGATATCGCGCACCCATTTGCAGCGCCTTCTCCGCAAGTCCGCCGATCGTGGAGACATAGGCTGGCATGACGAGACGAAGAAGACGCGGATGTGGATCTCGCGCGAGTTTCTGGATCAGTATTGCCAATGGCAGGCCGTGAAACTTGCCGCGATCGACGAGGCTTTCGCCTGGGCGCGAGACGCAGCACGGCAATCCGATCAAAAGAAATGATCTTGTCGAGATGATGCCGGGTTCCGAGATCCGGCCTTTATGGGCTGATGTCCCGAGCCATCACGAAATCTGTCGTGCCGGGATGTGGACTTGGAATCCCCTATAGCGGGATGCTTGCGGCAGCAGCGCGAGCAGGGCTTGTGTTTCGGCACTCATCACCACGAAGGCTCCGCGAGCGTTCGAACTCCTCGGCTGCCCGCACGGCGGCGCCGATGTGTCCGACGGAATCGAAGAGAGTGATGAGCGAACGCAAACCCGAAGACATGATGTAATTCCTGAAAGATAGAAACGCTGAACAGAACGCGCGACTTCGCGCCCGCAGATTAGCAGGCGCGGAAATCCGCGAAAATGGCGGTCGGGCGGCCGATACGGGCCGAAACGCCAGTACCCCGGGCGGTCATCTGCTCATTGGCAGCGATGCCGAGGTTGCGATGTCCGTTTGTGGCGCGCACGGGCTCGAGGGCGCGACGCAGGGTATCAAACCCGCAGTGAATAGGGCGAAAACGTATAGTCATTGCCTTGGTTCCTTTCGAAATTCCTCCCAAGACACGCCATATATTGCAACGCAACATTGATTTTGCAATGCACAACATCGATGAACTGTCATGCCAAAATGCATGGCTCGTGTCATATTCTGTTAATGATGACGAAAATCAGCCTAATATTTCGGCGTCGATACGATTCTTGAAGGCGAGAAGATCGCTCCATGCGAGCCGCTTGTTGATGGGCGCGGTGAGCAGTTCCTGCGGATGCAGGCTCGCGATAGCCGGTATCCTTCGGCCGAGAATGTCGATTTCGCGCCATTGTCCGCGAAGTCCGTGGATCGTTTCGGCGCTTTCGAAGAAATGCCGTGCGGTGAAATTACCAAGTAGCAACAAGGCTTTCGGCTCGGCAAGCGCAATCTGCCGTTCTATGAACGGACGACATATCTCGACTTCCGGCGCAGAGGGGGCCCGGTTGCCGGGCGGCCGCCACGGGATGACGTTGGTCAGCAGGATTTCTTCGCGTCGCAAGCGGATAGCGGCGAGCATCTTGTCGAGCAGCTGTCCGGCGCGCCCGGCAAACGGCGCGCCCTCCCGATCGTCATCGGCGCTCGGCATCGGGCCGATCACCATGACGCGGCCTTCCGGCGTGCCGCTGGCAAAGATCGTCGATCGGGCGCTGTTCTTGAGATTGCAGCTGTTGAACGCCTCGATCGCAATTTTCAATTCGGCGAGCGAGCGCGCGCTTTCCGCTGCGAATCGCGCTTGTTCAACCGCTTGTTCGTCGGGAATGGCCGGAGCGTTGCGTGGCGAAGCAGGCGGTGGAGCAGCGGCCGGTTTTGCGGCCTGACGGCGATCCGGCTGCGCTTTGCCCGCCTGTTGCTGTGCTTCGGGCCGCGCCTGTGCGGCCCTTGCGCCCTGCCGGGCAGCGCGCATGGCCTCGAATTCGGCGAAGCGATCCACCGGCTCCTCTTCCAGCAGCCAATCTACGCCAGCATCCGCATGGAAATGCAGAAGGGCGGCAAGTTCGGCCGGTGTGAGGTCGCTGGCGGAAATCATGGGGGAACTCTAGCCAAAGCGGCGCCGGAACGAAAGGGCAGGGCGACCCGCTATCTTACGCCGTCCACTGGGCGATGTCCTCGCGCTCGCCGATCAGGGCAAGCCCGTGAGCGATCGACAGCAATTCGCCGCCCGTCTCGATGCGCTCCTGGCCGAAGCGCTCGGTGAAGATGCGTCTCACGGCAGGAACAAAGGATGTGCCGCCGGTGAGGAACACTTTGTCGATGGCGTTGGGCGAGGTGTTCGTCGTCGTCAGGACATCGTCGAGAGCCCCTTCGATGCGGGCAAGATCCTCGGCGATCCAGCTCTCGAAATCGGCGCGTCGAACGCTCCGGTGGCCTGCCTTGCCGAGCGGCGGGAAATGGAATTCTGCCTCTTCCTCGGCCGAAAGCGCCATCTTCGTAGCAGATACCGCCTGATAGAGCGGATAGCCTTCATCATGCTCGACGAGATCGATGAAAGTTTCGAGCTTCTCGGGCTCGAGGCTGCTGCGCACCAGCGTCTTCAGATCGGCATATTCGCGCGAGGTCTTGAAGATCGAAAGCTGGTTCCATCGTCCGAAATTGGCGTAATAGGAGCTGGGCATTTCCAGCAGCTTGTCGAAGCTCTTGAAGTAGCTGCCCTTGCCGATGGCCGGCGAGACGATGTTGTCGATCATCCGGAAATCGAAGTGATCGCCGGCGATGCCGACACCGGAATGGCCGATGGGGCTTGCCGTCAGCTTTCCGGCCAGGGTTTCGAAACGGATGAGCGAATAGTCCGTCGTACCGCCGCCGAAGTCCGCCACCAGTACGGTCGCGTCCTTCTTCAGATGCTGTGCGAAGTAGAAGGCGGCGGCCACGGGTTCGTAGACGTAGTGGATCTCGGGAAAGCCAAAGCGGGTGAGGGCGGCGTTATAGCGTTCCGTCGCGAGCGCCGGATCCGGATTGGCGCCGGCAAAATGTACGGGGCGGCCGGTCACGATCCGCGAAACATCGCTTGGCCAGCCTTCTCCGGCATAGGCGCGCAGACGGCGCACGAAGATCTCCATCAGATCTTCGAAACTATGGCGCTTGGCGTAGATCAGCGTGCCCTGGAAAAGTGCGCTTGCGGCAAAGGTCTTGATCGACTGGAGGAAACGGCAATCGCCCGGATTGTCGATGAACTGGCGGATGGCCGCATGACCGGCCTCGACCTTGAGCGCGGCCGCACCCAGTCCCGGATCCTTCATGAAGGAAAGCGCGGTGCGCATGCTGTCTGCCGTACCGGCGGCACTGTTGAAGGCGACCGATTGCGTCGCAGATCCGTCAGCCATTGCCAGAACCGTATTCGTGGTGCCGAAGTCGAAACCAAGCGCCCGAGCCATGCCCGCACTCCTTTCCGTTGAAATTTTATGGATTGGGGCAAAGCCCCTATGAGGCGCACGCCGCGCCCAGATCGCAAAGAGGGCGCGTCATGGCATGGCTTCGCCGCAAGTGCAAGACGCGGCGCCGGTTTTATTTCCCTACGTCGATGGAGGAGCGGGACACAGTCGGAAGGGCTTCGTTGCTTCGCTCCGCGCAAATGAAACGGGCGCCCTTCGGCGCCCGATCTTGTCATTCCGCGGCAATGGCCGACGGCGGTTCCTTGTGGTGCGGATCGTCGTCCTTGCGTTTGCCGAAGCGACCGAGGAAGTCGTTCAGGCGGTTCATCTCAAGGAAGATCACCGGCGTGATGAACAGTGTCAGAAGCTGTGAGACTACGAGGCCGCCAACGACCGCGATACCGAGCGGCTGCCGAAGCTCGGAACTCGCGCCGCCGCCGACTGCGATCGGCAGGGCGCCGAGCAGCGCGCAGAAGGTCGTCATCATGATTGGGCGGAAACGACGGACGCATGCTTCATGGATTGCCTCCGCGGGCGATATTCCCGTTGTCGATCGTAGCGTTTCCAGCGCGACGTCGATCATCATGATCGCGTTCTTCTTCACGATGCCTATCAGCATCAACAGGCCGATTAACGCGATGATCGATAGGTCGAAGCCGAAGACCTTCAGGGCAAGCAGCGCACCGAGAGCTGCGGCCGGCAGGCCCGACAGAATGGTCAGCGGATGGATGAAGCTTTCATAGAGAACACCGAGAACGACGTAGATCGTCAGCACGGCTGCGAGGATCAGATAAGGCGTGCTGCCCTGCGATTGCTGGAAGATCTGCGCCGTGCCGCCGTAGGACGTGAAGATGTCCGCCGGCATGTTGATGTCCTTCTTGATCTGATCGATCCGCGCCGTGGCGTCGCCAAGCGCTTCGCCAGCCGGCAGGTTGAAGGAGACAGTGGTCGAAACGAGCTGTCCTGTCTGGTTGATGGTGACAGGGCCGGTCGTGCGCTGAACATGGGCGAAGTTGGACAACGGAACCAGCGAGCCGTTTGACGAGGCTACGTGGATATCCTGCAGTCTCTGGTCGTCCCAGGGCTTGCTTGTGTCGAACTCGACCATCACGTCGTAGCTGTCGCCGGTGGTCTGGATCTGCGCGGCGTCATAGCCGCCGAAAGCTTCCTCTAGCGTCGTGCGCAGCTGATTGTTGTTGATGCCGTATTGCGACGCCTTTTCGGTGTCGATGACGATGTTGGCTTGCAGTGCGTTGTTCTGCTCGTCCGACGCAACGTCGGTAAAGCTTGGGTCGCGACGCATGGCGTCCAGCATCTTGTTGGCCCAGAGATTGGTCTGGTCGGCGCTCAGCGCCTGAATGACGAGCTGATACTGGCTGGCGGTCTGGCGGCCACCGAAGCGCAGGCTTTGCTGCGGCGTGATATAAGCCTTCAGGCCTGCTATGGTGCCGATGCTGGTGCGCAATTCGCGCAGCGTCTGGTCCAGCGGAGGCCGCTGATCCTTCGGCTTCATTTGAACGAACATGGTGCCATTGTTCAACGGCTGGCGGACACTGCCGCCAACGATTGACATCACGCCGGCAACGGCAGGGTTCTTCTGGACGAGCGCTGCGGCCTGGTTCTGCAGGTCACGCATTGCCGGATAGGAAATATCCTGACGCGCCTGGGTGGAGATCTGCAGGCGCCCGATATCTTCCGTCGGAAAGAAGCTCGCCGGCAGCACCATGAAGAGATAGACCGAGAGCGCTACAGAGCCGAGGAAGCAGAGCAGAACGGTGCCACGATTGCGCAAGCACCAGGCGACGCCCTTGTCGTAGCCGCGCTGGGTCAAGTCGAAACCGCGGTTGAACAGGCGCACCGGATAGGGCGGCTGGCCGTGGCCCGCCGACAGACGCGAGCTGAGCATCGGTGTGACGGTGAGGGAGACGATTGCCGATGACACGATGGCGATCGCAACCACCATGCCGAATTCGTTGAAGATACGACCGACGACACCACCCATCAGCAGGATCGGGATGAACACCGCGATCAGCGAGATGGACATGGAAATGATGGTGTAGCTGACCTCGGCCGATCCCTTGATCGCTGCCTGCAGCACCGGCATGCCTTCCTCGACATGCCGCAATATGTTTTCCAGCATGACGATCGCGTCGTCCACCACAAGGCCGACGGCGAGCGTCAATCCTAGCAGCGAGATGTTGTCGACGCTGTAGCCCAGTACATACATCATCCCGAAGGTCGAGATCAGCGACAGTGGCACGGCAAGACCGGGGATGATCGTTGCCGTCACATGGCCGGTGAAGAGATAGATGACGAGAACGACCAGGCTGATCGTCAGGAGCAAGGTGAATTTGACGTCCGAGATCGCATCCCGGATCGGCTGCGCCGAATCGTTCATGACATGCGTCTGCACCGAGGCCGGAATTTCCGCATGCAGCTGCGGCAGCTTTGCGTTGATCGCATCGACCACGTCGACGGTGTTGGCATCCGGCTGGCGCTGAATGGCAAGAATGATTGCCTGCTTGCCGTCGTACCAGGAGCCGGCATTGGTGTTCTGCACGCTATCCTGAACGTCGGCGACGTCGCTGAGGTGGATCGGCGCGCCATTGGGGCTGGCAATGACCAGCGACTTGAATTGCGCGGCGTTGGTGTTCTGGGTATTGGCATTGAGCGTCATGCTCTGTTTGCTGTTCTGCAGAGTGCCAACCGGAACCTGGCTGTTGGCATTGACGATCGCGGCGTTGACGGTGTCGATGCCGATGCCGCGAGCTTGCAGCTTGTTCGGATCGACTTCGACACGCACGGCGTAGGTCTGTGCGCCGTAAACAGTAACTTCCGCGACGCCCGGAAGGGTCGACAGCGACGGTGAAATGATGTCTTCGGCGATTTCGTCCAGCTTGCTGCGCGGCATCGTATCGCTCTGTACGGCAAGCAGCATGATCGGAGCGTCGGCCGGGTTGGTCTTCTTGTAGCCTGGCGGCGTCGTCAGGTTGTTGGGCAATTGCCGAGTCGCATTCGAGATCGCGGCCTGAACGTCGGCGGCTGCGGCGTCGATGCTTCGGTTGAGATCGAACTGCAGCACGATGCTCGTATTGCCGAGCGAGTTCGTCGCCGAGATTTCACTGATGCCGGGGATGGTTTCGAACTGCTTGATCAGCGGCGTGGAAACCGAGGTCGCCATCGTCTGCGGCGAGGCGCCCGTCAGCTGGGCCGAAACGTTGATGGTCGGAAAGTCCACCTGGGGCAGGGCGGCGACGGGCAGGAGCTGATAACCAGCCAGACCAGCCATGACTACACCCAGCGCCAGAAGCGTCGTCGCCACCGGTCGTTGGATACAGAATTGTGGGATCATTGCTGTGCTCCAACCGAAATCGTTTCGCTCTTCTGGCTCGACTGATCGTTGGCTGCAGCCACGTTCTCAGACTTTTCGTCGTTGAACTGTTCGACGACGGTCTGGCCGTCGATCAACTGCACCTGTCCTTCGACGACGACATGATCTCCCTCAGTCAGGCCCTTGGCAACAGCCGTAAAGCCGCCGTTCTGCCGCTCGACGGTGACCGGCGTCAGATGGACCTTGTTGTCCTTGACGACATAGGCATAGAAGCCGTCCGGGCCGGGGCTGATCGCAACAGTCGGAGCGACAAGTACAGGCTGGTTGTTGGTCAGATGAACGACGACGTTGACCGATCGGCCGGGCCAGATCGCACCGTTGGCATTATCGAATTTCGCCTTGACCAGGATGGTGCCCGAAGCGGGGTCGACCGTATTGTTGAAGAAGCTGACCGCGCCCTGGCGGGCCTTACCCTTGCTCGAGTTCGGAACGGTACTGACCGGCACGGTGCCGGCTTGCAGTGCTTCTTCCAATTCCCGCAGCTGGTTTTCCTGCATATGGAATTGAACGTAGATCGGATTGTATTGCGTGATGGTCACGATCGCCGTGCCGGGCGTGACGTAGGCGCCGGGGCTTGGGACGACATTCCCGAGACGTCCGTCATAGGGCGCGCGGATTTGCGTGTTCTCCAGCAGGACCTGGTCGGATGCGAGCTGAGCCTTGTCGGCATTGACGTCGGCGGCCGCGGTGTCGCGTGCGGCAACGGCCTGGTCGACAGTCTGCTGCGTGCCGGCATTGTTGAGCAGGCTCTTTGCGCGGGTCAGAGCAGATTCAGCAGCAGCAAGCGTCGCCTGATCCTTGACGATGGTCGCCTGATCCTTGTCGACGGCGGCCTGCGCCGTGCGTGCGTCCAGCTTCGCGATCAGATCGCCGGCCTTCACCATTGCGCCGTCCTGCGCCTCGATTGAAGTAATGATGCCGGATTCCTGTGCGGCGATGGTCGTCGCATTTTGCGCTACGGCAGAGCCGGTGGCGGTGATGTCGTTCGGCAGCGATCTCTTCACCACTGCGGCAGTTTTGACGACCGAGGATACGGCCTGATGCTTTTTGCCGCCAGCCGCTGCGGCTTTACTGGCATCCTTGGTTTCTGCGGAGGCCTGATCGACAAATGCGGAAAGAAAAGGAATACGGTCGCGATAGCCCCAGGCTGCAAGGGCTGCAACGACAAGAAGGCCGAGGGGAAGCCAGAATTTTTTCATATTTAAAGAACCGGTCGAAGCGAGTTGCAAAAAGCGCGATGACTCGAGGTGTATCTATTGCGTCGCACAACAAAGACGGGCTTCGCCGCAATTCATCACATCGCCGTTACCGCTAACGTTCGGTAATTCTGTCCCTATAACGTGAATTCATGAACGCTCATCCCCAGCAATCTATCACAGTTCGGCGGGACGAAAAATTAAAGCTTGGAAAGCTTTGGAATTGCTACCGCTTGTGCGGCGCAATAAATGATCAAATGACTATTTTTTGATTGCCGTCATGTAATGATTGGACAGCTGCTTGGTCGTTTCCGGCATTTATAGTGAGAAGCAGGCCCCTAACGCTCATGGTAGCCTTTGCCTATGCTCACGCAATTGTGTTGACAGGCCCCGTTTACAAAAGGGCCTGCTCTTTTCGAAGGGCGAGACGATTTAAAGCGAACGCGCGGCACCGCCATCGCAACGGACCATCGTTCCGGTCACATAGCTTGCCGGTTCGCTGCAGAGAAAGGCAGCCGTTGCCGCAAACTCCTCGACACGACCGTAACGGCCAGCCGGAATGCGCTGCTGGCGTTCAGCGCTGACATCCTCCAGGCTCTTGCCGCCACGCCGGGCAGCGGCCGTGTCCAGTTCGGCCAAGCGATCGGTCGCAATGCTGCCGGGCAGAAGCATGTTGGCGGTGATCCCGTGCGCCGCCACTTCGCTGGCCAGGGTCTTGCTCCAGCCGACGAGTGCGGGACGCAGCGTATTCGAGAGTGCCAGATTGGGGATCGGCTCTACGACCCCGGATGAGGCGACGGTGAGAATGCGGCCCCAGCCTTGCGCCTTCATGGCCGGCAGCAGGGTATTGGTGAGCGTGATGATCCGCGACACCATGGTGATGAAATAGGTCTCCAGCCGGTCGGCGGTCATTTCTTCGGTCGTCCCTGGTGTCGGGCCGCCGCTGTTGTTGACGAGAATACCGATGCCTCCGAGCTTCTCGGCTACAGCCTTGCTGACGATGTCGACGAAATTTTCGTCGCTGAGGTCGGCCCATATCCAATCTGCTCGACCCTTGCCCTCGGCATTGATGGCTTGGCAATTGCTTTGGAGTCGTTCGCCGCTGCGGCCGCAGAGCAGGACGTTTACTCCCTCCCGCGCCAGCGCGACGGCGATACCGTGGCCGAGGCCCTTGGAGGAGGCGAGCACCAGCGCGCGTTTTCCCTCGATACGAAGATCCATGTCGATCACCTCTAATGCTATCCGGATTTTCCCAAGCCATACTTATAGAGCGCCATTGGCCGCCTTTGAAAGCCGCCGGCGAGAAGAAGGTTGCAAACGCGATCCAATTATTGACGTTAACGTAAGCGTAATTTAACTTGACCGTCGGGTTGGACGAATTGGAGGATCGCCTGTCGCTTCCCGGCTCGACAATCCCTTTCCATTTTGACAAGAGATAATCAAAGCGGGGAAGATGCCCAACGGGGATGAGGCTGCGATCCGATATCATGGGATGCCGGCCAAGCGGAGAGAGTGAATGACTGACGCGAGCGAGCTGCCGGAACGCGAGAGCATGGAATTCGACGTTGTGATTGTCGGGGCAGGGCCTGCGGGCCTGTCGGCGGCGATCCGGCTGAAGCAGATCAATCCGGATCTGACAGTTGTCGTGCTCGAAAAGGGCGCAGAGGTCGGTGCGCATATTCTCTCGGGCGCGGTCGTCGATCCGATCGGCATCGATCGCCTGCTGCCCGGCTGGCGCGAAGAGGAGGGGCATCCCTTCAAGACCGAAGTCAAGGCGGATCACTTCCTGCTTCTCGGTCCCGCCGGCTCCGTCCGGCTGCCGAATGTCCTCATGCCGCCGCTGATGAACAATCACGGCAATTATATCGTCTCGCTCGGCAATGTCTGTCGTTGGCTGGCCGAGAAGGCCGAAGCGCTCGGCGTCGAGATCTATCCCGGCTTTGCCGCAAGCGAAGTGCTCTATGACGACCAGGGTGTCGTCATCGGGGTTGCCACCGGGGACATGGGGATCGAGAAGAACGGCGAGCCCGGCCCGAACTATACGCGCGGCATGGCGCTGATGGGCAAATATGTGCTGATCGGCGAGGGCGTGCGCGGCTCGCTCGCCAAGCAGCTCATCGCCAAGTTCGATCTGTCGAGAGACCGCGAGCCGCAGAAATTCGGCATCGGCATCAAGGAGCTCTGGGAGGTCAAGCGCGAAAACCACAAGCCGGGCCTCGTGCAGCACTCCTTCGGCTGGCCGCTCGGCATGAAGACGGGCGGCGGCTCGTTCCTCTATCATCTCGAGGACAATCTGGTCGCGGTCGGCTTCGTCGTGCACCTGAACTACAAGAACCCCTACCTCTTCCCCTTCGAGGAGTTCCAGCGCTTCAAGACGCACCCGGCCATCCGCGGCACCTTCGAGGGCGGCAAGCGCATTTCCTATGGCGCCCGCGCCATCACCGAGGGCGGTTACCAGTCGGTGCCGAAGCTCACCTTCCCGGGCGGCGCGCTCATCGGCTGCTCGGCCGGCCTTGTCAATGTCCCTCGTATCAAGGGCAGCCATAATGCGGTGCTGTCGGGCATGCTGGCGGCCGACAAGATCGCAGACGCGATTGCCGCCGGTCGCGCCAATGACGAAGTGATCGAGATCGAGAACGAATGGCGCCAGACGGATATAGGCAAGGACCTGAAGCGGGTCCGGAACGTCAAGCCGCTCTGGTCGAAGTTCGGCACGGCAGTCGGCGTGGCGCTCGGCGGGCTCGACATGTGGACGAACCAGCTGTTTGGCTTCTCCTTCTTCGGCACGCTGAAGCACGGCAAGACGGATGCGGCCTCGCTGGAGCCTGCGGCCATGCATCAGAAGATCGATTATCCGAAGCCGGATGGTGTCCTGACCTTCGATCGCCTCTCCTCGGTGTTCCTGTCGAACACCAATCATGAGGAAGATCAGCCGGTACACCTCAAGGTCGGAGACATGGCGCTGCAGGTATCGTCCGAACACGATATCTTCGCCGGTCCGTCAACGCGCTACTGTCCGGCAGGGGTCTATGAGTGGGTGGAGAAGGACGGCAAGGAAACCTTCGTCATCAACGCCCAGAACTGCGTCCACTGCAAGACCTGCGACATCAAGGACCCCAACCAGAATATCAACTGGGTACCGCCGCAGGGCGGCGAGGGGCCGGTCTATCCGAATATGTGAGATGGAATGAGTGACGTAGGGCCAAACGCTGAAACAATGCGTTTGGCCCTACGGAACCACTATCTGTACAAGGAATGCGATTAATGCCGGGCAGGCTTGCGAGCGAGCAGGCCAGTGGACAGAGCGACACCGATGCCGGTGACGATTGCCGCTGCGATCCCGGCCACGCCGATTTCCTCGCCAAGCAGCAACCCGCCGCCGATCGTGGCAAGAACGGGCGTAATCGCGGTGAAGGCTGCGGCCTGTGTGCCGCCTAGAGCCTGAACAGCAAGGCCATAGGCAAGCGTGGCGGCAAGGCCGGACAGCAGCCCCTGGCTGACGACCTGCAGGCCGATTTCCGGCAGCGGCAGCGAAGTCAGCGAGCTACCGAAGATGGCAGCCAGGCCGACATGGGTCAGGAACGACCAGACCGCGATGAGCGCGCTCGATTGCACGGCCGTTAGACCCGAGCGACGGAAGGCGTGCGTATAAGCAGCCCAAAGCAGCGCTGCGAGCGGCAGCAGCGTAAAGCCTTCCCAGGAGATTTGCACGCCGTAAAGGCTGCGTGCCAGAAGGATGACGACACCCGCGACAATGCCGCCAAGGCCGAGCCAGCGGGTTATATCAAGCCGTTCGCGAAACAGCAGGATGCCGATGACAGCAGCGGCGAGGGGCATGGAGCCGCCGAGCAGAATTCCGGCTGAAGAGGCAGGGGTAAATTGAATGGCGAAGGTGGTCAGCTGAAAGAAGAGCGCACCGGAGCCGCAGACCATCAAGGCCAGCAGTTTCAGCGATACGCCTTTCGGCAGCAGACCGGTGCGCCACCAGACGGGAGCCAATATCAGCGCTGGCACGCCGTAGCGGATCAAGCCGAGGTCGATCGTGCTCATCTGCGTCTCGGCGGTATGACGGGTCGCGAGGATCCAGTTTGCCCAAATCAATACGGTGACGATAGCGCCCGCATACCCCATCGCGGTAGATGTTGGCTTGTGTGTGGAGAGCGACAAAGCGGTCATCGACATATCCTTCCGATCCGTTCAGTTCATCTTGTGAACGAGGAAAAGATAGCGCCGAAGGCCGAGGCATGTCCTTGCTAGTTATGGCGTGAAAATCGTGCTATCAGCATTAATCCACTAATCTGAGAGGCCAAACTTCTCTATTATGCCAAAACTGGATAAATTCGATATTGCCATCCTCAACTGCCTGCAGGAGGATGCGCGCGCCACTAATGTCGAGATTGCCGAACGTGTGAATCTCTCGCCATCGCCCTGCCTCAGGCGCATTCGCAATCTGGAAAAATCGGGACTTTTGCGCGGCTATCGTGCCGATATCGATCGTAAGGAGGCCGGTCTCGGCCTCACCGTCTTCGTCGAACTCAAGGTCGGTCATCATTCGAAGGAAAATTCCGAAGCGCAGCAGGCCGCGCTGCTCGCCATTCCCGAGATCGTTGCCTGCCATTTGATTTCGGGAACGGCCGATTTTCTGGCGGAGGTCGTGGTGGCGGACCTTGCCGCCTACGAAAAGGTAATGTCGGAAAAGCTGCTGGCTCTCCCCGGGGTGGTCGATCTGCGCTCGAACTTCGCGATACGAACGATCAAGGCCAATGGCGCGCTGAAGCTGCCGACGCCGGAATGAAAACGAAAAAGGGCCGTTGCCGGCCCTTTTGTGATGAAAATCTCAATGCGGTCAAAGCATCGTTCCGCTGAGGATCAGCAGTGCCACCGAGAAGTAGATCACAAGACCGGTGACATCGACGAGAGTCGCGACGAAGGGAGCTGATGCGCTGGCCGGATCGAGCCGCAGCTTCTGCAGAACGAATGGCAGCATCGAGCCGGCAAGCGAACCGAAGGTGACGATGCCGATCAAGGCTGCAAAGACAGTCAGGGCGACGAGCTGCCAGTGCGGGCCGTAGTCGAACAGGCCGATGGTTTGCCAGAGCACGATGCGGGTGAAGCCGACGAGGCCGAGGATGGCGCCGAGCACGATGCCTGTGGGAAGTTCGCGAAGCGCGACACGCCACCAGTCCGAGAGCTTGAGTTCGCCGAGCGCCAGCGCGCGGATGATCAGCGACGTTGCCTGCGAGCCGGAATTGCCGCCGGAGCTCATGATCAGCGGGATGAAGAGCGTCAGCACGACGGCCTTTTCCAGCTCGCCCTCGAAGTGCTGCATGGCGCTTGCCGTCAGCATTTCGCCAAGGAAGAGGGCTGCGAGCCAGCCGGCACGCTTACGGATCATGCCGCCGAAGCTGATTTTCATATAGGGCTGGCCGAGTGCTTCCATGCCGCCGAATTTCTGGGCATCTTCGGTCGTATCGGCGATCATCGTGTCGATGACGTCGTCAACGGTGACGATGCCGAGCATGTGACCCTTGTCGTCGACGACAGGCAGCGCCAGCAGATCGTGGCGCCGGATCAGGCGGGCGACATCCTCCTGCTTCATCAGCGGCGGTGCCGTGACCGGCGTGCCCTTCTGCGCGACGGTGAGAATACAGGCATCCGGCTCGCCGGTGATAAGGCGGCGCAGCGTCACGACATGCAGCAGCACATGCGTTTCGTCGTCCAGCACGTAGATGGCGTAGACGGTTTCGCGGGAGCGCTCGACCTGGCGAATATGATCGAGCGTCTGGGCGACGGTCCAGCTGGCGAGAACGCTGACGAACTCCGTCGTCATGATGCCGCCGGCTGTGCGCGGCGGATAGCCCATCAGACCCTGGATAGCCTGGCGGGCATGCTCGTCGAAGGTGGCGAAGAGCCGTGCGCGCGTCTCCACATCCATTTCGAGCAGCACGTCGGCAACACGGTCGTTGGACATGCCGTGCAGCAGCCGTGAGGCATCTGCATTGCCCATGACTTCGAGGATAGCGTGTGCGTTGCGCAGTTCCGGCCGGTCGAGAATGCGCACGGCGCGTTCTTCCGGCATTTTGGCGAGGATGCGTGCGGCTTCGGCCACATCGAGCACATTCAGCGACTCGACGCGTTCGGCGATGGTGGCGCCGCGGTTGTTATTGATGAATGCACGAGCGGCATTGCCAGCCCGCGCGGGAAAGCTGTTGATGTTCATTATAGCTCGCCTTTCCAGTCGATCCGCCGTCGTAGCGGATCGTGGCGAGCCGACAGGAGTCGGTTAGTGCACGAATGCTACTGACGGCAAAGGCAATCGACTACTACTGTCGCTAGGCATCTAAAGATGGCTCCGGTTAATCGGCATGGAAAAGCGCTGCTCTCCATCTGGGGCAGAAGTCGCGCCGAAGGCATAAAAAGTCAAGAGGTGGAAACGGTTTAAGGCCTCATGTCGAAAGAAAAATTTGCCTGGGTGCTTGAAATTTTGTGCGGCGCAACAGGTAGCATTGCGGATGGGTCAAAATAGCCAGGCCGGACGACGAGCGCCCGGCCTGGTTTGCACCGGATTTGGCCGCTCAGAAGCCCGCCAGAACGATCTTGCCCTTCATCTTGCCGGTCTCGACGAGGGCATGCGCCTTCTTCAGATTGGCGGCGTTGATCGTTCCCGCAGTCTCCGTCAGCGTCGAGCGGATCTTGCCGGCGTCGACCAGCGCGGCGACCTTTGTCAGCAGCTTGTGCTGCTCGATCATATCGGCGGTGTTGAAGAGGGGACGCGTAAACATCAGCTCCCAATGGATAGACACCGCCTTGCGCTTGAAGGGCACGATATCGAGCGTCTTCGGGTCATCGATCAAAGCGAACCGGCCCTGCGGTGCGATGATGTCGACGATCGATGCGATGTGGTCGGAGGTATTCGTCGTGGAGAAAACAAAAGCCGGCGCGCCGATGCCAAGGGCTTCCATTTGCGGCGCAAGCGGCTTCGAATGGTCGATGACGTGATGAGCGCCGAGTTCCTTCACCCAGGCTTGTGTTTCCGGCCGGGACGCCGTGGCGATGATGGTGAGATCGGTGAGCGCCCGTGCGATCTGGATGGCAATCGATCCGACGCCCCCCGCGCCGCCGATAATGAGGATGGCATTGGCTACACCGGAAACCGGGTCCTGCACCTTCAGGCGGTCGAACAGCGCTTCATAGGCGGTGATCGCGGTTAGCGGCAAAGCGGCAGCGGCCGGAAAATCCAGGCTCTTCGGCTTGGCGCCGACGATACGCTCATCAACGAGATGGAATTCGGCATTGGAGCCACCTCGATTGATTGCACCTGCGTAGAAGACCTCGTCTCCCGGCTTGAACATTGTGACGTCAGGTCCGACTGCCTTGACGATGCCGGCCGCATCCCAGCCAAGGATCTTGTACTCACCTTCACCGGGAGCGACGTTGGCGCGGACTTTGACATCGACAGGGTTGACGGAAACGGCCTTCACTTCGACGAGCAGATCATGCCCCTTTGCCTCGGGCGTCGGCAGTTCGACGTCGATCAGGGATGTGTCTGCAGAAATGGGCTGCGGTTGCTTGTAGGCGACTGCGCGCATGGGAGAAGCTCCTCGGTTTGTTGCACAGTGGCTAGATGCGCATTATCCTCAAATGGCGCAAGAATGCACAATTTCTGTACGTAGGTACAAAAAGGATACTGTCGATGTCGGTTCCCCGCTCAAAACTTGTCAGTAATTTTCCGGGCTGTCCGGTCGAGGCGACGCTCAGCTTGCTCGACGGCAAGTGGAAGGGCGTAATCCTGTTTCACCTGATGGAGGGAACACTGCGCTTCAACGAGATCCGCCGCAAGTTGCCGTCGGTGACGCAGCGTATGTTGACCAAGCAATTGCGGGAGCTGGAAGAATCCGGGCTGGTTTCACGCACCGTCTTTCCGGTGGTGCCGCCGCGTGTCGATTATGCGCTGACGCCGCTAGGCGCCAGCCTTGGGCCGATCATCAAGGCCATGGCCATATGGGGCGAAGAGAATGTGTTCTGCCACGACGGCCGCCAGCAGCTGGCCTCATGCGTGACCGGTACGGCGCTCCAGAGCAACTGACAGCGCGAAGACGGCAAGACCGCCGACGGAGAGGACCGCGCCGACATAACCGGTCGCTGCCGCGGTGAAGCCCCAGAAGATCACGAGGCCGCCGAGCCAGGCGCCGAGCGCGTTGGCGATGTTGAAGGCGGAGTGATTGGAGGCCGCGGCCAGCGTCTGTGCATCGGCTGCCACGTCCATCAGGCGGGTCTGCACTGCGGGGCAGGCGGCAAAACCACAGCCGATCAGGAAGACGCAGATACAAAGCATGACGGGGTTGGCGGCGGTAAGTGCAAACAACGTCATGATGACGACATTGAAGATCATCATGCCGCCGATCGTTCCCTTGATCGAGATGTCGCCTAGGCGCGAGCCGACGATGTTGCCGACATTCATGCCGATGCCGAATAGCGCAAGCACGACCGGCACCATGGCGGTGCCGAGGCCGGCGACCTGGGTCGTTGTCGTGGCGACGTAGCTGAAGATCGAAAACATGCCGCCGAAGCCGATGGCTGCGACACCCAGCGTCAGCCAGACCTGAATGCGCTTGAGTGCGCCCAGTTCGCGGGTGATGCTGGCGCCTTCCTCGACCTTGTCCTTCGGCAGGAACAGGGCGATGAGAAGCATGGTGACGAGGCCGACGCCGCCGACCATCATGAACGCCGCGCGCCATTCGAGGAGCTGGCCGAGATAGGTGGCGATCGGTGTGCCGATCAACGTGGCGATCGTCAGGCCGAGCATGACCTGACCGACGGCTCGCACGCGGCGGTGGACCGGCACCATGGAGGCGGCAACGAGCGCTGCGACGCCGAAATAGGCTCCATGCGGCAGGCCGGTGATGAAACGCAGCACCGTGAAGCTTGCGAAGGTCGGCGCAAACGCGCTGGAAATATTGCCGGCGGCAAAGAGCGCCATCATCAGCAGGAGCAGCGTGCGGCGTGCCATCTTGGCGGCGAGCACGGCAATGATCGGCGCGCCGACGACGACGCCAAGTGCATAGGCGCTGATGACGTGGCCTGCTTGCGGCGTCGTCACGCCGAACGTATCGGCGACCTCGGGCAGGAGCCCCATGATGACGAATTCGCCTGTGCCGATGCCGAAGCTGCCGACCGCAAGAGCCAGCGTCACCAGCGCAATGGCGGTACGCGACGGCGCTTCCAGGACGGCTTGGGTATCGAGGGCGTCGACGGCAATATCGCTCACGAAAACTCCTTGGGCGGCAATCGGGTCGAAACACCGCGAATCATGCGGCGGGCCCTGTATCCGGGCATTCGGCGCATCATGGGGACATAAATGGACTGAGACGGCATGGACATGCCTCAAACTGCACTATCAATGATCGTACCATTTCTGTCCCGTGCATTTTTTGCAGCGCAGTATGTCGACTGGCGCATAAGTACGCGCCGGTTCTGCTTCCGGAGCAGGCAACGCAATGCTTGAAATCGCTTTATCCGAAACCATCTCTGTGGAAGCGCACGGGGTATCAGCCCCTCTTTGAGACACAATTTGTGAAAAGACCGAGAGCCCCGATGAAGTTGATCGGCTTTTTCAATCGCGACGGCGGTACATTCCGCACGACCGACATGGATGCCTATGAAAAGAGAGCGGAGCAGGTGTTCCGCGATGCCGGTCACGATTTCGAAGCTGTCATCGTCGAGGGGCGCAACATCGTATCGGCGATGGAGCGCGCGGCTCGACGCGACGATATTGACGGTATCGTCGCCGGCGGTGGCGACGGCACGATTTCTGCAGCTGCGGCCATAGCCTGGAAGAATGGCGTCGCCCTTGGCGTCGTCCCGGCCGGCACGATGAACCTCTTTGCCCGTTCGCTGAGATTGCCGCTCGATATCTGGCAGACGCTGAGCGTGCTGGCGACCGGCGAGGTCGACAACGTCGATATCGGCAGCGCCAATGGTCGCGCTTTTGTGCATCAGTTTTCGGCTGGTTTGCATGCGCGCCTGGTGCGTTACCGCAACAGCTACACATATCGGTCGCGCATCGGGAAGATGTCGGCCAGCACCCGGGCTGCCTTCGGCGTCATCGCCAATCCTCCCGAATTCGACGTCGATTTCGAGGCTGGCGATATCAGCGAACGCAGGCACGTCTCGGCGATCTCCGTCTCCAACAATCCCTTTGGCACCAACGCGCTGCTTTATGCCGATAGTCTGCGCAGCGGCGAACTGGGCTTCTACATGGCAAAGCCCTTGCGGCCGCTCGGCGTCGCCCGACTTGCCATCGATATGCTGCGCGGCCGGGTGCGCGACAACACGGATGTCATGGTCATGCATACGCCGGAGGTGCACCTGCATTTCCCGAAGCTACGCCAGCTCGCGAATTGCGTGGTGGATGGCGAGCTTTTGCCGCTCGAGCGTGACGTGACGCTCAAGGTGCATCCCGGCGAACTGAAAGTGATGGTGCGGCAAGGCACCGCCGCCCGTGTCGAGCGCGAGGGGGCGGTCGATAGCCTCGCCGTCTGAGGCGATCAGAGGCGGGGCAGGTAGGTGCGATAATCGAAATCGGAAACCGTGCGCAGGTGGCGGATCGCTTCCTTGTGCTTCGTATCGCCGTAGAGCTTCTGATATCGCTCGCCGAAGACATCGGCGATGAACGACGAGGCGCGGAAGCGCTCGACGGCGGTGAGGAAATCATGGGTCAGCTTGGGCGCGTCGGCCGGCACGTAGGCGGGCGTTGATTCTTCGCCGGGATCGAGGTCGTTTTCCAGCCCAAGCAACATGCCGCCGAGAATTGCCGCCAGCATCAGATAGGGATTGGCGTCTGCGCCGGCGACGCGGTGTTCGATGCGGGCGGCCGGTCCGTCTTTCTCGGGAATCCGCACGGCCGTACCGCGGTGGCCGAAGCCCCAGGTGAGATCGACAGGGGCGAAAGATCCCGGCTGGAAACGGCGATAGGAATTGGCGTAAGGCGCAAAGACCAGCTGCGCATCCTGCAGCGTCTGCAGCAGCCCGGCGCAGATCGACTTCAGCTTTTTCGGCTCGCCGCCGGCCGCATCGAGGATATTGCGACCCTGAGCGTCGATGATGCTCGCATGCACATGCAGCCCGGAGCCGGCCTCATCGGTATAGGGCTTGGCCATGCAGGTCGATTTCAGGCCATGCTTGCGTGCTGCCTGCTCGGCCACACGCTTCAGCATGATGCAGTCGTCGGCGGCCGCCAGTGCATCCGGGCGATGCAGCAGGTTGATCTCGAACTGCCCGGCTCCGAATTCGGCAGTCGTCGCGTCTGCCGGCAACCTTTGCGCTCTCGCATAGCCGCGCAGCGTCTCAAGATAGTCGCCGAGCAGGTCGACGGCGTCCATATCGTAACCCTGAAAGCCGTTCGGCTCGCCCCGATAGGTCAGGGCCGCCGGTGGCGAGGGAACGCCTCTTTCGCGCCAGTCTCCGGCGA
Organism: Rhizobium sp. NPDC092011; assembly: GCF_044756305.1. NCBI lineage: Bacteria > Pseudomonadati > Pseudomonadota > Alphaproteobacteria > Hyphomicrobiales > Rhizobiaceae > Rhizobium > Rhizobium sp. NPDC092011. The sequence goes on from NZ_JBIVSO010000003.1 coordinate 434,741, forward strand.
GCAGATAGAATTCCAGCTCGGTCGCAACAACGGGCGTCAGGCCAAGCGAATTGTAGCGATCGAGAACGGCTGCGAGGATGGCGCGCGGGTCCTGAAAGCTCGGGCTGCCGTCGAGTTCATGCACGGTGGCCAGCACCTGCTTCGATCCAGTCGGAGCCCAGGGCATGTCGGTCAGCGTGCGCTTGTCGGCAATGCACGTCCCGTCCGGATCGCCGATCGTCAGCGACAGGCCGGTAATATCGTCATTGTCGTCGCCCCAGATATCGAGCGATTGTGTCGAGGTCGGCAGTCGCACGGCGCCCGACCACACTTTCTTCTCGGCCGAGATCGGGATTTGCTTGCCGCGCAGCCGGCCGTTCATGTCCGATATCAGCACTTCGATGCGCGCGTTACCTTCGGTTGCGATGTCGGCAGCCATGCTCTTGTAAATCCCCAATGCTCACGGCATGGTCGTAACTGATCATAGCCAGCCTTTCAATCCGACAGGAATCTTGCAGATGTCCGATACGTCAAGCCGTTCCAATCTCGCCGCCGTCGATGCTGCTCACCACCTTCATCCCTTCACGGACATGAAGAAGCTGAATGCCGATGGCACGCGGATCATCCAGCGCGGCGAGGGCGCCCATATCTTCGACAGCAACGGCAAGAAATATCTGGACGGTTTTGCCGGTCTCTGGTGCGTGAATATCGGTTACGGTCGCACCGAGATCGCCGAAGCCGCCATGCGGCAGATGAACGAGCTGCCTTACTACAATACGTTTTTCGGCACGACGACGACACCGACGACATTGCTGTCCGAGAAGGTCTGCGCCCATGCCGGGCCGCATTTCAACCATGTCTTCTTCACCAATTCCGGCTCGGAAGCCAGTGACACCTGGTTCCGCATGGCGCGCGTCTATTGGGCTGCTGTCGGCAAGCCCACGAAGAAGACCGTCATCGCCCGCAGGAACGGCTATCACGGCTCCACCGTTGCCGGCGCCAGCATGGGCGGCATGAAATACATGCACGAACAGGGCGATCTGCCGATACAGGGTGTCGTCCACATCGGCCAGCCCTACTGGTACGCCGAAGGCGGCGATCTTTCGCCGGAAGAATTCGGCCTGAAGGTTGCCCGCGAGCTGGAAGATAAGATCGACGAACTGGGCGAGGACAATGTCGCCGCCTTCGTCGCCGAGCCCGTTCAGGGGGCCGGCGGCGTGATCATCCCGCCATCAACCTATTGGCCCGAGATCGCACGCATCTGCAAGGCGCGGAATATCCTGCTCGTTTCGGACGAAGTCATATGCGGCTTCGGACGTCTGGGCTCATGGTTCGGCTTTCAGCATTTCGGCGTCGAGCCCGATCTTGCACCAATTGCCAAGGGACTTTCCTCTGGATATCTGCCGATCGGCGGCGTGCTCGTCAGCGATCGCATCGCCGATGTTTTCATCAACGAGGTCGGTGAGTTCAATCACGGCTTCACCTATTCGGGCCATCCCGTCTGCGCGGCTGCCGCTATCGAGAATCTGAGGATTATCGAGGAGGAAAGGCTGGTGGAGCGCGTCCGCGCCGATATCGGTCCTTATTTCGCCAAGGCGTGGGGCAGTCTGGCGGATCACGATATGGTCGGCGAAGCCGTCAGCATCGGGCTGATGGGCGCTGTGCAGCTTGCGGCGGATAAATCCACGCGCCGCCGGTTCGAAAAGCCGGATGCGGTAGGCGCGGCCGTGCGCAACCATGCCTTGGCAAACGGTCTCGTGCTGCGGGCGACCGGCGACCGAATGCTGGCCTCGCCGCCGTTCATCATCAGTCATGAGGAAGTGGATACGATGGTGCGCATTGCCCGGCAGGCGCTCGATGCCGTCTGGGCCGACATGCGCTCGTAGGCGGCGCCTCGCTTCAACGACGGCCGTGCGCCAATGGAACGGCGCACGGAGGGCGTAATCACGAAGTCAGCAGGCCAGCTTCGATCGGAAACCTAAACGTCCTGGTGCTCGCGGTCGAAAATCTTGCGCACGATGTAGTTCGGCGAGAGATCGTCGCGATAATAGATACGGGCGATCATTTCGGCGAGAATGCCCGTCGTGATCATCTGAACAGAGGACAAGAGCAGCACGACACCGACCATCAGCAGCGGACGGCTGCCGATATCGTCACCGAAGATGAACTTGTCGATGAACAGCCAGAACAGGATAATCGCTGCAAGCGCGCCGAGGCCGAGGCCGAGCGAGCCGAAGAAATGCCCCGGCCGCGCCTTGTAGCGCATGAAGAACATCACCGAGAGCAGATCGAGGATCACGCGGAAGGTACGCGAAATCCCGTATTTCGATGTGCCGTGCTGGCGGGCATGGTGGGTGACGGGCACTTCGCCGATGCGCGAGCTCGGCACGACGCCGGCGACCCAGGCCGGAATGAACCGGTGCATCTCGCCCATCAGCTTGACCTGCTTGATGATCGAGGCGCGATAGATCTTCAGGCTGCAGCCATAGTCGTGCAGCTTGACGCCGGTGATGCGGCCGATCAGATAATTGGCACACCAGGAGGGGATCTTGCGCAGCAGCAGGCCGTCCTGGCGGTTCTTGCGCCAGCCGACGAGCAGGTCCAGCTGCCGCCGCTCCAGTTCGTCGACCATCGAAGGAATATCCTTCGGGTCGTTCTGCAAGTCGCCGTCCATGGTGGCGATGAGGCGGCCATTGGCGGCATCGATGCCTGCTTGCATGGCGGCCGTCTGGCCGAAATTGCGCTGCAGTTCGACGATGCGCAGAATCAGCCCTTCGCGCGCCAGCGACCGGCGCGCATTGGCAAGCGTCGCATCCGTGCTGCCGTCATCGACAAGGATCAGCTCCCACGGCTTGGTGAAGTCAGTCATCGCCGTACAGATACGTTCGATCAGCGGTCCGACGCTTTCTTCCTCGTTGAAGACGGGTACGACCAGCGAAAGCTCTAGCTGGTCTGCCGCATCGGCCTGGGGGAGGGTCGACTCTGCCGTTGTCTGCAACTCTTCTTTCTCCTAAAAGACCGGCAGAACCTGCCGGACGGAACGAGCGAAACGTCCGGGCTCAGCCTCCGCTCGCATTTGGGTGCCCTAACTACATGAAGACTCCAATGGTGGCCAGTCGACAGAATTGGTTTATTCGCAATCGAATGACGCTGCTGACTCTCGCCGTTGTCGTAGCCTATGCCGCCTTCATCGAATGGTTTTGGGGCTGGAGTTCCATCCTGGCGCAATGGGGCAAGGTCGGGGTGCTGCCGATCCTTCTCGCGCTTGCGCTTCTGACCGGCACCTACGTCCTGCGCACATGGCGCATCTATGACTACTTCCCGAAGGAAACCTCGGGTCATTTCGCAGCGCTCTTCCGTGTGACACAGGTCCATAATCTTCTGAACATCATGATGCCGTTTCGTACAGGCGAGACCAGCTTTCCGGTGCTGATGCGCTCGGAATTCGGCATTCCGCTGGCGCGGGGCACGTCGGCGCTGTTCGTCATGCGGCTGCTCGACCTGCATGCACTGCTGGCGGCTGCGGGCATCGGCCTCGCGCTTGCCTCACCCTATCATGCTCTCGCCTGGATCCTTTGGGCGATTTTCCTGGTGCTGCCCGTCTTGGGCTTTGCCTCTCGGCGTCCGCTGATCCGTCTTGCTGCCCGGGTACTGCCGAAGAAGGCGCAGGGGCTGGTTCACGAGCTGGAGCGTGGCCTGCCGGCTAACGCCAGCGCCTTTGCGCGCGCCTGGTTGACGACCGTCGTCAACTGGCTGGTCAAGGTCGTCGTGCTTGCCTGGGCGCTCCGCCTCATGAATGTCGCCCCGCTTTCGGCAAGCTTCGGCGGCGCGCTCGGCGGCGAGCTCTCATCCGTTCTGCCGGTGCATGCGCCGGGCGGCGTCGGCACCTATCCCGCCGGCATTACCGCTGGTGCCATGGCCTTTGGAGCTTCGAGCGCGAAAGAGGCAATCGAAAACCTCGCGCAGGCCAGCATCAATGCGCATCTGCTGATCGTCGTGTCGGCGCTGACGGGAACTGCGATCGGATTGCTGGTCGGGCGCAAGCGCAGCTGAAGCGATCGTCACCGCGCGATGTCATCCAGCTCGGACAATCGCTTGCGCAGGAAGGCTTGTTCCGGTGCCTGCTGGCAAAGCGCAAGCGCAGTTTCGTAGGCCTGCCGCGCCTCGTCCAATCGTCCAAGCTGTCTCAGGAAATCGGCCCTCGCGGCATGGGTCAGATGATACCGTGCCATGCGCTCTTCGTGCAGCAGAACGTCGACGATGGAAAGCGCTGTAGCCGGCCCGTCGCGCATGGAGATTGCCACTGCCCGATTGAGTTCGATCACAGGGGAGGGGCTGGCCATCAACAGCAGGTCGTAGAGCGTGACAAGCTGTCGCCAGTCCGTATCGCCAGCTGTTGCAGCGCGAGCATGTTCTGCTGCGATTGCGGCCTGCAGGGCATAGCTGCCGACACTTTCCGCCGACATAGCCCTTGCCGAGAGCAACAGGCCCTCGCGGATCTGGCTGCGATCCCAGAGTGCGCGATTCTGGTCGACGAGCAGAACCAGATCGCCTGATGCGTCGGAGCGCGCAAGCCGTCGCGAATCCTGCAGCAGCATGATCGCAAGCAACCCTTCGACCTCCGGATCCGGCAACAGCTGCTGTAAAAGTCTGCCGAGTCGAATGGCTTCCGCGGCAAGATCGGCGCGCACTATCGCTGAACCGGAGGATGCGGAATAGCCTTCGTTGAAGACGAGATAGATGACGTGCAGCACCTGCGCCAACCGCTCCGGTAGCTCGGTCTTGCCGGGCACTTCATAGGGAATATGGGCGGTGCGAATGCGGTTCTTGGCGCGGACGATGCGTTGGGCAACGGTCGGTGCCGGGATCAGGAAGGCGTGGGCAATCTCTTCCGTCGTCAGCCCGCAAACCTCTCGCAACGCCATCGCCATGCGCGCTTCGGCGGGCACGAGGGGATGGCAGCAGGTAAAGATCAGCCGCAGCATGTCGTCTTCGATCTCTTCGACTTCTTGTGTCTCCATCGCCTCTCCCTCCGGGTAAAGGCTCTCGGCAATATCAGGGCGAGCCGCATCGAAGCGCGTCCGGCGCCTGATGTGATCGATGGCGCGGAAGCGCCCGGCAGAGACGAGCCAGGCGTAAGGATTGGCCGGGATCGTCTCCTCCGCCCACTGCTGCGCCGCCGCCGCAAAGGCGTCGTGAAGCGCCTCCTCGGCTCGGTCGAAATCCCCGAGCAGACGGATCAGCGTTGCCAGTACGCGACGAGAGTGGCTGCGATAGATGTTGTCGATGGTTTGGTTCAGCGACACGGCGTCAGGATGTCTCCGCAAGGTCTCCCTGAAGGGTCAGGGTGCGCACCGGACGGATCTCGATGGCACCGTAACGCGCCGACGGGATGCGTTTGGCGATATCCACTGCGCTTTCCAGATCCGGTGCGTCAATGAGATAAAAGCCGGCCAGATATTCCTTGGTTTCCACGAATGGCCCGTCCGTGACGGAAAAGGTGTCGCCATGCGGCCGGACAACGATCGATCTGTTTCGCAGCTCCAGCGCATCCGACACGATCAGGGTGCCGTCCCTCCGCAGGCCCTCGTCATAAACGAAATGCTCGCCGATCAGGTGGTTCATCTCGCTTTTGCTGAGGCGTCCGTCGACGTCGACGGATGTGTAGATCAGGCACAGAAACCGCATGTCTTTTTCCTTTCTAGCTATTGGTCCGGAAAGCGTATGTCGTAGGCGGCGCGAACCTCGATCATGCCGTACCGGGCGACGGGGAAGGTCGCGGCAATTTCAGTCGCTTCCTGCATGTCCTTCGCTTCGATCAGCACGAAGCCACCGAGATGCTCCTTCATTTCGGCGAAAGGACCATCGGTGACGGCGGCTTCGCCCTTGCGCACCCGGACCGTTCTGGCCTCTTGCGGCTCATACAAGGCATTGGCGACGATGATGTGGCCACTTTCGCGCAGCCGATTGTCGTTGTCGATTGAATCCTGCGTCAGCTTTCGCCCTTCCTCTTCGGAAATCTTGGCGATCTCTGCGCTCTCGAACCAGACTTGGCAAAGAAATCTCATGGTCGCCTCCTCAAGCATCCGGGCCAAAATTATAGATCGGGCGCACCTCGATTGCGCCAAGCTTGGCAAGCGGAATGCCGGCGGCAATGCGAATCGCGTCGTTCAGGTCTTTCGCGTCGATCAGGATAAAGCCGCCAAGATATTCCTTGGTTTCGATGAAGGGACCATCCGTCACCGCGGTCTCGCTATTGCGGACCCGCACGGTTACTGCGGACGTCGGCGATTGCAGCGCTTCGGCATGGATCATATTGCCGCTCGCCATCAGATCGCGATCATAGCCGAGCGAATCTGAATCGAGCTTGTGCTTTTCCTCCTTGGTCATGACGTCGAGCGTCGTGCCATCGAACCAGACTTGGCAGAGATATTTCATCGCAGCGTCTCCTCTTTCAATTTGCTGACAGCCCTAGACGAGCGGCTTTCGCGCAAATCGACACCCTGATTGGCAGCATGGCAAAAATTTCCGGCGCTGTCGAAAAAGGCCGCCGTCGGTCGACCAGTTCCGTCATCACGACAAGGAGAGACGGAAATGTACGGTCTGGAAGCCGCAATCGTTCATTATTGGCAAAGGAAAACGCTGTCGGAAGAGGAGCTGCTTGAGGTGGCCGATGCTGGCAGGGTGGTGTATCGCATCTGGATCGGATTTGCGGGTTTTGCTTTCCTGATCCTATGCCTGGGCTTGGGTGCGCAGCCAAGCGACGAACGGCCGCAAGTTGCGGCCGTTGCGAAGGTAAACTCCGTGCCAGTGGACGGGCAGTGAGGCAAGCGCCTCGTGAGTTACTGGAACGCGGTTTCGAAGAAACTGCGCAGCTTGCGTGAATGCAGCTTTTCCGATGGCATTTCGGCCAGCTTCTGGATGGCGCGGATGCCGATCTGCAGATGCTGGTTCACCTGGGTGCGGTAGAAGGCGGTTGCCATGCCCGGCAGCTTCAGCTCGCCATGCAGGGGCTTGTCCGAAACGCAGAGCAGCGTGCCGTAGGGCACGCGGAAACGGAAGCCGTTGGCGGCGATCGTGGCCGATTCCATGTCGAGCGCCACGGCACGGGCCTGGGACAGCCGCTTGACCGGACCTGCCTGATCGCGCAGCTCCCAGTTGCGGTTGTCGATGGTGCCAACGGTGCCCGTGCGCATGATGCGCTTCAGTTCGAAGCCCTCATAGCCGGTGATTTCGGCAACCGCGGCCTCCAGTGCCACCTGAACTTCGGCCAGAGCCGGGATCGGCACCCAAACCGGCAGGTCGTCGTCGAGAACGTGATCTTCGCGCATGTAGGCGTGCGCAAGCACATAGTCACCGAGGCGCTGGCTGTTGCGCAGACCGGCGCAATGGCCAAGCATCAGCCATGCATGCGGGCGCAGCACGGCGACGTGGTCCGTGATCGTCTTAGCATTGGACGGGCCGACGCCGATGTTGATCATGGTGATGCCGGCATGGCCCTTCTTCTTCAGATGGTAAGCCGGCATTTGCGGCAGGCGCGGCGGTGTCGTATCGCCTTCTGGCTGGCTGGAGCCTGCCTCGGTGATGATATTGCCGGGTTCGACGAACTCGGTGTAGCCGTCGCCGCCGCTCGCCATCAGGTCGCGCGCCCACTTGCAGAATTCGTCGATATAGAACTGGTAGTTCGTGAACAGCACGAAGTTCTGGAAATGCGCGGCACTGGTCGCTGTGTAGTGAACCAGGCGGGCCAGCGAATAATCGATGCGCTGTGCCGTAAACGGTGCAAGTGGCGAGGGCTCGCCCGGCGGCGGGATATATTCGCCGTTGGCGATCTCGTCATCCGTGGTGTTCAGATCGGGCGTGTCGAAGAGATCGCGTAGCGGGATATCCTCGAACACCGCCGCGGATGCCTCGACATAGGCTCCTTCCCCGAAGGCGAAATGCAGCGGGATCGGCGTGGTCGACTCCGACACAACAACCGGAACGTTGTGGCTGCGCATCAGCAGCGTCAGCTGTTCCTCGAGGTAGTGCTTGAAGAGATGCGGCCGCGTGATCGTCGTCGTGTAGACGCCCGGCGCGGTGACATGGCCATAGGAGAGGCGTGAATCGACATGGCCGAAGCTCGTCGTCTCGATGCTGACCTGCGGATAAAAAGCACGATAACGCGCCGTAATGGGCGCACCCTGCGCGAGCTTGGTGAAATTGTCGATCAGGAACGCCGTATTGCGGTCGTAAAGCTCCGTCAGCGCTTCGACCGCCTTGGCCGGATCATCGAAGGTCCGCGGCTGGAACGGGCTGGGGGAGGAGATGTCGAGGGGCGAAAAGGGAGAGATTCGGTTGCTCATGAGCTATTATAGAGTGTCGTTGTTAACAAGCAAACGACGTTGCAAAAGCGGGGCTCGGATTTTCTCAGCTATTTTTTGGCCGCATTCGCACCCCGGTCATCCGCGGTGCGGTGGTGTCTGTCTATTGCACCGTCGTGCAATAAGGCGCGCCGGTCTGCAGGCAGGTGAAGCTTGCCCCGAAATGCGATTGCGCGCCGCTGCGACCGGCATGTTCGACCGCAACCGAAAAGCTGAATGCGAAGACGGCCGCAAACAGCATAATAACGACAAAGCGCCGTGCGATGATCATCGAGTCCATGTTCCTGGCCCTACCGTGCCCTATACTGGACACTGTTTTGCCATGGTCAGGCTGAACGGGTGCTGAGATACCGGTTCATCCGGCGTTCAGAAATATTACCAGCTTCGAGCTGGCCCGTTTGATCCGATAGAGCGTGCTGCCGCAAAGTATAGGCGGTTTACGGATGACATCACGCGCTACTCATTTGATTGCAGACCCGCCGGTCGATGGCGGGCGGGTCGAGCAGGCATTTTTTGTGCAGAGGATTTGCTTTTAAAGCCTGGTCCAGGTCTGCGACTTGCAGAATACCTTCAGCACGCAACCTTTCATTCTGACGGTATTGCCGCTGACCGTGCCGGAGCCGCTATAGGTCTTGTCTTCCGACGGGTCGGTGAGTTCGCCGGTGTAGGTGTCGCCTTTGCCCTGCATCTTGCCGATCCGTTTGCCGGCATATTTGCCTGTCTTCAACGTCACGCAATAGCTGTCGCCGCAGGGCGCGATGGCGGCGGTATCGCCGGCGACGGTTTTCCAGTTGCCGACGATCGGCTCTTCGGCGAATGCGGTGCCCGCGCTGGCGAGCAGCGCCGCGGCTAGAATGGTCACACGGATCATATGGTTGCTCCTCCCCAGGTACCTGCCGGTGCGATGACCGGAACTGGCGCGAGATTATCTGACGCGAACGTAAAGGTAAATATATTTTGCGGGCGTGAAATCGCGGTTTGGCGGCTCCTGTTGCCGTGCCGAAATGCTGCTTGTGATCGTCTCGGCTTTTTTCGTGGTGAACGAAGGGTTTAAATCCGGATCTTAACGAAGCGTAAAATTCGCGCAAAAGTCCTTAATTTGCAAGGGAAGCGATGTTTAACAAAAACCGAAGTTTACCAAGCATTTGTACTTTGTTTGCATCGAATTAAGCATGCATTTTAGCCGTTTTTTGAAAGCCGTCTGCGATAGTGAAGCCATCAAACGAGCGGGGCAAACCCGCCGACCGGAAGAACCGGAAAGCCGCGAATGACGGCAAGGTTCGGACGGAAAACAGGGCAGATACGAACGGAAGTAAACAGGGACAAAACCGATGGCACGCTTCGAAACACCGATGTCTGAAATGGCCATGTTGGGTGGCAATAGCGCCGATGCCCTTTGCGAGCTGGGCGTGAACTATGCGACTGGCCGGGGCTGCTCCGCAGACCTCGTTGCCGCCCATAAATGGTTGAATATCGCTGCCATCCGTGGCAGTGCGCGGGCCGCCGAGCTTCGTGCCGACGTCGCCGCAACCTTGACGAAGATGCAGCTCGCAACCGCGCTCCGCGCCGCTCGCGAGTGGATGACGACGCACTGAAGCGTGCCGCAAAGAACACGACCTGAAGACTGACCTCGAGGGAGGGGATGTCGGCGGACGACGGAGACGCCAGCCGAATGATGAAAACCGCGACCAGCCGGAACAAGGCTGGCGCGGTTTCGTCGTTCTACAGCGCCGCGCGTCATATATGACGCGCAAAGGTCGCTGTAGCACTTTAGATCTGCTGCATAATTTTATCCTCAAGTCGATTCCGACCTAAGGAATTATGCAGTAGAGCAACTCCAGGAAAAGTGCGCAGCGGTTTTCTGTCCGGAATTGCGTAATAACAAAAAAGGATAGAGCGTTGTCGCGTTTCGAAGAAAAGCGGAAAGGCTCTCCGGCTTAGTCGATCGCCTTCAGCACCTTGGGCAGCGCTTCAGCCAAGAGGTCCAGATTCTGCTTGGGTCCGACGCTGACGCGGATGCAGCGGTTGAGCGGGGCCACCCCCGGCATGCGGATGAAGACGCCATGCTGGATCAGCCCGTCGACGATGGCACGGGCATGGACGCCGTCGCGGCCGCAATCGATGGCGACGAAGTTGGTGGCGGAAGCGAGAGGCAGCAAGCCGTTGTCGCGAGCTATCGTCCCGATAATGTCGCGCGCTGCCTGGATCTTGCCGACCACCTCGGTGAGATAGGCTTGATCCTTCAACGCGGCGAGGGCGGCCGCAGTCGCGAGCCTATTCATGCCGAAATGGTTGCGGATCTTGTCGAAGGTCAGCACCGTCTCCGGTGCACCGATGGCGTAGCCGACGCGGGCGCCGGCAAGGCCGTAAGCCTTCGAGAAGGTGCGGGTGCGCAGCACGTTCGGCAGATCGATCAGGGCCGAAATATCAGGCAGCGAACTTGCAGGCCCGGTTTCGCTATAGGCTTCATCGAGAATGAGCAGGCAGTTTTCCGGCAGCGCGCGGGCGAAGGCGACGACCTTTTCGGCATCCCACCAGCTTCCCATCGGATTGTCGGGATTGGCGAAATAGACGAGCGGCGCATTCTCCCGTTTCACCGCCTCGAGCAACCCGTCGAGATCTTCGCGATCATTGACATAGGGCACGGTGACGAGGCGACCGCCGAAGCCGGCGACATGGAAGTTGAAGGTGGGATAGCCGCCGAGCGAGGTGACGACGGGCGTGCCGGGCTCGATAACCATGCGCGCGATCAGGCCGAGCAGGCTGTCGATGCCTTCGCCGACCGCGATATTGGCCGGCTGGATGCCGAGATGCGCCGCAAGCGCCTGCTTCAGCTCGAAATTCTCCGGATCGTTATACATCCAGATGTCGCCAGCGTGTTCACGCATGGCTGCGATGACGGAGGGCGCAGGCCCGAAGCCGTTTTCGTTGGCGCCGATGCGGGCTTTGACCGTCAGCCCGCGCTGACGCTCCAGCGCTTCGGGGCCGACGAAGGGAACAGTGGAGGACAGGGCGCTGATCAGCGGGGTGAAGCGCGAGAAGGCGGACATACTGGCTTGGTTTCCCGAATTCAGTTGCAAGGTGCGGCAGAATAGGCGCTTGGTGGGTGGTTGCAAGTGCAGAAAGCGCCGCTTCCGGATGGCGGCATTTGGGCGCTGCGACCGAATGAGGTGAGCTTTTCAGTTCGGTTCGGCGCTCTCGGCGTTGATGATCGCCTGAACGACAAGTGCGATGCGTTTTTCATGCATGCCGGGCCTCACGCGGCCGGAACGTTCAAGCTCGGCGAGCCCATGAAGCGCTGCCCAGAAAGTCTCGGTGACGATCTCCACATCCCTGCAGAACGGAGAAACGACTGCCGTAATGGCTTCGAAACCGTCCCGAAGTTCTGCCCTCGTTTCCGCTTCGGCGAACATCAACTGGGTCGGCAGGATGAACATGGCGTCATAGAGTGCCGGGCGACTGAGTGCGAAGGCAAAGTAGCCTCTGGCAACCCTCATAAGGGCATCCCGTTGTCCGTCTGCCGCCTCCGCCGCGGCACGAAGAGCGGTTGCTAGCTCCTTGAAACCTTCCAGGGCAACTGCCGCAACGATGGCATCCCTGCTCGCGAAATGTGAATAGAGGACGGGCTGACTATATTCGATTTCGTTGGCTAGGCGGCGAATGGTAACGGCTTCCCATCCTTCGCTTTCCGCAATTGCACGTGCTGCCGCAACGATGCGATCCTCGCGTTCGGCTCGTTCCCGACTTTTCCGGTCTGTGACAGTCATCCCAAAAGCTCCATGTCCGAACGGCAAATACATGCTCGAATTATAGCGACGCTTGACTATCTAGCAACGCTAAGTCAATATCTAGCGACGATAGATTATATTGCAACGCTAGGAGAATTGAAAGATGGACTGGCTTGTTAACGGGATCGCGCTGCTTGTGGCTCTCGCGATTATTGCGATCGGCACCGGCTATATTGCGAACCCAATGACCATGACGCGCAGTTTTGGCCTGCCGCTTCCGGAAGATGGCCCCAACATCCCTTGGTGGCTGCGCCTCAAGGGAGTTCGCGACATCGCGGCGGGATTGCTCGTGCTTGCATTTATGGTGTGGGGCGCTCAGCGGGAGATCGGCATCGTCCTTCTGGTCGAAGCGATCATCCCCATCGGCGACATGCTGCTCATTCTCGCAGCGAAAGGCTCCAGCAAAAGCGCCTTCGGCATTCACGGTCTTACGGCGGTGGTCATGCTGCTGGCTGCCATCCCCATGATGATCGGCGGGCACTGAGATGGTTCATATTCTTTCAATCTGGTTTTTGGTTGTTGCGTTTTGCGGCGCAGGTCTTGCAAACGTGATCCGTAGCTCCGCGACACGAAACGATTTCGTTCGCTGGGGCTATCCGCCCTGGTGGGGCATTGTCGCCGGTGGGGTGGAGATAGTCAGCGCCGCAATGATTGCGTTTTCTGTTAGCCGCGTCGCCGGGATAGTGCTGGGCGCTGCAATCGTCGCGGCCGCGTTGCTAAGCGTCCTGCGTAATCGGGAATATTCGCACCTTGCGCCTTTGAGCGTCTTTGTCACCTTGATTGCTCTTGCCGCGGTCTCATCTTGAGCGCTGCCGGCAAGACCCTGGTCCGACAGAAAACCGAACGCAGCCGCCAGCTGCGTTCCTGGTTTTTGCCGAATTGCGCCTACTGCCTCTTGCCGCGTGCAGCCAGCGCTTCGACGTTGCCGATCATGAAATCGGCGCGCACGACGCGACGCAATGTTTCCGGCTCGATCAGGTTGATGAAGCGGACATGGACCCGGTTGCCGTTGCGGCTGACTTCCGCGCAGGCGATGCGGTAGGCGAGCCCAAGGATGTTCAGATAGTAATGGCTCGGCAGACCAACCGTCGTGCCGACGACAAAGCTGGCGCCGCCACGCGAGATATCGACGATCTCGGCGCTGCGGACGGAGATGCCGGTAAGGCAAGGGCGCACGGCGACGAGCCGTGCCGGTCGCTGGACGAAGAACCGTTCCCAGCTGCGCTCATAGACTTCGGATTTGACTTTCGCCAGATGCGTTGCGCGAAGCATTGTCATTCCCTGTTGAAGAACAGACCGAATTCATCTCGGTTACACTATGAACCTTGCACGGAGATTTTGCAGAAGCGTCAATTGCATCGGTAGAATTTTAACGGGTCCGCGATTTGTGCCGATTTGGGTGCATCTTGACAGCGGTATCGGCTTGGATCATACGACATCTCGGTTCGAGGCGCCTGCCGCTCGCGGATGAAAGTCCAAGGTGAAGTTCTCGCTGTTTTAGGTCACGGCCACTTGAGGCATGCTGACTGACGGTAAAGCGAGCCCCGTTTCATGGTCGTAATTGCGTGCCTTAGAAAAGGCTGATCCTATGACGACGTACCCGTCCATAGATGAACTGAAGGCTCAAGCCCGGCGTCTGCGTCAGGCCATGGCCGAACGCGGCGATGACATGAGCCACGGCACCGCACTGGAACTGATCGCAAAGCAACATGGACTGCGCGACTGGAACACGCTGTCGGCGCTTGCGGCGAAACCGAATGATGGGCCGGATACGCCTTTCGATGTCGGCTCGGCCGTTCGCGGGCGCTATCTGAACAAGCCCTTCACGGGCAAGGTTCTGGCGATGTCGGCAAAATCCGGAGGTCTCTACAAGATCACCATTCACTTCGACGAACCGGTCGATGTGGTGGAGTTCGAGAGCTTTTCGGCATTCCGCCAGCGCATCAACGCTCAGGTCGATGCGGATGGCATTTCGCCACGCAAGACTTCGAACGGTATGCCGCATCTCGTTCTCGACATCTGACTTTCATCTTCTGCCGATACACCGCTATCTTCGCCAATAACGAGCGATTCTGTGTGGATACCACCATGACACGTCATACCGAAACCAACATGTTCCTGACCGGCTGGCTGCCAGGTGTCTTCGCCAAGACAGCAGCGCCGATCATCATCATCACCACCGTCAGCGGCCTCTTCGCCGTCGTCGACGCCTATTTTCTCGGCGTCTATGTCGGAGCTGACGCGCTCTCGGCTGTCAGCCTCATCTTTCCAGCGCTCATGTTGCTGGTCGCGCTGCAGACGCTGGTTTCGAACGGCATGGCGAGCATTCTCGCCCGCCGCCTCGGGGCCGGAGACCGCGAAGGGGCGAAGTCCGTGTTTACGGGCGCCCATACGCTGGCGATCGCCGTCGTGGTCATTGTTAACCTCGTCTACTGGCTTGCGGCACGGCAGTTCATTTCCGTCGCTGCGGCAGGAAACGCGGAGGTCGCCCGTTCCGGCGAGGCTTTCATGGGCGTCATGGTCGCCTTCGCGCCGATCAGCTTCTTCCTCTCGCTGCATCTCGATGGGCTGCGTTGCGAAGGAAAGCTCGGCTTCATGACGCTGGTGACGCTTGCCTCGACGCTGCTCAACATCCTTGCAAACTGGCTGCTGATAGCCGTCGCCCATTGGGGCGTGGTCGGTTCCGCCGGCGGCTCGATCCTGGCGCAGTTCATCTGCCTGTCGATCGTGATCGTCTATCGCCTGCGTCGCCCGGGCGGCCTTTGGGTCGACATGGCATCGCATGTTCGCGAGTGGCGCGGCATCTTTGCTTTTGGCGCACCGATGAGCCTCGGCTTCATCGGGATTTCGCTGAGTTCGGCAGCGATCCTCTTCAACCTGTCGATCTGGCATCAGGGTGATTACGTGGCGACCGTTGGCGCCTACGGGATTGTCACGCGGATCATGACCTTCGCCTATCTGCCGCTGCTCGGCTTGAGCATCGCGCTGCAGACCATCTCGGGCCATAATCACGGTGCGGCGCTTCCGGCCCGCGTCGGCCATAGCGTTCTCATCGCCATGATCTCGGCCCTGGTTTATTGCGCCGCCGTCGAACTTGTCGTCGAACTGCTGGCGGGGCATCTAGGCTCGATCTTTGTCGCCGATCCCCTGATTGTCGAGGAGGTTGGCCGCATCCTGCCTTGGACGATCGGCGCTTATTTCATCTTCGGCCAGGCGATCATCCTGTCGTCCTATTTCCAATCGATCGGCGATGCGAAACGCGGTGCGATCTTCGGTCTGTCGCGGTCCTATCTGTTCACCCTGCCGCTGACATTCCTTCTGCCCTTCGCCTTCGGCGAACGGGGGATCTGGATGACGCCTATCTTCGCAGAGGCGGGAATGATCCTGCTCACCTGGCTCGTGCTGTCGCGCAATGCCAGGGATAGGAAATGGCGCTACGGCTTGTTGCCTGCATAGAAAGAAGAAAGGCCGCGCTTTCGGGCGCGGCCTTTTTGTGGTTGGGAAGCTTTGCGACTATCCTCGCCCTTCGAGGCTTCGCTCCTCAGGGTGAGGATAGAGCGTACATCGTCGCGCAAAACGGCTTTCTGTCGTATCAGGCGAGCTTAATGTGTCGTCTTGCGCAGGAGATCAGCCCTCATGGTGAGGAGGCCCGAAGGGCCGTCTCGAACCACGAGGGCGTGTAGTTAAGAACCTCGACACGACCTCAGGACTTGAGCAGCCATTCGTGCTCAACGGCATTGTGGAATTTCCAAATGCGCTTCGGTCCAGCCATGACGTTGAGATAGTAGAGATCGTAGCCGTGGCAGGCCGCGCAGGGATGGTAACCCTTCGGCACCAGCGTCACGTCGCCATCCTCCAGCACCATGACTTCGTCGAGCGACCGATCGTCCGTATAAACGCGCTGGAAGCCGAAACCCTGCGGCGGGTTGAGGCGGTGGTAGTAGGTCTCCTCGAGGAAGCTTTCGTTCGGGAGATTGTCCTGATCGTGCTTGTGCGGAGGATAGGAAGACGTGTGCCCGCCCGGCGTGATCACCTCCACGACCAGCAGCGAATGCGCGGCACCGTCGTCTTCCGGCATGATGTTGTTGACGTGGCGGATGTTCGTGCCCTTGCCGCGCGTCAGGGCCGGATGGGTGCCCGGCGGAATGGCGCGCGCTTCATAGGAGCCGCCGCCCGGTGCCGAGCATACCGCCAGTTCCAGATCGGTCTCGGCGGTTACCGACCAGCTTGAACCAGCCGGAATATACAGCGCATGCGGCGCGCCCTCGAAAGGGCTCATCCGCCCGCCGAGCGAGCCGAAATCTTTCGCACCCGCCTGGGCGCTTCCCTTGCCGCTGACCCAGACGAGGCAGACTTCGCGATCACCGGTTTCGGCCGAAGCCGTCTCGCCCGCCTTCAGACGGTGGAGATCGAAGCCGACATAGGTCCAGCCGGCGCTTTCGGGCGTGACGTGAGTGACTCGGCCATGGGAGCCGTCAGGTTTGACCTTGAGATTGGGCATGGGTTTTCTTCCTCCATTGCTTGGAAGCGCCCCTCGCCATCCTTCGATCGGCGAGGGGCGCTCATCTCTCGAGCAATTCCAGGAAAAGTGCGCAGCGGTTTTCCGTCCGGAATTGCTAGATAACAAAGAGCTAGAGCGTTTCGCGATTCGAAGAAAAGCGGAAACGCTCTGGCTATCCCTTGGGAAAGCCTTCGGTTTCCACTGTGTAGCCTGCCGCCGTCATGACGCGCATCAGCTCGGCATGGCCGATCTCGGCCATCTTCTGTGGCGGCGCCTTGCGCGGATCCTGTTCGGCTTCGACCACGAACCAGCCCTCATAGCCGTAATCGGCGAAGCGCTTGACGATGGCGCCGAAATCGAGCGAGCCGTCGCCCGGTACTGTGAACGCACCAAGCGCGACGGCATCGAGGAAGGATTGGCGGCTGCGGTCCAGCCCATCGACGACGGACTTGCGGATATCCTTGACATGGACGTGGTTGATGCGGGCGTGGTGGTTGTCGATGGCGCGCAGTACGTCGCCGCCGGCAAAGGCGAGATGGCCGGCATCGAGCAGCAGCGGAATACCGGCGCCGGAATTGCGCATGAAAGCATCGAGTTCCGGTTCGGTTTCGACAACAGCGGCCATGTGATGGTGGTAGGAGAGCGGCATGCCCTGTTCGGCGCACCATTCGCCAAACTCGGTGACGCGGTGGGCATAGGCCTTCATCTCGTCATCAGAAAGACGCGGCTTGGTGGCGAGCGGCTTGGAGCGGTCGCCCTGGATCGAGCGACCGACTTCGCCATAAACGATGCAAGGCGCGTTGACGGCCTTGAACAGCTCGATCATCGGCGCGATGCGGTCCTTGTTGGCTGCAAGCTCCTCATTGACGAGGGTGCCGGAGAACCAGCCGCCGCAAAGCGTCACGTCGGCAGCGCGCAGGATCGGCAGCATTTCATCCGGATTGCTCGGGAAGCGCCGGCCCTGTTCCATGCCGGTGAAGCCGGCCCCGCGCGACTGGCGCAGGCACTCTTCCAGCGATACGTCGTCGCTGAGCTCAGGAAGGTCGTCGTTCCACCAGGCGATGGGCGACATGCCGAGTTTGGCCTTCATCAATAGTCTCCTTGAAATAGTGTCGGAGGAGCGTCTCAGCTCCTCCGGAAAAGTGTCTGACATCAGTTAGCCGATGCGCTGGGCGGCGCGGGCCTTCTCGTAAGCGGCGCGCGCCTTGTTGACCTCGGCGCGCGGGCTGACCTCAGGAACGGCGACGTCCCACCAATGGCCCCCTTCGTCCGTGGTGATCAGCGGGTCGGTGTCGATGACGATGACCGAGCTGCGGTCGTTTTTCTTGGACGCTTCGATCGCCTGTTCCAGCTCGGCGATGGAGGAAACCTTCACGGCAATAGCGCCCATGCTGGCCGCATGTGCCCGGAAGTCGATCTCCGGCATCACCTCGAAGCGCGAGTCCTTCAGGAGGTTGTTGAAGTTCGCTCCACCCGTCGCCATCTGCAGGCGGTTGATGCAGCCATAGCCACGGTTGTCGAGCAGCACGACGGTGATCTTCAGACCAAGCATGACCGAAGTCGCAAGCTCGGAATTCAGCATCATGTAGGAGCCGTCGCCGACCATGACGACGACGTCCTTTTCCGGATGGGCCATCTTCGCGCCGAGGCCGCCGGCGATCTCATAGCCCATGCAGGAGAAGCCGTATTCCATGTGGTAGCTGCCGGGCACCGTTGCCGGCCAGAGCTTGTGCATCTCGCCGGGCAGGCCACCAGCGGCGCAAAGCACGACGGTCTTCTCGCCGCCGATGGTCCGTGCAACCGCACCGATTACCTGGGCGTCGGAGGGCAGGGCGGCATTCGTGGTCGCCATTGCCCGAGCGGCGGCTTCCATCCAGATCTTCTTTTCCTGCGCTGCCCTTTCGGCAAGCGCTGCCGGAGCGCGCCAGCCCGCAAGGCCGGCGTCGAGTGCCTTCAGACCTTCTCGAGCATCCGTCACCAGTGGGTGACTATTGTGCTTGAGCGCGTCATAGGCTGCGATATTGAGGCCGATCATGGCCAGCTTCTCGTTCTTGAACAGCGCCCAGGAGCCGGTCGTGAAATCCTGGCAGCGCGTGCCGACGGCGATCACCAGATCGGTGTCCTCGGCAATGGCATTCGCCGCCGAGGTGCCCGTCACGCCGACCGAGCCGAGCGCCAGAGGATGCCTTTCGTCGATGGCCGACTTGCCGGCCTGCGTCACGACCACCGGGATGCCGTGCGCTTCAGCGAAAGCCGTGAGTTCCTTGGTTGCCTGCGAATAGAGCACGCCGCCGCCGGCCAGAATGACCGGCTTTTCCGAGCGGCGGATGAGCGCGATCGCATTGGCCAGTTCGTCGGCATCCGGCTGCGGGCGACGCTGGGTCCAGACATGCTCGTCAAAGAAGCTTTCCGGATAATCATAGGCTTCGGCCTGCACATCCTGGCAGAGCGAAAGCGTCACCGGGCCGCAATCGAGGGGATCGGTCAACACCTGCATCGCGCGCTTCAGCGCCGTCATGATCTGTTCCGGGCGAGTGATGCGGTCGAAGTAGCGCGAGACCGGACGGAAGGCGTCATTCGCGGAAACGGTGCCGTCGCCGAAATCCTCAATCTGCTGCAGCACCGGATCGGGCGCGCGATTGGCAAAAACGTCGCCGGGCAGCAAGAGGACCGGGATACGGTTGACATGCGCCACGCCGGCAGCCGTCACCATGTTCAGCGCACCGGGGCCGATGGACGTCGTGCAGGCCATGAAGCGCTGACGGAAGCTCGCCTTGGCAAAAGCAATGGCAGCATGGGCCATGCCCTGTTCATTGTGAGCACGGAAGGTCGGCAATTCCTCGCGCACCTGATAGAGCGCCTCGCCGATGCCGGCAACGTTGCCGTGACCGAAGATCGCCCAGACGCCGCCGAAGATCGGCTGCTTCTGCCCATCGATGATGGTCATCTGCTTCTTGAGGAAATGCGCGACGGCCTGTGCCATCGTCAGTCGGATCGTCTTGCCCATCGGGCGCCTCCCAAATGCCGTATCTCTTCGTTTCAAGCAATTCCGGATGAAAAACCGCTATGTGCCTTTGCTGGAATTGCTCCGAAATTTCACAGGCCGCGGGTTTTGAGCCACGCTGCCGTCAATTGCCGGAAGCGGCCGGCCATGTCGGCAATCGCTTCCTCGTCGTTAATCCCGCTCGACAACCAGGCCCTTGCTACGTCGGAGAAGATCGTCCGTCCGACGGCGAAACCCTTGACCGATGGCGCAGCGAGCGTCGCCTCGAAGCTGCGGATCAGCTCCTCTGCCGGCGCCTCCAGACCGAGCAGCACGATGCCCCGGCACAATGGATCATTTTTGGCGATCACGGCATCGATTTTTTTCCATGCAGCGGTCGATTCCTGCGGCTCCAGCTTCCACCAGTCCGGCTTGATGCCGAGCGCATAAAGCTCTTCCAGCGCCGTCGGGATCGTATCGTCCGTCAGCGGACCGTTCTTGCTGGCGATGATTTCAACCAAAAGTTCGCGGCCAACCTTGCGAGCCGCCTCGAACAGCGTCCGCAACTTTTCCTGCTGCTCGGCCTTCAACTCCTTCGGATCGTCCGGATGATAGAAGCACAGGCACTTGATGCAATGGCTGAGCGGCCATTCGACGAGCTGCGAGCCGATATCCTGGCTGAATTCGAATCTCAACGGCTTCGATCCCGGCAGCTCGACGGGGCGGCCGATCCAGGAGAAATTTTTCGTTGCCGCATCGAAGAAGGCATCGCGGCCGAAACGCTCGTCGATCAGCATGCCATAGCCGGGCCGGCCGTCAGCCACCCGTGCCGCCGCCTCGACTGCAAGCCGCTTGAAAGCGACTATCTTGTCGTGCCCGATGCCCAACTCATCGCAGACGCTGACGAGTTGCGAACGATGGTCGATGGCAAGCGCCATCAGCAGCGGAATTTCGTCGCTGCGCCGGGTCGTTGCCCAGTGAATATGGTTGATCGCTTCGTCCTTGCGCAGGGCGCGGTGCTTGCTGCCGGTCTTCAGGAAGAAGTCGAGCTCGGCCCACGTCGGATATTCCGGCGAGCAGAGCAGGCGGGAAACGGCAAAGGCGCCGCAGGCATTGGCCCAGGTGGCGCAGGTCTTCAAGGGCTCGCCGCGCAGATAGCCGCGCAGGAAGCCGGACATGAAGGCATCGCCGGCGCCGAGAACGTTGAACACCTCGATCGGAAAACCCTGACCGACGATACCGGCTTCAAGATCGTCGGAAATCGGGCCATCATAGACGATGCAGCCCATAGCGCCGCGCTTGAGCACGATGACTGCGGACGAGAGACGGCGGATCTCCTTCAACGCACCGAGCACGTCGTCTGCGCCCGATGCGATCATGATCTCTTCTTCCGTTCCGACGATCAGGTCGCAATCCGGCAGCGTCTCCTTCATCTTGGAGGACACGCGATCCGACTTCACATAGCGCTCGAAGCCTTCGGCATGGCCGGCAAGGCCCCAGAGATTCGGCCTGTAATCGATATCGAAGATCACCTTGCGGCCGTTCGCCTTGGCAATGCGGATCGCCTTGCGTTGTGCCGCTTCGGTATTGGGCTTGGAGAAATGCGTGCCGGAGACGAGGACTGCGTTCGAGGACTTGATGAAGTTCTCGTCGATGTCACCTTCATCGAGCGCCATGTCGGCGCAATCGGAGCGATAGAAGATCATCGGCGAGACGCCTTCGGCCTCGACCGCCAAAAGGACGAGCGCCGTCAGGCGCTCTTTGTCCGTTGCAATCCCATCGACGGCGACACCTTCGCGCGCGGTCTGTTCACGGATGAAACGGCCCATCTGCTCATCGCCGACGCGGGTAATGAGGCCGGATTTCAGCCCGAGCCTCGCCGTGCCGACGGCGATGTTGGCCGGACAACCACCGACGGACTTGGCGAAGGACGCGATATCCTCAAGCTTCGATCCGATCTGCTGACCGTAAAGATCGACGGAGGATCGTCCAATGGTGATCACATCGAGTCTTGCCTCCGGCTCAGCGCCAGAATTGCCGTGTGCCATGATGTCCTCCCGTCCATGCATGACCTCTTTTGCTCTTCAGCCTGCGCCGAGATCATGCGTCATTGAAAGTGCCGGTATTCGTATCGTCCCGGTTGCGGTGGATTGGCTGGCCATTTTCTGTCGCCGCTATCCTGGTTGTAATGAAACATAGGTTCCGAGTTTTTGTCAATTCGGAATATTTATTCCATTTTGGTTTTGTCGGCTTTTGCCGCAGCTTTTCGTCGCCGCTCGGCAATGGCAACGGGGAAGGCCATGGCCAATGCCATCGATGCCGACATGGAGCGGAACCCGGCGAAATCGGTCTCGGCTACCTCGAACCAGTGTGTGGCGCAGGCGGTGAGTGGCGAGAAGGCCGAATCGGTGATGGCAATGACAGGTACATTGCGTGCAGCCAGATCCTGGGCGTGCGTTAGGCTTTCGGCGGCGTAGGGGGAAAAGCTGGCGGCAATCGCGGCATCCTTTTGCGTGGCAAAGCGAGCGATCTCGCCATCGATGCCGTTCGGTGAAGCGACGATCTGATGACGTATGTTCAGCTTCGAGAAGGCATAAGCCATATGCGCGGTGAGCGGATAGGAGCGGCGCTTGGCTATGAGATAGATCGTTTCGGCCGCCGCGAGCACGTCGACCGCGTTAGCGAAGGTCTCCGTTTCGATGGTCGCAGCGAGCTTGTTGACCGATTGGCTTGCTGCGGACAGGAAGCCGGAAAGAATGCTGGCTTCCTCATTTTCGCTCCCGGAGCGCTCGAGGGTCACCAGGCGTTCTTCGTAACTCAGCGTCCGGTCGCGCAGCCGCTCGCGGAAAATGCTTTGCAGATCGGAAAAGCCGTCATAGCCGAGGTGGTGAGCAAGGCGCACCAGCGTCGAAGGCTGGACTTCGGCGGCAGCTGCGATACTCGCCGTCGTGCCGAAGGCGATTTCGTCGGGATTGCCAAGCGCGAAGGCGGCCACCTGAGCAAGGCGCTTCGGCATGGTGTTCTTGCGCTCAATAATGTTGCTGCGCAGACTTTCGAAGTCGCGCGGCACCCTCGTCTGCGTATCGATACCGTTATCCATGCCTGTTTCCGCCATTTCGTCCCTGTAATGGAATATGTATTCCATATTCGCAAAGATAGCGGATTTCGATTTGTTCGGCACGAATATTTTTAAGTGCATAATTTAAAAAGAAAAATCACGCATTCGGCGGAAATAAGGCTATGGCTTGCAAGAGAGCACGCTTGCCAAAACGGTCTAAACATTCCAAAAATGGCTCCGCTTCGGGTGGAAGCGGAGGAGAACAGGCAGATGAAGCCACTGGGCGTTGGACTGATCGGTACGGGCTATATGGGCAAATGCCATGCGCTGGCATGGAATGCGGTCAAGACCGTATTCGGTGATGTGGCGCGACCTCGCCTTGTTCATCTGGCCGAAGCGAATGCCGATTTGGCAAAGGCGCGCGGCGATGAATTCGGCTTCGAGAAGGCGACGGCCAACTGGCGCGACCTCATCGCCGATCCCGAGGTCGATGTCGTCTCCGTCACCACGCCCAATCAGTTCCATCCCGAAATGGCCATTGCAGCTCTCGAGGCTGGCAAACATGTCTGGTGTGAAAAGCCCATGGCGCCGGCCTTTGACGATGCCGAGCGTATGCTCGCTGCGGCTAGGGCTTCCGGCAAGGTCGCCATTCTCGGTTACAATTATATCCAGAACCCGGTCATGCGGCACATCAAGTCGTTGATCGAGGACGGCGCGATCGGTGTCGTCAATCACGTTCGCGTCGAAATGGACGAGGATTTCATGGCCGATCCGAGCGGCCTCTTCTATTGGAAGAGCGAGCTTGCCTCCGGCTACGGTGCGTTGGATGATTTCGCCGTGCATCCGCTTTCGTTACTCTGGTTTCTGTTCGGACATGTGGAGGCCGTCATCACCGATATGGTGAAGCCCTATGCCGAGCGCCCGTTGAAGGACGGCGGCAGCCGTGCCGTCGAGAACCATGATCTCGCCAATGTGCTGATGCGGCTTGGCGGCGGCGTTTCCGCCGTACTCATGGCCAATCGCTCGGCCTGGGGTCGCAAGGGGCGGATAGCTCTGCAGATATTCGGCTCCAAGGGCTCGATCTCTTATGATCAGGAGCGCATGAACGAATTCGAACTCTATCAGGCCGACGGCAGGGATAGCGAACAGGGTTTCCGCAAGGTGCTCGCCGCGCCAGCTCACAAGCCCTACGACCGATTCATTCCGGCGCCGGGCCACGGTCTCGGCTTCAACGATTTGAAGATCATCGAATGCCGCGAGTTGATCCGCGCCATTTCCGGTGACGCTGCGTCAGTTGTCGGTTTCACAGATGGCTTGCGTATAGAGAAGTCAGTCCATGCCATGGCTCGGTCCTTCCATGAGCGGCGCTGGATTGAGATCGCTCAATAGTACTTCGGCCTAACTTTCTCCCGATCCGGGGTGCAGTGTCAGTCATGATTGACGCTTACAGATGTAGGCGTTACCCCTGAGGCCATAGGTGTGCCTGCCTGCCTCTTGCTGGCGGCACACCATATAATAACAATATGGAGAACGGATCGTGACGGGCAGATTGGTCATTGTTGGGGCCGGGCAGGCGGGTTTTGCGCTCGCAGCCAAATTGCGGGCGCTTGGTGATTCAAGGCCTATCACCATCGCGGGTGCAGAGCAGAGCTTGCCCTACCAGCGACCGCCCCTGACCAAAAAGTATCTCCTCGGCGAGATGAGTTTCGATCGGCTGCTGTTCCGCCCGGAACAATGGTACGCGGACAACAATGTCGAGATCCGTCTATCCACATGGGTCGAGCAGATCGACCGTATTGCGAAGCAGATTGTCACGCAGGATGGTTCCAGGCTGGAGTATGAGACGCTGGCGCTGGCCACCGGCTCCACGCCGCGCCGCCTTCCGCCTTCCGTCGGCGGCGCCCTGGAAGGCGTGTATGTCGCTCGTGACAAGCGCGATGCCGATCTCCTTGCCGAAGAGATGCGCCCGGGCCGCCGGGTCCTCATCATCGGCGGCGGGTATATCGGCCTGGAGGCAGCAGCAGTCGCGCGCCATCGCGGCCTTGAAGTTACCCTTATCGAAATGAGCGAGCGTATCCTGCAGCGGGTCGCGGCCAAGGAAACCGCCGATATATTCCGAGCGATCCATCAGAAACATGATGTCGTCATTCGCGAGAAGACGGGCCTGAAGCAACTCGTCGGCCGTAACGGTCATGTCGTCGCTGCCGAGCTTTCCGATGGAACCACAATCGACGTCGATTTCGTCGTGGTGGGTATCGGGGTTGCTCCGAATGACAGGCTCGCCAAGGAAGCAGGCCTGGAGGTCGGCAACGGCATTGTTGTCGATTCGTTTGCCCGTACCTCCGATCCATCCATCTTCGCCATGGGCGATTGCGTCGAACTGCCGTGGGACGGCACGCGAATCCGGCTCGAATCGGTGCAGAACGCCGTCGACCAGGCGGACGCCGCAGCCGAGATCATTGCCGGCGGCGATAAGGCCTATGATCCGAAGCCGTGGTTCTGGTCGG
Organism: Rhizobium sp. NPDC092011; assembly: GCF_044756305.1. Lineage (NCBI taxonomy): Bacteria > Pseudomonadati > Pseudomonadota > Alphaproteobacteria > Hyphomicrobiales > Rhizobiaceae > Rhizobium > Rhizobium sp. NPDC092011. Next base: position 459,920 of record NZ_JBIVSO010000003.1, read on the forward strand.
ATCAATATGACGTGAAGCTGCAGATTGCCGGCTTCAATCTTGGCTATGACGAGACATTGCTGCGCCCCGGGGCGCGTGAGGGCGCTGCCTCCGTCTGGTATTTCAAGCAGGGCCGCTTCATTGCCGTCGACGCCATAAACGATGCAAAGGCCTATGTGGCCGGCAAGAAGCTTCTGGAAGCAGGGACTACTCCGTCCAGGGCGATTCTTTCGGACCCGGCGGCAGACCTCAAGCAGCTCCTGGCTTAAAGCATGTCTCGCGAAAGTGTCGTGGCGTTTCGCGGCACGACATGCGCAAGAGCAGAAAGCCAGCTTCGTCTCTCTAAAGCCTGGGGAATTCGGCAGCCGGCTATCGCCGATTCCAGGAAAGAAGGTGGGGAAGGCGAAAAAGCGCTTGCGTCGATAAATGAATGGCCCTATCAGGGCCGCACCGGAGAGGTGGCCGAGTGGTCGAAGGCGCTCCCCTGCTAAGGGAGTATACCAGAAATGGTATCGTGGGTTCGAATCCCATCTTCTCCGCCATTTCAATCTCAGCCATGTCGCCAGCCGCCCAACATCGAGTTTGGGTCTACCTGTCTGACCACATCCTGTGATGCGCGGTCTTCCGCTTCACCGATTCCCCTCAAATTCTCTTGCTTGGTCGCGCCGTTATCTCTCTCGAGCATCGTCTGTCGTGCGATCTCGAGAGAGGCAAAACAGAATCATCCGGGTAGGTGCATCGATTCGGGACGGTGAGGTGAGTGGTCTTGGGGCGCGCTGCTACTGCCGATTTGTATGGCAAGGAGCACAACTGGCGCTCCATTCATCGCTGAATCCCTTGTTTTGCAGCGCAATGGCTGTGTTGCGGCCGAATCCCGTTTCTTGGGCAATATCTGGAGCCGCCGTATAAGTGCCCGTAGATTAAGGATTTTCTTAACGAAGTCTAAACCTCTATTGCCGCGCCGCTGTCGTTTTGTGTCCTTTCGGCAACAGGGCTTACGGAAGGCTTACGCAAATCACCCTTTCCGAGAAGATGTCGATTGCGTGACAGAGCACGTCTTGTATTTTCACTCTCGGAAGCGAGGGCGATTGATCGTCCACTTCTTGAAACGCGAGGATAGGACAGGGAATACCTTCGGGTAGTTCTTATTCTCGATAAAAACTTTGACTGGAGGTCAATATGAACATCAAGAGCCTTCTTCTCGGCTCCGCTGCTGCGCTTGCAGCAGTTTCCGGCGCTCATGCAGCCGACGCTATCGTTGCTGCTGAGCCTGAGCCGCTCGAATACGTTCGCATCTGCGATGCATACGGCGCTGGTTACTTCTTCATCCCGGGCACCGAAACCTGCCTCAAGATCGGCGGCAAGGTTCGTACCGAAGGTCAGTGGTACGACCCTTACAACCCGAACACTCACTTCGGCACCAAGTGGCACACCCGTGCTGAGCTGCGTCTGCAGACGGCTTCGGACACCGAATACGGCCCGCTGAAGACCAACACTGAACTGCGTTGGGACTGGAACGACGGCAACGCAACGGCTACCAACCTGCTGCACGCCAGCATCAGCCTCGGTGGCTTCCTCGTCGGTAAGGAAGACTCTCAGTTCAACGTCTTCACCGGTTACGCCGGCGACGTCATCAACGACGACGTGGTCTATGACGGCCCGTACGAACTCAACCAGATCACCTACAACTACGATGCCGGCAACGGCTTCACAGCTGTGATCTCGGTTGAAGACAGCAACTCCGGCGCAGGTGCAACCGGCGCTAACGGCGAAGACAGCCACAACCACTACGCTCCTGACGTTGTCGCCGGTGTTGGCTTCAAGTCCGGTGCATGGGCATTCAAGGTCGTCGGCGGTTACGACTCGATCGTTGAAGAAGGCGCTATCAAGGCTCGTGTTGACGCTGACTTCGGCGCATTCTCGGCCTTCTTGATGGGCGGCTGGAACACCGATGGCAGCAAGCTCAACAAGTATGCCGGTTCCAACGGCGGTGGCGATGCAGCTACGATCGGTTGGGGTGACTGGGCTGTTTGGGGCGGTGCAAGCGTTCCGATCAACGAAAAGCTGAAGTGGAACCTCCAGCTCGCCTACACCGACAACAAGACCTTTGCCGCTACCACGAACGTCAAGTGGAACCCGGTTAAGAACCTGCTCATCGAGCCGGAAGTTTCTTACACCAACTGGGATAAGATCAACGAAGACCAGTGGGCCGGTATCCTCCGCTTTGAGCGTACCTTCTAATCTGATTTGACTTCGGTCATCTGAGATTTCTCACTTCGGTGAGGAAGAGCCCGGCCTTCTGGCCGGGCTTTTTCTATGGCACGTGAACCGTTGTGTTTCTTTTCGAGTATTGGGAAGAGAAACGTGGTCGCTTTTTGATTGTGAAATTTTCTCTCTTAATATTAACTTGTAAGTTGCGCCTTCTTTAAAGGTAATCTGAAGTAGAGCGTCGCTTCAACTGCGGCGATGTTGTGACAGTTTTGCGACGTGATTTTTGTGCAACGCACCTTTTGAAACGCGCGTCATAAATGACGATAGTTTGTATCTGATATTGCTCTGAAAAAAACGATCTGTAGGTTCCAAATCGGAAGCAAGACTTAGTTGTCTTGGTTCTCCCAGATCAGGGGTCAACTTTGAAAATCTAGGTGGGGTGGGGCGCGTCGTTTTTCTCGGCGTGAGGACTCATACCTAATTGATATTGAAACTGGAGTTTCTAATGAACATCAAGAGCCTTCTTCTCGGCTCCGCTGCTGCGCTGGCAGCAGTATCCGGTGCTCACGCAGCCGACGCTATCGTTGCCGCTGAGCCGGAGCCGCTGGAATACGTTCGCATCTGCGACGCATACGGTGCTGGCTACTTCTTCATTCCGGGCACCGAAACCTGCCTCAAGATCGGCGGCATGGTCCGTACCGAAGGCGGCTGGTACAATGCCTACAATCCAGGCCCCGGCGGCGACCGCGGCACGTACTGGCATACCCGCGCTCAGCTGAGCATCGACACTGCATCGGACACCGAATACGGTCCGCTGAAGACCAACACCGTTTACCGTTTCGACTGGAACGACGGCAACGCCACCACCACCAAGCTGCTCTGGGCTAACATCAGCCTCGGCGGCTTCCTCGTTGGTAAGCAGGATTCGCAGTACAACCTGTACACGGGTTACGCTGGCGACGTCATCAACGACGACGTGATCTATGACGGCCCGTACGAACTCAACCAGTTGACCTACAACTACGATGCAGGCAACGGCTTCACGGCTGTCGTCTCGCTCGAAGACAGCAACTCTGGTTCGGATGCTTCGTCTTACGGCGGCGCTTGGGTTCAGTCGAAGGCTAACCACTACGCTCCGAACGCTGTTGCCGGTGTTGGCTACAAGGCTGGCAACTTCGGCTTCAAGGTCGTCGGCGGTTACGACTCGATCGTTGAAGAAGGCGCTGTCAAGGCTCGTATCGATGCCGACTTCGGCGTCTTCAAGGCCTTCTTGATGGGCGGCTGGAACACGGACGGCAAGAAGCTGAACCAGTATGCCGGTTCGAACCTGAACGCATCTGCTTGCCCGGTCGGCCGTGGCGATCTCTGCGGCTGGGGTGACTGGGCTGTTTGGGGCGGCGTCAGCGTTCCGATCAACGAAAAGCTGAAGTGGAATGTTCAGCTCGCCTACACCGACAGCAAGATTTTCGAGGCAACCACGAACGTCAAGTGGAACCCGGTTAAGAACCTGCTCATCGAGCCGGAAGTTACCTACACCAACTTCGATTCTGTGAACCAGGATCAGTGGGCTGGTATCCTCCGCTTCCAGCGCAGCTTCTAATTCGGTACGCCGATACGAAGTCGACAAATTTTCCGATCTGACCTCCGATCGGAAGAGGACAGGCCCGGTTTTCCCAACCGGGCCTTTTTTATTATGCGCGGTCCAAGTGGTGAGAGGGCCGCCTTAAGGCGCTGAGAGAAAGCTCAGAATGGCTTCCGGGATATCGCCGAGATGCAGGAGAGGGGCGTGGCCCTGGCCAACGACCTGCTTGATAACCGTGCCCGGGTGCCGGTTCGCCATATCTTCGACGGTGCGGATGCTTAGCAGCTTGGTGTTTTCGCCGCGAATCACCATCAGCGGAGTGCCGTCGAATGCCTCGAATTGCGGCCACAGGTCCGCAAGAGGCGCTTCAAGGTCGAGCGATAGCAGTTGTTGGGCGATGGCCGGGTCATAATCGGCCACGGGTTTGCCGTCGCCGAAGCTATAGATCGCGGCGGCCATGTCCCGCCAGTCGTCGTCGCTGAGCGCGGTGAATGCAGCTCCGTGGTTCTCTCGCAAAATGGCAACGGCATCGTCCCGGTCGACCGGTTTCCGGTCTCGATTGAGGTAGTCGCGGATTTCGATGAGGCCCGGCTTTTCAAGCACCGGTCCGATGTCGTTGAGAATGGCCGCTTTCAAAAGATCCGGACGGCTGGCTGCGAGCAGATGCATGACCAGGCCGCCGCGTGAGGTGCCGATGAAGACGGCTTGCGGGATGTGAAGCGCTGCGCACAGGCTAATGACGTCCTGGGTTTCGACCACGAGATTGTAGTGGGATTTGTCCGCATCGCGTTCGGACCGGCCGCGCCCGCGCGCATCGAGCGTGAGCACCCTGTAGGGCGTTGCTGGATGATGAGCCAAGAGCATGGCCAACTGGTGGAAGTCGCGCGAATTGCGGGTCAGACCTGGCAGGCAGATGATGGGCGGCCGTGCCTGCGTTGCCTGCTCGTCGCCGGTATAGTCTCGAACATAAAGCTTCAGGCCGTCCTCGGCCGCTATCGTACGAGCAAGAAAGCCGTTTTCATCATCGCTGCGCATGCATCATGCCTCGTGCTTGGGATATCACGAGAAATGTAACGTCAATCCGCCGGCTTGCACAACCTGCGCCGCGCAAGCCGGCGTGGTTAGGTGCGGCCGTTGACGAGATCGCTGACGATATCGGTCTTCTGCCCGAGCCGAGCCTTGTAGACCTGATAGTTCTCCATGACACGCTGGACATAGTTGCGTGTCTCGGGGAAGGGGATACGCTCTATCCAGTCAATGACGTTGTCGAGCGACTTGCCGCGTGGGTCGCCATAGCGGGCGATCCATTCGGGAACCTTGTTGGGGCCGGCATTGTAGGCGATGAAGGTCAGGATGTAGGAGCCGCCGAACGTGTCGATCTGCTCGCCCAGATAGTGGGCGCCAAGCGTGGCGTTGTAGCCGGCATCCTGCGTCAGCTTTTCGGCGGAATAGGCCATGCCGTGCCGGACGGCGACGGCCTTGGCTGTCTTGGGTAGCAATTGCAGCAGGCCGCGGGCATTGGCCGAGGAGACGGCTGCCGGATTGAAGGCGCTTTCCTGGCGAGCGATGGCATAGGCAAGCGCCTTGCCGGAGCCGGAGATATTGGCGTTCTGCGGAATAACGCCGATCGGGAAGGCGAGCGCTGCCACGTCGACACCACGACCATAGGCGATCTTGCCGATCTGCAGGGAGAGCTGATGGTTGCCGGAGCGTTCGGCCTGGGCGGCCAGCAAGGCGATTTCGCCGGGGCCGTCGAGCTGTCTCGCGAGTGCCCGGTAGAGCGCCTCCGCGCGCCAGCCATGTCCGGCTGCTTCAAGTCTCGAAATTGCCTGCACCGCTTCGCGCGCCTGGAAGCGCTGACGATCATCAGGCGAGGGGGCAGGATAGGTGACGTTCAGCGTCCGCCGGCCAAGCTTCTCGGCGGCAAGCTGGCCATAGAAGGTGCTGGGATAGGACGCTGCCTTGGCATAGAAATCCGCTGCCTTGCCGGGGCCGCCGGCTTCGGCTGCGCGACCGAGCCAATACCAGCCGCGCGATTGCGAGATCGGTCCGTTCGACACCTGCAGGATCTTGCGGAAATGGGTCGACGCACTCGCGCCATCCTGAAGGCCGCGCAGGGCGTACCATCCGGCATGGAATTCGGCCTCTCCGACATCCTGCGGGCTTTCCGCGACGCTGGCGTCGACGACGCGATAGGCATCCTTGAAGTCGCCCTGATCCACCAGCCCGCGGCTGACGATACGTTGCTCATTCCACCATTGGCCGGGGCTGACGAGGACGCCGCGATCCCGTGGCATCTGTCCGAGCAGGTTGGCGGCATCGTCATATCTGTTCTGCCGGCGTAGGTTCTTGATGCGCATGTAGAGATAGGCAGGATCCTTGCGCCATTGGGCGTCGATCGCGGCAATCAAACCATCGGCCTTGCTCGAACGGTCATTGACCGCAGCCCAGGCCTTGTAGAGCGACTGCGCTTTCCCGAGGTCGCCGAAGCGTTTCGCCTGGGCAGTACGGTCGCGGTAAAGCAGAAAGTCCATGCGCCCCTTATGATCGGCGGGTGACAAAAGTGCTGAGAATTCAGCGAGGATCTTGTCCTCGAAAGGCTTGTCCAGCGCCTCGGTGCGCCAAATCTTACGGATCAGTTTCGCAGCTTGCGACGCGGAACCGCGAGCAACGAGCGCCCGCGACAGGATTACCGAGCCTTCCACGGTTTCCGGCTGGGTGCTGCCGAAGGCGGCGAGAATTTGTTCTGTGGACGGATTTTCGACGTAGAGCGCCCGCTCCGAGTTCGCACGGAGGCTGCCAAGGCCTGGCCAACCGACGAGTTCGCGCGCCGCGGCAGCGATTTCGCCGGAAGGAATGCCTTGCTGGCCGGAAGTCGCGATCGCCCAGGTCAAAATGTGGCGATCAAGCGTGCCTTCGCGCATGCTGTTGCGGATGGCGAGCGCCTGCATCGGGTTCTTGTTGGAGAGTGCGTCCAGACCGGCCTTCAAGTCGCCGCTGAGGGGGGCTATGGCGGTGCCACGCGGTATAGAAGCCGTGTTCATAGGGTCCGGCATCGACATTGCGACGTCGGCGCGGTTCGTTGTCTGCTGGCCGGAGGGTTGAGACGCAAAAGCGCCCCATGCGACCGCCAAGCCTACGGCGGTCCAGATCATCACAGGTCTTTTCATCCGGCTACTCACAAAACAATCAGGCCCTTTCCATTTGCCTAATGTAATATTAACGAAACCTTACCGGCGGTCCGACTTTCAATCAATTATCATATCGGAAACTGCCCCTCACCAATCAAAGCGCGCTTGTCCCCGTCAAGCCGGCGCTTTATGGTGCGCGGATTCATAACCATGGATTGCGGCTTAAGCATGAAGGCAGCGCCGCTAGGAGACTTGTATGTTCCAGGGGTCCATTCCCGCACTTGTTACACCCTTTACTGACGCCGGCAAGTTTGACGAGGCTTCTTTCGCCTCCCATGTCGAGTGGCAGATAAAAGAGGGTAGCCGCGGCTTGGTGCCCGTGGGCACGACGGGTGAATCGCCGACCTTGTCGCATGACGAGCACAAGCGCGTCGTCGAGCTTTGCATCGAAGTGGCGAATAAGCGCGTTCCCGTCATGGCCGGCGCAGGCTCGAACAACACGCGCGAAGCGATCGAGCTTGCCCAGCACGCCGAAAAAGTCGGTGCCAATGCCGTTCTGGTGGTCACGCCCTACTACAACAAGCCCACGCAAAAGGGTCTGTACGCCCATTTCGCTGCCGTTGCCGAAGCGGTGAAGGTGCCGATTTACATCTACAATATTCCAGGCCGCTCCGTCGTGGACATGACGCCGGAGACGATGGGTGCACTCGCCAAGGCCTATGGCAACATTGTCGGCGTGAAGGATGCGACCGGCAAGATCGAACGGGTTTCCGAGCAGCGCATCACTTGCGGCCGCGATTTCCACCAGCTCTCCGGTGAGGATGCAACCGCGCTTGGCTTCAATGCCCATGGCGGCATCGGCTGTATTTCCGTGACGGCCAATATCGCGCCGCGCCTCTGCGCGGAGTTCCAGGCTGCGACGCTCGCCGGCGATTATGCCAAGGCGCTGGAATATCAGGACCGCCTGATGCCGCTGCACAAGGCGATTTTCCTTGAGCCTGGTCTTTGCGGTGCAAAATATGGTCTTTCCCGTCTCGGCCGCATGAGCCGCAATGTCCGCTCGCCGCTATTGTCGACCCTGGAGCCGGGCACGGAAGCAGCCATCGATGCGGCGATGCGCCATGCCGGCCTGCTGAACTGAGGCTGACTGTAAGTCCATTGCGCAAAAACTTCCGCGAGGCCGCTCTCTTCACAAGGAGGGCGGTCTCGCTTATTTAGAGTGCAGAAACTTGGCGCGCCCGTGGCCGCTGCCGGAATGATAAAAGAAAAGAAGAAGAATCATGGCCCCTAAAGGCAGCCAGCGCGTGGTGAACAAGATCGTGGCGGAGAACCGCAAGGCGCGTTTCAACTACGAGATTATCGACACCTATGAGGCAGGCCTCGTGCTTAAGGGCACGGAGGTCAAGTCATTGCGTGAAGGCAAGGCCAATATCGCCGAATCCTACGCCTCGGACGAAGATGGTGAGATCTGGCTGATCAATTCCTATCTGCCGGAATATCTGCAGGCGAATCGCTTCAATCATGAGCCGCGCCGCCGCCGTAAATTGTTGCTCTCCGGTCGCGAAATCGGCCGGTTGCGCTCGGCCATCAATCGCGAGGGCATGACGCTGGTGCCGTTGAAGATCTACTTCAACGATAGCGGCCGTGCGAAACTTGAGTTGGCGCTCGCCAAGGGTAAGAAGCTCCACGACAAGCGCGAATCCGAGAAGGAGCGCGATTGGAACCGGCAGAAGAGCCGTCTGCTGAAAGACAACGGGTAAAATCGCAGCGAGTTTGTGGAACACTCATCTGCTCGGCATTCGGCCGGGAGCGATCAGATACAGGCTTAGTGGCAGCCAAAGCGTGAATTCAAAAGCCGCGGGTCAGGAACTATCCGGCTCTATTGCTCGGCATCGGCTTCCGTATGAGATACATCCGCGGTGCGGTGCGTCCGTTCGGAAGGTTCGCGGCCGATCTCTGCTTTGAGCGATACGAGATCGATGAAATGATCGGCCTGGCGGCGCAGATCGTCGGCAATCATGGGCGGCTGGGTTGCCATGGTCGAAATGACCGAAACCTTGCGGCCGCGGCGCTGCAATGCTTCCACCAACGTCGTGAAGTCGCCGTCGCCGGAGAAGATCACCAGATGATCGACGGTCTCGGATTGCTCCATGGCGTCGATGGCAAGTTCGATGTCCATGTTGCCCTTGATCTTGCGGCGCCCCATGGAGTCGGTAAATTCCTTCGCCGGCTTGGTGATGACCTTGTAGCCGTTATAGTCGAGCCAATCGATCAGCGGGCGGATTGAAGAATATTCCTGATCCTCGATCAGGGCGGTGTAGTAATAGGCGCGGAGCAAGTAGCCACGTTTCTGGAACGCTTTCAGGAGCTTGCGATAGTCAATATCGAAGCCGAGGCTCTTGGATGCAGCGTAGAGATTGGCGCCGTCTATAAAAAGTGCAATTTTCTCGCGTGGGTCAAACATCGCTTACATATCCACTGTTACAAAAACGTAATCTTTTTATTCAAAGGTAAGCTAAAACAATGCCTTGTACAGCGTCGTAGAATAATCCGAATTACTTTATGAATTATTCATATATTCGAGATTTAGGGCACGACCAGCGATATTCCAAGCAATCTTAGGTAGAATGCATCATTTGTCTAGGGGAATTTTAGCACTTTCTGGGATGGCGCGCAGGCGCTCAAACAGGAAAAACTTGAATTTGCCATCGTTTGCTTGTATCGGCGTGCTACTCCGAGACATGATGACGACATCACGACCGCAAAGGACAGGCAATGGCCCGTGTCACAGTAGAAGATTGCATTGATAAAGTTGAGAACCGGTTCGAGCTCGTGCTGCTTGCCAGCCATCGTGCCCGCCTGATTTCGCAGGGTTCCTCGATCACCATCGACCGCGACAACGATAAGAACCCGGTCGTTGCGCTACGCGAAATTGCCGATGAGACGCTGTCGCCCGACGATCTCAAGGAAGATCTGATCCACTCGCTGCAGAAGCATGTTGAAGTGGATGAGCCCGAGCCCGATCCGGCGAGCCTGCTGGCAACTGGCGGCGCTTCTGCTTCCAGTGAAGAAGAAGAGGATGCCCCGGAAGCCGTTACTTTCGACCAGATGTCGGAAGAAGAACTGCTTGCCGGCATCGAAGGCCTTGTTCCGCCGGAAAAAAGCGACGATTACTGATCGTCGACCTTGATGCTCCGGGCAGGAGCGATATGATGAGGGGATGCGTGCGCCGGTCAGATGACTGGCGCGCTTTTGTTTTGGCGGGAGTAGCCTTGGAATGATGCGGCAATATGAGCTTGTTGAGCGGGTGCAGAAGTACAAGCCCGATGCCAACGAGGCGCTGCTCAACAAGGCTTATGTCTATGCGATGCAGAAGCATGGCCAGCAAAAGCGCGCAAGCGGCGATCCCTATATCTCCCATCCCCTCGAAGTTGCGGCCATTCTGACCGACATGCGTCTGGACGAATCGACCATCGCGGTCGCTCTCCTCCATGACACCATCGAGGATACGACGGCGACCCGTGCCGAGATCGACGAATTGTTCGGCGAGGACATCGGTCGCCTGGTCGAGGGGCTGACGAAGATCAAGAAGATCGATCTCGTCACCAAGAAGGCGAAGCAGGCCGAAAACCTGCGTAAGCTGCTGCTCGCCATTTCCGACGATGTCCGCGTACTTCTGGTCAAGCTCGCCGATCGCCTGCACAATATGCGCACGCTCGATCACATGTCGCCGGAAAAGCGTGCCCGCATTTCCGAAGAGACGATGGAAATTTACGCGCCGCTGGCCGGCCGCATGGGCATGCAGGACATGCGCGAGGAGCTCGAAGAGCTCTCCTTCCGTCATATCAACCCGGAAGCGCACGACACGGTCACCAAGCGGCTGGAGGAGCTGTCCAGGCGCAACGAGGGCCTCGTCAAGAAGATCGAAACCGAACTGCGCGACCTCCTCGTCGCCAACGGCCTGGCCAATGCCATGGTCAAGGGTCGGCTGAAGAGCCCTTACTCGGTCTTCCGCAAGATGCAGTCGAAATCGCTCTCTTTCGAGCAGCTTTCGGACATCTATGGTTTCCGCCTTCTCGTTGACGATATTCCCTCCTGCTACCGTGCGCTTGGCATCGTGCACACCCGCTGGCGCGTCGTGCCCGGCCGGTTCAAGGACTATATCTCGACGCCGAAGCAGAACGACTACCGATCCCTGCACACCACGATCGTCGGCCCATCCAGCCAGCGCATCGAACTGCAGATCCGCACCAAGCGCATGCATGAGATCGCCGAGTTCGGTATTGCCGCGCATACGCTCTACAAGGACGGCGCAAACACCAATGGCGATGGCGATGTTCTTTCACGGGAAAGCAGCGCCTATTCCTGGCTGCGTCACACCATCGAAGCGCTGGCCGAGGGTGACAGCCCTGAAGAGTTTCTTGAGCACACGAAGCTCGAGCTGTTCCAGGATCAGGTCTTCTGCTTCACGCCCAAAGGCAAGCTGATTGCTCTGCCGCGCGGCGCCACGCCGATCGATTTCGCCTATGCCGTCCATACCAATATCGGCGACACCACTGTCGGGGCCAAGATCAACGGTCGCATCATGCCGCTGGTGACGCGATTGACCAACGGCGACGAAGTCGAAATCATCCGCTCCGGCGTGCAGGTGCCGCCTGCAGCCTGGGAAGAGATTGTCGTCACCGGCAAGGCGCGCGCCGCCATACGTCGCGCAACCCGGCTTGCCATTCGCAAGCAATATGCCGGGCTTGGCCATCGCATCCTGGAGCGCACCTTCGAGCGCGCCGGCAAGGTATTTTCGCGGGACGCATTGAAGCCGGCCCTGCATCGCCTCGGCCAGAAGGATGTGGAAGATGCCATCGCCGCCGTCGGGCGAGGGGAGATGTCGTCGCTCGACGTATTGCGCGCCGTCTATCCCGATCATCAGGACGAACGCGTAACCGTCAAGCCGGCCGGCGACGAAGGCTGGTTCAACGTTCACAGCGCCTCCGGCATGATTTTCAAAATCCCCGGCAAGAACAAGGCCGATCTCGCCGATGGCGTCGAAGCTCCGCCGATCCGCGGTCTGGCGGCCAATGTCGAGGTGCATTTCGCACCGACAGGCGCCGTCCCCGGCGATCGTATCGTCGGTATCATGGAAAAGGGTAAGGGGATCACCATATATCCGATCCAGTCGCCCATCCTGCAGCGGTTCGATGATGAGCCGGAGCGCTGGATCGACGTGCGCTGGGATTTGGATGAGGCCAACAAGTCCCGCTTTGCGGCTCGTGTGCTGATCAACGCCCTGAACGAGCCCGGCACCCTGGCGAAGGTCGCGCAGACCGTCGCCGACGTCGATGTCAATATCCGCGTTCTCAACACTGCTCGCGTCGCTGCCGACTTCACCGAGATGGCGTTGGACGTCGAAGTTTGGGATCTGCGTCAGTTGAACCAGCTTCTGGTGCAGCTCAAGGAACTCGATTGTATCGCCACCGTAAAGCGGCTTTATGAGTGACGCCATTCGGCGTCGCGGACTGATCGAGTGCAGCCTGCATATTTTGTGATCATTTTATGACCAAAAACGAGCAGCTTTCCGGATAGCTATGCACATATAGCATATCTGTGTCTATGTTAGAGAGCTGGTAATTAACCCTTGGCGCGCCTATCTTCTGGTCATCGAAGAAATGAAACAGAGATGAGAGAAGATAATGTTTAGCCCGATCAAGAAAATCGCCCGCGCCCTGCGCGTCCCGAGTGTCGAAGAGCGCGAAATGGCTTACCTGAATGGTTCGCATGACCGTTTTGACCTTGAATATCGTCAGCGCCAGGTTGACCGCGGTCTGTTCCGCCAGCGTTAATTGCTGCCAATACTTCCAAGTCCAGGAGGGGCGCGTAAATATTGCGCCCTTGGAGCTTCCCGATCTTGCGGGAATGCTCGCCGGAAACTCGCCGGAAATGAGAGGGCGTCCTTGTTTCCGTGTCTCGATTAGATGACGTTCCAAAAAGAGCCGTAGTTTCGGTTCTTAATCGGCTTGGGATGTGTTTGGCCGGTCTTGTCATGACGGCCTCCAGTGCACTAGATAAGCCGCATGCTATTTCGTCGCCGAAAACCACTGACACTGAAGGAAAAACTGCGGGAGCACATCTGGCCCCGTAAAGGTTTCGTTCGCTCTTTTCAATATTTTGGCAAGCGCCTTGTTCGCCTGGCCGCGTCGCCGCATTCGGTTGCGGCTGGTTTTGCAGCGGGGATCGTCGTGTCGTGGACGCCGTTTATCGGTGTGCATTTCGTGATGGCGATCATCATCGCCTATCTGATCGGCGGCAACGTCATCGCCTCCGCGCTCGGCTGTCTGGCTGCCGGCAATCCTATTACCTACCCCTTCATCTGGGCTTTCACCTGGGAAATCGGTCATTTGATCCTGGCGCGCGATAGCGGCAGTCAGGGCGGCGTCGATCTCCCGGCACTTTGGCATAAGGGCGATCTCCTGCAGATCTGGGATCCGGTCCTGAAGCCGATGCTGATCGGTGGCATTCCGCCCGCGATCGTCTCCGGCGTGATCGTCTATGCGCTCACCTATTACGGCGTGAAAACCTTCAAGACGCGCCGTAAGGAGCGCCTGATGGAGCGTGCCCGTGAGCGGCTGGCACTCGCCGATAACGCCTCGAGCGTCTGAAACTGACGTCGTCCGGGTCCGTCGGGAGGGCCGCATCATGATTATCGGTATAGGCAGCGATCTCATCGACATCCGTCGTGTCGAGAAGACAATGGAGCGCTTCGGCGCCCGGTTCACCGATCGCTGCTTTACGGATGTCGAGCGCGCCAAATCGGAGGGCCGCAAGAACAAAGCCGCATCCTACGCCAAGCGCTTTGCCGCCAAGGAAGCTTGCTCCAAGGCATTGGGCACTGGATTGGCGCAGGGCGTCTTCTGGCGAGATATGGGTGTCGTCAATCTGCCGAGCGGCAAGCCGACCATGCAGTTGACCGGCGGTGCGGCGGAACGGCTGAACGCTATGTTGCCGAAGAATCACCGCGCCGCCATTCATTTGACGATAACGGATGATTTTCCTCTTGCTCAGGCCTTTGTGATCATCGAGGCGCTGCCGATTGAGGGCTGAATCGCTGCTAGATGTGGCTTTTGGCGCTAGCGGCATTGCCGCGATGATTTGAAGCGAGTAGAGAGAGCCTGAATGCAAGTTGCGCCGGTGGGGTGCGAAAAAGGAACAAGACTGCGTGTCCGAGAAAGCCGTTAAACAGCAGAATGCTCTGTGGGAAAACATCAAGGTCATCGTTCAGGCACTTGTCCTGGCCATGATCATCCGCACGGTTCTATTTCAGCCATTCACCATTCCGTCAGGCTCAATGATGCCGACGCTTCTTGTCGGCGACTATATCTTCGTCAACAAGTTCGCCTACGGCTATTCGAAGTATTCGCTGCCGTTCTCGCCGAACCTCTTCAGCGGCCGTATCTTCGCCAGTGAGCCCAAGCGCGGTGACGTGGTTGTTTTCCGCTTCCCGCCCAATCCGGATGTCGATTACATCAAGCGCGTCATCGGCCTGCCGGGCGACCGCATCCAGATGAAGAACGATATTCTCTACATCAATGGCCAGGCCGTACCGCGCGAGCCGCACGGCACCTTCTCGTCGGATTACAGCCAGGAGCCGGGCGATCACATCCCCGTCTACAGCGAACGGCTGGCAGATAGCGGCAAGGTCTATGATACGCTGGATCTTTCGCCGAATTCGCGTGGCGACAACACGCAGGAATACGTCGTTCCGGCCGGCCATTATTTCATGATGGGCGATAACCGCGACAATTCCGACGATAGCCGTTTCGATGTCGGTTACGTGCCGGCTGAGAACCTGATCGGTCGCGCCAGCGTCATCTTCTTCTCGCTCGGTCACGATACGTCGTTCCGCGAGATCTGGAAATGGCCGACCAACATGCGTTGGGATCGTCTCTTCAAGGTTGTCGAATGACGAAAGTGCAGGCGCTCTCGCAGGCGGATCGTGCCAAGCTTGAATCTATAATAGGCTACGAGTTCGCCGAAAGGGATCGTCTCGATTGGGCGCTGACGCATGCCAGCGCCCGCACGCACAAATCGGGTAACTACGAGCGGTTGGAATTCCTTGGCGACCGGGTCCTCGGCCTGTGCATTGCCGAGCTTCTGTTCCGCACCTTTGGGACGGCGACCGAAGGCGAGCTTTCGGTGCGCCTCAATCAGTTGGTCAGCGCCGAGACATGCGCCGAAGTCGCCGATGAGATGCAGCTGCATCTCTATATCCGCACCGGCGCCGACGTGAAGAAACTGACCGGCAAGCGCATGCTCAACGTGCGCGCCGATGTCGTCGAAAGCCTGATCGCAGCCCTTTATCTGGACGGCGGCCTTGAAGTGGCCCGCACGTTCATTCTGCGCTATTGGCAGCGCCGAGCGGTCCGGCCCGATGGGGCAAGACGTGACGCCAAGACCGAGTTACAGGAATGGGCGCACG
This sequence comes from Rhizobium sp. NPDC092011, assembly GCF_044756305.1. Classification (NCBI taxonomy): domain Bacteria; kingdom Pseudomonadati; phylum Pseudomonadota; class Alphaproteobacteria; order Hyphomicrobiales; family Rhizobiaceae; genus Rhizobium; species Rhizobium sp. NPDC092011. The sequence goes on from NZ_JBIVSO010000003.1 coordinate 475,293, forward strand.
CAAAATTCGGCGTGACGCCGGTCTACAGGGTTGATGATCGCAGCGGACCGGATCATGATCCCCGCTTCACGGTGACCGTGGCAGTGGCGGGAACCGCGCCCGAGACAGGAATTGAACGCTCCAAGCGCGCAGCCGAACAAGTGGCGGCGACGCGGATTTTGGAGCGTGAAGGTGTATGGCAGCCTCAGTCGACTGAGAAGTGACTGCCTAGAAACGACGGAAAAGATGACCAATCAGCAAGATACGCCCGCCGAAGACGGCGCGGTTGAACATAGCGGCCCGACCCATTCCGGTTTCGTGGCGCTCATCGGCCCGACAAACGCCGGAAAGTCGACGTTGCTCAATCGGCTCGTCGGCGCCAAGGTTTCGATCGTCAGCCATAAGGTGCAGACGACGCGCGCCGTCGTTCGCGGCATCGCCATCCACAACAATGCGCAGATCGTATTCATGGATACGCCCGGCATCTTCAAGCCGCGCCGTCGCCTCGACCGGGCAATGGTGACATCGGCTTGGGGCGGCGCCAAGGATGCCGATCTGATCATGCTGCTGATCGATAGCGAGCGCGGTCTGCGCGGCGATGCCGAAGCCATTCTGGAGGGACTGAAAGAAGTCCCGCAGCCCAAAATCCTCGTGCTCAACAAGATCGATCGCGTTCGCCGCGAGGACTTGCTGGCACTTGCTGCGGCCGCCAACGAAAAGATCGCCTTCGACCAGACTTTCATGATCTCGGCCGAAAACGGCTCCGGTTGCGACGATGTGATGGACTATCTGGCAAAGATCTTGCCGGAGGGCCCCTGGTACTATCCCGAGGACCAGATCTCCGATCTGCCGATGCGTCAGCTCGCTGCCGAAATCACCCGCGAAAAGCTGTTTCTGCGCCTGCATCAGGAGCTTCCCTACTCATCGCATGTCGAGACGGAGAAGTGGGAAGAGCGCAAGGATGGCTCCGTTCGCATCGAACAGGTGATCTATGTCGAGCGGGAAAGCCAGAAGAAGATTGCCCTTGGAAAGGGTGGCGAGGCGATAAAATCGATCTCGACTGCATCGCGCAAGGAGCTCTCGGAGATCCTGGAACAGCCGGTACATCTCTTCCTCTTCGTCAAGGTGCGCGAGAATTGGGGCGACGATCCCGAGCGTTTCCGGGAAATGGGCCTCGATTTCCCGCATTAATGGAACTTTGCTCCGCTGAGTGCTTTATATTGCAACAGTTTATCAGGCGCGCGCCTGAGCTGATGCAACTCAGGGGAGCGTTCCATGGCGAAAGCCGCGACGATGCACGGGCAACGGACACCATGCCAGCAATGTCCGTTGAGGGCTCTTCCTCATTTTCGGGAATTCGAGCGCGAAGAGCTGAGTTTCATCAGCGGCTTCAAGAAGGGCGAGTTGCTCGTCGATGCGGGCGCTACGATCTTCCTGGAAGGGGCTCACAGCGCCCACCTTTTTACCATCTTGTCCGGCTGGGGCTTCCGATACAAGACGCTCGAGGACGGGCGGCGGCAGATTCTCAACTATGTCATGCCTGGAGACCTGATCGGTTTGCAAGGCTCGATCATGGGAGAGATGCAGCATTCGACGGAAGCGCTGTCGCCGGTCTCGCTCTGCGTTTTCGAGCGCACGGAATTGATGACCCTCTATAATTCCCATCCGCCGTTAGCCTTCGATCTGACCTGGATTGCGGCTCAGGAAGAGCGGATTCTGGACGAGCATCTGCTGAGCATCGGCCGTCGATCGGCAATCGAGCGGGCAGCCTATCTGCTCGCTTATCTGTATCAGCGCGCCAGCGTGCTTCACTTGTTCAACGGCAGCAAGGTCATTCCCATCACGCAGCAGCATGTTGCCGATACGCTCGGCCTCTCCGTGGTCCATACCAATAAGACATTGAAAAAGCTGGCTGGGCGCGGATTGATTCTTTGGCAGGATCGCGGCTGCAGCGTTCTGGATGCGAAGGGCCTCGCAGATGTAGCCGGTTGGCACAATCCCGATTCGGGCAAGCGGCCCTTCATTTGACGATATTTATTGTGATCGGCGACATGTCTTTTTTAAATGTCGGCTTCAACTGTACCAGCTTAGATTAATACGTCCGTCACTTTTCGACCAGTTTCATTCTTTACTAACCCCGGCGGCAAAAGCGATTGGAGCACATTGACGAGCCCATAGTACCGCAATGCAAAAAGTGCGAAGCGGGTTGTAGGCGAAGTCATGTCACAACAGACCTAGCCAGGAACGGATGGGAAACCTTCCATTCAATACGGGCCGATGATTGGCGCCGGAGGGATAGATGTGGAATTTCTTAACGGGCCGTATGGCTTGGCGCACGCATTCAGGGATGACGTTGAGATGACGCTTCAACGGGTCCTTATACTCGAAGACAATCTCATTATCGCGATGGAGGTGGAGGAAATACTGCGCCTTGTCGGGATCGGGCAGGTTGAGATTGCTTCGAATCTGGAACAGGCGGTCAACGCCATTCACTCCGATAACTATGACTTCGCGATGCTGGACGTCAATCTGGGGGAAACGACGAGCTTCGGCTTCGCTCGTCTGCTGCTGGAGCGCGGCATCGTCTTTGGCTTCGTCAGCGGTTACTCCGATACGCTCGATTTTCCACCGGACCTGCGGCATGTGCCGCTTTTGAACAAGCCTTTCGATGAGGAAGCCATGCGCCTCTTTGTCCAGATGCTCTCGGCCGCCGGAAGATCTTCCACCCCGTGACATCAGAAGACCTTCGCCCAAAGCGCTTCCGCCTCTCCTTGAAGCGTCGAAACGCTCTATCTTCTCGTCTTTAGCCATTGCGGACGGAAAACTGCGACGCACTTTTCCTGAAAATGCTCTAAACTCGAATCGAGACATATTCTTAGGATAAGCCAGCCGATGCAGTGGCAGGACAACGCGATCATCTTGGGCGTGAAGCGCCACGGCGAGACCAGTGTCGTCGTCGAGGTGATGACGCGGTCGCGGGGGCGCCATATGGGAATGGTGCGAGGCGGCAGATCTCGTTCCATGCAGCCCGTACTGCAGGCCGGCAATCTCGTCGAAGCGACCTGGCGGGCAAGGCTGCACGAGCATCTCGGTGAGTTCCGCATGGAGCCGGTGACGTTGAGGGCGGCGCGGCTGATGGAAACCGCCACCGCCGTCTACGGTGTTCAGGCGATGGCCGCCTTGCTTCGGCTACTGCCGGAGCGCGATCCACACCCGCATCTCTACGATGCCCTCGATGTCATTTTGGAAAACCTGCAGAACCCTGCCGATGCTGGCGAGCTTTTCGTGCGCTTCGAACTCGCTGTCTTGAACGACCTCGGTTTTGGCCTCGATTTGACCGAATGCGCCGCCACTGGCGTGCGCGAGGATCTGGCTTTTGTTTCGCCGAAAAGCGGGCGGGCGGTCTGCCGTGCGGCTGGCTTGCCATGGGCGGATAAGATGTTGGCGCTGCCGCCGTTTCTGACGAGCGGAGCCATGGTCGCTGCGGATGGAGACAGCCTGTCTGCGGCCTTTCGTCTGACCGGCTTCTTTCTGCATCGCCATGTCTACGAGCCTCGTGGCATACAGGTCGCGGCAGCACGAGATGGTTTCATTCAGGCGGCCATGAAGGCTGTCGTCATGATTTCGCGCGGCAATGATGCCGTGCCCTCCGATGTTGCTGCCGGGCGCTGAAAAGTCGCCGCCTGCGATGCCAATTGTCACGGCAGGTTCAGTAGGATGTGCGCGACGATTTGCGGAAAATATGTATTAAATCAATTATTTAATGTGCTGGATGCGAAACTGGAAGGTCGCAGTTTCTGCTTCTTTGACATCTGCGCATTGGCCCGAAAATCGATTCCGACTTTCGGGCCGATGCTGTAGTTGATTATCGCCGCTTGAGAGCCCAGCCTTCCGGCCGTGTCTCAAGAACCGTCACGTTATCGCCAATCTTCACCGAGCCATCGCCGCGCGGCACGGCATTCCAGCCGAAAAGCGGGCCAGGAACGCGGCGATCGGCCGACATGCGGATGCGACCCATCGCGGGCATGGGGTTCGGTACGTCGCGTGAGCCGGTCTTTTGGTCTTGCGTCGTCATGATGCAGCGCGAGCAGGGCTTGACGAGATCCAGACGAATGCCGCCGACCTCGATCGCAGCCCAGCGATCCTCGGGCCATTCCTCATCGATATCGATGACGATATTCGGGCGAAAACGCTCCATGCCGACGGCGCCTTCGCCGTGAGCGGCGAGATTGGCGTTGAGCGCCTTCAGCGAACCGGTGGTGGTGACGAGGATCTGATATCCATCGGCAAAGGTGACGGGCGTATCATCGCCCGCCCATTCCGGACTGGCTATGCGCTTTGCAAGCCTGTCGAAGAAGACCATCCTGACTTCGCGCCCCATCCAGGCCGACAGTGCCTTGTTGGTCTCGTCGTCGGCGACGGATGCATTGACGGCCGATTTCCAGACAACGACATCCATGCGGTTTTCGGGGTGAGGCGGCGGGACGATGATGTCGGGCTTGCCATCCATCTTGAGCCGCAGATAGGAGGGGCCAGGTTGAATGTCTATGCGGGCCAGATCCTGCAACTCCCGCTGGGTAAAGAAATGGCCGGAGGGGTCAACCAGCATGGCGCGACGATCGCCTGCCAGACCAAAGGCGTCGACGGCGGCTGATGGGATGGCGATACCGCGCGCGCTCTTGAGCGGGTAAATGAAAAGATCGCTGACGCGCATGGATAGCCCTCAGATTTCGTCGATGAACATAGCGAGCACGGTTTTCAGCCGGTCATGCCGTGCTTCGGCAAGCTTGCGCCCTGTCTCGGTCTGAAATCCATCCGCCAGCTTGAACAGCTTTGTCTCGAAATGGTCAATGGCGAAGCGCTTATCGTCTAGCGGTCGTTCTGTCGCAAGCGCATCGAAAGGATCGTAGAGAGACGAACCGAGACGGCCTGCGATGTAGAAGCAGCGTGCGGCGCCTACCATGCCGATCGCATCCAGCCGGTCGGCATCCTGCAGCATCTTCGCTTCTGCGGTTTCGGGCGGAAGATTGGCGGAGAAGCTGTGAGTGACGATCGCATGCGCCGTCGCGGCGATATCCTCCTCCGCCCAGCCAAGCCCCCGCAGAATGCTCGCTGCTTTCTCTGCGGCGAGCCGTGAAGCCTGCGCGCGATGTGGCGAATTCTTCTCCACGGCGACGCAATCATGAAGAAGCACGGCTGCAGCTAGAATACGGGCATTGCCGCCTTCTTCGGCCTGAATCGCCATGGCATTGCGGAAAACTCGCAGAATATGGGCGATATCGTGTGAGCCATCGTCGCCATCGGCAGCATGCGGAATGAGATCCGCAGCCAGCGTTTCGAACGGGGCAAAGGCTCGCGCCATCCTGTTGACGTCCATTATCGCACATACTCCGGAATGATCTGTGGGCAAGGCCACTCCTATCGGCCGAAAGGATTCGCTGCAATCACTCCGTCGCTTTCTTGCGCGTCAGGATCTTCTGATAGAACAGGCCAATGCCGATCAGGACTGCGCCGAGGCCGATGAAGGAGAGGGCGCGCAGGAAGCCTTCGAGGTTTGCCATGTCGATCAGGAACGCCTTGACGACGGCGATGAAGACCAGCACCGCCGAGGCGATGCGCAGGCTCCGTGCCTCGAAGCGGGCGCCAAGCCCGAGGAGGGCGATGCCGATAAGCAGCCATACGACAGAGTAGGAATAGAGTTCGCCTTGGATGAAGTCGTTCCAGAAGGGAATGTATTCCCCTTGCCAGAAGCGGCGCACCGTCAGCGTTGCCCAAGCAAAGGCCATTACGGCTGCTGCAACGGCCAGCATGCTGACATAGGGTAGGGGGCGCCGGTCTCGTGCGAGGAGCGCCAACCCGCCGTAGGCAACGGCTGGGAGGAGATAGCCCAGCAGCAGCAGGTTGAACAGCGGGATTCTTCCGGTGCTTTCTCCCGTTACGAATGGGTTCAGTGCCAGCAGGTGCAGCGTCAGGATCATGATGACAGAGAGCGTGCCGAGTGCCATGCTGCCGTACCGAAAGACGGGGCTTGCGGCGCTAAGGTCCAGGGCCATCAGCGTTGCGGAAGCGCCGATCGCCAGCAGCGTATAGATCGACTGTTCGCCGAGCGTCGGAACGGCGTCGTTGAGGACGCCACCGTTCATGGCATGGCGCACCAGGATGGCGATTGTCAGCAGAACGAGAAACGACGCCAAGGCCTGGAGCGCGCTGCGCAGCCGGATGTTGGGAGCGCGGCGGACCATGAAGGCAGCCACGACCGCAAGGGCTGCGGGGATGCCGTATCCCACGAGCAGCATGTTGAAGATCGGGGTGGTGCTAAGTTCGGACGGATCGACGATGGTCGGCTGCCAGGCGATGCGCGCCATGGCGACAATCAGTGCGGCGACCATTGTCCACGGCAGAACCGGCCAGTCACGCGCTCGTCCGATAAACAGATAGCCGATGCCGAGGACCGGCAGCAGGATGGTTGGTATGGCGTGATGCGCAAGCATATGCAAGGCAAACACTGAGGCCGCGAAGGAGCCGACAGCGAGAATGTTGGTCGGAAGGTTCCATCCGTCGCCCGAGCGGCGGTATTGCCATTCCGCGAGCGCAAGCAGCGCGACAGTGAGCCCTATGCCATAGAGGCCGTGCAGCCAGTCGAGCACCCAGTTGCCGAAATTGACGAAACTGATCGTGGCGATGGCCAGCGGCACGACGACCATGATCCCGCTCCAGAGCGCCGCGAAGGGTTTTTCATCGTCTGCAAAGCGCCGTAGAAACAAGGTGCCGATCAGCACGAAGATTGCACCGAGGCCGAGCGATTCGTAGATCACCATGCTTTGCATGCGTGCCAGCGCATCGACGATGCTGGGGTCGAGACCATAAATCCAGTTCGTCAGCAGGCCGGATATACCCAAAATGGCGGTGACGGCAGAGAGGATTGCGGCCCAGGCCGCGTGCAGTCGGCCAGCGCCAAAGGCAGCCACCGCTGCGACGATCGCCGCGAACATGAACACGGTATCGACGATGGGGTACCCGTAGAGGAGACTGTAGCCCAGCAGGCTTAGCGACACGGCAAGGGCGCCGATCGTTGCCGTCAGCGTCATGCCCAGCGGCGGCCGGGCGAGAAACGCGCCCCAGCCGCCAGAGCTGCGACGTTGCGGCGGATTGGCTTGCTCTTCCGTTTCGATGGTTGTTTCGTCTGCTGTCTCAGCTGCCTGATAACGCCCCGGCCACAGGAATATGGTTCCGCCGATCATGGCCAGCATCGAAAGCGTCACCGGCGTGAAATCCACGACCGGGCTGTTGGAGATATAGAGCAGCGGCCAGATGCTGAGCAATGCATTGGCAAGCGACGGCGCAATCAGCCAGCGACGCAGCCGCGATGCGAGCAGTGTCGCGAGCCATGTCAGCACGAGATAGCCGAAGAGGATCCAGGGCCGCGGCGCTGTCGATGCGATCAGGGCAGGTGTGACCATGGAAGCGAGCAGGCCGAGGCCCGCCAGCGCCTGTCCGTGCAACAAGGATAGCGCCAGGGTGGCAAGGGAGATAAGGGCGAGCAGAACGAAGGCTGTGGCCGGCCCTATGAAGCCGTAGATGCCATGCGCCGCATAGGTCGAGCCGAACAATGCGACGACGCCCGCGGCCGTCAGCACGCCGGGCACCATCGCATTCTGGAAAGGGTTGCCGAGGACCGGCGCGGAACGGCGGCGGATAATCTCGCCCGCTGCAACAAGCACCAGCCCGAAGATCGCCGCCAGCACGAGCCGGACGCCCGGGCTCAGGAGCCCGCTCTCGATGGAATACTTGACCATGAAGATGCCACCGAAGGCGAGCGCGATGCCGCCGACCCAGACCGCCCAGCGCGCGCCGATCGTGCTTTCCAGGCTTTCTCTCGGCTTCGTCGTTTCCGGGATTGTGATCGCGGGGCCGCCGTCGGTGAGCGTGTCGATGCTCTCGCGCGCAGCGAACTGTTCTTCGATGTCATCAGTGGAAGAGGCTTCGATCACGGCTTCGCTTGCCGGGCTCTGCTCGGGTCCTGTCGGCAGCGGCGCAACATCATGTTGCATTTCCTCTGTCGCAATCGATTCGGACAGCTCTGCGGGGAGCGCCTTGCCGGCAATGGCTTTTTGCAGCTCCTGCACGCGAATCTCTAGGCGCTTGATCCGTTGGTTGTATCCGAGCAGTATGAAAATGCCGGCGATTACGACGACAAGCGGCAGCAGTTCCATCAAGGCCTCTCCGTGGGCAATCCCCCGTACAATATACCAATTGGCTTGAACGGTAAGGGTCAGCTGTCAAATTCGCCCATGATTCCAGTGGATTATGTCGCACCATCGGGGGAAGGCGTGTCGGCGGAATGTTAGCTAGACCGGATTTACCGTTTGAAAATTATGGTTAATAGCCATTAACAATTCGTATTTACTGATAGAGCGAAGCAGCTTAATAACGACCCATAGTTTCAACACGAATGTATTGCGTGCAAACGACGTCGCATGAGGCGGCTCCTACCACAGGAGGTTTGTATGTCCCATGTATCTTCCGTATCCAACAGCTCTTACCCGTATCGCGGAACGCTTGCGCGTCTGGATGCCAACGGAGACGGTCTGCTCAGCGGCGAAGAACGCGAAGCTGGTCAGCGTCCCGGCATTCTCGAGGCCAATGCCAATAGCAGCACGACGGATGGTTCCAACAACGCCCTGAGCAGCCTTATGGCAAAGCTCTTGCAAATGCCGAGTGCAGACACGGCCTCTCAGGCCAAGCTGCCGGGGCACACCACGGCGTTCGAGATGGATCTGATGTCGCCGATGGATGCCTATAGCAGCACCTACGGCCAGTATGATTCCGATAGCATGGCGGCCTGATAATAGCCGCTTTCATCTGATTGTTTCGAGCGGCCTGCCGGATGACGGCAGGCCGCTTTATTTGTTTGATGCAATTCACTTTCTTGTCTGCGGAACACTCGTGTCCGCAATGCGTTGGACAGCAACCACCACAAAAGGGAGACCGTTCCATGAGACGGACTATGATGATGGCTGCAATCTTGGCATTGGCTGCGGCCATGCCTGCAGCGGCCCAGAGCCAGCGAACGGCGACGGCCGATTTTGTCGGGCTTGACGGCAAGCAGGCGGGGAGGGCGACTTTGACCGAGGGTAGGTCGGGCGTGTTGATCGAGATGGAAGTCTCCGGTCTGCCGGCCAACCGCTGGGTCGCTTTCCACATCCACGAAAGCAGCAAGTGCGACCATGCGCACGGCTTCGAATCCGCGGGCGGGCACTTCAATCCGACCAACGCGGAACACGGCTTTCTCGCCGCCAAGGGACCGCATGCCGGCGACATGCCAAATCAGTATGTCGATCAGGATGGCAAGCTGCGGGCGCAGGTCTACAACGGCATGGTATCGCTGAACGGCAAGAACGGCATCCGAGGCAGGACGCTGATGATCCACGCGGAGTCGGATGATTACCGCAGCCAGCCGGTCGGCGGCGCCGGCAAGCGTCTGGCGTGTGCCGTCATCCAGTAGCGACAGCTATAGGGCGCGATTCGGAACCTTGCGCTAGGCTGTGCAAAACGCCGGTTGTCTTCAGCCGGCGCATGCCCACCGGCAATATGATTCGATGCCTGTCAATTATGGTTAATGGTGAGTTAACAGCCATCTGACCCGACGAACCAAATCCACCTATCCTATGCACGGTTGACTAAGCGTGCCGGGGGGCAGTCGAACACGCCGATGGCGTTTGCTTAGGAGATTTGGATGAGTGGCGTTTCTTCAATTGGAAGCAGCATGACGGCTGCCTCGTACAGTCCGCTTGATAAGAACCAGGACGGCATTGTGGATGCTCAGGAATTGCAGGAGGCCGCTCAGTCGGGCCTTCTGTCGGCGAGCATTCTCAACGATGAGGACAGTGACAGCAGCAGCAGCGATCCAAGCGCCACGGACATTTTCTCCGGCAATCTGGCGTCTATGCTGCTGCAGATGCAGCAGGCGAATGCCGGGCAGTCCGGCTCTTCGACTTCGAACGACGGCTCATCAGATCAATCGCCGATGGATCAGTTGTTCGCCAGCCTCGACAGCGATCAGGATGGCAAGATCTCGCAAAAGGAGTTTGTCGCCGGACGGCCGAAGGATATGAGCGAAAGCGACGCCGAAAACCTGTTCGCGAGCATAGACGCAGAGAATACTGGCTCGCTGACGAAAGATCAGTTCGCGGAAGGTCTCGATGCGCTCAAGTCTTCCGACTCGTCCGCGGCCGACATGCTGTCTTTGGAGCCGGCATCGGGCGGCAGCACGACAAGCCCGGCGACGATCGCTGAAAATGCGGCGTTCAGCGCCTTTCTCAGCGAGATGCAGGATCCGTCAAGCCTTTATCAGAATACCTACGGCCAATATGATCCCGACCAGGCGAATAGTGCCGCGCAGGCGGGCAATGTCGCAGCTTGAGCTATGACGAAGTCTGCCGATGAGATGACGAAGGCCGCATAGAGGCGGCCCTCGTTTTTTATGCGACGTTTCCGGCCACAGACAGGGGCAGTACGAAAGGCGCATTGCCATCGGCATCCGCGCCGCGACCGATTCCCTTGACCGCCGCCACCAACCTTCCGTTTCTCCCAAGCATATCGTCGCCGATCGCGACCAATCGAGCATTCGGTGTCGCGAACGGCGACGCCGCGCGCAGACGGCGGACGAGAGCCAGATCGTCTTGCTCGGGGTAAACGGCGAGCGCGGCGATCAGCGCCGCGGCCGGCGAGCGGGAAACGCCCATCCAGCAATGGACAAGCAGGGGCGCTGTGCGATCCCACTCGCCGGCAAAGTCGACGATGGCCCGAACATGCACCTCCTGCGGGGCAATGAGGTCACCGGTGCCGGCAAAGCTGATATCGTTCATGCTCAGCAGCAGATGCCGGTCCGCCTTGATGACGGCCGGACGATGAAAGTTCTGTTCCTTCGCCATGAGACTGATTATCTCGCGTGCACCATGGCGAACGGCCATCTCTGCGATTCGGGCGAGCGGCGACACGACAATCGCCGTCACGCGCCGATCCTCATTTCGACGCGTTGGGCTTCGATCTCTTCGAAGCGCTGCAGGAACATCCGCTGCGCTTCGGTCGCCGGCATCGGCTCGATCGGCAGCATCTCCCGCGTGATATCGCGGGGTTGCCCGAAGAACTTGCGCGCTTCTGTCGGTGTGAAGCCGGCAAGCAATGTCGCCTCGAAATAAGCTGAGACCGTATCCGCCTTCTTGATCTTTTCCTTCAGCTGCGGCGCGCAATGCGGTGGCAGGGCAAAACGGCGATAGATCGCCGCTTCCAGCCGCTTTTCCACGTCCTTGTAGCCGCCGCCGACGACCGACTTGAACGGCGAAATCATGTCGCCGATCACATATTCCGGTGCGTCGTGCAGCAGCGCAGCCAGCCATTCGTCGGGACTGGCTGGGTTGAGGTGGCGAAAGATCGCTTCCACGACGAGGCTGTGCTGCGCGACCGAAAAGGCGTGATCGCCCGAGGTTTGGCCATTCCAGCGGGCGACACGGGCAAGCCCGTGCGCAATGTCGCTGATCTCAACGTCGAGCGGAGAGGGATCCAGCAAGTCGAGCCTCCGCCCGGAAAGCATGCGCTGCCATGCGCGCGGGGTTTTCGCCGGACTCATGCCGAAGCCTCGTCGGCGGGGGCGGGGAAGGTGAGCCCGGACCATGCAGGGAGGGACACCGAAACTTCGATGTCTCCAGCCAGGATCGGCATCCCCGCTGCCATTGCTTCGGCTGCGCGGTCAATACGGATAATGGCAAGACCCTTGCCGCCGTCGACCGATCCCAGCGAGCCCATGGGCTTGCCACCGGCGGTCAATTCCGTCCCGGAAGCCGGGAGATCCGCACTACCGTCGACGATGACGACGCGCCTGCGTGTCGTACCGCGATGATGCATGCGCGAAACCACCTCCTGGCCGATATAGCAGCCTTTGCGGAAACCGAGGCCGCCGTTCAGATCCATCAATACGTCGTGCGGAAACGCATCCTGCAGCGCGAAATCGCGATCGGAGACAGCGATGCCATTGGCAATGCGCAGACCGTCGTAAAGCGTTCTGTCATTGTGGCCATGCTCGCCGGGGGTGCGTGCGAGCATAATTCCGGCCTTGAGAAAACGGCTGTCGCGGGGGCCTTCGCCGATCGCATCGCCCCAGGCAACCGTGACGCCTTCCACCTCAAGAAGGGTAAAATCGATCTTGGCGCGCAGGCGGTAGAGGGTGAGGCGCTTGAGCAAGCCCTCCCGCTGTGCCGCATCGGTTTCGATCAGAAAGTCCGCCCCATCCCGCCGGATCATGAAGTCGAACAGGATTTTACCCTGCGGCGTCAGCAATGCGCCGGGGCGCACTTCGTCCGCTGCAAGCGACATAAGGTCGGTGGTGATGAGGTTGTGCAGGAACGTTTCTGCATCCGCACCATCAACGCGGATGAAGGAACGATCTTTCAGGAATACGGCCGGCATGATGAATCCGCTGATTTGGCTTGATGAGCGTCGCGATCTTCCAGATCCGCTACCACTCTTCAAGCTATTGATTTTGCGCATGTCGCTGCCGCAAAACCACCAGGCAGTTTCGCGCGACATGATTCATCATGAAGAGGTAGGGCCTTCGGCGGGGAACCGCAAGTTCCCCGGCAGGATCATTCGCCCGAGGTGAAGAATTTCCAGCGCCCGTCCGGCGTGATGCCGACGCGATAGAAATTGTAGCCGCCAAATTCCAGCATGTCGGCGTAATCACCGGCCGTAACGATGCGCATCAGGTCGACCTTCTCCGGCGTGGAGAGCGTCTTGATGTCTTTCTGGGCGAAATAAGGCCAGACATACATTTCGTCCGGCGTCCCCTGGCCGACATGGGCAAAGCCCGTCGACATGATATCGAGCAGGATGGACAGGATTTCGATGCCGTCAGGATCGCCCGAGAGATCGTGCAGGGTCTTGATCGGATCTTCGCCGGGGTCGTCGGCCGTAACCTGGGTTTGCTTGAGCCCACCGCCGACATTCATCAACGGTCGCAGACGCTCGAGATCTCCCGATGCCGCCGCCTCGACGATCGCCGCACGGAGTTTTTTCACCGGCTCCGGCGCTTTGTCGATGTCGAATAGAAACTCGACCGACTTGCTGCTTGCATTCGGAGCATCGCTGCTGCTCTGGCCAGCCTGCTTGTTGATCAGCGGGTCGGGCATCGGCAGCGCATTGTTGGCTGGTGCTTCCAGTGCCTGCTCCACTGGCTTTCCGGTCTTCTGCTGGCCTGAGGTGCCGTTGGCGCTTGGCAACTGAGCGGGAGGATTGAGCTCGGAGAAGGCGAGGGCCGGCAGCGGTAAGGCAGCGCTGCTCAAAAACAATGTCGCAGCTGCAAGAGAGGCAATGGAACAGCGGAACTCATTGCCTGGGAAAATACGCATCAGCAATCTCTGATTGTTATTGCAGGGTACGGTTCGGGGAGAATTCGCCAGCGAGCATGCGTTCGCGCAGTGATTCAAGCAAGGCTTCCGCGCCCTGTTCGCCCTGAATGCGAATCGTCTCGCGAATCGCATGCGCAATGGCTGCATCGGCGATAATTTCGGGCTCGATGCCGTCAGCCATACCGTCGGCCCAAGCTTCGTTCTGGTACTCCAGCGCTGCCTGCATTTTTTCATGGACGATCATGTCGTCGATTTCATTCAGGCTGGTTTCCATTGTTTCTTTCCTCGAGACGTTCATGTCCTTACCACTTGCTTAATAACTTTATCAGCCTTTTCCTAAAACGACACGGCTCGGTACGAAAAGGGGTTAATAAAACGTTAATTTCCAAAGCGTGCGGTGATTTCTGTAGCCAGTGTTGCACCTTCGTTACGGTATCGCTCTTCGGCGACCAAGGCCTGCGGGGTGCAATTCGCGTAAACCGAGGCAAATGACCGATACCCACGGTTGAATGCGGCCGTCAGGCGTTCTTTTCGCTTCGGCTCGCCCTTGGTCTCGGTATCGAGCAGTTGCTGCATGTCGCCCCGCCATCCCTCCTGCTGCTTGGAGCTGCAGAGCGTACGCAGATAGTCGATCGAGCCGAGAATCTCGGCAAGCCGGGAAAGCCGCTCGTCATAAGGCGTGGGTCGCTCGGCATCCGCACCGTCAGGCGTTTGCACCGTCGGCGCCGTCGCCGCAGGCTGCGCCACAGCGGGGAATCCGGTGGCCAGCGCTATGCAGATCAGGAGCGGTCGGCTGTAACAATGGTGAATCATGTGTTTACATGACCGAACAAGCATGACGGGAACAAGGCACCTTGCCCCCTTTTCACCCCGTTATTGTTCCTTATCGTTAATATGGCAACGCGGTACCGCTTAGGCGGCCGCAATTCGCTCCACGCATTCAAGCACGCTTGCCGGCACCGGCAGGGTGCGAATCTCCTCCAGCGAATACCATCCGATCTCGGCGGCATCGTCGGCCGCTACCGCGACGGCATCAGTGTCGGCATCGACAAGAAAGACGGACAGCAGGAAATGGCTCGTAAGCGTTCCATCCGCCGCGTGCGAGCGCAGATCGTAGGTCTCGAACAGGCGCGGATTGCGCGCCTTTATGCCTGTCTCCTCTTCGAATTCGCGCAGCGCCGCCTGCGCAGGCGTCTCGCCCGCTTCGGCCCGGCCACCCGGGAAGGCATACATGTCGGCGGATGGCGGTTTGCTGCGCAACACCAGCAGAAAACGGCCGTCGCGTTCGAGAATTGCGGATGAGGCAGGGCGGGGAATGGAATTCATCGGGTCGTTTCGCATTTACATGATGAGGCTTGGGGGCAATGGCGCGATGCCACTGGTGCACGATCTCTACAGGAAACGACCCTTGCTGTCCCGTGGGAAAGCCCCTTAACTCGCCGGCTGTGGGACGGCGATTCGAAAATGCCGAGCGGGCGGGCGACCAGAGATGATCTACGGACTGTACGTTCTTGCGGCCTTGGCCGAAATTGCCGGCTGCTTCGCCTTCTGGGCCTGGTTGAGGCTGGCAAAGCCGATCTGGTGGCTGGCACCCGGTCTATTGTCGCTGGCGCTCTTTGCCTGGCTGCTGGCGCTGGTGCCGAGCGAGGCCGCAGGGCGCACTTTTGCGGCCTATGGCGGCGTTTATATCGTCGCCTCCATCCTCTGGCTCTGGCTGGTCGAGGGGCGGTTGCCGGACCGCTGGGATATTTCCGGTGCTGCCATCTGCCTTGCAGGCGCAGGCCTCATCCTCTTCGGTCCGCGCGGCTGAGCTTGCGCTTGACCCGGCGCTTTGTGGGTGCAACACAAGCTTCATGTGCGGACGCTTTGCTTTGACATCGACGGCGGAATACGTGGGCGAAGCGCTCGGTGTCCTGCTGAATGATGGTTTTCCGGCGCGTTACAATATCGCGCCGACCCAGCCGATCCTTGTCGTCATATCCGGCGACAGACAGCTTCCAGGCAGCAATCTGCCGGATCGCCGCGCCCTTCTGGTGCGTTGGGGTTTCACGCCTTCCTGGGTGAAGGATCCGAAGGAGTTTCCGCTTCTCATCAATGCGCGCGCCGAAACGGCCATTGGCAAGGCATCGTTCCGTGCCGCCATGCGCCACCGCCGTATCCTCATTCCGGCATCGGGCTTCTACGAATGGCATCGACCGTCGAAGGAAAGCGGCGAGAAGTCGCAAGCCTATTGGATCCGCCCGCGCAGAGGAGGCGTGATCGCCTTTGCCGGGCTGATGGAAACCTGGTCGTCGGCCGATGGTTCGGAGGTTGATACGGGCGCTATTCTGACGACTGCGGCAAATAGCACTATGCGCCCCATCCACGATCGCATGCCCGTCGTCATCCAGCCGGAGGATTTCGCGCGCTGGCTCGATTGCAAGACGCAGGAGCCGCGCGAGGTGCTCGATCTCATGGCTCCGGTACAGGAAAATTTTTTCGACGCAATCCCGGTTTCAGATCGAGTGAACAAGGTCGCCAATATGGGACCGGATCTGCAGACACCGGTAATGATCGAGCCTGCGAAGAAGTCGCCAAAGAAGTCGGATCCCGACGATGGCCAGCTGAGCTTCTTCTGAGCGACCGCCATTCGGCGGCCGGCGTCGCAACAGGATTATAGTGCGCCTAGGCTGCCTGGCAGCCGGCCCACGGCACTCAAGGTCAGGCGATTTTCTTCTTGAGCGGCTTGGTCTTCAGCATGAGATGCGCTGCAAGAACGGCTTTCAGGCCGAGAGGCCGGTAAAGCTTGCTGGGATCGATCTTTGCCTGCGGTTGTGCCGGTTCGTCTTTCTTCTGCGTCATGATTTACTCCTCACCATGCTCCCCCGGAGCACTTCGCGATTCACTGTCGTGCATCGCTATCTCGTCATAAATCATGACAAATCGAAGGCGTTTTCCAATCAGCTTTTGTAAACAACGACCATATTTCGAGAGATTAGCGCGGATTCTTCGTGTGGATTCCATCTGGCGGAAGTCGCCTCGTCCGGCAAAATCGCTGAGCGGAGAGTACATATGAGGCCTCGCCGCTGCCGTCCACGCCCTCTAAATTGTTAAGGGCGACTTACAGACTTGCGGTTGCGCCATGTCGTCGCAGGAGGGCCGCAAGAGCAGTTACGGATGCCTGCTAGATGTGCCGGCCGATATCGTCGTCGGCATCGTCGACATCAGGGTCGCCCGGTCCGTTGATGGTGTAGGTGCCGTATTTTTTTGCCCAGGAGCGGGCGCCGAGCGGCAGCGACAGCAGGTAGACGACGACCGTCACCACCATCACATGCCATGTATAGCTCATCAGCAAAGCGACATAGACCATGAGGCCGAGCATCATCGGCAATACGAGGTCGCGCCTGATGCCGTTGCCTCCCGTTTTGCCGGACCAGACGGGCAAGCGGCTGACCAACAGGAAGCCGATTAGCACGGTGTAGGCTGCGCCCCAATAGGCGAAGGTTCGATCCGGTGTCAGGCCAAGGAAGCCGAGATAGACGGGCAGCAGCACCAGCATAGCGCCGGCCGGTGCGGGGACGCCGACGAAATATTCGGATTGCCAGGAGGCCTTGTGCTCGCGCTCTGCCATCACGTTGAAGCGGGCAAGCCGCAGAGCAGCGGCAATCGTATAGATCAGCGCCGCGATCCATCCCAGCGAGTGGGCCTGATCGAGCAGGAAGACATAGACGACGAGTGCCGGGGCCACACCGAAGTTGACGATATCGGCAAGCGAATCCATCTGCCCGCCGAATTTCGAGGTTGCCTTCATCAGCCGGGCAACACGCCCGTCGACGCCATCGAGGAAGGCGGCGACCAGCACGGCGGCGACCGCCAGCTCATAACGGTTCTCGAAAGCAAGACGAATGCCCGTCAGGCCCGCGCAGATCGCAAGCACGGTGATCATGTTCGGCACGATCAGCCGCAGGGGGATTTCCCGGAGGCGCGGTCCGCGCGCTTCGTCGTTTGGCCCATGCGGCTCGAAAGGCGGAAAAGGCGTTTTCATCTTGCTCGTAGTCCTAGAGCAATTCCGGCAAAGGTGCGAAGCAGGCTTGCCTCCGGAATTGCGTGAAAACAATGATATGGAGCATTTCTGCGACTCCGCTCAAGCGGAAATGCTCCAGGCTCAGCTGCGGCGGCTAACGGTCGGGCCCTTTGAGGAGCCGAATTCCGCAATCACGGTTTCCCCGGCAATCGCCCGCTGGCCGATGGCGACGCGCGGCGATGCTCCCTCGGGCAGAAAAATGTCAAGGCGCGAACCGAAGCGGATCAGGCCGATGCGTTCGCCGGCGTCGAGCGGCTCGTTGGGATTGACGAAGCAAAGAATGCGGCGGGCGACCAGGCCGGCGATCTGCACCACGCCGATCTCGCCATGCTTTGTCTCGATAACGAGGCCATTGCGCTCGTTCTGCTCGCTCGCCTTGTCCAGTTCGGCATTGAGAAAGCTGCCCTGGCGATAGGCGATGTTGGTGATGCGGCCGCGCATCGGCGAACGGTTCACATGGCAGTCGAAGACGTTCATGAAGACAGAGATGCGCAGCATCGGCTGGCTGCCGAGATTGAGCTCCGCTGGCGGCGTCACCATCTGCACGCCGGAAACCTTGCCGTCGGCGGGAGAGATCGCAAGATCGTCATCCTGCGGCGTCATGCGCTCGGGGTCACGGAAGAAATAGGCGCACCAGAGCGTCAGGATCAGGCCGATCCAGAAGAGCGGCTTGAAGATCCAGCCAAGCACCAGCGACGCGACGAAGAACCCCGCGACGAAGGGATAGCCTTCCTTGTGCACCGGAACGATGACGTTGCGCACGCTGTTGAACAAGCTCATCTACGGCCTACTCCGTTAGGGCATCCCCGCGAAAACCGAACCCCGGTTGCCGAGCGAGAGTGTGCCAATCAAAAGACGAGAACAAGATAAGCGGTCTTGCTCTGATTACCAGTCGACGGTGACTACAGCCAAACGCCGTCATGGGCAATGCTCTCGCACCTTCGCCCCCAGCGCAATGCGTATCGGCATGGCGTGTCGGGGATCTCCAGTCCCGGAAGCCCGCCCGGTGCCAACTCGCATGACATGCAACGAAAAAGGCCGCCGTTGGAAAGCGGCGGCCTTGCACATGCTGCGATGGTTGGAAGGATCAGAGGCCGAGAGCGGCGCGCAGTTCGGCCTTGGCGCCTTCGTACTCGCTCTTGTAGTCGTCATGCGTGGCGATCGTTTCGGCAATGACGGTGCCGGCGATGCGGCCGGCTTCGATGTCGGATGCATAATGGATGCCGCCGACGACGCGGTTATGGCCGTATTCCCACGCACGAGCCATGATGGCCGCACGCTTCTCCGGAACCATGTTCGCCAGCACGATGCCCATCAGCGTACCGACCGTCGTGTGACCCGACGGATAAGAGCCGGACTTGGAGAGCGGAACGATCGGCTTCACCAGATCGCTGTAGAGATGCGGGCGCGGGCGCTTCCAGACATCCTTGGCGGGATCGACGACGGCACCTTCGGTCTCGACGACGCGATCGAAGAAGGCCGAGAACTTCGGCAGGTTGTCCTTGGTGAACTTCGGGTTGTCGATGACGTCGGAGAAGCGCCAGACATTTTCTTCGGCGTCCGCTACGGCACGGGATGCCATTTCCGGCGTACGGGTAACCTGGATCGTGAGGATTTCGCCAAGTTCAGCCTTCATCTGCGCAGAATCGTTGGCAGGAGGCGGCGGCAGGAGATTGAGGAGATTGATCTCCTTGGCATCTGCAAACGGCTTGGCATCATCGGCGAAAACGGGCGAGGCGGCGCCGATGACGAGCAGCAACGTTAAGGCTTTGGCAAAAGTACGCATTTGGGGCTCCCTATTAAGTGAGCCCCGTACCTAGCAAGCTGTCATCTCAGGTTCGTGACAGTTGGCGTGCACAAAATCTTCGCGCAATAGCTGCCCGCAAGGGCGAAGCGCTGAGCCGAAGTGATGAATAGCGTTCAGCTTGCCGGCGCCAACCGGTTGACCACGCCCAGATCGTCGTTTTCGCGCACCTGCTTCAAATGCTCTTCCGCCTGCGTCGCTTCGCGCTGGCGGCTCCACATGGAGGCATAAAGGCCGTTCTGTGCGAGTAGATCGGCGTGTGTGCCGCGCTCTGCGATCACGCCGCTCTTCAGTACGATGATTTCGTCGGCGCCGATGACGGTCGAAAGGCGATGCGCGATGACCAGCGTCGTGCGGTTCTCCGAAACCACGTCGAGGGCCGCCTGTATTTCGCGCTCTGTTGTCGTATCGAGCGCCGAAGTCGCTTCGTCGAGGATCAGAACCGGTGGGGCTTTCAGAACGGTGCGCGCAATCGCGACGCGCTGTTTCTCGCCGCCGGACAATTTGAGGCCACGCTCGCCGACTTTCGTCTCGAAGCCTTCTGGCAGATGGCGGATGAAATCGCCGATCTGGGCGATCTCCGTTGCCGCCTGCACCTCGGCATCGCTCGCGCCCGGTCGGCCGTAGCGAATGT
Organism: Rhizobium sp. NPDC092011; assembly: GCF_044756305.1. Lineage (NCBI taxonomy): Bacteria > Pseudomonadati > Pseudomonadota > Alphaproteobacteria > Hyphomicrobiales > Rhizobiaceae > Rhizobium > Rhizobium sp. NPDC092011. Next base: position 495,176 of record NZ_JBIVSO010000003.1, read on the forward strand.
TGTAGGCTATGGTGTCGTTGAAGAGCACGGTGTCCTGGGGCACCATGCCGATCACCTTGCGCAGGCTTTTCTGCGTGACCGTGCGCAGATCCTGCTCGTCGATGGTGATCGTGCCGCTCTGTACGTCGTAGAAGCGATAGAGCAGGCGGGACAGGGTCGATTTTCCAGCGCCGGACGGACCGACGACGGCGACGGTCTTGCCGGCGGGCACCTCGAAGGAAATGCCCTTCAGGATCGGCCGCGCCGGATCATAGGCGAAATGCACGTCCTTGAACGAGATCGCGCCGCTGCCGATGACCAGCTCCTTGGCGTCCGGGGCGTCGACCACTTCGGGCTGGACCTCGAGCAGATCGAACATCTCCTCGATATCGGTCAATCCCTGGCGGATTTCGCGGTAGACGAAGCCGATGAAGTTGAGCGGCACGGAAAGCTGCAGCAGCATGGCGTTGATGAAGACAAAGTCGCCGACGGTATGTTGGCCATTGAGAACCGACCAGCCGGACATGACCATCATGACCGTCGTGCCAAGGCCAAAGATGACGCCCTGGCCGAAGTTCAGCCAGCCGAGCGACGTCCAGACGCCGGTCGCAGCCTTTTCGTAGCGCGCCATCGATTGATCGAAGCGCTTGGCCTCCATCTCCTCGTTGCCGAAATATTTGACCGTCTCGAAGTTCAGGAGCGAATCGATTGCCTTGGTATTGGCGTCGGTGTCGCTGTTGTTCATCGTCCGGCGGATGGAGATGCGCCAGTCGCTCGCCTTGACGGTGAACCAGATGTAGACAACCACCGTGACCGCGGTGACGGCGAGATAGGAAAAGCCATAGCCGCGCCAGAAGATGATGGCGGTCAGCAGGAACTCGATGAAGGTCGGAAAGGTGTTGAGGATGGTGAAGCGGACGATCGTCTCAATGCCCTTGGTGCCGCGCTCGATGACGCGCGAAAGGCCGCCGGTCTTGCGTTCAAGATGAAAGCGCAGCGACAGCTCGTGCATATGCACGAAGGTCCGATAGGCGAGCTGGCGAACGGCATATTGGCCGACGCTCGCAAACAGCGCATCGCGGAGCTGATTGAGGCCCAGCTGGATAAGTCGGGTAATGTTCGTCGCCACGATCAGGGCGATTGCGCCGACCATGAAGGCGGGCAGAATGCCCTGCATGTCGAGCTTGCCGTTCAGCGCATCGACAGACCATTTGAAGAAATAGGGAACCAGCAACAGGAAGAATTTGGAGACCAGCAGGAAGACGGTCGCCCACACGACGCGCATCTTCAGATCCATGCGACCCGCCGGCCACATATAGGGCCAGAGATTGACGATCGTACTCAATGGATTGCTGGAATCCGCCGATATGGTCTTCTTGCGGTCTGCCATGTCCGTCTCCGGCGAAATTGAAACAGCCGGAGATGGTCAACCATTGGGTCGGTCCGACTGAAAAAGCCTTCACGCGCAAAGGTATGGCCGTTGCATGAAGGCGATGAGGGTTGCGCGACGCTTATACCATTTTCACGCCGCATAAAAGCTTCGGCCAGGCGTTGATCGCGCCTGGCCGACGAATGTTTTATCGAAAGAAGATGCTGAGCCTAGAGATGTTCGCCCGAGAGCCTCTTGCGATGCAGCTCCTCGGCATTCGGCAGCGCGTCCTTCGGCAGGCCGAATACCTGCCCGGGCAGAATCCGGTCCGGATTGTTGATCTTGTCCTCGTTGGCCAGATAGATCGTCGTGTAGCGTACGCCGGCACCATAGACACGGCGTGAGATCTGCCAGAGCGTGTCGCCGCGGCGGATGATGACGGCGTTGGCATCCTGAGACAATGGTGCTTGCTCCACCGTCTTCGGGCCGCTCTCGCTGGACGAGACTTCGGTGTTCGGCTTTGCCGGCGCGGTTTGTGTAGGCGCGGTGATCGCCGCCATCAGCTGCTCGAGGCCGGGCAATGCGGCTCCGACGGATTTCGCATCCTTCGGCAGAGCCTGCAATACGCCAAGGGCCTTGGCCGCAGCAGTGGCTGCATCGGTCGCGGCCTTCTTCAGATCGGCAGTCGCGTTGATGGACGGGCGGAATTCCGAAAGCGATTTCAGAGCGATTTCCGTGCCGGACCGGGCGGCCGCAAGCTGTTCCGCATCCGGCTGCTTGCCGTCCGTGAAGAGACCCTTCAGGAGCGCGAAAGCTTTGCCGGCCCCTTCCTTCAGCTTGATAAGCTCGGCTTCGTCGAGAGGCACCATGCTTGGGGCTGCTGATTGCGTCTGGGCATTGGCGGCCGGCGTCTGGGCGGCGACGGTCACCTGATTGCCTTCAGGGCGCGTGAAGTTGACGCTGCCGCGCACCACAACCTTGCCTTCTGCATCGAGCACGTCGACGCGGATCTTGTGATCACCGACGGCAAGCGGCATTACGCCATCGACGACGAAGTGACCGTCTGCGCCGGCCGTGATCTCGCCGATCAGCTTGTCGTCGGCATAGGCGCGCACCTTGGCGTTCGGCTTCGTGGTGCCGGCGACGAAGATATGGTCGTTCTCGATTTCGACGGCGTTGACCATGACGTCGGGCTGCTCGTCCGTCTTGGCGGCCGGCGGATTGGTTGCGCCGGCTGCAGGGTTTGCAGATGCGACGGCCGTGTCTTGCTGCTGCGGTTGCGGCTTGGCATCGGAATTTGCTGCAGCGCTGCCCTGAACGTTGGTCGCCAGCGCATTCTCTTCTGCCGATGTCACGCGACCCTGCTTGGCGGACGGAGCGGTGATGATACGGCTTGCAGTGCCGGGCTTCGAGACCATGGCAAGAAGCTGCGTTGAATCGTCCTTGGGTACCGAGACGGTGGCGACTTCTTCCGAATTGACGGCTTTGCCGTCCTTGCCGGTGGCGCGCAGCACGAGTTCGTGGTCGCCGGGCGGCAGCGGATTGTCGAGCACTGCGGCAAAGTCGCCGCTCGGGCCGACCTTCGTCGTAGTGACGACCTTTTCGCCGTCGACGATCTCGAGCTTTGCATTCGGCTCGGCCGAGCCTGCGATCACGGTGGAGCCGTCCGGTTCCACGCGCAGCACGTCGAAGGACGGGATCGAAGATTTTGCTTCGGTCTGCGGCACTGGTTGGCCGGTCAGGGCTGCCAATGCCTTGTCGATCGCGCTGCCTGCTTCGGCGGCGTTGTCAGGCAGAGACTGAATGATGGCAAGCGCCTTGCCGGCGCCGTCCTGCGCCTTCTTCACAAGACCGGTCGTCGTGGCATCGACCCCCTGTGGAAGCGCAAAAGCGACGATCGATTGCAGCGCGGTGGCTGCCTTGGTCTTCGCGGCTGCGAAAATATCCTGGCCCGGCGTGCTGCCGTCCTTGAAGAGGCCCTTGAGGTCGACAAGCGATGTTGCGGCGGCACTTGTCAGATCGGTCAGCTTCTTGGCGAGGTCGGCGGAATTGACGGCGCTCGATACGGCATTTTGCGTTGCCTGGGCGGTATTCTGCGCGGTCTCGCCGGCCTTCTGCGCATTTTCCTCGATTGTATTCTTCACCGTATTGCCGGCTTGATTGACGACATCGCCGATTGGGTTCTTATTGCCGTTGATGCGCGGCATCACGAAAAAGACCATCAACAGGGTCGCAATTACCAACACCAACAGAGCCAGCCAACCGGCACGGTTCTTCATCATCATTCATCTCCACGCGGCGCAGTCGTCGCAACTCCTGAAATTGCTAGCGATTTCGCCTGTTTTTACAAGCTTTCTCAGCCATTTTCGCATGTTCCGACACAAGTTTTCCGTCGAAAAATCTTGACTGAGCATTTGCAGCATAGTTGTTTGCAGTCATGACCGACGATTCTGTGCCAATCCGATCCATCTGCGTCTATTGCGGCTCGAGGCCGGGGCGTGATCCTTCCTACATGACTGCCGGCCGCGAGCTGGGCAAAAGCATAGCCGAGAATGGCTTGCGCCTGATCTATGGCGGCGGGACGAAGGGTATCATGGGCGCTGTCGCAAGCGGTGTGCTCTCAAACGGCGGTCAGGTCACCGGCATCATTCCGGAATTTCTCGTCGACATGGAAGCGACGCGCCATTCGCTCGGTCAATTGGACGAGCTCATCATAACGCCCGACATGCATGCGCGCAAACATACCATGTTCGAGCGCGCCGATGCGTTTGTGGCGTTGCCGGGCGGTATCGGTACGCTGGAGGAGATCGTCGAGATCATGACCTGGGGTCAGCTCGGCCGTCATGAAAAGCCGATGGTGTTTGCCAATATCAACGGTTTCTGGGACCCGATGATGGAGCTGATCCGCCATATGACGGAAGAGGGCTTCGTTCACACGGCCCATCGCGTCCAGCCTCTCGTCATCGACAAGGTGGACGATATCATCCCCGCCATCCGCAAGCATGCCGCCGAAGCCGGCGGCGACCGCGGTGGCGAAGAAGCCGTCATCTCCAAGCTGTAGCGGTATTCCGGCTGGCCGGCCCTGCAAACGCAATCCGAAACCTTCGGATCAAATCCAATCAGGAGATAGTCCGGCCATGCGTTTCTTGTTTCGCTGCGCCAGGTTGACGGTTTTGACCGTCGCCGGATTGTGGGCAGTGGCTGCCGTTTTCATCTGTGTTGTGGGCGCAAGCATACCCTACGATAGGACAGATATGGCGGTCGTTTTCGGCAACGCGCTCGAGGCTGACGGCACGCCTGGCCGCGTCCTCACGTCTCGCCTTGACGTTGCGTTGAATTGCTACCGCAGCGACCAATGTGCCACCTTCTTCGTCAGCGGCGGCATCGATGGCCCCGGGCTTGATGAGGCGGCAGCGATGCGGGACTATCTGGTCGCAGGCGGCGTTCCGGCAGACAGAATCGTTGTCGATAACAAGGGAGACAACACGCTGGCGACCGCTCGCAACGCCGTTGCCTACATGCGCGACCACGGGACGTCCCGCGTGATGCTGATCAGCCAATATTATCATCTGGCTAGGGCAAAGCTGGCATTCGAGCGTGCCGGCGCTTCGGACATATACGCGGCGTTTCCGCATTCATTTCAGTTGCGCGATGTCTATTCGAGTTGGCGGGAAGTGCCGGCATACGCCGTCTATGGGATCAGGCTCGCGCTGGATCCGAATTCAAAGCCGGTTTCATTCAGACCCCTGTTATATTTGCAAAGCCTCTTGGCACGCTCGGATGAACCGGGAACGTGACGTTGAGACTTCCGGCTATCTCTCCTTGCTCTGACGCAGCATCGACCAGCTGTAGAGGACAAGTCCGGCCCAGATCAGCGAGAAGGCGATCATCTGCGTCGAGCCGAACGGCTCCTTGAACAGGAAGACGGCTATCAGGAAGACCATCGTTGGTACGATGTACTGCATGATGCCGATGGTCGACATCCGGAGGAGCTTTGCGCCATTGGCGAAGATCATCAGCGGCAGCGCGGTTACCAGGCCACACCCGAGCAGAAGCGCCGTGTCCGACAGGCCGGTCTGGTACAGGTGGCCTTCGCCGCGCGCTTCGAGATAGATGATGTAGAGTGTTGCCGGAATGCAGAGCAACAGCACCTCGATGAAGAAGCCCTGATTGGCGCCGACAGGCAGCGTCTTGCGGAAGAAGGCGTAGAAGCCCCAGGAAAAAGTCAGGGACAGGGCGACCCAGGGAAGGGTGCCGGCCTTGATCGTGAGAATGATGACCGCGATCGCGGCAAGACAGATCGCGATGATCTGCACGGGCGCCAGTCTTTCCTTCAGGAGCAGGGCCCCAAGCGCGATACTGAACAGCGGGTTGATGAAGTAGCCGAGCGCCGCATCGAGCGAATGGCCCGCACCGATTGCCCAGACATAAGTGCCCCAATTTATCGTGACGAGCATGGCGGTGAGCGACGCCATGGCGATCGTCCGAGGATTGCGGAATGCCGCCTTCACGTCACGCATGCCGCCAAGCGCCAGCAGTACGGTGCCGGCGACCGGGACGGACCAGAAGATGCGGTGGGCGATGACTTCCATGGCCGGAATATGCGCCAGCGCCTTCATGTAGAGCGGCAGGATGCCCCAGAAGAGATAGGCTGTCATCGCGTAGCCGAAGCCGCGCAGACCGTCATTGTTCTTGATTTCCGGCGTGACCGCATCGGTGGCCATAGGCTTTTTCCCGTCATTCCTTGTTGTTTGGGACGGGATTACTCCAAGGCGCGGGGCGTGGCCAATTCATTTCCTTGACGACATCGTCAAGCTTTTTGATAGTCGGCCGATCACTCCGCCGCGATCTTGCCCGCCATATGCCGGTTCTTCATCAGTTTGTAGATGACGGAATCCATCAGCGCCTGGAAGGACGCGTCGATGATGTTTTCCGAAACGCCGACCGTCCACCAGCGCACGCCGTCGCTGTCGGTGGATTCGATCAGAACGCGGGTGATTGCCTCGGTGCCGCCATTGAGGATACGGACCTTGAAGTCGGCCAGTTCCAGATCGTCGATCTCGTGCTGGTATTTTCCGAAATTCTTGCGCAGCGCCAGATCGAGTGCGTTGACCGGACCATCGCCTTCGGCGACCGACATGATGGTCTCGCCGTCGATGATGATCTTGACCACGGCTTCCGAGACGATCTTCACCCGGCCGTGGGAATCGAAGCGGCGCTCGACCATGACGCGGAAGCCGTCGATCGCGAAGAATTCGGGAATGGTGCCGAGCGTGCGGCGCGCCAGCAGCTCGAAGCTCGCATCCGCGCCTTCATAGGCATAGCCCGTCGCTTCGCGTTCCTTGACGATCTGGATCAATCGGTCGAGCTGGGGGTCGTCCTTGCCCACTTCGATGCCGCGCCGTTTCAGCGCGTTGATGAAGTTCGACTTTCCGCCCTGGTCGGACACCATGACCTTGCGGAAATTGCCGACGCTTTCCGGCGTCACATGCTCGTATGTACGGGGGTCCTTGAGCAGCGCAGACGCATGAATGCCGGCCTTGGTCGCAAAAGCCGATGCGCCGACATAGGGCGCCTGATGATCGGGCGAGCGGTTCAGCAGCTCGTCGAAGGCATGCGAAAGACCGGTGAGCCCAACGAGCCGCTCGGCGTCGATCGTCGTTTCGAAGCGCTCGCTATAAGCGCGCTTCAGCGCCAGTGTGGGGATTAGCGTCACGAGGTTGGCATTGCCGCAGCGCTCGCCGATGCCGTTCAACGTGCCCTGGATCTGCCGCACACCGGCTTCAACGGCGGCGAGCGAATTGGCGACAGCCTGGCCGGTGTCGTTATGCGCATGAATGCCAAGACAGTGTCCGGGAACGCCGCAGGCGATGACCGCCTCGACGATGGCACGGACCTCAGGCGGCTGCGTGCCGCCATTGGTGTCGCAGAGCACGATCCAGCGCGCGCCCGCATCATAGGCGGTCTTGGCGCAGGCCAGCGCATAGGTCGGGTTGGCCTTGTAGCCGTCGAAGAAATGTTCGCAGTCGACGAGCGCTTCCTTGCCAGTGCCCACGGCCGCCTGGACGCTTTCGGCGATACTTTCGAGGTTCTCTTCATTGGAGCAGCCGAGAGCCACCTTGACGTGATAGTCCCAGCTTTTCGCCACGAAACAGATCGCGTCGGCCTTAGCCTGCAGTAGGCTGGCAAGGCCGGGATCGTTGGAGGCGGAGACACCCGCGCGCTTGGTCATGCCAAAGGCAACGAATGAGGCGGATTTCGTGCGCTTCTGCTCGAAGAAGGCCGTGTCGGTCGGGTTGGCGCCCGGATAGCCGCCCTCGACATAATCGAGGCCGAATTCGTCCAGCATGGTAGCGATCGCAATCTTGTCCTCGACCGAGAAATCGATGCCGGGCGTCTGCTGGCCGTCGCGGAGCGTCGTGTCGAAGAGATAGATTTTTTCGCGTGTCATACTGTTTCCTCCGGCGAACCGGTTTGGTGGTGGTGTGCCCCTTATCCGTCCGCGTCCGAAACCGTCGAAGAGGGGGAGAGGGCCAGTCTGGGCAAGGCGCCTTACTTTGCTTTCCGCAAGGCTCTGCGCCGCGCCGCGGTCATATCTTCAGTCCTTCCGCCGGCCAGATCTCCGTATCGTGATCGGGATGCTGGAACGAGATGATCCGCTCCTGCTGGGCGTAGAAATCCGGGTCCTGAAGGACTGGCTTTTCGAAGATCGTTTCCACCCAGGGCAGCCGCGAAGCGTGATTCACCTGAATCTGCGGGGCGAGATCATCGCGCTCATCGAAGGCGCCGATAGCGATTTCGAGACCACCGGGGTGGCGATAGGTCATCGGCGTGCCGCAGTTCTTGCAGAAGCCGCGCTCGATGTTGATGGAGGATTGGAAATAGGTCGGTTCGCCGCGCGTCCATTCCAGCCCTTCATCCGGCGCCGTCACCAGTGCGGAGAAGAAACTGCCGAATTGCTTCTGGCACATGCGGCAATGGCAGATCGATGGCCGGCCGAGTTGACCGCGAATGCGAAACCGCACCGCGCCGCACTGGCATCCTCCGCTTCTGGTCGCTTCAGTCATGGCGCTTCTCCTGTGGCCAGCTTTGGGTATCATGATCAGGGTGTTGGTAAGATACGATATCGACCACGAAGGGCGCCTGTTCGGCATCCTCCTCCGTGCGGTGCCCCGGCAATAGATGCAGCCGGTCGACGAAGTCGAGTTTGGCTTCCGTTCCGTATTGCACGACGGGCGGCAACTTGGAGGGATCGTCGAAGGCGCCGGCGGCAATTGCGATGCCATCCGGCGCCTCATAAGTCAGCGGCGTGCCGCAATCCCCGCAGAAGCCGCGCTTCACATAGTTGGAGGATTGAAACATTTTCCGCTCGCCGCGTGTCCAAGTGAGATCGGCACCGCGCGTCGAGACCAGCGGCGCGTAATAAGCGCCGAAGGCCTTCTGACACATGCGGCAATGACAGATCGACGCATCCTTCAGCTCGCCCCGCACTCGGAAACGAACCGCGCCGCACTGACAGCCGCCGGTGTGGGTGATGCTCACCGCTTGAGCTCCCAAGTCGTGATGCGCTCGCCTGTCGCCGGATCCTTGCCGTCCTTCAGCTGGACGCCCTCAGCCAAAAGTGCATCGCGGAGCTTGTCGGCTTCAGCGAAATTCTTCGCCTTCAGCAGCTCCAGGCGCTGACGCACCTTGGCGTCTATCTCGGCGACGACAGCCTCGTCGACCTCGGCCTTTTTCGGCAGCAGGCCGAGAAGATCGGCGCTGGCTGCGAAGACCGGCAGGAGGCTGGCATCGGCGTTGGCGGCTTGCGCGAGCGCATGCAGCGCCTGGATAGCGGCGACGGTGTTGAGATCGTCACCGAGGGCGGCAAGCACCGTTTCATCCGGAGAGGCCCCGCCGACGTCAGCCGCCGGCCATTTGGCGATCAGCCGCTCCGCCTCTTCGAGGCGTTTCACCGAGAAGTCGATCGGCTCGCGGTAATGCGTCATCAGCATCGCAAGCCGCAGCACGTCGCCGGGCCAAGTCCGCTCGCCGAGCTTCTCAGTCTGCAAAAGCTCATAGATCGTGACGAAATTGCCTTCCGATTTCGACATCTTGCGGCCTTCGACCTGCACGAAGCCATTATGCATCCAGACATTTGCCATGGCATGCGTGCCATGGGCGCAACGTGACTGGGCGATCTCGTTTTCATGGTGAGGGAAGATCAGATCCAGACCGCCGCCATGAATATCGAAGACATCGCCGAGGTAACGCCCGCTCATGGCAGAGCATTCGATATGCCAGCCCGGTCGGCCGCGACCCCACGGGCTTTCCCAGCCGGGCTCGTTCTCGTCCGACAGCTTCCAGAGCACGAAATCGCCGGGGCTCTTCTTGTGTTCGTCGACCGCGACGCGGGCGCCTGCCTGCTGCTCGTCGAGATTGCGCTTCGAGAGCTGGCCGTAGTCGGCCATCGATTTCGTGTCGAACAGCACTTCGCCGGCCGCCCGATAGGCATGGCCCTTGGCAATCAGGGTTTCGATGATCGCGATCATCTGCGCGATATTGTCGGTCGCTCGCGGCTGCACGGTCGGTTCAACGCAGCCAAGTGCCGTCGTGTCGTCGCGATATTGCCGCTCTGTCTTCTCCGTCACCAGACGGATTGCCTCGTTGAGCGGCAACCCAGGATGGTCGCGCAGGGCGCGCGCGTTGATCTTGTCGTCGACGTCGGTGATGTTGCGGACATAGGTGACATGGCTATCGCCATAGGCATACCGTAGCAGCCGGAAGAGCACATCGAAGACGATGGCCGGGCGGGCATTGCCGATATGGGCGAAGTCATAGACCGTGGGGCCGCAAACATACATGCGGACGTTGTTGCGGTCGATCGGCTGGAAATCGACTTTTTCGCGCGTCAGCGTGTTGTAGAATTTCAGTTGCGGCACGGCGGCCATGTCACTCTCCCAAAAGCATAGATCCAAAAAAAAATCGTTACCGGCCGGCCGGAACGTTTGTCATCTTGGATTTTGGGAGACGAAAACGGCCAGACCAGCGAAGCGCTAGCGAATAATTTTCCGGCAGATAATGCAGATAACCGTTTTCATGGCAGGCTTTATCGCGCGCCGGATGAATTTGGTCAAGTGGGCACAAAGCCTCTCCCGTGCGGGGAAAGGCTGTTTTTTATTCCGGCATCCGGTAGTCGACGAGCTTGTTCTCGCGCACGACGAAGAGCTTGCCGGTTTCGGTGACATCGGCGCCCATGAGCGGCAGGATTGCCTGAGCGACTTCGCGAGGATGCGGCAGCGTATCCGGATCTTCGCCGGGCATGGCTTGGGCGCGCATGGCGGTGCGGGTCGCGCCCGGATCGACACTGGTGATGCGCAGGGGCGTGCTTTGGGTTTCGCCCGCCCAGGTTCGCGCAAGTGCCTCGACGGCAGCCTTGGACGCGGAATAGGCACCCCAGAACGGCCGGCAGCGGTGCGCGGCGGCCGAGGACAGGATCACGGCGCGCCCGGCTTCAGAACGCATCAGCAGCGGTTCCACGGAGCGGATCAGCCGCCAGGTAGCGGTGACGTTGACGGTCATTACCTTCTCGAAGACTTTTGCTTCGATATGGCCGATCGGCGAGATCACGCCGAGTACGCCGGCATTGGCGACGAGGATGTCGAGCTTGCCCCAGCGTTCGAAGATCGAGCCGCCAAGTGCGTCGATGGCGTTCATGTCGGCGAGGTCGAAGGGAACCAGCGTTGCCGAACCGCCGGCCGCCTTGATGGCATCGTCCAGCTCCTCAAGGCCACCCACCGTGCGAGCGCAGGCGATGACGTGCGCGCCGGCCTTGGCCAGTTCCAGTGCCGTGAAATAGCCGATACCGCGCGATGCGCCCGTGACGAGGGCGATCTTGTCCTTAAGATTGACGCTCATGCTGCCTTGATCCGAAATATTGGGAAAAGAAGGGGGCGAGCCGCCCCTATCGACCGTGACTTGGTTCAGCCGTTGCTGGCGAGAACGGAAAGCTTGCGAACGTTGCTGATGCTTTCGTTGTCGAGCAGGCGCGTCGGGTAGTCGCCGGTGAAGTAGTGGTCGGTGAATTGCGGCTGTGCATTGTTGCGCAGCTCGCCGCCGACAGCCCGGTAAAGCCCGTCGATCGACAGGAATTCCAGCGAATCGGCGCCGATGAAGTCGCACATCGCCTTCAGGCTGGTATATTGGTTGGCGAGCAGCTTTTCGGCGTCGGGCGTGTCGATACCGTAGAAATCCGGATAGAAGATCATCGGACTGGCGACGCGGATATGCACTTCGCGGGCGCCGGCTTCACGGATCATCTGCACGATCTTCACCGAGGTCGTGCCGCGCACGATGGAATCATCCACGAGCACGACACGCTTGCCTTCGATGATGGCGCGATTGGCGGAATGCTTGAGCTTGACGCCGAAAGCACGGATCTGCTGCGTCGGCTCGATGAAGGTGCGGCCGACATAGTGGTTGCGGATGATGCCGAGCTCGAAAGGAATACCGCTTTCCTGCGCGTAGCCGATCGCAGCTGGCGTGCCGCCATCGGGCACGGGCACGACGACGTCAGCCTCGATCGGGGATTCCTTGGCGAGATTGATGCCCATGTTCCGGCGCGCGACATAGACGTTACGGCCGCCGACAACGGAATCGGGACGGGCGAAATAGACATATTCGAACAGGCAGAGCCGCTCCGGCTTGGCAACCTCGGGCTTGCGTGCATCGATCGTGATCGAACCGTCGGGCTGGATCTCGCAGATGATAACCTCACCGTTTTCGACGTCGCGTACGTATTTCGCACCGATGATATCAAGGGCGCAGGTTTCCGAACAGAAAATCGGCTTGCCGTCGAGTTCGCCCATCACAAGCGGCCGGATGCCGATCGGATCGCGGGCGGCGATCAGTTTCGTGCGCGTCATGGCGAGCATCGAATAGCCGCCTTCCATCTGGCGGATGGCATCGATGAAGCGATCGGAGGAAGAGGCCTGTTTGGAGCGGGCAATGAGATGGAGAACGACTTCGGTATCCGAATTCGACTGACAGATGGCGCCGTCGGCGATCAGTTGCCGGCGCATGGTCAGGCCATTGGTGAAATTGCCGTTATGCGCGATCGCGATGCCGCCGACTTCCAGTTCGGCAAACAGCGGCTGCACATTGCGAAGAACGGCATCGCCCGTCGTCGAGTAGCGCACATGGCCCATCGACCGGTCGCCGGGTAGGCGGGCGAGCGTTGCGGGATCGGTGTAGTGGTCGCCGACGAGACCCATGCGCCGCTCCGAATGGAAGCGCTGGCCGTCGAAAGAGACGATGCCAGCCGCTTCCTGGCCGCGATGCTGCAAGGCGTGCAATCCGAGCGCGGTCAACGTCGCCGCATCGGGGTGCCCCAAAATGCCAAACACGCCGCACTCTTCATGCAGCGTGTCGCCGTCGATATCATTCTCGATGGAAAGGGAATGGTTCATGGCTGCTGGCCTTTGCTCTCAACGTGGGCGGAACGGGCGGCGTCACGACTGACTACTACAATAGCTGAAAATCCGGCCGGAAAATATATCGGGCCGGATTATCGTGTTTCATGCCGCTCACATGGCGATTATCGTGCGGCAGGTCAAGCCTGTAAACGCATTGTCAATTGTTTGTCTGCGGCGCCGGTGCGTCGTCCGGTGGGGCGGTATCGTTGTCGCCACCTTGCTGTGGCTGCGACTGTTGCTGCTGCTGGTTCGGGGCGATCTTGTTGAGGATCTCCGGCGGCAGCATCGCCTGCACGTTTTCAGGGAGCGCCGATTTCAGCTTTTCAACCATCGAATCGAGGAAGGGCTTCGACTTGGCATTGTTGACCCAGTCCGGTCGGGCGGCAGGGGCGACAAGCCAGTTCCAGAAGGCAACGACGACAACCATCAGGAGCAGGCCGCGAGCCGCGCCGAACAGGAAGCCGAGCGTCCGGTCGAGCGCGCCGATGCGGCTGTCGATGATGAAATCGGCGATCCGGATGGTGATGAAGGAGATGATGATCAGCGCCAGCAGGAAGATGACGCCGGCCGAAGCGATCGTCGCGATCTTGGTATCGGCCTTGTACTGAAGCGCATAGGGAAGCAGCAGGGGATAAAGATAGTAAGCGGCGACGGCCGAACCGCCCCAGCTGACGATCGAGAGAATTTCGCGCGAAAAGCCTCGAACCATGGCCAGAACGGCGGAGAATAGAAGAACGCCGATAACAATACCGTCGAAAATCGTAATGGGCATGTATAATCCACTTCAAGACTTGCCGCACCATGTGGCGGGCATCGGCCTCAGTACGAGCCTCTTCTACGTCAAGGACGGCTGAAGTATGGCTCAGTCTTCATCTTCCGCACGCTTGAGCGCGCCCTTCGACCCGGCAATGCGCGCGACCAAATCCGGCAGGCTTTCAATCTCGCTCCAGCGCCCGCCATTGACCTTTGGCAGGTCGGCGGAAGCGGCAGGCAGAAGGGCCGCGGAAAATCCCAGCTTCTCGGCTTCCTTGAGACGCTGGCCGGTGTGCGCAACCGGCCGGACGGCGCCCGACAGGCTGACTTCGCCGAAATAGACGCAATCGGCGGGCAGAGCAAGACCGGCCAAGGAGGAAACCAGTGCAGAAGCGACCGCGAGGTCGGCAGCCGGCTCGGAAATGCGGTAGCCGCCCGCCACATTCAGGTAAACATCGTGCTGACCGAGGCGAACGCCGCAATGGGCTTCCAGCACGGCGAGGATCATCGACAATCGCGCCGAATCCCAGCCGATCACGGCGCGTCGCGGCGTGCCGAGCGATGTCGCCGCCACCAATGCCTGCACCTCGACCAGGATGGGTCGCGTGCCTTCCATGCCCGCAAACACCGCAGCGCCCGGCGATTTGGAGTTGCGCTCGCCGAGGAAAAGTTCGGACGGATTGGCCACGTCGCGCAGACCCATGTCGGACATTTCGAAGACGCCGATTTCATCGGTCGGGCCGAAGCGATTCTTGACGGTGCGCAGGATGCGATAGTGATGCCCGCGATCGCCCTCGAAATAGAGGACCGCATCGACCATATGCTCGACGACACGCGGACCGGCGATCTGACCATCCTTGGTGACATGGCCGACCAGCACCATCGCCGCACCGGTCTGCTTGGCAAAGCGGATCATCGCCTGCACGCCGGTGCGTACCTGGGTAACCGTGCCGGGTGCCGATTCGGCGAGCTCGCTCCACAAGGTCTGGATGGAATCGATGATCACAAGGTCAGGTCGCTTGCCCTCGGCAAGCGTCGCCAGAATGTCTTCTACATTGGTTTCCGCTGCCAGCATGACATCCGTGTCGGCGGCCTGTAGGCGCTGTGCGCGCAGTCGAACCTGCGCCACGGCTTCTTCGCCTGATACATAGACGATCTTGTGCCCGCGGCGTGCAAGTGCCGCCGCCGCCTGCATCAGCAGCGTCGACTTGCCGATGCCGGGATCGCCGCCGACCAACACCGCCGAGCCGCGCACGAAGCCGCCGCCTGTGGCGCGGTCGAGTTCGGAAATGCCGGTATGGATGCGCGGCGCTTCCTCGATCTCGCCCGAGAGTGACGTAAGCGTAACCGGCTTGCCCTTCCGAGGCGTCTTCGCCGGGCCGCCGCCGATCCCGCCCATGGGATCTTCCTCAACGATGGTGTTCCATGCGTCGCAGCTGTCGCACTTGCCCGCCCAGCGGTTGTGGATGGTGCCGCAGTTCTGGCAGATGAATTGTGTACGGGCCTTAGCCATAGAATGCTGTTCTCAAAGTTCAATTGCTCCGCTTTCGCGGCGAATCGCTCGGGCTGTCAGATAATGTCTTTCGCTGCCTATCAAAACTAATGATTTCCGTATCAACGGTGATCGTGCGAGCCTTTATGCCAGCCTTTTTTAGGATGGTGACCGATGTTCGACTATTCGCTGGCCCACTGGATTGCCTTTCTGACCGCAGCAATCCTCCTCAATTTGTCGCCGGGGCCGGATATCGCCTTCATTCTCGGTCATACGATCAGAAGCGGTATGCGTTCCGGTTTTGCGGCCCTGTTCGGGATCTGGAGCGGCGCTTGCCTGCATGTGCTGATGGCTGCGGCGGGGCTGTCGGCGATCCTGGCTGCCTCGGCGCTCGCTTTCTCTGCCATCAAGTGGATCGGCGCCGCCTATCTGATCTGGCTCGGCATACAGGCGCTTCGCTCCAGGGGTGAGGGCGGCTGGATCAAGGAAGCCGGCAAGGCGCAGTCCTCGGGTCGCATCTATCGGCAGGGCATTCTCGTTTCTCTGCTCAATCCGAAGGTCGCGATCTTCTTTCTTGCCTTCCTGCCGCAATTCGTCGTCGAAGGCGCAGGCCCGGTTTGGGCACAGCTACTGCTGCACGGCAGCCTGATTATCGCCGTTGCTGCCTTTGTCGAGCCGCCGCTCGTCCTGCTCGGCAGCCGCCTGACAGCGGCTCTCCGGCGCAATCGCAACCTTGGGCTTTGGCTCGATCGCGGGCTTGGCACTTTGCTCGTCGCGCTTGGCGTTCGCTTGGCAATCAGCGCTCGCTGAAGCGCCGACCGCAAAGTGAGCAGGAGTTTCCACTGTTGCGGAGATGCGCCAATATCGGGCTATTCTTCGATCTCTTCCGAGATATACCGCCGCTCGTGCCTGAGACCCATGCTCGTCAGCATCTCGTAGCCGATCGTGCCGGCGGATCGGGCCGCATCGTCAACCAGGACATTGCTGCCGAAGAGTTCGATATAGTCGCCGGCACGGACCAGATTTTCCGGCAGATCGGTCACATCGAAGATCGTGAGGTCCATGGTGATGCGACCGGCAACCGGGACCTTGTGTCCGGCAATGAAGCCATGGCCGGCAACCACGTCCGTCTGGCGCAGCGGCACGCCGGCGCTCGATAGGCTGCGCATGTAACCATCAGCATAACCGGCAGAGACGATCGCCAACCGGCTGTCGCGCGTCAACCGAAGCGCGCGGCCGTAGCCCACCGTTTCCCCCGCTTTGACGGAGCGGGTCTGGATGATCCGGGCCTCCGCGGTTGCCACCGGGCGCATCGGATTGGCGATGCCGGGTATGGCCTCGCCGCCGTAAGTGGCGATACCGGGGCGGGTGAGATCGAAATGATATTCCGGCCCGAGAAGGATACCGGCCGAATTGGCAAGGCTCGCCTCGATGCCTTCGAAGGCGGTGCTGACCTTGCGGAAGGCGTCCAGCTGCTGCTGGTTCATCGCGTTGGTTGGGTCGTCTCCACAGGCAAGGTGGCTCATCACGAGCACCGGTGCGAAGCTTGCCGGGCGGGAGACGTCGTTGGCGAGCGCGATCGCGTCTTCCATGGGCAGACCCAGCCGATTGAAGCCCGTGTCGACCTGCAGGGCGCAGGGATAGTCGCCATATTCTGAAAGCACCGACATCCAGAAGGTCAGCTGCTCTTCCGAGGCGATGACGGGAACGAGATCGTTATCGAAGAATGTCCGTTCCATGCCTGGCCAGATGCCGCAGAGCACGAAGATCCGTGCTTCAGGTGCATAGAGGCGCAAGGTCGCGCCTTCATCCGCCGTAGCGACGAAGAAATCGCGGGCGCCGGCCGAATAAAGGGTCTCGCCGACATCCTCGATGCCGAGGCCATAAGCGTCGGCCTTGACGACGGCGGCGGTGCGGGCTCTTCCCGAACGATGAGCCATGTCGCGCCAGTTTTCGACAAGAGCGCCGAGATCGACCGTCAACCGCAGGCCGGCGGAAGCGAAAGCGTCATTGTCATCGAAATTGTCTGTCATGGAGCCGCCTTAACGAAGAAATGGCCGGAGCTACGCATCAGCTTGGCGAAAATCTGCAAGCCTGATGCGTAGATTCAAATAGGTGGAGCGGCCGTTGTGCTTCCGAAAGGAAGTACGGCGCTCTACTGTCACTCCGGCCAGGATAGTGGTCATCTATGAAAAGAAAAAGTGCTGCGGCGCACATATGCGCCGCGAAGCGCCTTCGTCAGTGTTCTTCGTATTGAATGAACGAGGAATCGGCGAGATCTGCGAAGCGGGTGAATTCCGACTGGAATGCAAGTCTCACGGTGCCTGTAGGTCCATGGCGCTGCTTGGCGATGATCACATCGGCCGTACCCTTCACGCGCTCGAACTGGGCTTCCCATTCGGCGTACTTAGGGTCGTTGATATCGCGCGGCTCGGCATTCTTTACGTAGTATTCCTCGCGGAACACGAAGAGCACGACGTCGGCGTCCTGCTCGATGGAGCCGGATTCACGAAGGTCGGAAAGCTGCGGCCGCTTGTCTTCGCGGCTTTCGACGGCACGCGAGAGCTGGGAGAGCGCGATGATCGGAACGTTCAGCTCCTTGCCGAGCGCTTTCAGGCCGGTGGTGATCTGGGTGATTTCCTGGACGCGGTTCTCGTTCGATTTTCCCGAGCCGGTCATCAGCTGAACGTAGTCGACCACCAGCACGTCGAGGCCCCGCTGCCGCTTCAGACGGCGAGCGCGCGCTGACAATTGCGCGATCGAGATACCACCGGTCTGGTCGATATAGAGCGGCACCTTCTGCATCATCATCGAGCATGCGACCAGCTTCTCGAAATCAGCGTCGTTGATGTCGCCGCGGCGGATTTTCGACGAGGAGACTTCCGTCTGCTCTGAGATGATACGGGTGGCGAGCTGCTCCGACGACATTTCGAGCGAATAGAAGCCGACGACGCCGCCGTTCTTTGCCTTGGTGGAGCCGTCTGCCTGCACTTCGCCTTCGAACGAGGCGGCGATATTATAGGCGATATTGGTGGCGAGCGAGGTCTTGCCCATGCCGGGACGGCCCGCAAGGACGATCAAGTCGGAGCGTTGCAGGCCACCCATCTTGCTGTCCAGCGAGTGGATGCCGGTGGAAATACCCGAAAGGCCGCCGTCGCGTTCTTTGGCGACCGCCGCCATGTCGATCGCCAGTGCCACCGCGTCGTTGAATGCCTGGAAGCCGCCGTCATAGCGGCCGTTTTCCGCAAGTTCGAACAGCCGGCGTTCGGTATCTTCGATCTGTGTCTGCGGCGGCATGTCGAGCGGCGCATCAAAGGCGATGTTGACCATATCCTCGCCGATGGTGATCAACGCCCGGCGCAGCGCCAGGTCGTAGATGGCGCGTCCATAGTCTTCCGCATTGATGATCGACACTGCTTCGACGGCGAGGCGAGCGAGATACTGCGCGACCGTCATGTCGCCGACCTTCTCGTCCGCTGGCACGAAGCTCTTGATGGTCACGGGATTGGCCGTCTTGCCCATGCGGATGATGTCGCCGGCGACTTCGAAGATCTTCCGATGCAACGGCTCATAGAGGTGGATCGGCTTCAGGAAGTCGGAGACGCGATAATAGGCATCGTTATTGACGAGGATGGCGCCGAGCAGAGCCTGTTCCGCCTCGATATTGTTGGGCGCTTCGCGGTAGTGCTGTTCGGCGGGAGCAATGGCGGCGAGCTTGCGCGCAGCTTCGTTCATTTTCCATCTCTTCGTGCTTTAGGATATCGACTGGTTTGCGACGATCCGTTGTCACGGTCAACAGCGCAAACGCATGAGCATGTGGAGCGTTACAAATCGGTCCGGTCTATCAACGTTGTTCCACTCGTCCACAGGGACAGATTTTCGCCCCATAAAAAATTTCTTGTGGCCACTTTGCAACGCAAGGATCGACACACGAATCACATAGGCAGCTTATTCGTGGGGATCATTTTAGCGGGGTCTTTCAAGGTGTGCATTAGCTGTTGCGGCCATCGCGCTTGAAAAATCGTGAAAATCTGTTTATTTCCTATGATTTAGGGTAGGGTGCTAATAGTATAAAGTTGCAATAATGTCCGGAACGCCATCAAGACAAGAACTTTTCGACGATCTTTTTGCATTCAATCGCAAGCTGAGGGCCGCGTTTGACGCGCTTGTTCGCGAACACGGCATGACGCTGTCTCGCGCCCGGGTTTTTCGCAAGCTCTCACGCAGGGATGGGATCAACCAGAGGGAGCTTGCCGACGAGTTGGAGCTTGAGACGCCAACGCTCGTGCGCATCCTCGATGCCATGGAGGCGCAGAATTTCATCGAGCGCCGCCCGGCCCAGTCCGACCGCCGTGCCAAGCAGATCTTTATGACCGAATCCGGAAAAGTCGTTGCCGCCGAGGTCGAGGCTCTTGCCACCGGTGTGCGTGCGGATATCTTGGAAGGAATTTCGGACGAGGATATCGGCGTAGCGCTCAAGGTTATCCGCGCGATGACGGCCAACGTCCAGAACGTGGGTAAATCATGAGGTAGCGTATGAGCGGTGATCCGGGTTCGGTCGCCAACACGGAAGCCAACGCCGTCCCCCCCGCTTCGCCGCCTATGCCGGGCTGGAAAGTGCCGCTCTATATTGCGGCATCCGTCATGTTCTTTTTGACCCAGGGCCTGGGTCTCAATCTTGCTTTTGCCAATCTCACCCAGATTCAGGGAACCATCGCGGCAACAACTACCGAATCCGCATGGCTCTCGGCCGCCTATATGGCGCCCAATGTCAGTCTCGCCATCGCATTGGTGAAAATCCGCCTGCAATATGGAGTGCGCAATTTTGCCGAGGTCAGCATTCTCGGCTTCGTGCTCGCCTCGTTGCTCAACCTCTTCGTTTCGGATCTGCATTCGGCAATCGTCGTCCGTTTCTTGAGCGGCATCGCCGGCGCGCCACTCTCGACGCTCGGCTTCCTCTACATGCTGGAAGCCTTCGAGCCGGCGAAGAAAATGACCGTCGGCGTCAGTCTGGCGATGACGAATACGTTGCTCGCCGCCCCCATCACCCGCCTCGTGTCACCGTCGCTTCTCGATTATGGCGAGTGGCGTGGTCTCTATACGCTCGAGATGGCGCTGGCGCTGCTCGTGATGCCGATCATCTATCTCCTGCCGTTGACGCCGCCGCCGCGCGTCAAGGTCATCGTTCTCGGCGATATCTTCAGCTATATGCTAGTCGCGATCGGTTTCGGCTGTCTGGCTGTCGTTCTCTCGGTCGGCCGCCTCTATTGGTGGCTGGAGGTGCCCTGGCTCGGCATCGTGCTGGCGCTCGGCATCGCGTCGATCACCGCCGCCATTGTCGTCGACCTCCGACGGTCGACACCGCTGATCGACGTGCGCTGGCTCCTGCGGCCGGAAATCCTGCATCTGACGGCGATCCTGCTGATTTTTCGTCTCATTGCCGCCGAGCAGACTTATGTCGTCATGACCTTCTATCAGAGCGCCGTGGGGTTGCTCTACGATCAGCTCTCCATGTTGTACTGGATCATCCTGGCATTTTCGATCATCGGCGGGCTTATCTGTACCGTCTTCATGAGCTACGGCTTCACCTGGCAGATCCAGTTCGTCGCGCTCATCCTGATGGGTGTAGGTTGCTTGATGGATGCGCAGGTCACGAACCTGACGCGGCCGGAGCAGATGTATCTCAGCCAGGCGCTTGTCGCGGCCGGCGCTGCGCTGTTCCTGCCACCCTCCATGTCCGAGGGCTTCAAGGCAGCGATATCCAAAGGGCCGCCTTATCTGGTGACCTTCTTCGTCGTTTTCACCTTCACGCAGAGCATCGGCGGCCTCATCGGCTCGGCCTTCTACGGCACGCTCATTATCATTCGCGAGAAGTTCCATTCGGCAGTGCTGACCGAGCGCGTACTGCTGACCGACCCGCATGTGGCCGACCGCGTCAGCCAGCTTTCAGCCTCCTATGGCAAGGTGATCGGCGATAGCGCACTTCTGAAAGGAGAGGGGCTGGCGCTGCTCAGTACACAGGTGAGCCGAGAGGCCAATATGCTTGCCTATGGCGACGCATTCCTTGTTGCTGCAGCGATCGCCTTTCTGTCGCTGGTCGGGCTCACCATCCATGTCATTTATCGCTTTGTCAGAACCAGGCTTGCGGAAGATCGGTCGCAGGTCGTGACAACAAACCCATGAGGATATGAAGTAGCTCCATGTCGAGGCTCGTTCGCTCCCCAATCGAAGTCATCGCGGTTCTGGCCGGCATCGGCGGCGTCATGCTGGTGCTGTATGCCTGGCATCTGCCGCCCTTCAAAACCTCCGTCGAGACCACCGACGACGCCTATGTCAAAGGCTATGTCACCACCATCAGCCCGCAGGTCAGCGGCTATATCACCGAAGTGCCGATCAAGGACTATAAGCTCGTCAAGGAAGGCGACGTGCTCGCACAGATCGACGACCGCATCTACAAACAGAAGGTGGCGCAGGCGCGCGCGACGCTTGCCGGGCAAAAGGCTGCACTCGCGAATTCGCAGCAGCAGGAACAGGCGGCCAAGGCCGGCATCGTCTCCAGCCAGGCGCAGATCGATAGCGCCAATGCCGCGCTGAAGCGTGCCCAGCTTGCCGCCGACCGCGTGACGACGCTGGTCGCCAAAGGCGTATCGACGACAAGCGATTCCGAACAGGCGCAGGCAACGCTGCAGCAGGCGCAAGCCGCGGTCAATCAGGCGAAGGCTGCGCTCGACGTCTCCCAGCAGAACCTGACCACCATCATCGTCAATCGTGCTTCGCTTGAGGCGGGTGTCAGCGGTGCCGAGGCCGCGGTACAGCTTGCCGATATAGATCTGGACAACACGACGATCCGGGCGCCTCAGGACGGGCGTGTCGGAGAGGTCGGCGTTCGCCTCGGCCAGTATGTGACATCAGGCACGCAGCTTATGGGCCTCGTGCCGAAGGACGTCTGGGTCATTGCCAATTTCAAGGAAACGCAGCTTGATGGCATGAAGCTGGACCAGCCGGCCACCATCTCCGTCGATGCGCTCGGACATCGCGAGATCAAGGGCCGTATTCAGCGCTTCTCGCCGGCGGCGGGCTCGGAATTCGCTGTCATCAAACCCGACAATGCCACGGGGAATTTCACCAAGGTTGCCCAGCGCCTCGGCGTCAGGATCAAGATCGAGGATGGTCAGCCCCTGGCGGACGAACTGGCGCCCGGCATGTCCGTTCTCGTCTCGATCGACAAGGACTCGGCCCCGCTGCCGGAGGCCAAGACTGGCGACTGACCGAAAGATACGCTTCATTCTCCGTCCGTAATAAAAAAAAGCCTGGGTCGTTAGACCCAGGCTTCTTCATTCGCAACTGTGCGAAAGCTTGAAAATCAAGCTTCGTCTTCGGCGTTGCCGTCAGCTTCCGGATCGAAGAAGTCTTCCGGACGCAGAGCGTCTTCGTCGATGCCGTAGATGGCGTCGGCAGAGGTGAGGGTTTCACCCTTGGACTGACGCTCGGCTTCTTCAGCGGAACGGGCAACGTTCAGCTCGACCTTGATTTCGACTTCGGCATGAAGAGCGATGGCAACGTCGTGCAGGCCAATAGCCTTGATCGGCGTGTTCAGGTGAACCTGGCTGCGGCCGATGTTGAAGCCTTCGGCTGCGAGGATTTCAACGACGTCACGAGCAGCGACCGAACCGTAGAGCTGGCCGGTTTCGCCAGCCGAGCGAACGACGATGAAGGACTTGCCGGCGAGAACGTCGGCAACCTTCTGGGCTTCGCTCTTGCGCTCCAGGTTACGAGCTTCGAGCGTCGAGCGCTCGGCTTCGAAACGGGCCT
Organism: Rhizobium sp. NPDC092011; assembly: GCF_044756305.1. Taxonomy (NCBI): domain Bacteria; kingdom Pseudomonadati; phylum Pseudomonadota; class Alphaproteobacteria; order Hyphomicrobiales; family Rhizobiaceae; genus Rhizobium; species Rhizobium sp. NPDC092011. The sequence continues at coordinate 518,034 of NZ_JBIVSO010000003.1, forward strand.
TGTTGGCGGCGTTGGCGCGCAGCGCCTTGCCGAGCGGCAGCAGGTAGTTACGAGCAAAGCCGTCGCGAACCTTTACGGTTTCGCCCATCTGGCCGAGCTTGGAGATACGTTCGAGAAGAATGACTTCCATTTTCTTGTTCCTTTCGATGTCAGATTTTCGTGTCAGTTGGTTTGGATGTATCGGCATTCTTGTGCGGGGTCAGCGATATCGCCTTGCGGGTATCGTAGAGGCCGAGAACAAGGATGATGAAGAGCGGCAGCGTCAGCAGGAAGGACGCGAGGTAGCAAAGCACCAGCACCGGAATGCGCCAGTCCTTGCCACGCGTGCGATAATGCAGTGACGCGAAGCCGGAAACGATGAAGCCCGCGCCGAAGGCGCCGAGCACGGCGGCGGCAATAAGCGCCAGCACGCCACCGAAGAAGATGACCACGATTGCCGCTAGGAAGACGAAGATCGCGTTGCGGTTCATGCGCAGCGACGAGGGGATATCCTCGCGCGGGCGGAGATTGTGCTTCGAGGCGGCAACGATGCGCGCGGCCACATAATAGGCGGCCAGCATCATCATGACCCAGATCATGCCCCAGGCGATCGGGATCGCATAGAGCATGAGCATCTTGGTCTTCGCGATTGCCACCGGATCGAGGTCGAGCGTCGGTTGCTGCTGGCTCATGACCTTGACGTAAACGTCCACCACTTGGCTGACGAGATCGGCGTTGTAGCCCATGACCGCGCCGGCGATGATGATAACGACGGCGGAAGCGGCGCATAGATGCAGCATGATGTCGGAGAGCGGATACCAAGCCATCAGGTGGTCCGGGCCGCCAAGTTCGGATGCTGGCCGTGCCAGATTGGCAAGATGGCTGAGCCACGCCGGAATCAGCGCCAGCACGATGGCAAACATCCCGAAATACATCGACTGCACAACTGTGCCGACAATGCCGGCGGCCACGACGGCCGTGATGACGGCTACATTGCCCCAGCCGAGGCCGACGATCAGGATGGGAAGAGCGGAAAGCGCGCCGAAAAGGATAAACAGCAACGGCTGAAGCGTCGCGCCATACACGAGTAAGGCGGCGGTCAGACCGGCGAGTGCGCCGATGCCAAGCTCTTTTGCGTTCAACTTTTTCACGTCGCTGTCCTGCTTCATATCGAGCAGTTAGAGGATGCTTTCGGCACTCGAGCCAGAAAACCGTCCCCAACATGGGGTTTCAAGGTTCCGATTCGCGCCCATCGCGAAAGGGAGAAAGGAAGGCATTGCTGCCTTCCCCTTATTCATTCTGCGTCAGGTGCTATTAAGCGACGACGTAGGGCAGCAGGCCGAGGAAACGGGCGCGCTTGATCGCCTGGGCGAGTTCGCGCTGCTTCTTCTGAGAAACGGCCGTGATGCGGGAAGGAACGATCTTGCCGCGCTCGGAAATGTAGCGCTGCAGGAGACGAACGTCCTTGTAGTCGATGCGCGGCGCATTGGCGCCCGAGAACGGGCAGGTCTTGCGGCGGCGATGGAACGGACGACGGACCGGTGCGGAGGAAACTTCAGACATTCTCAAATCTCCTTATACGCGGTCTTCGCGCGGACGGCGCGGACGGTCTTCGCGGTCACCACGATCCGGGCGCGGACCACGATCGCCGAAGCTGCGCTCCGGACGGTCGCCGTCACGACGCGGACGGTCGTCACGGTCGCGCTTCTGCATCATGGCAGACGGGCCTTCTTCGTGCTTCTCGACAGCGATCGTCATGTAACGCAGGACGTCTTCGCTGATGCGCATCTGGCGTTCCATTTCCTGGATCGCAGCGGCCGGAGCATCGATGTCCATCAGGGCGTAGTGAGCCTTGCGGTTCTTCTTGATGCGGTAGGTGAGGGACTTGAGGCCCCAGTTTTCGATACGCCCGACTTTACCGCCGTTAGCTTCGATAACACCCTTGTACTGTTCTACGAGGGCGTCGACCTGCTGAGCGGAAATATCCTGTCGGGCAAGGAATACATGTTCGTAAAGAGCCATGGATAGCTTTGCCTTTCTTGCGTTGGTCTGAACCCGGTATTCGGCGGCTAAGCCTCAACGACTGCTCCTGAGAGGGGTAACCCCAAGCAAGAAAAGCGTTTCCGAGACGGTCGAGAGCGGAGACACGGGAGGCTGGAACACTTCCGTTCCGAACGATTCCCCTCTCGGAAAACCGGCCCTCCGTTCAGCCACCAGCCAGAAGACCGGGTTGCGAACAGGGCGGCTTATACGGATTTTTGCGCGAAAGGCAAGGGGCACGGGGGAATTGGACGATTTAGACGCCCGAACCGTTATTGGAGCATTGGCGACGGCCAACGAAGCGTATGCCACCCGGCGAGCCTTGTGGCGGTCTTGAAACTCATTATTCTGCGGCGCGGCAAATGTCGTGCATGAAATTGCAAGCCGCAATCGGAGCTGGAGATGACACAAGTGGCTGAACCGACCTTCGAAACGCTATCTGCCCAATGCGGCATAACCCTCCCGCCGATCCTCAGCAGGCTGCTCGAGGAGGGTAAAACAGACTATGGCAGGGACCAGGCAGACTGGAAACTGAATTGGCGCGACTACACTTTGAATGCGCAGCCAATTCTTTCTTGTGTCTATGATCTGGAATGGATCAGTGTCGACAAGGCCCTCCAAATTGTCGAAATTTGGCTGAACCCGACCTTTCAGAACGGGCGGAGATTTCTACCGTTTGCAATATCCGGAGCAGGCGATGCCTATTGCCTGATGCCGATGGCCAATGGCGGGATCGGAGCCGGATTGGTCTGGCATGATAAAGCGCAAAGCGCGGTGGAAATGCCTTCGTTCGAAAGCTTCATTTTCAGCAAACTGGTGGAAAGCGCCGCCGATCTCGAACATCTCCTGGATGATTTCACACCCGATGAAGCGCGGCGCAGTGTCATTGCGAATATCGAGGTGATCACCCCCTATTTGCCAAGGGACTTGAGGGACGGACTGCAAATATTGATCTCCGGGGATTTGGCCGGCGACGAAAGTGATCCCAGCTTGATAACGGTGGAAACAGCCGAGACAGCCCTGAGCCTATTGCCAACCTTCGAAAAGGAATATTTTTCAGTGGTGCCGCGCTGGGAGTGCGGCAGGCGCTAATGCTGGGCGGATGGGAAGAAAACGCGAGCGGGCGGCGATGATTGCTGAGCAATGACCGTTCAGAGCTGCGTGTTGGGCACGGCAAACTGGCGCTTGGCGTTCAAAATTCCCTGGAAATGGCTTGGGTATCGGCCGAATACCGGCTCCTACACTCGAATTGCCTGCCGGTTACGCTACCGTCATGATACTCTCCATCAATTCCGGCCAATACGGACCATTCATGCGCATCTTTCTCGTCCGACATGGCGAATCCCTGGGCAATATCGATGACCGCGCCTACCGGCAGTTCGGTGATCACAATGTTCCGTTGACCGAATGGGGGCACCGGCAGGTGCTGCGGGCTGGCCAGGCAATCGCGACTTATCTCAAAGGCTTGCCGAATGCGGAATTGCGCAAGCTGAACGTCTGGTATTCACCCTTTCTAAGGACAAGGCAGAGCAAGGATGCGCTGCTTGAAGTTTTGCCGGCCGACCTGATCGACGACGTCAGGGAGGACTATCTGTTGCGCGAACAGGATTTCGGCCTCTTCACCGAAATCTACGATCATGCCGAACAGAAGCGGAAATTCCCTGACGAATTCGAGAAATGGGCGAGGCTGCGCAATAATAACGGCAAGTTTTATGCGCGGCCGCCGGATGGAGAAAGCCGCGCCGACGTCGCCCAGCGCGTACGCCTGTTCCTGCAGACCGTCATGCACGATGCCGAAAACGGCAAGAATAATGTCATCATCGTCGGCCATGGCGTGACCAACCGCGCCTTCGAGATGAATTTCCTCCACCATCCGGTCGACTGGTTCGAGCAATCGGACAATCCGGGAAATGCCGACGTGACCTTGATCGAGGGGCGGAGTGCAAAAGGCTATAGTTCGACGCTGCTTCACAAGTCCGTGGATCGGGTGAAAGGGCAGGAGGAGCTGAAGGAGGCTTATGGTTCGGAATTGGCGATCACGCCAAAGGCGGAGCAATAACTGCTTGCAGCGGTCTATCGGACATTCGTGGCGGTGTTAGAGGCCTATGCACCGTGCCAAGCTTAATCCCGCGCAACTTTTGAAATACGCGCTGCAATCATGACTTGTGAAATGATTGGACCTATGAAAATCATGACTTGGCAGATGTCGGGGGCTTGGTTGTGAAAGTAACGAGAAAAAGCTTTACCATGGCAGGTCTTGCTTTGGGCCTTACCCTTGTTGCTCAGGGTGCAACAGCGAGACTGAGTTACGAAGTTCAAAACTTGAAAGATGGTTCTAAGTTTATCATGGTAAGCGGTCAGTTCGAAGCTGACGATGACTTGGCCATATTTCGCGATAAAGTTCTTTCCAGCCATGCATACTCCGTTAGTTTCTTTAGTGGCGGCGGAAACGTATACAAGGCCATGGAGTTTGGTCGTCTGATCCGATCTCTGGGCCTCCAAACCGTGGCTGCGCGAGGCTCGGAATGCGCCTCGGCTTGTTCCTTGTCATTTCTTGGCGGGGTAACTCGGTATGCCGAGCCGGGCGCAATCGGCGTTCACAAATCCTCGTTCGCAGACACCAGTGGAATGAGTGTCGAGCATGCCGTTGCGGCCGTCCAACAGCAAACCGCCGACGTGATTTCCTACATGAGCGAAATGGGCGTCGATCCTCTTTTGCTGCAGCTTGCCCTCAAATACGATAGCAATGATATTCGTTATTTGTCATCGAGCGAAATGACACAGTTTCGGGTGACGACGGTGTCGTTCCAAGAGGTTCATGAATCTGATGTCAAATCGCCGTCTGGTGAAGCTCAGGCACCGATTGCTGATGGACGCAAAGCGGTAAAGACGCTGAATGAGGAGCCGCCACTTCTGCAAGTTCCTGTTCCAAGAAGCGGTATCGTTCAAGATGATAGTGGGTCGGCCTTATTAAAGACCAGTCGGGATATGCGCTCCAAGACGATTGCGGCTTTTGCGAATGGAAGCGAGTTGCAGATCATGAAGAACATTGGCGACTGGTATCGCGTGTCAATCGGCAAAAAGACCGGTTATATGCGGCAGCCTTCGGTGTGGGTGCGTGAGTTTGAAGAAAATCAGTTCGGGAAACGATACATTGAAATAACCACCGAAAAGTCTTTAGAGGCCGCAATATCCCTAGCCAAGCGGTCATTTATTCCAATGGCAGTTCATTTAACCGCACAGGGGCGTTATGCTGTCACGATTGTGGGCACGTATGGGGGGAACATTGATTCCCTCGTATTTCAGCCGTTAATTAACACCAAAAGCATCCCTCCGACCGCCTTCGTTACTTATGGCAATAATTACGTTCGAGAAATCTGCTGCAGCGCTTCTACCGCAACAGCCGAGTAAGCGGGCAAACTTGCCCGCTTATTGGTTTTGAGCCCTATCGGCACACTCTTCACATCGGCATCGGATACTTCCGGTGCACCTGCTCGATCTCGGCCAAGGCCTCCGCCGGAAGCGTGACATAAGCTGACGCGATATCGGTCTCGAGCTGCGCCATCGTCGTTGCGCCGATGATGGCCGAGGTCATGAAGGGCTTGGTCAGGCAGTAGGCGAGTGCCAGTTTGGAGGGATCGATGCCGTGCTTGGCTGATATTTCGAGGTAGGCCTTGACCGGCGGTTCCTGCAGCGGCTGCAGGCGCCCGCCAATATCCGTGTTGATCGAGCCGCGCGAGCCCGCAGGGCGTGCGCCGCCGACATACTTGCCTGAGAGGATACCGCCCGCGAGCGGCGAGTAAGCGAGCAGCCCGACATCCTCGTGATGCGACAGTTCGGCCAGATCGAGGTCGAAGTGCCGGTAGAGCAGATTGTATTCGTTCTGCGTGGTGGCGACGCGCGGCAGGCCTTTTTGCTCTGAAATCGTCAGATGTTTCTGGATGCCCCATGTCGTCTCGTTCGAGAGGCCGATGGCGCGGATCTTGCCGGCCTTCACCAGCGTGCCCATCGTCTCGAGGATCTCGGTGATATCGGCGATTGCCTTCTCGCGATCCTGATTGAAGGGGTTGTAGCGCCAGTTCTGGCGGAAATGGAAATGGCCGCGGTTTGGCCAGTGAACCTGATAGAGGTCGATGTAATCGGTCTTCAGCCGCTTCAGGCTGGCGTCAACGGCTGCATTGATGTTGGCGGCATCCGGCCCCTGTCCCCCTCGCAGATATTCGCGGCCGGGACCCGCGACCTTGGTGGCGAGCACGATGTCCTTCCGCTTGCCGGTCTTCTCGAACCAAGTGCCGATATATTCTTCCGTGCGCCCTTGTGTCTCGGGACCGACTGGTGTCGTCGGGTACATTTCGGCGGTGTCGAAGAAATTGATGCCCTTGCTGACGGCATAATCCATCTGCTCATGCGCCTCGGCTTCGCTATTCTGCGTGCCCCAGGTCATCGTGCCCAGACAGATCTGCGAGACGGAAATATCAGTGCGGCCTAAATTGTTATATTTCATGGGAAAACCTTGGAAAACGGCAGAAAAACCTGAGGGAGGGGATCGGGGGAATTTAGGCTCGAATTGAGCAAGCGCAAGAAGAAAATCATTCTGTTTCGCAAGCGCAAAAGCTTGTGGCTCCGGGACTTGCGCTATTGACTCCACCGCAAACAATGTCATTGGGAAGCAAAACGACCCCCAAAAGGACGCTTTATAATGACTGTTGCTTTCACATTTCCCGGCCAGGGCAGCCAAGCCGTCGGTATGGGCAAGGATCTTGCCGACAATTTCGCCGAGGCGCGCGCCGTCTTCGAAGAGGTCGATGAAGCGCTCGGTGAAAAGCTCTCCGACGTCATCTTTAATGGCCCGGAAGACAAGCTGACGTTGACCGCCAATGCTCAGCCGGCGCTGATGGCTGTGTCGATGGCGGTCATCCGCGTTCTGCAGGCACGTGGCCTCGATCTGAAGAGCAAGGTCGCCTATGTGGCCGGTCATTCGCTCGGCGAATATTCCGCGCTCTGCGCCGCCGGAACCTTCTCGCTTGGCGACACGGCGCGGCTTCTCCGTATTCGCGGCAACGCCATGCAGGCGGCTGTTCCCGTCGGCGTCGGCGCCATGGCCGCGATCATCGGCCTCGAACATGCCGATGTCGTCGCCGTCTGTGCGGAAGCATCTGCGCTGGGCGCCTGTCAGATCGCCAACGACAATGGCGGCGGTCAGATCGTCATTTCCGGCGAGAAGGCCGCGGTCGAGAAGGCTGCCGAGCTTGCGACCGCCAAGGGTGCCAAGCGCGCCATTTTGCTGCCGGTCTCCGCGCCTTTCCATTCCGCGCTGATGGCCCCGGCTGCCGAAGCGATGCGCGAAGCGCTCGCCGGCGTCGCCAAGAACAATCCGGTCGTGCCTGTCATTGCCAACGTCAAGGCGGCTCCGGTCACGAATGCCGACGAGATTGCCAGGCTGCTGGTCGAACAGGTCACCGGCCAGGTGCGTTGGCGCGAGACGGTGGAATGGTTTGCCGCCAACGATGTCACGACATTGTACGAGATCGGCGCCGGCAAGGTGCTGACGGGCCTGGCCCGCCGCATCGACAAGTCGGTCAACGGCATTGCCGTCAACAATGCTGCCGATATCGACACGGCGCTTGCCGCATTGCTCGGCTGAAAATCTAGAAGCGAGGGAAACACATGCTTGATTTGACCGGCCGCAAGGCCCTGGTAACCGGCGCATCCGGCGGCATCGGCGAAGAAATCGCCCGGCTGCTGCACAAGCAGGGCGCCATCGTCGGCCTGCATGGCACGCGTGTCGAAAAGCTGGAGACGCTGGCGTCCGAACTGGGCGATCGCGTCAAGATCTTCCCGGCCAACCTGTCGGATCGCGACGAGGTGAAGGCGCTTGGCGTCAAGGCGGAAGAGGAACTCGGCGGCGTCGATATTCTCGTCAACAATGCCGGCATCACCAAGGACGGCCTCTTCGTGCGTATGAGCGACGACGACTGGGATGCCGTTCTGGAAGTGAACCTCACTGCCGTCTTCCGCCTGACGCGCGAGTTGACCCATCCGATGATGCGCCGCCGCTATGGCCGCATCATCAACATCACCTCCGTCGTCGGTGTGACGGGCAATCCCGGCCAGGCCAACTACTGTGCCTCCAAGGCCGGCATGGTCGGCTTCACCAAGTCGCTGGCCCAGGAAATCGCTACCCGCAACGTCACGGTCAACTGCGTTGCTCCGGGCTTTATCGAAAGCGCGATGACGGGCAAGCTGAACGACAAGCAGAAGGAAGCCATCATGGGAGCCATTCCCATGAAGCGCATGGGCACGGGTGCGGAAGTCGCTTCCGCTGTTGCCTATCTCGCTTCTTCGGAAGCCAGCTACGTCACGGGTCAGACGATCCATGTCAACGGCGGCATGGCTATGATCTAAAGGAATTGCTATTGGGAGGGAACTTTCCCTCCAATAGCATGTTGAGCAACCCGGAGCCGGCTATTTTCTGGCTTTGCGACGGACTTAAACCGTGTTAAGCGGGCCATGACTGTGAACAGTCGTCCGGAAAATGCAGACGGACTGGGCCGCATTCAAGGCGCTGGACCGGATCTCAATGACGGGTTGAACGAGTTTGCCAGCGGCGTCAGGACAGATGCTGCAGGTTTGAATAGGTAGGGATGTCACAGGGCATTCTGATCAGGATATAAGGTCGAGGAAACCGACATGAGCGATATCGCAGAACGCGTAAAGAAAATTGTTGTTGATCATCTTGGCGTTGACGCCGACAAGGTTGTTGAAAGCGCAAGCTTCATCGACGATCTGGGTGCGGACTCGCTCGACACGGTCGAACTGGTCATGGCTTTCGAAGAAGAATTCGGCGTTGAAATTCCGGACGACGCTGCTGACTCGATTCTGACGGTCGGCGACGCGGTAAAGTTCATTGAGAAGGCTCAGGCCTAATCTTCTGCGCTTTTTGAAGGGGCGGGCTGCAGAGTCCGCCCTATTTCGTCCTGCTAAGCCGGACGAAGCATATTTACACGCATATCATCATAAAAAGACGGGGGTCTGCGGGCGATGAGACGTGTCGTTATCACGGGTACCGGCATGGTATCACCTTTGGGCTGCGGCACCGAGGTGTCTTGGTCGCGTTTGATCGCCGGCCATAATGGTGCACGCCTCGTGACCGAATTCGAGGTCGAAGACCTCGCTGCAAAGATTGCTTGCCGCATTCCGGTTGGCGACGGCACCGACGGCACATTCAATGCCGACGACTGGATGGAGCCGAAAGAGCAGCGCAAGGTCGACCCTTTCATCATTTACGGCATGGCAGCCGCCGACATGGCGTTGGCCGATGCCGGCTGGCATCCCAAAACGGACGAGGATCAGATCGCAACGGGCGTCATGATCGGCTCCGGTATCGGCGGTCTCGAAGGTATCGTCGAAGCCGGCTATACGCTGCGTGACAAAGGTCCGCGCCGCATCTCGCCGTTCTTCATCCCCGGACGCCTCATCAATCTCGTGTCCGGCCAGGTCTCCATCCGCCACAAGCTGCGCGGCCCGAACCATGCGGTCGTCACCGCATGCTCCACGGGCGCCCATGCCATTGGCGATGCAGCCCGGTTGATCATACTCGGCGACGCCGATGTTATGGTGGCAGGTGGCGCCGAAGCTCCGGTCTGCCGTATCTCGCTCGCCGGCTTTGCCGCCTGCAAGGCGCTCTCGACCGACTTCAACGATACTCCGCAAAAGGCTTCGCGCCCCTATGATCGCGATCGTGACGGCTTCGTCATGGGTGAGGGCGCCGGTATCGTCGTGCTGGAAGAGCTGGAGCACGCTAAGGCGCGCGGCGCCAAGATCTACGCCGAAGTCGTCGGCTACGGTCTTTCCGGCGATGCTCACCATATCACCGCTCCGTCGGAAGATGGCGAAGGCGCATTCCGTTGCATGACGTCAGCGCTGAAGCGCGCCGGGCTGACGCCGGCTGATATCGACTATATCAACGCCCACGGCACCTCGACCATGGCCGACACGATCGAACTCGGCGCCGTCGAGCGGTTGGTCGGTGATGCCGCATCGCGGATTTCGATGTCGTCTACCAAGTCTGCCACGGGCCATCTGCTCGGTGCCGCAGGCGCAATCGAGGCGATCTTCGCGACGCTTGCCATTCGCGACAACATCGTTCCACCGACGCTCAATCTGGACAATCCGGAACGCGAGACCGCCATCGATCTCGTTCCGCACAAGGCTCGCAAGCGGGACGTAAATGTCGCGCTGTCGAATTCCTTTGGCTTCGGCGGCACCAATGCGTCGCTTGTCCTGCGCCGTTATGAGGCATAATAACGGCTCGTAACTGCGAAAGCGGGAGTGTTCTTCGGCAAGCCTGCGCGCCGTTCTCGAATGTTACCGGACTTGCATCCATCGCAATGATGCATCGCGGTAATGTCTGATCGGTCTAAGTCGGAGCCTCTGCGGGCTCCGCCTTATCTTCTAAACCTGTTTTTTGCCGCATTGCTTGGCCAAAGAGCAGGCAACTAGAAAAGGAAGGGATTGCCGGTGAGCGATACGAACCAGAGCAACGGAACTCCGAACGGGCAGAAGGGGCCGATCATACCCAAATCGGCAAATGAAGCCCTGCGTCCGGAGCGTGTTCCGGATCCGCCGAAGCGTTCCCGCAAAGCCCGCAGCCAGATGGTCATCTTCCTGAATTTTCTGATGACTTTGGTGGTTTTCGTTGTCGTCGCAGCAGTTGCAGGCACCTATTATGCCTTCTCGGTCTATCAGAGCCCGGGTCCGTTGACGACAAACACGAACTTCATCGTGCGCAACGGCGCCGGCCTGAACGAGATCGCCAATCGCCTGGAATCAAACAACATCATCAGCGATCAGCGTATCTTCCGTTGGCTGACGACCACCTATCTGCATGGCGAAACGCTGCGGAACGGTGAGTACGAGATCAAGGCGGGTGCCTCCATGAAGGACATCATGGAGTTGCTGAAATCAGGCAAGTCCATCCTTTATTCGGTGACTTTGCCTGAGGGGCTGACCGTCCGACAGATCTTCAACAAGCTGCAGGCCGATACCGTGCTGGAAGGCGATTTGCCCTCGGCGCTGCCGCCCGAGGGAAGCCTCAGGCCCGATACCTACAAATTCACGCGCGGCACCAAGCGCACCGAAATCGTCGATCAGATGGCAGGTGCACAGAAAAAGCTGGTTGAGCAGATATGGAGCAAGCGCGATCCGAACCTGCAGCTGGCGAACACGCAGGATTTCGTGACGCTCGCTTCCATCGTCGAAAAGGAAACCGGCCTTGCGGATGAGCGTGCTCACGTTGCCTCGGTTTTCCTCAACCGTCTTGGCAAGGGCATGCGTCTGCAGTCGGATCCGACCATCATCTACGGTCTCTTCGGCGGTGAAGGAAAGCCTTCTGATCGTCCGATCTATCAGTCGGACCTGAAGAAAGAGACGCCTTATAACACCTACATCATCAAGGGTCTGCCGCCGACGCCGATCGCAAATCCCGGAAAGGATGCGCTTGAAGCCGTCGCCAATCCGTGGAAGACGCAGGATCTCTATTTCGTCGCCGACGGCACCGGCGGCCATGTGTTCGCAGCGACGCTGGAAGAGCACAATGCCAACGTCAAGCGCTGGCGCAAGCTCGTTGCTGAAAAGGGCGAAGACCCAAGTTCCATTGCTGTCGACGGACAGCCGGACGACGGCACGACTGCCCCTGGCTCTGGTGCCCAGCAGAAGAAGAAGACCAACTGATCTTGTTGCGCCATGGCTTCCGTGAAGCCCATGGCGCGGTTTCACTTTACATTGATCCGTAATCCGATGATTTTCGACGGATAGGGGATAGGAATTTTCGGAGGCTTGCATGGCATTGCAGTCCATGACCGGTTTTGCCCGGCGTGAGGGAACGAGCGGGCGTGGTCGCTGGGCATGGGAGTTGCGGTCCGTAAACGGCAAGGGACTGGATGTCCGGTTGCGCCTACCGCAAGGGCTGGAGCGACTGGAGACCGATGTTCGCAAGTTGATCTCCGATCGGTTCTCCCGCGGCAATCTCCAGGTCGGGCTGTCGCTATCGGTCGAGGATAGCCGCGTCGAGGTCGTCGTGAACCAGGATGCGCTGGCAGCCGTACTCGCCTTGCGGGACCAGCTCGCCGGTGTCATCGATCCCGCGCCATTGCGGCTGGATAGCCTCATGGCGGTTCGTGGTCTGGTGGAATTCAAGGAAGCTGAGGAAAGCGAAGAAACGCTTGCCGCACGCGACGCCGATATCATGGCCGGCCTGACGGCAGCTCTTGCCGATCTTCGCGACATGCGGGGCCGGGAAGGGCAGGCACTCGGTCAGGTCTTGCTCGGCCAGGTCGCTACGATTGAGGCCCTGACGAACACAGTGGAGCGCGATCCCTCGCGCTCGCCACAGGAAATCGCAACGCGGCTGGCTGCACAGGTCGCGATGCTTCTTGAGGGATCGTCTGGTCTTGACCGCGACAGGCTTCATGCAGAAGCCGCACTTCTTGCCACCAAGGCCGATCTTCGCGAAGAGGTTGATCGCCTGAAGGCTCATGTGGCGGCAGCGCGCGATCTTATTTCGAAGGGCGGGCCAGTCGGCCGCAAGCTCGATTTTCTTGCACAGGAATTTAACCGGGAATCGAATACCATCTGTTCCAAGTCGAATGCAGCAGCGGTGACCGCTGCCGGTATCGAGCTGAAGGTGGTCATCGACCAGTTCCGCGAACAGGTCCAGAATTTGGAGTAGGCCATGAAGCCGGCAACATCCACATCCATCGCAATTGCCCGCCGGGGGCTGATGCTTGCCATCTCCTCTCCGTCAGGCGCAGGCAAGTCAACGATCGCGCGCACGTTGCTCGACAAAGACAAGCAGGTGAGCCTCTCGGTCAGCGTCACGACCCGGCAGCGCCGCCCGAGCGAGATCGAGGGCGTGCATTACCATTTCGTCTCGCAACGCGAGTTCGAACGCCTTCGCGATTCAGATTCGCTGCTCGAATGGGCCGAGGTGCATGGCAATTTCTACGGCACGCCGCGCGAGCCCGTGGAAACGGCGATGTCCGAAGGGCGCGACATGCTCTTTGACATCGACTGGCAGGGCGCACAGCAGCTGCAGGAGAAAATGCCGGCGGATGTCGTCTCCATCTTCGTATTGCCGCCAACCATGACGGAGCTGCAATCGCGTCTGCATCGTCGGGCCGAAGATTCGGAAGAAGTCATAGCGATGCGCCTCGCCAATTCGCGAGCCGAAATCGGGCATTGGCGTGAATATGATTACGTCATCATCAATGACGATTTGAACGTCGCCTTCGACGCCGTCCAGTCGATCGTCAAGGCAGAGCGGCTGCGTCGCGATCGCCGTCACGGCATGTTCGATTTCGTTCGGGATTTGCTGGAAGAGACGCCGAAGCTTTAAGGTTGATCGGAAGCTCTGACCCGATCAGAGGCAATTTGCCAACCGGCAGAACTCTTCTACGGAAAGTGTCTCCGCCCGGCGCTGAGGGTCAATATCGGCCCTGAGCAGCAGTGCTTCTCCGCCGATCGGTTTCAGGCTCTGCCGCAGCATCTTACGGCGCTGGCCGAAGGCGGCCTGCGTCACAATCTCAAGCTTTTCGACAGCGCAGGGAATGGGATTTTCCTTCGGTGTCAGATGCACCACGCTCGACGTTACCTTCGGCGGCGGCGTGAAGGCCTGCGGCGATATGTCGAAGGCCATCTGCGCTTGCGTGCGCCAGCCACAGAGCACGCCGAGACGCCCGTAATGATTGTCGTCTTCCTGTGCGACGATCCGCTGGCCAACTTCTTTCTGGAACATCAGCGTGAGCGACTGCCAGAAAGGCGGCCATTGCGCTGGCAGGAGCCAGTTCACCAGCAACTGCGTGCCGACATTGTAGGGCAAGTTGGCGATGATCTTGACTGGCCCTTGCGGTGCAAGAGCCGCAAAATCCGTCTTCAGAGCATCGCCCTCTATAACCTCGAGCCGACCCGGATAATGGTCAGCGATCTCGGCCAATGCAGGCAGGCAACGAGCATCGCGCTCGACGGCAATGACTTTGGCCGCGCCGAGCGCCAGGATCGCGCGCGTCAGGCCGCCGGGTCCGGGCCCGACTTCGAAAACGGTGACGCCTTCCAGGGAACCGGCTGTGCGGGCAACCTTCTGGGTCAGGTTGAGATCGAGGAGGAAATTCTGGCCGAGCGCCTTGCGCGCGTCGAGGCCATGACGCTGGATCACATCGCGGAGAGGCGGCAGGCCATCGAGCGCAGCCATTAGCGGTTGTTTCCAGTCTTGCTGCTGATCTCGCTCGCCAGCTTGAGGGCGGCGACCAGGCTGGTCTCTTTGGCTATACCCTTTCCGGCAATACCAAAGGCGGTGCCGTGATCGGGCGAGGTGCGGACGAATGGTAGTCCGAGGGTTACGTTGACGGAATCGTCGAAGCCAAGCGCCTTGGCCGGGATCAGCGCCTGATCGTGGTACATGCATATGGCGACGTCGTATCGGCGGCGTGCGTCGTCATGGAACATCGTATCGGCGGGCAGTGGGCCGAAGGCATCGATCCCTTCAGTGCGGATGATCTCGATCGCCGGCCGGATGATCTCGTCGTCTTCCTTGCCGAGCGCGCCATTCTCTCCGGCATGCGGATTGAGGCCGGCAACCGCCAGGCGCGGCTTGGCAATGCCGAAACGAGTGCGCAGGTCGTGGTCTGTGATCCTGCAGGTCTCGGCAATAAGATCCGAGGTCAGCGCCTGGGGCACGTCTTTTAGGGGAATATGGATGGTAACCGGGATGGCACGGAGTTTCGGGCCGGCGAGAAGCATGACCGGCATGACCGACTTGCCTGTCGCACGCATTGCAAGATCTGCCAGAAACTCGGTGTGACCCGGAAAGCCGAAGCCTGCGTCATAGAGGACCGACTTGGCGATCGGATTGGTGACGATTGCCGACGTCTTGCCGCTCATGCTGAGAGAAACGCCCATTTCAATGGCCGTAATCGTGCCTCGCGCCGTATTGACGTGCGGCTCTCCCGCGACGACCGTCGCTCCACCGTCGATCGGGAGAACGGGCAGAGCGTCGTGAAAGATATCGCAGGCGTCGGACGGATCAGCCTGCTTTAACGGCACGCTCAGACCCAGCTGTGAGGCCCGTGCGGCGAGAACGGCTGGGTCGCCGAGAAACAGGAAGGGTGGCAGATCAAGCTCGCTGCGGCGTAGCCAGGCAGCGAGCGTGATATCTGGTCCTATGCCTGCCGGATCCCCTTGCGTAAGCGCCAGGGGAATAGTTGGGCGCGAGGGCATTGGCCGATCAGCGATAGACGATCTGCGCCTTGGAGCGCAGCTCGTCCATGTACTTCTTGTCATTTGCACTGACGCCCTGGGCGTTGTTTTTGCCGATGTCTTCGGCGCGGAACACAGCTGCTGCGGCGACGTCGTCATTAACCTGACGCTGCGAGCAGATGGCAATGTATTCGACGCCGCGGTCGGTAACGACGGTCGCCGTCGTGTTGCCGGATGCCTTCTCGAGCAACGGCTTCCAGACTTCCGGAACATCAGGTGCGAGCACGCGGCCAAGATCCTGAACGGAAACATCTCGCATGGTTGCGGCAAAGACCTTCGCCTGGTCGCAGCCTGGGAATTTGGCGCGCGATGCATCAGCTTCGGCCTTGCGCGACTTCAGGATGGCATTGCGCTTTGCTGCCGGAACCACGAAAACCATCTGCTTCAGGAAGTACTCTGTCGTGACGGGCTTCGTCTTGTTCTCCGTCATGCGGGTGACGAGAGCGTCGTTCGACAGGCGGCTGCTTGAGCCGAAGCGGGCATTGACCACGCGCGGCCAGCTCATGGAAATGGCGATATAGGATTTGAAGTGTTCAACCGTCACGCCCATTTTGTCGAGGATCTGGCTGAGCTGCTGGGTTGACATCTTGTTGCTGGCAGCAAAACGACCAAAGGCAGCATCGACTTCCGTCGTCGATACCGACATACGCAGGCGGGAGATTTCCGACCGCTTCAGAGTCTCATCGACGAGCTGTTCCTTCGCCAGTTTGTTGAGGTCGCCCTTCTGGCGCTGCAACTTCAGGAAGTTGACACGCTTGGCGATATCGCCCGATGTAATGACCTGGCTGTTGACAAGGACTTTTACCTCACTTGCCGCGAAAGCGACATCGCTGCTCGGCACGGCGAAGCTTGCCATGACCAGGGCTGCGGCTCCGAACACCAGAGCGCGAATCGGTGTCTTTCCAGAAAACATCAACTACCCCTTCCCAAAGGTCTTTCTATCGGCATGCGCCATATCGGCACGCCATAGGCGCAATACGGCAAGCTTGGGCCACATGTCTACATCAGGCGCGATGAATTGCAAAATCCTTGCGGCGAAACAATGACGCAAAGGGAATAGCGGTCCGCGTTGCAATAATAAAGCCGGCTGCGAAGCCGGCTTTATCCAATATTTTTCTATATATCAGAACGTTGCGTTCTGCACATTGCCGAGGTTGACGTCGCCAAGCGTGCGGAAGGTGATGCGGGCGCCGACAGACCAGTCGCTTGCGGCCTGCGCGGTCGAATCCTTCTTGTCGAGGAACGAGATCGTGAAGATCGTGCATTCGTCCTCATATGAGAGACCGACGCCCTGACGCGTAAACTGACCGTTGTTGATGTCGTAGCTTACCGTTCCGAAAACCGACCAGTACTCCTTGAACTTGATCTGAGCGCGGGACTGGATTTCGTCCTGATTGCTCGTGAAGCCATATTGCGGTTGGGCGGCAATGTGGGTGTAGATCAATGAGGTCTGGAATATGTCGTTTGCGAAGCCGACCGAGGTGTCGCCGCGGCGGAAGGCAAAATCCTTCTCATCGAAGCGATAGGAGGTCGACAGCGAGATACCTTGCGGCGTGGTCAAGCCGAACATCGTGACATAGTCGGATCGGGTCGTTTCAAGTCCGGAATCCGAGCCGACACCGGCGAGGTCGGTGGTCGCAAATGAATTGCGGCCGGCCAGCTGGTAGGATTGGCCGAAGATATGTTGCAATCTGTAGCCGCTGTCGAAACTGCCGGTATAGCGCCAACCCAGATTGGCTCGCGTACCGCCTTCTACGCGGTCGAAACCGGAGAATTTGTCACGATCGAACAGGTTGGTCGCGTCGAAGACGAAGCTCTGCGCATCCTCGTTCGGCAACCGTCCGCCAAGCTGCTCGTCCGGGCGCACGTAAATCTGCGCGATTGGTTCGAACACATGCGTGCTGTTATTGGTCGTGATGAGGAACGGATACTTGGCCTCAAGGCCGGCGGTGACCATGCCACGCGTCGCATAGTCGCTGTTGTCATAGTTACCGGAGTAGGTGCCGGCGCTCGGTGCATTCATATCGAGGCCGTAGACGTCGCCTCGAGCCGCAGCCAACGGCGTCAACACCAGTCCCTGATCGGTGGTGAAGGTGCGCTGCCACTGCAGTTCAGTACTCAGGCGCGTATAGTCGCCCTTAAGACCGAGATAACGGTCGTTGAGGCTCGAATCGCCAAGAGCGGTGGTTGCATCAAGCACGGACGTCTTGTCACGCGACAGATGCGTCAAATTCATCGTCGCCGACAGTTCGCCGCCGTAGACCGATTTCGGATCGACATAATGATAGTCGATGCTCGGATAGACGTAGGCCTGCTGCTTCTGCGCAGTGTTGCTGTTATCCGCATCCTGTACGTTATAGTAGAAGGCGCGCATATCGAAATAGTTGCGCTTTCCGATGCCGGTCAAATAGGCCTGGTTTGTATGCGTGCTCTGGCTAATACCGTCCAGACCATAGGTACGCGAGAAGTTATTGTCGCTCTGCAACATAACATCCCAGCCAAAAGTCCAGCGCGGATTGATCCTGAAGTCTCCCTTGGAGGAGATCATACCACGTGTCTTATGTTCGGCGTCGCTGGTGCCCGCAGTAAACGTCCCGGGATCCATCTGACTGATGCCGGCAACGCGCAAGGTATGCGTGCCGTTTTCAAGTCGTTGACGGAATTCGCCTTCAAGCAGCAGCCCCTGGTTGGTGTAGCCCGTGGCCGTAACCGTGGCGTCCATACTAGGTGAGATGACGTAGTAGTAAGGAACCTTCAAGCCAAAGCCGAGGCGCTGCGAGATGCTTGCCGACGGGAACAGGAAGCCCGACTTGCGCTTTACGGTGTTATCCGGAACCTCAATCCAAGGGACGTAGGCGATCGGATGGCCGAACAGCTCGAAGCGCGCATGCTCTAAGCGTATCGTATGGGTGACGCCGTTCTGGATGACGCGCTGCGCCTTGACCTGCCATAGCGGCGCGCGACCTTGCTCAGAGCAGGCCATACAAGCCGTATAGACGCCCTTTGTCAGAATCATCTGCGTGCCGCCGACGCGTTCGCCCTTCTCGGCGACCATGCGGGTGTTGTCTGGCATTTCAACGCGTAGTGCGTTCACGAAGCCATCGGAAAAACTGTCGGTGACATCCATTTTGTCACCATACATGCGATTGCCGTCCGGCGTGATCAGCTCGACATTGCCGAGAGCCATCATCCGCCCGGTTTTCTGATTATATTCAACCTTTTGGGCGACCATCTTATAGCCGCCATAGTTGATCTGAACGGCACCGATTGCGGTGACGATCTGTGCGTCCTTGTTATAGGTCAGTTCATTGGACGAGAGGACAAGTTTCGAGCCCTCCGGCACGTTGACCTTTACGGGAGAGGTCACAGCGCCAGTGCCGCCATTGTTGTTGCCATTATTCGACTGGGCGTACGCGACGACCGGGCTCATAACATATGCGCATGCGGCCGTGCCCGTGATGAGGGCAGCCACAATATTTCTGATACTCTCGCGGTTGCCTGCCGCCACTTAGCCGTCCTCCTGATGAAGCAGGATCGTTGCTCCGAATGCCAATGCGACGATCACGGGTACCCATGTCGCCACGAAGGGAGGAACCACTCCGCTGCTCCCGAATGCCTTTACAAGCACGGTGACAACATAAAGCACGAAGCCTGAGAGGATTCCACCCAGAATCACGGAACGCGATTGGTTGAATCTGCTGAATTTTAGGGACACAGTTGCTGCGATCAGCGTCATCGCCACCAGAAGGAGCGGCTGCGACGCGAGCGAATAAAACTGTGTTTCGAGTGCATTGGTCGAGATGCCGAAGGACCGCGCGACCTTTATTCGATTAGAAAGATCATAAAAAGCAATGGTTTCCGGCTGCGCTAGGCGCTGGGATACGAAATCCTGTTTCAGATTCGTACGAACCTGTATCGAGCTCTTGTGGTCCGGTATCTCACCGGGCCGTCGTTCGATGACATTATTAAGAAGCCAGTAACCATCTTCCAACTTTGCCGACTCCGCGTCCTGTCGGGAGATGATGTTTCCCTGTGAATCAAAGTGGATAAACACGACGCCCATCAGGGTCGTTCCATTGTTCAGAATGGCCTTTGCGCCGATGATCGTGTCGTCTTTGCCGTCCGACTGACGCAGCCATGGGACGGAAAGCCGGTTGTGATAGGAGGGGTCGCCGCGCAGATCGGCTTCCATCGTTTCCGCCTGACGCTGTCCCCAAGCTGCAATCGGGTTGAGGGCAAGCGTGGTCAGCAATCCCACGCAAAAAGCGCCGACAATAAACGGCGTCATGAACTGCCAGACCGAAATACCCGCCGCGCGCGCAATAACCAGTTCACGGCGCCGGTTCAGCGCGATCAAAACCGTCATGCCGACGAAAAGAGCGATAAACGGCACTGTCTGCTGCAGAATGAGCGGCAATCTGACGGCGGTCATCACGAGACCGAGCGAAACCGTGTAACCAGGCAAGCCAGAAAGCCGGCCGGCATTTTCGCTGAAGTCGACGAGGTATACGATCGAGACGACGCCGAGGAAGAACCAGAACGTCGTTACAATGTAACGGCTGAAGAAATAGCGTCCGAGTGTTCCGAAGATCATGCGCCGCTCCCGTTCGAACCGTTCGGCGCCGTCGGGATGCGATCCTGGATTTTCTGCCTCCAATTGCTGAGGCGGTTACGGATCGTGACCGGCATGGTCATCTTGCGGTTACGCAATAGCAGAGCTGTGGCGATGAGAGCGGACAGAATGTTGATGGCATAGAGAACGCCGACGAACTTGGGATTGCTGTCGATCTGGTTGGCCGCATAGAAATCGGCCCAGCGCAGCGCAAAAGCAATCGTCAGCGCCGACACCATCGGATGCAGCCGCGCCTCGCGATGCGAGCGCGCGTCACCGGCGATCACGAGCGAGATCAAGGCAAATATAGCCGGTAGGGCCCACTCATTGAGACGGCGATGCAGTTCCGAACGATAATTACCTGGCCGCGCTTTGACGTCAGGATCATTCGGATCCGGATTGAGCAGGAAGCCGAGGCTGCGGTCGCTGGCGCGTAAGGTTGCCTGACCGCGGCTCTGGGTCATATCCGAGAGGTCGAAGGAATAGGAATCGAACTTGATGACGGAGACATTGCCATCGGCAGTCTTGCGATGAACTTCGCCGTCTTTCATCAGCAGGGATGTGCCGCTGGGGTCAACGGCGCCTTCCTTGGCGTAATAGATGAGGTCGAAAGAAGGATCTCTGGAATCGACGACGAAAAGACCCTTAAGGATGCGACCCGACATGCGTTGCGAGATCTGTACATACAGGCCGTCTTCGATACGACGGAAGTTCTTTTCTTCGATCACAGTCGAGAGCAGGTCGGCATAGGCCTCCGCCACCATCTGGCGACCGGCGACACGAGCCTTGGGCTCGACGACGTTATCCACGAAGAACGAAAACGCGCTGACCGCGATGGCGAGAATCATGATCGGGCGGATGATGATGCTGCGCTTGGCACCGGCCGCCTCCATGACCGTCAGCTCGGAATCGCTGTTCATGGCAGTCAATGTCTGTGTGATGCCGATGACAAGCGCGAAAGGCAGGACGATCGGAATGATCGTCGGCAGGATAAGCGTCGCGAGCATCGCGAACGATCCCATCGACTGGCCGCTATCCGTTACGAGATTGATGCGCTGCAGAACCTGGGTGGTCCAAATAATAGCGAGCACCGGCAGCAACGCCACCAGGAACATCATACCGGCACGCCGTACGATATAGGTTTCGAATAACTTCATGCCGGCCCTTAAACGCAACACTCGCCGGGCGAGCCGACAGAGATTCCATCCTCATCTACGCTGTTTGCGTTTTTTTGGCGACAACCAACTTGCGAAAAAATCGTTAATTTTCCGAGATTCTTCTGTTGTGTGTCGTTTGAGATAATGCCACCAGGGCGGCGAATACGACGAGCGAAGACAGCCAGCCAAGCACGACATCGGATAGGTAGTGGGCGCCAAAAGCCACTCTGAGCGCCGGAATCAGCAACGAAACGGCGGCAATCGGCAGCGCTACGACCGAACGCATCGGTCGTGGGATGATCAGGATCAAGCAAAATAGCCAGCCAGCCGATGCCGCTTCACCGGAAATGAACGAACAGTTGCTGACACATTTGCCAGCGAAGGAGCCGGCTTGGACGAAATCGAGGGAGCCGCCGAAGAGGTCGGTTTGCCGCGGGCGCGGCCGCCCGGAGAAGGCCTTCAGCCAAACGTTGACGATCAGGACCGGGCCGATCAGCAGCGAGCCTAGTGCGATCTTGAGATTTCTTGCTCTGAGGCTGTTGAAGGTTGCTCCATGCTGTTGCCAGCATTTGAACAGCATCCAGACGAGAACGAATGCGACAATATATGGCAGGTCGAGAAACGCTTCCCGAAGCAGACTTAGGATGCGATCGTTGCTGTAGGGGAAAAACCCGCAGATTTGCCCGAGTCTCGACGGAACCAGACATTGCGTCGGAGCGAAGAACAACTTCGCAACCGCAAGGTCAATTTGTGGAAAGAGCGAAAACAGACCCAGCAGACCCCACCAGAGGCAAAAAAGGCTGATGAAGGCGTCGCCGGCGTTGCGTGGGCGCAGAACTTTGGAAAAACGATCGTCGCGGTTCGGGCCGTTGGAGTCTATGTTCAAGGTTGCCTTTCGCAGGAAAAACTAATGTCGCCGGGCTCCGCGAGATGCCAGCCTTGCCATTTTAGCTTAATTGAATGACAGGAAATTTGCGGCCGTCAATCCGCTTCCTCAGAGAATATGCCGCCAATCGCTTGTATTCCCTAATGAAACCTTCAATGATGGTTGTAGAAAAATTCACCTGATGAACACGCGTGATTAGTGGAGCAGAGATGTCTGTGAAATTCGAGATTTCCTTCGCCAAGTCGGCTCGCCTCAGCGGTGGCCTGGCTATCCTTCTGAAAGGTACGGATGGAGACTTGCCCGCAGGCGCCGAGAGCGCCGATCCGGCCAGTGTTTTCGCCAAAGCCGCGCCGGTATCCGGCTTCAAGGGCAAGGCGTTGAGCAGCCTGGATATCATCGCTCCCGAAGGCGCGCCCGTCGACCGGATCATCATTATCGGCACAGGCAAGGCGAAGGATATCAGCGCCCATGACTGGCTAAAGCTAGGCGGCAGCGCCGCTGCGAAGATTCGCAATGTCGAGAAAGTTGCCATTTTCGTCGATGCGCATGGTGTCGATGTCGGCGCCAAGCAGGCCGCGGATTTTGCCTTGGGCATGCTGCTGCGCGCTTATAGCTTCGATACCTATAAGACGAAGAAGAACGATGACGAGGAAAAGGGCAACGCCCGCAAGGCTGTGAAGGTCACTATCGTCACCCAGGACGCGGCTTCCGCCAAGAAGCTTTTTGCCGCGTCCGAGGCCATCGCCGGCGGTGTGATCCTTGCGCGCGATCTCGTCAACGAACCGCCGAACATTCTCGGACCGGTCGAATTCGCAGCCAAGGCCAAGGAGTTGGAGAAGCTCGGCGTCGAGGTCGAAATCCTGACGGAGCGGGAGATGCGCCGGCTTGGAATGGGCGCACTGCTCGGCGTGGCGCAAGGTTCCGCCCGCCCGCCGCGTCTGGTGATCATGCAATGGAAGGGCGGCAAGGGGAAAGACAAGCCGATCGCCTTCGTCGGCAAGGGCGTCGTGTTCGACACTGGCGGCATTTCCATCAAGCCCGCAGCCGGCATGGAAGAAATGAAGGGTGACATGGGCGGCGCGGCTGCCGTCACCGGCCTCATGCACACGCTTGCGGCTCGTGGCGCGAAAGTGAACGCCATCGGCGTCATCGGCCTGGTCGAGAATATGCCAGACGGCAATGCGCAGCGCCCGGGCGATATCGTCACTTCAATGTCCGGCCAAACGATCGAAATCATCAATACGGATGCCGAGGGCCGGCTCGTTCTCTGCGACGCGCTCTGGTACACGAATGATCGCTTCAAGCCGCAGTTCATGATCAATCTGGCGACACTGACCGGCGCCATCCTTGTTGCTCTCGGCAATTTGCAGGCCGGCCTCTTCAGCAACGACGACACACTGGCAGGCGAGCTGACGGCCGCAGGTCTTGTCACCGACGAGCGCTTGTGGCGCATGCCGCTCGGTAAGGACTATGACAAGATCATCGACAGCAAGTTTGCCGACATGAAGAACTCGGGCGGCCGTTATGCGGGTTCGATCACCGCTGCCCAGTTCCTCAAGCGTTTCGTCGGGGAAACGCCATGGGCGCATCTGGATATCGCCGGTACAGCGATGGGCTCGGTTCAGGATGAAATCAACCAATCCTGGGGTTCCGGCTTCGGCGTGCGCTTGCTCGACGAATTGGTTCGGGCTCACTACGAATCGTGACCTGCCGGGCTTTGTAAGATAGAAGGGGCCGCATGACAGACGTACTCTTCTATCATCTGACAGAATCGAAACTCGAGGATGCCCTGCCGCCGCTTCTCGACAAAAGCGTCGAGCGCGGCTGGCAGGTCGCCGTTCAGTTGCGCGAGCCCGCGCGGCGCGATCTTCTCGATACCCATCTCTGGACATATCGTGAGAATAGTTTCCTGCCGCATGGCACCGACGCAGAGGAGACGGCAGGCCGCCAGCCGGTTTTGCTGACGGTTTCGCCCGACAATATAAATGGCGCCACCGTGCGCTTCTTCATCGATGGCGCCGAAGTCACGGATGTCGGAGCTTATCAGCGCGTCGTGCTGATGTTCGACGGCTATGATCAGGAGCAGCTGGAAAGCGCGCGGTCCCAGTGGAAGCGCCTGAAAGGCGAAGGACATAACCTCACCTACTGGCAGCAGACGCAGGATGGCCGCTGGGAAAAGAAAGCTTGAGTGCATCCCGTCGTCTGGCGGGGAGTTGCTCTATTCGCCTTCTGAAAGGATCTTCTGAATAAAGTCCTTTTTCGCAGCAGTGTAGGCCGCGCGATCATTGGCGTATTTCGCCGCAAGCTCGACTTTTAGCGCCTCATAGGCATGTGCCAGCTCCGGTTCCCTGCGCATTCGGTCGCGAAACATGAGGAAATTGCGCCAGGTCGGTCCACCATATTCGACGACATGGACCAGATGCGTGCGGGTGTCCCCTGCAATGTCGCGGCCGAAAATATGGTCGTCGGGAACGATATTGCTGCCGGCGTAGACATAACCGATGGATGCCATCGGTTCGATGCAGGCGAGGCCGTCGTCGAAGCGTCGCACTCCCACCGCAATGTCGATGATCGGCTTGGCTTTGATCTCTGGAATGGAGGTGCTGCCGAAATGCTGGACATCGACGGCAAGTTCGCCGAGCGCGCGGCGGATGGTGGCCTCTTCCAGCAAATAAGCCTCGTGCCAACTTTGATTTGGCTCGGCCAGTCGGACGGATTTATGACCGACGCCGAGCCCGAAGGATTGTTCATGTTCCGATGCCATAGGCATCATCTCCGATGAGGACGATACGCTACGCTAGCACGTTGCGGATCGTATTGTCTTCATCGGGAAATGTGTATCAATCGTAAAATGCTTCGACGAATTTGCGCTTGCCGAGCATGAAGGCGTCGGCGACGTGACGCAGCGGCGAGACATCGACATCCGAAGTTCCGGCTTTGACGATTTCGGCAAAACGGCGGTAGAGCAAAGGATATTCTGCTTCCGGCGCAGAGAAGGTCTGTTCGCCGTTGACGGAAAGCTTGGAGCCGCCATCGGCCAGAACCATTTGGCCCGCCGCCGTTTCGGCGACGATATCCCAGCTCTGCTTGCCGGTCTGGCGCCAGTCGAATTCGGCATGGACGGGAAGGCCAGCGCCGCTCTTGAAATGCAGGTCCGCAGCGATCGGCGAATCGCGGTTCTCAGGGAATTCCAGTGTCGCGCCGGTCAGGAAAAGCGGCGGCAGGATATGGGTGACGATCGATAAGGCGTTGATGCCGGGATCGAAAACGCCGAGGCCGCCGGCCTGCCAGATCCATTCCTGGTTCGGATGCCAATGGCGGACATCTTCCTTCCAGATCACATGAGCGCTGTGGATGGTCGTTCCGGCAAGGAAGGATTTGGCCGCTTCCACTGCAGGCGCATAGCGCGAATGCCAGCTTGCAAAAAGTGAGACACCCTTAGCCTTCGCCAGGTTCTCAAGATCGGCCACTTCGCTCAAGGTTGCGCCCGGCGGCTTTTCCAGAAAGACATGCTTGCCGGCGGAAAGCGCCTTGTAGGCAGCTTCGTAGCGATATTGCGGCGGCATGCAGAGCGATACGGCATCGATCTCGGGCACAGCGTCGAGCATGGCCTCGATGGTCGTGAACGACGGAATACCCTCAACCGTACCATGGCGGCTTGCCGTGGCGATCAGTTCGAAATCTGCATTGTTCGCGATGGATGGAAGATGCTGGTCGCGGACGATCTTGCCGACGCCGACAATAGCGAGCTTGATGGTGGGCATGGTGTCTCTCGATTAGTATGATTATTTATCTGATCTTTATCAGAATGCTGTCGGCGAGCAAGGGCGGTTGATTGCGATGGGCGGCTTGTCCGCGCGCCGCCCCTGGTAACCATGCCCTTCGCCGTGTTTCCGGCATATGCGAAGCAGTGCCAAAAGATAGATCAGACACCCTTCGCTTTCACGATCGTCTCTCGCAGGAAGCTGTATCCGAACGCCGTGCGCGCCGCCAATTCGGTCGAAGCGCCATCTCCGCCATGGCCGCCCGAGCCGAATTCGCGGAAGAGCGGATGATGCCCGAGCTCCTCGAGTCGCGCCGCAAACCGTCGTGCATGGGACGGATGCACCCTATCGTCGTTGCTCGAGCTTTCAATATAGATCGGCGGATAGCTGACTTCCGATGCCGGCTTGATGTTGTGCAGCGGCGAATAGGACCGCAGATAGTCAAGATCGGCCGCATCGTCGGGATTGCCGTATTCGTCGATCCAGGCTTTGCCGGCAGGGAAAGTATGGAAGCGTGTCATGTCGAGCACGGGCACCTGGCACCAGATGGCGCCGAAATCCTTCGGATAGCGCGTCGCCATGACGCCGGTCAGCAACCCGCCATTGCTGCCGCCGTTTCCGGCGATTCGGGACGGTGTGGTGAAGCCGCGCGCAACGAGATCGCGGGCAACGGCGGCAAAATCCGCAAAGGCCTTGTGGCGGCCGTGTCCTTTGGCGGTGCGATGCCAGTTCGGACCGAATTCGCCGCCGCCGCGAATATAGGCCATCACATAGGCGTTGCCCTGTTCCAGCCAGCGGCCGATGACGCCGGAATAATATGGGCCGAGCGAGACGTCGAACCCGCCATAGCCATACAGCAGTACCGGCAGCTCGCCCTTGGTCCAGCTTTTCGGCAGTGCGATATGATAGGGCACTTTGGTGCCGTCTTCGGAGGTGGCTTCCAGCAGGAAGGATGTCATGCCGCCGCTGTCGAAATAGCTGGGCGCGCTCGCGATAAGCTTGAGTTCCAGTGGCTCCTGGCGATTGCTAAGGTTCAGATGATAGCAGGATGGCTTCTGCACAAAGCCCGAGCCGTAGACCTGCAGCGTGTCGTCTCCGAGATGCAGATCCGAATAGAGTGCCTGGAAGGACACGGTCTGGACGTCTGCTGGTAGCACGATTTCCTGAACTTCAGCATCTGGCCTGGTCAGGTCCAGAACGAAAAGATGCGGCTCCATATTGTCGGAGACGACGAAGACACACCATTCGCGCATGAGCAGGAATTGCGAAACCGATTGCCGCTCGCCGGGTGAGAACAGGATGCGTGGCGTCCCGGTCTTGCCCGGCTCAAGCGGCAGAGGTTGCAGCGCCAGGCTCCCGGCGGGTATCCGTTCGTCCGTCTTGGCAAGCCAGATGAGATGGGAGTGGTTGAAGCCGAAGTCGATATCCTCAGGCAGATCGATCTTACGCAATGAGCCGTCCCGATCTTCGATAAACACACTGCAACTGCTGATCTCGTGGCTGGCGGTGAAGATGCGGATCTGCCGGGCGGTGGCTTCTGTCGCCAGGCCTGCCAGCACCGGGTCGGAGACCGCGCAGGAGCCATAGATGTCGCTATCGGCTGCAGCGTAGAGAACAGGCGCGTCAGCGGGGGCTTGTCCGCGCTTTAGACGGCGGCCGACGCGCGGCCAACCGGAGCGCGTCGAGGATTCGCGGTCGATCGAGCCGAAATAGGCGATTTCGTCGCGGCTCAGCCATGTTGCGTGGCTCCGCACCGCCGGCGTATCGAAGCCGCCTTCGACGACGCTCTTCGCTTCGCAGTCGAATTCGAGCATGCGGATGGGATCGGAGCCGCCGTCGGAAAGGCAGATCAGCACCCGTGTCGGCTCCCAGGGGCAGGTGAGCGCGCCACGCCAGAGCCAAAGCTTGTTTTCCTTTGCGCAGAAGGCGTCGAGATCGAAGATCGGCTCCCAGGGAGCATCGGGCAGGGGAGCGAGATTGGCCGGTAGCTGATACCAGCGGCCGAGCGGATGATCTGCGCTGCGATGGAAATCGAACAGCCAGTTACCGCGCCGGGTCGTCGCGATCAGCCGGTCCTCACGCTCGATCATCGCCTTGATGGCGTCGCGATCCGCCTCGAACTCCGGTGTCGTCAGAAGCCGTTCGGATTCGGCATCCTTCGCGGCAACGAATTGCAGGGTTCGCGGATCGTCGTCATGTTCAAGGTGGAGGTGCATCGAGGCTCGCCATTCCATTTTTGGTGGTGATCGCCTTCAACCAAATCAAACAATAGCCGCGGAAGCAACCGTGCTTCCGCGGCTATATCGTTCTCTGGATCTATGGTGGCGATTTGCCTCAACGCACCATTGAGGTTTGGGCCTGGGCGACAAGGTTGGTCGCCGGGGTCGAGTTGCGCTTGTATTTCAGCGTAACGACCTTGTAGCCTTCCTTCTCCAGACGGGTGAGGAGGACTGGAAGCATCCGGACGGTGCGCTGATGAATGTCGTGCATGAGCACGATGCCGCGGCCGCGCTGATGAAGCTGCTTCATGGTGCGCTCCACCACAGCGGCTGGTGTCGAGGTGAAGTAATCCTTGCTGTCGATATCCACGTCCATGACGATCATGTCGCGCGCGGCGATAGCGCTGCGCAGGCGCTTGGAGTCGGCGAGATAGGGGAAGCGGAAGAACGGCACGTCCGTGCCGATAGCCTTGGTGACTGCATCCTTGCCGCGGGCGATTTCGGTCATGGCTGCGTCGAAGGTCATCTTGTCGAGATCGGGGTGGCGGAAGGTATGGCTGCCGATGGCGTCGCCATGCGCCAGCACCTCGCGCGCGGTCGCCGGGTGCGCCTGCGCCATTTCACCGACCATCATGAAGGCTGCCTTGACGCCGAACTTGTCGAGCGTTGCGAGAATGCGGTCCGTCTTGCCGGGAGCAGGGCCATCGTCGAAGGTCAGAATGACCTCCTTGTCGGCAAGCCTGATGTCTTTGAGTGAAGCGACTTCCAGCGTTCGGCCAGCAAGGCTGTGCGGACCGTTCAGACCTTCCAGATCGCGCGTCTCCAGGTCGGCCATGAGCCACTTCTTGGGCTCCATGTCGACAGGATCGTTGGCTTTCAGCGGCTTGTGACGCGATTCCTCGGCTGCGTAACCGGTTTTGAGCGAAGCGTCGCTGGCCGGTTTCGAGGCGCATCCTCCCAATGCCAGGGACACGGCCAGGCCAGCCAAAAAAACACGGTAGTTCATGGGAATCGCTCAACACTTATTGTCAATGAAGGTTGAGCGCACTTTCCGTAATTATGGTTAATGATCGGTTAGGATCTGTCCCGAAACGGTTAAGAATTCCCCGAGATCAGCCGGCCATTGCGCTTTCGTATTCCGACGAAAGTTCCAGCCATTGTTCTTCGGCAGCTGCGAGTTTATCGGCCGCATCGGAGCGCTGCTTTGCCTTCTCCGCAGCCTTGGCGGGCGCCTTTTCGTAAAGGGCAGGGTCCGCAAGTTCTGCATCAAGTGCCTGAATCAGTTTTTCAAGCTTGCCGGTCAAGGATTCGATTTCGTTGATCTTTTTCTTGAGCGGTGCGAGCGAGGCGCGGCGGTCGGCATTGAGCTTGCGCTGATCCGCCTTGGAAACGGAATCGTCGCCGCCGTTTGCCTTGGCCTTGTCATCCCTTGGCTTCGGGCTGGCAACGACCAGACTGCGATAGTCTTCGAGGTCGCCATCGAAATTCGAGACCGTGCCATCGCGCACCAGCCACAGCCGGTCGACCGTCGCCTCGATCAGATGGCGATCGTGCGAGATGAGAATGACCGCGCCGGAATAGTCGTTCAGCGCCTGGATCAGCGCATTGCGGCTGTCGATATCGAGATGGTTTGTCGGTTCGTCGAGGATCAAAAGGTTCGGCGCGTCGAAGGCGGCAAGGCCCATCAGCAGACGAGCCTTCTCGCCGCCGGACAGATCCTTCACCTGCGTGTCCATCTTCTCTGTCGCCAGGCCCATCTGCGCGACGCGGGCGCGTACCTTCGCCTCCGGCGTTTCGGGCATGCGACGGCGCACATGCTCGACCGCGGTCTGGTTGGGAATGAGGTCGTCGAGTTGATGCTGGGCGAAAAAGCCGATCTTCAGGTTCGGAGCCAGCCTGACGTCGCCACTTTCAGCATCAAGCCGACCGGAAATGAACTTCGCGAAAGTCGACTTGCCGTTGCCGTTCGAGCCGAGCAGGGCAATGCGGTCGTCGGCGTCGATGCGCAGGTTCAGGCGCTTCAGGATCGGCTTTTCGGGCTCATAACCGACGGCGCCGCCGCTGATGGCGATGATGGGCGAGGCGGGCTGCTTTTCGGGTTCCGGGAAGCTGAAGCCCATCACATGGTCTTCGATGACGGCGGCAACCGTTCCCATGCGCTCCAGCGCCTTGACGCGAGATTGCGCCTGCCGCGCCTTCGAGGCCTTTGCCTTGAAGCGATCGATGAAGCTCTGCAGATGCTTGCGCGCCGCGTCGTTCTTGGCTTTCGCCTTCATCTGCAGCTCGTCGGCTTCGGCCTTCTGCCGCTCGAACTGGTCATAGGAGCCGCGATAGAAGGTGAGCTTCTTCTGGTCGAGATGCACGATGGAATTGACCGCCGTGTTCAGCAGGTCGCGATCGTGCGAGATGATGATGACCGTGTGCGGATAGCGGCGGATGTAATCCTCCAGCCAGAGCGTACCTTCGAGGTCGAGATAGTTTGTGGGTTCGTCGAGCAGCAGGAGATCCGGCTCGGAGAACAATACGGCTGCGAGCGCGACGCGCATGCGCCAGCCGCCCGAGAAGGAGGAGGCCGGGCGCTTCTGCGCCTCATGGTCGAAGCCGAGGCCGGCAAGGATGCTGGCGGCACGCGCTTCGGCCGAATGCGCGCCGATATCGGCAAGCCGGGTCTGGATATCGGCGATGCGATGAGGATCGGTGGCGATTTCCGCTTCCTTGAGCAGCGCCGAGCGCTCCTTGTCGGCTGCAAGCACAATATCGATCAACGGCTCCTCGGTGCCGGGTGCCTCCTGCGCGACCTGACCGATGCGGGCGTTACGCGGGATCGAGACGGAGCCGCTTTCGGCGGCGAGATCGCCGGTGATGATCCTGAAGAGTGTGGATTTGCCAGCGCCGTTCTTGCCGACGAGGCCAGCCTTCGTGCCCGCCGGAAGCGTCACGCTGGCATGGTCGATGAGAAGGCGGCCGGCAATGCGCGCGGAAAGGTCTGAAATCGAAATCATGGCGCGGTTTTGGCCGAACTCGACGCCGAAGGCAAGAGTCGAAAACGCTCAGGCGATCGAGCTGCGTGCCGGTTTTTGCGGGTTCGCGCTGTTCCTGAGCCGCTCTGTCAGCTCGGTCTCATAGAGCATCAGATTGCTCAAGGATGCATTGAGACAGTCGAGGGTGGTGCCGACGCTCGCAGATTCCTCGACCTCGCGGGCGAAGTGCTGTTTCTTCATCAGTCCTTTGGCCAGTTGATCCGCGACTTCGCGCAGCATTTCCGCTGCATCACTTTCCGATTTCCGCGCCACCAGCCCACAATGGCTGACGAGGCGATGTTTCAGGCCGATCTCGTCGAGCCCGCTTTGCGAGGGAAGGGCCCCCAGCGCCTCAATCTCAACGGCAAGACTTCCGTCCTGGCCATAAAGCGCCTCATGAAAGAGCTGGTAGTTGCGCGGCAGGTTCTTCACCTTCAACCGCGTCATGAAACGACCGATGACCTCGAGCTCGGTTTCCGTTTCATCGTCGTCGATAGAATATGCCGAAACGCCTGTCTGCGAGTTCTTCATGCCTGCTCATGACCATGATCTGATATATCTCGTCAATCTGCAGGCCCGCAGGTTAAGGGAACATGAACAAAATGCCCTATCTGCACTGCGTCGCAACAAAATGAGGCACCTGCTCAACGCTTGGGCGAAGGCGGGAGATGGCGGCTCGCCTCAGGCTCACATCCAGCGCGTCCCCTCGCTCCGCAGGAAGTGCAGCAGGTCCAGCACCAGCGACGGCTTGCCCATGGATGTGAGGATCGTGTGGCACTGGCCACGATGATGGGTGTGGTGGTTGAACATATGGGATATCGCCGCATGGAGAGGAACGGTAATGGCGCCCGGTCGCAGGATCGAGGTGTAGGTAATGTTGACGGCCAGCGCATCGGCATCGAGGGTTTCCAACCAGGTGGCGATATTTCGATCTTCCGCCTCTCGTGCGCTGCAAAGCCCTTCGAGAGTGTCGTGCAGGACAACGTCGAGCGATGCCGGCACTCCGCCGCTGCCGTTGAAGCGGTGCATCCACAAGCGATCCGCTATCAGTAGATGATTGAGCGTTCCGTGGAGCGAACCGAAGAAGGCGCCGCGGTCTTCGTTGAATTCGGCATCGCTAAGCTCGGTCGCGGCATTGTAGAGCTGAACATTGGCCCAGCGATTGTAGTCGGCAAGCATCCTGAAGTGTTTGAGCATGCGGCTTCTCCCTAATGGGTGCGACGATACTGTCGCAAGGTTTGCAAATAAGTCTTCGCAGTGCCACCGAGCCGATCGCGAATCGGCCGCTCCGACTGTGACAGCGGCGTGAAATTGGGCGATCCCCCTTGTTTTCGGGCTTTGAGGCAGGTAAACACCGCCCACTTTTCTCTGATTACAAGGAACGGACCCATGGCGATTGAACGTACTTTCTCGATGATTAAGCCGGATGCAACGAAGCGCAACCTGACCGGCGCCATCACCAAGGTTTTTGAAGACAACGGCCTGCGCGTCATCGCCTCCAAGCGCGTCTGGATGAGCAAGCGCGAAGCTGAAGGCTTCTACGCCGTTCACAAGGAACGTCCGTTCTTCGGCGAACTCGTTGAAGGCATGACCTCCGGCCCGACCATCGTTCAGGTCCTGGAAGGCGAGAACGCCATCCTGAAGAACCGCGAAATTATGGGCGCCACCAACCCGGCAAACGCTGACGAGGGCACCATCCGCAAGTCCTTCGCTCTGTCGATCGGCGAAAATTCCGTTCATGGTTCGGACGCCCCGGAAACAGCTGCGATCGAAATCGCTTACTGGTTCGCAGAAACCGAAATCGTCGGCTGAATCGGCCTCTCAGCTCTTGCGCTGAACGACTTGAATTGACTCAAAGAAAGCCGGGATCACATCCCGGCTTTTTTCATGCCGGGCAGGCATTATCGTGTCCATAATCGACGCTGCCGTCACCCTTGAAGACATCGGGATTGGCGGTATAGGCGGGGCCGACCACGAGCGGTTTCGTCGGCAGCACCGTCTGATCGAGGTCGGATTTGACTTCGGTCTTGAGCGTCTGAAGTGTCTTGTTGCTGGCATCCACCAGCTTGATCGAGACGGAATAGGGATGGTCTTTGCGCACGCAGCGTAGATCCGGGCTTTCCAGCGTGATCTTGTCCCAGAAGGAATAGATCTTCTCGTGGATGACGAGCGGATCGCCACCCGCCGGATTTTCGAATTCCGCAACAGCAATCGTGCCGTCGGGGATCGGGGCGATCTTCTTCAGCGTGATCATGTAGGTCGCGCTCGCCACGCGATAGTTGAACACGAAGATGCGACCGGTAAGCTCGGTCGGACCCTGGTCGTCCTTCCTCTGGCAGCCGGACAGCGTTAGCCCGGCGACTATCCCCGCGCCGATGGCCGTCAGTATGATCCTTCGCATTGTCATGGCGCAGTCTCCTCCCTCTTGCGCCGGTAGTGCCGGCTGGCCTTGGCACGGTTGCCGCAGACCGCCATGTCGCACCAGGCGCGGCTCTTGTTCTTGCTGCGGTCGATAAAGAGCCAACCGCAGTTGCGGCATATCTTCATTCGCTCGGGATCCGGCATGGCGATGAGCCGTAGCGTCGAATGCACCGTCGCGGCATCGAGCCCATCGACCGGAGCTTGCTTCAAGACACGCGCCAATGCCGCGAGGAGCTCGGCAAGCAATGCGTCGGCGGCCTCGCCGAGAACGCGCGCACGGAAATAGCGGTCGATCGCCTCGCGCAGTGCTATGAACTCGGCTCTGTTGTCCCGCTGAATCGGCAGGATATCGCCGAAAAGCGCCCGTTCGGCGCAGAAGTTGGCGGCAGCTTTCGGAAAGCTGTCCATCTGTCCCGTTGCCTCGAAACGATCGGTCCGGCGTTCCTCATCGTGGCGCAAGATCACGCTGTTGGCGACATCGAGCGCAAGTGCGCCTC
This sequence comes from Rhizobium sp. NPDC092011, assembly GCF_044756305.1. NCBI lineage: Bacteria > Pseudomonadati > Pseudomonadota > Alphaproteobacteria > Hyphomicrobiales > Rhizobiaceae > Rhizobium > Rhizobium sp. NPDC092011. The sequence goes on from NZ_JBIVSO010000003.1 coordinate 551,940, forward strand.
CGGAAAAACGATGGGGGGTCCAGGAAAAGCTCATGGCAAAAATTATAACTGGTAAAATCAATTTTGCCAGTTACTATTTAAGCATTCCTCGGAGGGGTGGATGGCCTATCTTCTGCAGCAACTGGCGAATGCCGTTCCGCTCGCCGCGCTCTATGCGACGCTGGCTTTTGGCTATTCCATCGCATTCGGGGTCATGAAACGGGCCGACATCACCTATGGCGCGCTCTTCGCCTTTGCCGGGCAGATGCTCGTACTCTTCACCGACGTCGGCTACACGAGAATGTATCTGATCCTTCCGGCCGCCTTCGCCTTCGGCGCCCTTGTCGCCGCCGCCTACACGTTGGGCACCAGCCTCCTCGTCGGCCGCGCAATCATGTTGCCGCTGTCGCGCAAGTCGCCGAACACGATCATCGTTGCCGCGCTCGGCATGATGATTATCCTGATGGAGACGGCGCGCTTGGCTTCGAATACGCGCAGCATCTGGTTGCCGCCCTTCCTGAACGAGGTGATTGTTTTCTGGGACAGTGGCGGCTTCCGGGTGACGCTGACCGTGATCCAGTTGCTGAACACGGCGGCGATGATCCTCGTCATCCTTGCCGGAGCCTATGTGCTTAAATGCACCGGCTGGGGCCGCATCTGGCGCGCCGTGACCGACGATGCGCTCGCCGCCGAGCTCTGCGGAGCAAGTTCCAGGCGGGTCTTCCTGCTGTCTTACGTCTCTTCCGCGCTTGTTGCGACGATCTGCGGCTTGTTGGCCACCTCCTACTACGGAACCATGGATTTCGGAGCAGGGCTGATGTTCGGGCTCAAGGTGCTGATGATTGCGGCGGTCGGAGGATATTCCGATCCGCTGAAGTCGGCGGGCGGTGCGGCGCTGCTTGGCTTGGGTGAGACGATGTGGGGCGCCTACGGCCCATTCCTCTGGCGTGACTTCGTCATTTTCGCGCTCTTGGTGCTGCTGCTGGTGCTCAGCCGTCGCGAAAGGGTCATACCCTAGAGCCGGATGATTTCAGGTCTGTTCGACCTGAAATCTGAATCCGCTCTAGAATCAAGGAAGTAGAGCATGATGTCGTCCGAAAACCGCCTACACTTTTCGGCATCACGCTCCGAAGACTACTTTTGGCCTGCCCACTTGGCACGTGCCGCGTCGTCGGCATCTTTGGCCGAAATCCAGCCGCCTTCCGCCCCGTCCTTGCCATGCTCCTTCTTCCAGAACGGGGCTGAGGTTTTCAGATAGTCCATGACGAAATTGGCGCCATCGAAAGCGGCCTGCCGATGCGATGATGCTGCGATGACGAGCACGATGTTCTCGCCTGGAGAAATCTTGCCATAGCGATGGATCGCCGTCAGGCCGAGAAGCGAAAAGCGCTCTATTGCGAGGCCAGCGATGCGGCCGATCTCCGCCTCCGCCATGCCGGGATAGTGTTCGAGTTCCAGCGCGCCGAGCGTACCGCCTTCGTCGCGGCAGAGCCCGGAGAAGGTGACAACGGCTCCAATGTCGCTTCGCCCATCCGTCAGCCGGTCGATCTCCGTCTGAAGCTCGAAATCCTCATGCTGGACTTTGACGTATGACGAAATCATCGCAATTTCCTTGTCGAGCTCTCAAAGAGTTTGCAGAAACTCCCAGCCCTTCGCTAGGGCTCAGGGCGTTCGTCGCTGCAATCGATTCACAGGATCGATTGCTCGGGCGTTGCCCGACCACTCCTCACCCTCCCGTCATTGGCGGGAAGAGCCCGATCTCCCGCGCGCCGGCGATGGGTTCGTCATGATCGGCGTGCTCCATATTGATGGCAACACGGATCGCTTCGGGGAATTGAAGTGCCGCCTCGTATTCTTCACCCAAGCTCTTCAAATGACTCAGAAGATCGCCGACTGTTACGACCTCGGCGGGAAGGGAGATTTCCTCTTCCGCCTTGCCGATCCGCTCACGCACCCAGGCAAAATAGACGAGTTTCGTCATTATTCCTCATCCACGACATGCTTCAGCCCGGCGCGGAAATAATCGTAGCCGGTGTAGATGGTCAGCAATGCCGCGACCCAGAGCAGCACGATGCCGATCTCCGTCGTATAGGGTAGCACCTTGTCGCCCGCCGGCCCAGCCAGCAGGAAGGCGATGGCAACGAGCTGCGCTGTCGTCTTCCATTTCGCGATGCGCGTCACGGGAACGCTGACTTTCAGCGCCGCCAGATATTCGCGCAGGCCCGAGACCAGGATTTCGCGGCAGAGAATGATGATGGCCGCCCATAGCGACCAGCCGGCGATGGTGCCGTCAGCCGCGACCAGAAGCAGGATCGCGGAAACCAGCAGCTTGTCGGCGATCGGATCCAGCATGCGGCCGATGTTTGAAGTCTGATTCCAGATGCGCGCGAGATAGCCGTCGAGAAAATCCGTAAGCGAGGCGATGACGAAGATCCACAGCGCCACCCAACGCGCGAAATCGGACCCTTCCAGCTTGCCTTCGACGAAGAAGCACAGAACGATCAGAGGGACGCAGATAATGCGACCGTAGGTGAGCAGGTTGGGAATGCTGTAAGCGCGCGAAGCCATGGAAATCGTTTCGTCTCTTTGTGCCGGCGGTTTGGTGAGCCTTTATTCAAGCCTCATCTCGCCGCAGCCATTTGATTGGGCATGATCTGGTCCAAAAACCGCTTCGCACTTTTTGGCACCATCCCTAGATGATGGTTTGACCAGTCTATCGTCAACATTGTTTCTGTTTTTTCACCGCTATTGCGTGGAATTTGCGACCGCAATTTTCTATTTCGCGGCGTCCTCGTGGAAATGGTTATAGACCTGCCGCGCCACACCTTCCGATATGCCTTCGACGGCCATCAGATCGGACAGGGCGGCTCGCGAAACGGCCTTGGCGGTACCGAAATGCTGCAGCAATGCTCGCTTGCGCGACGGGCCGATGCCACCGATCTCGTCGAGTGGGTTCTTCACCATCTCCTTCTTGCGCCGGGCGCGGTGCGAACCGATCGCGAAGCGGTGTGCTTCGTCTCGCAGGCGCTGGATGAAATAGAGAACCGGATCGCGGGGCGGCAGCGTGAAACTCTCGCGGGAAGGAGCAAAGAAGCGCTCGCGCCCGGCATCGCGGTCGACGCCCTTGGCGACGCCGATGGCAATGACGCTGTCGGTGATTCCCAGTTCCTCGAGAATGGCGCGCACCGCCGTCATCTGGCCCTGGCCGCCATCGATGAGGATGATGTCGGGCCAGGCGGGAAAGGGCTGGTCGGCAGCGTCCGCGCCGGAGGCTTCCGCCGCCGCGCTGCGGTCGGGCTTGCCTTCTTCCTTCAACAGGCGTGAGAACCGCCGGGTCATGACCTCGCGCATCATGCCGAAGTCGTCGCCGGGCGTGATGTCGGTCGATTTGATGTTGAACTTGCGATACTGGCCTTTGACGAAGCCTTCCGGCCCGGCCACCACCATTCCGCCGACCGCATTGGTACCCATGATATGTGAGTTGTCGTAGATCTCGATGCGCTGCGGCACATAAGGAAGCTGGAACGTTTCCTTGAAGCCCTCCAGCAATCGCGATTGCGACGCTGTCTCTGCAAGCTTGCGGCCATGTGCCTCGCGGGCGTTGGCAACGACATGATCGACCAGATCGCGCTTCTCGCCGCGCTGCGGCACCAGGATCGCCACCTTATGGCCGGCCTTCTCGCCGAGGGCGGCCGCCAGCAGTTCGATTTCCTCAACCGTTTCCGAAAGCAGGATCTGCCGCGGTACAGGCTTGTCGTCGTAAAACTGAGCGAGGAAGGCGTTCAACACCTCGGCGCCCGAAAGCGAGGGGTCGGCTTTCGGGAAATAGGCGCGGTTGCCCCAGTTCTGACCGGTGCGGAAGAAGAAGACCTGAATGCAGGAGATGCCGCCTTCGTGATGAATGGCGAAGACATCGGCTTCTTCGACGCCGGCCGGATTGATGCCCTGATGGCTCTGCACGTGCGAGAGCGCAGCCAGTCGGTCGCGAAAAACGGCGGCGCGCTCGAAATCCAGATCCTCGGCGGCGGCGTTCATTTCCTCGGCCATATGCGCCTTGACGTTCTGGCTCTTGCCGGAAAGGAAATCCTTCGCCTCCTGCACCAGCTCCGCATAGCCCGCATCGCTGATCTCATGCGTGCAGGGCCCGGAGCAGCGTTTGATCTGGTAGAGCAGACAGGGCCGCGTGCGCGTTTCGAAAACGCTGTCGGCACAGGTGCGGATCAGGAAGGCGCGCTGCAGCGAATTGATGGTGCGGCCGACGGCGCCCGCCGACGCAAAGGGGCCGAAATAGTCGCCCTTGCGGGCGCGCGCGCCGCGATGCTTGAAAATGGCCGGCGCCCGCTTGTCCCCGGTGATCAGAATATAAGGAAACGACTTGTCGTCTCGCAGCAAGACATTGAAGCGCGGCCGTAATCGCTTGATCAGGTTAGCTTCCAGCAGCAGCGCTTCGGTTTCCGTGCGGGTGGTCACGAACTCCATATTGGCGGTTTCGCGCACCATGCGGGCAATGCGGTTGGAATGCACCCGGCCCATGGCGTAGTTGGCGACACGCTTCTTCAGGTTCCGCGCCTTGCCGACATAGAGCACGTCGCCGGCTTCGTTGAACATGCGATAGACGCCGGGATTGTTCGGCAGCCGCTTGACGAATTCGGCGATCAGCTCCGCGCCGCGAAGCCCGGTTTCGTTCTTGCCGCCTTCGTTCCAGTCGACGGGCGTGACGGGGGAGGCGGCGGCATCGCCCTCAACCTCGATGTCGTCTTCTATGTCATCCGATTCGTCGTAGAGAATGCCGCCGTCGGGCAGCTTTCTTCCATTCATTCCGCACTCTCCGCCACATCAGGCGTTTCCCAGGCAAGATGCTGGCCGCCGTCGAGCGCTATCATTTGGCCCGTGATCGAGGGCGTGTCAAAAAGAAAGCGGACGGTGCGGCCGAATTCTTCGAGCCCTGGCGCCACCTTTAATATGAGGCCGTCGATCTGCGCTTGAAAGTCCTCTTCCGTCTGCCGCACGCTGCGCACTGTCGGCCCGGGGCCGATCGCATTGACGCGGATACGGGGCGCGAAACTCTGGGCCATCGTCTGGGTCGCCGTCCAAAGCGCCGCCTTCGATAATGTATAGGAGTAGAAGCGCGGGTTCAGCGCCCAGACCCGCTGGTCGATCATGTTGACGATCAGCCCTTGATAGGGAGCCGGCAGCTGTCGCGCAAAATCGGCGGCCAGAATCGACGGCGCACGCACATGCACGGCGAAATGCGCCTCGAAGGCTTCGGCGTCGAAATGCCCGGCGGAATCGCCGAGGAAAGCGGAAGCATTGTTGACGAGCAGATCAAGCGGGCCGAGCGCATTTGTGACTCGTTCGACAAGGCTTGACGTCTCGCCCAAATTTTGCAGATCCGCCTTGATCGCAATCGCCTTTCGGCCCGCTTGCTGCAATTTTGCCACAATTTCCGCGGCCTCGGCGAAGGATCGGTTGGCATGCAGCGCGACCGCAAAGCCATTAGCCGACAAATCCTCGGCGATGGCCCGGCCTATTCTTTTGGAGGCGCCCGTTATCAATGCCGTGCGTAGTTTTTCCTGGCTCAAGAGATCGCCTTTTGCTCGTCGTTACCCAATCGGTGATCATATAGGACGTCGATACACCATATGAAAAGATGCTTCGGCAGATAGCGTTCTTGAAGGCGCCTATGTAAAGCTTGAGATATATTTAGATTAAAATAAGTATACACGCTTTAACCATTGGTTATGGTTAACAATTCATCTGTTGCGATGAAGCAACATCGAAATTCAGCCATGTCTGTGCCACAATGATATCATATTTTGGCTCTTCCAATTCCTCATTTGCACTTCAATTTCAACCTCGATCCGGGAGGGATTTGTTTTAATTGCTCGTGACGCTTCGAAGTCAAAGACAGTAGACGAAGCACACGGGACTGAAAGGAGAAAAGTATGCGTACTCTCGTAACGACCCTCATGGTCTCCGCTTTCGCTCTCGGCGGCTTTACTGCAGCTCACGCTGCCGACGCTGTTGAGCAGATTCCGCAGCCGCCCGTCGCCCAGGACGTCGCTCCGCCGGTTAACAACTGGTCCGGCTTCTACATCGGTGGTGCAGGCGACTGGAACAAGGGCCACTTCACCCGTAACGGTAACGCTTACGGCTTCGGCGGCCAGGCCTTCACCGGCTACAACTGGCAGCAGGGCCAGATCGTATACGGTATCGAAGGTGATCTCGGCTACTCCGGCGCAGACGCTACCCGCAACGGTCTGACTGCAAAGAACGGCGTCAACGGCTCTGTCCGTGCCCGTCTCGGTTACGACTTCAACCCTTTCATGCTGTACGGCACGGCCGGTCTGGCTCTCGGCCAGAACAAGCTCTCCGACGCTACTTCGTCTGAAAGCAAAACGGCAGTTGGCTACACCGTCGGTGCTGGTGCTGAAACCTTCATCACCAACAACATCACGGCTCGCCTCGAGTACCGTTACACGGACTACGGCAAGAAGACCTTCAACCTCGACTCCGGCAGCTTCTCGCGCGGTTACGACGAGCAGAGCGTCAAGGTCGGTATTGGCGTGAAGTTCTAGTCGCTTGACGATTTGGAATGAAGAAAAAGCCGGGGTGAGAACCCCGGCTTTTTCTGTTTGTGCCCTGCGTAAGGACGATAGGCATGCACGATCTTGCCAGGGGAGTGCGTACCTATGCGCCGAACGGGGCCTGCCTAGAGCATGTCGCGCAAAAGTGTGCAGCGGTTTTGCGGCTGCGACATGCGCGAGATCAAAGAGCTAAAGCGCGTGAAGCGAATCTTCGAGATCGCGACGCGCTTTAGGCCCGCGGCTTCATCACCTGATAATCCGGGAAGTGCTTCTCGAATTTGCGCTCCCAGTCGAGCAACCCCGTATAATCCGCTTCCCATTGACCTTCGAAGCGCAGGTGCAAGTAGCCGATGAGGGCGGCGAAGGCAAAATGCCCCGCATGCAGCTTCTTGCCGATCTTCGGCGGCTCGGCGTCGAGATGGGTGAGCGCGCGCGCTACCTTCGTCCACTGCCGATCGATCCAGGGCTGATGCTGCTTTTCAAGCTCGCGAACGCGCCGTTCGTAGACGATCGACAGTAGGCACTCGTTGGTACCGTCGCATAGCGCTTCGAGAACTTCGACTTCCGTGCGTTTGCTCTTCTTGGTCGGATAGAACTTGCCCTTGCGCCGATGGAAATAATGCATGATCGCGCGGCTGTCGAAAATGGCGTCGCCTTCGTCGGTCAGCAGCGTCGGAATCTTGCCGAGCGGATTGTTGTCGATGAGAAGCGTCGGCCCGGCATTCGTATCGACATGGATTTCCTCAAGCTTGATGCCGAAATGGCGTGCCGCCATGCGCACCTTGCTGGAGAAAGGGGAGGCGGGCGCGCAGAGAAGTCTCATGGATCACCTATGGTGTGCTCAGGGGTTAGTGCTCGCCGCGCAACCAGAAGGCGCGCTGCGAGGCGAAGCGGTCCTGCGCCAGCATGTCCTTCAGTGCCGGCAGCAGTGCGTGCAACTCGTCCTTCAATGTGAAGGGCGGATTGACGATGATAAGGCCGGAGCCGGTCAACCCCGTAAAGCCGCGGTCGCTTTTGACGCTCAACTCGGCACAGAGCATCTTTGGAATTTCCAGCGCCTGCAGCGCTTCGTGAAACTGCTTGATCGGCGCATCCTTCTTGATCGGATACCAGAGGCAATAGGTGCCACCCGGAAAACGCCGCCACGCCTTTGCCAATCCGTCGACCAGCCGGTCATATTCGCCTTCCTCCTCGAAAGGCGGGTCGACGAGCACGATGCCACGCTTTTCTTTCGGCGGCAGATGCGCGCCGAGCGCCAGCCAGCCGTCCAGCTCGGTGATGCGAGCGTGGTGATCGCCCTCGAACAGCCGGTGAAGCCGCTGGAAATCGTCCGGATGCAGCTCCATCGCCGACAGGCGGTCCTGCGGGCGAAACAGCATGCGGGCAAGCTTCGGCGAGCCCGGATAGAGCCGGAGGCCGCCTTCGGGGTTCAGCTCGCGCACGGCGGCGAGATAGGGCTCCAGCAAATCTGCCACCTGCGGCACAAGCTCCGCCTCCAGCAGCCGGCCGATACCATCCTGCCACTCGCCCGTCTTCTGAGCTTCCTCGGACGACAGATCGTAAAGGCCGATGCCGGCATGCGTGTCGAGCACGCGAAATGCCTTGTCCTTGTTCTGCATGTAGCGAACGAGGCGCGCGAGGATCGCGTGTTTCAAGACATCGGCAAAATTGCCCGCGTGGTAGATGTGCCGATAGTTCATTGTCGGTGAAGTCCGCATGAATTGTTGAGATGGGCCGCATTATCTCTAGTGGCCGGACATGGCTTGAAATATACAAACATCATGAACATTGCGACCCCCATTCCAGCCAAATCGCGCATAGGCCATACGGCCTGTCCGCACGACTGTCCCTCCACCTGCGCGCTGGAGGTCGATCTGACTGAAGACGGCAAGATCGGCCGGGTTCGTGGTGCGAACGATCATTCCTACACCTCGGGCGTCATCTGCGCCAAGGTCGCGCGCTATGCCGAGCGGCTTTATCACCCCGATCGGCTGATGAAGCCGTTGCGCCGAGCAGGGGCCAAGGGTGCTGGGCGCTGGCAGGAGCTTTCCTGGGATGCAGCGCTTGATGAGATTGCCGAGGCCTTCGTAAAGGCCGAGGCCAAGGATGGCAGCGAGGCGATCTGGCCCTATTTCTACGCCGGCACGATGGGCTGGGTGCAGCGCGATTCCATCGAGCGACTGCGCCACGCCAAACGCTATTCCGGCTTTTTCTCGTCGATCTGCACCAACCCGGCCTGGACCGGCTTCACCATGGCGACGGGTGTGCTGCGCGGTCCCGATCCGCGCGAGATGAGCCGTACGGATTGCGTCGTCATCTGGGGCACGAATGCTGTGGCGACCCAGGTCAACGTCATGACCCATGCGATCAAGTCCCGCAAGGAGCGCGGCGCCAAGATCGTCGTCGTCGATATCTACGACAACCCGACGATGAAGCAAGCCGACATGGCCCTGATCGTCAAGCCGGGTACAGATGCGGCACTTGCCTGCGCGGTCATGCACATCGCCTTCCGCGACGGCTATGCCGACCGCGCCTATATGGCCAAATATGCCGACGATCCCTCAGGCCTTGAGACACACCTGAAGTCGAAGACCCCGGCATGGGCGGCTGATATCACCGGCCTGTCGGTGGATGAGATCGAAGCTTTCGCCAAGCTCGTGGGGGAGACCAAGAAGACCTACTTCCGTCTTGGCTATGGCTTCACCCGCCAGCGCAACGGCGCGATCGCCATGCACGCGGCAGCATCGATCGCGACGGTGCTGGGTTCCTGGCAATATGAGGGCGGCGGCGCCTTTCACTCGAACAGCGATATCTTCCGCATGGACGCGAGCGAACTGACCGGCCGCGCCATGAAGGATCAGGACATCCGCATGATCGATCAGTCGCAGATAGGCCGCGCTTTGACCGGCGATGCTGTCGCGCTTCGCCATCGTGGTCCGGTCACGGCCATGCTGATCCAGAACACCAACCCGATGAACATCGCCCCCGAACAGCGGCTGGTAAAGCGCGGCTTTGCGCGCTCCGACCTTTTCGTCGCCGTGCACGAGCAGTTCATGACAGATACGGCCGAGATGGCCGATATCGTCATCCCGGCCACCATGTTCGTCGAACATGACGACATCTATCGCGCTGGCGGGCAGAACCACATTCTCCTCGGCCCGAAGCTGGTGGAGCCGCCGACGACTGTGCGCAGCAATCTCTTCGTCATCGAGGAGTTGGCCAAACGCCTTGGCGTCGCGGACCGTCCCGGTTTCGGTTTTTCCGCCCGCGAAATGATCGACAGGGTTCTCTCGAAGAGTGGCCTGCCGGACTACGACTATTTTCTCGAGAACAAATGGTTCGACCGTCAGCCCGATTTTGACGATGCCCATTTCATCAATGGCTTCGGTCATCCCGACGGCAAGTTCCGTTTCCGCCCCGATTGGTCCAATCAGCCGGCACCGAACAGGCCGCCCGCCTCGGTCGGCTTGCTCGGTCCGCATGTCGAGCTGCCGGAATTTCCGGATCAGGTCGACGTGATCGAGGTAGCCGATCCCGAGCATCCGTTCCGGCTCGCGACCTCGCCATCGCGCAATTTCCTGAATTCGAGCTTCTCGGAAACCAAGACGTCGCGGCAGAAGGAAGGTCGTCCTGAAGTGATGGTCAACCCTGCGGACGCAGAAGCGCTCGCTATTGCCCACGGCGAGCTGGTTCGCATCGGCAATGCAAGAGGGGACATCCGCCTCCACGTCCGCGTGACGACGGAAGTCAAGCCCGGTGTGCTGATCGCCGAGGGCCTGTGGCCGAACAGGGCCCATGTCGATGGCGAAGGCATCAATGTGCTCACCGGCGCCGATCCGGTCGCGCCTTATGGTGGCGCGGCTGTTCACGACAATAAAGTATGGCTCCGCAAGGATATGGCATGACTAAATTCGAAAAGGCGAAAGCCGAAATCGTCAACGAAAGGACGCTGGCGAACCAATGGACGCGGCTGAGCAGCTTCGATCTCGACTACACGGATTCGCAGGGCGAAAAGCACCGCCCGAAGCGGGAAGTCTATCAGCGCACGCCAGCCGCCTGCATCCTGCTTTATGATCCCAAGCGGGAAACGGTGGTGCTCGTCCGGCAGTTCCGCCTGCCGGCCCAGCTGCTCGGCGTGCCGGCATGGATGTTGGAAGTGCCCGCCGGTCTGCTTGACGGCGACGACCCGGAAGCAGCCATCCGCCGTGAGGCCATGGAAGAGACCGGTTTTCGAGTTCGCGATGTTCGCTTCCTCTTCAAGGCGCTGACGTCTCCGGGGGCCGTGACCGAGATCATCCATTTCTTCGCCGCCGTGATCGATACGTCCGACCGCATTGCGGCTGGTGGTGGTCTTGCCGAGGAACACGAGGATATCGAGGTCCTGGAAGTGCGTCTGTCGGATGCCATGGCGATGATCGAGAGCGGTGATATCTACGACGCAAAGACCATCATGCTGCTGCAATGGGCGACATTGAACGTCGCGAGCTTGAGGTAGACGCTGAGCGATTGGCAGCTTTGGTGAAAACACCGCTTCCCATTCATCATGCTGTCACGAATCGAGCTTACCGGGGCGTGCTGGCCAGAAACATTCGAATGTTTCCGAGCCTCCTTCGATTTGACGCTGTTTCAGGAGAAAGCCGATGTGGCTCAGCAATTTTACGCTCGTTCTTCCCAATGAAGTCGTCGAAAATGGCGCGGTGCGTGTCGAGGACGGCGTGATTGCCGAAATCCGCTCCGAGCCGGTGGAGCGGCCGACCTTCGATGGTGGCGGTCGCCTGCTGATGCCCGGCTTCGTCGATCTGCACTGCGATATGATCGAGCGCGAAATCGCACCGCGGCCGAATGCAATGATGCCGATCGATTTCGGCATTCACGAGCTGGACAAGAAGCTGGCGGCAGCCGGCGTCACCACCGCCTTCGCGGCACTCTCCTTTGCGACCGAAAGCGTCTACGGTCATGTCCGTTCGCTCGAAACCACTTCGGCTGTCATCCGCGGCATCGGCAGCCTGCGCAACGAGCTGCTGATCGATCATCGCGTCCATGCCCGCTACGAAATCACCAATCTCGGCGCAGCTCCGACGCTGGAGCGGCTGCTGGAGGAGGGCTCCGTCGACATGGTTTCCCTGACCGATCACACGCCGGGGCAGGGCCAGTATAACGACATCGAAAGCTATATCCGCAGCATGTCCGAGCGTCGCTCCATGTCGCGTGAGGCGGCGGAAGAAGTCGTGGCGACACGCATCGCGCAGCGTCAGGATCCGGAGATCGAACGCAAGCTGCACGACGTCGTCGCACTGTCGCTGAAGCATAAGCTTTCGCTGGCGTCGCATGACGATGACAGCGCCGAGAAGGTGGCGGCAATGCACGATCTCGGCGTGACGATCAGCGAGTTTCCCGTCACTGGCCCGGCCGCCGAAGAAGCCTGCCGCCGTGGTCTCTGGACGCTCATGGGTGCGCCGAACGCGCTTCGCGGCCAGTCCATGTCCGGCAATCTCAGCGCCCTGGATGCGGCCCGTGCCGGCCTCCTCGGCGTTATCGCAGCAGATTATCACCCGGCCGCCTTCGTGCCGGCGATCTTCAAGATCGCCGATGTTGCAAGCGGCGGCCTCCCGGCGGCAGTTGCGACCGCAACGTCCAATGCTGCCCGTTCGGCGGGTCTGTTGGATCGCGGTGAAATCGCTGTCGGCCAGCTCGCCGATCTGGTCGCCGTCGAACCCGGTTCGGTTCACCGCATTCGCGCGACCTTCCGTGGCGGCCGCATCGTCTATAGCGACGGCACGCTGCATCCGCTGATGGCGATGGCGGCTTGAAAGCTAGAGCTTTTCCAGAAAGTGCGGAGCGGTTTTCCGTCCGGAATGCGTAAGAAAACAAGAAGATAGAGCGCTTCGCATTTCAAGAAAAAGCGGAAGCGCTCTAGCTTACATCACCAAGTAGTGACACGATCTGCCGCCCTTGCGCGGCAGATGCCTCGGCAAGGCTTACGGCCTTGCCACCTTCCATCCTGACCTTGCCTTCCGCCACCAGCCGCAACGACTGCGGATAGATCTGGTGCTCGATCGTAAGCACGCGAGCGGCGAGGCTGTCGGCGGTGTCGCCGGTCAGTACCGGTACGGCAGCCTGGCCGACGACCGGGCCTTCATCCATGCCTTCGGTGACAAAATGCACGGTGCAGCCGGCGATGCGCATACCGGCGTCGATGGCGCGCTGATGCGTGTGCAGACCAGGGAAAAGCGGCAGCAGCGATGGATGAATATTGATGATCCGCCCTTCGTAGGCCTGGATGAAGCGGCCGGAAAGAAGCCGCATATAGCCGGCAAGGCAGATGACGTCGGGGGAGAGGGCCGCAAGCTGCGCAAGGATCGCCTCTTCATGGGCTTCCTTGCTGGCAAAATCCTTGCGCCCGAAAGAGAAGGTAGCAATGCCCTCTGCAGCAGCTTTCGCCAGACCACCGGCGTCTGCCTTGTCGGAGATGACGCCGACGATCTCGGCTGGGTAGTCGGCCGCCTTCGTGGCCTTCAGAAGAGCCAGCATATTGGAGCCGCCGCCCGAGATGAAGACGGCGACGCGTTTGCGCGGCGTGGTCATAGAGCCAGCGTGCCCTTGTAGACGGTGCCGTGCGCGCCTTCTTCGCGCGCGATCATACGGCCGAGCGTGACGACCGCTTCGCCTTCGGCCTCAAGCGCGGCCTTTACGGCTGCGACGTTTTCCTGAGCGACGACGACGATCATGCCGATGCCGCAGTTGAAGGTGCGCAGCATTTCCTTGGCCTCGACGCCACCAACCTTGGCAAGCCAGGAGAAGACCGGCGGCACCTTGACGGCTGTCAGATCGATTTCAGCGGCCAGATGCTTCGGCAGCACGCGCGGAATGTTTTCCGGGAAGCCGCCGCCGGTGATGTGAGCGAGTGCCTTGAGAGCATGTGTCTCGCGGATGGCCTTAAGCAGTGGCTTCACATAGATGCGTGTCGGTGTGAGCAGTGCTTCGCCGAGTGCCTTGCCTTCGGCGAAGGGGGCCGGTGCATCCCAGCCAAGGCCGGAGAGCTCGACGATCTTGCGCACCAGCGAGAAACCGTTGGAATGAACGCCCGAGGAGGCGAGGCCGAGAATGATGTCGCCTTCGGCAATATCGCCTGACGGCAGCAGCTGGCCGCGTTCGGCGGCACCGACGGCAAAGCCCGCCAGATCGTAATCGCCGTGAGAATACATGCCCGGCATTTCCGCCGTCTCACCGCCGATCAGCGCACAGCCTGCATCGCGGCAGCCGGCAGCAATACCGCCGACGATCGCTGCACCCTGGTCGGGATCGAGCTTGCCGGTCGCGAAGTAATCGAGGAAGAACAGCGGCTCTGCGCCCTGGACGACCAGATCGTTGACACACATGGCAACGAGGTCGATGCCGACGGTGTCATGATAATTCGCGTCGATCGCGATTTTCAGCTTGGTGCCGACGCCGTCATTGGCGGCAACCAGCACCGGATCGGTGAAGCCTGCTGCTTTCAGATCGAACAGGCCGCCGAAGCCGCCGATCTCGCCATCCGCACCGGGCCGGCGCGTCGAGCGCACGGCGGGCTTAATCTTTTCGACGAGCAGGTTGCCGGCATCGATATCGACGCCCGCGTCGCTATAGGTCAGACCGTTTTTTCCAGACTGGCTCATGCTTCCGCCTCCGATGGCCGCCCTTCTATCGCGATAGGGCTTCGATCGGGTCGCCATTGCATGATAGGGGCCGTTATGCAAGGCGCAAGCGCTGCCAACCCCTCGATTTTCCCCGCTTCACAGCACTTGGCGCCGATTTCTGCTCTCAGACTTGACCATAATTACAGCATCATCCTATGTCCTAAGCGAACGGCAGGTGGGCCGGAGCAACGGGGAAGTCGATGGAGCAAAAGGTCAGCGGAGCCAGCCTCAAGCGCCAAGTCACGTTCTGGGTGATCGTACTGGTTGCGTTCGTCAGCTTCCTTTATGTCTTCAGCACGATCCTGCTGCCGTTCATTGCCGGTATGGCAGTTGCTTATTTCCTGGATCCGGTCGCTGACCGGCTTGAGCGGTTCGGCCTCAGCCGCCTGATGGCGACGGTGGTGATCCTTTTCTCGTTCCTGCTGATCTTTGCGCTGGCGCTGACGATCTTCATTCCGATCATCATCAACCAGTTCAACGACTTCATTCAGCACATCCCGACCTATGTGCAGCAGATACAACAGCTGATCGCCAAGGCGCAGACGATGGTGCTGCCCGACTGGATCCGCAATCAGCTCGGCGCGATCAAGGACAATTTCTCCAGCATCATGTCCGAAGGCCTGAGTTTCGTCGGTGGGCTGTTCGCGCAGCTCTGGAGCTCCGGCAAGGCGCTGGTCAACGTGATCTCGCTGCTGGTCGTCACGCCGGTCGTTGCCTTCTACATGTTGCTCGACTGGGACCGGATGATCGCCAAGGTGGATGACTGGATCCCGCGCGACCACGTCGCTACCGTCCGTGAAATCGCCCGCGAGATCGATCAGGCGATTGCCGGCTTCATCCGGGGGCAGGGCTCGCTCTGCATCATTCTCGGCGTGTACTACGGCGTCGGCCTCTCGCTCGTCGGCTTGAACTTCGGCCTTCTGATCGGCCTGTTCGCCGGCATGATCAGCTTCATTCCCTATGTCGGCTCGATGGTCGGCCTTGTCCTGGCCGTCGGCGTCGCGCTCGTTCAATTCTGGCCCGACTATCTCTGGGTCGGTCTGACGCTTGCCGTCTTCTTCACCGGCCAATTCCTTGAAGGCAATGTGCTGCAGCCGAAGCTCGTCGGCGAAAGCGTCGGCCTGCACCCGGTTTGGCTGATGTTTGCGCTTTTCGCCTTTGGCGCACTCTTCGGCTTCGTCGGGCTTTTGATTGCCGTTCCGGCTGCCGCTGCCTGCGGCGTTCTTGTCCGCTTCGCCCTTTCGCGGTACCTTCAGAGCGAGCTCTATCACGGACGCTCGGAGGCCGGCAGGGCCCGCAGAGCCAAGGCCGGCAAACCCGAGAATAACTAGACATGACCGATGCAAAGAACGCTGATTTGAGGCGCAGGACCGCCGAACAGCTGCCCTTGGCCTTTACACACGACCCCGCAAGCGGCCGCGATGACCTGCTCGTCGCCGATCCGTTGACGGCGGCGGTGCGGATCGTCGATTCCTGGCCGCATTGGCCGTCGCCGGTCGTCATTCTGGCCGGTCCGGTCGGTTCCGGAAAATCGCACCTTGCCAGCATCTGGAGCGAGAGATGCGATGCGGCCCCAATTCATCCCGTGGCGGGTTCCGATGCCGCAATCGCCGCTGCGAACGGCCCCGTTATCTTCGAGGATGTCGATCGCCTTGGCTTCGACGATACCGAGCTTTTCCATGTCATCAACAGCGTTCGGGAGAACGGCAACAGTCTTTTGATGACGAGCCGGCTCTGGCCGATGTCCTGGCCGGTGACGCTGCCTGACCTGCGCTCCCGCTTGAAGGCGGCGACTGTGGTCGAGATTGGGGAGCCGGACGAGGAGCTGCTGTCGCAGATCATCGTAAAGCTCTTTGCCGACCGTCAGCTTTATATCGATGACAAACTCGTCCTTTATATCGTCAATCGCATGGAGCGCTCCATGAACGCAGCGCAGTTGATCGTCGATCGTCTCGACCGGCTGGCGCTGGGACGAGGAACCAGGATCACGCGCGTGCTGGCCGCTGAAGTACTGAATGAGCTGGGTAATTCCCGCCGGCCGGATTGAGTTGATACCGAACTGTCACAGTTCCGTCGTCAAACTGATATACGTGGCACAGGATTAGAAGAGGGTAGGTGGAACATGGACTCGGCACTCACGGAACATCAGGACGCCAGCCAGGGAACCTCGGAGGAGGCTCCGGTCAATCCGTTGCTGACCAGTCCCGAGCGTTTCATCAACCGTGAATTCTCCTGGCTGCAGTTCAATCGCCGCGTCCTCGAGGAAACATTGAATACGGCGCACCCGCTGCTTGAGCGTGTCCGCTTCCTCTCCATCTCCGCCGCAAACCTCGACGAATTCTTCATGGTGCGCGTTGCCGGCCTCGAGGGTCAGGTCCGCCAGAAGATTCTCGTTCGCACGCCCGACGGCAAGACGCCGGCCGAGCAGCTCGACGACATCCTGCGCGAGATCGACAACCTGCAGATGGAGCAGCAGGCTTCGCTTGCCGTCCTGCAGCAATATCTCGCCAAGGAAGACATCCTGATCGTCCGCCCGGCTGCCCTTTCCGATATGGATCGGCAGTGGCTCCACACGGAGTTCGAGCAGGCCATCTTCCCGGTCCTGACGCCGCTCTCCATTGACCCGGCCCATCCGTTCCCGTTCATTCCGAACCTCGGATTCTCGATCGCGCTGCAACTGAAGAGCATGAACGGCCGTGAGCCGATGACGGCGCTGCTTCGCCTGCCGCCGGCGCTCGACCGCTTCGTTCGTCTGCCGGATGCGAGCAACGTCATCCGCTACATCACGCTCGAAGATGTGGTGAACATCTTCATCCACCGCCTCTATCCCGGCTATGAAGTGCAGGGTTCGGGTACGTTCCGCCTCATCCGCGACAGCGATATCGAAGTCGAGGAAGAGGCTGAGGACTTGGTGCGCTTCTTCGAAACCGCACTGAAGCGGCGCCGCCGCGGCTCGGTGATCCGCATCGAGACCGATTCCGAAATGCCGCTGGAACTTCGCCAGTTCGTGGTGGAATCGCTGAACGTTCCGGAAAACCGCATCGCGGTTCTGCCCGGCCTGCTGGCGCTCAATACTCTTTCCGAAATCTGCAAGGCTCCGCGCGACGATCTGCGCTTCGAGCCCTATAACGCCCGATTTCCTGAGCGCGTCCGCGAGCATGCCGGCGATTGTTTCGCCGCCATCCGCGAAAAGGATATGGTCGTCCATCACCCCTACGAATCCTTCGACGTGGTGGTCCAGTTCCTTCTCCAGGCTGCTAGGGATCCTGACGTTCTGGCGATAAAGCAGACGCTTTATCGTACCTCGAACGACAGCCCGATCGTCCGAGCACTGATCGACGCGGCCGATCTCGGCAAGTCGGTCACGGCGCTGGTGGAGCTGAAGGCCCGCTTCGACGAAGAGGCAAACATCCGCTGGGCGCGCGATCTGGAACGTGCGGGCGTGCAGGTCGTCTTCGGCTTCATCGAGCTCAAGACGCATTCGAAGATGTCGATGGTGGTGCGCCGCGAGGACGGCAAGTTGCGGACCTATTGCCACCTCGGCACCGGCAATTACCACCCGGTCACCGCCAAGATCTATACCGACCTCTCGTATTTCACCTGCGACCCGAAGATTGCCCATGATATGGCGAATATCTTCAACTTCATCACCGGCTACGGCGAGCCGGAGCACGACATGAAGATCGCGGTGTCGCCCTACACGCTCCGCAGCCGCATCCTTCAGCATATCGAGGGTGAGATCGAGCATGCCAAGAGCGGCCAGCCGGCTGCGATCTGGATGAAGATGAATTCGCTCGTCGATCCCGACATCATCGACGCGCTTTATCGTGCCAGCAATGCGGGCGTCGAGGTCGACCTCGTCGTGCGCGGCATCTGCTGCCTGCGTCCGCAGGTGCCTGGTCTTTCGGAGAAAATTCGCGTCAAGTCGATCATCGGCCGCTTCCTCGAGCATAGCCGCATCTTCTGCTTCGGCAACGGTCAAGGCCTGCCGTCGGAGAAGGCGCTGGTCTATATCGGCTCGGCCGACATGATGCCCAGAAACCTCGATCGCCGCGTCGAAACCCTGGTGCCGCTCACCAACAAGACCGTGCACGAGCAGGTGCTTTCACAGATCATGCTGGGCAATATCATTGACAATCAACAGAGCTACGAGATATTGCCGGACGGTACTTCAAGGCGCATGGAAGTGCGCAAGGGAGAAGAGCCATTCAATGCGCAGCAGTATTTCATGACCAATCCCAGCCTGTCCGGCCGGGGTGAAGCCTTGAAATCCAGTGCGCCGAAACTGATCGCTGGGCTGTTGTCGGGCCGCAACAAATAAACTGGACCTGCATGGTTGAATCAGAAGCCCAGGGGCGCCTTCCCGGTATAGCCCCTGTCTCCGTTGTCGATATCGGATCGAACTCGGTCCGTCTTGTCGTCTATGAAGGCCATTCGCGGTCTCCGACCATTCTCTTCAACGAGAAGGTGCTTTGCGGCCTCGGCAAGGGCATAGCATTGACCGGCAAGATGGATGAGGAAAGCGTGGCGCGGGCTCTCGCGGCCCTGCATCGCTTCAAGGCGCTCTCCGATCAGGCTCGCGCGTCGACCATCTATGTCCTGGCGACGGCCGCCGCGCGCGAGGCCAGCAATGGTCCGGCGTTCATCCATCAGGCGGAAACGATCCTTCAGCGCAAGGTGCGCGTGCTTTCCGGTGAGGAAGAGGCGCGCTTCTCCGCACTCGGTATCATCAGTGGGTTCTTCCATCCGGACGGTATTGCCGGCGACCTCGGCGGTGGCTCGCTGGAATTGATCGACATCAAGGATCGCGAGTTCGGCAAAGGCATCACGCTGCCGCTCGGCGGCCTGCGCCTGTCCGAATATGCCGGCGGCTCGATCGAGAAGGCGCGCGGTTTCGCGCGCAAGCACGTCAAGACGGCCAAGCTGCTGAGCAAGGGCGAGGGCCGCACCTTCTATGCGGTTGGCGGCACGTGGCGAAACATTGCCAAGCTGCACATGGAAACGCGCAAATACCCGCTGCACATGATGCAGGGCTACGAAGTGCAGCTCGACGAGATGCTGCG
This sequence comes from Rhizobium sp. NPDC092011, assembly GCF_044756305.1. Lineage (NCBI taxonomy): Bacteria > Pseudomonadati > Pseudomonadota > Alphaproteobacteria > Hyphomicrobiales > Rhizobiaceae > Rhizobium > Rhizobium sp. NPDC092011. The sequence goes on from NZ_JBIVSO010000003.1 coordinate 571,245, forward strand.
CTTCCTGGATCAGATCGTCGAATCCAAGGATTCGAAGGATCCGGCCCTGCAGGCGGTTTCCAAGCATCGCCGTCTGCTGCTGCCTTTCGGCGCGGTCGCCATGCGTGAAGTGCTGACGGCCATGAAACCATCCATCATTTCCTTCTCCGCCCAGGGCGTACGTGAAGGCTATCTCTATTCCTTGCTCACGGAGGCGGAGCGCCATAGCGATCCGCTCCTGGTGGCGGCGGGAGAGCTCGCCATCCTGCGTGCCCGTTCGCCGGAGCATGCCCGCGAGCTTGCGGACTGGACCGGACGCATGATGCCGTTCTTCGGGATCACCGAGACGGAGGAGGAGAGCCGTTATCGCCAGGCAGCCTGTTTGCTCGCCGACATCAGCTGGCGTGCCCATCCCGACTATCGCGGCCTTCAGGCGCTGAACATCATCGCCCATACGTCTTTCGTCGGTATCACCCATGCCGGCCGCGCATTCGTGGCGCTCGCCAACTACTATCGCTTCGAAGGCCTGCATGATGATGGCGCGACCGAGCCGCTGGCGACGATCGCCACGCCGCTCTACATCGAGCGCGCCAAGCTTCTCGGCGGTCTGCTGCGCGTCGTCTATCTGTTTTCGGCATCGATGCCCGGAATCGTCCGTAATCTGTCGTTCCGTCGTTCGACAAATCCGGATCTAGACCTCGAATTCGTCGTTCCGGCCGAATATCACGATTTTGCCGGTGAGAGGCTGGATGGGCGCCTGCAGCAGCTCGGCAAGCTCACGAACCGCCGATTGGCCTTCTGCTTCGAATAGATCTGCCTGCTCCTCGCAGGCCCAGAACCTCTCCCTGCATGGCAGGGAGAGGCGGTCTTGTCGCGGCTTACTTCGCGTTCAGGAAATCACCGACTTCGAGCAGGCTGAATTCGTTATCGTCGGCCTTGTCGACGGCGCGCCCTGCGGAGAAGGGCAGGTTGTTGTCGTTGCCGATGATGATGTGCGTGGCATCGACGCGGTCGACATTCTCGATGGTGATGAACGGCATATCGTAGAAACCTTCGCCACCGCCCTGACGGCGCTTGTGATCCGGATCCTCGATGCGCATCAGGTCGATGTAGCCGATCTTGCGAACGGACTTGCCGACATTGGCATCACTGAACTCGATCTTGTAGACGCGCTTGAGCTCAGCCGGGGCCTCGAAGCAATCGGGTTTCGGCTGCTTGGGATCGGCGCAAGCCTTGTCCTTGGTGCCGGCGCCATTGTCGCGCTCGATGACGAGGGCAGTCGTTTCGTCAAGCATGTTGAAATCGCCGATGGCGAGGCCCTTGTCGGCGAAGGGATAGAGCCAGCTGCGGCCGGTCCAGCTCTTGGAGGCGACGTCGAATTCGATGACGCGGATGGCCGTCTTGCCGTCGACATTCTCCACCTTGCCGTCTTCCTGGTAGATCGGGCCTTCGAGCATACCATAGAGCTTGGTGCCGTCCTTCGACATGGCGAGACCTTCAAAGCCGCCTGAGCGCTTCAGATTGAAAGCAGGCATCTTCTGCGTCGGGTTGCCCGGCAGTTGCAGCAGCGGATTGTCGGGAGACAGGACCGGCTTACCGTCAACCGTCGTGGCGAAGACATCTGTCAGCTGGCCGTTGGTGTCGAACTTCAGCAGGTAAGGACCGAATTCCTCGCCGACCCAGAAGCCGTCGGCCACCGGCTGGATCGATTCGATGTCGAAATCGGCGCCGGTCAGATAGCGCTTGTCGGCGCCTTCCATAACGATCGGGAAGGGAGCCTTCTTGTTCGGGTCGGACAGGAACAGGTTCTTGACGACTTCGACCTTGCCGCTGTCCCAATCGAATTTCAGCTGGTGCAGGAAGAGCATGGCGTCGCTGGAGTTCTGCTTGGTGCCGAAGCCATTGTCGGAGAGCGTCCAGAAGGTGCCGTCGGGCATGGTCTTGATGCCGGAGAAGCCCTGGATCGGCTGGCCGGCGAACGGCAGCTTGATGTCGGTGACGCGGGCGCCATCCTTGCCCGCAACGGATGCGAGCGCTTCGGTGCGCTTACGGTCCGGCGTGGTGAACTTGCCGGAGGTCTTCAGGAATTCCGCCGCGTCTGCAGGGGCGGCGGCGATTGTATTGGCTGGCAGGATGGCCTGCCCGACGAGCTTTGCCTTGAACTGCTGTTCGTCTGCCTGAGCCGATGCGGCAAGCAAAATGAAGAGTGCCGTGGAGGCGGAAAGAATTCTGGTCATCATGTCACCCGGTTGGTGGGATTGGCGAAACACCTCCGGCTTAACAGGTGAGCTGTGTCGGCGAATTAACGTCCAGGTGAAGGTTTGGTGACTGTGGACAACCCATAGGGTGTGAAGCCCAGGCGCGCATTGATCTGAGCATACAGCCAGAGATTTCTATGGCTTACGATCTTCCATTGGCAGTTTTCAGCGCTTGCCGGTCTTGCGTATGCAGTGCGATGACGCCGAGATGCTGATCGCGGCCGCGCACGGCATGGTCACCCAGTTCTTCCTTGATGATCGCCTCGGGAAGATCCAGCCGCCCGGCAAGATCGCTCGAAATCAGCACCTGACGCTCCAGCGTCTTGCAGAGCGACTCGAGCCTGGCGGCGGTGTTCACCGTGTCGCCGAAATAGGCGATCTTGTGGTGGTCGACACCGATTTCCGCCGTGACGATGCTGCCGCCATGCAGGGCGGCGCGAAGACGCGGCACCCTGCCGTAGGACTTCAGCCAGGTTTCCGCATTGGCCTCGATATCGTTGAGGATGTTGAAGACGCAGCGCACGCAGTTGGCGTTCTTGAGGCCTCGGCGAAGCGGCCAGGTGATGAGGGCTGCATCGCCGATATAGTCGTCGATAGCGCCCTTGTGCCGGCGGACCGGCTCGGCCATCGCTGCAAACACCGCACCCAGAAACTCTTGAGTCTTGAGGTCTCCATGTTCCTCGGCAAAGGCGGTGGAGCCGACGAGATCGATGAACAGGAAAACACGTTCCTCCTGCGTCGGGTTGCGATACCGCCCGGTCAAGAGGCTGAGGAAGACGTCGCGGCCGAGGAGTTCCCGCACGCGGCCGACGAAGATGATCACGGCAGTCACCAGGACGGCGTACAGATAGACGTCGAACTTCAGCAGAGTGAGGTCTTTCCATGAGCCATCGACCAGGCCAAGCAGCTTCAGGAGGCTGCCGGCCATCGCGTAGCCGACGCTCATCAGCAGGAAGTCGACGACGAGCGCCGAGAGGATGAAGGCAGGCGTCGGCAGGCGATGCACCCAGACGTTCAGCTTCGGCAGGATCATGCGGCGCTCGAAGGCCAGCAGCGGCATGCCGCAGAACAGCGCAAAGATTGCGCCGATATACATCGGCGCCTGCGGGAAGAACATGATGCCGTAAAGCACGCCCGTCGAGGCGACAAGCAGCGATGACAAAAGCCAGGTGCGCATTGAATGGAGAATGCCCATTCACCTTTTCCGCCGAGAAGCGACGCCTGTCATCGACGCGGGATTGCGCCGGGAAACCGAAACGTCATCGAACATAACGACTGCGTAAGACGTTCATTCCACGAGATTTGCGGCGCAATCGTGATGGCGACCAGCGTCTCGATCTGCGAATCATACGCAATCGCGAGACGCTGTGGAAGGAGAATGTCGCTATTATAGGGCGACGGTTTCAATCCGCTTTCCGACGAAGCGCAACGCCACCTGACCCTGTATCAACTGCAAGGCCGTTTCGCCGAAGAGATCGCGCCGCCAGCCGGTGAGGGCTGCGACATCCGCCTTCTCGCCTTCGGCGGCAATCTTGTCGAGGTCATCGCTATTGGCGATAACCTTCGGTGCAACGCCGTGCTTTTCGGCAATGAGCTTCAACAGCACCTTCAACAATTCAGCTGCTGCAGCCGTACCCTCCGGGGCCTGCTGATGACGCGGCGGATGCGGCATCTCGGATTTCGGCAGCGCCAGCGCCGCGTTGATGGCTTCGAGAACCGCAGCACCGGCGGCCGAACGCTCCCAGCCCTTCGGGATGGTGCGCAACCGGGCCAATGCCTCGGTATCCTTCGGTTGCTGCTGTGCGATCTCATAGATCGCATCGTCCTTCAGCACGCGTGCGCGCGGAACGTTGCGAGAGCGGGCCTCGCGTTCGCGCCATGCCGCCACATATTTGAGAACCGCCAGCTCCTGCGGCTTGCGCAGCCGCATCTTGAGCCGCTGCCAGGCATCGTCCGGATGCAGGTCATAGGTATCGCGCGCCTCGAGGATCGCCATTTCCTCCTGTAGCCAGGAGGCGCGTCCTTCGCGCTTCAGTTGCTCGTCGAGCGAAAGATAGACATCACGCAGATGGGTCACGTCGGCAAGGGCATAGTCCAGCTGCTTTTCCGAGAGCGGCCTACGGCTCCAGTCGGTGAAGCGCGAGGACTTGTCGATGTGGACGTTCTTGATGCGGCTGACGAGCTGGTCGTAGGAGACCGAGTCCCCGAAGCCACATACCATTGCCGCGACCTGCGTATCGAAGATCGGATGCGGAATGAGATTGCCGCGATGGAAAATGATTTCGATATCCTGGCGTGCTGCGTGGAAAACCTTCAGCACGGCCGGATTGGCCATCAGCTCGAAAAAGGGCGCGAGGTCGAGCCCCTTGGCCAGCGGGTCGACTAATACCTCGGTGGTCGGGCTCGCCATCTGTATCAAACAAAGTTCCGGCCAGAAGGTCGTCTCTCGCAGGAATTCGGTATCGATGGTAATAAAATCCGACTTGGCCAGCTCTCGGCAGGCCGCCTCCAATTGGGCGGTAGTTTCGATCATCTCAACACATTCATCGATAAAATAGTTCTTTAACTTCCTTCTCCTTTCAGCCGGATATGTCAATACTTTCGCGGACAAAGCGTTGCCGCACGCCGCTTTTGGCTGAAATTAACCGGGGGTTGTTGCTTCTTCGAAGGGTGGCCGGCGCGGAAAGCCGCATGCGGCCCTTCACTATGCCACGCGGACATAGCTGGTCATGCCCGTCTTCTGATGCTCGATGATGTGGCAATGAAGCAGCCAGTCGCCCGGATTGTCGGCGACGAAGGCGAGCTGCACTTTTTCGTCGGGCTGGATGAGATACGTATCGGACACGAACGGCTGCACTTGCCGTGTCGACGAGGAGAGGACGGTAAAACTCATCCCGTGCAAATGGATGGGGTGGCTATGCGGCGTGACGTTTTCCATATCGATGACATAGCTCTTGCCGAGCTTGAGTTCGGCAAGCGGAGCCGTAGGGTCTGGAGTATCACCCGGCCAAGGCACCTTGTTGATCGCCCAGAAACTGTAGCCGAGCGAGCCGCAAATGCTGTTGTCGGCGGTATTCTCCGCCGTGGCGCTGAGAATCAACGGCAGGTGAGTGGCGGAGCCGAGGTCCGCCTTTTGCACCGGATTGGCCTGCAGCGGAGACAGATCCCGAACATCGCGCTTCAGCGAGGCACCCACAGCGCGCAATGTCGCCAGCACCTTCGGATTGGTGCCCTTGATATCCTCGAGTTTGATGACCGCGCCTTCGGCGTCGGGCATGCGCACCGCCAGCTCCAGCCTCTGTCCCGGGCCGAGTTGCAGGAGGTCCAGCGGAAAACGCTGCGGTACGGGGTTGCCGTCGATGGCGATCACGGTCGCCTCGGCCCCATCCATCCGGAACGAGAAGATGCGCGTGACGTCGGTGATCGCGATGCGCAGCCGTACGAGGCCTCCGGAAGGGGCGTCATATTGCGGCTCCTGCTGCCAATTCGCGGTTCGGACCGTGCCATATGTGCCTGATTTGGCCGCATCGCGCGGGCGGAACTGGGCAATGAACTGCCCATCGCCGCCCAGCCGCCAGTCGCGCAGATTGAGCACCACTTCCGAATCGAAAGCGGGATCCTTGGGGTCTTCCACCACGATGACGCCGGTCATGCCGTGACCCATCTGTTCCAGCGTGTTGCAATGCGGATGATACCAGAAGGTGCCTGCATCGGGCGGCGTGAAGGCGTAGTCGAAATGATCGCCGGTATAGACGTAGGGCTGCGTCAGGAAGGGCACGCCGTCCATATTGTTGGGAAGGCGGATGCCGTGCCAGTGGATGGTCGTCGGATCGTCTATGCCGTTGATCAGCCGGGCCGCAAATGCCTCGCCTTTTTTCATGCGCACCACCGGCGGCATGCCTGCGTCACCATAGGTCAGGACATTCCTGGTCGTTCCACCATCGGCAAAATTGGCCTCGATCTTTGCGGTCTTCATGACGCGCGGCTCAGCTGCTGCGGCGCTGCCTGCAAACTTGCCGGCGATACCGAGCCCGACACCATAGGCGCCCGCAACGGCTGAAGCTTTCAGAAGATTACGACGGGTGAGGATCGGCATGTTACGCTCCGGGGGCGAAGATATGTGGATGCCTGTTTAAAGTTGACATTGCCATTCAGCAATAGCATTCCGGTAGCCAAACTGCCGCAGCGGCTACTTGCAGGTGCCGATTGAGGCGGCGAATGCAACAGCTTTAAGTCGACTTCCGGCGTTCGAGCCTTGACAAATCGGGCGCGCCATGCGCTTTTCCGCCCGATTTTCTCGTCGGCAGGCGAGGGGCTTGCATGTCCTTTCGCCACGGCCCGCCAAGTCCAGGATATATACTATGCATCGCTATCGCAGCCACACATGCGCCGCCCTGCGCAAGTCCGACGTCGGTTCGACCGTCCGTATCTCCGGCTGGGTTCATCGCGTCCGAGATCATGGCGGCCTTCTGTTCATCGACCTGCGCGATCACTACGGCATCACCCAGGTGGTCGCCGACCCTGATTCGCCGGCCTTCAAGCTCGCGGAAACGGTTCGCGGCGAATGGGTCATCCGCATCGACGGTCTGGTAAAGGCCCGTACGGAGGACACCGTCAACAAGAACATGTCGACCGGCGAGATCGAGCTTTACGCTCAGGAGATCGAAGTGCTGTCGGCCGCCAAGGAATTGCCGCTGCCGGTTTTCGGCGAGCCGGACTATCCGGAAGATGTGCGCCTGAAGTATCGCTTCCTCGATCTTCGCCGCGAAACGCTGCATCGGAACATCGTCAAGCGCACGCAGGTCATCTCCTCCATGCGTCGTCACATGGGCGAAGTCGGCTTCACCGAATACACGACGCCGATCCTGACGGCCTCGTCGCCGGAAGGCGCGCGCGACTTCCTCGTGCCGAGCCGTATCCACCCCGGCACCTTCTACGCGCTGCCGCAGGCGCCGCAGCAGTACAAGCAGCTGCTGATGGTTGCCGGCTTCGACCGCTACTTCCAGATCGCGCCGTGCTTCCGTGATGAAGACCCGCGTGCCGACCGTCTGCCGGGCGAATTCTACCAGCTCGACCTCGAAATGAGCTTCGTGACGCAGGAAGACGTCTGGAACACGATGGGCCCGCTGATGACCCAGGTGTTCGAGGAATTTGCCGAAGGCAAGCCGGTCACCAAGGAATGGCCGCGCATCCCCTATGACGTTGCCATCCGCAAGTATGGCTCCGACAAGCCGGACCTGCGCAACCCGATCGTCATGGAAGCGGTGACCGAGCATTTTGCCGGCTCCGGCTTCAAGGTCTTCGCCAACATGATCGCTTCCAACCCGAAGGTTGAAGTCTGGGCGATCCCGGCCAAGACCGGCGGTTCGCGTGCATTCTGCGATCGCATGAACGCCTGGGCGCAGAGCCAGGGTCAGCCGGGTCTCGGCTACATCTTCTGGCGCAAGGAAGGCGAAAAGCTCGAGGGTGCAGGCCCGCTTGCCAAGAACATCGGCGAAGAGCGCACGGATGCGATCCGCACCCAGCTCGGCCTCGATGACGGCGACGCCTGCTTCTTCGTGGCTGGCGACCCCTCCAAGTTCTACAAGTTTGCCGGCGAAGCCCGCACCAGGGCCGGCGAAGAGCTGAACCTGGTCGATCGCGACCGTTTCGAGCTGTGCTGGATCGTCGACTTCCCGTTCTTCGAATGGAGCGAGGAAGAAAAGAAGGTCGATTTCGCTCACAACCCGTTCTCGATGCCGCAGGGTGGCCTTGAGGCGCTGCAGAACCAGGATCCCCTCACGATCAAGGCGTTCCAGTATGACGCCGTCTGCAACGGCTTCGAAATCGCCTCGGGCTCGATCCGCAACCAGTCGCCGGAAACCATGGTTGCCGCCTTCGAAAAGGTCGGCCTCAGCCAGACCGACGTCGAGGAGCGCTTCGGTGGCCTCTATCGCGCCTTCCAGTATGGTGCACCTCCGCACGGCGGCGCTGCCTTCGGCATCGACCGTATCGTCATGCTGCTGGTCGGCGCCAAGAACCTGCGCGAAATCTCGCTGTTCCCGATGAACCAGCAGGCGCAGGATCTGCTGATGGGTGCTCCCTCGGCCGCAACGCCGACGCAGCTGCGCGAACTGGCCATCCGGCCGATCCCGCCGGTCAAGAAGGACTGAGGCTTTCAGGCCCGTTGAAATGCAAAACCCGGCGACCGAAATCGCCGGGTTTTTTGTGGCTTAGCGAGACGCCTGCTTAATCGTTCGCCGTGATGTTTAGGCCAATCATATTGGGGATCAGCTCCCTCGCATTTTTCGCGGTTTCTATGACCGCCGACATCGGAACAGGTTTGGTTGGAGCAGCGCTGAACGTCAGGCTTTTGGGGTTGTCGAAATAGTCGATGACGGCCGCTGAAAGCATTCTTTGGAGATCGGGAATCCCGAGCTCAGCGGTCGAGGCCAGTATGTCTTTAGCAAAGCGTTTGGCCGATTGCGCCCGTGTCAGATGATCCCATTTGCTCATATAGTCGAATGCGCGATTGGTGTATGAAGCATCGTCAAAACGGATTTGAGCACTATTCAAGGTCAGCTGCCGAACGAAGGCGAGACCTAACAAGTATTTGGCGTTCTTGGTGTCTTGATCGTCCTCGGTGCCGGTCATGGAAGAGTACAGGGCGTCTGCGGTATTGTAGAATGCGGGGGTAACACCGGAGAGGCTGAGCTTGACATTCAGTTTCCCGATATTCTCGAGATCGACCGTGTATTCCGTTAGATCATACTTGCCGGTCGAAAGCTCCCAGCTGCTTTTCATGGAAAACGCCGCGCGCAGGTTCTGCAGCTCGAAGTGTTGGATTGCTTGAGAGCTTACAGGCATCTGAGCCAAGGAAAGATCGGCAACAATTCCATCAATTGTGAAACTGGAATCGACGCCTTTTCTGTCTGGACGTTTCGTTGAGACGGAATCGGCAGCGGATATGGAGAAAAACTTTTCGCCGACTTTTAGAGCAGATACCGGGCCAATATGCGCACGATAAGTGAATACTGAATCTATATCGTTCAGCGCTGCATTCGCGGGAATTGCGAGATCGTCCACCCTCAGTCCTGTTACACTGACACTAAGGTTCTTTTGTTCTATTGTAACGTCCGGGATAAGGATCTTCTCGATTGTGTAGCCGCCCGATCGTTCGGCCACGCCAGTCATCGTGACATCGCCCAGAGTAATGCCGTCTCTTTCTCGCGGCGTATATGTCACGTTTCTCAGGGTGACGGTTGAACCGTTAACGTCGATATTTCCAGCCTCGATCGAGTCGCCTATTTGCGCGACCATGGCACCGTTAAGCTTCTTCAGGACGTCGGCCCCATCGAGTGCGAAAGCAGAGTTCGCGAATAGCACATGTCCTACGCTGACAACCGTCAGCAGTTTCATTCGATGGAAGATCATGATGGAGCATCTCGGCTGAAAGGATATTGATACGCACGTATTAATTGCATTGATATTGTCGATGTCTAGCAATATCTCGCTGCGCCGCCCATTGCCGTAAAACGAACAAAGCCGACGATTGTGGTCATCGGCTTTGTTTCGGATGCAAGCGTGAGTTAGAGCGCCGCATAAACCGCCTTGGCGAGATCCGTCGTGAACTGCCCCCACATGCCCTCAAGCGCCGTGTTGGTCAGGGCAACCACTGTCAGGCCCTTCTTCGGGTCGACGAACCAGCTATGGCCGTAGACGCCGCCCCATTTGATCGTGCCTGCCGAGAAGGGGACCTGACCCTCAACGGGATCGATGACGACTGACCAGCCAAAGCCGAAGCCGAAGCCGGCCTGCTGTGCCTGCATATGGCCGCCCGCCTGATCGGTCATCATCGTTTTGACCGTATCGGGCGAGAGCAGCGGCGCACCGCCCTTGCGGATGGCGTCGAGAATAGCCAGCACATCGCTTGCCGTTCCCGCCATGCCCGCACCGCCGGAGTGGTAAGAGGCGGGATCGAATATCCGGTCGGGCGCAAAGCGGATCACGCCATCGAGTATCGGAACAAGCGTGCCGTCTTCCATTCGCAGCGGCTGAGGATCACCATTGACATAGTTGGCCGTGAGGCGGCTACGATCCTCGACCGAAAATGCCGTATCCGAAAGGCCGAGCGGCTGCATGACAAGCTCTGCGACCGCCTCACCGAGCACGCGGCCGGTTTCCTTTTCGACGATGCCGCCAAGTACGTCCATCGCCAGCGAGTAACGCCAGTCCTCGCCGGGCGCAAAGATAAGAGGTGCACTTGCGAGACGCTGAAGGTTCTCGGCAACCGACCGGCCTGGTGTGTCCAAGCCATCGGACACGCCGGCCCGATGATATGGACCGTCCTGTTCTTCAGCGAAGGTGTAACCCAACCCGGACGTGTGCGACAGGAGATGGCGAATACGGATGACGGCCTCGGTTCCATCGGCCAGCCGCGGCCGAAAATCCGGCAACCATTTGGTGATCGGATCGTCTAGCCCGATACGGCCTTGTTCGACGAGGCGCATAGCGGCGATGGTGACGATCGGCTTGGTGACGGAGGCCAGCCGGAAGATGGCATCTTCGCGAATCGCAACGTTGTTTTCCCGATCTGCCAGACCGGCGGCGCGGGCATAGACAAGCTCTCCATCATGGGCGACCAGCACTACGGTCCCTACCAACCTCTTGTCAGCGAGAGCGGAATCGATTGCGGCGTCGACACCTTCGGCGAGGCTGCTTTGGGTCGGACGCGTGGAATTTTCCAGGGGAAGACTCATGGGGCAAAACCTTCTATAATCACAATGACCATTCCTGAATAACCCAATTCGGAGACTATTTCTAGAGTGACCATTGTGAAAAATAATGAAAAGGCCGAAAATTCTCCACCGCGTAGGCGCGGACGCCCGCCCGCCTTCGATCGCGAGACGGTTTTGGCTGCGGCGCGGGACACATTCTGGCAGCATGGCTATGACGGCTCCTCCATCGCCGATCTGACGGCGGCGATGGGCATCACGCCGCAGAGCCTCTATGCCGCTTTCACCTCGAAAGCGGAGCTTTATCGCGAGACGCTGGATCAATATCGGCGCATGCCCCGGCCCGAGCCCGGCAATCCGTTTCAGGACAAGGTGGATACGGTCACCACCTTTGAACGCTTTCTGACGAACTCGGCCAAGATCTTCACGGCTCCGGAGCATCCGAAGGGCTGCATGATCTCGACGGCCGTGCTGAACTGCGCTGAGGAAAACGAGCCGATCGCCCTTCACGTCGCGTCGATGCGGCTTCAGTCGCTGGATATCTTCACCGCCCGTATTGAACGGGGCATCGCGGAAGGAGACATGCGACCGGACACCAATGCACGTTCCCTTGCGCGCTTTCTGGGTGCGATCGTGCAGGGCATGTCCGTTCAGGCGCGCGATGGCGCGACGACGGAGGAGTTGCTTTCCCTGATGTCCCATGCGCTGAGCGAGATCAGGAAATATCAGCTGCAATAGCGAGCTGATACTCCGGCAAAGAAAAACCCGGCGACCGAGATCGCCGGGTTTCTGAAAATGGCTTTAGGAACGACGGCTTAGTCGTTCGACGAAACCTTGAGGCCGATGACCTGCGGGATCGACTGCGGAGCGCCCATGGCTGCACCGATGATCATCGGAACCGGAACCGGCTTGCCCGGAGCGGCCGTAACCGTCAGGCTCTTCGGATTGTCGAGATAGGCGTTGACGGCGGTCGAAACGGCGTTCTGCAGTTCCGGAACGTTGAGCTGGGCCATCATGATCGGCGTCATCGCCTTCAGCGTGTCGGCGAGCTGCTTGCCCGAGACACCCTGCTGCTTGCCGGCGAAATCAAGCGCACGTCCGGTGATCGACGCATCGTCGAAGCGGATCTTCGCGCTGTTGAAGGTCAGCTGCTGCAGGAGGCCGAGCATGGCGAGACCGGCCGACTGCTGTGCTTCCTGCTGGTTCGGGTTGGAGCGAACCGTCTTGAGCGCTTCCTGCATCGACTTGGCGAAAGCAGGTGTGTAGCCCGAAATGCTGAAGGCCAGGTTCAGCTTGCCGATATCCTTGAAGTCAAAGGAATATTCGCTGATGTCGATCGTGCCGGGGCCGATTTCCCAGCTGCCTTTCATGGCGACGGTGCCGTCGATCTGCTGCAGCTTGAGTGCTTCGATCGCTTCCTTGGCCTTCGCATCGTCGACCTTGCTGAGATCGGCCTTGATGCCGTTGATCTTGGCATCGAAGTCGAGGCCCGACTTGTCGTCGCGCTTGTTCATGGTTGCGTCGGCGCCCTCGATCGAGAACACTTCGACATCATCCTTGGTGACGGAAACGGCGCCGGCATGGGCGCTCTTGTAGTAGAGGAGCGAGCCAAGGTCGCCCTTGGTTGCGTCAGCCGGAATTTCGACGCCATTGAGCTTGAGGTCGGTCGCGGAAACGGCGGCACCGTCCTTGCTGAAATCGACATCGGCAAAGTCGATCTCTTCGATCGTGTAGCCGCCATCCTTTTCTTCAACGCCGTCGAGGGTGATGTCGCCAAGCGGAATGCTATCGTCCATGCCGGCTGCCTTGAAGCTTGCGCCCTTCAGCGTCACCGTGCTGCCGTCGATATCCACGCCTTGTGCAGCGATGGTTGCGCCCTGCTGGCCATAGATGTCGTTGATCTTCTTCAGCAGGTCGTTGCCGTCAAGCGCGAAAGCGGAGCTGGCAAAAGACAGAACGGCTGCACTGCTCAGCATCAGCCGCGTGGTCCGGTAGAAAGTCATCATGGCGTTTCCTCGTTAAGCCGGCGTCCCGGCGGGGGCGTACATAGTCAGCTTGTACTGCGGCGATTTATATTGATCTTTCTCTAAAAATCCACCGGCAAAGAGGAATATGTGCAACCGCAGCAAAATTGTAAGTGCAACCGCGTGGAATGGCGCCGGAGATGCCTTCATCCACAGGTGCTTTCCGCTGATTTCTTGCCGGGAATCGCCATCTCCGATAGTCAAGGGCCATGGGAAAAAATCTGACACCGCCGCCTGGTGACGGCGACGACAACATCGTTCCGGTCGATCTGAAGGCTGCGCTCGAAGAGCGCTATCTGGCCTATGCTCTGTCGACGATTACGCAACGCGCGCTTCCGGACGTCCGCGACGGGTTGAAGCCGGTGCATCGGCGTATCGTTTATGCGATGAGCGAGATGGGGTTGCGCCCCAACGCCGCCTTCCGCAAATGCGCCAAGATCGTCGGCGAAGTGATGGGTAACTATCACCCGCATGGCGACCAGTCGATCTACGACGCGCTGGCGCGTCTGGCCCAGGATTTCTCCCAGCGCTACACGCTGGTGAACGGCCAGGGCAATTTCGGCAATATCGATGGCGATAGCCCGGCCGCCATGCGCTACACCGAATCCAAGATGACGCCGGTGTCCGAACTGCTGCTTGAGGGCATCGATCAGGATGCGGTCGATTTCCGCGATACCTACGACGAGTCGAATTCCGAGCCGATCGTTCTGCCTGGAGCCTTCCCAAATCTCCTCGCAAATGGCTCCTCCGGCATCGCCGTCGGCATGGCAACCTCCATTCCCTCGCACAATGCCCACGAGCTTTGCGATGCGGCTCTGCATCTGATCAAGGATCGCGATGCCACCGTCGAGAAGCTGGTGGAATTGTATATTCCCGGTCCGGACTTTCCGACCGGCGGCATCATTATCGACGACCGCCAGAGCATCATCGAAAGCTATAAGACCGGCCGTGGCGGTTTCCGCGTCCGCTCCAAGTGGGAAATCGAGGATCTCGGCCGTGGCGGTTACCAGATCGTCGTCACGGAAATTCCGTTCCAGGTGCAGAAGTCCCGGCTGATCGAAAAGATCGCCGAACTGCTTATCGCGCGCAAACTGCCGCTGCTGGAAGACATTCGCGACGAATCCGCCGAAGACATCCGCGTTGTTCTCATTCCGAAAAGCCGCAGCGTCGATGCTACGATCCTGATGGAGTCGATGTTCAAGCTGACGGAGCTGGAAAGCCGCTTCCCGCTCAACATGAACGTTCTGTCCATGGGCCGCATTCCGAAGGTCATGGCGCTGAACGAGGTGCTGAAGGAGTGGCTGGACCACCGCCGCGAAGTGCTGCTGCGTCGCTCGCGTTTCCGGCTCGCCGCCATCGAGAAACGTCTCGAACTCCTCGGCGGTTTCCTGATCGCCTATCTCAACATCGACGAGGTCATCGCCATCATCCGCGAGGAAGATGAGCCGAAGCCTGTGATGATGGAACGGTTCGGGCTGACGGACAATCAGGTCGAGGCGATCCTCAACATGCGGCTGCGCTCCTTGCGCAAGCTGGAAGAGTTCGAAATCCGCAAGGAGTTCGATGGCCTGACCAAGGAAAAGGCCGAGATCGAATCCCTGCTCGCGTCGGAAGACAAGCAGTGGCAGACGGTCGCCTGGGAAACTGGCGAGGTGAAGAAGAAATTTGCCAAGGCAACCGAGATCGGTCGCCGTCGCACCCAGTTTGCCGAGGCGCCCGAAGCCGACGATGCGGCAATCCTGCAGGCAATGATCGAGAAGGAGCCGATCACGGTCGTCGTCTCGGAAAAGGGATGGATCCGCGCCCTGAAGGGTCATATTTCCGATACCGCGTCGCTCACCTTCAAGGAAGGCGATGGGCTGAAGGTTGCCTTCCCTGCCCAGACGACGGACAAGATCCTGATCATCACGACGGGCGGCAAGGCCTATACGCTCGGCGGTGACAAGCTGCCGGGCGGCCGAGGTCACGGTGAGCCATTGCGCATCATGGTCGACATGGAAAACGATCAGGACGTGTTGACGGCGTTCGTCCACGATCCGCAGCGCAAGCAGCTGATCGCTTCGACGGCGGGCAATGGCTTCATCGTCGCCGAGGCGGAACTGGTCGCCAATACCCGCAAGGGCAAGCAGATCATGAACGTCTCCTATCCCGACGAAACGAAGCTTCTTGTGCCGGTCTCCGGCGATCATGCCGCAGTGGTTGGCGAGAACCGCAAGATGGTCATCTTCCCGCTGTCGCAGGTGCCTGAGATGTCCCGCGGCAAGGGCGTGCGCCTGCAGAAGTACAAGGATGGCGGCATTTCCGACATCCGCTGCTTCGTCATCGCCGATGGCCTGACCTGGGAAGATAGCGCCGGTCGCACCTTCACCAAGACCAAGGACGAGCTGACGGAATGGCTCGGCGATCGTGCCGGCGCAGGCCGCGCCGTGCCGAAGGGCTTCCCGAGAAGCGGCAGGTTTTCCGGGTGAGTGAGATAGGTAGGTAAAGTCGAGGAATGGCCCGGGTCTTAAAAGAGATGGGCACCGCCGACAAATGGAGCGTCAATCGGTGTAGGGTATGCAGACGTCACGCAGGAAACGTGACGCGCCGTCCTCATCGATCTCTCCAGCAGCTACGGCGACGACGAAACTGTAGAGGTTGGCATCTGTCGTCTGAACTCGGTAGCCGTTCTCCATGAGAAAGACGGCTGTTGCAACAATGGCGATACGCTTGTTGCCATCCACGAAAGCATGGTTTTTCACTAAGCCAAACAGATGAGCTGCCGCCAGCTCTATAATATCCTCAGTGCCGTACTGGTATTTATTAATTGGACGTGCCAAGGCGGATTCGAGGACGCCTTCGTCTCTCAAACCATAGGAACCGCCGAAACGCTTGATTTGCATCTCATGCAACTGTTCGATGAGCATCCTTGTCAGGAAAGTAACGGGCACTATTCAGCCAGTTTCTTGAGAGTGACCTTGTATTGATCCATGAATCGCTGTGCGTGTTGCATCTGACGCACAAAATCGGCGTCGGTCGGTTGCATCAGCAAGCCACCATCCTTCAAGCTAATTTCCAACGTATCGCCAGCGCCAAGGCCGAGCTGATCGAGAACTTCCTTTGGAATAATGACGCCTTCGGAGTTGCCGATCTTTCGAATGGTGACGTTCATTTCTGAGCTCCCGTGTAATAACCTAGTTATAACATAAGAGGGCCGTCACCTCAATGCGCAATGCCTTGGGCGACCATTGCCGCCCTTGCTTTAACCCTTGCCTGCCAAAGCGAATGGGAGGCGAGCGCCAGGATCAGTATCGCGCCGCCGGCAAGCGTCATGTTGCTTGGCGCTTCCGTGAAGATCAGCCAGACCCAGATCGGTGCCAGGATCGTTTCCAGAAGATAGAACATCGCGACTTCCGGTGCCGAAAGATAGCGGGTGCCTGTCGCAAGGCACCAGAAGGATAGGGGCATCAGCACGCCGCCATCCAGCAGGATCCAGCCTGGGTGATCGATGGAGAAGCCGCCCGGTACGACGTGATAAAGTCCCAAGGCTGCGGGTAGGGCGGCTGCCAATAGCGAAGCGAAGCCCATGCCCCGGCGGGAGGCGCGGCTGATCGTTATAGCGCAGGCACTGGAAAGCGACGCGAGCACGGACAGGGCATCACCCAGCAGGTGGCCACCCTCCATGCCGTCCCCGACGATCAGTCCGACCCCGATGACCATGACCGCCATGGTGATGAAGGTCGAAACGGCAGGGCGTTCCTTGAGGAAGATCCACGAGAGCAGCGCGGTGAACATCGGGTTGAGGGCGATGATGAACACCACATTCGCCGCCGTCGTATAATAGACGGCGAGAAGAAAGCAGATCGTCGTCAGGCCATAGAAGAAGCCGACAGGAATTCCGAGCCAGCCCGGCAGCGCACCGCGCACCGAGCCAGTAACACGCCGGATGACGAAAAGGGCAGCAAGCGCGGCAACGACCGTGGCCACGCTGCGCACCGAGAGCACCGACCAGACTTCACCGCTGGCAAGCCGGATCAACGGTATGTCCATCGACAGGACCAGACCGCCGAACGTGGTCAGCAACAGGCCTTTTCTATGGTCGGAGAGATTGGCGAACATTCAGCGCGCGCTGTCTTTGTCGTCGTCGGCGCTAGGATCGAAGCGTTCCCATCCGCGCGGAGTCAGATGCTCCTGCGGCTGAAAGCGTGTCTTGTAATCCATCTTGCGCGATCCCCTGACCCAATAGCCAAGATAGACATGCGGCAATCCAAGAGCCTTCGCCCGTTTTATATGGTCAAGGATCATGAAGGTGCCAAGCGAGCGTTGATCAAGGTCGGGGTTGAAATAGGAGTAGACCATCGACAAGCCGTCGCTCATCACATCGGTCAGCGCTGCTGCCAGAAGCTCGCCCTTCGGGCGCTGTTCCAACCCGGAACCCTCTTCGCGGCGGCGATACTCGATGATGCGCGTATTCACATGCGTATCTTCGACCATGATCGCATAGTCGAGCACGGTCATGTCGGACATGCCGCCCTGCTGATGGCGGTAGTCCAGATATCGGCGGAAGAGAGAATATTGTTCGCTGGAGGGCTGCGCCGGAAATTCTGTGGCGATCACATCGCTATTGGCCGCCACGACGCGCTTCATGGAACGGCTGGCCTCGAATTCCTGGGCGAGAATGCGCACAGATATGCAGGCGCGGCAGGATTCGCAGGCAGGTCGATAGGCGATGTTTTGCGAACGTCGGAAGCCGCCCTGGGTCAGGATATCGTTCATCTCCGCCGCGCGCGGGCCGACAAGATGCGTAAAGACCTTGCGCTCCATCTCGTGCGGCAAGTACGGGCAGGTAGCCGGTGCCGTCAGGTAAAACTGCGGAGATGGCGTCGACTGCGTATTCATCTGCCGTTTATTGCCTTTCTTTCGGCATCAGTGTTTTCACAAGCATGGCCCAAGTTTGGAAAACGTCAACTATGTCCTTTGCGAAAGATCACAGTTTCCTAATTGAGCAGACAAATCAACGGCGCCCTGCGCACCGATCCGGGCGCAGGGAAGCCATATCTTGTGAAGGATTGCCTTGGCTTTAAGCTGTGCGAGCGATGACCGTGCCGAGCAGCATGTCATGGATCAGGCGGCTGCGGTCGGTGAACAGACCTGCCAGCAGGATGAGCGGCGTCAGCACGGAGTTAAGGATCCAGAACAGCGCGAGATGAACGATCGCCGTCAGGAAATCCATGCGGCGGCCGTCGACCCGTACCATGGTGATGCCCATGGCGCGCATGCCCAGCGAAGCCTGGTAAGGACCGCCAAGGGTCCAGCCGAAATAAAGTCCCGCAACCAGGATGAAGAGAACAGGATAGAGAACGAAGCCTAGACCGAACGTCAGGATCGATACGAAGAACAACAGCACCGCCGCCGGAATGCAGAGCAGGGCGACAATGATGTAATCGACGATGAAGGCAAAGACGCGCCGGCTCAGCACGCCACTATAGGCGCGCCAGTCTTCCGGTGCTGCATAGAGCGGGCTGGGGTTCAGGCTCATCGTTTTCCTCCTTGGGGAAACATTTGCCGAACATATGGTATCAGGGCCTGCAAATACAATAAGCAGGCCGCCGACACGGTCCGAAACTATTTTTTCGCCAGCTGTCTTGCGACTTCGACGGCAAAATAGGTGAGGATGCCGTCGCAGCCGGCACGCTTGAAAGCGAGCAGGGTTTCCATCATCACCTTGTCGCCGTCGATCCAGCCATTGGCGGCGGCGGCCTTGATCATCGCATATTCGCCGGAGACCTGGTATGCGAAGGTCGGAAGGCCGAAGGCCTCCTTCAACCGCCAACAGATGTCGAGATAGGGCAGGCCGGGCTTGACCATCAGCATATCGGCGCCTTCCTCGACATCGAGTGCGGCGTCGCGTACGGCTTCGGTGCCGTTGGCCGGGTCGATATAATAGGTCTTCTTGTCGCCCTTCAGCAGGCCGCCGGTCGAGATCGCCTCGCGATAAGGGCCGTAGAAGCCGGAGCTGAACTTCGTCGCGTAGCTCATGATGCCGACGCTCTGGTGACCCGCGGCGTCAAGAGCCTGGCGGATCGCGCCGATACGCCCGTCCATCATTTCCGACGGCGCGATGATGTCGGCACCCGCATCTGCCTGATAGACGGCGGCGCGTGCCACCTGCTCGACCGTCTCGTCGTTGACGATTTCGTTGCCGCGCAGGATGCCGTCATGGCCGTGGCTGGTGAAGGGATCGAGGGCGACATCCGTGATGACGCCGATATTCGGAACTGCCTTCTTTATCGCGGCGGTGGCAAGATTGATGAGGTTGTTCTTTTCGAGACTGTTCGAGCCGGTCTCGTCGCGCAGTTCCATTTCGATGTTTGGGAAGGTGGCAAGCGCGGGGATGCCGAGATCGGCCGCTTCCTTCGCTGCTTCGACGGCTTTGTCCACCGTCATGCGATTGACGCCGGGCATGGCGGGGATCGGCTCCAGAATGCCGGTGCCGGGAATGATGAAGATCGGCCAGATCAGATCGTCGACCGTCAGGCGGTTTTCCTGGACGAGGCGGCGCGTCCAGTCGGCCTTGCGGTTGCGTCGCATGCGGCGATGCCCGGTAATCTCGTCAACGAGATGCGTCTTGTTTTCCATGATGCCGCCATCCTTTTTCGTCTACTTATGGCCTGTTATATGGAGAGCGTACCTATCACGCTGTCCCCAGAATTCAAAAGCGGGCGAAAGGCCGCAGCCAAGATCTCGCTGGCGAGGCCGATGCCTCCTACGTATTGTTCGCGCATGGAACCTGATTCTTCGACCGTACCCAAGAATACGCTGACGGACATCCTGTTCGTGCTGTTCCTGCGGCTGATCGCGATCGCGTGCTTCTGGCTCGGCCTGCAATATTGGGCGATGCTCGTCGGCTACTCGCTCGATGGCCATGCCCGCTTCGATCTCCTCAATCTTCCCTGGAAGGTCGCGGGTGCCGGACTGGCTGTTGTCTTCCCGGTGGCGGCGCTCGGATTGTGGCTTACCGTATCATGGGGGCCGGTTATGTGGGTGCTGGCTGCAGGCGGTCAGGCATTGATGTATGGCGTGTGGCCGGAGGTCTTCGGATCCAATCCGCTCATTATGATCTTGCATGCCTGCGTCGCCGTGCTTTATTGCCTGTTCCGTGTCCTTCTATGGCAGGAAAAGCGACGCCGCCGGCGGCAGCAGGTAATGGTTGATTTACCCTGAGACAGCAAGAGTTCCTGGTAAGGTGCTGTTAAGCCTGCAGTTTAAGTAGAATTTTATGTGTATTCGATAGGGTCTCACTCAAGGCGGGAAGAAAACGACACCGCCAAACAAAACAGAGTGAGGCCAAGTCATGATGAACACGAAAATCAAGCCGCAGGCAGTTGCGAATGCTCGGGACCAGCAGGTTGACGATATCCGGGCTCTCTACATGGAATCCCTCCACCTGGTCGAGCGTTTGCACCGCCGCCTGCTTGATGTAATCAAGGACGAGTTCGACCGTCAGGGTCGTGACGACGTCAACGCCGTCCAGGCACTTCTCCTCTTCAACATCGGCAATTCCGAGCTGACGGCTGGCGAACTGCGCTCGCGCGGCTTCTACCTCGGCTCCAACGTTTCCTACAACGTCAAGAAGCTGGTCGACCTCGGCTTCATCAATCATCAGCGCTCGCGCATCGACCGTCGCTCGGTTCGCATCAGCCTGACGGAAACGGGCCAGGATATCGCCGAAACCGTCGCCAAGCTCTATGACCGGCACATCGGCTCGATCGACAAGGTCGGCGGCATCGGCACCGACGAATTCACCCAGATGAACAAGCTCCTGCAGCGCCTCGACCGCTTCTGGAACGATCAGATCCTGTATCGCCTCTAAAACATGTTGCGCAAAGTGCTTAGCGGCTTTGCGATAACGACAGGCGAAGCATCAAAGGCTTAAGTGCCGATAGCGAATCTGAAAGTTCGCGATGCGCCTTAAGCAACGGCGAAGGATACGCCGTGAGACTCTCCGGTACAAGCAAGCTGGACACGTTCCCTGCGTGTCTGGCTTGAACCCGTTTAAGGCTTGTAGTTGTGCGCTTTTTGCCACGTCCTTCCTTCACCTTGCGTCACATGCAGCACACCGCGCATTTGCGCATTGACGGCGGGGCAATACACGCTATGAACCACGCGCAATTGTGGTATTTTAGCAATTGCAGCATGGCGCGTCTTCCGTGGCGGTGTGACAAGGCAAGTTTCATGCCGGACGACACGAATTGGCCATATTGCTATGACAGCGGAAACTAACGGCAAGCGGCGTTCTCAAGTTCCGATTTTCCGACCCTCAAATCTGCACTTCGCAATATTGTGATAGTTCGTGGTGAAGTTGTTGATGGTGCCTTAAGGGAACGGGTCGTACTGAGTTGCGTTACTTGGCGCTTACTGCGCTATTTACTGCTTCCTCTCTAAGCTGCGCATGACTGAATCGCAGCGTTGAACGGTTGGGATATGTCGAAGAAAAACGGAATTGAACCCTTTTCGCGCCGCTCTTTCCTGCGGTCGGTCGCAACGTTCGGCGCTGCCGCATTGGCGGCTCCGGCCCTCGCACAGAATGCGTCTCCGCTGGAAGCGTTGATCAACGATCGTTCCCGCGGCAATTGGGATGATCAGTTCGATGCTAAGGCTGCGGCACGCACGGCAGCAGCTGTGCAGTCGAACAAGCCAATTCTTGGACCGGATTCCGTACCTAACATTCAGCAGGCGATTGCTCAGTATCAAAGCATTGTTTCCAATGGCGGTTGGCCGCAGATCAATCCGACCAGCCAGCAGCCGCTGCAGATCGGCGTCACCGATCCCGCCGTGCAGACGCTTCGCCAGCATTTGATGGTCAGCGGCGACCTGCCGCGCGAGGCGGGCATTTCCTCCTCGTTCGATTCCTACGTTGACGGCGCCGTCAAGCGTTTCCAGGCTCGTCACGGCCTGCCGCCGGATGGTGTCATCGGCGATTTCACGTTAAAGGCGATGAATATTCCCGCTAATGTCCGTCTGCAGCAGCTGAACACCAATCTCGTTCGCCTTCAGACCTTCCCATCGGATCTTGGGCGTCGTCACGTTATGGTCAACATCCCCGCGACCCGCGTCGAGGCCGTGGAAGACGGTCAGGTGGCGCTGCGCCACGAAGCGATCGTGGGACGGGAATCGCGACCGACGCACATCATCAATTCCAAAATCTATGAGGTCATCCTCAACCCATATTGGACGGCGCCGCGTTCCATCATCGTCAAGGACATCATGCCGCTTATGCGGAAGGATCCGACCTACCTGAAGAGGAGCAACATCCGCCTTCTCGATGGCAAGGGTCAGGAGGTCGCGCCTGAGACGATCGATTGGAATTCGGACAAGGCGCCAGATCTGATGTTCCGTCAGGATCCGGGCAAGACGAACGCCATGGCGTCCACAAAGATCAATTTCCATAATCCGAACAACGAATACATGCACGACACGCCGGAGCAGGGCCTGTTCAACAAGCTGATGCGCTTCGACAGTTCGGGTTGTGTGCGTGTTCAGAACGTGCGTGACCTGGCGACCTGGCTGCTTGCCGACACCCCAGGCTGGCCGCGCCTGCGTATCGAGCAGGTCATTTCGACCCGGGTAAACACGCCGATCACGCTTTCGACGGAAGTGCCTGTTTATTTCGTCTATATCTCTGCCTGGAGCGCTGCAGACGGTATCGTCCAGTTCCGTGATGACATCTACAATCTCGACGGAAATTCTCAGCTGGCGCTCGATACGACACAGGGCATGGAGCAGCCGGTTCAGTAACCGGCCGTTTGCCCTCGCTGATTGCCAAAGCCGCGTCCCTGGACGCGGCTTTTTTGTCGGCTGAAGCTCCTCAGCGTAGAATGCCCAGCAAATGTCGCTGATCGTATTGCTCTCCGGCGACCCTGACGCTAATACCGTCTGCATTGCCGTTCCGGCCGTTCAGGAGCTTTCACGATGACAAATGCGTCCACCGAATCCTTCTTCAATCGCTCGCTTGCCGACACCGATCCGGACATCTTTGGAGCGATCGGCAAGGAGTTGGGTCGCCAGCGTCATGAAATCGAGCTGATCGCCTCGGAAAACATCGTCTCGCGCGCCGTGCTGGAAGCGCAGGGCTCGATCATGACGAACAAGTATGCCGAGGGATATCCGGGCAAGCGCTATTATGGCGGCTGCCAGTTCGTCGATATCGCCGAAGAGCTCGCCATCGATCGTGCCAAGAAGCTGTTCGGCGTCAACTTCGCCAACGTTCAGCCGAACTCCGGTTCGCAGATGAACCAGGCCGTATTCCTGGCGCTGCTGCAGCCGGGCGACACCTTCATGGGTCTCGACCTGAATTCGGGTGGCCACCTCACGCATGGCTCGCCGGTCAACATGTCCGGCAAGTGGTTCAATGTCGTCTCCTACGGCGTACGCGAAGGCGACAACCTGCTCGACATGGATGCGGTCCAGCGCAAGGCCGAAGAAACCAAGCCGAAGCTGATCATCGCCGGCGGCACGGCCTATTCCCGTATCTGGGACTGGAAGCGTTTCCGCGAGATCGCCGACAGCGTCGGCGCCTACCTGATGGTCGACATGGCCCATATCGCCGGTCTTGTTGCCGGTGGCCAGCATCCGTCGCCGTTCCCGCATTGCCATGTCGCGACGACGACGACGCACAAGTCGCTCCGCGGCCCGCGCGGCGGCATGATCCTCACCAATGACGAGGATCTGGCGAAGAAGTTCAATTCGGCCGTATTCCCCGGCCTCCAGGGCGGCCCGCTGATGCATGTCATCGCCGCAAAGGCCGTGGCTCTGGGCGAAGCATTGCAGCCGGAGTTCAAGGATTACGCCGCTCAGGTCGTCAAGAACGCCAAGGCGCTCGCCGAAACGCTGATTTCCGGCGGCGTCGATGTCGTCTCCGGCGGTACCGACAACCACCTGATGCTTGTGGACTTGCGCAAGAAGAACGCCACCGGCAAGCGCGCCGAGGCCGCTCTTGGCCGCGCTTACGTCACCTGCAACAAGAACGGCATTCCGTTCGATCCCGAAAAGCCCTTCGTCACCTCGGGTGTTCGTCTCGGCACGCCGGCCGGCACGACGCGCGGTTTCAAGGAAGGCGATTTCCGCGAAATCGGCAATCTGATCATCGAAGTGCTCGATGGCCTGAAAGTTGCCAATTCCGACGAGGGTAACGCTGCCGTCGAGGCTGCCGTGCGCGAGAAGGTGGTCAAGCTCACCGACCGCTTCCCGATGTACGGTTACCTAGGCTGAGGAGGGCGCATGCGCTGCCCCTATTGCGGTACGGAAGATACCCAGGTCAAGGATTCGCGCCCGGCGGAGGATAATACCTCCATCCGCCGGCGGCGAATCTGCCCGGATTGCGGCGGTCGCTTCACGACGTTCGAGCGGGTGCAGCTCCGCGAGCTGATGGTCATCAAGAAGACCGGCCGCAAGGTGCTTTTCGATCGAGACAAGCTGGTGCGGTCTTTCGAGATCGCACTGCGCAAGCGTCCGGTCGATCGCGACCGCATCGAGCGCGCCGTTTCGGGGATCGTCCGCCGTCTCGAAAGCTCGGGCGAAACCGAAATCAGCTCCGAACAGATCGGTCTCCAGGTGCTGGAAGCGTTGAAGAGCCTCGACGACGTGGCTTTCGTACGCTATGCCTCGGTCTATCGTGATTTCTCCCATGCGGAAGATTTCGAGCACGTCATCAACGAGATCAACGCCAAGATCGCGCGCGATCCGCTGGATCCCTGACCATGACACAGCTGCCGGAAGACGAACGTTTCATGGCGGAGGCTATCCGCCTGTCGCGTGAGCATCTGGGGCTGACCTCGACCAATCCGTCGGTCGGTTGTCTCATCGTCAAGGATGGTGCGGTCATCGGCCGCGGCGTCACTGCGGTTGGCGGCCGGCCCCATGCCGAGCCCCAGGCATTGGCGGAAGCCGGTGAGGCGGCGAGGGGCGCCGCAGCCTATGTGACGCTCGAACCATGCTCTCATTACGGCAAAACGCCGCCCTGCGCCGAGGCATTGATCGCTTACGGCGTGGCGCGTGTCGTCATCAGCGTCACCGACCCCGACCAGCGCGTCTCCGGGCGCGGCATCAACATGCTGCGCGCTGCCGGTATCGAAGTCGAGACAGGCGTTCTGGAGACAGAGGGTCGACGGTCGCTGGCCGGTTACCTCATGCGTCAGACGAGAAACCGGCCCTATGTGACTCTCAAGCTTGCTGTTTCTGCCGATGGCATGATCGGCAGGGTAGGCGAGGGCCAGGTTCGCATCACCGGCGATCTCTCCAGGGCGGAAGTGCAGATGCTGCGCGCCGAGAGCGATGCCATCCTTGTCGGCATCGGCACGGCGATATCAGATGACCCGGAATTGACTTGCCGGATCCCCGGCCTGGAAAATCGCTCGCCCCTGCGCATCGTCATCGACGAGCAGCTGCAGCTCCCCCTCGGCAGCACGCTGGTGCAAACGGCGCGGAAACATCCGGTCATCGCCGTTGCCGCTCATCCGCCGTCCTTCGATGAAAACACAGATGCCGCCTTCCAGGCGCGCCGTGCGGCTCTGGATGCGGCGGGCGTTGAAGTCCTGCAATCGAATACCAGCGAGCCGGGTGAACTGCTGGAGGCGCTCGGCACGCGCGGCATCTCGTCTCTGCTGCTGGAAGGTGGCGCCAGGACCGCGCAGCGCTTTCTGGATGCGGATCTCGTCGATCGCATCCTGCTGTTTCAGGGGCCGGGCACTATCGGCAAGGGCGGTATTGAATCACCCGTCCTCAAGTCCAATATCCCCCCAAGTTTCAGGCATGTCGGCGAGAGCCGCTTCGGCGACGATCTTTGCGACGAATACGAAAGAGGTTTTTGATGTTTACCGGAATTGTCACTGACGTCGGCACGGTCGAATCCATTTCCCCCATGAACGAGGGCATCAAGCTGCGCGTTGCCACCAATTACGATCCGGCAACGATCGACATGGGTGCCTCCATTTCGCATGCCGGCGTCTGCCTGACGGTGACCGGATTGCCGGAACAGGGCAGCAACGGGCGCTGGTTCGAGGTAGAGGCCTGGGAAGAGGCGCTACGCCTGACCACGATCGGCAGCTGGGAAGCGGGCAACAAGATCAACCTCGAGCGCTCCCTCAAGATCGGCGATGAGCTCGGCGGTCATATCGTTTCCGGCCATATCGATGGCAAGGCGGAGATCCTCTCCGTGACGGCCGAAGGAGAAGCCACGCGCTTTCGCCTGCGTGCGCCGGAACATCTTGCCAAATTCGTCGCGCCGAAGGGTTCGGTCGCGCTCGACGGCACCTCGCTCACGGTCAATGCCGTCGACGGCATGGAATTCGACGTGCTGCTCATCCGGCATTCGCTTGAAGTCACGACCTGGGGCGAACGCAAGGCCGGCGACTTCGTCAACTTCGAAGTCGACACCATGGCGCGCTACGCCGCACGGCTGGCGGAATTCCCCGTCGCGCGCGAAGAGGCTTGAGTCGCAGGATCTTCAATTGCTAGGAATTTGCTCCCTGGCTCGCTTCGGTTCTCCTACCGAAGCGACTTCTCCATTAGAAAATTGATGAAGGTCTGGCCACGCTTTTGCACCTGCTGCGTGGTCACGACCCCAAAGCCCTTACGCTCGAAGAAGGGGCGGGCGGTCAGACTAGCCTCGGTGAAAATTCGCGAGAGGCCCTGTTCACGGGCGGCTTGCTCGACCGTCGCAAGCAACAGGCTGGCAACGCCTCTTCCCTGATAGTCGGGATCGACGAACATCATATCCAGACAGCCGTCTGCTTTGAGATCCGTAAAGCCGATGGGCGTCGCAGCATCCATCGCAAGCCAGGTCGGCCGGCTTGCTCGATATCGTGCCCATACTTGGCTGTCTTCGACTTTCGCCCAGGCAGCGATTTGGGCCGGGCCGTAATCTCTCGAGGCGACTTCGCGAATGGCCCGCAGAAAAATATCGATCGTGGCTTGCGCATCACCCGGTTCGTACGCCTTGATCGAGAATTCTTCGTGTGAAGCCGGCATGTCACGCCCCGTCATATCAGGCGTAACGTTCGAACATGGCGTTGGGTTTGTCTTTATAAATGACGTCGCCGATCCTGCGGAAGCCGATTTTCTCGGCCACGCGCAGAGATGACCTATTGTCGAGATCGACGATACAGGTCATGCGCCGGCCGGCGAATTGTCTGTCGGCCCAGGCAATAGCCGCGCTCATCGCTTCTGTTGCATAGCCCATACCCTGCATCGGCGGCGTAATCCCCCAGCCGGATTCCAGCGTGCCTTCCGTCGTCGGCGTGATGTCCCGGTGCAGATCGAGAAAGCCCACTTCGCCGATCAGCTTGCCGCTTTGCCTTTCCTCGACGGCGAAAAAGCCGAAGCCGAGGTGGTGCCATAGGCCGGCATAGCGCAGCAGGCGAGCCCAAACCTGCTCGCGTGTCGGCAGTTCACCGCCGATAAAGCGGACGAGGTCTTCATGTCTCCAGAGGGCAAGGAATTCGTCGAAATCGTCCAGCGTGTGGCCACGCAACACAAGTCGGTCGGTCGTTAACGTCGGAATGATGGTCATGGGGCTTAAAACTTTGCTGAAATAGATTTTTGACAACGCTCAATCGTCTGAGGCACCGGGCTCTCCGTCCCAGTAGTCGAGATTGGTGTCTGCGGCGCGGCCGATGGCACGGAACGTCGTCTTGCCCTCGCCATAAGTTTTGGCGAGGAACTTGCCGGAATCCGGATATTCGACGATTTCGGTTTTCGCCTTCGTGGAGATGGCGAGATAGATCAGGACGGCGGGACCGGTGTTGATCAACTGATGTGCCGTTTCCGGTCCGCCCGCGGGTGCGCCGAGCACGTCACCCTTGCTGACGGCGACACGATGATCGCCGAAGCGGTATTCGCCTTCGCCGTCGAGAATGACGAACATCTCTTCCTCGACGTGATGATTGTGAAACGGACAGCCGGATTTGCCTGGCGGCACTTCGTTGTAGCTGATCCCGAGGTTCTTCAGTCCGAGCATTGCGCCAAAGGACGTGTCGCTGCCGGCAAAGAAGCTGCCCTTCTGCCAATGCTCCAGTTCAAGCTCGCCGACATTGACGGCGGGTATGGATTTTTTTGTCATGAGGCTCCCCCTTCGCAGGCCAGAAATTATTATCGAAGCGGTTGCGACTGCGGAAGCCACAATTTCCGCGGGGCTGCGTTCATTTCCAAATAGGGCCGGAATCGGCGCGGACCATTGAAAAACACTTGCCAAGCGCGGCCCGCCGTGGTTTGACCCGGCCTAATAAGGTGCCGCGCCCTCTCAATCCTCAGGTGATGTATGTCCAGCTCTTCGAATGCCCACATTCTTATCGTCGAAGCTCGCTTCTACGATGATATGGCCGATGCTCTGCTCGACGGTGCCAAGACCGCACTGGATGCGGCAGGCGCGACCTATGACGTCGTAACCGTGCCCGGCGCGCTGGAGATCCCGGCCGCGATCGCCATGGCGCTTGACGGTGGCGACAACGGCGGCGTTATCTATGACGGCTACGTCGCCCTCGGCATGGTCATCCGTGGCGAAACCTATCATTTCGACATCGTCGCAAACGAATCTTCGCGCGCGTTGATGGATCTGGCCGTGAGCGAGTCTCTCGCGATCGGCAATGGCATTCTGACCGTCGAGAATGACGATCAGGCCTGGGCGCGTGCGCGCCGTTCGGACAAGGACAAGGGCGGTTTCGCCGCCCGTGCGGCGCTGACCATGATCGCGCTGAAAGAGAAGTTGGGTGCATAATTCATGAGCAATCAGGATAACGAGCGACCCGCAAAGCCCGCCAATCAGCGGGGCGCAGCACGCCTCGCGGCGGTGCAGGCGCTCTATCAGATGGATATCGGCGGAACAGGCGTTCTGGAGGTGGTGGCCGAATACGAGGCGCACCGTCTCGGGCAGGAGCTGGACGGCGAGACCTATCTGAAGGCAGATGCCTCCTGGTTTCGCTCCATCGTGTCGGGCGTCGTGCGCGAGCAGACCCGTCTCGATCCGCTGATCGGCTCTGCCCTTCAGGACGACTGGGCTCTTTCGCGTCTCGACAGCACCGTCCGCGCCATCCTGCGCGCCGGCACCTTCGAGCTGCTCGACCGCAAGGACGTGCCGGTTCCGGTGATTGTCACCGAGTATGTCGAGATCGCACATGCCTTCTTTGAAGAGGACGAACCGAAGCTTGTGAATGCGGTTCTCGACCGAATCGCCAAGCAGGTTCGCGGCGACGCCAAGAAATAGGCCCGCCTGAAGGCGCGGCCCATGCCGGGTTGCGCTTTCGTTTCCTTCGTTCGCGTCTGATTTCATCTTCGAATCTTCTTTTGAACCTCCTGCGGGTGTTTTACCTGCGGGCGGTCTTGACGCGACGTTTTGCCGACATCAATCTTGCATTGCACATTGGTCGATCACCCTGGAGGAGGGGATTGGTCGATGTCGCAGGCGGCCGGGGGAGGAGTGAACCGCCGGCTTTTTTGGAGGGAAAAAGCGAAATGTCGATTCTTTTAGGAGTGATCGCATGCGGACTGCTCTCGGTCATCTATGCCGTATGGGCAACCCGGTCGGTGCTCGCTGCCGATCAGGGCAACGCCCGCATGCAAGAGATTGCCGGTTATATTCGTGAAGGAGCGCAGGCTTATCTTGCGCGTCAATATAGAACTATTGCCATCGTCGGGGTCATTGTTTTCATTGCTGCATGGCTCCTTTTGTCGTCCGAAGCCGCTTTTGGCTTCCTGATCGGCGCAATCCTCTCAGGCGCCGCAGGGTTCATCGGCATGCATGTTTCCGTGCGTGCCAATGTCCGCACGGCCCAAGCGTCGTCGCAGAGCCTGTCTGCTGGCCTCGATATCGCCTTCAAGTCGGGCGCCATCACCGGCATGCTGGTTGCGGGCCTCGCCCTGCTCGGCGTCTCCATCTACTTCTATGTACTGACCGGCATTCTCGGCCATGAGGCAGGTTCTCGTGACGTGATCGACGCGTTGGTGGCTCTCGGCTTCGGCGCCTCGCTGATTTCGATCTTCGCCCGCCTCGGCGGCGGCATCTTCACCAAAGGCGCCGACGTTGGCGGCGATCTCGTCGGCAAGGTCGAAGCGGGTATCCCCGAGGACGATCCGCGTAACCCGGCCACCATTGCCGATAACGTCGGTGACAACGTCGGCGATTGCGCCGGCATGGCAGCCGACCTGTTCGAAACTTATGCGGTTTCCGTCGTCGCGACCATGGTTCTGGCCTCGATCTTCTTTGCCGGCTCGCCGCTGCTCAATTCCGCAATGATCTATCCGCTGGCGATCTGCGGCGCCTGCATCATCACGTCGATTATCGGCACCTTCTTCGTGAAGCTTGGCGCCAATGGCTCCATCATGGGCGCCCTCTACAAAGGCCTGATTGCTACGGGCGTCCTCTCGATCATCGGTCTTGGGGCAGCCACTTCGCTGACCATCGGCTGGGGTTCGGTAGGTACCGTTGCGGGCTTTGAAGTCACCGGCACGAGGCTCTTTGCCTGTGGCATCGTTGGCCTTATCGTCACGGCGCTGATCGTCGTCATCACCGAATACTACACCGGCACGAACAAGCGGCCGGTGAATTCCATCGCCCAGGCGTCGGTCACCGGTCACGGCACCAACGTCATTCAGGGTCTTGCCGTCTCGCTCGAATCGACGGCGCTGCCGGCGATCGTCATCGTCGGCGGCATCATCGCCACCTATCAGCTCGGTGGCCTGTTCGGCACCGGCATTGCCGTTACGGCCATGCTCGGGCTTGCCGGCATGATCGTTGCGCTCGATGCTTTCGGCCCGGTAACGGATAACGCCGGCGGCATCGCGGAAATGTCGCATCTTCCGCCGGAAGTGCGCAAATCCACCGACGCTCTGGACGCGGTCGGTAACACCACCAAGGCCGTAACCAAGGGCTATGCCATCGGTTCCGCCGGTCTCGGCGCGCTGGTATTGTTCGCCGCCTATTCCAACGACCTGCAATATTTCGCGGCGCACGGCGACAAGTTCCCTTACTTCGCCAATGTCGGGACGATCTCCTTCGATCTTTCCAACCCCTATGTCGTTGCCGGGTTGCTGTTCGGTGGCCTTATTCCCTACCTCTTCGGCGGCATTGCGATGACGGCCGTCGGTCGTGCCGCCAGTTCGATCGTGGAGGAGGTACGCCGGCAGTTCCGTGAGAAGCCGGGTATCATGCAGGGTACGGAGCGTCCCGACTACGGCCGCGCCGTCGATCTCCTGACCAAGGCCGCCATTCGCGAGATGATCATCCCGTCGCTGCTGCCGGTGCTTGCGCCTATTGTCGTCTACTTCGGCGTTCTGCTGATTTCCGGCTCGAAGGCTTCGGCTTTCGCGGCGCTCGGCGCCTCGCTCCTCGGGGTCATCATCAACGGCCTCTTCGTCGCCATTTCCATGACATCGGGTGGCGGTGCCTGGGACAATGCCAAGAAGAGCTTCGAGGACGGCTTCGTCGACAAGGACGGGACGCGCCATATGAAAGGCTCGGAAGCTCACAAGGCATCCGTGACGGGCGACACCGTCGGTGATCCCTACAAGGATACGGCTGGTCCTGCAGTCAATCCGGCAATCAAGATCACCAATATCGTGGCATTGCTGCTGCTCGCCATCCTTGCCGGATAAGGAAGGCGAACAGAACGAACAAAAAACCCGCGAAGCAGCGCTTCGCGGGTTTTTCTGTGAAATAGCTTCCCGGTTTATTGGCCAGGATTGAGATTGTTGAGGAAGTTCTTTGCGCCGTTTACGCCGTTGCCGCCGCCCTGCAGGATCTGTTGCAGGAAGGTGATGTCGCGGCCGCCGGTCGGCGTCGTGCGGCTGATCATGTCGAAGACCCTGCCGTCCTTCAGCGTATAATTGGCTTCCTGCTTCACGATGCCGTCTTTGTCGAAATAGATCGCCAGAATGTTCTGGTCGACGAGCTTCGGCTTCATGAAGGCAGCAGCGCGGGTGCGCTTCTGAGAGATGTAGTAGAAAACCTCTCCATCGAAGGTCGCTGTTGTCGAAGGCGTACCGAGCGAGAGCAGGACCTGCTCGCGGCTCGAACCAACAGGCGCAAGCGCAAGCGACTGCGGGTCGAAGATGTAACCGTTGTTCATGACCTCACTGGTCTTGCAACCCGAAAGGCCCATGGTCGCAATCACCAGGGCGATGGCGGCAGTGCTGCTGAAAGATATGTCAGACTTGAAATACCGTCTGGTCAACGACATCTCATCTCCCCTAATGAATCAATCCGATGGCCGGACGGCCGGTGTGACCTTGCTGTGCACATCATTGTGGCCTTTCCGCGATTGGAAAGGCACAAGACGCTGTTCGGCACTCTTCATCAACAATCATTCACAACGTAACGACGGTTAAGGGCAGGAGCCTCGAAGCGGGCACAAACGGCATTGCAATTCGCGCCTGCTTCGGTAAACCAGCTTTTGCGTGGATGCAACAAGGCCAAGCAAAAACGGCGCGCTCTGAACGAGCCAATACCGGGAATTCTCATGATTTTTGGGCTCTTTCGCAAAAGAAATCACAATCAGATCATCGTCGTCAGGCAATATGAGCTTCTGACATCGACGGCGCGGCAGCCGGTTTTCTATACCGACTACGACGTGCCCGACACGGTGATGGGGCGCTTCGAATTGCTTTCCGTCGTCATGATCCTGTTTTTTCGCCGCACGCGGTCTTCCGCGACCAGCGGCCAGGAGCTTGCACAGGAAATCGTCGATGCGTTTTTCGAGGATATAGATTATTCGATCCGCGAACTCGGGATCGGCGACAACAGCGTGCCGAAACGCATGAAGAAACTGGCCGGCATGTTCTATGGGCGGCTTGAAAGTTATGCGGCTGCCATGGATGGCGAGGACCGCACCGCTCTTGCCGCCGCGCTTCGGCGCAACATCTATCCGAAAGCGGATGATGGCGCAGCGTCCATGGTCGGGCTGGCCGACTGGATGATGACGGCGGAGGCGTATCTGGCCGCTGTGCCGGAGGCGGAGCTCGCCACCGGTTCGGCGGCATTGCCGTTGCCAGTTGGGCGCGGCCAAGAGCAATAATAGGAGACAGGAATGAAAACACACGGATCCGATGAAACACCCTTTTCCTATCTCGTGAAGGTCGGTCATATCTCCGCCAATCCTGTCGACGTGCATGTCGAAGCGGATAAGCGCGAGCTTGCCGGTCTGGCGGAACTTTGGGATGTCCTCTCCGTGGAAAAACTGGCGGCCGATATGAAGATTTCGCGCTGGAAGCGCGATGGTGTGCGGGTCAAGGGTAATGTGAAGGCGAAAATCGTCCAGGCTTGCGTCGTCACGCTTGAGCCGGTCGAGTCGGAAATCGACGAAGATTTCGAGCACATCTTCGTGCCCGAAGATTCCAAGCTGGCGCGCTCACCGTCGACCGACGCGGGCGAGATGGTGCTCGATCCGGACGGCCCGGACCTTCCGGAAACCTTTACCGGCGATACGATCGACGCCGGGGCGGTCGTTGCGGAATTCGCAGCCCTTGCCATCGATCCGTACCCGCGCAAGCCCGGCGTCGAGTTCGAAGGGCACATTGAAGATACTGGTGAAAATGACAGGAAGCCTTCGCCGTTCGCAGTTCTGAAAGACTGGAAAAAGGACTAGGCCACAGTGCTGATCGAGCACAATTCTGTTGTAACCGGGGGAGAAAACGGTATTTTGACGCCAAATTCGCCGGTCTCGGCGAAGAAAAAGGACTAGGGACGCGTGATCAGAATTTCTCTTGACCTAATGGGTGGCGACTTCGGCCCTGAGGTTGTTGTTCCCGGCGCGGCCAAGGCGCTGGATAGGCATCCCGATATTACATTCATCATGTACGGACAGAAGGATCGCTGCGAAGCGGTCCTCGCAAAATATCCCAAGCTTCGCGAAAAATCGGTCTTTCACGAATGCGAAGTTGCCATCAGCATGGATGAAAAGCCGAGCCAGGCGCTTCGCCGCGGCCGCTATGTTTCCAGCATGTGGCGTTCGATCGATGCGGTGAAGGCAGGCGATGCCGACGTGGTCGTTTCCGCCGGTAATACCGGCGCGCTGATGGCGATGGCGAAATTCTGTTTGCGCACCATGGCCAATATCGAACGTCCGGCAATCGCAGCGATCTGGCCGACACTTCGGGGCGAAAGCATCGTGCTCGATGTCGGCGCCACCATCGGCGCCGATGCACAGCAGCTGCTCGACTTTGCGCTGATGGGCGGTGCAATGGCGCGCGCGCTTTTCGAGATCGAACGTCCGACCATCGGACTGCTGAATGTCGGTGTCGAAGAGATCAAGGGACAGGAGGACGTCAAGGATGCCGGCCGCCTGATTCGCGAAGCCAATTTGGAGTCGCTGGAGTATTTCGGCTTCGTCGAAGGTGACGATATCGGCAAGGGTACGGTCGATGTCGTGGTCACGGAAGGCTTTTCCGGCAACATCGCGCTGAAAACGGCGGAAGGTACAGCCAAGCAGATCGGCTCCTATCTGCGCGCTGCCATGTCGCGCACGCTGCTGGCCCGCATCGGCTACGTCCTTGCCAAGGGCGCCTTCGATCTGCTGCGCGAGAAGCTCGACCCCAGCAAGGTCAATGGCGGCGTTTTCCTTGGTCTGAACGGCATCGTCATCAAGAGCCATGGCGGGGCCAATGCCGAAGCTTTCGCGGCCGCCATCGATGTCGGCTACGACATGGCCAAGAATGGCCTGACGCAGAAAATTGAAAATGATTTGAAGAAATACCATGCCAAGCGGCTGCCCCCGATTGGGCCGGAAGCGGCATGAACGACGGGATACAAGCAGAATGATCCGTTCAGTTGTTCGCGGATTTGGGGCGGCGCTCCCCAAGCGCGTCATGACCAATGCCGAGATGGAGCAGGTCGTCGATACCAGTGACGATTGGATCGTCCAGCGCACGGGCATCCGTCAACGCTATATTGCGGGGGATGACGAAACCACGGCGTCGCTCGGCGAGCGGGCGGCACGGGCGGCACTCGCCAATGCCGGCCTGACGCCCGATGATCTCGACATGATCATCGTCGCGACATCGACGCCCGACAACACCTTTCCGGCAACCGCCGTCAACATTCAGAACCGGCTTGGCATGCATCATGGCTTCGCCTTCGATGTTCAGGCCGTCTGCACCGGTTTCGTCTATGCCGTGACCACGGCCGACGCCTATATTCGTGGCGGCCTTGCCAAGCGCGTGCTCGTCATCGGTGCTGAGACCTTCTCCCGTATCCTCGATTGGACGGACCGCACGACCTGCGTTCTCTTCGGCGATGGCGCTGGCGCGCTGGTGCTTGAGGCGGGCGAGGGGAGCGGTGCCAACAGCGATCGAGGCGTGCTGGCGGCAAGCCTGCGTTCCGACGGCGCCCACAAGGAAAAGCTCTATGTCGACGGCGGCCCGTCTTCGACGGGTACGGTCGGCGTTCTTCATATGGCGGGGCGCGAAGTCTTCAAGCATGCCGTTGGCATGATCACCGACGTCATTCAGGCCGCCTTCGACGCGACCGGCGCGACGGTGGACGATCTGGACTGGCTGGTGCCGCATCAGGCCAATCGGCGCATTATCGATGGCTCCGCCAAGAAGCTTGGAATTGCTCCCGAGAAGGTTGTGATCACCGTCGATCTCCATGGCAATACTTCGGCTGCTTCCATCCCCTTGGCGATCGCAACAGCTGCCGGTGACGGGCGAATCAAGAAGGGCGATCTGGTGATGCTGGAGGCCATGGGCGGCGGCTTCACATGGGGTGCGGTGCTGCTGCGCTGGTAGCGCCGTATCTCTAAAAGCCGATTCCGAACAAGAGCTTGACCGTTTGGCGCAAGGGCAATAGTCTCGCAAGGCTTGAATAAGATTACCAATCAGTATGGGCGGGGAGCTATGACTGGCAAGACAGTGACGCGCGCGGATTTGGCGGAGTCAGTATTCCGGAAAGTCGGCCTCTCCCGCACGGAGTCGGCCGAGCTCGTCGAGACGGTGATCGATGAAATTTGCAACGCCATCGTGCGTGGCGAAACTGTGAAGCTTTCCTCCTTCGCGACGTTTCAGGTGCGCGATAAAAATGAACGTATTGGTCGTAATCCGAAGACCGGTGAGGAAGTGCCGATCTCTCCACGGCGCGTCATGACCTTCAAGGCGTCGAATGTCCTGAAGACACGAATCCTCAAGGCGCACGCCAGCCGCAAGGCGAAGGCGAGGCCGGCCAATCCTGCTTCCTGATCCATTTCAAGGATCGATTTTCCCACAGGCCGTAAGCCTTGCGCTGCGGCCTTTGTTGTTGGCTTTTCCAACGCTTTTGCAGCTTGATTGTGCTGCGGCTGCAGAGGCCACTTGAATTTCCTCTGCCAAACCGTTGAAATATGGTGATTCGTATCCCGACAAGATACGACGTCGATATCCGGTTTTGTGCGATCCGGCCCGAATGGCGCCTTACTCGCACTGTGGGAGTATGATGATGGACAAGAGCCCGGATGCATTTCGCACGATCAGCGAAGTTGCGGAAGACCTTGATCTGCCGCAGCATGTCCTACGTTTCTGGGAGACGCGTTTCCCGCAAATCAAGCCGATGAAGCGCGGCGGCGGCAGACGTTACTATCGACCTGAAGACGTCGATCTTTTGAACGGCATCCGTCACCTGCTCTACGATCACGGCTACACGATCAAGGGCGTTCAGAAGCTTTTGAAGACCAATGGCAACAAGTTTGTCATTGCGGTCGGTCACGGCGATCTCGCAAGTGTCGAAGCATTGGCCGCGGCGGCGCAGGAGCACGCTCCCGTCGAGCCGCGCGTCAGTTCCGCCAATCCAGAAGAAGATCAGGTCGTCGGCCGGGCAAAGGCACCGATAAGCCGTCGGTTCTTCAATTTCGTGAGCGGCGACGATGGCGCGCCCGATGTCTCCATCGGTAAATCCAGCGTCGGCAAGGAAGATCGGGCTTTGTTGCAAGAGACGCTCTACGATCTTCTGGAGTGCAAACGCCTCCTCGATCAGGTGCGATAGCGCCGCGACTCGCAACGCAATCATCTTACCCAACGAGATGTGTGTTTGAGCCTGCGCAACTCTGTGTGCTCAATCCTGGGTAGATTTTGAGGTGCTGGAAACCTCCCAAGACGCAACTTTGTTTCGTTGTCATGTCTTCGGATATATCTTTGTGACAAATTTGTCACGACGTTGCGCTTCTGCGTTGCATGAAATTAGTTCGGCAGCCTTCTTAACTTGCCGGGCGCAAACTGCAGGTTCAGTCTGACTGTGAAGCTTCGTTGCTTCACCCTTCGGAGAAGGGGAACAGCCAGTCAGGCTATGGAGGGGCAAGAGATTGTCTGCCGGGAGACTCCATCCCTGATGGATCGTCGAATGGAGATACCATGAACATCAAGAGCCTTCTTCTTGGCTCCGCTGCTGCGATCGTCGCAGCGAGCGCTGCCCATGCTGCAGATGCAATTGTCGCCGCCGAACCAGAGCCTCTGGAATACGTTCGGATCTGCGATGCCTATGGCACCGGCTATTTCTATATTCCCGGCACTGAGACTTGCCTG
Source organism: Rhizobium sp. NPDC092011 (assembly GCF_044756305.1). Classification (NCBI taxonomy): domain Bacteria; kingdom Pseudomonadati; phylum Pseudomonadota; class Alphaproteobacteria; order Hyphomicrobiales; family Rhizobiaceae; genus Rhizobium; species Rhizobium sp. NPDC092011. The sequence goes on from NZ_JBIVSO010000003.1 coordinate 608,733, forward strand.
AAGGTCGGCGGCAAGGTCCGCACCGAGGGCGAATGGTTCGACGCCTATAATCCGCGTAGCAAGGTCGGCACGCTCTGGCATGAGCGCATCGAGCTCAATATCGACACTGCGACTGACACGGAATATGGCGCGCTGAAGACAAACACCATCTTCCGCTGGGAGTGGAACGATGGAGGCGCTACCTCCTCCAAGCTGCTGTTTGCCAATATCAGCCTTGCCGGCTTCACGGTCGGTAAGCTCGACTCTCAATTCAATCTTTATGCGGGCTATGCCGGCGACGTCATCAACGACGACGCTATTTATGACGGCCCTTACGAATTGAACCAGCTGACCTACAATTATGATGCCGGCAATGGCTTCACGGCCGTGATTTCGCTCGAAGACAGCAACTCCACCACCGATGGCCAGGCATCCTATGGTGCTGGCTGGTGGACGGACGACAAGTCCAACCACTATGCCCCCGATGTCGTCGCCGGCTTCGGCTACAAGACGGGCGACTGGGGCTTCAAGGTCATCGGCGGTTATGACTCGATCGTCGAAGAGGGCGCCATCAAGGCGCGCATAGATGCGAAGTTCGGCGGCGTGGAAGCCTTCCTGATGGGCGGTTGGAACACGGACGGCGACAAGCTGAACAAATATGCCGGCACCAATCAGGACATTTCCGCCTGCACGACGTCCAGCGGCGCCGTGAATGCAGCCAAATGCGGCTGGGGAGACTGGGCGGTTTGGGGCGGCGTCGGCGTTCCGATCAACGAAAAGCTGAAATGGAACCTGCAGCTCGCCTACACGGAATCGAAGATTTTCGAGGCGACCACGAACCTCAAGTTCAATCCGGTCAAGGATCTGCTGATCGAACCCGAAGTGACCTACATGCACTACGACTTTATCAAGGACGATACTGTTGCGGGCATTCTTCGTTTCGAGCGGAACTTCTGATTTGAGTTGACGCTACCGGTCTTCGTCTGCGGTTCTGCCGGCAGACGGAGGCCAGGCTAGAAAGGGCTTCGCGGCACGCGAAGCCCATGTTGTGAGGGGCATGCCGGCGGCTTTCACCCATTAATCATGATGCCAATTTCGCGCTTAGCTTGATAAGCCCGACTTGCTAAATATTACCTTTGGCTGTAATTCGATCCCTTGGGGTTGTATTATTTATGCCGGAGGGAATATGCGTATACGTGCCACTATGGCGGCGAGCCTTGTCGCCGTTTCAACCATTCTAGCGAGCTGCCAGACGCCGCAAGAATCCGCGATGAATGCCGAAATGACCTGTCAGTCTCAGGGGTTCCGCCCTGGCACGCAGCGCTATAACCGTTGCGTCGGCAGCACCTATCAGGCCAATCGCGCCCAGGCGCAGCAGGCTGAAAATCAGGCTGCCGGCCTTGCAGCCGCAGGCATTATCGGTGGCGTGCTGATCGGCGCTGCCGTCAGCGACAATCATCATCATCGCCGCTACTACGACCGGCCCTATTACCGCCGCTGCTATCGCTGCTGGTAAACGCCGCCTTCGCTCTCATCTGAACAAGACTCCGCCGCTTCAACCCGGCGGAGTTTTCATATCCGGAGACTATCGTCAGAGCGGCGTCATTTCCTCGCGGCTGACAAGCTTCAGGCTGCGGTCCGGCTGCAGGATGTAGGTCTCGTAAACATCCTGTCCCCACTTGTTGGTGAAACGATGCTCGATGCGGCTGCCGGGGGGCGATTGGGTCAGCTTCATATGCGGCTGACCGCCATAGGTGATGCTGCCGGGGATGGGTTGCAGCGGCTCGGTCGTATTGCATGCCGCAAGCAGCGGTGCGCATATCAAAAGAGCTATTAAGGGTTTCATTGGCTTGACTTTCTGCGCCCATCCGCTGGTGCGAAAGCGTCGCACAATAAAGAAGGGACGGCATCTATGAGTGCGGCTCCAAATCACTATATAAGGTAGTATCGGCGCGCTCGGCGACAAGGTTTTCACGCAGATGTGCTTGGCGCTGCGGCCGGATTTCGAAGGAGTCGCCTATGTTTACGATTGCCAGATCGATAACTACCGCGAGCTTTGGTTTGTTGCTGGCAGCCGGCGCTGCCATGCCGGCCGGCGCGATTACCATGCCGACATTGTCGGTGCCCGAACAGTCCGATGTCATCCAGGTTCATGATCACGGCCATGGGCATTGGCATCACCACAACCGATGGGGTGGCGGGCATCGGTTTCATGGCTCCGACAGCTATTACGATGATGATTCAGATAGCGGCGTGCTCTTCAAATCCTTCGTGACCGGCACCCTGTTCAGCTGGCAGCGCGACCGTGGTTATTACGATGGCCATGCGCGCGCCTGCGCAAGCCGTTATCGTTCCTACAATCCCGCGGACAATACCTACCAGCCGAGCCATGGGCCGAGGCAGGCATGTCGCTAGCTAGGAATTTTTTCTGAGCGAATGAACATCGCGAGAGCAGCGGCGTGGATTCGGTGCGGCTTTTTGCATCGTCTCCATCCATCACTTCGGCCCTGTTCCATTTTTATTCTGATTGCGCGATTTTTCGCTTGCGCCGGAAATGCCGAAAGTCTAACAGGATCAAGCCGTTTCGGCAGGTCGGGGCGTAGCGCAGCCCGGTAGCGCACTTGACTGGGGGTCAAGGGGTCGCTGGTTCGAGTCCAGTCGCCCCGACCATTTATCTCCTTGAACTCCCAATCAAATTTTCAATGATCTAGCCGCACCAAGAGGATGACTGGCCAGTCCAGCGCCGTGCCAGTCCCTCGGAAACCATTTGATCGCCGATCGAGCGGCCGGCACGCATGGCGATGCGCAGCTTGCCGCCATTCAGGTCGTCGCGGCGGTTGCTGCCGGAAAGTACGAAAGTCCCGTCATTCAGAATAGCCTGCAGGCGCAGTTTCGCAGCCACGGCCTTCTGCTTCTCGCTGGGGCAGCGCGCCACCTCAACGCCCGGCACGTCGATATCGGCGAGCTGGATCCTGATGCCATCCTGCCAGAATGTATTGCCGTCCACCACGCAGTTGGTGCCCGAACCGGCGCCGCAAAGCGCGAAGCGTCCACCCGTCTGCGCCCGCATGCCGGGGCGGTCGATCGACGGCCTGTTAATCGGCAGAGCAACGGGGATGGCGGCGGTAACCATGGGGATGGCTGCCGGCGGCACGGGGAGGGCTGTGGTCGCGCGGGGTTCCGGAATAACCGCTGCGGTCTTGATTTTTGGCTTTGCCGCCGGCGTCGGCGCTTCCTGGGCCATCTGCGGCATGCCTGCGACAGCGCCGGCATGAGCGAGCATAGAGGGCATATCCTTGCGATGTTGATAGGCGTACATGCCGGCTATTGTCGCCAAGCCGACGAAGCCCCACAGCCACATTGAGCTTCCCGTCTTGGGTTGCGGTTTCCGCCGCGTGCGTCGTTTCGCCTTAGCCATAGTATCGTCCCTCAATTGCGAGGGGATTATCGCTGCGATTTCTTACCGATCCGTTGGCTTTTCGTTCTCCAGTGACAAGGCGGAAGGATTCCTATTTCGCCGAAGTGGTCGAAAGTTTCAGCTTCACCGACATGGTCACCTGTCCGTTCACCGAGAGCCTCTGTCCCCGGCCGTCGAAGTTACTGGCGGATGTATTGCTCGACATGGCGCTGATTTCGCAGGCTTCTGCGATGGTGTCGAGCAGGGTAGAGCAGCTGCTTGCGGCGATCTTGTAGAAGGATTTCAAAGCCTTCTCCTGCTGCTCCTCGTTGCTGCCGTCCGCTACGGAGTAGGAGAGCGATATTCCCGATTGCACGGACATATATCCGTCCGGTAGCTGGTGGGGATTGCGCAGCGGCAGATTTGGAAAGTTCTGCGCAACGGCCGGCAGCGCCATGCCGGCGAGCAGTAGGCCAAGCATAGTCGGGATCAAAAATCTGTTCATTGTCGTCTCTCCTGTTTTGCCGTTTATCGCAGACCTGGGTGAAGGCGAGGTAATGGCCTAACTTAAAATTGTATTTCCAGTCGAGACTTCCGCATAGCCTGCGAATCAGAAGCGTCCCAACAGCAAGTGCATGCGCAATTGGTTCCTTGCCAAGTCTGGGGCCGAAGCGCATAGTCCAGTGGTGTTGTAGAGTAAGAGGTGGCCACCGAAGAGGCGTGGCGCGCTTCAACTCAAAGAACGAGACGGCGCGAATGTTGGAAACCCCCATCCATCCGAGGGATTTGCCTCTATTTTCGGACGATCTCGATCGCCTCGAGAAGGTGCTGGACACCATATGCCGTGATCGTGGGATTGATACGCGCGGTCTGCAGGCAGAGCGTCTCGGCGCATTGATCATTCAGCTTTATCGTCAGGGCGTGAAGGACGATGCCAAGCTGCTTGCGCTTGCAAGGGCTTATTTCTGACACAACCGCGTTTTTTTATAGCGTTGAATCTAATCGGTTTAAGCTGATTTCACATAGCTGCAATGATGCATTGTGGCTGTTCGAAGCGGTACTTTCACCCTATATTTGCTGCATTGCACAAAGAGAGTTCGTCTCTCGATGTCACTGATTCCCGTTCGGGACAGTGCGCGTTCGCCGTGACAAAGCAAAAACCAAAAGCGGCGGGTGTGGATAATCTGAAAGGTCCATGATGAATTTTAAAGTTCCGAGCCGGCTTCGCCGCCTGCTTACCGACTCCGTCGAGCTGCCGCAGCTCAAGTTTCCGGTGACGCAGCCGCAAGCCCAGCCGTCGCGCCGTCGCGTCTCCACGCGTCCGGTTCCCCAGCGGCTGACCGAAATTTTGTGGTTCGGCCGCAATCCCGGTGGCCTTCGCATGCTCGAATACGTGCCGCCTGGCATCAAAGGACCCATGCCGCTCGTCGTCGTCCTGCACGGCTGCCATCAGAACGCCGAGGATTTCGATCGCGCCAGCGGCTGGTCGGCTCTTGCCCGTCAGCACGGGTTTGTCGTGCTCTATGCCGAGCAGAAGGCATCGAACAATCCCAATCTCTGTTTCAACTGGTTCCGTCCGAGCATGGTGACGCGCGATCGCGGCGAACTCGGCTCCATTCGTGAGATGATCGATTTCAGCCGCAAGGTGCATGAAATCGACGATAGCAGGATTTTTGTCATGGGCCTGTCGGCCGGTGGCGCCATGGCCTCGGCGCTGCTTGTGACCTATCCGGAACTGTTTGCTGCAGGTGCCATCATCGGCGGGCTGCCTTTCGGCGCCGCCCGCGATGCCATGTCGGCGCTCGATGTCATGAAGCGCGGTTCGACGCGCTCGGCCGACAAATGGGGCGAGCTCGTTCGCGAAGCCTCTCCCGATGCTACCCGTTTTCCGGTCGTGTCCATCTGGCACGGCGACGCCGATGAGGTCGTTTCCTTCGTCAATGCGGAATCGGCCGTCGCACAATGGCTTGCCGTGCGCGAGCGTCCGCGCACCAAAGGTCGCCTGCGCCTGTTCGAAGGCGGCGAGCGTCGCGAATGGCGCGACGACTACGGCAATATGATTCTGGAACTCGTCACGCTGACCGATTTCGGACATGGCCTGCCGGTCTGTCCGCCGATCGAGGGCAGGGAGCCGGCAAACGACACCGAGCGCTACATTCTACCCGCCGCCGTTTCCGCGCCCGAGCAGCTGGTCAAGAGCTGGGGGCTGGCCGCCTGAGGCTCGCTTCTGGGCCTTTCCAAGAAAGGTGCGTGGCGGTTTTCCGTCCGGGATGCGTCAACTCAAGACGATAGAGCATTCGCGCGGCGACGAGGACGGCCCCAAGAGAAAGCGCTCCGGCGCTTTCACAAAGCATCTCTATTCCTGCGATCGCTCAATCGTCGTTGGTCGCATTCAGATTTTCGGGCCGAATGCCGTCATTCTCAGCCCAGTGCTTGAAACGGATACCGGCCCCGCCGGTTCCGTCGCTGCCGCCTGCGAGAAAAACGATACCGTGGCTTTCCAAGGCGGTACGAACGGCGGCAAGCGCCTTCATATCTTTGGAATTGAGGTCTATCTCCAGCGCTTCGACGGTCGAGATCGGAAGCTTGCTGTCGCTGGCGAGCGCTTCCACCGTCAGTCCGAGCATGGCGCGCGCGCCGCGCAATTGTGCTGATGTGATCATGCTGTAACTCTACCGTATAAGCTTTAAAATCGGAACCGATTTCCGACGAAAATCATGCGAGCCTAGTACGCCGCGGCGTTCTGAGGCCTGATGCTTTCGGGTCTCGCAAGCGGAGCAGGGACGGGATAGCCAAGCAGGTCATAGTAGATCTGTTCGGTGGCATCGGCCATGCCGGTGAGGGTATAGCCATCCTTGCGGCTGCGCGCCTCGGCGGAGAGGCTCGCAAGCAGCTTGGGGTCGGCAAGGCGCGCCATGGTGCCGGCCAGTTCCCTCGGATCATCGCTATTGGGCACGATGTAACCGTTCCTGCCGTGTTCGAGTACCGTTCGCGCACCGCCGACATCGGCCAGCAACAATGGCTTGCCTGCTGCTGCAGCCTCAAGCATCACATAGGACATCGCCTCGTAGCGGCTTGGCATGACAACGACATCGAAGGCCTCGATCGCCGTTACCCCCGGTATGCTGCCGTCGAGATAGACGCGCTTTTCCAGGCCGGCTGATCTAATCATATCGGTGACGGCATCCGCCAACTCCCCGGTGCCGATCATGAGCAAATGCGCGTGCGGCATCTCGCTGGCGATGCGGATAAAAGCCTCGAGCAGCCGCTCTGGGGCCTTTTGGCGAGTCATTCGGCCGACGAAGCCGAAAAGCAGCGCATCCTGGGGGATGCCATATCGTTTGCGGATGGCGGCGCGCTGGCTGTTCGGCGGCGCATTGACGCCATTGACGACGATGCGCAACCGGTCTTCGGAGATACCGAGCGACAGGGCATGATTATATTCGTCTCGCGACACGCAGATTAGCTGATCCGTCAGCCAATTGCCGAGCAGGCGCTCGATGCCGCCATAGATCAGCCGGCCCTTTGAGCCGAGCGTTGGGTCCATGGTGCGAAAGGCATGCGGCGTATAGAGAACCGGGGTGTGTTTTCCCGGCAAGCGCAGCCGGGTCAGCGCACCGGCCTTCGAGCTGTGACCGTGGATCAGGTCGAACGGACCTTGCTTCGATGCGATTTTGCGCAGATGTCTCCATGCGGTGATGTCCCATGGACCTGGCGCACGTCGCATCGCGACCGGGATGACCCGGTCGAGACCGATGCCCTCCAATTCCCGAACAAAGGCAGGCTCGGCTCGTACAGGCGAATAAACGGCAGTCACCGAATGACCGCGATGCTGCATGGCCCGGCAAAGGTCGAGGAAGTGCCGGCCGGAGCCGCCGCCGCTCGGCTCGAGGACCTGCAGCATCGACAGACGCTTGATACTGGTGCGGATATTCAAGGCGCGGCCTCCTTTCCACTCAAGTCATGCTGATATTTTTGCTCGAGGGCGTTGCAGCCCCAGACGATGCCGATCAACATGTAGAAATGGCGCCAGTGGTCGGTATCGATGACGTTGCCGATGCCGACATGACCGAGAACAGCGATCCAGGCGATCATCGCGAACGGCTGCCAGGGCCGCTCCCTCAGAAGGTTGCGGAAGCCGATATAGACGGTCCAGGTGATCATGCTGACCCAGCAGAAGAAGCCGAGCCAACCATAGGTGGTCAACGCTTTCAGCCAGGTATTGTGCTCGTCTTCTTCAAACATGTGACCGAAGACCAGCGGTCCCATGCCGAAGGGACGCTCCATCGACATCAAAAAGCCGAGGCTATGGCGCTCGAAGCGGCCGAGGTGCCTGCCGTCATAGCTCTGAACGAGTTGCGCGCGGATGGAAAACAGGTCGCTGACCTGCGGAAACTGCAGTGCGATCACAAGCAGCACGACCATGAGGATGATCGCCGCAAGCGCTATTACCAGGATGCGCAACCGGAATTTATTGCTGCGATGTTTCAGCAGCATGCAGAAGATCAGCATCGCCGATGTGAAGGCAAACAATCCCCAGGCTGCGCGCGAGAATGAAAGGAAGACGGCGAAGGCGAGAACGAGCAGGCATGCGATCCTGATTGGCGCCTTCTTCAAATCGCCGATCAGCAACCCGTGCATGAGATAGAGACTGGGCGCGGCGAGATAGGGACCAAAGACGTTCGGGTCCTGAAAAGCGCCCATGGCGCGATCGTAGCGGGTAAAGACATCGAAACCCGGGACGGCATGAAAATAGCCGAGAATGCCGAGGCTTGCGGTGATCAGCGCCGCCACCACCCAGGTATTGAAGATCAGCTTCAGCCGCTTCTGGCTGTCCTCGATGATCGCGGCGTAGAAGACGGAGCTCAGCGCAAGGAAAGTCGAGACGGCAATATAGATCGGACCGTCGAGATGGTTGCTTGCCTGCAGGTCGCGCATCTGCGTGATCGAAAACATGCCGCCGATGTTGAACGTCAGGAACAGCACCAGCAGCGGCGCGACGCTGCGGGATATTTTCAGCCCGAGAATGAACCAAGTGCCGATGAGAAAGGCGAGCCAAAGCTCATAGGGCGCGGGTTCGGCCATCACGAAGCCTGACATCAGCACTCCCAGGGTGACGCAGGCCGTGCCGACCAGTCGCAATGCCGCAAGTTGCGGCTGCGCAACGCCGGGAGGTGGGAGCTCGATCGCGGTCAATAGGCGTTTTCCGTGTTGAACAGGCTGAACGGCGTCTTGAACAGGATCTTGAGGTCGAACAGCAGCGACCAGTTCTCGATGTAGTAGAGATCGTAGGCCGTGCGGAACTTGATCTTGTCGTCGCTGTCGATCTCACCACGCCAGCCGTTGATCTGCGCCCAGCCGGTGACGCCGGGCTTGACGCGATGGCGGGCGAAATAGCCTTCGACGACATCGGCGTAGGTGCGGTTATGGCTGGCGGCGAGGACGGCATGCGGTCTTGGACCGACGAGCGATAGGCTGCCGAGCAAGACGTTGAACAGCTGCGGTAGTTCGTCGATGGAACTCCTGCGGAGGAAGCGTCCGACGGGCGTAACGCGCGGGTCGTTCTTGGTGACGGCATTGCGCGCCGTCGGATCGCTCATATGTGTATACATCGAGCGGAACTTGAAGACGTTGATGATCTCGTTGTTGAAGCCGTGACGCTTCTGCATGAAGAGGATCGGCCCCTTCGACGTGACTTTCACGGCGATCGCGGCGCCAAGCATGATCGGCCAGAGCAGGGCAAGGGCGAAGAGGCTGAAGAAGATGTCGAAGATGCGCTTGGCGACACCGTCCCAATCGCGGATCGGCTTGTTGAAGATATCGAGCATCGGCACCGCGCCGACATGCGAGTAGGCACGCGGCCGGAAACGCAGCTTGTTGGCATGGGCGGCCAGGCGAATATCGACCGGCAGAACCCAGAGCATTTTCAGCAGCTGCAGGATGCGATCTTCAGCGCTGCTCGGAAGAGAAATGATCAGCATATCAACCCGCGCCAGCCGGGCGAATTCGACCAGTTCCGGAACCGTCCCGAGCTTCGGATAGCCGGCGACCATCACCGGCGAGCGCTTCTCACCACGGTCGTCGAATATGCCGCAAATGCGGATATCGTTATCGGGCTGGTGTTCGAGCGCGCGGATAAGTTCCTTGGCAGGCTCGCCGCCGCCGACGATCACCGCGCGTCGCTCCATGATACCATTGCGAGCCCAATTGCGGATGCCATAGGCGAAAAGGAGCCGTGCGACGAGAAGGAACGCCGCTCCCGCCCCCAGCCAGGCGCCAAGGAGGGGCAGGGAATAGATGTCGCCCAGGCCGAAAGGAACGAGGGTCAGGGTCATGATGCCGAAGGCGACAATCCATGGCCCCAAAATTCGGTGAAGGAAGTGATGAGGCGAGCGAAGGATCGGTATTTGATAGGCATCCGCCACCTGCATGAATGCGATGGCAAGGCCGCTTACAGCGATGGTCACCGCAACTCTCGACAGGAATGGATGCTCGCTGGGCGTAGTGCCGAAAAACAGGAGCGCTAGTCCGACCGCGAGCAGCGACAGAAATTCGAACAGCCGATACTGGCCGATGATAATCGCCGGCGTCTGATTGGTTTCGCGAAATTGCTCGGCGATCTGTCGCGCATAGGGATTGAGTTCGTTGCTCGGACGATCGCCGTCAGCCTCTTCGGCACCGCGGGTGCGGATTTCCGAAGCCTGCTTGCGAAGATTGTCTAAGTTAAATTGTTCGGACTTTTCGCTAGTGTTCATGGCAACTTATCCGGTCGTTACCGGAGAAGGCCTAGCAGATATCAGCTAAGAAACACTTACAACACCTGCTTGTATTCTAATGTTCGTCACCAGAACCAAGTATATTTTGATACAGGTTCAAAGTATCCCGAGCCATCACGGGCGCCGAAAAATTTTGCCGGATTGTCTCGATATCGGGCATGTGGCGGTTGCCCCAGTCCTGTTCGGTCATGGCCTCGGCCATCACGCGGGACAGGTCGTCGGCGTCTTCGGATTTGGCCAGCGCGGCGCTGTTTTCTCCGAGTGCCTCCGGGATGCCGCCGACACGTGAGGCAATGACGGTCTTTCCTGCCGCCAGCGCTTCCAGAACGATGTAGGGCATTGCCTCTGCGCGCGAGGGAACGACAATGTTCTGCGAGACAGCGAAGGCCTCTTGCACGCGCATGGCTGGCAACATGCCGATGCGGTGGCCAAGGCCGCGCTCGATCATCATCCGGTGGTATTTGTCCCTGTCCGGTCCGTCGCCGATCATCAGCGCCGAGAGCGGCCTGCCGATCCGCCGCTCCGTCTTGGCGAAGGCCTCGATAAACAGATCCGGACCTTTGAGATCCCGCAGCATGCCGATGTAGACAAAATGCACGGAGTCCGATCGTGTCGGGATAGAGCGGAAATCGCGCTCGCTGATGCCGTTGTAGATCAGCACCGATCGTGTGCGAGGCTTGCCGATTTTTTTCTCGTAGGCGAGACGCTCGAAATCGCAGATGAAAATCAGGCCATCGGTCAGAAATTCAAGCATTCGCTCGAGGCTGTGCACCAGCAAGCCCTGCAGCGAACCGCGTGAGAAATGCAGGCTACCGCCATGCGCAGTGTAGAGGCGGGCAATGCGATACCTGTTAACCCGCAAGATCGAGCCGAGAACGCGCGCAAGCAGGCCGCCCTTGGCGCCGTGCCCATGCAGCACATCCGGCCGCAAACTCTTGATTTTTTGATAGCTGCTCCAAAGCGTCGACGCATCGGAGAGGCTGATCTGACGCCGGATCGGCAACCGGACGACGCCGAGCGCGAGAAAAGGCATGATGTCATCGAACAGATGATCCTCGTGCTCTCCGCCGGTCAGGCTGTCGCAAAGGATGCCGACTTCATGTCCCGCCTTGCTTTGTTCCTCCGCCAGATCCCGGACATGGCGGAAGACCCCGCCGACGGGCGATCTGAAACAGTGAACTATGCGCAGCGGTTTTGCCATGAGTGGGCGCGGTTAGAACAACCGCTCTCTGACATAGATCGTATCGCCCGCGAGCACCGGATCGGAGATGCCGACACGGCCCGTCATGACGTGACCGTTGATCTTGCGCGTGACGTCCGCGTTGGATTGATTGGCGCGGCTGCTGAAGCCGCCGGCAACCGCGATTGCATTTTGAACGGTCATGCCCGGTACGTAGGAATATTGGCCGGGCTGGCCGACTTCACCCATGATGTAGACCGAGCGATAGCGATCGACATCGATCGAGACGTCGGGATCGCGAATATAGCCCTGTCGCAGCTTCTGGGCGATCTGGCCGGAGAGTTGCTGCAAGGTCTTGCCGCGGGCCGTGACCTGACCGACCAGAGGAAATGCGATATAGCCCGCCTGATCGACCGTATAGGTGTTGCTGAGGCCTGGCTGATCGAACACCGTTACGCGCAGCCGGTCGCCGCTGTCCAAAGTATAGGGCTGGATCGTGGCTTCGCTGAACGCCTTCGGCGCAGGCTGATAGGTGTTGCAGCCGGTGAGCGCGACGCTCATGGCTAGCATGCCGAGTGCAAGGGCGATCTTTGGCTTTGCGAAGGGCATTTCGCGCTCATTAGAAAGGGAGAAGACACTGTGGTCGTTATCAATCCGTTAGGGTTAACGGTCGGTAAAGACCAAGAGGAAAACCGGCAAAAAATTAGCGATGTCAAAAACAATGCTGCTGAAATACTATTAACGCTTGGGTTACCATAGTCGTTTACGATTAACTCCGGCTTTCTATTACGGAGTTTTTGTATATGTCCGGTGTCAACAACACCCAGCAGGATGTAGACATCGATCTTGCGCAGCTCTTTCGCGCCGTCTGGCGGCGAAGGCTGCGGGTGGTTGCAATCACTTTGGCGGGTGCCTGTCTGGCGCTTGTCATTGCCAAGGTCGTTTCTCCGGAATATCGCAGCGAAACTCGCATTCTGATCGAGGCCCGCGCGCCGGCATTCGCGACGACCTCAAGCAATGACGCCGGCTCCGCGCCGCTGCTGGACGAGCTCAATATTGCCAGCCAGGTTCAGATCCTTCAGTCGGCCGATCTGATCAAGCAGGTCATTGCCAATCTCAGGCTTTACAAGAGCCCGGAATTCGACACGTCGAGCAATGGCTCGGCGCTTTCCGATATTCTCATCAAGCTTCATCTGAAGCGTCCGCCTGCCGATAAGGCACCGGAAGAGCGGATGCTGGATGCGTTTACCGGCCGGCTGCAGGTCTACCAGATCAACTCGTCGCGTGTGATCGGCATAAGCTTCAGCTCGCGTGATCCCGCTCTTGCGGCCAGCGTGCCGAATGCTGTCGCACAGGTCTATCTGTCGATGCAGAGCGGTGCCAAGCTCGATTCCAACAGCGAGGCGACCCGCTGGCTGGAGCCGGAGATCACCAATCTGCGCGAGAAGGTCAGCGAAGCCGAAAAGAAGGTTGCGGACTACCGGTCCGCCAACGGACTTCTGCAGAGCAACCAGAACAACAATTTCGCCACCCAGCAGCTTTCCGATATTTTCACGCAGCTCGCGCAGGTGAGGGCGGACAAGGCCAATGCCGAAGCACGCTCCCAGGCCGTGCGCAATGCGCTCTCGAGCGGTCGCTCCATCGACACGCTTTCCGACGTTTCGGGATCGCAGGCCATTCAGCGGTTGAAGGCGACGGAATCCAGCCTGGAGTCGCAGATATCGGACCTCTCGACGACACTGATGGACGGCCATCCGCGCTTGAAGAGCCTGCGGGCGCAGCTTGCCGACAGCCGTCAGCAAATCAACCGCGAAACACAGAGGATCCTCGCCGGCATCGACAATGAAGCCAAGGTTGCGCAGCTGCGCGAGCAGCAGTTGCTGGCGCAGGCAAATACGCTGAAAGCTGCAAGCGCCAAGGCGGGGGAGGACGAGGTCGGCCTCAACGCGCTGGAGCGCGAAGCCACAGCCGAGCGGCAATTGCTGGAGACCTATCTTGCTCGTTATCGCGAGGCAGCCTCCCGCGTCGACAAGAATTCGAGCCCGGCCGATGCCCGTGTCGTCTCGTCGGCGGTGGAGCCGGTCGACCCCGCATTCCCGAAGGTTGGCCCGATCGTCGTCGTATCCACGCTCGCAACCTTCCTTTTGACCTGCATAGTCATCATGCTGGCCGAACTGTTCAGCGGCCGTGCGTTGCGGCCGGTCGGCCCGGTTAGCCGCGAGCGGAAGCTTGCCGCCAACGCTTCACTTCCTCATCAGCCCGATACGACTGCGGAGATCGCTGCAATCGGGCGTACCGAGGTCCCGGCAAGCATGCTGTCGGTGCCCGTGGCCGATAGCTTGGCCCGGAAGACGGAAGAGGATGCGGTCGGTGCGGAGCGCAAACCAAAGGCAACCGCGCCGAACGCGGAAGACGAAGAGGATTTTTCCATCCAATCCGTTGCCGACTATCTGATCGACAGCGGCTCGAGGCTCGCAATCGTCATATCACCGACCGGTGATGACGGTTCCACGGCGTCGGTCATGCTGGCTCGAACGATTGCCGATGCGGGACATCGCATCGTACTCGTCGATATGACGGGAACCGGCTGCCCTTCCAAGCTCATGGCAGAGCATGGCGAGCTTCCTGGTGTCACCGACCTGCTCTGTGGGGAAACCGCTTTTGCCGATACGATCCATCCGGATCGGCTTTCCGACGCTCATCTCGTACCGCAAGGCATGAGCGACCTCGGGCGTGCGATGCGCGGAGCGGATCGCCTGGCGCTAATCCTCGACGCGCTCGGTTCGGCCTATGATATCGTTCTGGTGGAATGCGGCGCAGCCGAAGTTTCAGGCGTGGCGCGGTTGACGCGGAGCAAGGACACCGAAATCATTCTGTCCATGCCGGAGCCTGACGAAAAGCAGTTCATCTCGGCGATGACCGAATTCCAGAAGGCTGGCTACGAGCACATTATCCTGATGTCGGGATGGCGTGAGGAGCATGATCCGGATACGCGCCGCGACGCCGCCTGATCAATCCTTCTCGGCCGTATCTGCCTCCGCCGTCGCGGCGACATGCCGCGATCGCAACCTTTGGATGAAGGCGTAGACTTGCCGGTTGCTCTTGATGGCCGTCTTGGCGCGTATGATGCCGCGCTGCATCGTCGCGGCGGCATGGCCCACGGTAGAAATGGGCAAAAGTAGATCGTGCTGCGTGGTTTCCACCGGACACCAGGAGCGCTTGTAGATCTGGTCTCCGATACCGAAGTCAAAGAGGGCGACCTCTTCCTTGTGCAGTCGCTCTATCATCAGCCAGAATAGCAGCTCGCCGGGGCTTGCCTCGGCCACCAGCGACTCGTCGATCGAGGCGAATTGGCAGATGACGTGATCGCCCTTGCGTGAGAGGGCTGCGATGGCGGCCACATGGCCTTCATGCTCGCCCTTCAGCCGTAGCGCATGCATCTGCAGCGTGGCGTCGACGCTGTCGCTCTCCCGCCGGCGCAGGAGCCGATGCATTGTTGCTCGTGTCGGCGCATCGGCGAAGACGTCCGGGAGGCCTGCTTCCCTGAAGCGGATGGCCTTTTGCCGAAAGAATTGATCCAGCAAGGCATCCTGCTGATCGGGTGCCGCAATCAGATATTCATAACCGCCTTTAGCCTCGAGGATCCGGCTTTGATGCTTGAACTTCTTGCGCCGTCGCTTGGCGTTGACCTGTTTCAGGCTCGTTTCGAAATTCTCCAGGAACGGCAGCTGGAAGGCATGGTTCTGGTTTTCTATTGCGGGCAAGGAACCGAGCGGACTTGTGCGACCACGCCATTCGAGCGGAACGTTACGCAGGATGGCGAGGTCCACCTTGCCGCGCAAAGCAGAGGCCACGGCTGCCGTTTGCGCCGCAGTCAGATCGCCATTCGGCAGAAATTCCTTGGAGAACAGGCCGGTATTGATGTTGCTGTGCTGGCCCCCGATGAATTCGGCCCGCCGAACGCCACGGCTGCGGATGATTTCCAGCGGCAGGATGAAGGCGGTCCGGCCATCGATGGAACCGCGAATGATGGCGAGTGGGCGCCGGAATATCTCGACCCATGGCAGGCACCAGTCATAGCTCTGGTGCAGAGAAGCAAGATTATCTCGCTCTAGGATGCGCCATTCGGCCTCAAGGGGCGCCATGCTGTCGAAGATCTCGACCTCTAGATCGTCATGCAGCGCCGACCGCGTTTGGACATACGCATCCTGCTCGCCCGCTGCCTGAACAGTGGCGATGCCCGCGATATCTTGCGACTGTATCTGCATCCGATCCTTTCCGCATTGGCGGCATTCGGACGCAGTTTCGCGGATAGCGGTTTATCTTTGGCTTAAGATGGCACGTTTTGCCCGCACATCCTGTGGATCAAGGTTAGCGTTGCGTAAACGACACGAACGCATCCATCACTGTGGCCGCGGCCCGGCCATCCATTTGATGATGCCCATCGCCGGCAGCACCCAGATGGTGCCGCTGAAAAGGAAGTAGAGGAAATGGACCCAGCCGGGTTGATCTCCGAGCGTGCGCACTGCAACGATCATCGCAACGATCGCATAGATTGCAACCAGCAAAACAAGCAGGATCATGCCGATGAATTTGCGCAGGCGAAGGGGCACGGATTGGATTCTCCTCTTGAGGCGACATGCCGCGACGGCATGCCGCAAACTCCCGGGACTTGTTTTGCACGCCCCTATCGGGCAAATCAACAGCCTGATCGAAGGGAGACGCCATGGCTGCCACTAATTTCACGTCGGAACAGGCTATTATGAAGGAAGTCGTCCGTCAGGATCGCAATCGCCGGGCGATCCGCCTCTGGCTTGCCTGTGTGCTGCTGGCTCTCTTCGGGCTCGTGCTGGTGGGGGGCGCGACGCGGCTCACTGAATCCGGCCTGTCCATCACGGAATGGCGACCGATCCATGGCATCATCCCGCCGCTGAACGCGCAGGAATGGCAGGACGAGTTCGATCTCTACAAGCGCATCCCGCAGTTTCAGATCCTCAACAAGGATATGACGGTCGACGAATTCAAAGGAATCTTCTGGTGGGAGTGGGCGCATCGGGTGCTCGCACGCGGCATCGGCGTCATCTTCGGCGTGCCGCTGCTGTTCTTCGTGCTGACCGGCCGTGTCGAACGCAGGCTGTGGCTGCCGCTGGGCGGCATTTTTCTCCTTGGCGGGCTGCAGGGCGCAATCGGCTGGTGGATGGTCTATTCGGGTCTGGAGGCACGCACCAATGTCAGCCAGTATCGTCTTGCGATTCATCTTGTTATGGCTTGTCTGATTTTTGCTGCCTGTATGTGGTTCATGAGGGCGCTGTCCCCGCATTCGAACGAGCCGGCGCCGACCCGTTATTCAGCAAAACTGGCCGGCCTCATCGCGATCATGTCTCTGTTCCAGATTTATCTGGGCGCTCTCGTCGCCGGTCTCCATGCCGGCATGAGCTACAATACCTGGCCGCTGATGGACGGCACCATCGTCCCGGATGGCTTGCTCGTGCAGTCGCCGGGCTGGATCAATTTCTTCGAAAACCCGAAAATGGTGCAGTTCGTCCATCGCCTCGGCGCTTACGCGCTCTTCGCAGTCGTGGTCATCAATATGATCATTTCGTTGCGGGCCGCATCGCAGACGACGCATGCGCGCCGTTCGGTCGTGCTGTTCGTGCTGGTTCTCATTCAGGCGATTCTTGGGATTACTACGTTGCTGCTGCAGGTGCCGCTGCATCTGGCGCTCGCACATCAGGCTGGCGCCCTGATCGTCTTCGGCTTTGCGATTGCCAACTGGCGAGGCTTCTATGGCGAACTGCCGCGCCAGACCTCGATTGTCGTCGGAGATTGAGGCGCACAACGCCTCAATTCATTCCTTCTACGGCATCAGGCTTTCCGAAGATCGTTTCAGATTTTCGGAAAGCCTGATGCCGTAGAGCAAAAGAGATAGAACTAGCCTTGTGCATCCGAAAGGATGCACGGCGCCCTAGCGGGCCGAAGCGACGCTTGCTGCCGACGACATCCGCGACACGACTTTCAAGTGCTTGATTTCACCGCGCTTGAAGGCAGCTAGGAAGCGACTGTAGTCCTTGAAGACCACGCAGCCGTTCGATTCCGCACGGCCGCCTCTGAGCATGTACGTATGCGCCAGCAAGCCGTCGCGGCCATAGACGCGGCCGCCGCCTGTGGGTGTCAGGCGCAGCGCCTGAACGCCATGGAACAGGCTTTCCCGATAGGTCAGCTTATAGGTCTCAGGCGGTGTCGGGCCGGTGTTCTTGCGGTCCACATAGCGGGGATTGTCACGCATGTGGCCGAGGCCGGAATGCGCCTCCAGGCGTTCGCCGCTTGGAAGATAGACCGTCTTCGCTTCGATATCGTAGATTGCCGTACCGCTGCCGGGGCTGATAGCAGCAAAGGGATTGATGAAGGGCTTGGCCTTGCGCACGGAGCTGTCGTCCGGATCTGCATAGGCCAGAAGCCGTGCCGGCGGCTGGGTGGGTGTATCCTTGACGGTTGCCTTGGCGACGGCGGCCGCGGCCGGAGTGTTAGGCCGCCGCATATCCTCCTCGCGGGCAGGGCGGGCCATCGGCACGACGCTCAGCACCGCTTGCGTCATCGCGATATCGGCATCCTTGGCCGGTAGCGGCGTCGCTTCCGCAATTGCCGGCAGGGCTGCGGGCGCTGCCGAAGCAACCGCAAGCGGCTGAACGGCCTTCTGTGCCGGGCTCGCCGCCGGGATCGAGGCGGCGGCATATTTCACTTGCGCCAGCGACTGCACAGCGGTGGCGAAGTTGACGGCGATCACCTTGCGCAGACGGTCGATCGTTTCGGGTGAGGCAGCGGCGACTTCGATGCGGCCGCTCTTGATGCTGGCGGCCGCGCTTTGCTCCAACTTGATCTGGGACGCCTGTTGCGTCAAAGCGCTGGCCAGTTGCGAACGAATGGCGTCTCTGCTGGCGGTCCCGGTCTGAACATCGCTCCCTGCGGTCGCATAGGTCGTCCCATTTGCGGGGGCACTGGCGAAGCGGTTTTGTCCGTTCAGGGATGCGACCTGGCTGGAAAGTCGGGCAGGGCGTGCCATGGGGTTCTGCGGCACGATGAAGGCTGACGCTCGTGGGGTCAGAAAGTCGTTGGTTGTCGTCGTCGCTCCGGGGAGGGACAACATCATCGACTGGGTGGTCACCAGCGTCGCGGCCACCCAGGCGAAGGCCACCACGGCGACGCCGGTGGCCAATGTGCCGGGACGGATGTTGAAGGATTTTTTCAGGCGCGGGGCGTAGCCGGAGCGCGAATTGAAGTTACCGAAGCCTTCGGTGACAAACGCCATGATACTCATTATCCAAACTACACAGACACTATGCCGGCTCACAGATGCACACGCGCCTCGACGCGGAATTCGCGTCTGACCACCACATTGCCGACTGTCTGGAAGCATGCCGAATTATGGTAACCAATTCCTTTACGCTGGCTCATTCTTGGATATTCATTGAAAAAGGGATGCGTTTAACGTCCAATTCATCTCGGCCCGTGAAGCCGATAAACGGTGAATCCGGCCGACAATAGGTCGCGCCGCATCACGGTAGATCAATTTTTCGTGTAGCGTCTGCTAATTTAGCTGGAAGGCAGAATTGTGGCTGCGGGCACTAAAATGTGCCGAATCGACGAAGGTATCAGCTCAGCAATAAGCCCGGCCAATCTACCCTCAGAGGGTGATCGACCGGGCTTGCTGATTATTCGCTTGTGTGCCGGGCTCAGGCGCCCAGCATCAGATCCATGTTCTGAACGGCAGCACCGGAGGCGCCCTTGCCCAGATTGTCGAGCAGCGCGACCAGATTGACCTGAGCTGCGCCCGGCGTACCGAAGACGAAGAGCTTCATCGTGTCCTTGCCGGCGAGCTCGACGGCATTGATGCGCGACAGCGCACGGCTCTCATCAAGGGAGACGACCTCGACGATATCCTGACCGGCATAATGGTTGGTGAGCGCCGCATGGATGCTCTCCAGCGTCGCGCCTTCCGCCAGGTCATCGAGATGAAGCGGCACCTGCACGATCATGCCCTGCGGGAATCGGCCGACGGACGGCGAGAAGATCGGCGCGCGATCGAGCAGCCCATGCGTCGTCATCTCAGGGACATGCTTGTGGGTCAGCGGCAGGCCATAGAGGAAATGCGGTGCGCTGATCGCATCCGGATGATCCGCGTCTTCCATCTGGGCAATCATCTGCTTGCCGCCGCCCGTATAACCGGAGACGGCATTGACCGTCACGGGATAGCCGGCCGGTAGGATGCCTGCGGCGCGCAGTGGACGGATGAGGCCGATTGCGCCCGTGGGGTAGCAGCCCGGATTGGCGACAAAACGCGCATCCTTGATCTTCCGGCCCTGATTGCTGTCCATTTCGGCAAAGCCATAGGCCCAGTCGGGATGGATGCGGAACGCCGTCGAGGTGTCGATGATACGGACATTGTTGTTGCTCACCACCATTTTCACCGCTTCCTTCGACGCCTCGTCGGGAAGGCAGAGAATGGCGACATCGGCGCTGTTCAGCATGTCCTCGCGCATTGCAGCATTGCGGCGCTCGGCTTCAGGAATGGACAGAAGCTCGACGTCGCGGCGGTCGGCCATGCGCGTGCGGATCTGCAAGCCCGTGGTTCCGTGTTCGCCATCGATGAAGATCTTCGGTGCCATGTTATTCCTGCTCTTTCAGTAGGTTAAGAGTGTTTCCAGACTCAATTTGCCATGGAGTTGATTCAATATGATAACAGCCGGACTTTAGCGTCCGGCCGCACGCCTTTCAGCATGAAGCCCGAGCATATACATCGCCACCGTTGCCCCCGCAATGGCGGTAATATCGGCATGGTCGTAGGCTGGCGAGACTTCGACCACGTCGGCGCCGCGGATATCGAGCTGATGCAGCCGCTGCAAGGTCGAAAGGATCTTCGCGCTGGACGGTCCCCCGGCAACCGGCGTTCCCGTGCCCGGCGCATAAGCCGGATCGAGGCAGTCGATATCGAAAGTGAGATAGGCCGGAGCGCCCTTGGTATGCGAGATGATCGCCGAGGCGATGTCGGCGGCACTCATGTCTTCGACCTGATGGCCATAGAGAACATGGATGCCGAAATCGTCCGGCGCGTGCGTGCGGATGCCGATCTGAATAGAGCGGTCCGGGTCGATCAGGCCGTCGCGCGCCGCGCGGGCGACGAAGGAGCCGTGGTCGATGCGCTTGCCGTCGTCGAACCATGTATCCTGATGGGCATCGAATTGCACAAGCGCCAGCGGCCCGTGCTTTGCCGCATGCGCTTTCAGGAGGGGCCAGGTGACGAAATGATCGCCGCCGAGCGTCAGCATGAAGGCGCCGCTGTCGAGAATATCGGTTGCCTGGCGCTCGATCGCCACCGGCGTGTCCCGATGATTGCCGTAATCGAGCAGGCAATCGCCATAATCTATGACGGCCATCTCGGCGAACAGGTCGCGGTTGAAGGGATACTGCGGATCGTTGTCGAAGATAGCCGAGGCGCGCCGGATCGCCTGCGGCCCGAAGCGCGTTCCCGGCCGGTTGGATGTGGCGGCATCGAAGGGTATACCCCAGACGACGGCATCGACGCCTTCGAGCGACTTGGTGAAGCGGCGACGCATGAAGGAGAGTGCGCCGGCAAAGGTTGGATCGCCGGCGGCCGAGGTCAGACTGTTCGCAGTGAAGGCGTGATCAATCGACGTGCTCGGCAAGGGTATCTCCTTTGCTCGCCTGGAAATCATAGGCCCGTTCTACCCGTCCTATGCGAACCTTATATTGCTCGTACCAGCGCTCGCGGCCAAGTTTCTGTGCGGCAAGGTGCGACACCACGTTCTTCCAGGCAAGAATGCTTTGCTCGTCCCGCCAGAAGGAGTTGGTGATGCCGAAACCATCGGCGCCTCTTGCACTTTCGAGCCCGAGACAGCCGTCCTGCTCGAGGGCGAGCTTTTCCATGCGATCTCCCATGGCGCCATAGCCATTGTCGCCTTCTGTGCGGATCGAAGCGAAGGTGACGATGTAATAGGGCGGCTCGGGAGTGGCTGCGAAACGCGATGAATTGCTGGTACTCATCATATCCCTCCGGGTGTAGTCAGATTCGGGATTTGGCTTGGAATCGCAAGCCAAGGGTCGGCAACTATTTGCCTGATCGAATGCTGCATTGATACGGTTTTTTCACGCAGACGATCTGCGGCGTCGAACATGCGGCCTGTCCATTCGTCACGCGACAGTAGGAGCAGTTGTCGGTAAATTCGACACAGTCCGGGTTCGCCTGAAGAAAGTCCTTCATGCTCTGCATATCGGCTGCCTTGTCGGTAGCTGGCGGCTGCCTGGCGTCGTCGCAAAGGGCAGGCGAGACGCTGGCGAGTATCAACAGGAATGTCAGAATGATTTTGGCCATTGCAATCCTCGGTATCTGCAATGCAAGTCTGCCATAAAATGGCGTGTCTTGCCCGGCAGATCTACACCATGCCGCTATAGCCAAAAGAAAAAGGCCGGGGAAACCCCGGCCTTTCCAAATCCCGTCTCGGGCAAGCGATTAACGCTTGGAGAACTGGAACGAACGACGTGCCTTTGCACGGCCGTACTTCTTGCGTTCGACGACGCGGCTGTCGCGGGTCAGGAAGCCGCCCTTCTTCAGGACCGAGCGCAGGCCCGGTTCGAAGTAGGTGAGGGCCTTGGACAGACCGTGGCGAACAGCACCGGCCTGGCCGGAGAGACCGCCACCGGCAACAGTTGCAACGATGTCGAACTGGCCGTCGCGGGCAGCAGCGACGATCGGCTGACGCAGGATCATCTGCAGAACCGGACGGGCGAAATAAGCCGTGTAGTCCTTGCCGTTGACGATGATCTTGCCGGAGCCGGCCTTGACCCATACGCGGGCGACAGCGTCCTTGCGCTTGCCGGTCGCATAGGAGCGGCCGAACGAATCGACCTTGCGGACGTGAACCGGAGCAGCAGCTGCTTCCGATACCGTGCCGAGATCCTTCAGGGAAGAGAGATCAGCCATTATCAGGCGCTCCTTACGTTCTTCTTGTTCAGCTTGGCGACGTCGAGGACGACGGGCTGCTGGGCTTCATGGGGATGGTTGGAGCCGGCGTAGA
>NZ_JBIVSO010000004.1:0-630016 GCF_044756305.1 Rhizobium sp. NPDC092011
CAGGAAACACTAGAGCGAAGGACTTCGTCGCCAGCAGCGCCGCCGCCCTCGTCAGTGATCGGGCTTATAGACCCTACCCATCGAACTAGTCAACAGCCCGATTTTGAAAAAACTCAAAAAAGAGATAACCGATTGATTTTTATGAAACAATTATGACGACTTTTCGCATCGACTGAAATGGCCCATCGAGAGGCCTCGATATCCCCTGCTTTATGGCTTTCAAGTCCCCGAAACACCTGCCGCAACCGGCAGACCGCGCCTGAAAACACGGCCGGCGGCGTCCGAAGAAGCCTCCAGTATCACGACATTTCCATGCAAAACGGCACTTCGCAGACCCAAAGTCCGGTGGTCAGATTTGACTCGCCTGTCATAAATATGCACATCTTCGCCCCCAGCCTACGGCTCGCATATAGAAGGAAGCGGATCTCGATTGGCATGATAACGGACAAGATGATGCTCCGATCGCTCGGCAACGAGCCGCCAATCCTGGCCGATGGCAGGCGCGCGCCGGACCGGCGCGAGGTTTCCTTGCGTTGGCTCTCTGGCACCTTCTTGACCGGCGTCACGTCAAGCATATTAATGGGCGTTGCCCTGTTTGCGGCGCTCGACGGCCGACAGCAATTGGCCATCCCGGCCGAAGCCTATGCGACATCGGACAGCCACGACACCACGGATAATCAGGTCACACGCGGTGGCCGCCTGATTTCCACCGCGATCGCCTCGAAGCCTTCCGACCGCAACATCCTCGAAGTATCGACCGTGGTGCGCGACGGCGACAAGGAAGTGGTACGTCGTCAGCCCTTCGCCCATGTGAAGATCGCGCTCGCCACCAATCGCGTCGCCAGCGAGAACTACCCGCCCTTCGACCCGCTGGCGATCTTTTCCGCAGACGAGAATATCCCGCAGCCTGCCAACCGCACCGGGGCGATCTATGGATCGGATGTGGAATCCGAAGTCAGCCTGAAGACCATAAGCTTTCCGACCAAGGACATTCCCTTCCAGCTTGCCGGCTCCATGTCGCGCGAGGAGGTTGAGGAAAATGTCCGCTCCAACGGCTCAATCCTCGCCGACAGCAACACCCAGCTCTCGGCATTGTATTATGTTGACCCGCGCCGCTTTGCCAATGATGACGATGACGTCGACCTGACGGCCGGACTGGCAGCTCGCGTCGTCGAGGAAAACATGTCCGTCTCCGCTTCGCAGGCTGTGACGGCGCAAACGGAAGAGTTTGCCGACGACATCATTCCCGTCAGGCAGAACATGCCGATCGCCACGGCTCTGACCAATTCCGGTTACCTCAAGACCGATGCGGACGACATCAGCGCCAAGATCCAGCCCGTCTTCGGCTCTTCCGACGTATCGTCAGGCGATGTCCTTCGCATCGGCATCCTGCAAAAGGGCGAGCAGGCCAAGATCATTCGCGCCAGCATCTATCGCGGCACCAAGCATCTGCTGACCATCGCACAGAACGACCGTGGCGATTTCGTCGCCGGCAGCGCGCCGCCCATGCTCGACGCCATCGCCACCGCTTTCGACAACGACGCGCCGGTCCTGACGGCCGGCCGCGATCTGCCGAGCGTTTACGACGGCATCTATCGCGCAGCGCTTTCCTACGGCATGAGCAAGGAGATGGTCGCGCAGGTCGTGAAGTTGCTCGCCAGCAACGTCGATTTCCAGGCGCAGCTGAAACCGACGGATTCGCTGGAGGCTTTCTTCTCCGTCGCGGACAGCAAGGGACAGGCGACAGCCGATTCCGAACTGCTCTATGTCAACGCCAAATTCGGCGACACGGTCACGCGCTTCTATCGCTTCGAAGACCCGACCGATCATTCGATCGATTATTTCGACGAGGCCGGCAAGAGCATCCGCCAGTTCCTGCTGCGTAACCCGGTTCCAACAGGCATTTTCAAATCCGGCTTCGGCATGCGGCGTCATCCGATCCTCGGCTTTGCCCGTATGCATACCGGCGTCGACTGGGCAGCGCCCCGCGGCACGCCGATCATCGCCGCCGGCAACGGCATCGTCGAGAAGGCAGGCTGGGATTCCGGCGGTTTCGGCAACCAGACGCTGATCCGCCATGCAAACGGTTACGTCTCCTCCTACAATCACCAGAGCGCCATCGCCAAGGGCGTGACACCCGGCGCGAAGGTGGTGCAGGGCCAGGTGATCGGCTTCATCGGCTCGACCGGCCTCGCGACCGGCCCTCACCTGCACTATGAGCTGATCGTCAACGGCACCAAGGTCGACCCCTTGCGCATCCGCCTTCCCGGCGGCAAGTCGCTTGACGGCGAAGCACTCGCCAAATTCCAGGAAGAGCGCAAGCGCATCGACACGCTGCTCAGCGACGACAAGACGAAACAGGTCGCGAGCAAATAGCATCCGGTCCAATTGGTCTGTCGTAGAGCCGACCGCCCGTGGCCTTTCCAAAGGAATGCTCTCCCAGCAATGCCTTCAAATGCAAAATGGCGACCCGAGGGTCGCCATCTGAATTTATCCAAATGCCGTAATCTTATGCGGCCTCATTCGCGGCCCGGCGCGGGTGGAACAGCAATCTGTCCGAACCGCTTGTGACCTTGACCAAAGATCCGTCCGGAACCTGTCCGGACAGGATCTGCTCAGCGAGCGGATCCTGGACATATTTCTGGATCACCCGCTTCAGCGGTCTTGCACCGTAAACGGGATCGTAGCCCTTGTTGGCGAGCCAGTTGCGAGCGTCCTCATCGAGATCGAGCGTAATCTTGCGCTCCGACAGCAGCTTCAGCAACCGTTCCAGCTGGATGTCGACGATCGCGCCCATCTCATCGCGCTTCAGGCGATGGAACAGAATGATCTCATCGACACGGTTCAGGAATTCCGGCCGGAAATGCGACCGGACCACATCCATCACCTGCTCGCGCACCTGATCGCTGTCATCGCCGTCCTTCAACTGGGTCAGATATTCAGCACCCAGATTGGAGGTCATGATGATCATCGTGTTACGGAAGTCGACCGTGCGGCCCTGCCCGTCTGTCAAGCGTCCGTCATCCAGAACCTGGAGCAGGATGTTGAAGACATCGGGATGCGCCTTTTCGATTTCGTCGAACAGCACGACCTGATAGGGCCTGCGGCGGACGGCTTCGGTCAGCGCACCACCTTCCTCATATCCGACATAACCGGGAGGGGCACCGATCAGCCGGGCCACGGAGTGCTTCTCCATGTACTCGGACATATCGATGCGCACCATCGCGGTGTCGTCGTCGAAGAGGAAGCGGGCGAGTGCCTTGGTCAATTCCGTCTTGCCGACGCCGGTCGGGCCGAGGAAGATGAACGAGCCGATCGGCCGGTTCGGATCCTGCAGGCCGGCACGCGAACGGCGAACGGCACGGGAAACAGCCTGAACGGCGTCGCCCTGGCCGACGACCCATTTTGCCAGCTCGTCTTCCATCCTGAGCAGCTTGTCGCGCTCGCCTTCCAGCATCTTGTCCACCGGGATCCCGGTCCAGCGGGAAACCACCTGGGCAATGTTATCGGCGGTGACGACTTCCTGCACCATGGAATCGCGGGCGCTATCCTGCTCTTCCGCTGCGTGAAGTTCCTTTTCCAGATCGGGGATCACCCCATAGGCGAGCTCGCCGGCACGCTGGAATTCACCCTTGCGCTGGGCAATGGCAAGCTCGTTGCGGGCGTCGTCAAGCTGCTTCTTCAGATCGGCGGCAAGGCCGAGCTTCTGCTTTTCGGCCTGCCAGCGCGCAGTCAGCGCATCGGCTTCCTCTTCCAGAGAGGCAAGATCCGTTTCAAGCCGCTTCAACCGGTCGGCCGAGGCCTGGTCCGTTTCCTTCTTCAACGCTTCGCGTTCGATCTTCAGCTGGATGATGCGACGATCGAGTTCATCGAGCTCTTCCGGCTTGGAGTCTACCTGCATGCGCAGGCGCGCCGCGGCCTCATCCATGAGGTCGATGGCCTTGTCCGGCAGGAAGCGGTCCGTGATGTAGCGGTTCGACAGGGTTGCGGCAGCCACCAGCGCGGCATCGGCGATGCGCACCTTGTGATGCTGTTCGTATTTTTCCTTCAGGCCGCGCAGGATCGAGATCGTGTCTTCGACCGTCGGCTCTTCAACCATGACGGGTTGAAAGCGACGGGCAAGAGCCGGATCTTTCTCGACATGCTTGCGATATTCATCGAGCGTGGTCGCACCAACGCAATGCAGCTCGCCGCGAGCAAGCGCAGGCTTCAGGAGGTTGGACGCATCCATGGCGCCATCGGCCTTGCCGGCTCCGACCAGCGTGTGCATCTCGTCGATGAACAGGATGATCTCGCCATTTTCCGACTGGACCTCGTTGAGAACGGCCTTCAGCCGCTCTTCGAACTCGCCGCGGAATTTCGCACCGGCAATAAGCGCGCCCATATCGAGCGCCATCAGCTTCTTGTCCTTCAGCGATTCAGGAACGTCGCCGTTGACGATGCGCAGCGCCAGACCTTCGACGATCGCCGTCTTGCCGACGCCCGGCTCGCCGATCAACACCGGATTGTTCTTGGTGCGGCGCGACAGGACCTGAACGGTGCGGCGGATTTCCTCGTCGCGACCAATCACAGGGTCAAGCTTACCCTCGCGCGCCTCGGCGGTGAGGTCGCGGGCATATTTCTTCAAGGAATCGAAGCCCTGCTCCGCATTGGCGGAGTCTGCCGTGCGGCCCTTGCGGATCTCGTTGATGACCTGATTGAGGGCAGCGGGCGTAACGCCGGCCTTCTTCAGCGTAGCCGAAGTCGAGGCCGTCGGCTCGATCGCCAAAGCTTGCAGCAGACGCTCGACGGTGACGAAGCTGTCGCCAGCCTTCTTCGCGGCGTCTTCAGCCGTGGTAAAGACCTTGGCAAGCGGCTGCGCCAGATAGACCTGACCATCGCCGCCCGAAACCTTCGGCAGTTTGGCAAGAGCAGCATCATTGGCGAGACGAGCGGCCTTGGCGTCGCCACCGGCACGTTCGATCAGCGAAGATGCCATGCCCTGATCGTCGTCAAGGAGTACTTTCAGAACGTGTTCGGGCGTGAATTGCTGGTTGCCTTGCGAAAGCGCATTGGTTTGAGCGGATTGCAGAAAGCCGCGTACCCGCTCGGAGTATTTTTCAATATTCATATTAGACCTCCATGGATCGGCCTGCCCTGAACGGCGCAGATCGATGATTGAGATTGAGCCCCCTCAAGAGGCAGGCCCGGCCTTGTCGCCATTGGGATTTGCGGCAAAGCAGCTAAGCGGAATATGGGAGGGTCGCTCAGAAGTTTAAAGGGCGTGAAAAGCGAAAAAAGCCAACAAAAGTTGCGAGTCAAGCCGGACCGACATCAGGCCGAAAAACCTCTACGTCCGCCAGTCCGGCAGATCAAATATGCGACCATCTTGGGCGGCATGAGAAAGACAAGTCAAACAAAAACGGGAGCGACAGCATTTCAGCGCTGCCGCTCCCGTCTCGATATTCGATCGTCTCTCTGGAAAAAGAGAGAGGATTACTCCGAAGTCGCGTCTGCCAAAGCCGGAGCTTCGCCAGAGGCTGCCTCGCCTTCGCCTTCCGCATCAGCGGCGGCGCGACGCGGCTGGCGGCGCGGGCGGCTACCGGCGTTGCGGCGGCGCGGCTGGCGTTCGGCGGCAGGCGTTTCTTCCTCGATTGCCACTTCGGCAGGGATGCCTTCGATCACCGGCTGCGGGCCGGTGCCATCGATCACGTCCGGCTCGGGAGCCGGAGCTGCGGCGACGGCCGGAGCGGGCTGATGACGCGGCGGACGTGGTGCCATCTGCGGCTGATCGTCCATCTCGCCGCCATCGATATCATCGATGTCGCGGTCTGCACCATCACGCTCATTGTAATTCTGGTGTTCGTCGCGCTGATAGCGCTCCTGCATCTGCGCCTGGGCGCTAGCAATGATGCGATTGTAGTGTTCGGCATGCTGAAGGTAGTTTTCAGCCATGACACGATCGCCGGAGCTTTGAGCATCGCGAGCCAAAGCCGCGTATTTCTCGGCGATATGCTGGGCGGTTCCGCGGATCTTCACATCGGGACCGGAGCTGTCGTAGGTTCTGGTCAGCGGGTTCGAGCCCTTGCGGTTGAAATTATTGTTGTTGTTATTTCCGCCGCCGCCGCCGTTGTTGTTACCACGCCCCCGACCGCGCTTATTCTGCTGTCCTGGCCTCATAGATCCTTCACCTGAATTCTCTTCGTTGGGATAAAATTCATACACGACACCTGCCGCCGCGGTTCGGTCACTTCCGAAACCAAGGCCTGCGTGCCGCAAGCAAACTGCGCTTTAAGCGCCGGTCTGCCGCTCGACTACGTCAGATTAACTGATCACGCATTGGGTTATCTTCAACCTTTGACACTCTTACCAAAGAGCGGATCCCCGAGGCTGTCCAAGACAGGCGAATCGTCTCGCCTATTCCCAGCCGCCCAACGCGTGAGCGCAACCTATATCGCTTCCTCAGGAAATCCAAGCCTTTTCTTCGCGATAACAACAGAGGTTCCACAAATCTGCAGCAAAATGTCGCGTTAATGATGAAACTCAAACACAAGCACCCGGTCGTTCCGGCCGTAGTCACGAACCGCTTCGACAAGGAGAAATCCTGCTCCTTCAAATACCGAAGTCACCGTTTCACGCTGATCGTAACCGATCTCAACACCAATCATACCATTCGGGTGTAGAAACCGCGCCGCATCCTTTGCGATCGCCCTATATGCATCCAGCCCATCAAGGCCTCCGTCAAGGGCCGCGGGGGGATCGAAATCCTTTACTTCTGGAGCGAGAGTGGAAATGACACTGGACGCAATATAGGGCGGATTTGAGACAATCACATGAAATCGCTCGTGGATGGCTTCAAACCAGCTACCATGTACGGTGGTAAACCGCGCCGCCAGCCCATTTCGCTCAGCGTTCCCGCGAGCAGTTTCCAGCGCTTCACTGGAGATATCGGAACCGACACCGGTTGCTTGCGGACATTCCTGCAGCAGGGCCAGACAAATGGCCCCGGTTCCCGTTCCCATATCCAATAGGTGGACATTGCCGACTTGCGATTCAAGACGCCGCATATGCGGCAGCATCGTATCGACGAGAATTTCCGTGTCGGGGCGCGGTTCGAGGGTTGCTGGCGACAGCCGCAATGGCAACCCGTAGAATTCGCGCTCACCAAGGATGCGATGGACGGGCTCATGGTTGAGGCGGCGACCGATCGCCGCTCGAGCCTTCTCCACATCCTCGAGCAATACCGCATCGGCGCCGCGCGTCACAAGCTCGGTGGACGAGAGATGCAGCAGGCCACCGACAAGAATACGGGCCTCGGTGGCGGGATCGTCGAGATCGGCCTCGGCAAAGCGGACACGCACCTCTTGCAGGAGCCCCGCGACGGTCGACCCCTGCCCGCTGCTCATGCCTGTTCACCGAGCTGGGCGAGCTGGCTTGCCTGATAGTCAGCCAGAAGCGCGTCGACCACTTCGTCGATTTCGCCTTCCATCATCCGGTCGAGCTTGTAGAGCGTCAGGTTGATGCGATGATCGGTAACGCGACCCTGCGGGAAATTATAGGTGCGGATGCGCTCGGAGCGGTCACCCGAGCCGACCTGGCTCTTGCGGTCGGCGGAACGCTCGCTGTCGGCGCGCTGGCGCTCCATGTCAAACAGGCGCGAGCGCAGAACCTGCATCGCCTTGGCGCGGTTCTGATGCTGCGACTTTTCCGAACTCGTCACCACGATCCCCGAGGGGATGTGGGTGATGCGCACGGCCGAGTCGGTGGTATTGACGTGCTGACCGCCGGCGCCGGAAGAGCGCATCGTGTCGATACGAATATCCTCCGGCCGGATCTCGATATCGATTTCCTCGGCCTCGGGCAACACGGCGACAGTTGCCGCCGACGTATGAATGCGCCCACCCGCTTCGGTCTCCGGCACGCGCTGGACACGATGAACGCCGGACTCGAACTTCAGCCGGGAAAACACGCCCTTGCCGCTGATCGTCGCGATAATTTCCTTGTAACCGCCCGCTTCGCCCTCGCTCGAGGAAAGGACTTCCACCTTCCAGCCGTTGCTGCCGGCAAAGCGCTCATACATGCGAAAGAGATCGCCGCCGAAAAGGGCAGCTTCGGAGCCACCCGTACCGGCTCGGATTTCCAGGATCGCGCTTTTCTCGTCGGCCGCGTCCTTCGGCAGCAGCAGGATCTGCATTTCCTGTTCGAGCGTTGCGATGCGCTCCTTCACCTCAGGCAGTTCCATCTCGGCAAGATCGCGCATCTCGCGATCGACCGATTTGTCGGCGAGCATGGTGTCGAGATCGGCAGCCTCCGCAATGGCGCGCTCGTAGTCGCGGATCTTGGCCACCACGGGCTGCAGTTCCGAATACTCGGAAGCAAGCTTCACATAGACGTCCGCGGCTGGGCCGGCGGACATGCGCGCTTCGATTTCGCCGAAGCGGCGCTCGAGTTCACGCATTTTTTCAACGGGGAGCTTCGCCACCCTGGACTCCAATTCTTCTTATTATCTCTGCTGTGATGTGATGCGCATGATCTTGTCCGGAAACCGCTGTGTGCCTTACGAGATCCCGCGCTAAAGCGGAATATTGTGGCTCTCGGCAAAACGAACAAGGATATCACGCATCGAGGTCGTCGGGCGCTTGTCGTTCAGCGCCTCCTCCATGACTTCAGACAGAGCCTGAAGATCGAGCCCCAGAAGCATCGCCTTCACCGGACCGATCGAGGCCGGCGACATCGAAACAGAGCGGAAACCGATGCCAAGCAGGGCCATGGCGGAAATCGTCTTGCCGGCGAGTTCGCCGCAAAGCGTCACCGGTGTCTTGTTGCGTTCGCCGGCCCGCACGATGTCACGGAGAATGCGCAGGAACGGCCGGTCCAGCGGATCGAAGCGATCCGAAACGCGGGCATTGCCGCGATCCACCGCCATCGAGAACTGGAACAAATCGTTGGAACCGACCGAGACGAAATCGACCTCGGCCATCAACTCGTCCAGCTGCCACAATAACGCCGGCACTTCCAGCATGGCGCCGAACTGCAGCTTGCGCGGCAATCCATGGCCGAAACGCGAGAGGTGCTGGACTTCCTTCTGCAGCAGCTCGCGCACCGCCCTGATCTCGGAGACCTCGGTGACCATCGGCACCATCATCTTCAGCTCGGTGTCGGCCGCCGCCTTCAGCATGGCGCGCAACTGCGTACGCAGCAGGCCCGGGCGATCGAGAGAAAGGCGAATGGCGCGCCAGCCGAGCGCTGGGTTCTCTTCCTCATGGGCGCGGAAATAGGGCACGACCTTGTCGCCGCCGATATCGAGCGTTCGGAAGGTGATAACACGCCCATCCGCCTGCTTGATCACATTGCGGTAGAATATTTCCTGCTCTTCGGCCTTCGGCATGGTCGAAGCGATCATGAATTGCAGTTCGGTGCGGAAAAGGCCGATACCCTCGGCGCCTGATTCCGCAAGCTGCGGCAAATCGACCAGCAGGCCGGCATTCATCAGCAGCGAAATGCGCTGCCCGTCCTTGGTGACCGGCTCGACCGAACGCAGAGCGCGGAACTGCTCCTGCCGGCGGGCGCGGAAACGCACCTTTTCCTCGTAGGAACGCTGATGGTCGGCCATCGGCCGAAGATGAACATGGCCGCCATCGCCATCGATGATGACCGGATCGCCGTTTTCGGCCAGCGCGACGATCCCTGTCGCCTGACCGATAACCGGAATGCCCATGGCACGGGCAACGATGACGACGTGACTCGTCACAGCACCTTCTTCCAGCACGAGGCCGCGAATATTGGCGCGGGGATAATCGAGTAGTTCGGCGGCACCCATGGCGCGCGCGAAAATGATCGCGTCGTTCGGGAAGCCTTCGGCGCTCGTGCGGCCGGAATAGCCGATGAGCTGCCGGAGCAGGCGGTTGGCCAGATCCTCGAAATCGTGCATGCGCTCGCGCAGATACGGATCGGTCAGGCGCATCATCCGCGCCTTGGTGTCGCTCTGCACCTTTTCGACGGCTGCTTCCGCCGTCAAACCGTTGCGCACGGCCTCTTCCAGCTTGCGCACCCAGCCCTGGTCATGCGCGAACATCCGGTAGGTTTCCAGCACCTCGCGATGTTCACCTTCCATAGACACGTCGCGGCGCGAGAGCATGTCGTCGATCGAGATGCGCAGCGAGCCGAGCGCTTCGGCCAGACGGCCGATTTCCTTGTCTGCATCCTCGTTCAACAGATTGGTGACGACGATGCGCGGCTCATGCAGCACGACATAGCCGAGGCCGATGCCTTCATTATAGCTGTCGCCGTCGATGGTGACCGAACGGGTCAGATCGAGTTCGAGGCCGGGCTTGGTGATCTTTTTAAGCTCGCCGGTGGCGATCATTTCGGCCAGGACCATGGCCGTCGTTTCGAGCGCTTCCAGCTCTTCCTCGCGATAGGTCCTGCTCGCCTTGTTCTGCACGACGAGAACGCCGAGCGACCGGCCAGTCCGCAGAATCGGCACGCCGAGGAAGGAATGATAGATTTCTTCGCCGGTTTCCGGCAGGTAGCGGAAAGCTGGATGCGATTGCGCGTCGGAGAGATTGAGCGGCTGGGCGGACGCGGCGATGGTGCCAACGAGACCCTGCCCCATCTTCAATTGCGAAAGGTGGACGGCTTCCTTGTTGAGGCCCTCGGTCGCATAGAGCTCGAGCACACCGTCGGCGCGCAGCACGTAAACGGAGCACACTTCGGCGACCATGTTGCCGGCAATCTGTCGAACGATCCGGTCAAGGCGCTCCTGCGGCTCCAGCGGCTCCGCCATAAGTTCGCGCAGCCGCTTGAGCAGAACGCGTGGACCGCCGGATAGGTCTCTCATTGCGTCTCTAGCTCCCGAATCAAGATGTCATGCCACTCTTGCCCATGTCAGGGCTGGCCGAAACTCGCCTCCGTCACGGTCCGTTGTAAGCAGCCCTCAATCAACTCTTATCCAGACCGTAGCAGGAATGCAAAGTCCTGACTGCGAGTTCTGCATAAGGACCGTCGATCAGGATGGAAATCTTGATTTCTGACGTCGTAATAGCCTTGATGTTGATGCCTTTTTCGGCAAGTGCCCGGAAAGCGGTCGCGGCGACACCTGCGTGCGAGCGCATGCCGACGCCGATAACCGAAACTTTTACCAGACCTGATTCGCTCTGGACGACATCGTAGCCGATCTTTTCCTTGTTCTCGCCAAGAACGCGCAGTGCCTTTTCGGCATCACCCGATGGAACCGTAAAGGTCATGTCGGTCTTGGAGCCGTCCTCGGAAATATTCTGGACGATCATGTCGACATTGATGTGGCTCTCGGCCAGCGGCCCGAAGATGGCGGCGGAAACGCCCGGCCTGTCGGCAAGACGGCGCAACGAGATCTGGGCCTCATCCTTGGCATAGGCAATGCCGGTGACTACTTCCTGTTCCACGATTTCATCCTCGTCACAAATCAGCGTTCCGGGCGGGTTCAGCAGATCGCCCATGCCCGGAGCATCGGGATCCTCGAAAGAGGAGCGCACGAAAGTGCGAACCTTAAAGACCATGGCCAGCTCGACCGAGCGCACCTGCAGCACCTTGGCGCCGAGAGACGCCATTTCGAGCATTTCCTCGAAGGCGATCTTCTTCAGGCGGCGAGCCTTCGGCTCGATGCGCGGATCGGTCGTATAGACGCCATCAACGTCGGTATAGATATCGCAGCGGTCGGCCTTGACGGCAGCGGCGATCGCAACTGCCGAGGTATCGGAACCGCCGCGGCCGAGCGTCGAGATACGATTGTCCGGGCCAAGTCCCTGGAAGCCGGCGACAACAGCCACCTGGCCTTCTCCCATGCGGCGAACCATCTCGGCGCCGTCGATTTCCAGGATCCGGGCGGCGCCGTGGGCGTTGTCCGTGCGGATCGGGATCTGCCAGCCCTGCCAGGAGCGGGCATTGACGCCCATGGCCTGCAGCGCGATCGCCAGCAGGCCCGATGTCACCTGCTCGCCCGACGCAACGACGGCATCATATTCGCGCGCGTCGTAGATCGAATGATTGGCGCCTGCGACCTTCGAGATGTTCTGAACCCAGCCGACCAGCTCATTGGTTTTGCCCGACATGGCGGAAACGACGACCGCGACCTCATGGCCGGCGTCGACTTCACGTTTCACATGGCGTGCAACATTCTTGATACGGTCCAGATCCGCGACGGAGGTTCCGCCGAATTTCATCACGATGCGTGCCATGTGCCTCTACCAGTACCCAGCGCCGGGCGGCCGAAATGCGATAAGCCCGGCATGCAAAACCGCCTTGCCGGCTCGATAGCCGGAAAAGCTTGATCTCAATGGGGCCGTCTCTTAACGAGTTTGGCAGGCGGGCGCAATAGCTTGGCGCAGCCGGCTGCCTATAAACCTTCACCTAAAACTCAACTTTTAAGCTCGACCATAACTTATCGAAAATGCCGCCTTCCGTCGGTATATTTTCCTTGTTGACGATGGTCACGACCAAGACGCCGCCGCTCGGCTTACCTGCCGCGACCACTTCATATTCCATCACATCGTTTTCCGTGGTGGTTTCAGCCTTGACGCCTTTCAGCGCCCGGCCGTCTGAAAGCGTGCGCTGCGTGGCCTCTTTCTTGATCTTGGCGCCAGCGCTGACGCTTTCCTGCACCATCTGCTGCAGCACGAAATCCGTGAGGCCGGCGGGATTGAGCTTCTTATATTCCTGCACGATGATGCCGGTGCCGATCGGCGTCATCAGGGCATATTGCTGCACGCCGCTGCCGAGATCAGTCCTGGCGACAGAAAACTTGCCGTCGTGATCGAAGGAGAATTTGCTGCCGGAGAAAGTCACGGTTTCGCTGCGCTGCAACTCCACGGAAATCTTGCGACCGTCTTTCGTGGTAACATCCAGCGTATCGCCAGGATTGATACCCACTTCGACACCGTCGACCGTCAAACGAAAGCCTTTGCCATCCCCGGCATCTGCATGACCGACCGCAAGACAAGCTATGGCTATCGCGGTCGCGAGACGGAATGGTTTCATGAAGAACTCCTCCATTGGTCGAGGAATCGGATCGATCCCTAATCTGAAAGCCCGGTTAACGGCCCAGGCGATTGATCGGCCACGCAACGCTTGCTTGTCAACCTTCGTCCGACCGCGCGGATATGGAAGATGATGCGCGACACCGTGGCAAGAGCTTGCACCCTTGACATCGGCCTCCGATCGTCCGACTTCACGAATGACAGAAACTATGCCTCGCAATCATGCGAGCGGATTGCACGATGCCGACCAAGGAGCGAGCCATGAGCGAAACGGCGAAAAGCACGATCGACCAGAGCGAAGTGGATCGCTTCTCCGCCATGGCCGCCGAATGGTGGAGCCCGACGGGCAAGTTCAAGCCGCTGCATAAATTCAATCCGGTTCGCCTGGCCTATATACGCGACCGCGCTTGCGAGAATTTCGACCGCAACCCGAAGAGCAGCCGGCCGCTCGAGGGGCTGCGCGTGCTCGATATCGGCTGCGGTGGCGGATTGCTCTCGGAACCGATGGCGCGCATGGCCGCCGAAGTCATTGGCGCCGACCCCTCCGAAAAGAATATCGGCATTGCCTCGACACATGCGAAAGCCTCCGGGGTTCCTGTCGATTATCGGGCGGTGACGGCCGAGCAGTTGGCCGAAGCCGGAGAAACCTTCGATATCGTCCTGAATATGGAAGTGGTCGAGCACGTTGCCGATGTGGAATTCTTCCTCACGACCTGCGCCAAGATGGTGCGCCCCGGCGGGCTGATGTTCGTCGCAACCATCAACCGCACGATGAAGGCCGCAGCACTTGCCATCTTCGCCGCCGAAAACGTGCTTCGCTGGCTGCCGCGCGGCACGCACCAGTATGAGAAGCTCGTGCGCCCCGAAGAGATCGAGAAACCTCTGTCGGCCGATGGGCTCGAAATCATCGCCCGCACCGGCGTGTTCTATTCACCGCTACAGGATCGGTGGAACCTGTCGAAGGATATGGACGTCAATTACATGATGCTGGCGAAACGGGCAAAATACAGCTGAAGGCGCGCGGTCAGCGGAGAAGGCTTGCCTAGACCTTCAAGGCCAGCACATGCGTCAGCAAATCGCTCTGGCCTTCGGCATTGAGCGCTGCAATGTCCTTGAGCCGGCCTCGATCGACGTTGACTGAATTGCCGTCAGGCCCATAAGGCTGCTTGAACGTGAAGGCGGCGGCAGTCGCTCCGTGATCGTGGAGATATTCCAGCCTTTCGGCGCCATCCTTCCAATGCGGAAGGACGCCTTCATCCACCCACCAAAGCACCAATGGCGGCCAATTTTGCCTGACGTTCCAGTGTCGGGCATGTTTGAGCGCGTCGGCATGCACGCCGCTGTAGGAAAACGCCATCAGCGATTCGATATCTGCCCAGAGCGATAGCGACGACGGGGCCGTGGCAAAACCGCTGCCCTCGATAAAACGAGGAAAGACCTGTTCACCCCAACAGGCAACGCCCGGCTCGCCGGAATAGCCGGAGCGGCCAATAAAACCATGCGCCCTGGCGGCAGCCTCGAAATTCGCTGCTTCCCGCAGGCGGAACCCTTCCACGGCAGGGCTCTCATAGGCCGCGACATGCAGCCCGAAATTATACATGGCGAGATGCTTGCCGATGGCCGACACCATCAGTTGATATCGTCGGGGAGCACGGGAATGGCTGCGATCTCGATGCCTTCATCGACAAGAGCCTGCGCTTCGTCCGGCGTTGCCTTGCCGATGATCCCGCGGGCATCCGCCTCGCCATAGTGGATCTTGCGGGCTTCCTCGGGGAATTTCGCACCGACATCTTCGGAATTGGCCTTGATGGTGTCGACCGCTTCCTTGAGCTTGACCATCGCTTCCTTGCGGGCGGCATCCATGGCGAGCGTCTGCATCTCATCCTTCTTGCGCGCCGTCGAAACGGAAGGCGCCATCAGCAGCTTGGAAATCGCAGCCGAATTGCAGACGGGGCACGTCAAAAAGCCGCTTGCGACCTGCCGGTCGAAATCGGCACTTTCCGAAAACCAGCCCTCGAACTCGTGGGCATTGTCACAGCTAAGCGAATAACGGATCAAGCGGCGACGCCTCCAGACGCCGGCGTCGCGATCTTCTCCAACGAAAATTCGCGCGCATTCTTCAGGTTCGGGATCTTATCATGGGCTGCCTTCACGGCAGCAACATCGATTTCGGCCACAACCACAGCCTCGCC
The DNA here is from genome assembly GCF_044756305.1 of Rhizobium sp. NPDC092011. Taxonomy (NCBI): domain Bacteria; kingdom Pseudomonadati; phylum Pseudomonadota; class Alphaproteobacteria; order Hyphomicrobiales; family Rhizobiaceae; genus Rhizobium; species Rhizobium sp. NPDC092011. The sequence continues at coordinate 15,185 of NZ_JBIVSO010000004.1, forward strand.
CGTGCCGCCTGCCGACGCCAACACCTTGCCCCAGGGATCGACGATCATCGAGTGGCCGAAGGTCTCACGACCGTCTTCATGCTTGCCGGCCTGCGCAGCGGCGATGACGAACATGCCGTTTTCGATGGCGCGGGCGCGCAGAAGGATCTCCCAATGCGCCTCGCCCGTCTGCCTGGTGAAGGCGGCTGGAACGGTCATTACCTCGGCGCCGGCAACGGCCTGGGCGCGGAAGAGCTGTGGAAAGCGCACGTCGTAGCAAATGGAAAAGCCCAGTTCGGCAAAGGGCAGCGATGTGATGCGTGCCTCAGACCCAGGTCGGTAGACGGCGCTTTCGCGCCAGCTCTCGCCATTGTCGAGATCGACATCGAACATGTGGATCTTGTCGTACCGGTTGATGAGCTTGCCATCGGGACCGAAGAGGAATCCGCGATTGGCGATCTTGCCGTCATCGAGCGCAATGGCGGTCGAGCCGATATGAAGATATATGCCAAGCTCCTTCGCAAGCTCGGCAGCAGTCTTGACGATGATGTCGCCGGCTTCGTCGCGCAAGACGGCGCGCAGGCCCGGACGATCTTTCTGCACCGCGCCGGTCATCTCCGGTGTCTGCACGTAGACAGCCCCCTGCGAAGCGGCGTCACGCACCAAACGCGCCATGTCGGCAGCATTTTTCACCGGATCGACACCGGAACACATCTGAATGGCGGCGGCTTTGAAACTCATCGTCGTCTCCCTAAAGCATGTCGCGCAAAAGTGTTGATCGGTTTTGCGACAACGACATGCGCAAGAACAAAGATCTAAAGCGCGCGTAACAAGCCTGAGGCATCGCGACACGCTTTAGCAAATGCGGCTCAGGCGGCCAGCATCGGATCGAGCTTGCCGGCCCGGTCGAGTGCATGGATATCGTCGCAACCACCGACGTGCTCGTCATTGATGAAGATCTGCGGAAAGGTCGATGCGCCGTTCGCCTTGGCGATCATCTCCTGCCGCTTCTCGGGCGCATGGGTCGCATTGTACTCGACGTAATCGACACCCTTGGATTCGAGCAGGGATTTCGCACGAGCGCAATAGCCGCAGAACTCACGCGTATAAATAACGACAGATGCCATGATCCACTCCGGAATAACTAAGCTTTGCTGTCATATAAGATGGCCGACGACCCTTGCAAAGGTCAAAACCGTGACATCGGCAGCACCTGCTTTCTTCAAGGCCCGCGTTGCCGCGGCCACCGTGGCGCCGGTGGTATAGACATCATCCACCAGCACGATGCGCCGGCCGAAGATGTCGGCCGCCCGATAGTCGGAAACGGCGAATGCCCCGCGCACATTGTCCTGCCGCGCCTTGGCGCCGAGACCCACCTGTTGGCTTGTGCGTTTGACTCGCAGCAGCGTCGCAGCAAGAAGCGGTTTTCCCGAAAGATGGGCAACATGACGAGCCAGTTCTGCAGCCTGATTGTACTTGCGCGAAAACAGTCGCGCCCGATGCAAAGGCACGGGAATGATTGCGTCGCAGGCGGCCACGGTGCCGTCGCTGGCGCGGAGCATCCATCCGGCCATCATCGGCGCGAGATCGGTGCGGTCGCGGTATTTCAGGCTGAGCACGAGATCGCGCACGATACCGTCATGGAGGGCAGCAGAACGCAGCCTGTCGAAAACAGGCGGATCGGCGAGCGCTTCGGCGCTGAGGATGCCGGCGCCCAGATCGTGGGAAAAGGGGCTGCCCAGAATTTCGCAATAGGGCCGCTCGATGAAGCGGATGCGGGACCAGCAGGCAGGGCAGAGGCCACGATGCGCGCCGACCGAGACGCCGCAGCCGGGACAGGCGGGCGGATAGACCAGATCGGCGAGCGCCACCCATGGTCTTTTCAGGCCGGCGGTCAGCATAGACAACGTGATTTCGCGCCCCAACATCCCCATATGCCCATTGCGCCCGTTGGATTGACAGTAGAGCGTCGTGCTTCCTTCCGGAAGCACAAAGACGCTCTACCTCTTTGAATCTACGCATCAGGCTTTCCGAAAATCGATTCCGATTTTCGGGCCGATACTGTAGCTTTTTCCCGCAGGCTTTGCGAAGGAAAACGCGTGGCCCGCCAGGCCCCATCGAAATAAACTATTGCAGGAAAACGCCATGGAAATCGTCTTCGACCAAGCACTGCTAGCGGCCCGTAAGCGCCGGGCATTGAGACAGGGCGATCCAAAGGCCGCTTTCCTGCTCGATATCGCCGCCGGCGAACTGGCAGAGCGGCTGGCGGTGACGGAACGCCATTTCGACGAGGCTGTCGAGCTTCACGGCGCAACCGGCATCGCAGCGCGCCTGGCGTTTGCGACCGGCAAGATCGGCCATCTCAGCAGGATCGAAAACGAGCCTGGTTTTGCAGCGACCGGCGAGAGCGTCATCGAGGCTCCTCTTGAAGAGTTGCCGCTGGAGGCGGACTCCGTCAATCTCGTCCTCTCCCCGCTCAGCCTGCACGTCACCAACGATACTCCCGGCGTCTTCATCCAGGTCCGCCGCGCGCTCAAGGCAGATGGCCTCTTCCTGGCGGCCATCCCCGGCCTGGGAACTTTGCAGGAACTGCGCGAGGTGCTGTTGGCTGCTGAAATCGAGTTGACCGGCGGCGCCAGCCCGCGCGTGATCCCCTTTGCCGATGTCCGCGATGTCGGCGGCCTGCTGCAGCGGGCCGGTTTTACCCTGCCTGTCATAGACGCCGAGACCTACATGGTGCGCTACGACAATCTGTTTGCCTTGATGCGCGACCTGCGTGCCATGGGGATGACCAATCCGCTTGCCGAACGCAGCCGTACGCCGCTGACGCGCGCCTTCTTCCTGCGCGCGGCCGAACTTTATGCCGAACGCTATTCGGATGCCGATGGCCGGATCAGGGCGACCTTCACGATTATCTATGTATCCGGATGGACACCACACGAAAGCCAGCAGAAGCCGCTGCGGCCCGGCTCAGCCAAGGCAAGGCTCGCCGATGCGCTCAAGGTCGAAGAGCACAAGCTGAAGCAATGAAGCCCATTACACGGAAGCCGGGAACCCAAAACGCTCCGCACAAACCTCAAAGTTCGTGATCCGAGTCTACAGCGCCGCGCGTCAATTCTGATTTACGGACGAGCCCTGAACCGTGTTGGACAGCAGGCTGAACGTGTTCGACAGACTGTTGCTGAACGCGCCGACGCCGCTGATGATCGCAGCCGACATCAGGGCCGCGATCAGTCCATATTCGATGACCGTCGCACCGGTCCTGTCACTGAAAAAACGCCGTACGGCACGCATACCCTCAAAGCTCCCAGCCCCAGCATTGGACATCAACATCTCGTGAATCCGATGCTGTCATGGCATCTGGCAGGCTATGGCATGCACTATTGGCAGCTGCTGTCGGCGCCGTATCCCTGAACGATGCAGACCGAACCTGGCTCATGCTGCAGCACGCTGCGGCGGATCGTATAACGCTTGCCGTTTTCGGTTTGTGGAATTGAACCCGTCGTAATATTATCGAGATCCGGCGCGCTTGCAAGCACGCGAGACTTGGATCTGTCGGAGAGCATCGGCGTCAGGATAAGCGAAAGCGCTACCGCCGCCGTACCGAACAGCAGAGCGATATTCAACGCGCCCGTCTTGCGCGACGTGGAATAGGACTGCTCTTTTTCCTGAACAGCTTTCCAGAAATCGTCGTCCATTGTGTCAAGCCTTCTTTAACGCACCCAACAACCCGCTTGATTGAGAGCATTGAATGCCAGAAGGTCATAAACGATCCCTTAATATCCACATGCAAATTAATGAGACGTAAAATTCCGGGACAGCACCTGATTCGGCTTATGCGGCTGATTTCAAATGGCTAATTTTCGTTAACCATATTTGTGATGCGTTGCCCGTCGCCGCACCGAATGTGCGCTGCACAAATTCCTAAAGGGTCGCGCCCGTCATTACACACCAGATCGCTTCGGCCGATACACACATTAGGCGCTATGTCCTACGCTTTACCCCAATAAATTGAGATTGACGTCTACTTGCTCCGGTGCCACGTATAAAGCAAATGCCGTTATCATAAGTTGTGGGGAGCTAGTCTATGGTCGTCCTGTTTAAAGTCGTCGGCGGGCTCATTATAGCTCTCGCCCTCGTCATGGCCATCTCGATGCTTGTCGTCGGAGGCATAGGCGGCTTTGTGGCTGGGCTAATTGCCGTGCTGACATACGCATTTTGCGGCGCCACGATCTTTGCTTTCGGATTGATGCTGGAGCATCTTGAGGCAATTCGCCACCACTCTGTCAGGCAGTCGGAAATGTTGACAGAGCTACTGCACAGAGCGCCAAAGGCAGATTCGTCGGGCAGAAACCCGACGGTCAACAGTGTCGATCAGCTTGAGAAATCAGCCTTCCGCTTTAAGGATATCTGACCTTAAAGCAAATCCTGCAGGAACGGGATCAGCGGCTCATCGGCCGGCGGCATCGGATAGTCGCGCAGCGCTTGCGGCCGCACCCATTTAAGCGCCTGCCCTTCCCGGCCGTGCGGAATTCCTTCGTATCGCCGGCAGATGTAGAGCGGCATCAGCAAATGGAAGGTTTCATAGGTGTGGCTGGCAAAGGTCAGCGGCGCGAGACATGCGATCTTCGTCTGGACGCCGATCTCTTCCTGAAGTTCGCGCACCAGCGTCTCTTCCGGAGTTTCGCCGGCTTCGACCTTGCCGCCGGGAAACTCCCAGAGGCCGGCAAGCGACTTGCCCTCGGGGCGCTGCGCCAGAAGAATACGACCATCCGTATCGATGAGCGCACAAGCAGCGACGAGAACGATCTTGCGGTCAGTCTCGCTCATGCTTCCTCCGGGGAACGCCAATAGCAGTAACGATAAGCCTCGCGGAATCCGAAGCGGGCATAGAGCGCGATGGCAGGCGCATTGTCGACGCTGACCTGAAGCCATGCTGTCTTGGCGCTGCGCATGCGCGCCCAGCGCAATGCCGACGTCAGGATCTCGGCGCCCAGCCCCTTGCGTCGATGCTGCGCCGAAACGGAAACCGAAAGTATGCCGGCAAGATCATTGTCCTGCACGCAAAGCGTCGTCGCCACAGGACCTGCGTCGTCATTCTCGATCACGAAAAGCCCCGACGGCGGCTTGATGCCGCTCACTACCTCCGCCAGGGCCGGCTTCAGGGCGGGATCGGCCTCGTCGACAATGAGGCTGGCGTCCACGAAGCGGCCGACATCATGGCTGGGCAGATGGTCCAGCATATCGGGCAGCTCGAGATCGACAAGGTCGGCGGTCATGACAAGCGTTTCGTCGAAGCGCGTCCAACGGCGCTCCCGCAAAAGGTCGATCAGCTGCTGCGAGGCTAGCGGCGTTTCGCGCACCACCATCGGCCTGCCATAGGCTTCGAACTTGCGCTGCGCCTTGCGCAACCGGATCTCGAGGTCACGATGGTCGGAGGGGTCGAGCGGCACGACGGAATTGAGCCGCTTCGAGGGGTGACCCGCCGTCAACCGCACCTGCCAGCTACCGTCATACTGCACCGACGAGGCCGGCCAGGCCCGGAAGCCGACAGCTTCGAGCCTGCGCACCAGGGGCAACTTGTTTATCGTGGACTGCGCATGCATCGGCTAGGTATCAGCTCCGGTAGTCGCCATTGATGGCAACATATTCCTTGGTGAGGTCGCAGGTCCAGACCGTTGCACGACCGTTTCCGAGGCCAAGATCGACCTTCACGGGGATATCCTGCTGCTTCATGACATTCGAGGCCGCTTCCTCGGAATAGGAAGCATCGCGTTCGCCGTTGACGGCAACGCGGACGTCGCCAAACCAGATGGCCAGCTTGTCGCGATCCGCCATCTCGCCGGCCTTGCCGACCGCCATGACGATGCGACCCCAGTTGGCGTCTTCGCCGGCAGCCGCCGTCTTGACCAGCGGCGAATTGGCGATCGAGAGCGCGATGCGCTTGGCAGCGGCATCGTTCTCGGCGCCCGTCACTGTGATTTCGAGCATCTTGGTCGCGCCTTCACCGTCGCGAACGACCTGAATGGCGAGATCCTTGAGGAGATCGTTGAGTGCTGCGCGGAAACCGGCAAGCTGCGGATCGTCGGCGCGATCGATATGCGTCTGGCCGTCGGCAGCGGCAGCACCGGTCGCGAACAGCATCAGCGTGTCGGAGGTCGAAGTATCGCTATCAACGGTCATGGAGTTGAAGCTCGGACCAACACCATCGGACAGCAGCGACTGAAGAGCGGCAGAGGAAATATCGGCATCCGTGACCACGAACGATAGCATCGTTGCCATGTCGGGCGCGATCATGCCGGCACCCTTGGCGATGCCGTTGATGGTGACCTTGACACCGCCGATCTCGGCGCTGCGCGTCGCGACCTTCGGATAAGTGTCCGTGGTCATGATCGCCTTGGCGGCTTCGAACCAGAAATCGTTGACGGCATCCTTGGCCATCGTGTCGAGCACGCCGGCGAACTTGGTCGCGTCCAGAGGCTCGCCAATGACGCCTGTCGAGGCGAGGTAAACTTCGTTTTCACCGCAGCCGACGGCCGCAGCGGCAGACTTTGCGGTCAGCTCTGTCGCCTGGCGCCCCTTCAGGCCGGTAAAAGCATTGGCATTGCCGGAATTGACGACAACGGCACGCGCGCTGCCATGAGCGAGGTTCGCCCGGCAGAAATCCACCGGAGCCGAAGGACACTTCGAACGTGTGAACACGCCGGCGACGGCTGCAGGCTTGTCGAAAACCATCAGCAGGACGTCCGTCCGGTTTTTGTACTTGATGCCGGCAGATGCCGTGGTCATGCGTACACCGCGAAGCGCGGGCATGGAAACGAAGGTTTTGGGAGCGAGCGGAGAAACGGAACCGGACATGAGAGCCACCTGAAAAGAGCAGGATGCCGAAAAGTGTAGGCGGTTTTCGGACTACATCATGCTCTGCTTCTTAGATTCTGGAGCGGATTCGGATTTTAGCTCGATGCGACCTAAGATCATCCGGCTCCAGTGAAAGGCCCGGAAAATCCGGGCCCTAAGGATCCTGCTTACAATTGCTTACTGCTGCGGCTGGGCGTCAGGCGCGATGGCGTCATCCGCCGGGGCCGCATCCTGCTGCTTCTGCGCATCTTCGTATGCCTTGCTGAGTGCCGGGTCGCTGATGGAAACCTTGGCGTCCTGCTTGGCCTTGTTCAGCAGCTCAAGATACTTGTCGCGCATGACGAGCTGACGAACCTGATCCTTGACCTGATCGAACGGAGGAGGAGGAGCGTTGCGCTTGTCCTCGACCTTGATCACGTGCCAGCCGAAGTCGGTCTTGACCGGGGTCTTGGTGTACGTGCCGACTGGAAGTGCGAAAGCAGCCTCTTCGAATTCCTTGACCATGCGGCCATGGCCGAAATAGCCGAGATCGCCGCCGTCAGCCTTGTTCGGGTCGGTGGACTTTTCCTTGGCAAGCGCAGCAAAATCCTTGCCGGCATCGAGTTCCTTGATGATCGCCTTGGCTTCGTCCTCAGTCTTTACGAGGATATGGCGGGCGTGAACTTCTTCCTGCTTCGGCAGGGCTGCGACTTCCTTGTCGTAGCGGGCCTTGACTTCGTCATCCTTGATGGCGTCGGCAACATGCGCCTTGAAATAGGCATTGTGCAGCTCGCGATCACGCAGGTAGGCCATGTGAGCCTGGAAGTCCGGCGTCTGGTCGAGCTTTTCGGCGGCCGCCTTCTGCGACAGCAGCTTCACGTCGATCGAAGCGGAAAGTGCTGCGACCTTCTTCTGGTCGTCTGGAAGCTGGCCGAGCTGTGGATCGAGATTGGCGATCGCCAGATCGAGTTCGGATTGATGGATTTCGACATCGCCGACCTTGGCGACAACGGGATCCTTGGCGTCAGCCGCGAAAACCGGCGCCTGGAAGGTAATGATTGTTGCGAAAGCAACCGCAGCAAGTTTGTTGTACTTCAACATAAAATAACCCTTCGGTGGTCTCGACCGGCTCGACAGATGGGAATCCGGCGTGAAAAAGCCTTCAGCAGGAGAATGTGGCCTTTGTGTATCGGCCAAATCCCGTTGACATCAATCGACCCCCCTCTTATCTGTCACGCAACCTCGCGTCCAGAACAGTTTCCGGCCGTTTTGTGCTATACTCCCGTTTTTTTGGGAGTGGATAAAGCAACGAACGGCCGGATGAAATCTCAGAAAGGACCATTCACATGGTCAGCCTAGGTGGAATTGCCCGCAAGTTGTTCGGCTCGTCCAACGACCGTCGCGTCAAGTCGTTCCAGCCGAATGTCGATGCCATCAATGCACTCGAACAGCAGATGCGTGCGCTGTCCGATGAAGCGTTGGCCGCCAAGACGGTTGAGTTCCGCCAGCAGTTGGCCGATGGCAAGACGCTCGACGATCTCCTCGTGCCCGCCTTTGCGGTAGCGCGCGAGGCATCTCGCCGCGTTCTCGGCATGCGACCTTTTGACGTACAGCTCATCGGCGGCATGATCCTTCATTCCAACGCGATCGCGGAAATGAAGACCGGCGAAGGCAAGACGCTCGTCGGTACGCTGCCGGTCTATCTGAACGCGCTTGCCGGCAAGGGCGTTCACGTCGTCACGGTCAATGACTACCTGGCACAGCGCGACAGCGCCACCATGGGCCGCCTCTACAGCTTCCTCGGGCTGACGACGGGCGTCATCATCCATGGCCTGTCGGACGAAGAGCGGCGCGACGCCTATGCCTGCGACATCACCTACGGCACCAACAACGAGCTCGGCTTCGATTATCTGCGCGACAATATGAAATATGATCGCGGACAGATGGTTCAGCGCGGCCATAGCTTCGCCATCGTCGACGAAGTGGACTCGATCCTGATCGACGAAGCGCGTACGCCGCTGATCATTTCAGGCCCGCTCGACGACCGCTCCGATCTCTACACCACGATCGACGCCTTCATTCCGCGCCTTGCGAAGGAAGACTACGAGATCGACGAAAAGCAGCGCTCGGCCAACTTCTCCGAAGAAGGCACGGAAAAGCTGGAAAACATGCTCGGCGAGGCCGGCCTGCTGAAGGGTGAATCGCTCTACGACGTCGAGAACGTCGCGATTGTCCATCACATCAACAATGCGCTCAAGGCTCACAAGCTCTTCCAGCGCGACAAGGATTACATCGTCCGCAACGGCGAAGTCGTCATCATCGATGAATTCACCGGCCGCATGATGCCAGGTCGCCGCTACTCGGACGGCCAGCACCAGGCGCTGGAAGCCAAGGAGCGGGTGCAGATCCAGCCGGAAAACCAGACGCTGGCGCAGATCACCTTCCAGAACTACTTCCGCATGTACGACAAGCTCGCCGGCATGACCGGCACGGCGTCGACGGAAGCGGAAGAATTCGGCAACATCTACGGCCTCGACGTCGTCGAAGTGCCGACCAACCTGCCGATCAAGCGTATCGACGAGGACGACGAGGTCTATCGTACGCATGAAGAGAAATACAAGGCGATCATTGCCGAGATCCTGGATGCGCATAAGCGCGGCCAGCCGGTACTCGTCGGTACGACGTCGATCGAAAAATCCGAACTTCTTGCCGAGCTCATGCGCAAGCAGGGCTTCAACGATTTCCAGGTTCTGAACGCCCGCTACCACGAACAGGAAGCCTATATCGTCGCCCAGGCCGGTGTCCCCGGCACTGTGACGATCGCCACCAACATGGCCGGCCGCGGCACCGACATCCAGCTCGGCGGCAACCTAGAAATGCGGGTCGAACGCGACCTGCACGATGTCGAGCCCGGTCCGGAGCGTGATGCCGCGATCGCCAGGATTGTCGAGGAGATCAAGGAGCTCAAGCAGAAGTCGCTTGCCGCCGGTGGTCTCTACGTCATCGCCAGCGAACGCCACGAAAGCCGCCGTATCGACAACCAGCTCCGCGGCCGCTCCGGTCGTCAGGGCGACCCCGGCCGCTCGAAGTTCTACCTGTCGCTCCAGGACGACCTGATGCGCATCTTCGGCTCCGACCGCATGGACGGGATGCTGCAGAAGTTAGGTCTCAAGGAAGGCGAAGCCATCGTCCATCCCTGGATCAACAAGGCTCTGGAACGCGCTCAGAAGAAGGTCGAAGCCCGCAACTTCGATATCCGCAAGAACGTCCTCAAGTACGACGACGTGCTGAACGACCAGCGCAAGGTCATCTTCGAACAGCGCGTCGAATTGATGGATGCGACCGATCTTACCGAAACCGTCGGCGACATGCGCCACGATGTCATCGAGGATCTGGTTTCCAAGCACATTCCCGAACGCGCCTATGCCGAACAATGGGATGCCGACGGCCTGAAGGCCGGCGTTGCCAATTTCTTCGACCTCGACATGCCCGTGCACGACTGGGTCAAGGAAGAAGGCATCGCCGAAGACGACATTCGTGCCCGCCTGACGGAAGCCGCCGAAAAGGCCGCAACCGAAAAGGCAGAGCGCTTCGGCCCCGAGATCATGACCTATGTCGAGCGCTCCATCGTCCTGCAAACGCTTGATAATCTCTGGCGCGAGCATATCGTCAATCTCGACCATCTGCGTTCGGTCATCGGCTTCCGCGGCTATGCGCAGCGCGACCCGTTGCAGGAATACAAGGCGGAAGCTTTCGAGCTGTTCCAGTCCCTGTTGAACAATCTGCGCCAGGCCGTCACCGCCCAGCTTTCGCGCGTCGAGCTCGTGCATCAGCCGTCCGAGCCGGAAACACCGCCGATGCAGGGCCGCCATATTGACGCGACGACGGGCGAAGACGAATTCGCTCCTCTCGGCCTTGCAAGCGAAAACTTCGTGCCGCCGGAAAATCGCGACCCGCGCAATCCGGCAACCTGGGGTCGCGTCGGCCGCAACGAAGCCTGCCCCTGCGGTTCCGGCAAGAAATACAAGCATTGCCATGGCGCTTTCGAAAGCACCGAAGTCGTCTGAGGCTTCATTCCTTTCGAAGAATCAAAGAGATGCCGCCTTTCGGGCGGCATTTTTCGTTTTTGTGGACCGCCCTTCGCCATGTTGCTTTCGAAAGATCGAAAGAACCTATTCTTAACCCTCCTCTGCCAAGACTATCGCGAGGTTCGGATCATATTTAAAGTATTGCGTGTTGATCATGGCGGTCTTTCAAACAGCGGAGAAAATGCTGCCGTCCGCATTGCGGGCTGTGGCCTCGCCATATCTGCGTAAACTTGCCATTGTCCTCACAAGCCGCGACGAGAAGGCCGTTTCGCAGCGCATGGCGCTGATCGCCTTCACCATCCGCATCGCCGGCGCGGCCCTCGCTTTTCTGTCGCAGATCATCCTCGCCCGCCTGATGGGCCGGTTCGAATACGGCGTCTTCGTCTTCGTATGGGTGCTGATGATCCTGTTCGGCAACCTCGCCTGTCTCGGCTTCCCAACCGCCATCATCCGATTCCTGCCGCAATACGACGCGAGCGGCAATCTTGCCGCTTTGCGCGGCCTGAACACCACGGCACGCCTTTTCGTCGTCGCTCTATCCGGCACGCTGGCCTTGCTCGGAGCGGCAGTGGTCTATGTCCTGCGCGACACGATCGAACACTATTATCTCATGCCGATCCTGCTTGGTCTCATTGCCGTGCCGATGATCGCGCTCGGTGACGTTCTCGACGGCACGGCGCGCGCCAAGCATTGGCCGATCATGGCATTGAGCCCGACCTTCCTGATCCGCCCGTCGCTGATCCTGCTGTTCATGATCGCGGCCGTCCTTGCCGGCGCGCCGCGTGATGCGGTGACAGCCATGATGGCGGCGCTCGCTGGCGCCTTTACCAGCGTCCTGCTTCAATACCTCGCCGTCACGTTCCGCTTGCGCGGTCACTATCCGAACGGCGCAAGGACGGTCGAGTTCAAGGCCTGGCTGACCGTGGCCTTCCCGATATTTCTGGTCGAAGGCGTCGGCTACCTCTTCACCAATTCCGATGTCATCGTCGTCGGGATCTTCCTCGATCCGGGTGAGGTCGCCGTCTATTTCGCCGCCGCCAAGACCATGGCCCTGGTGCATTTCGTCTATTTCGCGGTCAAGGCTGCCATTGGCCCGCGCTTCGCCAGCATCCTCGCCGAGAAAGACCAGGCAAAACTTGCCGCCTTCGCCACCGACGCAACCCGCTGGACCTTCTTTCCGGCCCTCGCCGTCGGCCTCGCGGTCTTGGCAGCAGGCCAGCTGCTGCTGTCGCTTTTCGGCGCCGCCTTCACGGACGGGCAGATCGTCATGGCCATCCTTCTCGGCGGCATTCTGGCCAAGGCATTGGTCGGTCCGGCCGAGGTATTGCTGACCATGGCGGACAAGCAGATGATCTGCGTCTATCTCTACACCGCAGCGCTCGCCGCCAATATCGGCCTGAACATCGTCCTCATCCCGCGTTTCGGCATCGAAGGCGCGGCCATGGCCGGGGCCGGAGCCATGGTGCTCGAAGCCCTGCTCCTGCACATTGCCGTGCGCAAAACGCTCGGCATCACACTCTTCGCCCTTATTCGCCGCCCAGCGGTGCCACCGACAACACACGGGGCCACCTGAATCATGACGCGCCCTCCTTATACCGAAACGACCGACAGCCAGGTCAACGCTCTGACGCATACGCTTGCGGCGCTGCACTTCGACACGCCGAAGGCAGAAGCACGCGTCGAAGTCGGCCGATCCGGCCGCGAGCTTTGCCTCTATCCCGGCAAACTCGGCTACGAGCTGCAGGACGAGCTGGATTTTCTGTCCAACCGTGCGATGGAACCGAACGTCTTCTTCTCCGGCCGCTTTCTGGCGCCCGCCATGCCACGCCTTGAGGATCGGCAGGTCCGCCTTGCCCTGATGCGCGACAATAGCAGCGCCCGTAGCCGTATCCGCCTGCTGATGCCCTTCACGGTCGACAAGCCCGGCTTTGCAATCGGCCCTTCGATCATTCGCGTCTGGTCCAACTCCTTCGGCCCCCTGGGCACGCCTTTGGTCGACGCCGAGGACGCCGGAGAGACGCTCGACAACCTCTTCGAAGGGCTGGCGCGGCAGGAGCTGCATTTGCCGGCCGCGCTCGTGCTACCCGACATTCGTCTGAACGGCCACTTCGCCCAGATGGCCAAGGTCGTCGCCATCGGCCGCAATCTGCCCATTGCCGTAGCAAACCCCTTCCAGCGCCCCATGCTTCACAGCAACGAGGATGCGATCGCCTATCTCAAACGCACGATCTCCAATGCTCATCTGCGTGAAATGCGCCGCCAGTGGCGCCTGTTGGAAAAGCAGGGCGACGTCTCCTACAATGTCGCGCGTCAACCGCGCGACGTTCACCTGCGCATGGAGGAGTTCCTGGCGCTGGAGGCAAGCGGCTGGAAAGGCAAGAAACGCACTGCCTTGGTCACGGATCGCCACCACGCCGCCTTCGCCCGCGAAGCCATCTCCAATCTCGCGGCCATCGACGCCGTTCGTATTCACACGATCGATCTGAACGGCAAGGCCATAGCCTCGATGATCGTGCTGATCATGGGCGGTGAGGCTTACACCTGGAAGACGGCCTATGACGAGGCCTATGCCCGCTATTCGCCGGGCAAGCTCCTGATGGGAGAATTGACGGAATGGCACCTCGACGACGCCAACGTCGTGCGTTCCGATTCCTGCGCCATCGCGGATCATCCGATCATGAGCCGCTTCTGGCACGAGCGTGAGGACATGGGCACGCTGATCATCGGCCTGACGCCGAACGGCGACCGCGATATCAGACAGATCACCACGCAGCTGCACATGTACCGCAGCACCCGCAACATGGCGAAGCTGCTGCGCGAAAAGATCCTGTCGCTGACGAAGCGCTAGAATATTTCCAGTAGCCGTGTCCAACGTTTCTCAGTGCGGGATACGCAGGAAAACGACGGGATGGAATGCCTTGTGCGTTGATCGGAACCTGCGAGGACCGCACTAGCTTTCGGCGTGCAGGGTTTCTTCGGTCGCCCGCTCGCGCAGCAGGCGACGGATGACCTTGCCCGAGGTCGTCAGCGGCAGTGCATCGACGAATTCGATCTCGCGTGGATACTCGTGCATCGAGAGCCGCGTTTTCACCCAGTCGCGGATTTCGGCGGCCAATGCTTCACTCGGCTCACGGCCAGGCACGAGAACGACATAGGCCTTGACGATCTCTGTTCGCACCGCATCCGGCTTGCCCACCGCCGCGGCAAGCTGCACCGCCGGATGGCCGCCGAGGCAGTCTTCGATTTCGCTGGGGCCTATGCGATAACCCGATGAGGTGATGACGTCGTCGTCGCGGCCGACGAAGGAAATATAGCCATCCGCATCCTGCCGCCCGATATCGCCGGTCAGCAGCCAATCATTGGCGAATTTCGCCTCCGTCGCTGCATCGTTCTGCCAATAGCCGAGGAACATCACCGGATCGGGCCGTTTGATAGCGATCTGCCCGCTCTCCCCGATAGGAACCTCGACGCCATCGGCATCGACGATCGCGACGCGATGGCCGGGCGCCGCCTTCCCCGTCGCCCCACCCCGGCTGACGCCGAAGGCCTCGCTGGAGGCGAGCACGAAATTGCACTCCGTCTGGCCGAAAAACTCGTTGACGCTGACACCGAGCGCCGAGCGCGCCCATTCGAAGGTCTCGCGGCCCAGCGCCTCGCCTGCCGAACCGATGGTGCGGAGTTTGAGGTCGTAGCGGGCCTGCGGATTGTCGACAGCCTTCAACAGCCGCAGCGCCGTTGGCGGAATGAAGGCATTGCGCACCTCCATCTCAGCCATGATGCGGAAGGCCATATGCGGATCGAATTTCTGCGCCGGCGAGGAAACGACGGGAACGCCAAGCATCAGGCTCGGCAGAAGCGCATTCAGAAGGCCGCCGGCCCAGGCCCAGTCCGATGGCGTCCATAGCCGGTCTCCCGCCTTGGGAAAGCCTTCATGGGCGAACTGCATGCCTGGAATATGCCCCGGCAATACGCGATGGCCATGCAGCGCGCCCTTGGGTGGCCCAGTCGTGCCGGAGGTAAAAATCATCAACGCCGGATCATCAGGGCCCGTATCCGCCACCTCGAAAAGAGGCGGGTATGCCGCCACCAGATCGGCAAAGCCGGCGACACCGTCTTCTGCGCCGTCGATGCTGATGACTTCAGTCATTTCAGGCAGTCGGTCCCTGATTGGGCGTAGCCGCTCCAGGCCGAAGCGGTTGGTGACGATAGCCGACGCCCCGGACGCCTGCAGCCGGTATTCCAGCGCCTCCGCGCCGAACAGCAGCGCCAACGGTAAAGCGATCGCCCCCATCTTGTAGATCGCCACATGCGCGACGACGGTCTCGAAGCTCTGCGGCAGCAACAGCGCCACGCGGTCGCCGCGCCGCACACCAAGCGCCAAGAGTGCGTTGGCGAAAGACGCGGAACGGTCTCGCAACTCCCCGTAGGTCATGGAAAAGTGATTGCCGTCCGGATTGAAATGCTGGAGGCAGACCCGATCGGGTTCGTGCTCCGCCCAGGCATCGCAGACAGCATGTCCTATGTTGAATTTCGCCGGAATCTCCCAGCGAAAGTCACGATAGAGCGCTTCATAAGTATCTTGCGGGGGCAATCTCATGCGGAATTCCAAAAATGGTGCAGCGCAGCTAACACCTGTCGCCTTCAGGGTTCAAGGAAACATTTGAAATTGCCGTCTTCCCCCGTGCGCGAATCGCCTTATTTATTGAAGAATACTTCGAAACTCTTCACGAACTAATGCGTCAGCCGCCGATCTGCGTTTCGCGACGCACCATTCCCATCGCTCTTCCGGCGATGGGCCTCCTTGTACCGAATGATCGAATGGACGGAGAATATCGATGGAATACGTAAAATTTGGCAGGACCGGCCTTGAGGTCTCGCGAATCTGCCTTGGCTGCATGACCTACGGCGATCCCAACAAGGGCACGCATGCCTGGTCGCTGAAAGAGGAGGACAGTCGTCCGCTGCTGCGCCAGGCAATCGAAGCCGGCATCAACTTCCTCGATACGGCCAATACCTATTCCGACGGCTCTTCGGAAGAAATCGTCGGCCGCGCCATCAAGGATTTCGCGCGGCGCGAGGATATCGTGCTCGCCACCAAGGTCTTCAACCGCATGCGCCCCGGCCCGAACGGCGCCGGCCTGTCGCGCAAGGCAATCTTCGATGAAATCGACAACAGCCTGCGCCGCCTCGGCACCGATTATGTCGACCTCTATCAGATCCATCGCTGGGACTATACGACACCGATCGAGGAAACGCTCGAAGCACTGCATGATGTCGTCAAGGCCGGCAAGGCCCGCTACATCGGCGCTTCCTCCATGTACGCCTGGCAATTCGCCAAGGCGATCTACACCTCCCGCCTCAACGGCTGGACGGAGTTCGTCAGCATGCAGGACCACCTGAACCTGCTTTACCGCGAAGAAGAGCGCGAAATGCTGCCCTTCTGCGAAGATCAGAAAATCGCCGTCATACCGTGGAGCCCGCTCGCGCGCGGCCGCCTGACCCGTGACTGGGATGAGGCAACGGCTCGCACGCAGTCCGACGAGTTCGGCAAGACGCTTTACACCCAGGCGCTGGAAGCAGACCGCAAGATCGTCGATGCCGTCGGCGCTGTCGCCAAGGCACGTGGCATTCCGCGCGCACGGGTCGCAACCGCCTGGGTTCTGCAGAAGAGCGCCGTCACCGCACCGATCGTCGGCGCCTCCAAGCCCGGCCACATCGCGGATGCCGTCGCGTCGCTGGAAGTGAAACTGACGCCTGATGAAATCGAGGCGCTGGAATCGCCCTATGTCCCGCATGGGGTAGCCGGATTCAAGTGAGGCTTTGAAGGCGGCCCGGCAAGGGCAATGATGACGCATCGCCGCGCATGGCCCCTCACCCTGCGCATGCACGCAGAGAGAGGCTTTTCCCGCTAAATCTGCGTCCTGCCCACACGGTAAACACGGTCGTTTTGCTCCGTGGTCCCCTCTCCCCGCAAGCGGGGAGAGGGCTAGGGTGAGGGGCAATCCAAACCTCCGAAGTCGATTGAGCCCGCGGCAAATCGCGCAAAAGTGACTTCACGAGCAGGTCACAGTTGAGGCTTAACTGATCGAGGTTCCTTACCCCCCGAGGATGATATCCGATGATCACAGTCCCCTTCGAAGCGCGTCGTTTTCAATCGACCGCGGCCTATTACCTGCGCTATCGCATTCCCTATCCGGACAGATTGATCGATCGCGTCGCCGAACGAAGCGGCCTCAAGCGCGGCGATCATGTGCTCGACCTCGGCTGTGGTCCGGGTCAGCTCGGGATCGCCTTTGCCCGGCTGCGGGGCGCAGCCGTTACCGCCATGGACCCGGAACCGGAAATGCTCGCCGAAGTCGAAGCCGGTGCGAAGAAGGCCGGTGTCGACGTCACGATCCGTCAGGGCTCATCCTACGATCTCGGCCCGGATATCGGCAAGCTGCACCTCTGCGTCATGGGTCGCTCCTTCCACTGGATGGACAGGCCGGCAACGCTTGAAGCGCTCGACAGGCTGATCGAGCCGGGCGGCGCCGTCGTGCTGTTTCATGACAAAAGTGTTCTAGCCGAGCCGGATTGGCGCGGGATCGTCGAGCCGCTGGCGGAAACCTACTCGCCCGAACGCAATGCCGACCGGCTGCTGCGCAAGAGCAAGGCATGGGCGCCGCACGAGGCCATGCTGCTGGCCTCCCCTTTCCGCAATCTCGAGCGCGTCGGCATCGTCTCGGAATATACAAGGGATATCGAGGATATTGTCGGCCGTGTCTTCTCGATGTCGTCAACCTCGCCGCAGGCGCTTGGCGACAAGGCAGCCGATTTCGAGGCGGCGCTTCGCGGCAAGCTCCTCGAAGCAGTACCCGACGGCAAGTTCAAGGAGATCGTCGAGGCGAACGGGCTGCTCGCTTTTCGCGATTGAATTCGTGCACGCGGAGCGGCCCGGCAAAACGCCTGGCCGCTCTGGCAGTCTTTGGCCTAAGCCTCGTTTTTGTTTGACTCGCCTGTGTCCGACGGAGGGGTCAGCTCCTGCCGGGTAGCGGCCAGAAACTCCTGCGACAGCTCGGAACTGTCCATCGCCCGCGCCAGGATGACGGCGCCGACCATGGCCGAAAGGCTGGCAAAGGCCTTGCGGCGGCGTTCCTCGGCCGTTTCACCGGGAACGATGTCTTCGAGCACTTCCACCAATCCGATGAGCCCGCCGGTAAAAGTGGACTGCATCTCCGGTCCGTGCCGGCTGACCTCCTGTGTCAGCGCCGCAAACACGCAGCCCGTCGCATGCTCGACGACATTGCGATGGGAGAGATAATGAGCAAGCAGCGCTTCCAGCGGCTGCTCGGGCGAGCTGGCCGCCACCTGCTTCCAGCGCTCCAGCGAGCGTGCCACCAGCGCCTTGCTCGCCTCGCAGGCAAGCTCATCCTTCGAATCGAAATGACCATAAAAGCCGCCATGTGTCAGACCCGCGGCCTTCATGATGTCGGCGACGCCGATGCCGTCGAAACCCTTCTCGCGGAAGAGTTCGCCTGCCACTGCAAGGATCTTCTCGCGATTCTCGGCGAATTTTTCCCGGCTCACTCTCATCAAAAAACTCCATCAGAGCATCAATAAATCTGTATTGACAATTTACATGACGAACATCATCAATACAAAACAAATATGATCGCTATCATGTAAATGCCTTTACACAAACGTTCAAGCCAGGAGAGCGGCACGGCGCTATAAGCGAATACGGTTCCCCCCGGGCCTTTCGCAATCGAACGCCTTCACCGCCCACCCGATCCCGACGTCAAGCCACGCAACTCTATCGGAACGCAGCTCATGGTCTCCACCGCTATTGCCTCGACGCTCGCCCGGCGCAACATCCATTACGGATGGGTCGTCGTCGGCGCCACCTTCCTCACCATGCTCGTCACGGCCGGCGCCATGGGTGCACCCGGCGTGCTCATCAAGCCGCTGGAGGACGAGTTCGGCTGGAGTACCTCGTCCATCTCGTCCGCGCTCGCGGTCCGCCTCATCCTGTTCGGTCTGATGGGTCCATTCGCCGCCGCATTCATGAACCATTTCGGCGTGCGCAAGGTCATCGTCTTCGCGCTTGGCACGATCGGCGTCGGCTTCGTCGGCTCGCTGTTCATGACGCAAGTCTGGCAGCTGCTTCTGTGCTGGGGGATCATCGTCGGCTTCGGGACAGGCCTCACCGCCATGGTGCTGGCGGCAACCGTTTCGACGCGCTGGTTCACCAAGCACCGTGGTCTCGTCATCGGCATGCTGTCGGCAAGCTCGGCCACGGGGCAGCTCGTCTTCCTGCCGCTGATGGCGGAGTTGACGACGCGCTACGGCTGGCGCTCGACCGTGATCTTCGTCTGCGGCATGATCGTCGTTGCCGCCTTCGTCGTACTGCTTCTGATGCGCGACAGACCTTCCGACGTCAATCTGCCGCTGGTCGGCGAGATCCACATCACCCCGCCGCCGGCTGCGACCAAGAACCTGAAGGCTGCGCTCGCCTCGCCGATCGCCGTCCTGCGGGAAGTCTCCACGACGTCGACTTTCTGGATCCTGTTTGCAACGTTCTTCATCTGCGGCCTGTCGACCAACGGCCTGATCCAGACGCATTTCGTCACCCTTTGCGGCGATTTCGGCATCGTGCCGGTGGCCGCCGCCAGCGTGCTCGCCGTCATGGGCATCTTCGATTTCTTCGGCACGATCGGCTCCGGCTGGCTCTCCGACCGCTTCGACAATCGCTGGCTGCTGTTCTGGTATTACGGGCTGCGCGGCCTGTCGCTGGTCTATCTGCCCTTCAGCAATTTCACCTTTTACGGCCTGTCAATCTTCGCCGTCTTCTATGGCCTTGACTGGATCGCCACCGTGCCGCCGACCGTCAAGATCGCCGCTGACCGCTTCGGCCGTGAAAAGGCCGGCCTCGTTTTCGGCTGGGTCTTTGCCGGCCACCAGCTCGGTGCCGCCACCGCCGCCTATGGCGCCGGCCTCACCCGCACGGAGCTGAACACCTACCTACCCGCCTTCTTCGTCGCCGGCGCCTTCTGCCTGCTGGCCGCCATCCTGGCGATCACGCTGCAAAAGCCCGGCTCCGTCGCCAAGGGCGGCCCGGCAATGGCTCACTAGAGTTCGGAAGACAAAAGCCCATGGCGCATCCAGCGCGACATGGGCAAACAGCAACCCTGCGGAAACACTCGCAATATCTGTCGCACCCCGCTTGCGCGCCGAGCCGATCGCATGCTAGACAGCCGCCTCGTCATGATCCGTTGCCCCATTGGCGGAATTGGTAGACGCGCTCGACTCAAAATCGAGTTTCGAAAGAAGTGCTGGTTCGACTCCGGCATGGGGCACCACAATACCCATGACCAATTGAATTATATGGTCAATTATGAATATAATTGGCTTTGGCAATCGGAATGAAACAAATTCCGCACGGCCGAGAGATGAGAATATCACCTACCATTTGCAGGCCTCTCTTAGAGGCTTGATCTCACTTTCCAAGTTCGCAATGGAATAACTGACCGTCAGCGCGCTCTCGTTGAACGGCATTGCCCGAACAATCAGGCGATTTCCTCCAAACAGTGCTTTGATCAAAGAAATACTCGTTGGACCGCTGAAAAGACCTAAAGCGCCGTGATCCGTCGATTCACGAAGGCCTTTCGTGAAAGCTTTTTTGTCATCAACTCGAAAGGTCACATCGCCATAACCGCCGCTTTCAGCCATGAAATGATCGGCAAACTGGAACGTGATTGCGGTTTTCCCCTCCATGCATCGGACAACGAGGGAGGCTTTGCTCGGCGCACGGCCGTATCTGCTGGGAACATCGTCATCTGATTCAAGAAGCAAAAATACGCTCTTCGAGTCGTCGATCTTTGATTTCTCGGTTTCCACCGTCCACTTTGAACTACTTTGTGTCCTGGGCGGTTCAACGCTTGTCTGAACTCGAAAAATTGCGTCATAGCAGATCAACCGCTCGCCTCCATCTTGCATGGCGGCACACTCCTCCGGCTTCTCCGCAGCTTTTACAGGCGCGGCAAAAGCAAAGGCAGAAACGAGCGCTGTCACAGGCAAGGCAAGCCACCCATTTCGTCGCGATAACGATGGCCTGGATTGATGCGCATACGTTGGCTCTGCTCCCCGAAATCGAGCCACGACACCTTTATCGCTTCCCCAAAAAATGCCTGCCTTTGAACGTCCCATTCTCCCCACCTTCTGTACACTTGTGATCAATTTCCGCGCGCGAAATTTTTGAATTGTGACCACGAATCAATCTGAGCGCATAGGTTGAATGAAACACAGAAGAATCCCTTTGTAATCATTGCAATTATCATCTCGATCAGCGTCGCCTCCGCTGTCGGGAATTCCCACACCATCACGAAAAATTTTGATTTTGTGCGGCTTCCGTCACCCAGCGACCATTTACAGCCATATTCCTGCCCCCTAAAGGTTTGCAACGCAGCAATAGGGGGCCTCATGCTTCGAAGACTTTACGACTGGACCATGTCGCTTGCCGGCCGCAAATCGGCCGAGGTCTGGCTCGCCGTTATCGCCTTCGTCGAAAGCTCGGTCTTCCTCGTTCCGGCCGACGTGCTTTTTCTGCCAATGTCGCTGGCCAAGCCCGAACGCGCCTGGCGCTACGCGTTGACGGCGACGGTCGCCTCCGTGCTCGGCGGCATTGCCGGCTGGGCGCTTGGCTACTACGCCTTCGAAACCATTGCTAAACCGATCCTTGAATTCTACGGCAAGCTCGACGCTTTCAACCAGATGAGCGCCGGCGTCACCTATGAATGGGTTCTGCTGCTGCTGGTCACTTCAGGCCTGGCGCATCTGCCGCCAATCAAGGTGGTGACGATCCTGTCCGGCGTCGCCCATATCGATCTCGGCCTGTTCATCATCTCGGCCATCGTCGCCCGTGGCGCGCGTTTCTTCCTTCTGGCCTTCCTGCTGCGCCGCTACGGCGAATCCATCCGCCACTTTATCGAGAAGCGCCTGGGCCAGATTGCCATGGCGGCGGCCGCCACTCTCATCGCCCTCTATGCAGTCTTCCATTTTGCCCTGGCAAGCTGACCAAGGAGCCCCCATACATGTCCACGACCTCGACCTCCTCCCGCGCCGGCCTCGGCTATAGCGTGTTGTTGACGATCGGCATGATCGTCGTTGTCGGCTCTGCGCTCGGCTTCCAGCATATTGGCGGCTACATCCCCTGCGCCCTCTGCCTCGATCAGCGTCAGCCTTATTACTACGGTATCCCTGTCGCCATCATCGCCGCGCTGACCGCCATTGCAGGCCTGCCCTCGTGGATCACCCGCGGCCTTTTGATCATTGCCGGCCTCATGATGATTGTCGGCGGCGGCATTGGCGTCTATCACGCCGGTGTCGAATGGCACTTCTGGGAAGGCCCGACCACTTGCTCGACGACAGCCAACAGCATGACGCAGAACGCCGGCAATCTCCTGAGCGAACTCAGCACCATCAAAGGTCCGTCCTGCACGGAAGCTGCACTGCGCGTTCTCGGCCTGTCGATGGCCGGATGGAATGTGATCGCCAGCGTTATTCTTGCCGCCATCGCCTTCATCGGCGCGAAGAAGGCGGCTTGATCCTCAACATCGCGCAGCACCGGCAAGGTCGCCTTCGCGACATCTCCTCCGCAAAGAGGAGATTGCCGAAAGTTCGATTGCAGCCCTGCTGAAACAGGGATCCTCGCTTCAATTTCGAAACTGGAGCCGGAGATCAAGCCGCAGCGTTGATGTTCCCGGGCGTCGCAATACCCTCTACCGAGGCCGGCAGGTAGATTGTGTTCTTTCCGTAACCGCGCAGTTCCGGCCCGCGCTTTGCAGCATCCGAATCCGGCTCGCGGATCCATTTGCGGCGGTTGAGTTTGAAGCGCTTCACAAGCTGCTCCAACTCCCCCGCGCCCGCGGCAAGCGCCTCGGCCGTTGCGCTCATGCTGCTCACCATCCCCGCATTTTGCTGGGTCATCTGGTCGAGCGAATTCACCGCGGCGTTGATTTCGCTCAGGCTGGTGGACTGTTCGGTAGCGGCGAGCGCGATGGCTTCCACATTGCCATCGATCGATTGCACGAACCCTTCGATATGACGCAGCGCGTCGCCGGTTTCGCCGACAAGCCGAACCCCTTCCTTCACTTCCCTGCTTGAATTGGCGATCAGGCCGGAAATCTCCTTGGCCGCCTTCGCGGAACGCTGGGCAAGCTCCCGCACCTCTTGAGCGACAACCGCGAATCCCTTCCCGGCCTCACCGGCGCGGGCTGCTTCCACGCCAGCGTTCAAGGCAAGGAGGTTCGTCTGGAACGCAATTTCGTCGATCACCCCGATGATGTTGGAAATCTCCCTCGACGCGGTCTCGATCCGGTCCATGGCCGCCACAGTTGAGGTGACGACTTCGACCGATTGCGATGCGGCAGCGCGTGCCTCATGCACCAGCTTGCGGGCTTCGGCCGTACGTCCGGTCGACTGCCGCACCGTAACGGTAATCTGCTCCAGCGCCGCTGATGTCTGTTCCAGAGCGGCAGCCTGCTGCTCGGAGCGGTGGGCAATGGCACCCGCGCTGTCGGTCATCTCGCCGCTTTTCGTTGAAAGCATCGCCGTCTGCGCCAGTACCTGCTCCAGCGTCTCCTGAAACTTCGCAAGCGATTGGTTGAAGTCGTGGCGAAGATGTTCGAATTCGGAGACAAACGGCTTGTCGATCGTCATGCGGATGTTGCAGTCGGAAAGCCGCTCGAGACCGGCGCCGACTTCCTGCAGCGCACGCACCCGGCCAGTGACGTCGGTGGCGAACTTCACAACCTTCATGACCTTGCCATCCTCGTCGAGGATGGGATTGTAGGTCGCCTGGATATAAACCGCGCTACCGGCCTTCGTCAGACGCTTGAACTCGTCGTTGAAGAATTCGCCAGCCGCCAACCGCGGCCAGAACTGCGCATACTCCCGGGAAGCCGCATACTCCTTCTCGCAGAACATGCGGTGATGTTTCCCGACGATCTCCGCGAGCGAGTAGCCGAGCGTGTCGAGAAAATTCTGGTTAGCGGTCAGGATTTTTCCCTCAGGCGTAAACTCGATGATTGCCTGGGCACGGGACAAGGCGTTCAGCTTGCCCTTGCTATCAAGGGCTTCGCGTTTGGTGGTCGTAATATCGGTCGCGATCTTGACGATCTTCGATACCTTGCCTCCACGAAGAACGGGATTGTAGGACGCCTCGATCCAGATTTCGTCGCCGGATTTGGTCACGCGCTTGTATTGGCGCTGGTCGTACTCGCCCTTTGCCAGCCGCGACCAGAAAGCCTTGTAATCGGCGGAGGCAGCTTCCACCGGGTCGACGAAGATCCGATGATGCTTGCCGATGATCTCCTCCGGTCGATATCCAACCGCGCCGCAGAAGTTTTCGTTCGCGTCGATGATCGTTCCATCCGGTTTGAACGAGATAATCGCCTGCGAACGACTGAAGGCTCTCAATACTGCCGAGTCGTCACCAAAAAGAGAATTGAAGTGCATTTGAAGAGCCTTGTTGCGAGTGCCCAGACATTGCTCAAATGGACTTTAAATTGTCTTTAATTCCGGCCGGTTTTCTGTGCGGTGCAGCAATTATTCTGTCCTGCAAATATAATCACGACGGCCGGCGGATGTTGCACCGTCATCGGAGCCTGCCAGTCGTTAAATTCGGGCACGCCGGCAGACATCACTGTTTCCTTTGCAGGGCGGCCGGCACTCGACCAAGACAACGGCTTGCGGCTCGCCGCACGAAAGGCGGGGACCGATTGACGACACCTCACCGCCTGAAACCGGCAACGCAATAGTGTCAACGGATGGGATATTGGTTCGGGTGAGCAGACAGCGCGGCTTGCCGGTCCTCCCTGATGCGAGGAGGCTGCGCCTGGCGCCACGCTTGTTGCGGCCGCCGACACCGGTAGGCGACCATCTTTACGGCTGCAGTTCCGAATCCCAGTAGAGATAGTCGAGCCAGCTGTCGTGCAGGTAGTTCGGCGGGAACAGGCGGCCGTTATTGTGCAGGTCCTGAACGCTCGGCTGATATGGCTTCTGCGCCGGGAACATGCCGGCCTGCTTCGGCAGCTTGCTGCCTTTGCGCAGGTTGCACGGCGAGCAGGCCGCGACCACGTTTTCCCAGGTCGTCTCGCCACCATGGGCGCGCGGGATGACGTGATCGAAGGTCAGGTCGTCATGCGAGCCGCAATATTGGCATTCGAACCGGTCGCGCAGGAAGACGTTGAACCGGGTGAAGGCTGGATTGCGAGACGGCTGCACGTATGTTTTCAGGCAGACGACGCTCGGCAGCCGCATCGAGAAGCTCGGCGACGAAACGCTGTGATCGTATTCTGCAATGATATTCACACGGTCAAGGAAGACCGCCTTGATCGCGTCCTGCCAGGACCAGAGCGACAAGGGATAGTAACTCAGCGGTCTGTAGTCAGCGTTCAGGACGAGCGCCGGCAAGGACTGCGGGGAGACTGCAATCGTCAAGGAACCCTCCTGATCGATTCGGCATCTACACCTGTATATTAGGCCGGTTGTTACAGGATTGTGAAGTCCAATAAATTCAGTGCATAGAGGCTAATCCGCCAGGACTGCCGATTAAACTATAGGCAGCGCATCGCGCCGTGTTTTCACGGCATAATAGGCCCAGAAAAGTCGGGCCGCGACCGAGCGCCAGGGCGCCCAAACCGCGGCTTCCCGGGCAACTGCCTTGGCAACGGGCCTGACTTCGTGACCAAACGCCATGCCGACGGCCGCCTGCAGGGCCACATCGCCGGCCGGAAACACATCTGCGTGACCGCCGCAGAACATGAGGTAGACCTCAGCCGTCCAGGGACCGATTCCCTTGATCGATGTCAGCTCGGCAAGCGCCTTTTCCGGTGATTCGGCGCTGAGCGCATGCAGATCGAGATGGCTGGCGGCTACGGCCTCGGCAACGCGCGCCAGCGTATCGTGCTTGATTCGCGAGAGGCCGAAGCTTCGCCACGCCTCCGGCTCCAGGCTGATATAGCCTTCGGCCGTCACCTGTCCCATCCCGGCGATCATCTTCCCCCAGATCGCATCGGCGCTGGCGCGGGAGACGACCTGGGAAACGATGATGTGAGCAAGCCCTTCGAAGCCCGGCTCACGCAGCCGCAGCGGCAACGCGCCCGCCTCTGCGGCAACCTGCCGCAGGCGCGGATCAAGCTCCAATAGCGCAGTCAGCCCCCGTTCGATGTCGCGCTCGTCGCGTATGATCTGCATGGCGTCTCGTAGTCCCCGACTCGATTTCGTGGCAGAAGAAAGCATGATCGAGATTCTCCGTCAAAAGCCGAAATTCCGCTTTGCCCCGAGCCCGAACGGCTCGCTGCATCTCGGCCATGCGCTCTCAGCCATTCTCAACCACGAGATGGCCGCAAAAGCCGGCGGCGATTTCCTGCTGCGCATCGAAGACATAGATCAGGCGCGCTGCACACCCGATTTCGAGACGGGGATTTATGCCGATCTTTCCTGGCTTGGCCTCCATTGGCAGGAGCCGGTGCGGCGTCAGTCCGAACATTTTCCGGCCTATCAGCGAGCGCTGCAGACGCTCGTCGAGCGCGGTCTCGTCTATCCCGCCTTCCTGACCCGCGGCGAGGTCAAGGCACGGGTCGCCACGTTCGAAGCAGGCGGCAGCCCATGGCCGCGCGATCCAGACGGCACGCCGCTCTATCCACCCGACGACCGTGACCGTAGCGATGCCGAGCGGCAGCGCCTGCTGGCATCGGGCATGAAACACGCCTGGCGTCTGGACATGAAAAAAGCGATGGCGGCAATAGGCGACCCGCTCCATTGGCACGAGAGCGGCGATGGCGAGACGGGCGCTATCTGTGCCGACCCGGCTGCCTGGGGCGATGTTGTGCTGTCACGCTCCGATGCCCCCTCCAGCTACCATCTTTCGGTCGTTGTCGACGACGCCGTGCAGGGCATTACCCATGTCGTGCGCGGGCTCGACCTCTTTCACGCCACATCGATCCATCGCCTGCTGCAGAGGCTGCTTGGCCTGCCGGAACCGCTCTATCATCATCACCGCCTTCTTCTCGGCAGCGATGGCAAGAAGCTGTCGAAGAGCATGGGCGACATCGGCATTGGCGAATGGCGTCAGCAGGGCCTCTCACCGGCGGAGCTTCGCCGCCGCATCGGCCTCTGACTCGGAAGATTCAACCGGCGTTGCCGCTCGGCTCGCGGTCTTGCCGAACAGCAGGCGGCGCACGCGAAACTTCATCAATGCAGCATTGATTTCCGCGCCCATGATGAAGATCACCGCGAGCATGTAAAGGAAGATCAGCACGATCATCACCGACGCCAGACCGGCATAGGTGGCGGTGTAGTTGGCGAAGGTCGAGAGATAATAGGCGAACAGCAGGGCGCCGATCGACCAGAAAACCAGCGTCAGCACCACACCGGGAATGACGTCGAGCAGCCGGCGACGCCCGGCCGCAAGCCACAGATGCAGGATCATCAGTCCCGCCAGAAGCAGGAAGATCGTGCCGTAGATCCGCCAGCTGAAGACGATGTCGAGAATATCGGCCAGCTTCGGCACCCATTGCCGGGTGTAGTTGAGCGCCAGCGGCACCGCGACCAGCAGGATACTGAGAATGGCGAAGATCAGCACCGCGATCAGAACATAGCCAAGGCTGGCAAGGCGGTTGAAATACCACGGCCTGGTTTCAGGGACACGATAGGCGCGATTGAGCGAGATTCGCAGCGCCTCGACACCGTTCGAGGCGAAATAGGCGGCCGCAAGCACGGAGATCGTCAGAAGGCCGCCACGCGGAATGGTCAGAACCTGTACCACCTGATCGGCCAAAGGTTTGGCGATCGCTTCGGGCCAGGTGTCGAAAATCAGATGCACCGCCGTTGACGAAAACTGACTGGCGCCAAGAAAGCTTGCCAGGGCCGTGCCGAAGATCAGAAAGGGGAAAACCGCCAGCAACGTCGAAAGCGCCACATGGCTCGCCATGGCGAACCCGTCATCCTCGACGAAGTGAAACACCGCGTCGTAGATTACCTTGTAAGTCGTCCGCAGGGCTGTCGGCATTCCATCTCCGCTTGACGTCGGCGCTCACCTGCCGGTTGTCGATTGTATCGGGTTCCTGAATATGGGAAACGAGACCTGCTTTGTACAGGAATCATCCCATGACGGAACAACGCATTATCCTGGTAACTGGTTGCTCCTCCGGAATCGGCGCCTATTGCGCGCGGGCGCTCAAGGCTGACGGATGGCGTGTCTTTGCAACCGTGCGCAAGGAAGCCGACCTCGCTCCCCTCGAAGCCGACGGCATCGAAGCGCTGCTCCTCGACTACAGCAAGCCGGAAACCATTTCCGCAACCGTTGCCACCGTGCGGGAGCGCACTGGCGATCGTATCGACGCCCTTTTCAACAACGGCGCCTATGGCCAGACTGGCGCCGTCGAGGATTTGACGACAGACGTGCTGCGCGAACAGTTCGAAACCAATTTTTTCGGCTGGCATGAGCTGACGCGCCAGATCATTCCGCTGATGCGCAGGCAGGGCCATGGCCGCATCGTCAATTGCTCGTCCATTCTCGGATTGATCCCCTATCGCTTCCGCGGCGCCTATACCGCCTCCAAGTTCGCTCTTGAGGGGTTGACGATCACGCTCAGGATGGAACTGCAGGACAGCGGCATTCATGTGAGTCTCATCGAGCCCGGCCCGATCGCGACGCGCTTCACCGCCAATGCGCTGGCGAAGATCCACGAGCACATCGACTTGGAAGGCTCGGCGCATGCGGTGGAATACCGCAGGCAACTCAGGCGGCTGGATGGCTCCGGGCCGATCAGCAAACACAAATTAGGCCCCGAAGCAGTCTATGATGTGCTAAAATCGGCCCTGAACGTGAAGAACCCGCGCCCACACTATCTGGTGACGACGCCCGCCAAGCAGGGCGTTCTCTTGAAAAGGCTATTGCCGGCTAACCTTTTCTATCGTCTGATGCGCCGGCTGGATTAGAGCAACCGGGAAAATGCAGAGCGTTTTCCATTCGGGATTGCTCGGAAACGAAAATTGAGTGCAGCCTCGAGCTTTCGTGAAAGGCTTAGCTGCTCCGAAGACAAGGGTGGAGGATCCATGTCGACCGTTACTTATGTTGCCGCCATCATTGTCATGGGCCTCGTCGCGATCGTACTCGTTCGCGGCTTGCTGAACATGATGAAAGGCGACAATCCCAACCTTTCGAACCGGCTGATGCAGCTGCGCGTTCTGCTGCAGGCGGTCGCGGTGATCCTGATCATGCTGACGCTGTGGCTGACGGGCGGCGGTCGCCCGGCCTAAGCAATTTCAGGACAAGTGTATTGCGGTTTTCCGTCCGAAATTGCGAGAAAACAGAAGGCTAGAGCGTTTCGCGATCCGAAGAAAAACGAAAGGCTTTAGCCACAGGAAGACGATGGTCAAGCTCAACAAGATCTATACCAAAACCGGCGATGACGGCACGACTGGCCTCGTCTCCGGTCCAAGGCGGCCGAAACACGATCTGCGCGTCGAAAGCTATGGCACCATCGACGAAACCAATTCCGCCATCGGCGTTGCGCGACTGCATACGGCCGATATGCCCGATCTCGACGCCATGCTGATGCGCATCCAGAACGATCTCTTCGATCTTGGCGCCGATCTCTCGACCCCTGAAACTGACGAGCCGCCGGCCTATGAGCCCCTGCGCATCGTCGATCATCAAGTCGAGCGCATCGAGCGCGACATCGATCTGCTAAATGCAGATCTTGAGCCTCTGAGGTCTTTCGTTCTTCCCGCAGGAAGCGCGGCATCGGCCCATCTGCACCTTGCCCGTACGATTGCGCGACGTGGCGAGCGCCTGATGGTGGCGCTTTCGCGCAGCGAAGGCGAAAAGGTCAGCCCGGCGGCGCTGAAATACATCAACCGCCTCTCGGATTTCCTGTTCGTCGCCGCGCGCCATGCCAATGATGGCGGACGTGCCGATGTGCTCTGGGTTCCCGGCCAGAATCGGTAGCGACCGGCATTGCTCTCCCGAAGCATTTATATTGACGTTAACGTAAACGTTATTTATGCCTTTGGGGCAATTCGTCTCTCTGCGGCCTGGAAGCGTTGTAATTGGGAAAAAAACGCGTATCCATGTCGCCATTCGACAAATGGAGTGGCGCTAAACAGCGCATGCTCTCGGGCGGTCATGTTGAAGGAAGGATTCCATGAAGATACTGGTGCCAGTTAAGCGGGTTGTTGACTACAACGTTAAGATCCGCGTGAAGCCGGATGGATCTGGCGTTGAGCTGTCGAACGTAAAGATGTCGATGAACCCGTTCGACGAGATTTCGGTCGAAGAGGCGCTGCGTCTGAAGGAAGCGGGCAAGGCCGAGGAAGTGGTGGTGGTATCGATCGGACCTGCCAAGGCCGAGGAAACGCTGCGCACGGCGCTCGCCATGGGTGCGGATCGCGCCATTCTCGTGGAAACCGACGATGTCGTCGAGCCGCTGGCTGTTGCCAAGATCCTCAAGGGTGTTGCGGATGCCGAACAGCCGGGCCTCATCATCGTCGGCAAGCAGGCGATCGACGACGATAGCAACCAGACCGGCCAGATGCTGGCGGCACTGCTCGGCACGGCGCAGGCAACCTTCGCCTCCAAGATCGAGATCGGTGACGGCAAGGCCAAGGTGACCCGCGAAGTCGACGGCGGCCTGCAGACCATCGAGGTCAAGCTGCCGGCCGTTGTCACCACGGACCTTCGCTTGAACGAGCCGCGCTACGCCTCGCTGCCGAACATCATGAAGGCGAAGAAGAAGCCGCTCGACAAGAAGTCGCCGGCCGATTTCGGCGTCTCCACCGAGCCGCGTCTGAAGGTGCTGAAGACGGAGGAGCCCGGCGGCCGCAAGGCTGGCGTCAAGGTCAAGTCGGTTGCCGAGCTCGTCGAAAAGCTCAAGACCGAAGCTGGCGTCCTGTAATCCAGTCCGAACGAGGAGTTAGATATCATGGCCATTCTTCTTCTGGCTGATCACGACAATGCCCACCTCTCCGACCAGACCGCCAAGGCGCTGACGGCTGCTGCCAAGATCGGCGGCGATGTGCATGTGCTGGTGGCAGGTGCCGGTGCCAAGGCTGCGGCCGAACAGGCTGCCAAGCTTGCCGGCGTCTCCAAGGTGCTGGTTGCCGAGGATGCAAGCCTTGCCAACAATCTGGCCGAGCCCTTGGCGGCGCTGATCGTATCGCTTGCCGGTTCCTACGACACCATCCTCGGTGCGGCCACTTCGGTCGGCAAGAACGTGCTGCCGCGCGTTGCCGCCCTGCTCGACGTCGCCCAGATCTCCGAGATCATCGAGGTGGTTTCGGCCGATACTTTCAAGCGGCCGATCTATGCCGGCAATGCCATCCAGACCGTGCAGTCGACCGAGGCCAAGAAGGTCATCACCGTACGCACGGCCTCCTTTGCGGCGGCGGATACAAGCGGCAATGCGGCAATCGAGAGCGTATCGGCGGTGGCCGACCCGGCGCTGTCCTCCTTCGTCGGCGATGCACTGTCGACATCGGATCGTCCGGAACTGACCTCCGCCAAGATCATCATCTCGGGCGGCCGTGCGCTCGGTTCTGCCGAGAAGTTCAAGGAAGTCATCCTGCCCGTCGCCGACAAGCTCGGTGCTGCCGTCGGCGCCTCGCGCGCAGCCGTCGATGCCGGCTATGCGCCGAACGACTGGCAGGTGGGCCAGACCGGCAAGGTGGTGGCACCGCAGCTCTACATCGCCTGCGGCATTTCCGGCGCCATCCAGCACCTGGCCGGCATGAAGGACTCGAAGGTCATCGTCGCCATCAACAAGGACGAGGAAGCCCCGATCTTCCAGATCGCCGACTATGGCCTCGTCGCCGACCTCTTCGAAGCACTGCCAGAACTGCAAAAGGCGCTTTGATCGCGCCGATTATTTTTCTCGCAGTTGCGAGAGACTGGAAAATCGTCTCTTATAGGTCTATCAATCTTTGCCGGGCTAGAAATGGCCCGGCAAATTTGAGTTAAGAGCATAGCGCACCGCCAGAAAGCGCGCCGCCGGGGAGTTGGCAATGAGTTCGCTGAAGACGATCGGTATTATTGGCGCGGGCCAGATGGGCTGCGGGATCGCCCACGTGTCCGCCATGGCCGGCTACAAGGTCCACATCTACGATATGTCCCAGGACCGTATCGAGAGCGGGCTTGCCACCATTAACGGCAACCTTGCCCGGCAGGTCACCTCCGGCAAGACCAGCGACGAGGACCGCAAGGCAGCACTTGCTCGCATCAGCGGATCGAACGATCTCAACGATCTCGCCCAGGTCGACCTGGCCATCGAGGCTGCAACCGAAGATGAAAGCGTCAAGCGCAAGATCTACTCGCAGGTCTGCCCTGTGCTGAAGCCCGAAGCGCTGCTTGCCACCAACACGTCGTCGCTGTCGATCACCCGCCTTGCCTCCGCCACCGATCGACCGGAGCGCTTCATGGGCATCCACTTCATGAACCCGGTTCCGGTGATGAAGCTCGTGGAGCTTGTGCGCGGTATCGCGACGGACGAAACGACCTTCTCGACTGCCAAGGAATATGTCAGCTCGCTGGAAAAGACGATCACAGTCGCCGAAGACTTCCCGGCCTTCATCGTCAACCGCATCCTGCTGCCGATGATCAACGAAGCGATCTACACGCTTTATGAAGGTGTCGGCACCGTCGACGCCATCGACACCGCGATGCGGCTCGGTGCCAATCATCCGATGGGACCGCTGCAGCTCGCCGACTTCATCGGCCTCGACACTTGCCTGTCGATCATGCAGGTGCTGCATGACGGGCTCGCGGACTCCAAGTACCGCCCTTGCCCTCTCCTGGTAAAATATGTCGAAGCTGGCTGGCTCGGCCGCAAATCCGGCCGCGGCTTCTACGACTACCGCGGCGAAGTACCCGTTCCGACGCGCTGAGGGTGACGCGATAGAAAAGCCATGCTCTCTGTGAAAGACTTGAACCTTTCACAGAGAGCATGGCTTTTTGCTTCAAACTGAGAATATATAGCGCTAGAAGAATGTCGGAGATTCGATATGCGCGGTATATTTTATTTCCTTCTTACCTATGTACTTCTTACAAGCAGCTCATACGCCGGAACCTTACTCCCAGACCGGGGGATTTATTGGGATTATAGTTGGAACTACGGCCTGGACGGCGCGTCTCTCGACAATCCTGATGCAGCTCTCGCCGACCTGAAGGCCATGGGCGTGAAACGGGTTCACATCTGGCTGAATGACCAACCTAGGACGCAACGCGACGTCCAATGCGACCAGACATTCGCTTACAGCAGTGACTGGAATCGGGAAAGAGCGGGCAAATTCGTAGCGGCGCTGCAGTCCTCCGGGTTTAGTGTCGCACTGACGATCAGCCCTTGGGTTACGACGAAAACCTATCTTGATTCCCTCGCTCATGGCCCACTTCTGATAGCCCGAGACGCAGAGAAACCCGTCGATATCGAATATGATATGGAAGCGAATTGGACCGATGGCTTTCAGAAGGCGCTCGGCAAATCTTGTAAATCGCTTATCACTCCGCAGCAGGCGGAAGCAAAGCTCGTTGCGATGACAAGAGAGATATCTCCTCGCAGCCAGCTCGGATTAAGCGTTGCAGAGACCTATCTCAATAGCCACAGTACATTGTTGAAGGGCAGCGATTGGATTTCGCCACAGGCGTATCGCGCCAGTTCGGTAAACGGCATCTGGTCAGCTCTGGAAGCGCACCATTATGATCGTCCCGTTTGGTTTGCGATATCAGCGCAAACCAAGAGTTTCGACAAAGGTGAAGGCCCGGGATTGACGCGAACGCAATTTGCCGCGGAGATCACAGCAGTGGCCAATTTGCAGCGCAAGCATTCACGCCAAATTCCCGGCTATCTCGTCTGGGGCCGGCGCGAAATAAACAGTCAATTTAGCGACTATGGAAGCGATTACCTACACGGCAATCAGTAGTCGACATCGGAGCTTCGGGTATCAAATTCCCGCGGCGGCCTTCACCAGCGTCTTGGCATCATCGCTATCCCAGGCAGCTGGGCCGTTCATCGCCGAAATCAGGCATCCCTTGTCGTCGACGAGCAACGTCACTGGGAGGCCAAAGGCCAGTCCCTGCTTCTTCAGTACGTTGAACACGCCCATGGTGTTGTCGCGATAGTGGCCGAGCTTGTCGATGGCATATTCCGTGCGGAACGCTTTGGTTTTCTCTTCATCGCCGGTATCGATGTTGACGGCAACCACTTCGAACTTGTCGCCTCCGACGCTTTTCTCAAGTGCGTTCAACGCCGGCATTTCTTCGCGGCATGGCACACACCATGTCGCCCAGACATTCAACAGCAGGGTCTTGCCGGCGAAGCTCGCGACCGTCAACGGCTGCCCTTCCGGCCCCTTGAAGGCGATGTCTCGGAGCGAGACCGGTGCGGGCGGAGCGCTCATCGCCGCGACCTGGCCCTTGGTGAAAGGCGTCAGCGCAGCGCCGCGATCCTTGGCAGCCGCACATTGATCGGCAGAGGCCGTTTCACCAATGCCATTGCCATACCCCGCCTCCTTCACGTATACCGCTGCCGCGCCGGCAATAACCCCAGCGACGGCGGCAAACAGAACAAGTTTCATGGACGGCAGACCGAACGGCTTCTTTGCTGTCATTTCATTCTCCAGGTGGGCATCTCATGACTGACGGCACGGACACCAAATCCTCCAACCAGATGTGGGGCGGACGTTTCGCTTCCGGCCCCGCGGCGATCATGGAGGAGATAAATGCCTCGATCGGTTTCGACAAGAAGCTGTTTGCACAGGACATCCGCGGCTCAATCGCGCATGCCGGCATGCTCGCCCATCAAGGCATCATTTCGACAGAGGATAAAGACAAGATCGTTCACGGGCTGAACACGATCCTGTCAGAGATCGAAAGCGGTAATTTCGAATTCTCGCGTCGCCTCGAAGACATCCACATGAACATCGAGGCGCGGCTTGCGACCCTCATCGGTCCGGCCGCCGGCCGACTGCACACGGCCCGCTCGCGCAATGACCAGGTGGCGCTCGATTTCCGTCTCTGGGTGAAGGAAGAGCTGCAGAAGTGCGAGCAGGCGCTGACCGAGCTGATCGCAGCCTTCCTCGACCGCGCCGAGGAACATGCCGAAACCGTCATGCCGGGCTTCACCCATCTGCAGACGGCGCAGCCGGTCACCTTCGGTCATCATTGCATGGCCTATGTCGAAATGTTCGGCCGGGACCGTTCGCGCGTGCGCCACGCCATCGAGCATATGGATGAATCCCCGATTGGTGCTGCGGCCCTTGCCGGCACCGGCTTCCCGATCGACCGTCACATGACGGCCAAGGCGCTCGGCTTCCGCGAGCCGACCCGCAACTCGATCGACACCGTCTCCGACCGCGATTTCGCCATCGAATTCCTGTCGATCGCCGCGATATCAGGCATGCATCTGTCGCGGCTCGCCGAAGAGATCGTCATCTGGTCGACGCCGCAATTTGGCTTCGTACGCCTGTCGGACGCCTTCTCCACCGGCTCCTCCATCATGCCACAGAAGAAAAACCCCGATGCAGCCGAGCTCGTTCGCGCCAAGACCGGTCGCATCAACGGCTCGCTGGTAGCGCTCCTGACCATCATGAAGGGCCTACCGCTCGCCTACTCCAAGGACATGCAGGAAGACAAGGAACAGGTCTTCGACGCCGCAGAAAGCCTTGAACTCGCCATCGCCGCCATGACCGGCATGGTGCGCGACCTGACGATCAACACTGCCCGCATGAAGGCTGCCGCCGGCTCCGGCTATTCGACCGCTACCGACCTTGCCGACTGGCTGGTGCGCGAAGCGGGCCTGCCCTTCCGTGACGCTCACCACGTCACGGGACGCGCCGTGGCACTCGCAGAAAGCAAATCCTGCGAGCTGGCCGAGCTTTCGCTCGGCGA
The DNA here is from genome assembly GCF_044756305.1 of Rhizobium sp. NPDC092011. Classification (NCBI taxonomy): domain Bacteria; kingdom Pseudomonadati; phylum Pseudomonadota; class Alphaproteobacteria; order Hyphomicrobiales; family Rhizobiaceae; genus Rhizobium; species Rhizobium sp. NPDC092011. Next base: position 51,011 of record NZ_JBIVSO010000004.1, read on the forward strand.
CCTGCAGGCGATCCATCCCGATATCACCGACAAGATCTTCGATGTCCTGACGGTCGAGGCTTCGGTCGCCAGCCGCAAGAGCTTCGGCGGCACGGCGCCTTCCGAAGTGCGCAAGCAGATTGCCTTCTGGCGCGCTCGCAACTGAAAAGACTAGAGCGCCGCGCTTCTTTTCGGAGACACCAAAGACGCTCTATCTATTTGAATCTACGCATCAGGCTCTCCGAAAATCGATTCCGATTTTCGGGCCGATGCTGTACCGAAACCGCACTCAAACAATCAGGGTGCACAAGACGCGGAAACTTCGCTAAGAAGAGTAACTTTCGCCCTGGAGCCGGACGATTTTCGGTCTATTCGACCGCAAATCGACCGGCTCCAGAATTAAGTTAGTAGAGCATGATGTTGACCGAAAACCGTTTACACTTTTCGGCATCATGCTCTGGTCGCCCAAGAGGATTTCGATGCAGATCAACATGCCGCATATCATCCGCCTGACCGTCGTATTTTCGGTCATCGGCCTTGCCGTTGTCGGATGTGGCCGCAAAGGCGATCTCGACCCGCCGAGTGTTCATGCGACGAAGGGCGGCGATAGCAGCAAGCCGACCAAACAGCCAGGTGTCGAAGATAAGAAGTTCTTCCTCGATCCGCTTCTCTAATTAGGCGTCGACCGTGAACCATTTTCAGTATCGTGACGGCATCCTCTACGCTGAGGATGTCCCGGTTCCAGAGATCGCCAAGGCGGTCGGCACCCCGTTCTATGTCTACTCGACCGCGACATTGGAGCGACACTATCGGGTCTTCTCCGAAGCCTTCGACGATGTCGACGCCATGGTGTGCTACGCCATGAAAGCCAACTCCAATCAGGCGGTGCTGAAGACGCTCGGCCGCCTCGGTGCCGGTGTCGACGTGGTTTCCGTGGGCGAGCTGCGCCGTGCATTGGCGGCAGGAATCCCCGCAAGCCGCATCATGTTTTCCGGCGTCGGCAAAACGGCGCAAGAAATGGACGTGGCGCTCGAAGCCGGCATCTACTGCTTCAACGTCGAATCCGAGCCCGAACTGGAAGTGCTGAACCAGCGCGCCGTCCGCGCCGGCAAAGTGGCCCCCGTCTCCTTCCGCATCAACCCCGATGTCGATGCCCGCACGCATGCGAAGATTTCGACCGGCAAGAAGGAAAACAAGTTCGGCATTTCCTGGGAGCGCGCGCGCGACGTCTATAATCGCGCCGCCAGCCTGCCGGGCATCAAGGTCACCGGCATCGATATGCATATCGGCAGCCAGATCACCGAGCTGCAGCCTTTCGACGACGCTTTCAAGCTGCTGCGCGATCTCGTGGAAACGCTGCGCGGCGATGGCCACGATATCCATCACGTCGATATCGGCGGCGGCCTCGGCATCCCCTATCGCGACGACAACAATCCGCCGCCACTGCCGGAAGCCTATGCTGAAATCGTCAAGAACCAGCTGCGCGGCCTCAATTGCCGGATCGTTACGGAGCCGGGCCGCCTGATCGTCGGCAATGCCGGCCTTCTCGTGACCGAGGTCATCTACGTGAAGGATGCGGGCAGCAAGAGCTTCGTCATCGTCGACGGCGCGATGAACGACCTGATCCGCCCGACGCTCTACGAGGCCTATCACGAGATCCGCCCGGTTGCGCTCGGCGATGGCAATACGCCGCGCGTCAAGGCCGACGTCGTCGGTCCGGTGTGCGAAACCGGCGACTATCTGGCGCTCGACCGCGATATGGCCATGCCGAAGCCCGGCGACCTCCTCGCCGTCAGTTCCGGCGGCGCCTACGGAGCCGTGCAGGCCGGCACCTACAACAGCCGGCTTCTCGTGCCGGAAGTGCTGGTCAAGGGTGGCGAGTTCCATGTCATCCGTCCGCGCGGCACCTATGAAGAGTTGATCGCGCTCGATTCGATTCCCGCCTGGCTCGAGGGATAATCGACTTGCGCCGCCAGTTCAGGCGGCGAAAGACCGGCTTGTACGCCTCCGCCGGAACGGTCACATTTCAGCGAAGTCGGGTGAAAAAACAGCATTTGATGCCGCTTGCCCTCGTCTTCGCCACAAAGAATGTTATCGTTGTTCGATTGGTGTCTCGCCGGGCACCAAGAGCATGGACGTGTGGGACGTCCGGCCATAGTCAACGGGCAAATTGAGCATTTCCAGGAAAGGTGCGTAGCGGTTTCCGTCCGGAATGCATAAACAAACAATACGTTGGAATAGCCATCAACGTCAGATCGGGAGAAAACCGGACCGATGACCAGCCCTAGCAACCCAAAGAAGGGTGCTTTCGCCAGCCGTCCGGCGCTGGCGCGCATGGTTGCGATCAAGCGTCTGCTTGCCCAGATCGTGCTGATCTCGGAGCAGCTTCTACCCAAGCTTTTGCTTCCGGCCTCCATTCTTGCGCTGTTCCTCTCTGCCGCGTGGTTCGGCATTTTCCGCACCGCTCCGGATATCCTGCGCTTCTTGCTCCTTGCCGTCTTCGTTGTCGGCTTCGCTTTCTCCCTCAATCCGCTGCGCCACCTGCGCCGGCCGACGATCGCCGAAGCCGACCGGCTTCTGGAGGAACGCAACGGCCTCGCGCATCAGCCCGTTACCGTGCAGGAAGACGAGCCGGCGCTCGATACCCCCTTCGCCCGTGCGCTTTGGCGCGAACACCAAACCCGCATGGCGGAGCGCATCGCCGCACTCGATGCCGGCCTCCCGCGGCCGGATATTGCCCGCTACGACCGTTTTGCCCTGCGCGCCATTCCGGCTCTGCTGCTGGTGACGGCCTTCAGCTTTTCCATGTCGAACAGCGGCGGCTCTTTGAGCGATATCTTCACGCCCCCGGCTTCCATGTCGAACAATCCGGATGTCCGCGTCGACGCATGGGTTACACCGCCCTATTATACGGGCGAGGCGCCGGTCTACCTGACCGGCAACGTCGCCACTGCGAGCGATAATCTCAACGTGCCGCAATTCTCCGAACTGACGGTGCGCGTGACCGGCACTTCCGCGGATGAAAAAGTCCTGTTCCAGGCAGCAGGCACCGACAAGGGTGTCGAGGTGCCGGAACAGGTGGCCGAGGCCGACAACCAGGCGGCAGCACCCGCTGCCGCGCAACCGGCTGCCTCTGGCAATGCCAATTCCCCTGCCGCTGCCGGCATGATCTCCCGTACCCATGTCCTGAAGCTGGAGAAGGCCGGAGCGCTGACCGTCAACGGCAAGTCCTGGTCCTTCAATGTGGTGGTCGACAAACCGCCGGAAATTACCTTTGACGGCATTCCGCACGCCGCCGCCAGCGGCGCACTCGAACTTGGCTTCCGGGTCAAGGACGATTATGGCGTCGAGGAAGCCCATGCCGAAATCGTGCCGGTCGATCCCGACGCTGCCGCCACCCCGCTCTACGGCTTGCCCGAATACAAGCTTGATGTCCCGCGCCGCGACCGCCGCAACGGCAAGGGTCTCGCCAGCCACGACCTCACGCAAGATCCGCTTGCCGGCAAGCGCGTCCGCATCACGCTTGTCGCCAAGGACGGAGCCGGACAGACGGGGCGCAGCGCGCCCTATGAAATGGTCCTGCCGTCACGCAACTTCAGTCAGCCGCTGGCAGCCGCCGTCGCCGAAGAGCGTCAGGTCTTCGCGCTCGATACCCGCAAGATGCCGGAGGCGATCGAGCTCAACAAATCGCTGACCATTCGCCCGGAAGAAGCCATTCCCGATCTCGGTAATTTCCTGGCGATCAAATCCGCGCTGACGCGGATGAAGCTCGCGTATGATCAGGCATCGCTGAAGGACACGGCAGACTATCTCTGGCAGATTGCACTCGGCATGGAAGATGCGCAGCTGACCGATGCGGAAAAGGCGCTCCGCGACGCCCAGCAAAAGCTCTCCGATGCCCTGCAGCGCAATGCTTCCGACGTAGAGATCAAGAAGCTGACCGACGAACTGCGCAAGGCGATGAACGCCTACATGAAGGAATTGGCCGAGCGCATGCGTAACATGCCGGCCCAGCCCAACCAGCGCTCCGCCAATATCCTGCGCCAGCAGGACCTGCAGCGCATGATGGACCAGATCGAGAACCTTGCCCGCTCCGGCGATCGCCAGGCGGCGCAGCAGATGCTTTCGGAGCTGCAGCAACTGATGAACAGCCTGCAGGCCGGCAAGCCGCAGCCCGGGCAACAGCAGCAGAACCAGGCAAACGATAAGATGCGCGAGCAGATGGATAAGCTCGGCCGCATCATGCGCGATCAGCAGAAGCTGATGGACCAGACTTTCAAGCTCGATCAGGCCATGCGCGACCGCATGCAGCGCGGCGATTCCAACGAGGACGGCGATGGCTTGATGGACCAGCCACTGCCCAATCTCGGCGATCAATCGCGACCGGACATGGGTCAACGGGACCAGGCTCAACAGGATCCACAGCAAGGGCAAAATCCGAAGGGCCAGAAGGGTAACGACCCGACCGACGGCATGACGGCCGATCAGCTGCGCGATGCGCTGAAGCAGCTGCGCCAGCAGCAGGACGACCTCGCTAAACAGCTCGGCGAACTCCAGAAGAACCTGGGATCGCTGGGCATGAAGCCGAACCAGAATTACGGCAAGGCACAACAAGAAATGAAGGGCGCCTCAGGCCAGCTGACCGAGGGCAACGGCGAAGGCGCCTTACAGGGCCAGGGGCGCGCACTGGACGCCTTGCGCAAGGGCACCCGGGACATGATGAACCAGCTCATGGCGCAAATGCAGCAGCAGGGGCAAGGTCAGGGGCAAGGGCAGATGCCGGGGCCAAAGGGCCAGAACGGCCGCGACCCGCTGGGCCGGCCACTGGATGGCCCCATGGATCAGACTGACAGAGACATGGTGCCGAAGATCATCGATGCGCAGCGCGCCCGCGAAATTCTCGATGCCATTCGCGAGCGGTTGAGTAACAATCCAACCCTGAGCGATGAACGACGCTATCTCGAACGACTGCTGAATCTGGGGCAGTAGGACAAGCCGGAACGGCTTGGAGCATTTCCAGAGACCGTGTGTGACGGTTTTCCTCTGTCTGGACCTGAAAGAATGCGAAGCGCCGGGACGGATCAGCGCTTCGAAGCTTGGCCGCTCTAGGCGGCCAATGCGCGTGCGACGGCCTTACGGATGTCCGGTAAAGCAAACGGCTTGGCGACGACATCGACGATTTTTTCCATGAGATCGTCGGCACGTTCGCGCTGCTCGGCATAGCCGGTCATCAGCAGGATCTTCATTCCCGGGCAGGTCGAATGAGCCTGGTGTGCAAGCTCGATGCCGTCCATGACGGGCATGCGGATATCCGAGAGAAGCAGGTCGTAGCCACCCTCCTTCAGCTTTTCCAAACCTTCGGCGCCATCGGCCGCCTCTTCGGTCTCGTGGCCGTCCAGGCGCAATGCGCGTGCGACGAAGGTGCGAAGCGAATCTTCGTCTTCCGTGATCAGAATTTTTGCCATGGCCCTATGCTCCTGGTCCGTCATGTTCCGCGACCGAAATCACCAGAATTCCGTTTGCGATAGGTAAACGACGGGGGGACGATTAGGCTCCGTGGTTAACGAGTCGTCATCATTGGAGCAGAATGGAACAGCTGCGGCAGCCGTCTGCATTAACGCTGAACAACGAAAGCGGCTCGGCTCCTCCCAGAGGTTCCGAACCGCTCGATCCGATTGTCTTCAGGCGATTCCATGCGGAATAGCGCTGAGCGTTCAGGCTGAAATTGTTTTAGACGGCATCGCCCGTGACAACGCCGACGAAGGGCAGCTCGCGGAAGGCGTAGGCCACATCCATGCCATAGCCGACAACGAAATAGTCCGGGCATTCGAAGCCGACATAATCGGCCTCCAGCTCTTCCTGGCGCTTGACGCTCTTATCGAGCAGGACTGCGAGGCTGACGTGGCGAGCACCGCGCTCATAGAGCAGTTCCTTGGCGAAGCGCAGCGTGCGGCCCGATTCCAGAATATCGTCGATCAGCAGAACGTCACGATCCTTCACATCGCTGTCGATGTCCTTGACGATGCGGACACCCTGCGAGGTCGTGCCGGCGCCGTAGCTCGAAAGGGTAATGAATTCGACCTCCGGGGCAAGCCCGGTCTCATGCAACGCGCGCAACAGATCGGCCGCGAAAATGAAGGAACCCTTGAGGACTGCAATGACGAGGAGATCCTTCGTCGGTCCGCTGGCGATTTCCCTCGCCATGACATGATTGCGCTCGGCAATCTGCTCGGCAGTGAAAAGCGGCTCGATATTCTTCCCGCGTACGACAGGCATTGATTGGCATGCTCCATTGCTGCTGCGGCACTCGTCCGCCGCTATCAAGCTCTAGCCCGTAGCACAATCAGCAAGCACGACACACCCCCAGAGTCGGATGATTTTGGGTCGATTCGACCTAAAATCCAAATCTGCGCCTGATTCGAAGGCGTAAAACATGATGTTACTCGAAAGCCGACGACGCAGTTCGGCATCATGTTTCAAGGCATGAATGTGAGCCGAACATCCGGTGTTTTTCCGCCGGGGTGCTGCAACCGCGTCGAAAATCCGCGGCTTTCATGCGGCGCGAGCCGCCCGATCGACACGTTGACGACGACGCTCCTCACCAGCTGATCGCCAGCAAAAAGATTGGCGCGGACCTGCGGAACGGACAGCGTCGCGCCGCTGACGTTCTCAATGATGCCGTTCAGCGCGAGCACACGAAGCCCATTCTCGTCCCGCGGCGTCAGCGTCACATGCGAGAATTGCAGCGGCTCTCCCGTCATGTCGACGGGTGCGCCCGAGAGGCCGGAAAATCCGCCGGAAAGACCGAAGATCAATATCGCGAGAGAAACAATCAGGGCGACGAAACTACGCCGCGACGCCTGCTGCAGAACATTCTCGATAAATCGAAACCCAGCCAGCACACGAGAAAGTCCGTTCGAACGGGTCTTCCGCAACTGCGGCCTTGTTCCAGCTGGGCGCTCATAGCGCATGTTGACGCCGGCAGAGGCGCCCCGGCTACGGCCACCCGATACGGTTACAAACTCGGCATCGACAATATCCGGCTTCGGCGCAAGGCGGTGTGCCTGGCCCGAACTCGCTCCACGCTCTGGCGGGATGAGGTCATAAACCAGCTCCGCCCGCTGCTGACGGTGGCGAAAAGCGCCCATGATGGTCTCCCGTTTCGGCGATCCACATGGTTTCGACGCCCATTCCTAATCTGGGCATTGAAACGAATCCCGCCCAGTCGTAAATTTTATTGGTTAATGCTTCGCAAAGATCGCCATGAATCGGGCGCCTTTCCAGAAAAATTTACCGGCTGTTAACGCCAGTGGTTAACAAGTCGCCTGATTGAACACCGCGGAAGACTGGACTGCCCGTTGATTCACTTTGAGAACGTTGGTTTGCGCTACGGCATGGGTCCGGAAATCCTCCGCGACCTGAGCTTCGACATTCCGCGAAAATCGTTCCAGTTCCTGACCGGCCCCTCCGGCGCCGGCAAGACGACGCTGCTGCGGCTGCTGTTCATGTCGCTGCAGCCGACCCGTGGGCTGATCCGCATGTTCGACCGGGAAATCTCGTCGATCCCGCGCAACGAGCTGCCGCTGCTGCGCCGCCGTGTCGGCATCGTCTTTCAGGATTTCCGGCTGCTCGAGCATCTGACCACCTATGAAAACGTCGCCCTTCCCCTGCGCGTGCGCGGCAAGGACGAGAGCTCCTACCGCACCGACGTGCTCGAACTGCTCAAATGGGTCGGCCTCGGCGAGCGCATCAACGTGCTGCCGCCGGTACTCTCGGGCGGCGAGAAGCAGCGCGCCGCCATTGCCCGCGCACTCATCGACCGTCCGGAAATCCTCCTGGCGGACGAGCCCACGGGCAACGTCGACCCGCCAATGGCGCGCCGCCTGCTCAACCTGTTTCTGGAGCTCAATCGTCTCGGCACGGCCGTTGTCATTGCCACGCACGACCTCGCTCTGATGGACCAGATCGAGGCCAGGCGCATGATCCTGTCGGGAGGGCATCTCGATATCTATGACTGAGCAAGCGCCCCGCAGGAACACACCGAACGCAAAAGCTCCGCAGCAGCAGGCGTCGACCGGCCAGCCGCCGGAGCGCAAGCGTCCGGAGATGCGCGTACGGCCGACCGGACCGATCGTGCCCTCCTCCAATATCCAGGGCAACGCGCTGATCGTCGTCATCGCCATCATGGCCTTCCTCGCCTGCCTGACGCTCGGCGCAGTCAGCATGGTGCGCGCAACGGCCGCCAGCTGGGAAAGCCAGATCTCCCGGGAGATCACGATCCAGATCAAGCCGGACGACAATCTCGATATGGACAAGGCGCTGGCCAGCGCCCGCGATATCGCGCTCAGCTTCGTCGGCACCAAGTCGGGCCAGATCGTCGACGAAGCCGCCACCGCCCGCCTTCTCGAGCCTTGGCTCGGCGCCGGCCTCGATATCAAGGAGCTGCCTGTCCCCCGCCTCGTCATCATTACCATCGACGAGACGCACCCGCCTGATTTCGAGGCCATGCGCAGCCTGCTCAAGGCGCAGATCCCGCAGGCGACGTTGGACGACCATCGCACCTGGGTCGACCGTCTCGTCTCCATGGCACATACCACCGTTCTCATCGGCACCGGTGTTTTGCTGCTTGTCTTCACGGCCATGGTCCTGACCGTGGTCTTCGCCACGCGCGGAGCATTGTCGGGCAATCGGCACATCGTCGAGGTGCTGCACTTTGTCGGCGCCGAAGGCACCTTCGTCGCAACCGAATTCCAGAAGCATTTCCTGAAGATCAGCCTCAAGGGGTCGGCGGCCGGCAGCGCGCTCGCAGCCCTCTTCTTCGCCAGCGCCGGCTTCCTGCAAAGCCGCACGATCGCCACGCCGCAGACCGATCAGGCGACCGCTCTTTTCGGCACGTTTTCGGTCGGCGCGCTCGGCTATCTCGGCATTCTCGCGACCATGATCGTCATCGCACTGCTCACGACGCTGACGGCGCGTTTTACCGTGATGCGCACGATTTACGAGATCGATCTGATCCGTTCTGACCCCGGCAGATCAGACAGTGTGCAGAATTGATAACGCAGTGATGATTTTTTGCGGATCGGCAGCCCGTTCCTTGCCGCAATTGTCGTATAATAACGAATCATGAGCATGGATCTGACGACTCGCAAGACCGTGAGTTCGCAGCCGTTGCGGGAACGCTTCCGCAGCGACAGGCCCGTGCGGCGTAGCCTGATCCGCCGTCTTTTGCGCTGGGGAGGCTTCGCCTTCATTTTCTTCGTCGCCATCATTTTCGGCGGCTTCCTGCACTTTGTCGATTCGATCACCACCCTGAAGCCGCCGCTGGATCCCAAGGCGGATGGCATCGTCGTGCTGACGGGCGGTTACCAGCGCATCGATCAGGCGGTAGAGTTGCTGCGTTCCGGCGCCGGCAACCGCTTGCTGATCTCAGGCGTGCATCCGACCACGACGCCGTCCCAGATCCGCAAGCTGACGCAAAGCTCGGTCGATCTGTTCAGCTGCTGCGTCGACATCGGCTATGATGCGCTCGACACCATCGGCAATGCCCGCGAAGCGGCAAAGTGGATCCACGCCAGGGGCTACAAGAGCATCCTCGTGGTGACGAACAACTACCACATGCCCCGCAGTCTGGCGGAATTGAAATATGTCGACCCATCGACCGATTTCATTCCCTATCCCGTCGTCAACTCCGACCTGAAAACGAAAAACTGGTTCACGGATCCCAACGCGCTGCGCACCATGATCTCGGAATATGCCAAGGTCCTTCTCGCCGGGGCCCGTAACCTGACCGGCCTTGGACGGCCGACTGGCTTGCGGTCGCGACAGCCGCTCGACGACGACGATTAGAGCTTGCTGCCACGAAATATACGGCGGCTCCGCGACGATCACCGTAGCGTGAAATTGAGAATCTCGAACGATCTGAGCCAGTAGGAGGAAAGCGGTGCGCGTGAAGACGCGAAACCGCGCAAGCACCGACTTTTTATTGACGCCGTAATCGTGTAGGCAAACCTTCGGATGCTGGCTCTAGCATCAAATAGATAGAGCGTGGTGTTGTCCGAAAACCGCTTACACTTTTCGGCATCACGCTCTGGCCGGTGCATTGGGAAAGCCTCGATGATTACATTGCGTTCGATCCTGTTCAACGTAGCCTTTTATGCCAATCTGATCATTCGCATGATCGTTTTGACGCCCATCTATTTCCTCATGCCGCGCAAGGCGGCCTACGCAATTCCCAAGGCATGGGCGAAGTCCAGCACCTGGCTGATGGAAAAGATCGTCGGCACGACTTTCGAGATCGAGGGCCTCGAGAACATTCCGAAGGGCAGCTACATCTTCGCGCCCAAGCACCAGTCCTTCTGGGACACTTTCGCGCTGCTCCCCTATCTCGACGACCCCGTCTACATCCTCAAGCGCGAGCTGATGTGGATCCCGCTATTCGGCTGGTATGCCGGAAAGCAGCGCATGATCCCGGTGGATCGCAGCGCGCGCGGCAAGGTGATGTTCGATGTTCTGAAGAGGACGCGCGAAGAGCTTGCCACGGGTCGCCAGCTCATCATCTATCCCGAGGGCACGCGCCGCCCCCCGGGTGCCGAGCCGGTCTACAAATACGGCATCGCACGCATGTATCGCGACCTCGGAATTCCCGTCGTCATGGTTGCCATGCATCCCGGCTTGTTCTGGCCGCGCCGCACCTTCCGCAAATATCCCGGCCACCTCAAAGTGCGCATCCTGCCGCCGATCGAGCCCGGCCTGGATCCGGATGTCTTCTTCGCGAGGCTGATCGAGGAGACGGAAAGGGCAAGCGACGAATTGCTGGTCGAAACCATTGCAAACAACCCACATCTGCCGGTCCCGCCGACCGCTGCCAAGCGGCTGGCTGAAATTGGCAAGGCGAAGGTGGCCGCAGCGGCTGTTTAAGTCCTTTGCTTTGGCACCACGCGAAAGAGCGACGGATCAGGATGCTTCCCGCATCCGTTGCACTTCGTCGACGACATGCTCAAGCCATTGGTCGCGAATGCCCATCTCACGCAGATGCGTCAGCGTATTGAAGACATAGGCATCGTTCGGACCAGACTGGCCGCTGGCCGATTCGACGACATGGGCCGCCTCGACCGCATCCAGCGCCCCGGCATATTGCCTGTGGGTTCGGTCGACGACATAAGCGACGGCAGTAACCCGCCGCCCATCGCCAAGCCGGATCGGCAGCATCTTTTCCAGATAGACGTTCGTAACGAGTTCGCGCTCGCGCAGATAGGCGATCACCTCGTCCCAGGCGGGGGCTGGAACGCGAAATGCTATGCCGCGGCAGGAGCCTCCGCGATCGAGGCCAAGCACCAGACCGGGGCTCTCCTCGGTGCCGCGATGGACCCAGGAACGGACGCAGAGCGAACGACGATAACCGAAAATAAGGGCCTCGGCCCTCTCGTCATAACCAAAGCCCGGATTCCACATGAGGGATCCGTAGCCAAATACCCAAAATTCGTCCATATCCAACGCCAAATCACTGTGAAGCTTCAGTCCAACCATTGGAGAACAACATGGCAGCGTCAAGCCAGAGCGTAGCAACCGGCCGAGGCAAACGCCTTTGGCTCGTCCTGCTCGGTCTGTTGGTCGTCCTCGCCGCGCTCTATACCGGGGGATGGTATTACGCGACCGGCTTCGTAAGATCCAACGTTCTGAAGGCGCTCGGCCAGCAGAACAGCGCCGGTATAGCAGGCAAATGCGAGAACATGGCCTTCAACGGCTTCCCCTTCTCCATCGGGTTGACCTGCGACACAGTCACGGTCGACAACCAGACCCGCGGCGTCTCCGCCAATTTCGACACGCTGAGCGCATCCGCACCGGTCTTCCAGCCTAACCACGTCAGCTGGAGCCTCAAGTCGCCGGCAGAATTGCGGACGACCGAGGGCCTGACGGTTTCGGCCGAATGGACCACCCTGCAATCGAACCTCGTCGCCAAGGGCCGGGGCGTCGCGCAAAGCCAGACCGTCATCGATGGTCTTAAGGCGGGCATCGTCTCGTCCTTCACCGGCCAGAGCGCCAATGTGACTGCCGCCCACACCGAAATGCATGCCAGCCAGAACGGCGACGACCTGGATTTCGCAATCGGCATCGAGAATGCCAATGCAGTCATCAAGGACTTCCCGCAGACGCTGCCGACCGCTTCGACCAGCGCCAACGTGACTCTGTCGGGCAAGGCGGGATTGCTCGACGGCAGCGATCGCGAGGGCCTTCACGGCACTGCGGGCGTCCTGCACCAGGCCGTCATCGACATCGGCGACGGCCGCGTCATGACGCTCTCCGGCCCCTTCAATTTCGACGAGGACGGATTTTTGTCCGGCCAGTTCAAGCTGGAGATCAACCAGATCGGCCCCTGGGGCGATAGCCTGAGCACGACGCTGCCTGCCGCCAAGAACATCATCAAGACGGCCACCAAGATGCTGAAGGCTCTGGCCAGCGGCGCCGACAAGGTCTCCGTCGACCTGACTGCCGATCGCGGTCGTCTCTCGCTCAGCGGCTTCATTCCGCTCGGCAAGATTCCGCCGATCTGAAGTCCGGAATATTTTCAGAAAAAGCCCGCCGCGATCTTCCGTCCGGAATGCCTGAGAAACAAGAGGATGGAGCGTTTCCGCAGGTCAAGAAAAAGCGCGAACGCTCTAGAGCATGTCGCGCAAAAGTGTGCAGCGGTTTTTCCTGCTACGACATGCGTGAAATCAAAGAGCTAAAGCGCGTGAAGCGAATCTTAGAGATCGCGACGCGCTTTAAGCCTCGGGCGTGCCTGAGATGTCTTTCAGGAAAAATATCTCTGGGCTCGGCTGGGCGAAGCGAAAATCGATGCTGCCGGCCGCCTTGAAGCCATTGCGACGATGCCAGGCCTGAGGATCGGCTTCCGCCCACTCGCTTGACGTCATCAGATGCTGTGCGCCCTCTTCGATCATGGCGCTTTCCCAGACCCGAAAGAGAGCAGTCCCCGCGCCGGAACGCTGCAGCGAGGGCAGCACGCGGATCATGTCCATGTAGGGTATCTTGCCCCAGAAGCGGCTGAACCGCAGGAAGCCGAGAAGCGTACCATCCTGCTCGGCGACAAAATATTCCTCGAACTGGATGCAGCGCGTGATCCAATCCTCGCTCGCATCGTCGTGCTCGATGAGCCAAGACAGATCTTCGGAGCGCCCGCGTCTGACGATCATGAGCGCCCCTCCATCGTATAAGGCTGCTTATTCCTTCGTATCCAGGGCATGGCGGCCGAAATCCGGCGCGTCGACGTCCTGGCCGGCCTCGACGATCGAACGGCGGATGGCACGGGTACGGGTGAAGAGTTCAAAGATCTTGTCGCCCTCGCCCCAGCGGATCGCTCGTTGCAGCGAGGCAAGATCTTCCGAAAAGCGCGACAGCATTTCGAGGATCGCATCGCGATTGTGCAAGCAGACGTCGCGCCACATGGTCGGATCGGATGCGGCAAGGCGGGTGAAATCGCGGAAGCCGGAGGCAGAGTATTTGATAACTTCCGACTCGGTCACCGTCTCCAGGTCGTCGGCGGTGCCGACGATGTTGTAGGCGATGAGATGCGGCAGATGCGAGACGATCGCCAGCACCTTGTCATGATGTTCCGGGTCCATCTCGTCGACGCGGGAACCGAGGGTTTCCCAGAAATCGCGCAGCGTCTTGATCGCGGCTTCGTCGGTGCCAGGAACAGGCGTGAAGATGCACCAGCGCCCCTTGAACAATCCGGGAAAACCGGCATCAGGACCTGATTTCTCCGTGCCGGCCAGCGGGTGGCCCGGAATGAAGTGCACGTTGGACGGCATGTGCGGCTGCATCTGTGCAATGACCGATGCCTTGGTCGAACCGACATCAGTCACGATGGCGCCCGGCTGCAGATGAGCGGCGATTTCCTTGGCGACGCTCTCCGAGGCTCCCACAGGCACCGAGACGATGACAAGGTCGGCACCCTTGACCGCTTCGGCCGAGGACGGCGTATAACGATCGCCCAGTTTCAGCTCCTCGGCGCGCTTCAGCGTTTCGGTGCTGCGCGTCGAGATCACTACTTCCTTGGCGAGACCGAGCCGCTTGATGTCATGAGCGATGGAAGAACCGATCAGGCCGATGCCGATCAGCGCAATGCGATCGAACTTGATGTCGCTCATGCCTTGCGTCCCATAAACTCCGTCAGCGTGTCGATGAAGCCGAGATTGGCCTCTTCGGTGCCGATGCTCATGCGCAGCGAATTGGGGAAGCCATAGGCGCGCACGGCGCGCACGATGTAGCCGCGGCTGGTGAGGAAATCGTCGGCCTCGACGGCGCGCTTGCCATCGACATCGGGGAAATGAATGAGAACGAAATTCGTAACCGACGGCGTTACCTTGATCCCGATGGCCTCAAGCGCAGCCGTCATCTTCTCGATCCACTGCAAATTGAAGGCAACGGTCTCGGCCGTGAAGGCCTGATCGCGAACGGCAGCGGCCCCGGCAGCAATCGCGGCGCTGTTCATGTTGAACGGGCCGCGCACGCGGTTGACGGCGTCGATAATGTCGACCGGCGCATACATCCAGCCGACGCGCAGCGCCGCCAGCCCATAGACCTTCGAGAAGGTGCGGGTCATCACGACGTTCTGGTTGGCCGACACCAGCTCGAGGCCTGCTTCGTAGTCGTTGCGGCGAACATATTCCGCATAGGCGGCGTCGAGCACGAGGATGACATGCTTCGGCAGGCCTGCCTGCAGCCGGCGGATTTCGCTGACGGGGACATAGGTGCCGGTCGGGTTGCCCGGATTGGCAATGAAGACCATCTTGGTCTTATTGGTAACGGCGGCCAGGATCGCGTCGACATCGACGGTGCAATCCTTCTCCTTCACCGTGACCGGCGTCGCACCAGCGGCCATGATCTGGATCTTGTAGACCAGGAATCCATGCTCGGTGATGATGCCTTCGTCGCCCGTGCCGAGATAGGTATGGCAGAGCAGGCCAAGCAGCTCGTCGGAGCCGTTGCCGCAGATGATGTTGGCGGTGTTCAACCCATGCACGTCGGCAATCGCCTGACGCAGCTCCTTGGCCTGACCGTCCGGATAACGCTCCAGCTGGCCGGCAGCCGCACGGAAGGCTTCGATGGCCTTGGGGCTGGCGCCAAGCGGCGTCTCGTTGGAAGAGAGCTTGAAGACGCGCTCGACGCCCGGCGCATGCTCCTTGCCCGGTACATAGGCAGCGATATCGAGAATACCGGAACGCGGGACGGGCTTGCTCATTTCCATGCTCATGGGATCGACCTTGTAAAGGGGCGGAAAATTCCGTCTTGAAACACCCCGTCGCATTAAAGCGGAAACGCGGTTTTGTCGAGGGTCAGCGCCGCATCGATCGTATCAGGCGCCGTCGCGCGTCGTCGGAATACCGCGCGGCGCGAGGACGGGCACGAAGACGCGGCGCGATGCCCGCACGGCGACCGGCAGACCCTGATACAGCCGCTTCTGCGCCTCGACGATAATGACCCCGGAGAAAGCCGGCCAAAGCGTGCGACCGACCCTTTCGAAGGCCCGGCGCAGGCTAAGAACAGTGCGCAGTTTCGAGGGCGGGAAGAACAGCGCTTCCGCCGTCGCACCGGGCGTGAAATTGGTTTCCCTGAGCAGCGAGGTCAGCTGCCCGCGGGAATAGGGCCGGCCGGAACCGAAGGGCGTGTGCTCCATGCGCGCCCAGACACCGCGACGGTTCGGCACGGCGATGACAAGCCGCCCACCGGGCGCCAGCACGCGCCAGAGCTCCTTCAGCGTCTCGCGCGGGCTTTCGGCAAACTCCAGCGAATGCACCATCAGCACGCGGTCGATCGAGCTGTCGGGCAGCGGCAGCTCTTCGTCGAAAATCAGCGCCGTGGACGATGCCGATCCCAGCGGCCAGTTCACGGCGCCCTGCCCTGCCGGCATGAAGGCGAAGGTGCGCTCGGTATCGGCGCGGAAGCGATCGAGATAGGGAACGGCATAGCCGAGGCCGACGAGACGCTCGTCCGGCATGCGCGCCCAGATGGAGGAAAGCGCCATGGCGATCGACTGCTCGGCCAAGCGACCGAGCTCGGAATGATAAAACTGGCGGAGATCGACAATATCGGCGTGCATCGAAACAAATGTTATCAGCCAAGCGTTGGACTTCAAGACCGAACGACTTACATTCTCCATCAACGAAAAAGACGAGGACGATTTCAGTCATGAAACCATTGGAATTAGAGATATTTATCTGCCGTTCCGACAATTACGGCGTCTTGGTCCATGATCCGGAAACCGGATCGACGGCATCGATCGACGCTCCGGATGCAAATGCGATCCTGAAGGCGGCCACGCGTCGCGGCTGGACGCTCAGCCATATCCTGACGACCCATCACCACACCGACCACGTCGAAGGCAATCTGGCATTGAAGGAGCAGTTCGGCTGCGAGATCATCGGCCCGATCAACGAAGCCGTTGCCATTCCCGGCCTCGACCGCGCCGTCGGCGACGGCGATACGTTCGAGTTCGCCGGCCATACGGTCAATGTCATCGAAACGCCTGGGCACACCGCCGGTCACGTCTGCTACCACTTCGCCGACGACAAGCTGCTTTTTGCTGCCGACACGCTGTTTGCGCTTGGTTGCGGCCGCCTTTTCGAGCGCATACCGGCCGATATGTGGGCCTCGCTGCAGAAGCTGGCCGTGCTGCCGGACGAGACAGCCATCTATTTCGGCCATGAATACACGCTCTCCAATGCCCGCTTCGCGCTGACAATCGATCCGGACAACGAGCGGCTGAAGGCCCGCGCTGCCGATATCGAGGCATTGAGGGCCGAGGGCAAGTTCACCATTCCGACGACGCTGGCGCTGGAGAAGGAAACCAACCCCTTCCTGCGCGCCGCCGATCCTTCGATCCGCCGCCATCTGCTGATGGAAAGCCGCAGCAACGAAGAGGTCTTCGCCGAAATCCGCAAGCGCAAGGACAATTTCTGATGCGGGTGAAAGAGATTATCGAAACCCTTTCCATGCAGCGGCATCCGGAAGGCGGCTGGTACGTTGAGACCTTCCGCGACGAAAATGGCGGCGCACGCGGCCATTCGACCGCGATCTACTATCTGCTCGAAGCGGGCGAGCGTTCGCACTGGCATCGGGTGCGCGATGCCGCCGAGATCTGGCACTTTTATGCCGGCGCGCCGCTCGCGCTGCATCGATCGGCCGATGGTACGACGAGCGAGACATTGGTGCTCGGCCTCGACCTGGTAAAGGGCGAACGACCGCAGGCCATCATTCCCACCGGCTGGTGGCAATCGGCCGAAAGCCTCGGAGAATTCACGCTTGTCGGCTGCACGGTCTCTCCCGGCTTCGAATTCTCAAGCTTCGAAATGGCTCCGCCGGACTGGAAACCAGCCTCAAGCTGAGCCTCTTTACCTTTCGTTGACATCACGCGGCATGCGGCCGGACGGCTCGGCACGACAGCCTTGAAAAAATTTCGCGCTGTCGCAGCTTTACTCGGGGAGAGAGAAGAGTGGTTCATCCGGAGGAGGTTTTTTCGTGCGATCATTGTTATCTTTGCTCGTCGCTGCAGGTTGCGTCATGAGCGCACCTGCACTGGCCCTTGATGCGCCGGCGTCACCGCCGGGCGAAAAACCCCTGAAAAACTTCGTAACTTCGGTTGAGACGGACGGCTCGATCACGTTCCGTCTTTTCGCTCCATCCGCAAAGGCCGTCACCGTCGGCCTCGGCGCGCGCGATCCTATCGCCATGCAAAAAAGCGACGACGGCACCTGGAGCACGAAGACCGAAGTCCTGAATCCCGATCTCTACGAATATTATTTCAACATCGACGGCTTCCGCAGCATCGACACCGGCACGAACGCGCCGAAGCCGCAGCGGCATGTCAACACCAGCCTCATCCTCGTACCCGGCAGCATTCTCGACATCCGGAAGGTGCCGCATGGCGACCTGCGTCTGGTGACCCTGCATTCGAAGGCGCTGAATTCGGAACGGCAGATGTATGTCTATACGCCACCCGGCTATAGCGACGCCTCCAAGCCTCTGCCTGTGCTCTATCTCTATCATGGCTTTGGCGACACCGTCGGCTCCTGGGTCGCGCAGGGACGCGCGCCGCAGATCCTCGACAATCTCCTCGCCGAGAAAAAGATCGAGCAGATGATCGTCGTGATCCCCGATACTGAAACCGACATACCCGACGCAATCGCCGAAAACATGCCGGCCTCGGATCTTCGCAAGGTGTTCTTTCCCGCCAATGCCGAGGCCGCCGATCGCGAACTCGTCGACGACCTCATTCCCTACATGAAACAGCATTACCGGGTGCGCAACGATGCGGACGGTCGCGCGGTCGCCGGTCTTTCCCAGGGTGGCTATCAGGCGCTCGTGTCAGGCCTCTCGCATCTCGGCACCTTCGGCTGGGTGGCGAGCTTCAGCGGCGTCAGCACCACCAGCTCCCCGAACAAGGCTGTCGATGCCGCGCTGAACGAGCCGGAAAAGATCAACAAGGCGTTGCGCAATTTCACGGTCACGGTCGGCAGCAAGGACGACGTCGTCGGTAAGGATGTGACCGGCCTGAAGGCGACGCTCGAAGAGAAGAAGATCAAGCACGAATATCACGAATATCCAGACCTCCGGCATGAGATGGATGTCTGGCGGCCGTCGCTTGCGGCCTTCCTGGAAAAGGTCTTCAAGAAATAGCGGGCAGCGATTGCGGCGGAACTATTCCGCCGCTTCCGCCTGCGCCTGTTCCGCGTTGCCACGGCGCAGGATCATGCGGTGCGCGGCAAGAACCGCGCCGCCGGTCACGAGCAGGCAGGCGAATGCAATGCCCCAGCTCGGCTCGGCAAAACCGAACAGCGTCAGGATCAAGGTCGACAGCAACGGTGCGGCATAGCTCGCCGCGCCAAGGATCTGGATATCGCCGTTCTTCACGCCATAGTCCCAGGCATAGAAAGCCGCTCCGACGGGAAAGAGGCCAAGCCCGAGCACCGCCACCCATTGTGCTGCGCTCTCCGGCCAGATCGTATCCTCAAGGCCGAGATGGCAGACGAAGGAGAGGATTGCCGTGACGAGGCAGAAGATGGTGACGACATCGGTGGAAACGGCCTCGAAGCGGCGCGTGATCAGCGAGTAGGCGGACCAGGTAAAGGCGCACAGGAAAGCTGCCCCGTAGCCAACTGCATAGGCGCCTTCGAAATGGAAACCGTTGCGACCGACGATCAGGACCGTACCCGCCAGCCCCATCAGCGCGCCGACGATATGATACCAGCGCAGCCGCTCGCCGGGCAGCAAGGCAGATCCGACGACGATCAGCAGCGGCCAGAGATAGGCGATGAGCCCAGCTTCCACCGCCGGCGCATGGCGCAATGCCGTGAAATACAGGAAGTGATAGCCGAAAAGGCCGACAATGCCCGTTACCCAGACTTTTGCCGGCTGACGTAGCAGCTGCAGCCGCTCGGGCTTCAGCATCAGCACGACGATACCGGGGATGCTGCCTATGGCAAAGCAGATGGCGAGCAGCTGAAACGGCTGCATCTTGCCGGACGCCACCGTCAGAAGCGCCAGAAACGACCACATGAGAATGGCCGAAAAGCCCGTCAATGTCGCACGAAACCTCACCCCTGCCCCCAGCTCGTTGCTGCGGGCATCCTCCTGCCCGCTAGGTCAATCCCGGGAAAAATGCGCAGCCGTTTTCCGTGCGGAATTGCGTAGAAATTAAACGCCAGGGGCGTCAAGCGCTTCTGCGAAGCGTCTGGCGGCCTAGCTTCCGTATTTCACGGCCGTAATCGTCACCGTCCCATACTGAGTCGGTATGCGGACGTAGACCGGAGCATATACATTCATGGCTTCGGCCTTGGCAAACCAGATCTCCATATTGTCGCTCTTGGCAAGATAGAGGTAGTCCTTGCGCGAACTCTTGTAGCCGCTCTTCGGCGTGAAGCGCACGCCGCAGGCAACCGTCTTGCCCTTGAAGCCCTCGGTCGAAAACGGATGAGACCCCTTCGGCGACAACTTCAGATCCATCCGCATCTCACCGTCGAATACGGCCAATGTCTGGTTGCAGAGATTGAGGCTTGGCGTGATCGGAAAGATCATTCCGGAAATCGGGTCGAGCACGGACTTCAGATCCGCTTCGGTGATGGGAACCCAGTTGTCCGGCCGCTTTGGCTCCGGCGTGATCGTGTTCGAGGTCACGCTGCCGTTGGTGTAGGCAACATCATAGGTACGCTCTTTCTTGCCGCTCTTGTAGAACAGCGTGTAGTGCGTCGCCTGCAGCTTGTTGTCGTTGACGACACCTGTCACATCGGTCCTGGCGTCAATCGACGTTACGAGGTCTGCCAGACCTGCGGAGGTAATATCGCCACGGATGGTGAATTGCTTTCCGGTGACCTCGGTCTTGAAATCCGCCCTGGCGATCGGCAGGCCGGCCAGTGAAACGCGGTAGCGCGTTTCATGCCGCAGCACGTCGGCCAATGCCATCGACGGCATCGACGCAACGATAGCTGAAATAAGAAACCACTTCCGAGTTTGAAACATGATCAGGGCCTTCAACGAGGATCAGGCAAGATATATAGACACTATGTCTGCCTGCTGCGAGCGCCAGACAACAGCAGCTTTTTGACGGAATTGCGGGAAAACACAAGGTTTGGCTTGACGCGGCCAGCCTCTCTGACTATAGAACCGCAACTTTCCAATTATGGCCCGTTGGATTGCGTGCCGGGTGTTGCCCGGGATGTCTACCTGATGGCCGCGAAAAACAAAAGTAGGTGTACCATGTCCCGCATGTGCGAATTGACCGGCAAGGCCGTCCTCGTGGGCAACAACGTTAGCCACGCCAACAACAAGACCAAGCGTCGGTTCCTGCCGAACCTCTGCCAGGTCACGCTGATCTCCGACGTTCTCGGCCAGCGCTATCGTCTGCGCGTTTCCGCTGCAGCGCTTCGCTCGGTTGAACATCGCGGCGGTCTCGACGCTTTCCTTATCAAGGCAAGCGAAAACGAACTCAGCATGCGCGCTCGCCTGCTGCGTCGTCAGATCGTAAAGAAGTCCGCTGAAGCTGCTGTTGCTGCCTAAGCACTAGCACTTCACGATATCATACGGGCTAAAAGGCTTGTACGGATAAGATCCGCTCAAGCCTTTTTCCATGTCCGATTCACTCCAACTGGTGGCATCACCCAGGATAAAAAAATGCTGACAGCACGCCATACCCTTATCTACGTTATGCTGATGACGCTGGTCGTCGTCGCCTCCAACATCCTCGTGCAGTATCCGCTGCAGGCCACGCTCGCCGGCATCAATCTTGCGGATATCCTCACCTGGGGCGCCTTCACCTATCCGGTCGCCTTCCTCATCACCGATCTCACCAACCGTCAGTTCGGCCCTAAGGCTGCGCGCAAGGTGGTTTTTGCCGGCTTCGTCGTCGGTGTCGCGCTGTCGTTCTATACCGCACAGCCGCGCATCGCCATCGCCTCCGGCTCGGCCTACCTCGCCGGCCAGCTCCTGGACATCTCGGTCTTCAACCGCCTGCGCCGTATGGCCTGGTGGCGCGCACCGCTGTTCGGCTCGCTGATCGGCTCGATGCTGGACACGCTGATCTTCTTCTCCTTCGCCTTCGCACCATTCTTCGTCTTTTTCGGACCGAACGATCCCTTCGCGATCGATTGGGCTCCGATCCTCGGCGTCTTCTCCACCTCGGCACCGCGCTGGATTTCCTGGGCGATCGGCGACTTCTCGGTCAAGGTCACCGTAGGCCTCGTCATGCTCCTGCCCTACGGCGCGCTGATGAACATGCTGAAGCCGATGTCGCAGGCGCCGACGGCATGATGAAGCCATTGTTCGATGCGCACCGTCATCGGTGCGCATCGATCGCTGCCCTCTAGCGTAAAGACAGGCAGGTCAGCACGGCGGCTGCGAATGCGGCCGGGTTTTCGGCCATCATCAGATGGCCGGTATCTCTGATGTTGAGCCGCGCCGTACAAAGACTGTTGGCCCAGTCCGGAACGTCCCACCCTTCAGCGGAACGACGACCCGCGATGAGATAAAGCGGAATACCGGACCGCAGGATGTCACGGATTGCATCCAGATAGGCAGCCTCTCCTGTTGCAGCTACGACCGCTCTGGCCTGCGCCTTGATCGTTGATGGCGGCTGATTCGCAAGCCAGCGCCTGGCAAGGGCCGACGTCCATTCGTTGATCTGCACGCCCGCCCCGGCAATCCAGGCATCCGGGTCGGCTTCATAGCCGCAGATGATCTCCGCGACCTCCTCATCCGGCTTCACGGCGATCTGTCCTGACCAGAAAGCATCCTTGAGGGTGAAATTGCCCTCGATGCTTGTCAGCGACTCGACCAGCTCGGGAAAATGCCGGGCGACAAGCACCGAAACGGCGCCACCGACGGAATGGCCGACCAGATGGACTTTGCCTTTACCGAGACCGGAAATGAAGTCCGCGATGTGGCGAGCCTGATCGAGAAGGTTCAGCTTGCTCGTGTCGGCAGCACGATTGCGGCCATAGCCGATGAGATCGGGTGCGTGAATCTCGGCATTGCCGAAAGCAGCCAGGATTTCTGGATCGCTCAGGCTGCCAAAAAGCCCATGCACAAGCACGATAGGTTCGTCTGGAACTGGCATATCGAGAATCCGATTGTTGGAGCAAGACGTCGCTTAGCTCAGACCGGCGATTCCCTCAATATCCGGGTGCCGGAGCGCGCGATCAGTCCGGAGCCATGTGCTAATTCCGGCCGGCAGCACCTTCATCGCGGAGACGGAATTCCAGCATCAGGCTGCGCTGCAGGATCGAGTGGTTGTCGTCGGACACCATGATCAGGTGAAGTGAGCCATCGGCTGCGCGGAAAACGTCGAGGCCTTCCATGTTGTCGATCTGATACCCCGAGCCTGCTTCGAAGATCACCTTGCCGTCGAGAACGGCGTCCGGCTTGATATCCGCGCCGGCGATACGGCGGATGCGCACGCCAAGGCCATGCACGAGCCCGAAACGGCGCTCCAGCAACAAGAGGTCGCCATCGGGCAGGAACACACCGTCACTGACGTCGTAGTCGCAGTAGCGCCGGACTGTGAAGCGGCCTTGCAGAGGGCCCTCCAGAACAGCGGCGAACATGTTGCCCTGCTCGTCCAGGCTGTCCTCGGTAACGATGACAGCGGCGCCGGCAAGCGGGCTCGATTGCGGCGCGATCATCAGCGCCTCGAGACTGCGATTGGAACGCAGCTCCACTCTGGGAATGGGGATAGGCAGGCTATCGTCCGGCGGCGATATTTCAAAACCCGGATCGGGATAGGTATCGACGCGATGATGCTGCTCGTAGCTCACCAGTATATGGTCGCCACGCAAGGCCAGCCCCTCGGCATCCATCCCGCCCGTCCCAACATCCGTGCCGCGATCACGGTCGATCATGGGCGCGATACGGGCCTCGGAAATGCCTTTCAGCCGCCCCTTGTCATCGCGCATGATGGCGCCCGTCAACCAGTGGCCGGTATCCAGCACGGAAACGAAGTGCTGCTGATCGGGACGAAAGCGAATGGCTGAAATGGCGCCCAGCAGCGCATTGTCGGAACTAAGCTCGAGACCGCCGATAAACTCGAGCGCCCCGAACTGCGTTTCGCCCGAGCCGCGCTTGAAGGTCGAGATCACGGTGGTGCGAATGTCCGCCGGGCCGCCGTCATCAGCTCGATCTTCCGCATCGCAGCCGGCAAGCGGCAATGCGAGCAAGGCCATTATGCCAAGACATCGGGCCACGACCGGACCGCGCTTGCAACCGCCGTTGCCAAAGGGAAGATGCATCGGCCCGAAGGCCGATGCGAAAGGAAGCCGAAACGGGCTCAGCTTGCACGGCGCATGCGCGAACGCGGCATGCTTGCCTGATCCTCGAACAGCGAGGCGAGCTGCTCCGTCATCGCGCCCGCGAGTTCGTCGGCGTCGACAATCGTAACGGCGCGGCGATAATAGCGGGTGACGTCGTGGCCGATGCCGATCGCCAGCAGCTCGACGGGTGAGCGGGTCTCGATCTGATCGATGACGGCCCGCAGGTGCCGTTCCAGATAGTTGCCCGGATTGACCGACAACGTCGAATCGTCGACCGGCGCGCCATCCGAAATCATCATCAGGATACGGCGCTGTTCGCGGCGGCCGAGCAGACGGTTATGCGCCCAGATCAGTGCCTCACCGTCGATATTCTCCTTGAGCAGACCTTCGCGCATCATCAGGCCAAGATTGCTGCGCGACCGGCGATAAGGCTCGTCCGCAGACTTGTAGATGATGTGGCGCAGGTCGTTCAGACGACCCGGCGTCTGCGGCTTGCCGCTGGCGAGCCACTTTTCGCGTGCCTGTCCACCCTTCCAGGCCTTGGTGGTGAAGCCGAGGATCTCGACCTTCACACCGCAGCGTTCGAGCGTGCGGGCAAGGATATCGGCGCAAGAAGCGGCAACCGTAATCGGACGCCCACGCATCGAGCCGGAGTTGTCGATCAGCAGCGTCACGACCGTATCGCGGAACTGCGTATCGCGCTCCATCTTGAAAGACAGCGCCTGCATCGGGTCGATGATCAGACGAGTCAGGCGCGCCGGATCGAGATAACCCTCTTCCAGGTCGAAATCCCAGGAACGGTTCTGCTGCGCCATCAGGCGACGCTGCAGACGGTTGGCGAGCCGACCCACAGCGCCTTGCAGATGGGCGAGCTGCTTGTCGAGGAAGGCGCGCAGGCGCTCGAGCTCGGCCGTGTCACAGAGTTCCTGCGCCGTGGTCGTCTCGTCGAACTCCTCCGTATAGACGTGGTAGTCGACTTTCTCGTTGAAATCGGCGAAAGGCGTGTTCGGACGACGGGTTTCGCCCGGCGTTTCCGAATCTTCCTCGCCCTCTTCACTCATATCGTCGTCGGAGATCTCGCCACCGTCCTCGGTTGCGCCATCCTCCATCTGCTCGTCGGAGGTTTCGCTGTCCTCGGCAGGTGCCGCGTCGGAGCCTTCGTCTTCGTTGGCCTCGTCGTTGTCCTGATCTTCGCCGTTCGGCTTGTCGTCTTCGCTCGGCTGCTCTTCGCTGTCGGGCTCCGACTGCTCGTCGCCATATTCCTCGGCCATCTCCATGGCGGTCAGAATATTGCGGACGACACGGGCGAAGCTCTGCTGGTCGTTGATCGACGAAAGCAGATTGTCGAGTTCGCCGCCGGTCTTTTCCTCGATGAAAGGCCGCCAGAGATCGAGCACCTTGCCGGCGCTTTCCGGTGGCTTCTGGCCGGTCAGCTTTTCGCGCACGATCATCGCCATGGCTTCGCCGATCGGCGCGTCTTCCTGCCGTTCGATGCCTGCGAAGTTCGCCTTGGCGTATTTCTCCGCATTCATCGAGCTGAGGTTGGCGGCAACGCCGCTCATGCGTAGCGAACCAATCGATTCAACACGCGCCTGCTCGACGGCATCGAAGATCCCTCGAGCATCTGCGCCCTGCGGCGCCATGACCGCATGGACGCGAGCGTCGTGACAGGCCAGCCGCAACGCCATCGAATCGCCAAGCCCGCGGGTCACCGCGAGTTCATGCATCGTCGGCCGCTTCGAAAGCTCCGGCAAGCGAATGCGCTCGCCGGTCATACCCGGGCGTTCGTTGGCGAATGCTACCTCGACCTCGGCATCGCCGGCGATCGAGCGCACACAGCCTGTGATCGCCCGGCGCAACGGCTCCATGTCCACCGGAGCACCCGGCTTCGCTCTGGAATTATCTCCGCGACCTGACATGATGTATCGGCTCTTCCCTATGCTTCAAGCACGATGTTGGCAGCACTTTCCTTCAGCTCGACGCCGAAGGCGCGCTGATAGTGCTCGGCGACCAGCGGCCGCTCCAGCTCATCGCACTTGTTGAGGAAGGTGACGCGGAACGCAAAGGCGACATCGCCGAAGATCTCCGCATTCTCAGCCCAGGTGATGACGGTACGCGGGCTCATGACGGTCGACAGATCGCCATTCATGAAGGCAGCGCGCGTCAGATCGGCAACACGAACCATCTTGGAAACGGTATCGCGACCCTTGTCGTTGCGGAAGGACTTCACCTTAGCCAGCACGATGTCGACTTCGTTGTTGTGCGGCAGATAGTTCAGCGTCGTCACGATCGACCAACGGTCCATCTGGGCCTGGTTGATCTGCTGCGTGCCGTGATAGAGGCCGGTCGTGTCGCCGAGACCGATGGTGTTGGCGGTCGCGAACAGGCGGAAGGCCGGGTGAGGACGAATGACGCGGCTCTGGTCGAGCAGGGTCAGGCGGCCCGAGGATTCCAGCACGCGCTGAATGACGAACATCACATCCGGACGGCCGGCGTCATATTCGTCGAAGACGAGCGCGACATTGTGCTGGTAGGCCCAGGGCAGAATGCCGTCCTTGAATTCGGTGACCTGCAGCCCGTCCTTGACGACGATCGCATCCTTGCCGACGAGATCGATACGGCTGACGTGGCTGTCGAGGTTGATACGCACGCAAGGCCAGTTGAGGCGTGCGGCAACCTGCTCGATGTGGGAGGACTTGCCGGTGCCGTGATAGCCCGAAATCATCACGCGGCGGTTGTGGGCGAAGCCGGCGAGAATGGCGAGCGTGGTCTCGCGGTCGAACAGGTAGTCCGTGTCCAGGTCGGGCACGTAGGCGCCGCCCTTGCTGTAGGCGGGAACGCGAATGTCGGAATCGATGCCGAAGACTTCACGGACCGAAACGGTGGTGTCGGGAATCTCGGAAATATCAAGGTCAATCTTGCTCATCATGTCTCCAGGGCGGGTGGCTCTTCACCCTGCCATATCAATCTCAGCCATTTTTTCCGAAACGCCGCAGCTTGTTGCCCACATCCGTTCGGTCGGAACGCGGCGATACTTCTCCGGGACTAAAGCAAAATCTCGGCGCGATGAAATGATCGCTTGCGAGCATCCTTGAACAGAGTCCCGGACAAGAAACGCCGCGTCCGGAAAGTTGGCCGAGGTGCAGCCAGCCAAAAGCACACCCTGCCGCGGTTGCCCGCGGCTTCAGCCGATTTGGACCATACCTGATTGAAGGCGGAGAGCAAGGACGGGAATTAACAAAAACCGTTCTGTTTCAATAATTGATAGGCCTGTATGACGGCGCGGAAACGCTCCTCGGAGCCACGGTCGCCGCCATTGGCATCGGGATGGTGCATTTTCACCAGTTCCTTGTAGCGGCGCTTGATTTCCGACGCGGTAGCCGTGGCACCCAGACCCATCGTGTCGAATGCTTTGGCTTCGAGCGTTTTCAGCTTGCGCTGCTCGGGGAAACGCGGGCCGCGCCCCTGTCCTTCGCCTTCCTTGACGAAACCGAAAGGATCCCGAACGCGCGAATAGGAACCGGAGCGGATATCGGACTGGAGCGGACTGTTCTTGGCGGCCTTGTTCACCCCCACCGTCCATGTCGGACGATGGCCGGTAATGGCTTCCTTCTGATAGCGCGCAATCTCGCCGTCCGAGAGGCCGGAGAAATAGTTATAGCCCTTGTTGTATTCCTTGACGTGCTCGAAGCAGAACAAAAAGAACTGCCCCTCCGCATTGCGCCCGACCGGGGCGCGATGCGTACCGTGCTTGTCGCAGCCGTCCCACTGGCACGTCGGCGGGCCCTGCTCGGGCTCCTGCGCGCGCTTGCGGCGAGTACGGATGCGATCGAAATATTTTGAATCAAGTCTCATGGCGTCCTAATTATGGGCTCTCGATTACCCCACAACAAGAATTGACAAATGGGAATGTTATAGGCTTTGTGGGAGCTTTTTTTCGCAACGGAGATGACGCGGGAATATGGAAACAACACTGCAATCCCGCATTGAAGCGAAGCTGAACGACGCTTTCGCACCGGAGCGCCTCGCCGTCATCAACGAAAGCCACCTGCATGCGGGCCACCAGCCCGACATGACGGGAACCGGCGAGACCCATATAAGAATTCGAATCGTTTCCGCCAAGTTCGCGGGCATGCCGCGCCTCGCGCGCCACAGGGCGATCAATGAGTTGCTGAAGCCCGAGCTGGATGCCGGCCTGCATGCGCTAGCCGTCGAGCCCGCAGCACCCGGAGAGGCCGTTCGCTGGTAGCAGCAGACGGCAACTTTACTGCGGCTTCACCTCTTCCGTCTCAGCGGGGCGGATGCGCAGCTTGGTGATGCGATTCTTTTCCCGCTTCATGACGATGAAGCGCTTTCCATAAAAGGTGAAAGCCTGCCGCTCTTCCGGGATAGTCATCGATTCGTGGATGACGAGGCCGGCAATCGTCGTTGCCTCCTCGTCCGGCAGGTTCCAGTCGAGCGCGCGGTTGAGATCGCGAATCGGCACAACGCCGTCGACGACGATCGAGCCATCGGCTTCCTGCCGCACACCCTGGATATCGATATCGTGCTCGTCGGCAATATCGCCGACGATCTCTTCGAGAATATCCTCAAGCGTCACGATACCCTGGACTTCGCCATATTCGTCGACGACGACGGCGAAATGCTGTTTGCGGCGCAGGAATGCATTGAGCTGGTCTTCGAGATTGGTGCTGTCAGGCACGAACCACGGTTTCTGGGCGATCTTGACGATGTCGAGATTTTCCGGCTCAACATTCGGCTCCGCGAGCGCTCGCAAGAGATCCTTGGCGTGCACGACGCCGATGATATTGTCGATCGAACCGCGCCAGAGCGGCATGCGCGTATAGGGGCTGTCGAGAATGGCGCGCACGACCACTTCCGGCGCGTCGTCGGCATTGATGGCGCGCATCGCCGTGCGATGCACCATGATATCGGAAAGCTCCAGTTCGCCAAGATCGAGCACGCCACCCAGACGGTCACGGTCGGCCTTGACGACCGAACCCTCGCGGTGCAGCAGATCGACCGCACCGCGCAGTTCGTCATGGGCCGACAGCATCGACACCTCTTTCGAGAGGTTGATGCCGAACAGGCCGAGGATCCATCGGACGATGGCGTTGACGAAACTCGATACCGGGCCGACGACAGCAACGAAGAGCCGGACCGTGCCGGCCACATTGAGCGCAAAACGATCAGGCGTGGAAATCGCCCAGCTTTTCGGCAGCACTTCGGCGAAGATGACGAGGATTACGGTCATGGCAATGGTCGCGAGCGCCACGCCAGAATTGCCGAACAGGCCGAGAAACACGCTGGTCGCAAGCGAAGAGGCCAGGATGTTGGCAAGGTTGTTGCCGATGAGTAGCGCGCCGATCAGCCGGTCCCGACGCTCGATCAGGCGACGTACGATCCCGGCCTGCTCATCCCCGTTCGCTTCGAGCGTATGAATGCGGCTACGCGAGGCGGCGGTCAGCGCCGTCTCCGAACCGGAAAAGAAAGCCGACAACAACACCAGCGCGACGATCGAAATGATCTCGGGCCAATATTCCAACAATACAGCCAGCGTGCCTTCGACCGTCATCAGGGATGCTTTCCCTTCAGGAAGCTCAGAACCTCGGACGATGGCACGTCATCGGCAATGAAGGACTGACCGATGCCGCGGGTCAGGATAAAGGTGAGCTTGCCGCTCTTGACCTTCTTGTCCTGGGCGATCGCATCCATCAGCGTTTCGGCCGGCGGCAGCTCTCCGGGGATATCGCTCATCCGCGTCGGCAGGCCGACGGCCTTCAGATGGGCCTCGACGCGCTTGGCATCGTCAGGGCTTGCCAGATTGAGGCGTGCCGAAAATTCGTGCGCGAGCACCATGCCGATCGAGACACCTTCGCCATGCACCAGCCGGCTGCTGTCATAGGCTGTGGCCGCTTCCAGCGCGTGGCCGAACGTGTGGCCGAGATTGAGCAGGGCGCGCGGGCCGTTTTCGTGCTCGTCAGCAACAACGACATCGGATTTCGCCTGGCAGCTTGCCGCAATCGCCTCCATGCGGGCGGCACCTCCGGCGAAAATATCCTTCCAGTTGGTCTCGAGCCAGGCGAAGAAATCCGGCTTGTCTATGAGACCATACTTGGCGACTTCAGCGTAACCGGCGCGGAACTCGCGCTCGCTCAGCGTATTCAGCACATCGATATCGGCCAGCACGAGGTCAGGCTGGTGAAAGACACCGACCAGGTTCTTGCCGTGGCGGGTATTAATGCCGGTCTTGCCGCCGACGGAGGAATCCACCTGCGATAACAGCGAAGTCGGGATCTGCACGAAGCGAACGCCGCGGCGCACGATGCCGGCGGCAAAGCCCGAGAGATCGCCGATGACGCCGCCACCGAGCGCAATCACGGCGTCGTTGCGCTCGACACGCGCAGTCAGCACGGCGTCGCACACAGTGATCAGATGCTCGAAGCTCTTGGTCTTTTCGCCGGCCGGCAGCACCAGGCTGGATGCCTGGATGCCTTCTGCTTCAAGGCTCGCAATCAAGGCAGCAAGATAATGGGGCGCAACGTTTTCGTCGGTGATGACGGCGGCCCTGCGGCCCTTCAGCCGCGTCGCGATCTCGCGCCCGGCTCTGGCGACCAGGCCGGGGCCGATCAGAATATCATAGGCGCGCTCGCCGAGAGGCACGCGCACGAGACGTTCTGCGGAAGCCGGTGTGATCGCATTCATGGAGTTTTGCTTTCTGCTTTCTGTCCCTCGGCAATGGCAGCAAGGACTTCCTTGACCATGACTTCCTTGCTCACATCGCGGGACAGAACCGTGAGATCGGCTTCCGCATAGATCGGGTAGCGCACGTTCATCAGGTTCTCGAGGGTCTGTTTTGGATTTTCGGTCTTGAGCAGGGGGCGCGTGTCGCGCTTGTTGACCCGGTCCCAGAGCACGTCGAGATCGGCCTTCAGCCAGACGGAAAGGCTGCCGCGCTTGACATGCTGCCGCGTGCTGTCGTTGATGAAGGCGCCGCCACCGGTCGAAACCACGCGCGGGCCGCCGCGCAGAAGGCGCTTGATAACGCGCGTTTCCAGCGCCCGGAACTCCTGTTCCCCATAGGCGGCGAAGAGTTCGGCGATCGTCATGCGCGAGACGCGCTCAATTTCGGCATCGGTATCGACAAAGGGAATGCTGAGCTGCTGCGCGACCAGCCGGCCGACCGAGGATTTGCCTGCCCCCATCAATCCCACAAGGACAAGATTGCGCTGACCCAGCGCGGCGCGCGCCTTGTCTCTGAGGCTCTCGGCAAGGATCAGGACTTGTTCACTCATAGGCCCATTCACTATTTCTTTGGAAACGGTATCGTCAAATGCGCCGGTAGCGTCAAGACGCCGCCGTGTAAACATGTCTGCAATATCCTTCAGCTAACCCTTGATGGATATAAATATTGCGTCGCCGGGCCTGTGACTGGGACGAGGAGAGTATTCGAATGCCGACCCTGTTTCGCTTCCTTGTCATCTGCGCGGTGATCGGCGGATCGATATATGGGGCAATGTGGGCGCTTGCTCTCTTCGTCAATCCGCAGCCGCGCGAGATCACCATCCGCATTCCGTCGGAGCGCATCAATCCTCCGGTAACGGGCTCGGTGAAGCCATGAATGCCGGAGCGGGCGTGAGAGATCTGGGCCGGGCGCATCTGGAAGCTTTCCTGGAAATGATGAGCGCCGAGCGTGGAGCTGCGATCAACACCCTGCAATCCTACGAGCGCGATCTCGACGATCTTCACGGCTTCCTGTCGGAGCGCAGCGTCCGCCTGACCGAAGCCGGGTCGAGCGATCTCGGCGCCTATCTCTCCGGCCTTTCGGCCCAGGGCTTCAAGCCCTCCTCTCAGGCGCGCCGTCTCTCGGCAATGCGCCAGTTCTACAAGTTCCTGTATGCGGAAGGACTGCGCACCGATGACCCCACGGGAATCCTCGACGCACCGAAAAAGGGCCGCCCTCTTCCGAAAACCATGGGCATCGACGAAGTGACGCGTCTCCTGACCCAGGCGGAAACCGAAGCGGCGGTCGCCGGTCCGGACCAACTGCAGCGTCAGCGTATGCTGGTGCTGCTGGAACTGCTTTATGCCACCGGCATGCGCGTCAGCGAACTCGTGACGCTGCCGGCAAAGGTGCTCGACCACGAAGGGCGCTTCCTGATCATTCGCGGCAAGGGAAACAAGGAGCGGCTGGTGCCGCTGTCGCAATCGGCCATATCGGCGCTGAAGGCCTATGGGCGGCTGCAGGCGGAGCTCTCAGCAAGCGCAAAGCAGCCGGTGGCCGAGAGCCCCTGGCTCTTTCCTGCAGCTTCCCAGCAAGGCTATCTGCCGCGTCAGGTATTCGCCCGCGACCTGAAGGATCTCGCCATTCGCGCCGGGCTGACGCCCTCGATGATCTCGCCGCACGTCATGCGCCACGCCTTCGCAAGTCATCTTCTGGCGAACGGTGCCGACCTGCGCGTGGTGCAGGAACTTCTTGGCCATTCGGACATTTCGACCACGCAAATCTATACACATGTGCTGGAAGAACGCCTACATCAGCTCGTGCAAACGCATCACCCTCTTGCCAAACAGGCAAAAAAACTGGATTAGGACCGGCATACTGGCTAAAGCCGCCTTCTCTCGTCCCGCGCAAAAGGATCGGAAACGCACCTCATGCACAATTATCTCGACTTCGAAAAACCCATCTCGGATCTCGAAGGCAAGATTCACGAGCTCAAGAAACTGGCGAGCGAAGACGAGAGCATCGACACTTCCGACGAAGTGAACCGGCTCGAAGTTCGCGTTCGCGAGGCGACGGCCGATATCTATTCGAAGCTTAACGCCTGGCAGAAGACGCAGGTCGCCCGCCATCCACAGCGGCCGCATTTCGTCGACTACGCCAATGCGCTGCTGACAGAGTTCACGCCGCTCGCCGGTGATCGCAAGTTCTCCGAGGATGCAGCCATCCAGGCGGGCTTTGCCCGTTTCCGTGGCCAGCCGGTCGCCATTATCGGCCAGGAAAAAGGTCACGATACCAAGAGCCGCCTGAAGCATAATTTCGGCAGCGCCCGCCCCGAAGGCTACCGCAAGGCGATCCGCATCATGGAGATGGCAGATCGTTTCCAGATTCCGGTGATCACGCTCGTCGACACGGCAGGCGCCTATCCGGGCGTTGGCGCGGAAGAACGCGGCCAGGCGGAGGCGATTGCCCGCTCGACCGAGCTCAGCCTTGGCCTCAGGGTCCCGATCGTCTCGATCGTCATCGGCGAAGGTGGCTCCGGCGGTGCCATCGCCATCGCCGTCGGCAACCGGGTCTATATGCTCGAGCACTCCATCTACAGCGTGATTTCGCCCGAAGGTGCGGCCTCGATCCTGTGGCGCGATTCCACCCGCGCCAAGGAAGCCGCAACCGCCATGAAAATCACTGCCGACGATCTGAAGAGCCTCGGCGTGATCGATGGCATCATTCCGGAGCCCCTCGGCGGCGCGCATCGCGATCCGCAGAGCGTGATCGCCGCCACCGGCGACATCATTGCCAATGCACTTAGCGAGCTTTCCAGCCGTTCGGGCGACCAACTGCGCAGCGATCGCCGCCAGAAGTTCCTGAATATCGGCCGCAATCTCTAGACTGCAGCCTGAAAATTTGATCGCAAAAAGGGGAATGAGGCCAAATCTTGGCCACATTCCTGTTATCGAAGCGTTATGGCAAAGAAAAACTTGCCAGCGAGGCTCAGCCACGTCATAGGCTGGTAAGGATTTCTCAAGTATAAGCCTTCTATGATTCCGTTTCATGCTTCGAGGGGAGCGGCGAAACAGATCGAGCTGTCGCTCTTCGCATTTATGGGCCAAGTCAGAATGCGCATCCGTCACCTTGCTTATGTTTCCCTGATGGCGCTGGCTCTCGCTGGCTGCAATGACGCACTCGATACGGCGTCGATCGACCTGTCGAAGGTAAAGAACAAGGTCGAACAGCCGCTGCCTAGCCACATCGTCGCCGATATGGCAAAGAAGGGCATGGATCGCAATTCGCCGATCATGATCCGTATCTTCAAGGAAGAAGGTACGATGGAGATCTTAAAGGCGAACCAGAGCAACCGTTTCGAAGTCATTGCGAGCTACAGCATCTGCGCCTGGTCTGGCCGCCTCGGCCCCAAGGTCAAGGAAGGCGACCGGCAAGCGCCGGAAGGCTTCTACATGCTGACGCCGGCCAATCTGAACCCAAATTCCAAGTATTATCTTGCCATCAACACCGGCTTTCCGAACCGGTATGACGCAGCCAACGGCCGCACCGGCAACAATCTGATGATCCACGGCGCCTGCTCGTCGTCGGGCTGCTATTCGATGACCGACCAGCAGGTGCTGGAAATCTATGCCTTCGCGCGCGACGCCTTCAAGGGCGGCCAGAAAGCAGTGCAGCTCGAAGCCTTCCCCTTCCGCATGACAGCGGAGAATATGTGGAAGCACCGCCTGAGCCCGAATATCGAATTCTGGAAGATGCTGAAGGTCGGCTACGACAATTTCGAAGTCACCAAGCGGCCGCCGGAAGTGGAAGTCTGCGAGAAGAAATATGTCTTCAACCAGCAGGCCAGCGGTCCATTCAATGCCGGCGGTAAATGCCCTGCCATGACGACACCGCCCGCCCTGCAGGTGGCGCTTGCCAACTACGACAAGCAGTATCAGGCCGATTATGGCGCGGCGACGAAGAAATACAGCGACATGGCCTGGTACGATCCGACCGAGGCCGAGCGTAAGGCCGTCGTCGCCAAGCAGCGCAAGGGCCACGATCTTGCCTATGCTCCGACAGGCACCGCACTTGCTGCCGGCAAGATGATGAAAGTCACCGATCTCGAATCGATGATGTCCAACCAGTCGGCTCAGCAGGTCGCGCGCGGCGGCACCGTCGCCAGCCCGACGACGACGGCAAGCATCCGCCTGGCAACGGCAGCGCCTGACGCGGCGGCACCGCAGGCCGGCGGCCCGCTGGTTGCGGCCAATGCTCCGGTGAACATCCCGATCCCGATGGCGAACCCGATGAACGCCGGCCCCGCCGTCAGCGCGCTTGCCTATGCGCAGAACCCGGCTGTCGAGACAGCGCAGACCGAACCGGCAAAGAAGCCGCCGTTCTGGAAGTTCTGGGCCAAGAGTGAGTAATCCAGCCGCCGAGATCTATGATCTGCGCGGACTGAAGTGCCCATATCCGGCGATCAAGACGGAAAAGCGCCTGCGCGGCATGCCGAGCGGCGCAACGCTTGCTGTCGAGACGACAGACCCCCTCGCCATCATCGATATCCCGCATCTTTGCAATGAAAAGGGCCACGCCCTTCTCTCAAGCGAGAAGACCGAAAGCGGCCATCGCTTCGTGATCCGCAAGGGTTGATCAGAGCGGCCGAAGCGCGTCGCGATCTCTACGATCCGCTTCTCTGCTGCGGCTCCTTCATTCTGCACATGTCATCGTCGCGGAACCGCTGCACACTTCTGCGCGACATGCTCTAGAACCGCATTCCCGGCACAGCGAGCGGATTGTCCTGCAGCGCTGCCCTATCCGGCGTGTCGACGCGCGGCTTGCTGAGGAAGGCGTCGAACAGGCCCTTCACGAAATCCTCCGGCAAATCCTTGGTGATGATCACCATGCGCGTGCGCCGGTCTTCCGGATCGGGCCACGCCGGCAGACGCACCGGCGGATGGAAGATGTTCTGCACGCCATGCAGCACAACGGGCCGCTCCGGCCGGTCCGATACGGCGACGATCGCCTTCATGCGCAGGAGCTTTTCGCCATGCGCCGAGCGCAGGAGATCGATGAACATCTCCAGCGCCATGGGATCGATGGGCTGGGTCTCGACGATCGAGAACGAGCGGATCGATCCGTCGTGACGCGTAACATCATGGGCATGCTGATGCCGATGGCCGTGGTGATGGCCATGATGGTGATGGTGCCCATGGTCGTCATGATGGTGGTCGTGGTCGTGATGATGATCGTGACCGTCATGATGATGGTGGTGATCGTCGTCCGCCTCCATCTCGTCGCGAAGCCAGCGGTCGACATCGGCGATCTTGGAGGCCGGATCATAGAGACCGTTGATGAGAATGGCGGCGCGGCCGGCCTCGTCGCTGTCGGCGTTCAGAATCTGCGCCCGCGGATTGAGCGCCCTCAGCCGGCTCTCCAGTTGAGCTTCCGGCACCGCACCGGCGATCCCTGTCTTGGAAACGATGAGGCGGTCGGCTACCGCCACCTGTTTGCGCGCCTCTTCGTGATTGTCGAGCGTCTGCAGGCCGTTGACCGCATCGACGACCGTGACGACGCCATCCAGGTCGAAATTGGTGGCGATGATCGGGTTGCCCATGATCGACTGCATGACGGGCGCAGGATCGGCAAGGCCGGTCGTTTCGATGACGACGCGCTTCAGCGGCCGGATGCGGCCGGTCTGCATGGCATCCATCAGGTTCGCCAGCGTATCCACCAGCTCGCCGCGCACCGTGCAGCACAGGCAGCCGTCGGAAAGTTCGATAATGGCATCGCCGGAGCTTTCCACCAGCAGATGGTCGATGCCGACATCGCCGAACTCGTTGATGATGACGGCCGCATCGCGCATGGCCTCATCCTTGAGGATGCGGTTAAGCAGGGTCGATTTGCCGGCACCGAGGAAACCGGTCAGGATCGCCACCGGCACTCTTTGCTGTGAAACGCTCATGGGTGATATCCGATACTAGAGCAATTCCAGGAAAAGTGCGTAGCGGTTTTCCGTCCGGAATTGCGTGAAAACAAAGAGACAGAACGGTTCAGAGATTCCGTGAAAAGCTGAATCGCTCTAAAAAGTGGGACGCGGCATTGGGATCGGCACGTTGGACGCGCCGCCGGAAATCGCGATCTTGTTGTCCTTGGTGGCTTTGTCGCCCTTGGCGGTAACGTCGTCTTTGTCGCCCTTGGCCGCAGTGGCGATATCCTGGCCGCCGATCAGGCCGGCATAGATGAAATTGGGTTCGTGATCCATTTCATGGATATAGGGCGACAGCACTTTGGTGCGGCCGAACGGATCGCGGGTCTCGCTGCGGGCCTGCGCACCCTTGGTGCTGCAGATATCCGCGGTGACATCGGCGACCTCGCCCGAGAGCGGCGCATCGGGCCGGAGCGTCGCCAGCGTATCACGGGTCGAAAGCTGGTTCTGGAAACCCTTCTCCAGCAGATTGGCAGAATCGTCGGCACGCGCCGCAAGGCTGTCGGTGCCGAGAACGACCGAGATCAGCGTGCGGCCGTTGCGCGTCGCCGATGCGATCTGATTGAAGCCGGCCGCGCAGATAAAGCCGGTCTTCATGCCGTCCGCGCCTGCGAAGCGGCCGATCAGCATATTGATATTCGGCACCTGCTTCACGCCGTTGGTAAAGCCTTCCAGTGAGAAGTAGCCGGCATATTGCGGAAACTCGCGGCGCAGAGCGACGCTCAGAATGGCAAGGTCTCGCGCCGTCGAATACTGCCCTTTGCCCGGCAGTCCGTTCGGATTGATGAAATGCGAGTCGCTCATGCCGAGACGGGCCGCTTCCGCATTCATGCGCGCCACGAAGCCCTGCTGCGAACCGCCGACGGTTTCGGCCACTGCCATGGCAAGGTCGTTTGCCGATTTGACCAGCATCATCTTCAAGGCGTTGTCGAGCGTCATCTTCTGGCCCGGCTTGAAGTACATCTTTGCCGGCGGCTGGGCGGCTGACAGCTTCGACATCACGACTGGCGTGTCGAGCTTGATCTGGCCGGACTGCAAGGCACGGAAGACAACATAGGTCGTCATCAGCTTGGTGAGCGAAGCCGGATACCAGCGGCGAAACGCCTCCTGCTGATCGAGCACGCGCCCGGTGCTGACATCGACGAGAATATGCGGATTGGCTCCGGCCGTCTGCGCGGTCGACAGGAAAAGCATGGATGCTGCTGCGGCCATAGGGACAAGCCGCAGGGCGGCATACAAACGATTCTGCTTCGTCGGCACGATCTATCCTTCAGAGGTCCGGAATTTTCTCGAAAGCTTCGTCTATTTAACCTATATGGCTAGGAGAAGGCAAAGGCGATTGACGACTTTATTTGCCGGTGGCACGCCCCAGAGGCCGCGACAAACTGGCAGAGGCTGTCCGACGGACCCGCAAGTTGAACCAGAATCAATAGTGAGCAGCAGGAAAATCAGCATGCCGATCTTGAACAGAGCCGCAGAACTCCAGGGCGAAGTAACCGAATGGCGCCGCTATATCCACACGCGGCCGGAGCTTCTTTATGCGGTTGAGAACACCGCCGCCTTCGTCGCCGAAAAGCTTCGCTCCTTCGGGGTCGACGAGGTGGTGACCGGCATCGGCCGCACCGGCGTCGTCGGCCTGATCCGCGGCAAGGGCGAAGGACGCACGGTCGGCCTGCGCGCCGATATGGATGCGCTGCCGCTCACCGAGATCACCGGCAAGCCCTGGGCATCCGAGACACCGGGCAAGATGCATGCCTGCGGCCATGACGGCCACACAGCCATGCTGCTCGGCGCTGCGAAGTATCTCGCCGAGAACCGCAACTTCAACGGCAATATCGCCGTCATCTTCCAGCCTGCCGAAGAAGGCGGCGCCGGCGGCGACGCCATGGTCAAGGACGGCATGATGGAGCGCTTCGCAATCGCCGAAGTCTACGGCATGCACAATATGCCGGGCCTGCCTGTCGGCCATTTCGCCATCCGCAAGGGCGCGATCATGGCGGCGACGGACGAATTCACCGTTTCCATCAAGGGCGTGGGCGGCCACGCAGCCATGCCCCACCGGACGATCGACCCGATTGCCATCGGCACGCAGATCATCTCCAACCTGCAGCTCATCGCCTCGCGCAGCGCCAATCCGCTGAAATCGGTCGTCGTCTCCGTGACGATGTTCAACGCCGGCCATGCACAGAACGTCATCCCCAGCGAAGCGAGCTTTGCCGGCACCGTGCGCACGCTCGATCCGGAAATGCGCGATCTCGCCGAACAGCGCTTCAGACAGATCGTCTCCGGCATCGCCGCAAGCCATGGCGCCGAAGTCGACATCGAATTCCAGCGCAACTACCCGGTCACCTTCAACCATGCCGACGAGACCGATCATGCGATCGCGGTTGCCGAGGAAATTGCCGGCACCGGGAACGTCATCGACGATATCGACCCGATGATGGGCGGCGAGGACTTTTCCTACATGCTGCTCGCCCGCCCCGGCGCCTTCATCTTCGTCGGCAATGGCGACACCGCCGGCCTGCACAACCCGGCCTATGACTTCAACGACGAAGCCATCGCCCACGGCATTTCCTACTGGGTGCGACTCGCCGAACAGCGTCTCAACGCCTGAAGCAGGCGCCGCCACTCCCCGTGCGCCTCACAAGGGCGCACGGCGCTACAAAAGCGAATTGTCCTGAGGACGTAAAAGGGCTTGGCTTCGAGCCTTTGCTTTTGTATGGATCATCCCGAGTGGTCTCGTAGCTCAGCAGGATAGAGCACCAGATTCCTAATCTGGGGGTCACGCGTTCGAATCGCGTCGAGATCACCATTCGCCAAGCTCAAACCGGCGTTGGATCCTTCAATTCACTTGTAGTTAAACGCGTCCGGATGGTTCTCCAGGCTGCCCGTCAGTGCTGCATAGAGAATGGTCCTGCCATCGATCGCTTCATTCCCCGGACCGATATTCAGCCATGTCAGCGTCTCGGATACGGTTTTCTGATCGGCTAGCGACAGCAGTCCGTACATGATCTTCTTGCCGGGATCGTACATGACGGCGATGCGCTCCGAGCCGCAATCGTGCTGCTTGCAGGCGCTCATAACATAGACTTTTTCGCCCCCGAACATGACCTCGTGACCAGGAGATTCCACGCTCTTCCCGTGTATCCAGTCCGGTAGCCGATGCCCTTCAGCCATGGCCTTGAAGGCTGCGGCGGCAGCGGGATTGGCGGCGATTTCGCGGAATGTGCTGGGGTTGTCTTGAGCGAACGCGCCCGTTGCGACGGATAGAGTACCAACCAAGGCGGCGGCCATCGTCACCATTCTCATACACTTACCCCCAAATTGCCTGCACCGAGAATTCGTATCGGCCTCAGGATGAACAAGGCCTGAAAAGCCGACAGACTACCCGACCGCAATCCTGTTCCTCACCAGCCTGACGCCTGGGATCGACTCAGCCACCGTGGTTGCCCGCTTCACCTCCTGCTGGGTGGCGACCATGCCGTCGAGACGGATTTCCTGGCCTGTGGCTATCACCCTGACATCGGAGGCATCGATACCGCCGGCGACAGCCAGCGCGTTGGCAACCGTGGATTCCAGTTCCGAACGCCTCGAATGTTCACTTTCCAGATAAAGCTCCACGCCATGGAATGTCGCCGCCTTGAAAACCATCCGTTACCCTCCGCAGACAAGTGGACGGGAAACGCGACACCAGGCATTTGGTTCGGCAATTGGCGAAAAATATCATCAAATCAGTAGTTTCGCCTTAAACGCGCATCGCCGGCATGGCGAGGTTGCATTGCGGCATACTTGCCGCTACCCGCGTTCCCCTGTAGAGCCTTGGAAGATGACAGCAACATGCGGATACCCGAATGATCACCGATAGTAAGTCGAAGCGTCGCCTGACAATATTGGGTTCGACCGGCTCCATCGGCCAGAATACGCTTGATGTCGTTGCCCAGCTGGGCGGCCGCGATGCCTTCGATATCGCCGCGATCACCGGGCATGACAATATCGACCTGCTGGCGCAGCAGGCAAAGGCCTGCGGCGCTGCTTTCGCCGTTACCGCAAACGAAGATCGCTATCAGCAGCTGAAGGATGCCCTTGCCGGCAGCGGCATCGCCGTCGGCGCCGGCAAGAATGCGCTGATCGAAGCGGCATCCATGCAGTCGGATTGGGTGATGGCGGCCATCATCGGCACGGCCGGCCTGGCGCCGACACTGGCGGCCGCCCACCGTGGCGCCGATATCGCCCTTGCCAACAAGGAATGCCTCGTCTCCGCCGGCGATCTTTTCGTCCGCGCCGTGTCGGAAGGCGGCGGACGGCTTATCCCGGTCGACAGCGAACACAGCGCCATCTTCCAGGCATTGGAAGACGATCAGCAGCACGCGGTCGAGCGCATCATCATTACGGCGTCGGGCGGTCCCTTCCGCACCTGGACACGCGAGCAGATGGCCAATGTCACGCCAGCGGTCGCCCGCGCACATCCCAATTGGTCGATGGGGTTCAAGATCTCCATCGGCAGCGCCTCGATGTTCAACAAGGCGCTGGAGATGATCGAGGCCAAGCACCTGTTCAACGTGCGGCCCGACCAGATCGAAGTCGTGGTGCATCCGCAATCGGTCATCCATTCCATGGTCGGCTATACGGATGGCTCGGTGCTGGCGCAGCTCGGCTGTCCCGACATGCGCACGGCCATCGGCTATGCGCTGACCTACCCCGCCCGCACGAAGCTCAGCGTCGAGCGGCTGGATTTTGCGAAACTCGCGCGGCTGGATTTCGAAGCGCCAGATGAGGTTCGCTTCCCCGCATTGCGCCTCGCCCGCACCGCGCTGGAGCGCGGCGGCCTGCAGGGCGCAATCATGAATGCAGCCGAGGAAATCGCCTTTCACGCCTTCGTCGACGGTCGCATCGGCTTCCTCGAGATGGCTGACATCGCCGAGGCCGTCATGGACGAAATGATCGCTACCGGCGGCGCCGAGACCATGGATGCGGTCTTCGCCGCAGACGAGGAAGCGCGCGGCCGCGCGGCCGCACTTGTCGCCCATAGGGAAAAGGTGGCCTGAGACACACCGCGATCTTTCCGGTTGCTCCGTGCGCTTCGGACCCTCGACCTTACACGTCTCTCTATCGCCAACAGCGCCCACGGGGGCAGATCAGTCCATGGCACTTCACCTCGAAACTCCGCTTATCGAATCCCGCCCGCTCAGCCAGGCATCGGGTCGCTCCGTCTGGTTGAAGATGGATGCGCTCCAACCGCCCGGCTCCTTCAAGATCCGCGGCATAGGCGCTGCCTGCGAGCATCATGCCGCAAACGGCAAGCGCCGCTTCGTGTCCTCCTCCGGCGGCAA
Source organism: Rhizobium sp. NPDC092011 (assembly GCF_044756305.1). NCBI lineage: Bacteria > Pseudomonadati > Pseudomonadota > Alphaproteobacteria > Hyphomicrobiales > Rhizobiaceae > Rhizobium > Rhizobium sp. NPDC092011. Next base: position 92,810 of record NZ_JBIVSO010000004.1, read on the forward strand.
TGCCGGCATCGCCGTCGCCTATGCCGGTCGCCGCCTTTCGATCCCGGTCTCGGTTTTCGTTCCCGAGACCACGTCGGATCGAGCAAAATCGCTGATCCGCCAGGAAGGCGCCGAGGTCTTTGTGCATGGCGCATCCTGGCAGGAAGCAAATGAGCGCGCGTTGCAGGCGCTCGATGCCGAAACGGCCTTCATCCATCCCTTCGATGACCCGCTCCTCTGGACGGGTCATGCAACGATGATCGACGAGGTCGTCCGCGCCGGGGTGCAGTTCGATGCGGTGGTTCTCTCGGTCGGGGGCGGCGGGCTGTTGTCCGGCGTTTCGGAAGGGCTCGATCGCAACGGCCTTCAGCATGTTTCGATCATCGCCGCCGAAACGGCGGGCGCCGCATCGCTCGCGGCCGCGGTAAAGGCCGGCAAGCCGGTCGAACTGCCTGCCATCACCAGCATCGCCACGTCGCTGGGTGCGCGAAAGGTCGCCGAACGCGCGTTTGAGATCACGCAAAGCAGACCGGTCGATTGCGTTGTCGTCGATGACCGCCCAGCCGTTGACGCCTGTATGCGTTTCCTCGGCGATCATCGCGTTCTGGTGGAGCCGGCTTGCGGTGCTGCATTAGCCGTCGCCTATGCCCATGCAGATCGGCTGGCCCCCTTCGAACGCGTTCTGATGGTCGCCTGTGGTGGAGCGACCGCCACCCTTACCCAGCTGGAGGCCTGGCAAGCATCCTGATTGTCATTGCCTCTCGGACAATGGTGCCATTGGACGCAATGGTCGTCGCCCTTGGCGTGCGTCGATAGGTAAGTGTAAAATTACCCACTTACTTCCGGTATTGCCATTCCCGCGGATGTTGTTAGAGAGGAATTCCGGCCTCACTTTCAAGGGAATCAAGATGCCGGACTTCTCCACATTCATATTGTTTGCCGCCGCCGCGCTGGTGCTGACAGCCACGCCCGGTCCCGACATGCTCCTCATCGCCTCGCGCAGCGTCAGCCAGGGCCGCTCCGCCGGTTTCCTCACTTATGCCGGCATTGCGCTCGGCACCTATTGCCACGCCATGGCCGCAGCGCTCGGCCTGTCGCGGCTGTTCCTGACCGTACCCATTGCCTACGAAATCGTCCGTTGGGCAGGCTGCGCCTACCTGCTTTATCTGGCCTTCAAGACCTTGCGGTCGCAAAGTTCCGCCTTCGCGCCTTCGGCTGGGCTCAAACGGCTTTCGGGCAAGCGCATATTCATCGAGGGCCTTGCGACCAATATTCTCAACCCGAAGATGGCCTTGTTCGTGCTCGCGTTGTTTCCGCAATTCGTCGATCCGAACGGCGGGTCGATGATCGTCCAGATGGCACTGCTTGCCACCATCCTGAACGGGATCGGCTTTCTGGTGAATGGCTCCGTCATCATGCTCGGCAGCCACATTCGAGGTCGGCTCTCAGCGATCAAACGTGTTCCGAAGCTGCCGCAATATCTGCTGGCGACGGTCTTTGCCGGCCTTGCGTGCCGTCTTGCCCTGGGACGCCGAGGCTGATCCTGACCCCATAAAAAGTCATTGCGGAAATGGGCTGGAGCCGACATTTCCGCAATGAGATCTATTTGGATTTTTGGCAGAAGCCGTACCCTTCAATTCCGGCACGGCATGCTGAGAAAGCCGCCGCTTACGCGACAGCCCTTGCCAGCGCACAGCGCGACCAGAGCGCATGCAGCGCGCCGACCAGCTGTTCGATATCGCCATCCGAATGCAGCGGCGTCGGCGTGATGCGCAGGCGCTCGGTCTTCTTCGGCACTGTGGGATAGTTGATCGGCTGGACATAGACACCGGCGTCGAGCAGCAGATCCGAAATCCACTTGCACTTGGCAGCATCGCCGACCATCACAGGCACGACATGGCTCGGGTTCGGCATGTGCGGAATGCCTGCCGCGTCGAGCTGCGCGCGCAGCCGGCGGACACGATCCTGATGGCGGGCGCGTTCGAACTGGCTGACCTTCAAATGCTGGATCGAGGCGACGGCGCCTGCGGCAAGCGCCGGCGGCAGCGACGTCGTGAAGATGAAGCCCGAGGCAAACGAGCGGATGAAATCGCAGAGCGCAGTCGACGCGGCGATATAGCCGCCCATGACGCCGAACGCCTTGCCGAGCGTGCCTTCGATGACGGTCAGACGATCCATCAGTCCCTCGCGCTCGGCAATGCCGCCGCCGCGCGGGCCGTACATGCCGACGGCATGCACTTCGTCGAGATAGGTCATCGCGCCATATTTGTCGGCGAGATCGCAGATTTCCTTGATGGGGGCGATATCGCCATCCATGGAATAGACGGATTCAAACGCGATCAGCTTCGGCGCCTTCGGATCGGCGGCCTTCAGCTTGGCTTCGAGATCGTGCAGGTCGTTATGCTTCCAGATGACCTTATCGCACTTCGCATAGCGAATGCCTTCGATCATCGACGCATGGTTCAGTGCATCCGAGAAGATGATGAGGCCGGGAATGCGCGCGCCGAGCGTGCCGAGCGTCGCCCAGTTGGAAATATAGCCCGAGGTGAAGATCAGCGCGGATTCCTTGCCGTGAAGATCGGCGAGTTCCTGCTCGAGCAGAACATGATAGTGGTTGGTGCCAGAAATATTCCGGGTGCCTCCCGCACCCGCGCCACAGTGATCGATCGCTTGCTTCATCGCCTCGATCACTTTCGGATGCTGGCCCATGCCGAGATAGTCGTTGGAGCACCAGACGGTCACTTCCTGCGGGCCGTTGGGCGTATAGCGGGTAGCGCGGGGAAAATTGCCACGGCGGCGTTCGAGATCTGCGAAGATCCGGTAGCGGCCCTCATTGTGAAGACCTTCCAGCTCGCCCTTAAAAAATGCTTCGAAATCCATCATCTGCTCCAGTACCGTGCGACCGTTTTCAAGAATGCCGGTTCACACGTCAACCCCTCCGCATTGCTTTCGCGCCCGCTGCGGCAAATGGCCCCTAATTTTGAACAATTCCAGACAAGAATACGCATTCACGTCAATTTGACAATCGAAACCATGCTGGAAACACTCTCTCCGGAGCGGAGGGTAAACCCCGCCGCTCCGGGCCTATTCGCGGCGAATCTATGCCGCAGCCACGGCGCGTTTGGCCATGACCTTGATCAAATTGGCACGATATTCCGCCGTGGCATGCAGATCGGACAGCAGCGACGACGGATCGACCGTTGCGCCCGCGACGGCATCCGGCGACCAATTCGCCGCAAGCGCCTGCTCCATGTCTGACTGACGGAATACACCATCAGCACCCGCACCGGTGACGGCAACGCGCACGCCGCCGGCACCCTTGGCGACGAAGACCCCCGTCATCGCATAGCGCGAGGCCGGATTGGGGAACTTGGCATAGCCCGCTTTCTCCGGCGCATCGAAGGCGATGGAGGTAATCAGCTCAGCGCCCTCCAACGCCGTTTCGAACAGGCCTCGGAAGAAATCATCAGCCGCGATCTGACGCCGATCGGTGACGATGGTGGCATTGAGCGCCAGCATCGCCGACGGATAATCGGCCGCCGGATCATTGTTGGCGACCGAGCCGCCGATGGTGCCCATATGCCGGACATGCGGGTCGCCGATCATTCCGGCCAATTCACAGAGAGCAGGACAGACCGCATGGATCGCCGCCGAGGAGGCGACTTCGGCATGGGTGGTTGCCGCGCCGATGGTGACCCTACGGCCATCGACGCGGATACCCTTGAGCGAGGGGATATGCCGGAGATCGACGAGATCACCAGGCGAGGCCAGACGCTGCTTCATGGTGGCAATCAGCGTCATGCCGCCAGAGACATATTTACCCTCGTCTGCGTTCGAAAGAAGCTTGACGGCTTCGTCGACCGAGGAGGCGCGATGATAGTTGGTTGCGTACATTGTCTTCTCCTCCTCTCTTCTCAGGCTGTAGCCTGCGCTGCTTCCCACACCTTGAGCGGCGTGGCAGGCATGGTCAGGGCGTTGTTGCCGATGGCGTCGGTAATGGCGTTCATCAGCGCCGGCGGCGAGCCGATGGCGCCCGCCTCGCCGCATCCCTTGATACCAAGCGGATTGCTCGGGCAAGGCGTGTTCTGATGCGAGAGCTTGAAGGACGGCAGGTCGTCGGCGCGCGGCATGGTGTAATCCATGAAGCTTGCCGTCAGAAGCTGGCCGCTCTCGTCATAATGCACGCCTTCCAGGAGCGCCTGGCCGATGCCCTGCGCGATGCCGCCATGCACCTGTCCCTCGACGATCATCGGATTGATGATATTGCCGAAATCGTCGGCCGCAACGAACTGCACGATCTCGGTTTTGCCCGTTTCCGGATCGATCTCGACCTCGCAGATGTAGCAGCCGGCCGGGAAAGTGAAGTTCGCCGGATCGTAGAAGGCGGTTTCCTTCAAACCCGGCTCCATGCCGGCGGGCAGATTGTGCGCCGTATAGGAGGCGAGTGCCACCTGGAACCATGGCAGCGCCTTGTCGGTGCCTGCCACTTTCAGCTCGCCGTTCTCGATGACGATATCGCTTTCGTCGGCCTCCATGAGATGCGCGGCGATCTTCTTCGCCTTCGCCTCGACCTTGTCCAGCGCCTTGACGACGGCGGACATGCCGACGGCGCCAGAGCGGGAACCATAGGTGCCCATACCCATCTGCACCTTGTCGGTGTCACCGTGGACGATCGAAATACTGTCGATCGGCACGCCGAGCCGGTCCGCGACCAGCTGCGCAAAGGTCGTCTCATGCCCCTGCCCGTGGCTGTGCGAACCGGTGAGCACCTCCACCGTTCCAACGGCATTCACCCGCACCTCGGCCGATTCCCACAGGCCGACGCCGGCTCCGAGAGACCCGACGGCCTGCGACGGCGCGATGCCGCATGCCTCGATATAGCAGCTCATGCCGATGCCGCGTTTCATGCCGCGGGCGGCGGCCTCGGCTTTACGCGCGGGGAAGCCACTCCAATCCGCCTGCTGCATGGCGGCGTTGAGCGAAGCTTCATAGTCACCGGCGTCGTAGTTCATGATGACCGGGGTCTGGTACGGGAAGGAGCGGATGAAATTGATCCTTCTCAGCTCCGCCGGCGAGACACCAAGTTCGCGTGCCGCCGTTTCCACCGTGCGCTCAAGCAGATAAGTCGCCTCAGGCCGCCCTGCCCCGCGATAGGCGTCAACAGGCACGGTGTTGGTATAGACCGTGCGGACATTGGCGTGGATCGCCGGAATGGCATATTGGCCCGATAGCAACGTCGCGTAGAGATAGGTCGGCACCGCCGACGAGAAGAGCGACATGTAGGCGCCGAGATTGGCGATCGTATCGACCTTCAGCGCCGTCATGCGGTTCTGCGCATCGAACGCCATCTTGACCTTGGAAACATGGTCACGGCCATGCGCATCGGTCAGGAAGGCTTCCGTGCGATCCGCCGTCCACTTGACCGGCACGCCGGTCTTCTTCGACGCCCAGAGACAGACGATTTCCTCCGGGTAGATATAGATCTTCGAGCCGAAGCCGCCGCCGACGTCAGGCGCAATGACGCGCAGCTTGTTTTCCGGCGCGACATTGTAGAATGCGCTCATGACGAGCCGTGCCACATGCGGGTTCTGGCTGGTCGTGTAGCAGGTGTAGTGGTCTTCGGCCGCATCGTAGATGCCGAGCGTGGCGCGTGGCTCCATGGCGTTCGGCGAGAGACGGTTGTTGTGGAGCTCGATCTCGGTGACGTGTGCTGCTTCGGCGATCGCCTTGTCCGTCGCTGCCGCATCGCCAAGTTCCCAGTCGAAGATCAGATTGTCCGACGACTCCGGATGGATCTGCGGCGCGCCAGCTTTCAGCGCATCCACCGCCTCGACGACGGCCGGCAGCTCCTCGTAATCGACCGCCACGGCCTCGGCGGCATCGCGTGCTTCGCCGAGACTGTCGGCAACCACGATGGCGACGGCATCGCCGACGTAGCGGACGGTATCGACCGCCAGGGGGCGCCAGGCGCCCATCTTCATCGGCGAGCCGTCCTTGGAATGGATCATCCAGCCGCAGATCAGGTTGCCGATGCCATCGGCGAGCAGCTGCTTGCCTTCAAGCACGCCGATCACGCCTGGCATCGCCATAGCTGCAGAAATATCGATGCCCTTTATCTTCGCATACGCATGCGGGCTACGGACGAAATAGGCATATTTCATGCCCGGCGTTACCATGTCGTCGGTATAGCGCCCCTTGCCCGTCAGAAATCGCTTGTCTTCCTTGCGCGCCACGCGCGCGCCAATGCCTTCAACGCCCATCACATCCTCCATTGGGGTTCCGGGCCCGGCAATTCGCCAAGATCACGGTCCAGGCGCGTCGCCAGACGGTCTCGGTGAAACTTTATTCCGCCGCTTGATTGGCGGCATGCATTTCAGCATTAGCGGACAGAACCGCCTGGACGATATTGTGATAGCCGGTGCATCGACAGATATTGCCTTCCAGCTCGCTGCGGACGGTCTTCTCGTCGAGCGTGCCGCCGTGGCGGTTGATCATGTCGACCGCCGTCATCACCATGCCAGGCGTGCAGAACCCGCATTGCAGGCCATGATGCTCCTTGAAGGCAGCCTGAACCGGATGCAGTTCGCCATTGGCGGCCAGACCCTCGATGGTTGTGATCTTGGAGCCGGAAGCCTGTACGGCCAGGATGGAACAGCTCTTCACGGACTTGCCGTCCATATGGATGACGCAGGCGCCGCACTGGCTCGTGTCGCAGCCGACATGCGTTCCCGTGAGGCCGAGCTTTTCCCTGATGAAATGGACAAGCAGCGTGCGATCCTCACACTCGCCACTGACCGCACGGCCGTTCACCGTCAAAGTCACTTTTGCCATATTTTCCTCCTCGCCTCTCCTCCAGAGGCAGAAGGCATCATTTGACTTTTTTATAGTCCAATCAACCTTTACTTTAGCGGAGCAGTCGATTTTCTATACCGCTTCGATTGCTTTATTGTTCGAATACGAGGCCAGCTTTAACCAGAAACAAAAAAACTATTCAGTCCCAATGGACAATCACATTTTGCACGATATTTTTCCGTAGTTGCAGGACTGAAAAGACAGCCCATCGTGGTGGAGCTGAAGAATTGGGACGACGTTGCCGGGTTCGGCGTAACTAACGTTGGAGAGAATAAATGAAGAAGATTCTAATGCTCGCATTGGTCGGCTTGTCTATCGCAAGCTGCACGCCGACAGAACAGGGCGCAGGTATCGGCGCGGCATCCGGTGCTATCATCGGCGGCGCAGTCACCGGCAACGTTCGCGGCGCAGCAGTTGGCGCAGCTATCGGCGGCGTCTCCGGCGCGGTCATCGGCAGCGTTCAGGAACAGCCTGGCCAGTGCTACTACCGCGACCGCTACGGCCGTCGCTACATCGACGATTGCCCGCGTGGCGGCTATCGCGGTGGATACGGTGGCGGCTACGGCGGCTACTGATCAATCCTGGATCCAGCAGATATCGAAGCCCCGGATCGCAAGTCCGGGGCTTTTTTTCTGCCTGAATGCCGAGCCGGAACACCTCTAACGTGCTGTGTTACCGATCGCCAGAGCTTGACGGCAGACCATGCAAATCCATGCGTTCTTGCCCTTTGAGGTCATCTTTTCGAGGTTTTTGACTCCAAAACGGTACACCTGAGGGACTTTTGCCTCTATGGTGGCCGCGCGTTAACCTGGGGGAAACGTCAAGCTGAGTAAGTTCTCATGTAACCGTAAAGCGGCGTATGCATAAAAGAACTGAACCGAAGAAGAGTATTGCGTATCGGCAGGCAGGAACCGTTGCAGCGGTTGCGGCAGCGCTCGCGCTCGGCCCGGTTTGGGCTGACAATGCCTTCGCGTTCAAACTCTTCGGCATCAAGCTCTGGGGCAAGGACGAGACGTCGGACCAAGTTTCCGATCCCGTTCATTACACGGTAGATTTCAAATCCGATAATCTCGACAAGGATCTGAAGAGCGCGCTCGGCGACACGTCGATGCTGATCGCGGACAAGGACAAAGCCGTATCCGGCGACCTTGGCGTCGTCGTGAAGGCGCGCGACGATCGTGACCGTCTCATCGCCGCCCTCTACGAGAAAGCCCGCTATGGCGGTGTCGTGACCATTACCATCAACGGCACGCCCCTCGATGCATTGCCGCCGACCCCCACCTTCGCTCGCTCCAAACCCGTCGCCGTTGCCATCAGCGTCGATCCAGGCCCGCTGTTCAAGCTCGGCAATATTCATTTGCTGGGAGATGCCGCCAGACTGGATCCCGGGAGTTATGGTCTCGCGCGCGGCGGCGACGCAGGCTCTCTGACCATTCTGAAGGCGGGCGACAAGATGGTTGCCGACTTCAAGAAAGAAGGGCACCCGCTTGCCAAACTCGAGAAGCGCGATGTCGTTGCCGACCACGCCACCAATACGGTCGATGTCTCGCTGAAGATCGACAGTGGCCCCGTGGCACCTTTCGGCAATGTCGGCGTGACAGGCCAGAAGTCCGTCGATCCGGACTTCATCAAGCGCTACGCGCGCATCAACGAGGGCAAACCCTACTCGCCCGATGAGCTGAAGAAGGCTTCGGACCGACTGAGAAAGCTCGGCGTCTTTTCGAGCGTCACCATCCGCGAAGCCGACAAGCTGGCGCCGGACGGCAGCATCCCGACGACCATCGAAGTATCCGAAGGCAAGCAGCGCTTCTTCGGCGTCGGCGCACAGTATTCCACCATCGACGGCTTCGGCCTTCAAGGTTATTGGGGACATCGCAATCTGACCGGCCGCGCGGATTCGCTGCGCATCGAAGGATCGGTTTCCCGCATCGGCGAAACCACGGACTTCAGCCAGCTCGATTATACGGCCGGGCTCACCTATGTCAGGCCGGCAACCTTCTATCCTTCGGCGACCTTTACCGCCGCGCTCAAGATGCAGACCCTGCATCCGGATGCCTACGACGCCAACACCGTCACGGCAGGCGCCGGCCTCGCCTACGAAATCAACGATCAGGATACAGTCTCCGCCGGCGGCGAAGTCAGCTATGAGGCGGACACCACCGACGCCTTCGGCAAGCACAAGTATCTGACGGTCGCAATCCCGCTCGAATATGTCAGAGACACGCGCGACAACAAGCTCGACCCGACCGAAGGCTATCGCGCCTCGATCAGCGCCAAACCCAGCTATGAAGCGATGGGCGGCTCGGTATTCAGCTCCTTCGAGGGCTCGGTCACCGGTTATCAAGGCATCGGCGCTAACAACAATGTCGTCTTCGCCGGCAAGCTTGCCGCTGGCTCGTTGATCGGCGCGAACGGTATCGAGGATATCCCGGCGACCCGTCGCTTCTATGCGGGCGGCGGCGGCTCGGTGCGCGGTTACGGCTACCAGGAGATCACGCCCTACAATTCCAACGGCGATGCGCTCGGCGGACGCTCCTATGTGACGGCTTCGTTCGAGGCCCGCGTGAAGATCACCGATACGATCGGCGTCGTGCCCTTCGTCGATGCGGGCAGCGTCACCGATACCGCATTTCCGGACTTTTCCGATCTGCGCATTGGCGCGGGCGTCGGCCTGCGCTACGCTACGCCATTCGGTCCGATCAGACTTGATGTCGCCGTTCCGCTGAACAAGTACAATGGCGGCACGGCCTATGGTATCTATGCCGGCATCGGCCAGGCCTTCTGACGAAACGTATAGTTGTCGCGGACGTTTCAGCACACGGTTACAAAATTGGGATTATTGTTGCCTTCATGAGCATATTGATTCGAATCCTCGGGAGATTGGTACGCTGGATCGCCTATGCGGTCGTGGCAATCCTGTTGCTCGTGATCACGGCTGTGCTCATCGTCGGCATGATACCTTCCGCAACCAATTATGCCGTCACTCAGGTGGCCAAGCTCGCCTCGACGCCCGACCATACCATCACCATTGCCGCACCTTCGGGGCTGCTCAGCGGCAACCTGAAAGTCGGCTCGATCACGGTTGCCGACACGAAGGGCGTTTTTGCCAAGGTGCAGAATCTCGCGATCGACTGGTCGCCGCTGTCGCTGCTGACAGGCACATTCCACGCCGATCGCGTCGCTGCCGATGTGATCGATTTCCAGCGTCTGCCGGTCTCGACGGTTGCGCCCGCGCAGGAAACGCAATCTGCAAGCAGTGGCGGCTTCTCTCTGCCCATCGCCATCGATATCGGCCGGATCGCGCTGCCCGACCTTCGCATTGGACAGGCCGTGGCCGGACAGGATTTCAATCTGGCAGCCGATGGCAGCGTCAAGGCGAACAGCAGCAGCATGGGCCTCACGCTCAATGCCTCCAGGCAGGATGTGCCCGACGCCAAGCTGACCGCCGACATCGCGTTCGCTCCCGCCGAAAACCAGCTGAAGCTGAAGACGCAGATTTCCGAGCCGCGCGACGGCATGCTGGCCGGCCTTCTGCACCTGCCGGGCGGCCCGGCCATAAATATCGATCTTTCGGGCGAAGGCCCTCTCTCCAATTGGGCCGGCAAGCTGCAGGCCGCCCTCGACGGGAAGCCGACTGTCGCCATCAACGGCCACCACAGTCTTTCTGGCGATGGCCTCCATCACATCGACGTCAAGGGCGGCGGCAATGTCAACTCGCTGCTGCCCCCCACCATGCGCCCGCTTTTTGCCGGCCAGACGACCATAGATCTCGCGGCCACCTTCGACGGCAAGGGCAAGATCGATATCCAGACCGGCAATCTCGCCACCGGCAGCGTCGTTGTCGCCGCATCGGGTACGCTCGACCCAGCGGGCAACAACAGCCTCAACGCCAACCTGATCGGCACCTCCGGCCCGGTCGATTTTCGCTGGCCGATGGACGGCGGCGAGGTGCGCGCTCTGATTTCGCGCGTCGACGTCGCGCTCACGGGTGCGGCGCAATCGGTAAAGATCGACGCAAAGGCTGCCGTCGACAGCGCCAGCACGCCACAGGGTCAGATCGGCCAGGTAAATCTGAGCGCCAGGAGCGACGCCTTCAGTCTTGCGACCATGTCCGGTCCGCTGCAGCTGAAGCTCGTCGTCGGCCAAACCGCCTTCGTCAGCGCCGATCTCAACCGTTTGGTCCGCGCACCGATCGCTCTGACCGCACCTCTGCAGCTCTCGTCGGATACGATCGGCTTCAACAACACGACGCTGGAAAGCGCCAGCATCGGCGGCACGGTCAACGGCAAATACACGCTGTCATCGAAGGCGCTGACCGGCAATTTCAAGCTGTTCGCCCTGCCCGGCGTCCTGCCGGATGGCGTATCGAACAAGTTTGAGGGCACGATCTCGCTGGAAGGCCAGGTCGGCGGCACCGTGCCGACCAAGATGAGCATCTCCAATCTGGCGGTTAAATCCAACATCGCCGAAATCCGCGGCAACGTTGCGCTCAATCAGCAGTCGCTGACATCGGATCTCACCGGCAAGCTGCTGGATCTTTCCAAGCTCGTCCCCAATGCACAGGGACAGGCCGATATCGGCCTCAAGGCCAAAGGTCCGCTGAGCGCCCTCGGCATCGACGCTACGGTCAAGGCTGTCAACGTCAAGCTGGCGGGGCGGCTCTTGGACACGCTCGACATCGGCATGACGGGAACTGCCGATCCCAAGGCGCCACAGGCCAATATCCAGGCAAGCGGCGCGATCGACGGCAAGCCGATCCATATTACGGCCGACGCCATTTCCAAGGATGGTCGCACGAGCATTCCCTCCCTATCGGCTGAAATCGGCACGAACAAGCTGCAGGGCAAGCTGGATCTCTCTCCAAGCTTCGAGCCGAACGGCGCGCTGACATTCGACTTGCCCGACCTCAGCCTGCTCGCCGCTCTCGCGGGACAGAAGGCGGAGGGCGACCTCAAGGGCTCGCTCGACATTTCGAGCGCCAACGGCAAGATCGGGCTGAAGGTCAACGCCAGCGGCAACGGCATCCGGCGCGACAATCTGGTCGTCAGCAAGCCAGCAGTGGCACTTACCGTCGACGATCTCAAGGCATTCTCGGCCAATGGCAGCATCCGCGCCGACGCGATCGCCTCCGGTGCAAACCGCATCGCCGATCTGGGTTTGACCTTTGCGCAACAGGGTAGCCGCACCAATTTCGATCTGAAATCGAGTTACGACAATGCACCGCTGACCACGCGCGGCAGCGTCGAGACGGCTGGCGGCCAGACGACCGTAAGCCTCGATGCTTTTGCGGGCGCGCCGCGCACGATCCCGGTCAAGCTCGCTGCTCCCACAAAGATCGTGATCAAGGACGGGATCGTCACGTTGAACGGCCTGACCCTTCAGACGGGCGGCGGTTCCGTCACCGTCGACGGCACGGCCGGTCAGGCGTTGAACATCAATGCCAAGATTGCCAACCTGCCTGCGAACCTTGCCAACGTCTTCGCGCCGACACTTGCCGCCGAAGGCGCCATCTCCGGCACCGTATCGGTCACCGGCAAAGCGACATCGCCCGTCGTGGCGTTCCAGACCAATTGGTCGGGCGCCGCCACCAGCCAAACGAAATCGGCCGGCCTTGCGCCGCTCGGCATCAAGGCGGATGGCAAATTCGCCGACAACGTCGTCACCATCAATACCAATCTGACGGGACAAAGCGGCTTGGCGCTCAACGGCGGTGGTACGGTCGCCATCGCCGGCAGCAAGGCCATGGCGCTAAAATTCTCCGGCAATCTGCCATTCGACGCGCTTGCCGGCCAGCTTGCCGCGCAGGGCCTCGTGATGACCGGTGCGGCCAGGATCGACATGCAGGTCGGCGGCACGACCGCAGCGCCGGCCATCACCGGCTCGATTTCCACCGACGGCGCCAAGCTTGTCGATGTGCGTCGCAACCTCACCTTGAACGGTCTCGCGATAGCCGTGACGCTGGACGGAAAGCAAGCCGTCATCTCCCGGCTGAGCGGTAACCTGGCGAGTGGCGGCAGCATTTCGGGCAGCGGTACGGTCGGCATTACCCCCGACAGCGGTTTCCCCGCCGATATCCAGGTGAAGTTCAACAATGCCACCTATGTCGACGGGACGCTGGTAGCGGCAACCGTCAACGGCACGCTCGGCGTCAAGGGGCCGCTGATGACCGCGCCGATGCTGACGGGCAATCTGCGCATCAACAAGGCGTCGATCACCGTGCCCGAAAAGCTGCCGGCATCGCTCTCTGAGATCAATATCAAGCACAAGAACGCCTCCGCCGCCGTCAAGGCCCAGTTCAAGGACCAGCAGCCGGAAAGGCCGCGAAGCAAGTCGACGACGCTCGGCATCGACCTGCAGCTCGATGCGCCCTCGCAGATTTTCGTACGTGGTCGCGGCATCGATGCGGAGCTGGGCGGCAGCCTCACGGTTCGCGGCACTGCGGCAGAACCGGTCGTATCCGGTGGCTTCACCATGCGACGCGGCCGCTTGACCATCCTCAGCCGGCGGCTGGATTTTACCGACAGCAGCAAGATCACCTTCGGCGGCGACCTGACGCCCGCGCTCAACATGGAGGCGACGTCTTCGGTGAGCTCCACCACCATCACGGTGGACGTAACGGGCCTCGCGACCGACCCGCAGATCGGCTTCTCCTCCTCCCCCGCCTTGCCGCAGGACGAGGTGCTGGCCCAGTTGATCTTCGGCCAGTCGATGTCGAAACTGTCGGCCATGCAGATCGCTCAGCTGGCCGATGCGGCAAGCCAGCTGGCAGGCGGTCGCTCCACCTCGCTGTTCGAAGGTCTGCGCAGCCATCTCGGTGTTGACGATCTTGATATCTCGACCGATGCGAACGGCCAGGCACAGGTCGGCGCCGGCAAATACATCAACAAGCGTACCTATATCGAGCTCCAGCAGGGCGCTTCCAACAACACCAAGGCGATCATCAATCTCGATGTCGGGCGCGGCGTAAAACTGCGCGGCGCAGCTGGATCGGACGGTGCGGGCGAAGCCGGCATCGTCTACGAGCACGAATATTAGGCCTCGGAAACCTGTACCGCCGGTCTTCGGCTGGATAAATGGGTTCAGGAGCGCCGATTGCCGTTGAACAGCCCGACCCCGCTGCAAGCGCCTCTAACCTGCTCGAGATCCAGCGACGATGGCGCCGGCCGCCGCTTCATCCGTGCAGAAACGACCGCACGCGCCGACAAATCGCAATCGCCGGGATGAAACGGGAATGCGCATTGTTGCTCAATGTACTGAGCAGGTCGCACACAAAGCCACCCTTACGCCTATCATTATGGCAAATCGCATTGAACAATCTGTCGAAAGCTCATCAATTTTCGACAATTTTCCATCTTTTTGCTGTCATGCAGAAAATCAATAATGCCCGAACCAATAGCATCCAACTCTCGGAGCAGTGCCGATGAATACGCAATCCACCACCATCACATTGATCGGCGTTCCCCTTGAAGAAGGTTCGGGCCGCCGAGGCGCCGGCATGGGCCCGACAGCTCTGCGCATCGCCGGCATCGAAACCACGCTGATCGAACTCGGCCACCGCGTGACCGACAGCGGCGACCTGCGCCCGGCGCCGGCAGCAGACCTGCCCGAAGATCCGAAGGCGCACAATCTGAAGATCGTCGGCGCCTTCACGCGCGCTCTCGAAGAAAAGGTCTATGATGTCGCATCCTCCGGCGGCTTCCCGCTGATCCTCGGCGGCGACCACAGCCTGTCCATGGGCAGCGTTTCCGGCATGGCGCGCCATGCCGCCGAAGTCGGCCGTCCCCTCTTCGTCCTCTGGCTCGACGCACATTCCGATTTCAATTCACCGGCGACATCGCCGTCAGGCAATATTCACGGCATGCCGGTCGCCTTCTTCTGCGGTGAAGCCGAAATCGCCAACGTCCTGCCGGCCGGCCGGCCGCTGGTCGACCCGACCAAGGTCTTCCAGGTCGGCATCCGCTCCGTTGATCCGCGCGAGCGCGAGGAAATTCGCGAACACGGCGTCAATGTCTTCGACATGCGCTCGCTCGACGAGCAGGGCGTAGCCGCCATCATGCGCAAGGTGCTCGATACCGTGAGCGCCGCCAACGGCCTGCTGCATGTGAGCTTCGACGTCGATTTTCTCGATCCGGACATCGCGCCGGGCGTAGGAACCACGGTACCGGGTGGCGCGACCTATCGCGAAGCGCATCTCATCATGGAGATGCTCTCCGACAGCAACCTCGTCTCGTCGCTGGATCTGGTCGAACTCAATCCTTTCCTCGACGATCGCGGCAAGAGCGCCCGCGTCCTGGTGGAGATGGCGGCAAGCCTCTTCGGCCGCCGCATCTTCGACCGTCCGACCAGAGCGGCCTAACGGCGCTGTCCGGCTGGCAAAGGAATCCGGTGGTGGGTTGCCAGCGGGCGAACATTCCTATCTGGGGCCACCCTCGTCCTTCGACAGGCTCAGGATGAGGGTGGATTGGGCCCTTTCTTCGATATAGCTTGCCCCTCTTGGCGGCAGCACTCGAAAGACCAGCCCTCATGGTGAGGAGGCCCAAAGGGCCGTCTCGAACCACGAGGGCGGGTGGCTGCTCTTCCCTTACAACCTGGATACTTCCAGCATCTTGCTTTGCCAGCCAATACTAATGAAGCCGCTTGTATAGGTTTAGGTTTAAGCAATCTTCTTGTTCTATCGTAGCCTCAACGCGCCGCATTTGGCGTTACGGTTCAATGGGAAGAACGTTCATGGCCACGATCAATTCCACCAGCTTCAGCGGCGAAACACTGGAGATTATTGCTTTCCGGCTTCATGAGCAGGAATTCTGCGTCAAGACCACCACGATCCGCGAAATCCGCGGCTGGGCGCCGTCGACGCCGATCCCGCACGCACCGGCTGATGTCATAGGCGTCATGAACCTGCGCGGCTCCGTGATCCCGATCATCGACCTTGCCTACAAGCTCGGCATGCAGAGCACGGTCGCCAACGAGCGCAGCGCAATCGTCGTTGCGGAAGTCCACAACATGGTCATCGGCATGCTGGTCGACCGCGTATCGGATATCCTCACCATCGCTTCCGACCAGGTTCAACCGGTTCCGGAAGTGACGGCATCCTTCGACCGCGCTTATTGCGAAGGCATTATCGCCACAGAGAATGGAATGATCTGCTTCCTGAACCTTGCCAAGATGTTCAAGGAAAGCGAAGCAGAAGAACTAGCCGCCTAAACTCGCAGAATGTTGTTTGAAAAAGCCGCTACCTTTGGGTGGCGGCTTTTTTATTGCCACTAATTTTAGGCAAGTGTATTTTATTTAGTTTATAATTTCTAATACGCTAAATTTTACTCAAAATTAATGGGGCCAACGCATCATTAACGTGTGAAGCGAGGAGAGAAATACAATCTCAACATTCCGACCATTCCCGCGCGGAGCGCCGTAATTTCGGTGCGCCGACGAGCACGGCCGCCCGCTTCGATGCCATCAATCGACGCTTCGCAAGCGCGAGCCTTCTGAGAGGGAATAGGAATGTTCAGCCTATCATCGGATGCTAGCCGCATTCTGTCCGCCGTTTCCAAGTCACAGGCCATCATCGAATTCGATCTTCAAGGTAAGATCCTGACCGCAAACGAGAATTTCTGCCGCGCGCTGGGTTATGACCTGAAAGAGATCGTCGGCAACCACCACCGCATGTTCTGCGAACCGACCTTTGTGACGACGCCCGCCTATCAGGATTTCTGGGCGCGTCTCGGCCGTGGCGAACATGATGCGGGCACCTACAAGCGATTTGCCAAGGGCAATCGCGAGATCTGGATCCAGGCCTCCTACAATCCCGTTTTCCGCAACGGCAAGCCGGTGAAAGTCGTCAAATTTGCCGCCGATGTCACCGAAACCAAGAAGAAGGCGATCGACGATGCCGGCAAGCTTGCGGCCATCTCTCACTCGCAGGCGGTCATCGAATTCCTGCCGACCGGTGATATCCTGACAGCGAACGAGAACTTCTGCAACGCGCTGGGTTATACGCTCGGCGAGATCGTCGGAAAACATCACAGCATCTTCTGCGATCCGGCCTATACGCGCACGGAAGAGTACAAACGCTTCTGGCAGCGCCTGGCGCAAGGCGAGTTCATCGCCAACGAGTTCGTCCGCTACGGCAAGGGCGGCAAGGAAATCTGGATCCAGGCAGCCTATAATCCGATCGTCGACGCCGACGGGCGGGTCTACAAGGTCGTGAAATTCGCAACCGACGTCACCTCGCGTATGAGCGCCATCAGTGAACTGGCAGGCGCGCTGCGCAGCCTGTCCGAAGGCGACCTGACCAAGACGCTCGATCGATCCTTCGTGCCTTCGATGGAGCAGCTTCGCCACGACTTCAACGCAACGATCCAAAGGCTCTCGGAGACGCTGACAACGGTTGGCGAAAATGCCAGCGCCATTGCCGCCGGTTCGCGCGAACTTGGAGATTCGGCGGAAGCCTTCTCAAGACGTACGGAGCAGCAGGCAGCGTCGGTAGAGGAAACCGCAGCCGCACTGGAAGAGATCACCACTACGGTCGCCGATTCCAGCCAGCGGGCAGAGGAAGCCGGGCGTCTGGTCGCGGAAACCAAGCGCGGCGCCGAACAATCCGGCACGGTGGTGCGCAGCGCCGTCGCCGCCATGGACCAGATCGAAAAATCCTCCCGCGAGATCACCAACATCATCGGCGTGATCGACGACATCGCGTTCCAGACCAACCTTCTCGCGCTGAATGCCGGCGTTGAGGCGGCACGGGCCGGCGAGGCAGGCAAGGGCTTTGCGGTCGTGGCACAGGAAGTGCGGGAGTTGGCGCAGCGCTCCGCCAGCGCCGCCAAGGAAATCAAGGCACTGATCACCACATCGAGCGAGCATGTGAAAAACGGCGTCGGCCTCGTCGGCCAGACGGGCAAGGCGCTGGAAGAAATCGTTACCCAGGTCGGCGACATCAACGCCAATGTCGCCGCCATCGTGAAGGCTTCCAAGGAACAGACGATCGGCCTCAGGGAAATCAATGCGGCGATCAATTCGCTCGATCAGACGACGCAACAGAACGCCGCCATGGTTGAAGAAAGCACCGCGGCAAGCCTCAGGCTTGCCAACGAAGCGGATACGCTTCACACACTGCTCGCCCAGTTCCGCATGGCGGATGCGATCATCAGGGAGATAGTTATGCGGCGGGCCGCCTGATTTCGCTGCAGCTGTCTCATCAATATCAAGCCGCCCCGATCATTCGGGGCGTTGCTTTTTTCAAAGCTCGCGATGCAACCGTCGAAAGACCCCGTCCGCAGGGAAAGACCTTGCCGGATGGCTCACCTTGCAATCCGGGCGGGGCTTCTCTATTTTTCGCCTCGGCATATAAACCAAAAGGAGGTTGCCTATGACATCGCGGGACGCCTGATACACGACTACCGTGACTACTGCCTTTCCAAAGGCATCGACTATGCATGCTTCGCTTCCGTACGGCCGCATGACGATACCACGCTCTTCTGTAGCGCTGGTATGCAGCAGTACAAGCCGCTCTTCTCCAATCCCTCCCATAGGGGCACCGTCTCGAACAGTCAGGCATGCCTGCGGATGGGAGACCTCGATGAGATTGGCGACGGCACCCACTTCCTACATTTCACCATGCTCGGGCTGTTCTCCTTCCGGGAGATGACGCTCTCCGACGCCATCGAGTTCTGGCTCGAATTTCTCGAGCTGATTGGCGCCTGGCCAGACCAAGTCACGATCCATCCAAGCAAGATCGATGAATGGTCGCTGCTCTATCGCGGCCGCGTTCGGATCGTAGCAGACCCCGAATGCACGTGGAGCGACGGCAGTATCAGTGGCTATTGTACCGAGTTCTACAAGGATGGAATCGAGATCGGCAACATCGTCAATCCGCTCGACACCTGTATCGACGCTGGCTTTGGAGCCGAGCGACTCGACATGGTTTCGAACGGGACATTGCCGGAGAACGCTCTCGAGACGCTTCGCAGCACGGCACTGAAGATCATCGATAGCGGCTATCATCCCGGGAACAAGGAGCAGGGCTATGTGCTTCGCAAGCTTCTGCGCCGCATCCACTCCGTTGGCGGTACATTGGACCACCCGTTCTTCCAGCAGGAAGTGGAGCGTCAGGAACGCCTCCTGCAGAAATACGAGCGGCTCCGCCACAAATACCCGGATAAATCCGTGGAGTGGTGGTTCGATACCCATGGCATCGATCCCGAGACGATTTCGTCCGATCAGACCTGAGACAAAGATCTGGGTGCCCCGTAAGTCAAGTTGACCAACGGGGCACCCATCGATTCCGGAACCATATCTCTCCGGTTTCACACCGTCCGATTGATCCTGAGTGGATCAATTTCAACCGAACAGCGCGTAAGTGCGCGTGAGCGTCACCCACACGCCCTCTCGTTTTCCGATTGCTAAGCCGGCTTAATTTCCTCCAGCGGCACCGGCTTGTGGATCAGCGCGGCTGCTTCCAGCACCAGAGGGTTGAGCCCGCTATCTCCGTGATCGATGATTGCGAAAAGCTGGCGCCGCATGCGCGGCTCCCAGAATTTGTTGATGTGTGTAGCCACACCCTCCACCGCCTCATCCGCCGGTTGGGTCTTGAAGAAGGTGGCGATCTGGTTCGCCATATAGATGAGCTTGGTTTCGGTCTTGCCGTGCGGCGTTTCCTCAGGCGACATCGGCGATGCTCCCCGTGATAATGCGATGCGGATGGGTGAAAATCTCGAAATCGTCGCCGCGCACCAGCGCCACCAGCGTCATGCCGGCTTCTTCGGCCGTGCGAATGGCAAGCGCGGTCGGCGCAGAAATGGCGACCAGCACTGAACTGCCGAGGATCGCTGCCTTCTGCACCATCTCGACGGATAGCCGGCTGGTCACAGCCACCACGCCATCGGCGCCCTTGCGACCGGAGCGAATGACCGCGCCGCAGAGCTTGTCCAGCGCATTGTGCCGGCCGACATCCTCGCGCACGGCAAGCAATCCTTCCGAAGGGATATAAAAGCCTGCGCCATGCACCGCGCGCGTCTCGCGATGCAACGGCTGGGCGTCGTTGAGCAGAGCAATCGCCCTGACGATATCTTTCTGCGTGAGCTTTAAGGCGACCTTCGAAACGTCAGGCACCTTGCGCACCGCCTGCTCGATCGATTCGATGCCGCAGAGGCCGCAACCGACGGGACCGGCCATATGTCGGCGGCGCAGCCGCAGCGCATCCGCCACATCGTCGACCAGTGCAATCTGCACGTCGATCCCCTGCTCGTCCTCGATCGGCTCGATCGCGGCGATCTCGCCGATATCGGTAATGATGCCTTCGGTCAGGCTGAAGCCAACGGCAAAGTCCTCGATATCGGCGGGCGTTCCCATCATGACCGCATGCGATGTGCCGCCATAGGAAAAGGCGATCGGCACCTCCTCGGGGACGATACGGGAACCCGAGCGAACAATGCCATTGCGACGGGCGGTCTCGGGGACGGTGGTCGTGGGGGTGAACTTGGTCATTGGATGATGGGGTATGAAATACCCCCCTCTGTCGCCATCGCGACATCTCCCCTACACCGGAGGAGATCGTTTGGAGCCTGCTGCTTCTCACCTGCAAAACAAGTGGAGATCGCCCCGCGAGGCACCAGTCTCCCCCCTTGTGGGGGAGATGTCACCGAGTGACAGAAGGGGTTGTTGTCCCTCCACATCCTCAACCTCACTCCGCAGCCTCCATCTTCCCGACGATGCGGCGCGACTGCTTGGCCTGCTCGTCATAGTCGACCTGCCACTGCGACGGACCGTTCGACGGCGAGACCTGCACGGCCGTTACCTTATATTCCGGGCAGTTCGTCGCCCAGTCGGTATAATCCGTGGTGATGACATTGGCCTGCGTGTCCGGATGATGGAACGTCGTGTAGACGACACCGGGTGCCACGCGGTCTGTAATCAGCGCACGGAGCGTCGTGTCGCCGGAACGGCTGCTGAGCTTGATCCAGTCACCCTCGCGAATGCCGCGCTGCTCGGCGTCGTGCGGATGGATTTCCAGACGGTCCTCCGCATGCCAGACGACATTTTCGGTACGCCGGGTCTGGGCGCCGACATTGTACTGGCTGAGGATGCGGCCGGTGGTGAGCAGCAACGGGAAACGCGGGCCGGTGCGTTCGTCGGTGGGCACATATTCCGTGCGAATGAACTTGCCCTTGCCGCGCACGAAGCCGTCGACATGCATGATCGGCGAACCGAGCGGCGTCTTCTCGTTGCAGGGCCACTGCACCGAGCCCATCTTCTCCAGATAATCGTAGGAGACCAAGGCGAAGCTCGGAGTCGTTGCGGCGATCTCATCCATGATCTCGGACGGATGCGCATAGTTCCAGTCAAGCCCCATGGCCTGAGCCATCTTCTGCGTCACTTCCCAGTCGGCATAACCGTTGCGCGGGGTCATGACCTTGCGCACGCGGTTGATCCGGCGTTCGGCATTGGTGAAGGTGCCGTCCTTTTCGAGGAAGGTCGAGCCGGGCAGGAAGACATGAGCGTAGTTGGCCGTCTCGTTCAGGAAGAGATCGTGGACGACGACGCATTCCATCGCGGCAAGGCCGGCGGCGACATGCTTTGTGTCCGGGTCGGACTGAAGGATATCCTCACCCTGAATATAGATGCCCTTGAACGTGCCTTCGACGGCCGCATCGAGCATGTTCGGGATGCGCAGGCCCGGCTCGTTGTTGAGCTTCACGCCCCAGAGCTTTTCGAAGATATCGCGCGTGGCATCGTCGGAGATGTGGCGATAGCCCGGCAGCTCATGCGGGAAGGAGCCCATATCGCAGGAGCCCTGCACGTTGTTCTGGCCACGCAGCGGGTTCACGCCGACGCCGGGACGGCCAATGTTGCCCGTCACCATGGCGAGGTTGGCGATCGCCATGACGGTCGTCGAACCCTGGCTGTGTTCGGTAACGCCGAGGCCGTAATAGATCGCGCCATTGCCGCCCTTGGCAAAGAGGCGAGCGGCACCCCTTACGAGCTCGGGAGAAACGCCGGTATATTTTTCCGTTTCCTCCGGGCTGTGCTGCGGCTCGGAAACGAAGGCTGCCCAATCTTCGAACTCCGACCAGTCGCAGCGCTCGCGGATGAACTTCTCGTCGAACAGTCCTTCGGTGACGATCACGTGAGCCAGCGCCGTCATCATGGCGACATTGGTGCCGGGCTTCAGGGGCAGGTGATAGCTGGCTTCCACATGCGGCGTGCGCACCAGATCGATGCGGCGCGGATCTATGACGATGAGCTTGGCGCCCTGACGCAGCCGCTTCTTCAGGCGCGAACCGAAGACCGGGTGGCCGTCCGTCGGGTTGGCGCCGATGACGACGACGACATCGGAATGCTCGACGCTGTCGAAATTCTGCGTGCCGGCCGAAGTGCCGAAGGCCTGGCCCAGACCATAGCCGGTCGGAGAATGACAGACGCGGGCGCAGGTATCGACATTATTGTTGCGGAAGCCGGCGCGCACCAGCTTCTGCACCAGATAGGTTTCTTCATTGGTGCAGCGAGAGGAGGTAATGCCGCCGACGGAATCTCGGCCATATTGATATTGCAGCCGCTTGAACTCGGTGGCGATATGGGCAAAGGCGGCCTCCCAGGTCACTTCGCGCCAGGGATCTGTGACCTTCTCGCGGACCATCGGGTTGAGGATGCGGTCCTTGTGGGTCGAATAGCCATAGGCGAAACGACCCTTGACGCAGGAGTGGCCGCGATTGGCCTGACCGTCCTTCCAGGGCACCATCCGCACCAGCTCCTCGCCGCGCATCTCGGCCTTGAACGAGCAGCCGACGCCGCAATAGGCACAGGTGGTGACGAGGGAGTGCTCCGGCTGGCCGATCGAGATCACGGACTTTTCTGTCAGTGTCGCCGTCGGACAGGCCTGCACGCAGGCGCCGCAGGAAACACACTCGCTGTCGATAAAGTTCTCGTGCATGCCGGGCGAGACGCGCGAGCCGAAGCCGCGTCCCTCGATAGTCAGCGCAAAGGTGCCCTGCACTTCCTCGCAAGCGCGTACGCAGCGCGAGCAGACGATGCACTTCGAAGGATCATAGGTGAAATAAGGGTTCGACTCGTCCTTCGGCATCCATTTCAGATTGATGTCGTCGTTGTTGCGCGCTTTGACATGATTGTCGCCTTCATAGCCGTAGCGCACATCGCGCAGACCGACGGCGCCTGCCATGTCCTGCAGCTCACAATCACCATTGGCAGCGCAGGTCAGACAGTCGAGCGGATGGTCGGAGATATAGAGCTCCATCACGCCGCGGCGGATATCCTTCAGCCTGCCGGTTTGCGTGTGAACGACGATACCGGGTGCGACCGGCGTCGTGCACGAGGCCGGCGTACCGTTGCGGCCTTCGATCTCGACGAGACAGAGGCGGCAGGAGCCGAAAGCATCGACCATGTCGGTGGCGCAGAGCTTCGGCACCTGGATGCCGGCTTCCATCGAAGCACGCATGATCGAGGTGCCCTCAGGCACACTGATCTGGCGCCCGTCGATGGTCAGCGTCACCATGGTTTCGGAGGTGGAGGCCGGCGTGCCGTAGTCAATTTCTGGAACGAGGGACATGGGTCTTACTCCGCCGCTTCAATCAAGGGAGCCGGAGAAAAGTCCTCCGGAAAATGGGTCATGGCGCTCACCACGGGATAGGGCGTGAAGCCGCCGAGCGCGCAGAGCGAACCGAACTTCATGGTGTTGCAGAGATCGGCAAGCAACGCCCTGTTCTTCTCGGGCTCGATACCGTTGGCAATCTTGTCGGCCGTCTCGACACCTCGCGTCGAGCCGATGCGGCAGGGCGTGCACTTGCCGCAGCTTTCAACCGCGCAGAATTCCATCGCGAAACGCGCCTGCTTCAGCATATCGGCGGTATCGTCGAACACGACGAGGCCCGCATGGCCGATGAGACCGTCCTTGGCCGCAAAGGCTTCATAGTCGAACGGCGTGTCGAAGAGGGCTCGCGGGAAATAGGCGCCGAGCGGGCCGCCGACCTGCACGGCCTTGACCGGCCGTCCCGTTGCCGTACCGCCGCCGATCTTGTCGACGATATCGCCAAGCGAGAGGCCGAAGGCCGTCTCATAGAGGCCGCCATACTTAACGTTGCCGGCGATCTGCAGCGGGATCGTGCCGCGCGAACGGCCCATGCCAAAATCACGATAGAAGGCAGCCCCCTTGTCCATGATCACAGGCACGGAGGCGAGCGAGATGACGTTGTTGATGACTGTCGGACAGTTGAACAGGCCCTTGTGCGCCGGCAGCGGCGGCTTGGCGCGCACGATGCCGCGCTTGCCTTCGAGGCTGTTGAGCAGCGCCGTTTCCTCGCCGCAGACATAAGCGCCTGCGCCAGTGCGGATTTCCATGTCGAAGGCCTTGCCGGAGCCGAGTACGGAGCTTCCTAGAATGCCCGCCTTCCGCGCAATCTCGACGGCTTCGGTCATCGCAGCGATCGCATGCGGATATTCCGAACGCGTATAGACGAAGCCCTTGGTCGCCCCGGTCGCCAGACCTGCGATCGTCATGCCCTCGATCAGCACGAAGGGATCCCCCTCCATGATCATCCGGTCGGCAAAGGTGCCGCTATCGCCCTCGTCCGCATTGCAGACGATATATTTGCGGTCGCCCGGTGCATCGAGCACCGTCTTCCACTTGATGCCGGTCGGGAAGCCGGCGCCGCCACGGCCGCGCAGACCGGAATCGGTGACTTCCTTGACGATATCGCCCGCCGCCATGCCGATGGCGCGGCGCAGCCCCTTCAGGCCGCCATGGGCTTCATAATCCTGCAGAGAAAGCGGGTCGGTGACGCCGCAACGGGCAAAGGTCAGGCGGGTCTGTTCCTTGAGGAATGGGAGGTTTTCGACCTCTCCAAGACAGAGCGGATGCTCGCCGCCTTCAGCGAGCCCCGCGTCGAACAATGCGGATACATCCTTCGCCTTCACCGGCCCATAGCCGATGCGCTTGCCGTCGATCTCGACCTCCACCAGAGGCTCAAGCCAGAACATGCCGCGCGAACCGTTGCGAACGATGCGCGCATCGAGGCCGCGTTTGGCGATCTCTTGCGTGATCGCTTTCGCGACCTTCTCCGCCCCCAGAGAAAGGGCGGCAGCGTCGCGGGGGATATAGATGGTGAGGGTCATTGGCGCGCCTCCTTCACAAGGTCCTCGGCGCTTTCATCATCGAGCCGCCCATGAAGCTCGCCATCCAGCATTGCAGCCGGCGCACAGGCGCAGAGCCCGAGACAATAGACCGGCTCCAGAGTGACGCTGCCATCCAGTGTGGTCTGATGGAAATCGATACCCAATAGCCGCTTGATGCGCTCCGCCAGCGCATCGCCGCCCATCGACTGACAGGCTTCGGCGCGACAGAGCTTCAGGACATGGCGGCCGGCGGGATGATCGCGATAGTCATGATAGAAGGTCATGACGCCATGCACTTCGGCGCGGGAGAGGTTCAGCGCCTTGGCGATCAATGGCAGTGCGTCTTGCGGCACATAGCCAAACTCTTCCTGAATCCCATGCAGGATGGGCAAAAGCGGCCCCTCCATCGATTTCATGCTATCGATGATGGTTCCGGCGCGGGTTGCAACATCGCCCGCAGCCTGATTCAAACTCATTAGCAGCCTCCCGCGCACAGCTTCCGAAAATCGAAGGCGAATCTTCGGAAAACGCTTATGCGGCACTTCCTCCGTGGCGTGCGATCGACACGCCCGGCAATAAGGTCGCAGGGAGAGGGTCAGGGATCAATAAGGCAGTCCCGTCAGTTGATAGGAAATTTCTATCAAGCCTTGTCGCTCTCTGCGAGCAATCTTGCCTCGTGCAGCAAAGCGGAGACGAGCGGTGTAAACGGCTCGCGATGCGTGGCGACCAGTCCGACGAGATGCTCGGCATCCGGTTCGGTTATCGGGATCTTGCGGATATCGACCGGAAAACCGAAGGAATCGGCGATATTCTTTGGCATGATGCTCGCCCAGCGTCCGGTCTGGACATGAGAAAACAGCACGATCATCGAATTGGATTCAAGCGTCGGCGTTGCCTCGATGCCGGCTTCGGCCAAGTGGCGGTTGATAATCCGGCGGTTTTGCATGTCGGCAGTCAATAGACAAAGCCGAAGGTTGCCGACCTCCTTCCAGGTGACGCTCTGCCTCTCTGAAAACGGACTGCCGGCCGCGGTAATCAGATGATAGCGCTCGGCATAGAGGGGCACGCTGGTGACACGGCCGAGCGGCTCGTTTTCCAGATAGGTGATGCCGGCATCGATCTCGAGATTTTCCAGCAGGCCCAGCACCTGCAGCGAGTTGCGCGATATGATGGAGAAGGTGACGTCGGGGTGCCGCTCCTGGAAAGGCGTAGTGATCCGAGACACCATGGCAAGCGCCGTGGGAATGGCAGCGATCCGGATATGGCCGGCCAGGCCCTTGCGCGCCGCCCGCATCTCCTCGCGCATCGTCCGGCTATCGCCGACGATGCGTCGGGCCCATTCCAACACGCGCTGCCCTTCCGGCGTCAGCCCCTGAAAGCGCGAGCCGCGGCTGACGAGCATCACACCGAGCTGATCTTCCAGCTGCCTGATCGCCGCAGACAGCGTCGGCTGCGTCACGCCGCATTCCTCGGCGGCGCGGCCAAAGTGCTTTTGATTCGCAAGCGCGATGAAGAATTCCAGCTTGTCGATCATCCCACTCTCCCGAAACGAAAGAGTTAGCCCCGCGCGCCGGCGAGCGCAACAAGCAAGACTGCCTCAAACCTCGACAACCGCCTTGCAGAAAGCCTCGTGCAGCGAATCGACAACGGCGCAGATTTCCGAACGCGAAACGGCATAATGGATGAGCCGCCCCTCACGACGCGTATCTACCAGCTTATCCAGGCGCAGGCGTGCGAGATGCTGCGAAACCACCGCCTGTGGCAGATCGAGTATCGCCTCGAGCTCCATCACGGTCTTTTCACGTTTTGCCAGCATGAACAGGATCGCCAGCCGGGTTTCATGCGAAAGCGCCTTCAGCAAGGCGCTGGCCTTGCGCGCCTTCTCTGTCATTTCCTCGACGTTATGCTCTACGGCACCGCCTTGCAGTGGAGACGACGACATTTCACTGCCTCTAGTGAGAACTCACATAGAGGCATGCTTATAATATCATCAAACCGCAAGTTGATTTAAAAATGACACGAAAACCAAAAAAGGTCCAAGTTTTCAGCAGATAAGCTGGCCGCCATTGATCTCGAGCACCTGCCCGGTGATGTAACCGGAGAGCGTTGGCGCAGCGAGAAAAAGATAGGCGGGGGCGCAATCAGCAGGCGTTCCAAGCCGCTGAAGCGGGATGGATTTGCGCGTCTGCTCCAGCTTCTCCCTCGACGAATAACGCTCGTGAAAATCGGTCGAGATCGTGCCCGGCGAGACGCAGTTCACGCGGATGCCGTCAGGCGCCAGTTCACGCGCCAGCGCCTTCGAATAGGTGGCGACGAAGGCTTTCGATGCCGAATAGATGGCAGAGCCGGGACTGCCGCCGGTCAGTGCGGAAATCGATACCGTATTGATGATTGCGGCCTGCCCTGCTGCCCGCAGCAGCGGCAACACGCCCCGGGTCACCTCCATGACGGAGGTCTGGTTGAGATGAACGATCTTCTCGTATTGCTCGTCCGTCAGCTCGCCCGCCGGAAAGCGACCGACCATGGTGCCGGCGTTGTTGACGAGCACATCGACGCGATCGAAGCGCTCACCGGCAGCGGCGATGAAATCCTGAACGCCATGACCGGCAGCGAAATCGGCGGCAATGAGAAAAGCACGACGGTCGGCCTCGGCCTCCAACAGGAAATCCGGCAGTTCGCGATCCGCATCGCGGCCGATATGGACGAGGACATGGGCGCCGCAATCGAGAAACTGCCG
Source organism: Rhizobium sp. NPDC092011 (assembly GCF_044756305.1). Taxonomy (NCBI): domain Bacteria; kingdom Pseudomonadati; phylum Pseudomonadota; class Alphaproteobacteria; order Hyphomicrobiales; family Rhizobiaceae; genus Rhizobium; species Rhizobium sp. NPDC092011. The sequence continues at coordinate 120,498 of NZ_JBIVSO010000004.1, forward strand.
CGCCACTTCCAGCCCTATGCCGCGGCCAGCGCCGGTGATGACGACATTGCGACTTTCGAAAAGCTTCGGATGAAACACGACGACCTCCCCAAACGCGCAATTCGCGTGTCGGTAATTGCGGAATTTTCACTTTACCATATGATGGCGAAAAAACGAAAGAAAGGGAGCAAGCCCCATGTTCCTGTCCGGGCGCCAGACTGAGATTCTCGAGATTGCCAAGGCCGAAGGGCGCGTACTGGTTGAGGAACTGGCCTCGCGCTTTTCAGTGACGCCGCAAACCATCCGCAAGGATCTGAACGACCTCTGCGACGGCCGCGTGCTGTCGCGCGTCCACGGCGGCGCCATCTTTCCCGGCGGAACCGAGAATGTGAAATACGAGGCGCGCCGCTCCATCGCCGCATCGGAGAAGCAGGCGATCGGCCGCGCGGCAGCCAGCCTCATCCCCAGCAACAGCTCGCTTTTCATCAACATCGGCACGACGACAGAGGCCGTCGGCGAGGCATTGCTCGGGCATCACGAATTGATGGTCATCACCAATAACATCAATGTTGCCAACAAGTTGCGCATATTTCCATCCATCGAGGTCGTCATTGCCGGCGGCGTTGTGCGCGGCTCCGATGGCGGCATCGTCGGAGAAGCGGCGGTCGATTTCATCCGGCAGTTCAAGGTCGACTATGCCGTCATCGGCGCATCTGCCATCGATACCGACGGTGCGCTTCTCGATTTCGATTTTCGCGAAGTGAAAGTCGCACAGGCCATTATCGCCAACGCACGGCATGTCATCCTCGTAGCCGACAGCACCAAGTTCGAGCGTACCGCGCCGGTGCGGATCGGCCATCTGTCGCAGGTTCATACGTTCGTGACCGACGAATGCAGCATCGAATCGGTGCGCGCGATCGCAGCCGAGCATAATGTGCGCCTCGTGGAGACCGCCCGCCGGCCAAGCTGATCAGCGCGCTTTCCGTCAAAAAACCTTCGTTTGACATTCGTATTTATTTCATTTTAGATGGATTGACTTTCGAATTTCCATCTTCACGAGATTGCGTGCCTTTGCGGAGCGGCGGGTGAGCGAACAGGTCTACGATATTTTCGTTATCGGCGGCGGCATCAATGGATGCGGCATTGCCCGTGACGCCACCGGGCGCGGCTACAAGGTCGCCCTTGCCGAAATGAACGACTTCGCTTCCGGCACCTCGTCCGGCGCCACCAAGCTCATTCACGGGGGCTTGCGCTATCTCGAACATTACGAGTTTCGGCTCGTTCGCGAATCCCTGATGGAGCGCGAAGTGCTCTGGGCCATGGCGCCGCACATCATCTGGCCGATGCGCTTTGTGCTGCCTTATCACAAGGGCGGCATCCGGCCAGCCTGGCTGATCCGCCTCGGCCTCTTCCTCTACGATCACCTCGGCGGCCGCAAGCTGCTGCCGCCAACGGCGACGCTCGACATGAAAACCGATCCGGCGGGAAAGCCGCTGAAAGCGCTCTTCACCAAAGCCTTCGAATATTCGGACGGCTGGGTGGACGACGCCCGCATGGTGGTGCTGAACGCCCGCGACGCAGCCGATCGCGGCGCGACGATTATGCCGAGGACGAAGGTGATCTCCGCCCGCCGCGAGGGCGCGATCTGGACGATCGAAACGGAAGATACGATCACCGGCCAGAAACGGCAGTTCCAATCACGCATGCTGGTCAACGCCGCAGGCCCGTGGGTCGATCACGTTCTCTCCGACGCCTTCGGAAAGAATCAGGTGCACAATGTCCGCCTCGTCCAGGGTAGCCACATCATCGTTCGCAAGAAGTTCGATGGTCCTCGCGCCTACTTCTTCCAGAACCCGGACAATCGCATCATCTTCGCTATACCCTATGAACAGGATTTCACCCTGATCGGCACCACGGATCGCGACTACAAGGACGATCCCAAGGATGTGAAGATCAGCGAGGAGGAAACCACCTATCTGTGCAACGCCGCCAGCGAGTATTTCAAGGAGCCCGTTCGCCCCGAAGATATCGTCTGGACCTACTCAGCCGTGCGCCCGCTTTATGACGATGGCGCCTCGAAAGCGCAGGAAGCAACGCGCGATTATGTGTTGAAGGTCGAAGGCGCGGAAGGGCAAGCACCGCTGCTGAACGTCTTCGGTGGCAAGCTCACCACCTATCGCCGCCTGGGCGAACATGCACTGGAGAAGATCGGCGAGGCCATCGGCCTCAAGGGCACGCCCTGGACGGCCAAGAGCTCGCTGCCGGGCGGCGATTTCCCGGTCCGCGGTTACGAGGCCGAGGTTTCAAAACTCAAGTCGCGCTATCCTTTCCTTGTCGACCAGCATGCCCGTCGCCTTGTTCGCCGCTACGGAACGCGCGCGACGATGATCCTTGGCGACGCCAAGACGATTGCCGATCTCGGCCGATGCTTCGGAAGCGACCTCTACGGGGCGGAGGTGCGCTATCTGATGGAGCACGAATGGGCCTATACCGCAGCCGACATTCTCTGGCGCCGCTCCAAGAAAGGCCTGTATCTGTCGAAAGATGAAGCGGCCGCACTCGAAGACTATATGGCCGAAAGCCACATCCACGCATGACCCAATTCCAGGAGGGGCGCAACGTTTCTCCGTCCGGAGTCGCGAAGCGACAACAAGGTAGGCGGCTAAGTACATCCGTCAGATATTCAGCCGTGCCATGCCTTCGCTTCAATCGTCAGGATCGAGAAGGCGCGGGCCTGCTCCTTCCTCGGAAAGCCGATCCCAGGGATTTCTGAGCGGACAATTGTCCATCGAGAGGCAACCGCAGCCGATACAGCCGTCGAGTTGATCGCGCAGCCCCTGCAGCCGGCTGATACGGGCATCGAGATCATCTTTCCAGCGTGCCGACAACACCTTCCAATCCGCTGCATTCGGCGTGCGCCCCTGCGGTAGCGATTGCAGTGCCTCCTGAACTTCGGCGAGCGGAATGCCGACCCGTTGGGCGACCTTGATGATCGCGACCCGACGCAATACCTCGCGAGCATAGCGCCGCTGATTGCCCCGGCTGCGCTGGCTTTCGATCAACCCGCGCGCTTCATAGAAATGCAGCGCCGAAACCGCCACGCCGCTTCGGGCCGCCACCTCACCGACCGTCAGAAGCTTGGAAACTTGACCAGGCTCGATTTTTCCCATTTGCGCTATTGACCTCAACTATAGTTGAGGTTTTATAAACGCTGCTCCAAACCGCGTAAAGCAGGAGCAAGACATGAAAGAATCAACCCGGCTGGCTATCGTTTACGGCAGCACTCGTCCGGGCCGCTTATGTGATCGGGTGGTCAATTGGGTCGCCCGGGAGCTGGTGCATTATCCCCTTCTTGAAATCGACGTGATCGATCCGCTCGAATTCGATTTGCCGTTCCAGCATGACCGCGAACACGACGGCGTCGTCGCCCTTGCCGCCCGGCTGGCAGCCGCCGACGCCTTCATCATCGTCACGCCGGAATACAATCACAGCTTCACAGCCTCGCTCAAATTCGTGCTCGATCTCGTTTACGAACCCTGGCACGGCAAGCCCGTCGCCTTCGTTTCCTATGGCGGCATTTCCGGCGGTCTGCGTGCCGTGGAGCAATTGCGTGTCGTCTTCGCCGAGCTGCATACCGTCACCGTGCGCGACACCGTGAGCTTCGCCAATCCATGGGGCAGATTTGCCGAGGACGGCACGCTGGAGAATCCGCTCGACGCCAGAAAATCCCTCGTTCTCATGATCGCGCGGCTGAACTGGTGGAGCAACGCCCTGAAGCCGGCCCGTGAAATGCGCCCCTATCGCTCCGCCGCGGCTTAAACAATTCCGAAACATGCCAATCCGGCTCTCGTCTCTGGCAGGTGCGAGAGATCGGTTCGACGCCCGGGCCTGACACCAAAAGCCCGGGCGTCATGCTGTCAATGAACGGTCTTGCCGAAACCGGCACGATGACCTAACGCAATGGAGAGGGAGTTTCGGCGGATACGGGCATGGAGAACGGAAAACGTCTGGGAGGAGCAGACTTCATGCGGGCCGTCGCATGTCTGATGGTGCTTGTGCATCATCTCGTGCTTCGCATGAATTTCTACAAACTCCCCCCGGATCTGGACGTGATCTTCACAATCGCACGCTTCGGCAATCACGGCGTCTCCGTCTTCTTCGTTCTGAGCGGCTTCCTGCTCTCACGCCCTTTCTGGCTGGCGCTGGACAAGGGTCAGCCTTTGCCGTCGCTGAGGCTGTACGCCATGCGCCGCGCCGCACGCATCCTGCCGGGCTTCTGGCTTGCCCTAACGGTTGGTTTTGTGATCAGCTTCACGGTCTATGGCTTTCCACTCGATATGGAACTTGTCGGCCGATACATCGCCGGCTTCTTTCTGATGAGCCAATGGCACTGGCGCACCTTCTTCCCGGTGCAGGGAGACGGCCCTCTATGGTCGATCCCCTTCGAGACGACCTGCTATGTCCTGATGCCGATCGGCTTCATGTTGCTGTTTCGTCCAAAGCTGAGATCGCGCTCCGTTTTCGTCAGCCGCCTGCTCTGGATTGGCATTATCGGAGCGACGTTGGTCGGGCATTGGCTTGTGGTGACTTATCTTCCGACTGATAGCGTCGGGCGAGGATGGCAATATAGTTTCCAGGGCGGCGCCAAGGAATGGATGCCGCGCTATAACCCCATCGGCTTCTTCGCGATCTTTGCGATCGGCGTTTTGGCCGCCGGAGTCCAGACCATAGTTCCCGCGCGCCGTTCGGTGATCTACGACATCGTCGGAGCGCTCGCGATCCTCATCGGAGCATGGCAGTTGCCGCAATCCATCGGCGGACCGGGAGAAGGCTATGCGTGGCTTGGAATTCCCTATCAATTCCCGCTATTGCCTCTGGCTGTCGCCGCCACCCTCTGCACGCTTCCGCAGTCCCGGATGTTGGCAAGGCTGCTGGACAATAGGCTCAGCCGTTATATCGCCACCGTCTCCTTCGGCGTCTACATCTGGCAGGACATCGTTCTGACATTGATGCAAAAGCTCTTGCCCTGGACCTTCGGCACCGGCTCGGATGACGTGCTTGGCGGCTGGATCACCTCAAGCCTTGTCGCGACCGCCATCATCTTCGCCATCGGCACACTGAGCTATGTGCTGCTTGAAAGCCCCGTCATGCGATGGGCTCGCGCCCGGGAAGATAGAATGGCACGACCCGCCATCGCATGACGGGTCGGTAGAAAATATCATCCGCAAAAGCGGAGAATTTAAATCCGCGTCGTCTTCAGACGCTCCTCATCAAGAACGGCGCCGAGTCCCGGCGCATCGCCAAGATCCAGCCAGCCGGCCTCATGCTTGAGCGGCGAAGCCATCGGGTAGTCACGGCGGGCCTCGCTCCATTCCGGATTGTCATAGGGATATTCGAGCCACGCGGCGTCGGCAACGCCAGCAGTCAGATGCGCATTGGCCAGTACTCCGATGCCGTTCGTCCAGGAGTGCGGCGTGAACTGCACGCCAGCCTCGCGCGCCTGATAGGCGAGCCGCCGGCAACCGGTGATGCCGCCGACGAGCGCGACATCGGGCTGGATGACATCGAAGGCACGCTCCTCGATGATGTCGCGAAACTCGTAGAGTTCGCGCGTCATCTCGCCGCCGACGATGCGCACCGACGTCGCCTGCTTCAATTCCTTCATGCCCTTGCGGTCCGAGCGATAAAGCGGTTCTTCCATCCAATAGACGCCGAGCCGTTCCAGCTCCTTGGCGACAGCCAGTGCATCCTTGAAAGTCCAGGGCAAGGTCGTATCCCACGGCATGCGCCAACCCTGATTGCAGTCGACCATGAGTTCCAGACGGTCGCCGACACGGGCGCGGATCGCCTCCAAGGCCTTGACGTCCTCACGCCAGCCGCCACGGCCGCCCGAAGACGAGGAGAAGCGCACCTTCATGGCCGGAAAGCCTTCGTCGATATAACGCTCGGCCTGATCGGCCATGGCGGAAGGTTCGCGCAGCACACCGGAAGAAGCATAGAGCCGCACGCGGCTGGCGCGGCCGCCGAGCATCCGCCAGACCGGCTCGCCGGTAATCTTGCCGGAGAGATCCCACAGCGCCAGATCCATCGGCCAGCAGCGGCCGTAATGGAAGTTGATGTGCGAGAGGACTTCATAATGCCGTTCGACGTGCCGGGGATCCTGCCCGATGAACAGATCCTCGTGCCCCTCGAACCCCTTCATGAGGTCGCCGGAGCCGATGCCTTCGCGGCCCTCATCATCCCTGACGCGGACGATGGTCGCATCGAAATGCTTGCGCGGACGCCCATCCCAGCTCGCCTTGAACGCCGGATCGAGCGGCAGGCGATGATGGGTGATTTCGATGGAAACGATCTTGCTCATGGTGGCTCCCCTCTCCCGAAGCTTGATCCTCCAGACAGGATCAAGCCGATTTCTATCTATCAGCCGAACTGCTGCCAGATCGTCTTGTAGTCGCAATATTTATCGATCGCATGCACCGAGCGGTCGCGGCCAAAACCGGATTGCTTGAAGCCGCCGAAGGGCGTCGCGAAGTTCGACATGTCGTAAGTGTTGATCCACACCGTACCCGCATGGATCTCCTCGGAAAAGCGGTGAGCGCGATCCATGTCCTTGGTGAACACTGCGCCGGCAAGCCCGTAGATCGTATCGTTGGCTATTCTGAGCGCCTCTTCTTCGGTATCGAACGGGATGGCGGCCAACACGGGTCCGAAGATTTCCTGACGCGCCAGGCTCATGTCGTTGGTCATGTCGACGAAGACACCCGGCGAAACATAGTAGCCGCCGGTTTCGCTGAGCACACGCTCAGCGCCAAAGGCACGGCGTGCGCCTTCCTTCTCGCCGGCCGCGATCATCGCCAGCACCTTGTTCATATGCTCTTCCTCGATCAGCGCGCCGATCTGCGCCGAGGGGTCTAGCGGATGCTTGAGCGCGATATCGGAGCGGGTCACCGCCTCGATCTTTTCGATCAACTTCTCCTGCACCGAGCGTTGTACGATCAGGCGTGTCGAAGCATGGCAGGTCTCGCCGGAATTGTAGAAGCAACCCCAGGCAGCCGCGACGGCGGCGGCATCAAGATCGGCATCTTCGAAAACGACCAGCGGCGACTTGCCGCCAAGCTCCAGCGCCACACGCTTGACGTTCGATTGTGCCGCATAACCCATGATCAGCTTGCCGACTTCGGTCGAGCCGGTAAAGGCGATCATGTCGACATCCATATGCAGCGCCAGCGGCTTGCCGGTCTCTTCGCCATATCCGGTGACGACATTGAAAACACCTGCCGGCAGACCGGCTTCAATCGCGAGTTCGGCAAGACGAATCGCCGAAAGCGAGGACTGTTCAGCCGGCTTCAGCACCACGGAATTGCCGGCAGCGATTGCCGGCCCCAGCTTCCAGGCATCGATGATCATCGGATAGTTCCAGGGCGTGATCGCCCCGATGACCCCGAGCGGCACTTTACGAACCAATGCGCGCGCATTCGGGCCGGTCGGCGCGATCTCGTCATAGATCTTGTCGATCATCTCACCGTAGAACTGGATGCCTTCGGCGCAGAGACGCACATCGACGCCAAGCGACGCCATGACCGGCTTGCCGACATCGATCGTCTCCAGCATGGCCAACTCGTCGCCATGGGCGCGGATGAGTTCGGCCCATTTCAGCATGATCTTCTTCTTTTCCAGCGGCTCCTTCTTGCGCCAGACACCGCTTTCGAAGGCGGCGCGGGCGGAAGCGACGGCGGCATCGACATCAGCGGCATTGCCGCGCGCAAGCTCGGCACCGGGCTTGCCGTCCATCGGCCGGATGCGGGTGAAGGTTTGGCCAGATGAGGCGGCACGATGGGCGCCATCGATGAAGTGGCGGCCCTCGGGCTTCAGGCCTGAGAGAACGCCTTCCCAATAGTCGCGCGTATAGTTCTTGGTCATCTCAGATTCCTTTCGGCAGCGCCATGATAGCGGCGGCAAAGCGGTCGATATCGGCATCCGTGACGTCGCGGATCGTCGAACGCCGCATGGGCTGGTTTTCCGGCGCCCGCATTTCGCGGGCAAGGTCGGTGTCATCGAAGGGCTTGAAAGCAGCCGGAAGCGATCGTGTGATACCGCAGCGCTCCATCCAACCGGAGACGAACACCGGTAGTTCAGCGGCACTCCCGACGCCGCATGCCTTCGCGGCCGCATTGAGGTCGGCCGTATCCGCTTCGACAAGCCAAGCAAGCGTCGCTTCGAAACCGAGCGCAGTCGCAAGACCGTGATGAACGGGGCCAAGCCCTGCCAGCGCGTGGCTGACATTGTGCGCGATCGCCGTACCGCAATTGTCGATGGCAATGCCCGCAAAACAGGAACCGAGCAAAACGTCGCCGCGCGCTGCCATGTCATCAGGATGCTTTACGGCCGTCTCCAGCGCGCCGGTGATCAGCCGCAACGCCTGATGCGCGTAGAATTGGGCGCCACGGTGGGTGTTGCGGTTCGTGGCGGCCTCGAAGGCATGGATGAAGGCATCGAGGCCGCACCATGCCGTCAGATTGGCAGGCAAGGTCTTCGTCAGCGCCGGATCGAGAATGACGAGATCGGCCTTCGTTTCCGGTCCCCAGATCCAGAGCTTCTTGCCTTCGGGTCCGGCAAAGATATTCGTTGCCGATGTCTCCGAACCGGTGCCGGCGGTCGTCGGGATCATGATCTTCTTCAGTGGGTTTTTCGGCAGTGGATTAGCCGCCAGCGCATAGTGCATCGGGTCCTCACCCGAGGCGATGCAGCAGGCGACAATCTTGCCAATGTCGAGCGCCGAACCGCCGCCGACGCCGATCACCATGTCCGCGCCCTTGCCGGCCTCTATTGCCGCATGCAGATGCGCAAGCTTCGGCTCGCCGGCAAAATCGGAAAAAACCTGCGTCTTCACGCCCGTTTCGCCAAGCTCGGTGCTGATCCTGGCCGCAAGACCGGACTGCGCCAGGAAGGCGTCGATCACGAGCAGAACGGTGTGGACACCATCGAAAGATTGGACCGCAGCGGGAAGACCGGAGAGTGTGCCCTCACCGAAACGAATGTCTGGAATGGCTGATATGGAGAAGGACACGAGGGATCCCCTTGGAAAGCGGCTGAAAATGATGCCGTGATCCTGCATCACAATTTCAGATCTTCAAATCCGGCCAATTATCGGGAATATTGATGATCTGAAGTTATGGAGAGCCGATGTTAGAGAAAATACCGCTGGAAGCCTTCCGCGTCTTCGATGCGGCTGCGCGCGCCATGAACTTTTCCCGCGCCGGTCGCGAGCTGAACATTACCCAGGCAGCCGTCAGCCGCCGCATCAAGGGGCTGGAAGACCACCTCGGTGCAACTCTCTTTACCCGGCGTGGCCGAAATCTGGCGCTGACGGCGGATGGCGAGCGGCTGTTCCAGCGCGTGCGCGCCACTCTGGAATATCTGGAAGAAAGCCTGGAGCCCTTTCGCGGCGGCACAGGTGAAATCATTTCGATTGCGGCGAGCGGTTCGATTTCGCATCTCTGGCTCGGACAGCGGCTCAGGGACTTCGGCAAGGAAAACCCCGGCATTTCAGTGCGTCTCCTGACAACGGACGTCCATTCCGAACTGGCATCGGAAAACAACGACCTCATCATCATCTATTCCACCGGCGAACACCCGCGCTGGAACCTGACGCCTCTGATGAAGGAGGTGCTGGTGCCAATCGCCTCGCCTGACTATCTGGCGGTTCGCGGCCTCGACCCACAGGCCTTGACGGCGATGGACATAGCCGCGCTTGATCTCATCGACTACGAGCGCGCCAACGCCCACTGGATCAGCTTCCGCCAATGGTTCGGTCGCATCGGCGACCCCTTGAAAGGTAAGCCAACGAGGCCGCGTCTTTCCTTCTCGACCTATATCATGGCAATCGAGGCCGCGCTCAGAGGGGAAGGCATAGCGCTCGGCAGCCTGGGTCTCATCGAGGAATATCTGCAATCCGGCGCGCTTGTTACCGTCGGCAACGACAGAGTGGAAAGCGGCTTTGGATACTATCTCGGTGCGCCGCGCTTCCGCTCGCTTTCTTCCGAGGCAGCGCAACTGCACCGGTTCCTGCTGCAAGGCCCACAAGCTTGATGCGGGTATCGCGGCACCTTGGCGGTGAGAGGTTGGGGATTTGAAGAATGCGTCGCACCCCCACTCGTGGTTCGAGACGGCCTTGCAGGCCTCCTCACCATGAGGGCTGATCTTACGTGCCTCGCCACAGGGCATGCTCCACCTCATGTGAGGTGCATTGTCGTGAAGCGGAGCGAAAACGGTGAAGCCTCGAGCCGCGAGGTGGCCCCGGCACCTTCCAAAAAAAAGCGGCCCGTAGGACCGCTTTCATCTTATTCACCGCGTCAGGTTCGCATCAATCCTGCGGGATCGAGCCGCGCAGATGCGAGAGTTCCATGATGAAATGCTCAAGGCGCGACTTGTGCTCGTGATGCTCGGCATCTTCGAGTTCGGCCTTGGCGGCATTGATGCGGCGCTCAAGTTCGTCGCGGCTCATGTCTTCCACCGGAACGGCGGATTCGGCAAGCAGCGTGCAGCCGGCCGGCAGGATGTCGGCGAAACCGCCGAAAACGACGTAGTCCTGCTTCTTGCCAGAAGCCGAATGCACCTTGACGACGCCTGGCTTGATCGTGGTCATAGTCGGAGCATGATGAGCCATGACGGTCATCTCGCCCTCGGTCGCTGGGATGACGACATCGATGACCTGTTCCGACAACAGCAGGCGCTCCGGAGAAACCAGTTCGAAATTGAAATTGTCAGCCATGGCCCGTCACTTCTCGATTGTCTTATTCGCAAGGCAAGGGCGCGCGGGCAATGCCGCGCGCCGATGGATTGGCCTGATTAGGCAGCCAGCTTCTTGGCCTTTTCGATCGCTTCGTCGATCGAGCCAACCATGTAGAAGGCAGCTTCCGGCAGGTGGTCGTATTCGCCGTTGACGAGGCCCTTGAAGCCCTTGATCGTGTCTTCGAGCGCAACGAGCTTGCCCGGCGAGCCGGTGAAGATTTCGGCGACGAAGAACGGCTGCGACAGGAAGCGTTCGATCTTGCGGGCGCGGGCTACGGAGAGCTTGTCGTCTTCCGACAGTTCGTCCATGCCCAGGATGGCGATGATGTCCTGCAGGGACTTGTAGCGCTGCAGCGTCGACTGAACCTTACGAGCAACTTCGTAGTGCTCTTCGCCGACGACCATCGGGTCGAGCATGCGCGAGGTGGAGTCGAGCGGGTCAACGGCCGGGTAGATACCCTTTTCAGCGATCGAGCGCGACAGAACCGTCGTTGCGTCCAAGTGGGCGAACGAGGTAGCCGGTGCCGGGTCGGTCAAGTCGTCGGCCGGAACGTAAATGGCCTGAACCGAGGTGATCGAGCCGGTCGTCGTCGTGGTGATGCGTTCCTGCATCTGGCCCATGTCCGTGGCGAGCGTCGGCTGATAGCCCACGGCCGAAGGAATACGGCCGAGCAGAGCCGACACTTCCGAACCAGCCTGCGTGAAGCGGAAGATGTTGTCGACGAAGAACAGAACGTCCTGGCCTTCATCGCGGAAGTTTTCAGCGACGGTCAGACCGGTCAGAGCAACGCGAGCGCGGGCGCCCGGCGGTTCGTTCATCTGGCCGTAAACCAGCGCAGCCTTGGAGCCTTCACCGCCGCCGTGCTTGTTGACGCCCGATTCGATCATTTCGTGGTAAAGGTCATTGCCTTCGCGGGTACGTTCACCCACGCCTGCGAATACCGAGTAACCACCGTGCGCCTTGGCGACGTTGTTGATCAGTTCCATGATGAGAACGGTCTTGCCAACGCCGGCGCCGCCGAACAGGCCGATCTTGCCGCCCTTTGCGTAGGGAGCAAGGAGGTCGACGACCTTGATGCCGGTGACGAGAATCTGCGCTTCCGTGGACTGCTCGACGTAGGACGGAGCATCCTGGTGGATGGCGCGCTTCTTGGCGGTGTTGATCGGACCGGCTTCGTCCACCGGCTCGCCGATGACGTTCATGATGCGGCCGAGCGTCTCATGTCCAACCGGAACCGAGATCGGTGCACCGGTGTCGTTGACACGCTGTCCACGAACCAGACCTTCGGTCGAGTCCATGGCGATCGTGCGTACGGAATTTTCGCCGAGGTGCTGTGCGACTTCGAGAACCAGACGATTGCCGTTGTTGTCGGTTTCAAGCGCATTCAGGATCGCCGGGAGTTCGCCTTCGAAAGCAACGTCCACAACGGCGCCGATAACCTGCGTAACCTTACCGACAGAACCTGCGGGGGTAGCTGCGTCAGCCATATTCTTACCCTCTTTTCCTAACCTCAGAGCGCTTCCGCGCCCGAAATGATTTCAATCAATTCCTTGGTGATCTGAGCCTGGCGCTGACGGTTGTAGTTCAGCGTCAGCTTGTTGATCATCTCACCAGCGTTGCGCGTCGCATTGTCCATGGCGCTCATCTTGGCGCCCATCTCGCCGGCGACGTTTTCGAGCAACGCGCGGAAGATCTGGACGGAGATGTTGCGCGGGATCAGGTCCGCGAGAATGGCAGCCGCATCCGGCTCGTATTCGTAGACGGCGCCCTTGTGGGCTGCATCTTCCTCAACGGCGGCCGGAGCCGAAGCCGGGATGAGCTGCTGTGCCGTCGGCACCTGGCTGATCACCGACTTGAATTCGGAGTAGAACAGCGTGCAGACGTCGAATTCGCCGGCTTCGAACATCTCGATGACGCGCTTGCCGATGGCGTCGGCATTGTCGAAGCCGATGCGCTTGACGTCGCGCAGTTCCTTGCGCTCGACGATCAGCGATGCGTATTCGCGACGCAGCACGTCATAGCCCTTCTTCCCGACGGTAAAGATCTTTACCGTCTTGCCTTCGGCCAGAAGCTTGCGGGCATGGTCACGAGCGAAACGAGAGATCTGCGAGTTGAAGCCGCCGCAAAGGCCGCGCTCGGCCGTGCAGACGACGAGCAGGTGCACATCGCTTTTGCCGGTTCCGGTCATCAGCAGCGGCGCGCCATCAGCATCGCTGACGGCTGCCGAAATGTTGGCCAGAACAGCGGCCATGCGCTGCGAGTAAGGCCGGGCGGCCTCGGCCGCCTCCTGGGCACGCCGAAGCTTCGCCGCGGCGACCATTTTCATCGCCTTGGTGATCTTCTGCGTCGCCTTGACGGAGGCGATCCGGTTTTTCAGATCCTTTAGTGAAGGCATCCTTGGTCCGTCCTAGAGCTTGGGCCCGATTACGTGAAAGACTTGACGAAGCTGTCGAGAGCAGCGGTGAGCTTGCCCTTCGTTGCGTCGCTGATAGCCTTTTCGGTGCGGATGGTGTCGAGGATGTCCTTGCCTTCCGAGCGAAGGTAAGACAGCAGGCCCTGTTCGAACTTGCCGACCTGCGCAACAGGCAGCTTGTCGAGGTAGCCGTTGACGCCGGCGAAGATCACTGCAACCTGCTCTTCCGTCTTCAGCGGCGAGAACTGCGGCTGCTTCAGGAGTTCCGTCAGGCGCGAACCGCGGTTCAGCAGGCGCTGGGTTGCGGCATCGAGGTCGGAACCGAACTGGGCGAAGGCGGCCATTTCGCGATACTGGGCGAGTTCACCCTTGATCGAGCCGGCAACCTGCTTCATCGCCTTGATCTGAGCGGACGAACCGACGCGCGAAACCGACAGACCGACGTTAACGGCCGGACGGATGCCCTGGTAGAACAGGTCGGTTTCGAGGAAGATCTGGCCGTCGGTGATCGAGATCACGTTGGTCGGAATGAAGGCCGAAACGTCGTTGCCCTGCGTTTCGATGACCGGGAGAGCGGTGAGCGAACCAGCGCCCTTTTCATCGTTCATCTTTGCGGCGCGCTCGAGGAGACGCGAGTGCAGGTAGAAAACGTCGCCCGGGTAAGCTTCGCGGCCCGGCGGGCGGCGCAGCAGCAGCGACATCTGGCGGTAAGCAACGGCCTGCTTGGAAAGGTCGTCATAGCCGATCAGGGCGTGCATGGCGTTGTCGCGGAAGTATTCGCCCATGGCGCAACCGGCGAACGGAGCCAGGAACTGCATCGGAGCCGGATCGGAGGCCGTCGCAGCAATGATGATCGAGTACTTCAGCGCGCCGCGCTCTTCGAGCACCTTGACGAACTGAGCAACGGTCGAACGCTTCTGGCCGACAGCGACGTAGACGCAGTACAGCTTTTCGCTGTCCGGGCCGGCATCGTGGATGGCCTTCTGGTTCAGGATCGTGTCGAGAATGATGGCGGTCTTGCCGGTCTGGCGGTCGCCGATGACGAGCTCGCGCTGGCCACGACCAACCGGGATCAGCGCGTCGATGGCCTTGAGGCCGGTCGACATCGGCTCATGAACCGACTTACGCGGAATGATGCCCGGAGCTTTGACGTCGACGCGCGAACGGCGGGTCGCATTGATCGGGCCCTTGCCGTCGATCGGGTTGCCGAGTGCGTCGACAACGCGGCCGAGCAGTTCCGGACCGACCGGAACGTCGACGATCGCGCCGGTACGCTTGACGGTGTCGCCTTCCTTGATGTCGCGGTCGGAGCCGAAAATAACCACACCGACGTTGTCGGCTTCGAGGTTCAGGGCCATACCGCGAATGCCGCCGGGGAATTCGACCATTTCGCCGGCCTGGACGTTATCCAGACCGTAGACGCGGGCGATACCGTCACCGACGGAGAGAACCTGGCCGACTTCGGAGACTTCAGCTTCCTTGCCGAAGTTTTTGATCTGATCTTTCAGAATTGCGGAAATTTCCGCGGCGCGGATATCCATCAGCCGACCTCTTTCAATGCAAGCTTAAGGGTGGAGAGTTTGGTGCGAAGGGACGTATCGATCTGACGGGAACCGACCTTGACGATCAGACCACCCAGGATCGAAGGATCGACCGTGACAGCAATTGCCACGTCCTTGCCGGTGACGCCCTTCAGCGCCGCCTTCAATTCATCTTCCTGCGCTTGGGTAAGCGCATGTGCCGAGATAACCTCGGCGGAAATCTCGCCGCGATGACGTGCGGCGATGATACGGAAAGCCTTGATCATGCCCGGCAGCGCAAAAAGACGCCGGTTGCTGGCCACAAGCTTCAGAAAATTGGTGACATAGGCGCCGAAGCCTGCCTTCGTTGCCAGCGCCTGAATCGCGCCGACCTGCTCATCGGCCGAAAAGACCGGGCTGAGGACGAAACGCTTCAGATCTTCGCTCTCGTCGAGCATGACTTGGAAGCGATCGAGATCGGCAGTTACTGCCGACACGGCACCTTCTTCAAGGGCCAACTCGAAAAGCGACGAGGCATATCGTTCTGCAACGCCAGAAACATGCTGGGATGTGTCTGCCACGGGCACAAAATTCCCTGATTTCAACCCAAGAACCCAGCTTCCGGGTAACGGAAGCCATATGCCCTTGAATTCGTTTTGATTTCCCCCAGAAATCAGCAGGAGTACACTCCCGCCTCATCCGAAATTCGGGGTTCGTCTAACATAGGATATTGAGACTCGCAACACGCGTATTCGCCGAATACGCTATTCGGGCGAATTTATGATGGCAAAAATTCAAAAGCATGGGGATAGCGCGGGCAAACAAGGCCGCCCCGAAGCCGTTTTCGGCTCAAATATAGCCCAGTCCGTACAGGAAAGGTAATGCGGCAAGAATCGCTTGCACAACCAGAAGGAGAAGACTGAAAAGTACACTGCCGCGGTCGGACATGAGCGCGAGAATGCGGCCGAACGCCGCGACGCCGAAGGAAGCGCCAAGCGCAAGATAAATCATCGGCTGCGCCAGGAGGATCGCCACCAGTCCGAAACCGAGCATGAAGCCGCCCGCCGAACGGGCCTCCGCGTAGGCTTCCGTTCGTCCTTCACGCACCTGAAGCTTGAGGATGCGATAGGTATAACCCGGCGCGAACATCATGAAGAAGCCGATCAGCGCCGTGACTGCGGCAGAACAATAGGCAAGCCGCTCGCCGAATTCGGTCGGAAAATAAAGCTCCATCGGTCACCCTCAAAAATCAGCCGCGCGCAAATCACGTAAGTGAGACGGCGACTTATGGCATGATCCGGTCAGACAGGGAAAGGCACAGTCAATATATCTGCCGCGCCAATCACAGAAAGCTTTGCGGATCGACGTCGAGCTGCACCTGTACGGAGCCGCGCTCCTTCGGCGATTGCGCCAGCATCGCCCGTAAGAAGCCCTGCATATCGGAATTGCGCCGGCCGTGCACGAGCAGGCGGAAGCGATGGCGCCCGCGCACGAGCGCGATCGGCGCTTCCGCCGGGCCAAGCACCGAAATGCCGGAGACCTGCGGCGCGGCGTTGCGCATGCCGCGCGCATGCGTCTCGGCATCCTGCCTGCTGTCGGCCGAGACGATGATCGAGGCAAGCCGGCCGAAGGGCGGCAATATGGCCCTTTCGCGCTCAAGGATCTCGCGCTCGTAGAAAGCGCCGGCATCGCCGGAGACGATCGCCTGCATGACCGGATGCTGAGGCTGGTAGGTCTGCAGCAATCCGTGGCTCTTCAAGCCGGTGCGCCCGGCACGCCCCGTCACCTGCGACAGAAGCTGGAAGGTTCGCTCGGCAGCACGCGGATCGCCATTTGCCAGGCCGAGATCGGCATCGACGATGCCGACCAGCGTCATCAATGGAAAATTATGACCCTTGGCGACGAGCTGCGTGCCGATGACGATATCGGCCTCGCCCTTGGCGATCGCATCGAGCTCCAGTCTCAGTCGCTTGACGCCGCCCATGATATCGGACGAAAGCATGATGGTCCGCGCGTCGGGGAAATGACGCTCCACCTCCTCGGCGATACGCTCGACGCCCGGCCCGCAGGCAACGAGATGGTCGAGCGTGCCGCATTCGGGGCAGGCTTCCGGCGTGCGCTCGGCATAGCCGCATTGATGGCACTGAATCTGGTTTCGGAACCGATGTTCCACCAGCCAGCTCGAACATTGCGGGCACTGGAAACGATGGCCGCAGACACGGCAGAGCGTCAGCGGCGCATAGCCGCGCCTGTTGAGAAACAACAGCGCCTGCTCGCCCTTGGCGACCGTCTTGCCGATCGCGCGCAGCAGCACCGGCGACAGGAAGCCGCCGCGCTCGGGCGCGTGCCGGCGCATGTCGACCAGATGAAGGTCGGGAAGTGCCGCATCGCCGTAACGCGTCGGCAAATGGATCGTGGTGTAGCGCCCGCTCTGGCCGTTGACCTGGCTTTCGACCGAAGGCGTGGCCGACACCAGCACGACCGGAAAATCGCCGATGCGGCCGCGCACGACGGCCATGTCGCGGGCATTATAATAGACGCGGTCTTCCTGCTTGTAGGCGGGGTCATGCTCTTCGTCGACGATGATGAGCCCGAGATCCTCGAAGGGCAGGAAGAGAGCGGACCGCGCACCGGCAACCACCCGCACTTCGCCCGTGACGGCCTGACGCCAGACCTTCTCGCGCATCTTCGGCGCAAGATCCGAATGCCACTCGGCCGGCTTGGCGCCGAAGCGATCCTGAAAGCGCTCGAGAAAACTTGCCGTCAGCGCAATTTCCGGCAACAGGATCAGCACCTGCTTACCGCGCCTCAGCGTTTCGGCGATGGCCTCGAAATAGACCTCGGTCTTGCCCGAGCCGGTAACGCCGTCGATCAGCGAGACGGCAAATTCGCCCTTGCGCACGTCCGCCAGGATCTCATCGGCCGCTTGCCTCTGCGGCCCCTGCAGCCGCGATGCGGTAAACTCCGGATCGGGCTTAGCGACCACCGGCGGCGGCGGCAAGAAGATGATCTCGAAAATGCCCTGCGAGATCAGCCCATCGACGACGCTGGTGGAAACGCCGGCCGCATGCGCCAGACCGAGACGGGTCCACGACAGCCCATCAGCAGCAATTTCCATCACCTTGGCACGGGCAGGCGTTAACCGCTCCGGCTGGCCACCGATGAACCGCAATCCCTCGATCATCGGCTCGGGATCGAAAGCGGCGGGCGCCCGGAGCGCCATGCGCGCCACCAGCCCCGGCGGCGACAGCGTGTAAGTCGCAACCCAGTCGATGAAATCGCGCATATGCTTGCCGAGCGGCGGGCAATCGAAAACATGGCTGATCGGCCGAAGCTTCTTCGGATCGACGCCACCGTCATCCTCGCCATCCCAGACGACGCCGATGACCTGTCGCGGCCCGAGCGGCACCTGCACGACGGAGCCCGGCTCCACCGCCATGCCCTCGGGCACGGCATAGGAATAGGCCCGCGGCGCCGGCATCGGCACGAGAACGGGCACGGTACGGCTCATCACAGGCTTCGCGGGCGCGGCTTCAAAAAGCGCACCGAACAGATCAGAAGAATCTTTGCTCATTGCGCCAGACCATGCCCCGGACGGGGGGAAAAGAAAACCCGGGAGTGGTGCTTGGCCGCTCGCAAAATGCGAATGGTCTGCAGCCGTAGAGAATATTCAGCGTTAGGTAATGATGCCGACAAGGGCCATTTTCTGCACGAGGCAGATATTGATTTTAGAGGTCCACATATTTCATCATATCAGGAAATCGGCGAAGTAGATCATCGCAATCTTCGCTCTTGAAGCTTTCAGTCAACCTATGAAGGATTTCAAATTTATCCGGGTCTTGACTGTCTCTAAATCGCGTTGCCAGTCGGTCGCTCTTCTCGGTCTCTTCGAAATAGATGTTGCAGTAATCCCTCATCGCGGCCACGGCGGCGAGCCGATGCACTTCATATGCCGAGAGAGGCATAGCGGGCCCGGACGGTGTCGGTGCCCAGGTGCTATGCATCAGTCCCCAAACATGTTCGACAGATTCAGCCACGGTGGCCCCCATAGTCACCCCCATGGTGAGCAGTGCCCCGGTTGCCATCCCATAGACGAAGTTTCGCATTGGTATCCGTGGTGCTGAATATGAAGACTGAATCCCTAGAGGGGAATGGTGACTACCAGGTATTTGCGCAACCTTGCAGGTTGAGCGCGATAATGCGTTGCCTAATTTTCTGTGACGCTGATTGCAAAATCAGCTCATACCATGACTGCAATCAACCGGAAAAGTTCGCCGATAACGAGTACCATAAAATACCGCTATCTCCGTTTGCAAAGCATTATCGCACAGGTGTCAAGTTCGAGATAACATTAAACGAAGAGGGATCGGACATGAGAACCGGTAGAACAAAATTGCTGTGGCTTCCTCTCGTCGCTATTTTGGTGAGCTGCGCACCGGAAGAAAAAAGTCCCATAGTCCAAAAATTGGAAACAAGCGAACTCCATGAATTGGGAACTTCCTGTGCCGGAACCTTTTTTGCTTTTGATGGCAAAAACCTCGTCATGGTCGAAAAGGGCAAAAGCGAAATTATCCTCGAAAATGTAACATTCGAAGACATTGGAAATAGTCAGGTCACGATGACCGCACATTACAGCGCAGCTAGGGTCATTTCGCGCTTTCACCTTAATCGCGATAAAACGGTCATGAACTACGAAACTATGTACGTCGACCCACACCTAACGCCGGAACAACTTGCTCGTTTAGGCCTCAAGCCAGATTATGAAGCAAACATTGATCGCCAGATGAGCACCATGCCACCATTGGTTTTGTGCCCGAAGCCGACCAGTTAGTCAGTCTATGTCGAACGGACCTGTACATGTTCGCAATTGGCGCGAGGATAAAGCAAACGGCTTCCACACCAAGCCGGTCGCATCTGCCTCCGCGTTCCGTGAATAATCAAAGCTCTCGCGACACCCCAAACAGCCTCCCACCCTCGCGAATCAGAAGAGCCGGCCGATCAAAATCGTCATTATTGACAATCGCGTCGGCAGAATGAGCCGGCGCAGCCAGGCTTTCATAAAGCGCAAAGGCCGGCCGGTAACGATCTGCGTAGAGCTGGCGGGTTGCCTCCGTACCACCCAGAAGCGCCATGTCACGCGCAATGCCGCGGTGCTCGGAAACATGTTCCGAGGTTTCGACGAAGATGGCGAGATCCCAGCCTTCCCGCAGCTCCGGCCGCTGCAGAAAGGTGCCGTCGACGATGAGGATCGTGTCGGCAGGCGCGAATTGCGGAGCCTGGTCGATCGGTACGTCGTTGTGCAGATCGAAGGAGGCGGTGCGATACCACCCGTCGCCGCCCGGCCCCAAAGGATTGAGAAGCAGCGTATTGATGGCGGGAAGATCACGCGCGTCGTAATAATAACCCTCGGCAGAGTGCCGCCCGCGCGCATAGCGCTCCACCTTCGGCCGATGGAAGCCATCGATCGAGGTTCGGATGATCTCTCGTCCACTGCCTCTGAGGCACTCGGCCAGTTCGTTCGCCAGCGTGGTTTTGCCCGAAGCCGTCCTGCCATCGATCGCGACGCGAATCGGTCGCGCCATTTTCCGGTTCGCAATCATGTCTGCCAAGTCGCTCAAAAGAGCGGCCCTATCCAATGAGGTCATTTCAACAATCCCATTTCAATAAATCTAACTATTAAAAATCCCGACCGAAATTTGCCCTTGCCGATTCTCCTTCGATATTGAGCAGGCCCGGTGAAAACTCCAAAATCTGTTATTCGTCGTCCTCATCGATCACACCGGTCAACCGCATGCCATCGATCCAGGTGGAACCGTCCTCGCGGATCACGCGGCGCGGCTTTGCGCCGCAGCGCTCGCGTACGGCCTGCGCCAGTACCTCGGAATGGGTGACGATCCAGATCTGGCTGGTCTTCGCGGCTTGAGCAATCATATCGGCAAGCGGCGGCAGCATGTCCGGGTGCAGGCTCGCCTCGGGCTCGTTGAGCGCGATCAGCGGCGGTAGTCGATAGGACATCAAGGCGGCAGCGAGACCGAGGAAACGGACCTGACCATCGGATAATTCGCGCGGCTGGAAAACGCGATTGGGAAATTCCGGCAGCATGAGCCCGAAATCAGCCGTTTCCTGCGGCTCAGGCACGACGAGCCGCGCGCCGCCGAGGGCTGCGGCAAGAACCCGATCCAGCTCGACGGTATCTTCGCGCGTATGGACGAGCGTAGCGAAGACGGCAGCGATATTCGCGCCGTCTTCATCCAGCATGGGCGCCGTGACGGCAAGGCAGGGAGCGCGCAGCGGCGAGCCGCGATCGGTGCGGAAGCCATGATAGAACCGCCAGGTATCGACGGCACGCCGGAAGGTGCCGATCTCGGGAAAATATCCGGCATCGCCGAGCAGCGCGATTGCTGTTTCGGAGGTCAGCGCCTGCTCGCGATGCTGCTCCATACGGCCGGTCTCTCCGCGCACCGAAATACCCGGGCCGTCCCGCCTCATCATCGTCACCGGCCGACGACCGGTCTCGAGCGAAAGCTCCTCGGTCTTGATCTGCGGCTCGAGCGGAAAACCGGCTGAGGCAGAGGGCGGCCGCATGCCCGCCTCGATGGAGTAGCGAAAGGTCGCAGCCCGCTCCATATCGAGCAGCTCGACGTCAAAGCGGATGCGGGCGGACTCGTGGCTGCGCCGCTTGCCCGACCACATGGCCGAGAACATGCCGCCTTCGCTGGAAATCTCGTGCGCCAGCCGCCCGCGAACTGCCGCCTGCACCAGCTGCAGCGAGCGATAGAGGTTGGACTTGCCGACGCCATTCTCGCCGATGAACAGATTGACGTCGGAAAGATCCATGCGGATCGAGCGCAGGGACCGATAGTTCTGGGCAAACATGGATCTAAGTTGCATGCATACCCTCTCTCTGTCTCATGCAATTCCGGACGCAAAATCGCTGCGCACTTTTGCTGGAGTTGCCCTAACCGATTCCGGGTTTAGAGAGAACGGGTGATCAGAGCTTCATCCTGCACCGGAGCAACGAGCGGCGAGAAAGTGGCATTCCCATCCGCCGCGAGGTCGAACACCGTATGCCTCTCCAGTGCCTTGGTGACATCGTTGACGTCGCCGTCCAGATGCTCGACGGGAATGAGATTGCCCACCAGGAAGTCGAACCGGTCTCCGCGCTTGTTCAGCAGCTCGTGGAAGACAGTCATGTCGCGCAGCTCGGTCGACCATTTTGCGAACCAGTAGAACAGGCCGGAATTGCGCGCCGTCAGATGAACCGGCAAAATCGGCAGATTGTATTTGCGCGCCAGCCCCACGGCCGACGTCTTCCAGGGCCGCTCGTTCAACTTGCCGTTCGCCCAGTAAGCGATGCGGCCGGACGGAAACAGGACCGTAACCTTGCCATCGGCAACGGCGCGATTGGTAAGCTGCAGAGTCTCGCGCGTTTTCGGCTTGCTCTTGTGCTCCTCCCGCCATTCGACCGGAATGATCATCTCGGCAAAGCGCGGATTGACGCGCACCGCATCGCGATTGGCAAAGACCATCATGTCGGGCCGCCGCGACTTCAGGAGATCGAAGACGGCTACGCCGTCGGCAATGCCTGTCGGATGATTGCTGACGAGAATGAAGCCGCCGCTGGCCGGAATGCGATCGGCATTGACAACGCCGATGTCGAGCCGCAGCAGATCGCTCATATATTCGAAGCACTGAAAGCCGGAAAGCTTGGCGACGTCATCGGCAAATTCGATCGCCTTGTTGTAGCGCAGCAGCGTGTAGAGAAACGGGCGCATGAGCGGCCAGAGCGGATTGCGCACGATCTTCTGGCCGCGCTCGGCAATCAAAGTATCGACGATATGTCCGGGCTGGCCCTGGGACACCAAAGCAATCGTTTCTGCGAGCTGTCCCAATGCAGTTATCGAGCCGCGACGCGCCATGAAGTGTCCTGAATGGTTGGGATATATTCTATCGCAATCGAATATGATCGAAGCATGACAAGCGCCTCGCACATACCAGCTGAACCGTCGGGGGCTTGGGAGCGGATACATGCCATCATTTTAAAGTGCCGCTGCTCCCGCAGCGCATGAAAAATGCAAGCGGGTCAACGGGAAAGTTAGTGATTCCATAACCTTCCCTCTTTCAAAGTGGCAGAAGGAATCCGAATTTCAAGGGGTTTTCCACTGAACGAATTATTGATCATCGCCGACTCAGGGTTGATGGCCGAACGCAGCCGCTGGCTCGACGCGCTCGGTCAGGAACGCAGGCTCGCAGCGCATACGCTGAACGCCTATGAGCGCGACACGCGGCAGTTCCTGACGTTCCTCACCGGCCACCTCGGCGGCCCGGCAACGATCGCCGATATTCACGCATTGCGCCCTGCCGACTTTCGCGCCTTTCTCGCCGCCCGCCGCAAGGATGGCGCCGGTGCGCGTTCGCTTGGTCGCAACCTTGCCGGACTTCGTTCACTCTTGCGTTATCTCGAAAAGAAGGGGCTGGTGAATGCCGCAGGCGCTGCCGCGGTGCGTTCGCCGAAGCAGCCGAAATCACTTCCCAAACCACTCTCCGATACCCAGGCGGTGACCGTGGTCAGCGACGAAGCGCAGTTGCACGAGGAGCCATGGATCGCCGCACGCGACGCCGCCGTTTTGACCTTGCTTTACGGCTGCGGCCTGCGCATTTCCGAAGCGCTCGATCTGAAGCCGCAGGATTTTTCGCCCGGTGCCACCTCCTTGCGCATCACCGGCAAGGGCAACAAGACGCGACTGGTGCCGCTGCTGTCGATCGTCATTGAAGCCGTTGATCACTATCGCAAGATTTGCCCTTATCATCTCGATGCGGAAGGACCGCTTTTCCGAGGCGCGCGCGGCGGCAAGCTGCAGCCGGGCATCATCCAGCACGGCATGCAGAAACTGCGCGGCGCCTTCGGCTTGCCGGATACCGCCACGCCGCATGCGCTTCGCCATTCCTTCGCCACCCATCTGCTGGCCGGCGGCGGCGATCTGCGCACCATTCAAGAGCTGCTCGGCCATGCCAGCCTATCGACAACCCAGGTCTATACCGGCGTCGATTCCTCACGGCTTCTGGAAGTCTACGACCGCGCCCATCCTCGCGCGTAAGGAAAGATTAACCTCTCGCGTTAAGGGAATCTCCGTCTGGCGCGCGTAAAGCAGAACCGAGAGCATTTCCGGGAAAAGTGCGTAGCGGTTTTCCGTCCGGAATGCGAAAGAAACAAGAACATGGAGCATTTTTGCGGTTCGCAGAACAGCGCAATGCTCCTGTCCCGGCATGCCTCTCGAAAGCCGCTTTCCAGCGCTACGGATCATGCCCTCTGCGAACGGAAGATTTTGATGATTTCTGCCCTCGGGTCCAAGGCGATGCGGTCGATAAAGCCGACGCTTGGCGACATCCTGCTCTGGCTTGCCACAGCCTTCCCGTTCGCGCTGGCGATCTTGCTGGTAGCGACCATGCTGACGCTACGACCCGCTCATGCCGACCGGGCCGTATCGGATAAGTGCGGCGGCAAGGATCTGATGGCCGAACTGCAAAAGACCGATCCGGCGAAATATGCGTCCATCATCGCAGCCGGCGACAAGGTGGAAAACGGCAAGGGCATCTTCTGGAAGATCGAGAAGCCCGGCCTGAAGCCGTCCTGGATGCTCGGCACGATGCATGTTTCCGATACACGTGTGCTCGCCATGCCGAAGGGAGCGGCGGAAGCCGTGGCCTCCGCCGACACGATCGTCGTGGAATCCGACGAAATTCTCGACGACAAAAAGGCGGCGGCCGTACTCTTCGCCAATCCGTCGCTGACGATGATCACCGATGGCTCGACCATCAGCGAGCATCTCTCCCCGGAAGACAATGCACGCCTTGAGGCCGGGCTGAAGGAACGCGGAATTGCTCTTGCGGCCGTCTCCCGCATGCAGCCCTGGCTGATCGCAAGCTCCTTCGAAATGACCGGCTGCGAAGTCCGCCGCAAAACCTCCGGCGCAAAATTCCTCGATCAGAAGCTGGCAAGCGATGCCGCAGCCGAGGGCAAGCAGGTCAAAGGTCTCGAAACCCTGGCCGAACAGGCCAAGGCGATGAGCGATCTGCCGATCGCACTTCATCTGAAGTCGCTGATCCAGACGCTGGAACTCGGCGACAAGATCAACGACGTCAACGAAACGATGACCGACCTCTATCTCGCCGGTAACATCGGCGCGATGGTGCCGATGCTGAAGGTGATCGAGCCGGATCAGAAAATCACGGACGACGATACCGCGGCCTTCGAGCAGCGCATTATCCTCGATCGCAATAAGGTGATGGCCGAACGCTCCACGCCGATCCTCGACAAGGGCAATGCCTTCATAGCGATCGGCGCGCTGCATCTGGTCGGAGATCAGGGGCTGGTCGCGCTCTTGCGCAAGCAGGGCTTTACGGTGACACCGGTAAACTGAGTGTTTCAGATCTGCCGGCGCTGATTCACCGCTGTCGCTTGAGTTGTGCAGCTGTGTCGGCCATACTGACGAACGTTGTTTCGAACTAGCGCCGGATTCTTATGAGAAACAATTCCCTTATGGCTTTGACGGACCGCGTCAAAGGCACGGCATCCCGTCTTGCCGCCCCTTTCCTGTTGGCTGCCGTTCTTGTCGCATCGATCCTTTCGCCGGCGTTTGCAGACAATGCCAGAACGTGCCCTGGCAAGGATGTCCTTTTACAACTACGCAAAACCGATCCGGCGCTTTACGGGACGATGCTTGACGCCGCATCGAGGGTCGATAACGGCTACAGCATCTTCTGGAAGATCGAAAAGGCCGGGACGAAGCCTTCCTGGCTGTTCGGCACCATGCATTCAAACGATGAGCGCGTGCTGAAACTGCCGACCGCCTTCCATGGCGCCTTCGACAAGATCGACACCTTGGTCCTGGAGTTGAAGGAAATAGCCGAGCCCAATACGATTGCGATGGAGCTTCTCAAGCATCCGGAGCTGACGATGCTGCCGCCCGGCAAGAGCCTGGACCATATTCTTCCCGCGGAAGAAACCGGGCAAATTGCGGCAGGACTTGCGAAGAAAGGCGTGCCGATCGCAACTGTCCTGCGCATGCGCCCGTGGTTCATCTACATATCGCTCCTGACGTGCGCCGCCGGCCAAGGTCCCAACGACAAATATGTGCTGGACAGGCAATTGGCCGTTCAGGCCGCGAGAAATGGGATTGATGTCGAGGGCCTCGAAACGCCGCTCGAGCAATTCCAGGCGATGGCGGACCTTTCCGACGACCTGACCATGAAAGGCCTTCTGGAGAGCTTTCGATCGCCCTACGATGTAAACGACATCACGGAAACCTTTGTAGGCCTTTACTCGACCGGAAATAGCGGCTTGATGAAAGCTCTTGTCGAAGGCCTCTCCGACGATAAAGCCACCGACGCGGCCATCGTGAAACGCATTGTTACCGACCGCAACGAGGTGATGGCGAAACGCATCGTGCCTTATCTCGAAAAAGGGAATGTGATGATGGCCGTCGGCGCACTCCACCTTCCGGGCGATCACGGCGTAGTCGCGCTGCTGCGCAAGCAGGGCTTTACGGTGACGCCGGTAAACTGACGGAATTCACGCGCTTGCCGAAATTGGCCAGCATCTTGGAAACTATCAGCCGGTGAAATGGCGTAATCAGCGCGATGTAGATTCGACCCAGCAATATCTTTCGCCGCACCAGTGTTGTCGTGTCGATCAGCCTGCGCCCCTCGCCGTCGTCCCGCACGCCGATGACGACGCGAAAATCGAGATGACGGTCGTCAAAGCCGAGAACGACCTGATCGTCCGACTGACTGACGATCGGAAAAAAGCCGATCTTTCCCTTGTCGCCCGCAAGATTGCTGCCGGTGGACTTCAATCCGAATACGTTCGTCACAGAATTGCGCAGCGTCATCAGCAACCGCACCCAGGGCGGAAAGCGACTGAGCATCGCGCGCGCCACATCAATTGCGGTAAGATCCGCTGTCGGTACCTGTAGCTCATAGCAATCCGCCCAATCGGCATCCGGCATGGCGGGATGCGGCATATGCGGTTTCACCATCAGGGGTCTTGCAGACATCTTTTCACCCGTCATTTCGATGACTGCAGATTATCACATCGGGCAACGCAGCCAGCGCAATAAAGCCGGCTGCGGCAATTTACCCGGGGCAGGCTGGAGCGAAGCGTCTTCAGGAAAAACCCGTTGCGGCTCTCCATCCTGGATGCGGAAATGCTCTACCGAACAGCCGATCCGTCAGCCGGCAGGATCTTCAGTCGCCATGCCGTATCCGACTTCAGATATTGCGTCGCAATCGCTCGAATGTCCTGCGCTGTTACAGACTGATAATTGTCGATGCTGCCGCGGATCCGCTCCAGACGCCGTGGGTCCGTTTGCGCACCGTGAAGGCTCTCTAGCCAGTAATTATTGGTCTGTTGCGAGCGCTTGATCTCCTCGACGATCGGTGCACGCGCCCGGGTCAGCTCATCGGGCGAAACCTCTTTGTCCCGCAGGTCGGCGGCGATCTTGTCAACGAGATCGAAGAAGTGGTCGACCTTGGCCGGGGTCGTCTCCACATAGACGTAGCCGAAGCCGTAGCCCGGCAATGATTTGGACAGATCGACACTGCCCTGCGGACTGTAAGTCGCGCCCTCGGCAACACGGAACTGATCGACTAGGCGATTGCGGAAGATCGCTCCCGTAACATTGGCGGCGGCGGCACGCGGCAGATCCGAGAAAAAATCACCGATCGGCATGGCGACGAGCGCACCGGCATTGTCGCCTCGTCCATCCTGAAGCCGCACGACCGGTTCCGCCGTCGGAGCCGGAAAAAGCGCACTGTTGCTGGCAGTCTGCTCCGGCGCATCGAGCCGAGCCGGCAGTGCACCGAATGTCTCTGCCGTCAGTCGAATGGCGTCGTCCACGGTGACATCGCCGGTGATGATGACTTCGATCTGTCCCTTTGCAAGGTAAGGCCGCAGGAATGTTTCGAATTCCTCCGGCTTGGCATCGAGCAACTGCGTCCGGTCGGGGAAGGCCCAGCGCGGGTCGCCGGAATGCAAGAGGCCGGGAAGATCGCGGCCGACCACGCTCCGTGGCGTCGCCTGAAGTTGGGCGAGACTATTCAGATAGGCCTGCTGCACCCGCTTGAAGGCATCGGGCCGATAGATCGGATCGGAAATATACGCCGTCATAAGCTGCAGTTGCGTCACGAGATCGCTCGGCCGCGTGGCACCCTCGAACCTGAAGGCGCCGTCGCGGATGGAAAAGTCGCTGCCGACCACCTTGCTCGCCAATGCCTTCTGCATGTCCTCGTAACCGATCGCCTTGAGACCGGAGAGGGAAACCGAAGGAGCTGCCCAGATCGGCAGCGGGCGGTCATGCGGCAGATCGAGCAGGCCGTGGCCGATATTGGCGCGAACCAATATCTCGTCCGCACGAAGCTTGGTCGGCTTCACGGTCAGGCGGACGCCATTGGCAAACCGCACCATCGTAACGCCGAGGTCGTCGAGCACGCGTCGCTCGACCACGGTGCCCGCTGGTCCGAAATCGGTGTATGGCCATTCGACCGCTGCCGTATGCAACGGTGCGCTGACGACAACCGCACGCGAAGTTGCATAGGCTTTTTCGACGGCTGCCTCTCCGCCTTCGGGCATTTGCGGAATCTGCAGCACCAGCTGCGGACCGTTGCCTGCAAAGGCGAGCTTGAGACTTTCGTTGACCTCGGCCGCCGTCAGGCCTTTCATTGCAGCGTCGAACAATGAGAGGTCGTCCGCAGGCGACGTAAACACCACATCCGCGCCGACGCTCCACGCCAAAGCACCCGCAATGTCGGGGCTCGTGCGCGTCGTGGCACCGCCGGCAGCGGCCTGCAGCATCGACCGATACTCGGCAAGCTCCCGGTCGATTTCGCTTTGCGCGACGCCGAATTCGGCAATCCGGCGCTGCTCCTGATCGATGGCGGCAAGCGCAGCCTGCCACCTGTCCTGATCGGTATCGGCGGCAATGATCGTGGCACGAGCGGATTTCAACAGATTCTGCGAGCCTGCCTGCGCGCTGACGAAGGGGGCGTTGGGCTGTTGCGCCAAAACCGAGATGCGCCTGTTGAGAACGGCAAGACCAATACCCTCGACCAGCTGTTGACGGCGCTTGGCAACCGTATCTTGCGAAGCATCATATGGCCGGGTCCAGGCCATCTGCACGCGCGTCGCGCCGCCCGGCACGATGACGGTTCCGACGCGTTCGCCGTGCTTTTCGAGGCTGCCCAGATCGATCGCCGCCGGAGCAGGCGTATTGGATATCCAGTTGCCGAAGCGGTTGCGGATATCGGCTTCAATGGCGGCAGCATCGATGTCGCCGACCACGACCAACGTCGCGCGCTCCGGCCGGTAGTTGGTGCGATAGTAATCGCGCACCAGATCGACGGGCGCATTGCTGATAATATCGGTCTTGCCGATCGGCGGACGCTGCGTCACCCGCTGGCCGGGCAGCACCTGATTGAGGAAGCCGATACTGCCACGATATTGCGGCGTATCGCGCAGTTTTTCTTCGGAAAGAATGACCCCACGCTCACGGTCGAACGCACCGGCGTCGAGCGTCAGCTCGCTCGCTGTCTCGCGCATCAGCATCAGGCCGGTGGAAACCCGCTCGGGATCCGCCTCGGGCAGATCGAGCGAGTAAGTCGTTTCGCCATAGCTAGTAGAAGCATTGGTATCGGCACCGAACGCCAGACCGAGACGCTGGAGGATGCGGATCATCTCGCCTTCGGGAACGTGGGTCGACCCCTTGAATGCCATGTGCTCGAGGAAGTGCGCCAGCCCCTGCTGATTGTCGTTTTCCTGCAGCGAGCCGCTGCCGATGCGGAACCGGATCGCCACCTGCCCTGCCGGCGTCGCATTGTGCATGATCGCAAAACGCATACCGTTCGGCAGCGTGCCGAAGCGAATACCCTGCTCCACCGGCAGATCGCTGGCGGCCTGTGGCCAGCCGGCTACGGGGGGTTCGGCGTGCGCCGGCACCACACCAACCACAAGGCCTGTGAATGCGGCGACAATGGAGAGTTGCAGAGATACGAAAAGTGCTGGGATTTGACGTGACATGCCGACTTCGATGAATGGAAGAGCTTCGATGATGCGATGCACAAAGGCCGTACATCGCATCATCGGGCTTGCATTGCAACCCAGCACCCGGCTCGGCTGGGATGCCGGTTCTTACATGTGGATCGGCTTGAAGAAGGTCGCGAGCGCGGCTTCCTTCACGGCTTCCGACATGGTCGGGTGCGCGTGGCAGGTACGGCCGAGATCTTCCGACGAACCGCCGAATTCCATCAGAACGGCAATCTCATGGATCATTTCGCCAGCGCCAAAGCCGACGATATGGCCGCCGAGAACACGATCGGTTTCCTTGTCGGCCAGGATCTTGACGAAGCCGTCCGTCGCCAGCATCGCGCGGGCGCGGCCGTTGGCCGAGAACGGGAACTTGCCGACCTTGTAGGCGACGCCTGCAGCCTTCAGTTCTTCCTCGGTCTTGCCGACGGAAGCGACTTCCGGCTGCGTGTAGACCACGCTCGGGATGACGTCGTAGTTCACGTGACCAGCCTGACCGGCGAGAATTTCGGCAAGGGCAACGCCCTCGTCTTCTGCCTTGTGCGCCAGCATCGGTCCCTTCACCACGTCGCCGATGGCGTAGATGCCCGCGACATTGGTCTTGAAGTGGCCGTCGATTTCGACGCGGCCGCGATTGTCGAGAGCAACGCCGGCTTCTTCGAGGCCGAGACCTGCCGTGTAGGGCTTGCGGCCGGTCGCAACCAGCACGACGTCGGCATCGAGCACGACCTTGTCACCACCCTTGACGGGTTCGAAGGTAACCTTCGCACCATTGCCGGACTTCTCGACGCCGACAACCTTGGCACCGAGGTGGAATTCGATACCCTGCTTGGCCAGCATACGCTGGAACTGCTTGGAGACTTCACCGTCCATGCCGCCGAGGATGTTGTCGAGATATTCGACGACGGTGACCTTGGCGCCAAGGCGCGACCAGACCGAGCCGAGCTCGAGGCCGATGACGCCACCGCCGACCACGATCATCTTGCCCGGCACCTTGTCGAGCGCGATACCGCCGGTCGAAGAGATGATGACCTTCTCGTCGATTTCGAGCGGAACGCCCGGAATGCCGGCAACGTCGGAGCCAGTGGCGATGACGATGTTCTTGCCTTCGATCTCGGTCACCTTGCCGTCTTCAGCGGTGACGGAGACCTTGCCGGCGGCAACGATCTTGCCGGTGCCCTGGAAGGCATCGATCTTGTTCTTCTTGAACAGGAAGGCGACGCCGTCGACATTCGACTTCACGGTCGCGTCCTTGTGGGCCAGCATCTTGCCGAGGTTCAGCTTCGGTGCGGCCACTTCGACGCCCAGCGCATCCATGCCATGGCCGGCATGATGGAACACTTCGGAAGCATGCAGCAGCGCCTTGGATGGAATGCAGCCGACGTTGAGGCAGGTGCCGCCATAGGTCGCGCGCTTTTCGACGACCGCGACCTTCAGGCCGAGCTGCGCTGCCTTGACTGCGCAAACATAGCCACCGGGGCCTGTTCCGATAATGATCACATCGTAGGACATGTTTGATTTCCTTGTTTTATATATTCGTTAGTCGGTCGCCCGTGCCAAGGCGAGGCGGATGCCGAAGCCGACGAGCGCCGCTCCGGTGATGCGGTTGAACCATTTGCCCGAGGCGATGAAACGATCGCGCACCGGCTTGACGGTAAAGAAGGTGGAAACGCCGGCAAACCAGGCGACGAGCGCCGTTGCCATGCCGATGCCGTAGCTGAACTGGGTGAGCGCCGGCGTGTCGTGATGAACGAGCGTCGAAAAAAGCGACAGGAAGAACAGCACCGGCTTGGGATTGAGGGCATTGGTGACGAAGCCCGTTGCCAGGCAGCGCCAGACCGAAACCGGTTTGCGGTCTTCCTCGGTGATCTCGACATCCTTCACCTTGAAGCCGGGTTCGCGGAAAGACTTGATGCCGAGATAGACGAGATAGAGAACACCGGCCCACTTCACCACGCTGAACAGCATGAGGGACTGCGACACGATCAGGCCGAGGCCGAGAATGGTGTAGCTGATGTGAAAGAGCAGCGAGAAGCCCATTCCGAGCCCGGTCATCATGGCGGCGCGACGGCCATGCACGATGCTCTGGCGCAGGATCACGGCGAAGTCGGCGCCGGGAACGACGATGAAGATCGAGAAAACCGCCATCAGGCCGAGGAATTCGAGAATATACTGCATGTCGTCAATCCCTTCCGATCAGCGTCCGCCGCTCACATCCAGCAATGCACCCGTTATATAGGATGCATGGGGGCTCAGCAGGTATAGGACGGCGTCGGCCACCTCGTCGGGTGTTCCCGCGCGCTTCATCGGCAGCTGCGGCGCGATATCCCGAGCCCTGTCCGGCGAGCCGGCGGTGGCGTGAATATCCGTGTCGATGATGCCGGGTCGTACCGCGTTGACGCGGATGCCCTCGGCCGCCACTTCACGCGCAAGCCCGACCGTAAACGTATCGATCGCACCCTTGGATGCGGCATAGTCGACATATTGTCCGCCAGCGCCGAGCGTGGCGGCAACAGACGAAAGATTGACGATCACGCCGCCTTTGCCGCCATGACGCGTTGACATGCGGCGCACGGCTTCCGCCGCAGCCAGCATCGTGCCGCTGATATTGATGCGGAACATGCGATCGAGCCGCTCGGGCGTCATCTCGTCCAGACGCTGGATGACATCGACGACACCGGCATTGTTGACGAGACCGTCGATCCGGCCGAAATAGGCATCGACCTTGGCGAAGATGGACTTGATATCGTCAGGCTTACCGACGTCACCTGCGACAGCGATGGCCTCGCCGCCAGCATCGAGGATCGTCCCGACCACAGCCTCAGCCGCCTCCCTGTTGGAAGTGTAGTTGACCGCCACGGCCCAGCCATGCTGAGCGGCGGCCAGGCAAATCGCGGCGCCGATGCCGCGGCTACCGCCGGTTACGAGAAGAACAGGCGCATCATCGTCGGTCATTGATAGCATCCTTTCAAGCTGAGGACGTCCCAGGGCGCCACGGTCGCCTTGCCTTCGCCCCAGAGGGAAGACTTCTGAATAGAGGGACCAAGCGCCGGCAGGAAGAGCCTGTCGGCCGCACTTTCCCCTTCCGCCGGCAATGCGCGGATATGCCCCTTGAGGTCGGAGGCGTAAACCATGCCTTGCCAAACCGTACAGGCTCGGAGATCGGCTCCGGTCACATCGCCCTCCGGGCATTCGAACATGATCCGGCCATCAGCGCGCAACTGGTCGTCCGTGCGCATGACGACGCCCTCGGCCACCACGGCTGTGTTGCGCACCGCAAGCTTGAACCTGTTGCTGACGGACGATTCCGATCCCATGGGTTCGAAGCGCAGCTCGTAAGCGTCGTCCATGTCGACATAGACAGCCTTTTCCTGCGCGCACTCAATCGCGAAGGCAGGCAACGGATTGGCCGCGAAAACCAGCATCGCACCGCACAAGGGAGTCCGCTTCACGATCGTTGACATTGCCGGCATGGTTAGTTTCCTCCCGGCTCACGCCGGCCATCGGCATTTTCAATCACACCGAAATCTGTGAACAGAACCAGCGGCCGGCCGCTCCCATCGAGCCCCCAGAAAACCGGATAGAAACCGTCGCCCCAGCCGCTCGAGAAAACGGCGACATTGCCGCGCTTGCCCGATATCGGCCGGTGCAAGGCGTAATCATCGTTATTTGCCTGCAATTCGGTTGCCAGGACGTCATCATAGTAATTGATATCCGACGACGACTTTTCCGCCTGGACCTGCTTCTCGCGCTCCTGGATCAGCGCATATGTGTCGGCATCCATGTAGCAGCCGAGACCGGCATCGACCGGATAGCCGAAGAACTCGTCACCCTTCAGGGAATTGATATCCTGACCCGGTATCATAGCCAGTTCCCAGCGCACCGGCTTGCCTTCGGCAAAGCGCATACTCGCTGCCGCGATACGGCCGGAAGCTTGATACAAGGTGACGGGATAATCGCCGGGGGGAACCGTCCGGACAAACGCCGGGTGATCCGGCCCGACAAGCGGATCGCTGGCGACGGTGCGCCCGGAGGTCAGTTCCACCTTGCCGATGCGAATGACATTGACCGAGCGGGCAGAGAGATCGGCGTCGCCGAGCGACGCCAGATCGAGATTGCTGCTGAGCTTGGAAATGTCGAGCTCGCCCGCATCGGCGGACGATGGCATCCATGTAGCGACAGCGCACAACAATCCGCGCAGCGTCCGCATGGGCCATGTCGACATGATCCAATGCCTCCTTAGAGATCGAGAACGAGACGTTCGGGATCTTCCAGGCTTTCCTTGACGCGCACGAGGAAGGTAACTGCTTCCTTGCCGTCGACCATCCGGTGGTCGTAGGAGAGTGCCAGATACATCATCGGACGGATGACGACCTGACCGCCGATGGCGACCGGACGCTCCTGGATCTTGTGCATGCCGAGAATACCGGACTGCGGCGCGTTCAGGATCGGCGAGGACATCAGCGAGCCGTAAACACCGCCATTGGTGATGGTGAAGGTGCCGCCCTGCATGTCAGCCATCGACAGCGTACCGTCGCGGGCAGCCTTTGCCAGACGGCCAAGTTCCTTCTCGACCTCGGCGATCGACATCTGGTCGGCGTCGCGGATAACCGGAACGACGAGACCCTTGTCGGTGCCAACAGCCATGCCGATGTGGCAGTAGTTCTTGTAGACGATATCGGTGCCGTCGATCTCGGCGTTGACAGCCGGCAGTTCCTTCAGCGCGTGGGTAACGGCTTTGGTAAAGAAGCCCATGAAGCCGAGCTTCACGCCATGCTTCTTCTCGAAGATGTCCTTGTACTTGTTGCGCAGATCCATAACGGCCTTCATGTCCACCTCATTGTAGGTGGTGAGCATGGCGGCAGTGTTCTGCGCATCCTTGAGGCGACGGGCGATCGTCTGGCGCAGGCGGGTCATCTTGACGCGTTCTTCGCGGTTGACGTCCTCGACAGCGGTCGGCGCGCGGGCGGCGACAGGAGCAGCCGGGGCTGCGGCCGGCGCCGAAGCAGCCTTGGCAACGGCTGCGATGGCGTCGCCCTTGAGCACCTGGCCGCGCTTGCCGCTACCATCGACCTGATCGGCGGAGAGATTGTTTTCAGCAAGCAGCTTTGCAGCGGCCGGGGCCGGCGGCATGGAAGACGCCGGAGCGGCAACGGCAGGAGCTGCAACCGGAGCAGCAGCGGCCGGGGCCGGTGCGGCAGCCTGTGCCGGAGCAGCGGCAGCGCCACCGGCAGAAATCTGACCGAGCAATGCACCGAGACCTACGGTTTCACCAGCCTGGACAACGATTTCGGACAGGGTGCCTGCTGCCGGTGCGGGAACTTCGATCGTTACCTTGTCGGTTTCAAGCTCGAGAAGCGGCTCATCGGCCTTGATGGCATCGCCGACCTTCTTGAACCAGGTGCCGACGGTCGCCTCGCTGACGGACTCGCCGAGGGTAGGAACGCGGATTTCAGTGGCCATTGTTCAGATCCTGATTTTCGTCATTATGAGTTAGATGGAATTCCGGCGACAGATGGTCGGGGGACTGAGAACGCCACGCGCGGCAATAGCCCAACCGGAAAAAACCGATCGGGCCTCTGCCTTGTCATGGCGGTAGGCGGCACATTGCTGCATGGCGGCCATCTTTTCCCCCGTCGCATCATGCGGAAGGCTGGAGCGCGACGAGGCGATTTTCAGACGAAAACGCGTCATCGCGCAACCCCTCAACCGCCGAGCGCGTCCTCGAGGAACGCCGCAAGCTGCGACAGATGCTTGGACATCAAGCCCGTCGCCGGAGAGGCGGCGGCCGGACGGCCGGTGTAGCGAACACGCTGGTACTTGGCATCGATATGGGCGAGCACCCATTCCAGATAAGGATCGATGAACGACCATGCGCCCATGTTCTTCGGCTCTTCCTGGCACCAGACCATCTCCGCGTTGCGGAAGCGGCTGAGCTCGTTGATGAGAGCCTTGGCCGGGAACGGGTAGAGCTGTTCGATGCGCAGCAGGTAGATATCGTCGATGCCGCGCTTCTCGCGCTCTTCCAGGAGATCGTAGTAGACCTTGCCCGAGCAGATGACGACGCGACGAATCTTGTTGTCCTTCTGCAGCTTGATCGGGCCATCCTTGATCACTTCCGCATCGTCCCAGAGCAGGCGATGGAACGAGGTTTCCCCCGCCATCTCCGCAAGGCTCGATACGGCGCGCTTGTGGCGCAGCAGCGACTTCGGCGTCATCAGGATCAGCGGCTTGCGGAAGTCACGCTTCAGCTGACGGCGCAGGATGTGGAAGTAGTTCGCCGGCGTAGTGACGTTGGCGACCTGCATGTTGTCTTCGGCGCAAAGCTGGAGATAGCGTTCCAGACGAGCGGAAGAGTGCTCCGGACCCTGGCCTTCATAGCCATGCGGCAGCAGGCAGACGAGACCGGACATGCGCAGCCACTTGCGTTCGCCCGACGAGATGAACTGGTCGAACACGACCTGCGCACCGTTGGCGAAGTCGCCGAACTGAGCTTCCCACAGGGTCAGCGCATTCGGGCGGGCCAGCGAATAGCCGTACTCGAAACCGAGAACTGCTTCTTCCGAAAGCATCGAGTTGATGACTTCGTAGCGTGCCTGGGTCGGCGAGAGATTGGCGAGCGGGATGTAACGCTCTTCGGTTTCCTGATCGTAGAGAACCGAATGGCGCTGCGAGAAAGTGCCGCGTTCGCAATCCTGACCGGACAGACGGATCTTGTGGCCTTCGATGACGAGCGCGCCGAAAGCGAGCGCCTCCGCCATGGCCCAATCGATGCCTTCGCCCGTCTGCACCATGTTGGCGCGGTTTTCCATAAAGCGCTGGATGGTGCGGTGCGCATGGAAGCCGGCCGGAATTTCCGACAGCTTGCGCCCGATTTCCTTCAGCGTCTTCATCGGCACGCCGGTCTTGCCGCGGCGCTGCTCGTCGGCATTGTCTGCCGTGTGCAGACCCGACCACTCACCATCAAGCCAGTCGGCCTTGTTCGGCTTGTAGGACTGGCCGGCCTCGAACTCCTGCTCGAGATGCGCGCGCCAGTCGGCCTTCATCTTTTCGACTTCGCCCTCGGTCAGCACGCCTTCGCTGATCAGCCGCTGCGAGTAGATCTGCAGGACCGTCTTGTGGGCGCGGATGACCTTGTACATGTTCGGCTGCGTGAAGGACGGTTCATCGCCTTCATTGTGGCCATAGCGGCGGTAGCAGAACAGATCCATCACGACCGGCTTGTGGAACTTCATGCGGAATTCGGTCGCGATCTTCGCGGCATAGACAACCGCTTCCGGATCATCGCCGTTGACGTGGAAGATCGGCGCTTCGATCATCTTGGCGACGTCGGACGGATAGGGCGACGAACGCGAGAAAGCCGGATTGGTGGTGAAACCGATCTGGTTGTTGATGATCACATGCATCGTGCCGGCAACGCGGTGACCGCGCAGACCGGAGAGGCCGAGGATTTCGGCAACCACGCCCTGGCCAGCAAAAGCGGCATCGCCGTGGATCAGCAGCGGCACGACCTTGGCGCGTTCAGACAGCGGAATGATGTCGCCATCCCATTGGGTGGCGCCCATGTCCTGCTTGGCGCGGGCCTTGCCCATGACGACCGGATTGACGATTTCCAGGTGCGACGGGTTTGCCGTCAGCGAAACGTGCACTTTGGCGCCATCGAAATCGCGGTCGGAGGAAGCACCGAGATGGTACTTGACGTCGCCGGAACCTTCGACTTCGTCAGGCGCATAGGAGCCGCCCTTGAACTCGTGGAAGATAGCGCGATGCGGCTTGCCCATGACCTGGGAAAGCACGTTCAGACGGCCGCGGTGAGCCATGCCGAACACCGCTTCCCGAAGACCGAGCTGGCTGCCGCTCTTCAGGATCTGTTCGAGCGCCGGGATCAGCGATTCGCCGCCGTCGAGGCCGAAGCGCTTGGTGCCCTTGAACTTGACGTCGAGGAACTGCTCGTAGCCTTCGGCTTCGATGACCTTCTGGAGGATGGCCTTCTTGCGCTCGGGGTTGAAAGCGATGCCCTTGTCCGGACCTTCGATGCGCTCCTGAATCCATGCCTTTTCCTCCGGGTTGGAGATGTGCATGAATTCGACGCCGAGGGTCGAGCAATAGGTACGCTCGAGGATCTCGATCATCTCGCGAACGGTCGCGAATTCGAGGCCGAGCACGTTGTCGATGAAGATCTTGCGATCGAGGTCCGCCTCCGTGAAGCCGTAGGCTTCCGGCGACAGTTCCTTGTAGTCTTCGACCGGCGCCGCGATGCCGAGCGGGTCGAGCTTGGCATGCAGATGGCCGCGCATGCGATAGGCGCGGATCATCATGATGGCGCGAACGCTGTCGCGCGTCGCCCGCAGGACGTCGGTCGTGTCGGCCGGTGCGCCGGCGACTTCGGCCTTCGCCTTCAGCTTGGTTTCGATGACTTTTTCAACGATTCCCCAATCGCCGTCGAGCGCTGAAACCAGATCGCCCTTGGCGGGGATCGGCCAGTTCTTGCGCTGCCAGGAAGCGCCCTTGGCCGCTCTCTTCACGTCGTCGGGATTGTCCTCCAGCGCCTTGAAGAAAGACCGCCATTCGTCGGAGACCGACGACGGGTCGTCCTCATAGCGCGCATAAAGCTGCTCGATATAAGCAGCGTTGGCGCCATCCAGGAACGAGGTGATCTGAAATTGCTCGTTGGCTTCTTGCCTTGCCATGGTGATCTGCGGACAGCCTCGTCCGCCTCCCGACTTGTTGCTTTGCCGGCTTGTGGTCATCCGGCGACCTTATTTCGTTCGACCGTTGCGGCCGTAGTCTGCACTTGCGAATTCGAAAACCGGATGGAGTTGGCGGCTGCCGCCTACCCCATCCGGGTCTTGCTATAGGTAGGCTCAGCCCTTCAGGACTTCCACCAGCGTCTTGCCGAGGCGCGCCGGCGAGGGCGACACGCGAATGCCTGCCGCTTCCATTGCCGCGATCTTGTCTTCCGCGCCGCCCTTGCCGCCGGAAATCACGGCGCCAGCATGGCCCATGGTGCGGCCGGCGATGAAGCCGACCATCGGCTTCTTGCGGCCCTTCTTGGCTTCGTCCTTCAGGAACTGTGCGGCTTCTTCTTCGGCCGAACCACCGATTTCGCCGATCATGATGATCGACTTGGTTTCGTCGTCGGCGAGGAACATCTCGAGGATGTCGATGAATTCCGTGCCCTTGACCGGGTCGCCGCCGATGCCGACGGCCGTCGTCTGGCCGAGACCTTCATTGGTGGTCTGGAACACGGCTTCGTAGGTCAACGTGCCGGAACGCGAGAGAACGCCGACGGAACCCTTCTTGAAGATGGAGCCCGGCATGATGCCGATCTTGCACTCGTCCGGGGTGAGGACGCCCGGGCAGTTCGGTCCGATCAGGCGCGACTTCGACTTGATCAGGCGATCCTTGACCTTGACCATGTCGGCAACCGGAATGCCTTCCGTGATGCAGACGATGAGCGGGATCTCGGCGTCGATCGCTTCGAGGATCGCGGCTGCGGCGCCTGCCGGCGGGACGTAAATGACCGAAGCGTTGGCGCCGGTGGCATCCTTGCCTTCGGCGACGGACTTGAAGATCGGCAGCTTTTCGCCCTTGGAGCCGGTCCAGGTTTCGCCACCCTTGGAGGGGTGGATACCGCCGACCATCTTCGTGCCGTGATAGGCAAGCGCCTGTTCAGTGTGGAAGGTGCCGGTCTTGCCGGTCAGGCCCTGAACCAGAACCTTGGTGTCTTTGTTGATGAGAATAGACATGCGAGGCCTTTGTTACGAGAGGTTGGAAGACGCAGAGGCAACGCGACGATAGACGCCGCTGACGACCTCCTGCCATGTATCGCTGCCGACGGGCGCAAAAGTGACGCCCATACGGTAGCAGTCATTATTTTCGAACTGAAAGAGAGTGCGCTGCGCACCGCGCGGCGAGGCTTTGATCAAGACAAGCTTGTCGTCGATCCATTCGCCGGAGGCCGGCGCGGCGGGCGCAAAGCCGACCGTATCGAACTGATAAAGCTTGTAGGCCTGTTCCGCAGCGTCGAAACCAAGAATGTTCCGGGCTTCGAACGATGTGGCGCCGTCCCGCTTCTGGACGTAGCGCTGTTCGACGAAAAATCCGCCGAACAGACACTCCGCGGTAAGCCGCGCGACTGCCGTGCCTTCCTTCGTCCAGGCCGAAGCCGCAACATGCTCTTCCCCTTCCCAGATGCCGGCAAAGGCACTGAGGCGAAGATGAGCAGCCGTTGGAGCGAAGGAGGCAGCCATTCCCGTTAGCCCTTGACTGCCTTGACGATCTTCTGGGCGGCATCGTCCAGGTCATCGGCGGAGATGACGTTGAGACCGGATTCGTTGATGATCTTCTTGCCGAGTTCGACGTTGGTGCCTTCGAGGCGAACGACGA
This sequence comes from Rhizobium sp. NPDC092011, assembly GCF_044756305.1. NCBI lineage: Bacteria > Pseudomonadati > Pseudomonadota > Alphaproteobacteria > Hyphomicrobiales > Rhizobiaceae > Rhizobium > Rhizobium sp. NPDC092011. The sequence goes on from NZ_JBIVSO010000004.1 coordinate 160,670, forward strand.
GCGGAACCTTCAGACCGACTTCCTTGACGGCTGCAAGCACGCCTTCGGCAATGACGTCGCACTTCATGATGCCGCCGAAGATGTTGACCAGAATGCCCTGGACAGCCGGATCGGCAGTGATGATCTTGAAGGCGGCCGTAACCTTTTCCTTGGTGGCGCCACCGCCGACATCGAGGAAGTTCGCCGGCTCAGCGCCGTAGAGCTTGATGATGTCCATGGTTGCCATGGCGAGACCAGCGCCGTTGACCATGCAGCCGATGTTGCCGTCGAGGGCGACATAGGCCAGATCGTATTCATGCGCCTGGATTTCCTTTTCATCTTCCTCCGACGTGTCGCGGAGCGCGCGGACGTCTTCATGACGGAAGAGAGCGTTGCCGTCGAAGGAAACCTTGGCGTCGAGAACGCGCAGGCGGCCGTTGGTCATGACGATCAGCGGGTTCACTTCGAGCAGGGCCATGTCCTTTTCGACAAAGGCCTTGTAGAGGATCGGGAAGAGCTTGGCGGCGTCTTCGCGAGCAGCTCCTTCGAGCTTCAGCGCGTCGGAAAGAGCAGCCGTGTTGGCAGCCGTAACGCCCGTCGACGGATCGATGGCGACGGTGATGATCTTTTCCGGCGTGTCGTGCGCGACGGTCTCGATGTCCATGCCGCCTTCGGTCGAAACGACGAAAGCAACCTGACCGACGGAGCGATCAACCAGGATCGAGAGGTACAGTTCGCGGTCGATGTCGGCGCCGTCTTCGATGTAGAGACGGTTGACCTGCTTGCCGGCCGGGCCGGTCTGCTTGGTGACGAGCGTGTTGCCGAGCATGTCCTTGGCGTTGGCGACGACGTCGTCAACGGACTTGGCAAGGCGAACGCCGCCCTTGGCGTCCGGGCCGAGTTCCTTGAACTTGCCCTTGCCGCGGCCGCCGGCGTGGATCTGGCTCTTGACGACGTAAAGCGGGCCGGGAAGCTGCTTGGCAGCAGCGGCGGCTTCGTCGGCGGAGAAGATGGCAACGCCGTCCGCGACGGGTGCGCCATAGCTCTTCAGCAGAGCCTTGGCCTGATATTCATGAATGTTCATGGACTTATCCCTGTTATAACGCGGAAATTACTTCAGCGACGGCGCGATCGTGGCGCAAGCGCCGCAGAGGCCGGCAACGGCAGCGACCGACTTGTCGAAGGCTTCCTTCTCGGCCTTGTTCAGGTCGATCTCGATGATGCGCTCGATACCGCCGGCACCGATGACCGTGGGAACGCCGACATACATGTCCTTGACGCCGTACTGGCCGTCGAGGTGAGCGGCACAAGGCAGAACGCGCTTCTTATCCTTGAGGTAGGATTCGGCCATCGCGATGGCGGAAGCGGCCGGTGCGTAGTAGGCCGAGCCGGTCTTCAGCAGACCGACGATCTCGGCGCCGCCGTCACGGGTGCGCTGGATGATTTCTTCGAGACGCTCGGCGGTCAGCCAGCCCATGGTGACGAGATCCGTCAGCGGAATACCGGCAACCGTGGAGTAGCGAGCGAGCGGCACCATCGAATCGCCGTGACCGCCCAGAACGAACGCGGTGACGTCTTCGACGGAAACGTTGAATTCCTTGGCGAGGAACAGGCGGAAGCGCGAGCTATCGAGCACGCCGGCCATACCGACGACCTTGTTGGCCGGGAGGCCCGAGAACTTCTGCAGCGCCCAGACCATGGCGTCGAGCGGGTTGGTGATGCAGATCACGAAAGCATTCGGGGCATACTTCTTGATGCCGGCACCGACCTGCTCCATGACCTTCAGGTTGATACCGAGAAGATCGTCGCGGCTCATGCCCGGCTTGCGGGGAACGCCGGCGGTGACGATGCAGACGTCAGCGCCTTCAATCGCGGAATAGTCGCTGGCGCCGGTGAGATTGGCGTCAAAGCCTTCGACCGGAGAAGACTGGGCGATGTCGAGACCCTTGCCCTGAGGGATGCCGTCCGCGATGTCGAACAGGACGATGTCGCCCAGTTCCTTCAAGCCGGCGAGATGCGCCAGCGTGCCACCAATCATGCCAGAACCAATAAGTGCGATCTTGTTGCGCGCCATTTCGGTGTATCCTTTGCGATCAAAATCCGTGGCGGGACGCCGAGCAAGGCATCCACAATAGCCGTCAATCGCATAGCCCCAAAGGCAGAAATTGGCAATTGATTATTTTGAGAGCAGCAATTTCAATCGGTTAGATCGAAAAATTCTTACGTAAACGTAAGGTGTCATGTCGCTGAATTGTCATTCAGCGGCTCGTCTCGCCGGAGTCTGGGCGAGATATTCCGCACTGCGCATCTCGAAAAGACGCGAGGTCGTGCGATCGAATTCAAAGCCCTCGGTCCCCCGCCGCTCCGTCAGAAGGTCCTCCGGCATCGCCTCTGCGGAGACGTAGAGACGGATGTTGTGGTCGTAGAGCGTATCAATGAGAATGATGAAACGCTTCGTTTGGTTCCGTTTGTCCGGTCCAAGTTTCGGAACGCGATCGAGGAAGATCGTATCGAAACGTTCGGCGATGGCGAGGAAGTCTGCAGGACCGAGTGGCGCATCGCAAAGATCGGCAAACGAAAATCGCGCCATGCGATCCACCGCAAGCGGCACGTGGATGGAGCGCCCCTTCATCGGAATCTCAGTCGGCTGCGCCTTGCGCCCATGCAGCGCCTGCATCCATGAGGCGTCCATGGCCATCTCGGCGCGCTGGTCGAGCGGCGTGAGGTAGACCGGCTGGCTGTTCAGCTTCTCCATGCGATAATCGGTCGGGGAATCCAGCGTCACGACGTCGACATGCTTCTTTAGCAGATCGATGAAAGGCAGGAAGAGACCGCGATTGAGCCCGTCACGATAGAGATTGTCCGGCTCGACATTCGACGTGGCGATAAGGACGCAGCCGAGCGAGAACAATTCTGAAAACAGCCGCGAGAGGATCATCGCATCGGCAATGTCGGTGACGGTGAATTCGTCGAAGCACAGCAGTTCGGCTTCGGCATAGAGATCGGCGGCGACAGGCGGAATGGGATCCGCCTGCTTGGTCTCGCCGTTCTTGAACTTCAGCCGCTGCGCCGCGATGCGGTTGTGCACATCGGTCATGAATTCGAAGAAGTGCGCCCGGCGCTTCTTCTGGCAGGGTGCCATCGAGAAGAACATGTCCATCAACATGGTCTTGCCGCGTCCGACGCTGCCGTGAATATAGAGACCCTTGATGGCGTCGACCGACTTCTTGCGCGCGGCAAACATCCAGCCGAGCGCGCTGGACTTCGCAGCAGGCCGCTTCCGCTTGAGATCTGCAAGCACGCGATCCAGCATTTTCGCCACATCGATCTGCGCCGAATCCACCTGAAGGGACCCGGACACCGTCAACGCCTTCAGCTGTTCGCAGACGCTGAGCGAGTAATCTGGCATGGGCTGCATGGGGAAGTATCCGCCTGTGCAAATGGGGCGCGCCCAGAGGGTGCCACCCCGTCAACTAAAGCAATCCCAGGAAAAGTGCGCAGCGGTTTTCCATCCGGAATTGCGTGGAACGACATTCTAGATCCGTCAAACGATTCCATGAAGCGCTTGGCGGTTCTGGGAACTTATCGGCTGAGGCTGAGCGGTTGGCCGGACGCCGTCGAGCCGTCGAAGCGCGAATCGGCCGTCTTGTAGAGCGTGCCGACCGTCGAGCCGTCGCGGTTCTTCAGGAGCACCTGCTTGCCCGAGACTTCCCAGGATCCCATCGAGGTAAGCTCGCCCGAGCAGCCGCGCGTACCGCCGCGAGAGCCGCTGCCGAGGTTCGTGAGCGTCAGGAACATGTCGCAGCTCGATCCGCCGTTGCTGACCTTCCAGCTGCCGACCATCGATTCCTTCGTGACATCCATGGCGGAAGCGGCCATCGCCTGCTGCTGCTGTGGGTTGCCCGCATTCGGCGCACCTGTCGGAGCAGCCGGGAATTGCGAGCCGTTTGCACCACCTGCAGGCGGAAGCTGGCTGGATTGTACGGGATTGACAGGCTGAGCCTGCAGTGGGGCCGGAGATGAATAGGTGTCGTTGTTGTATGCCGTGCGCTGGCAACCGGCAAGCGACAGGCCTATCGCCGCAGCCGTCACTGCATATTTGAACTGCATCATCACACTCCTAGTTATTTGTCCACCGCTGACATTCGCAAAGTGATGCTCAATGACGTGCGAATTATCGTATTTCACTTTGGTTAATCAAGTCGATACCGCGATAAATTGCCGAGAGGCCATAGCTGGACAAGAATCGGGTAGTTTCAAGGCTTGATCCGGCAAACCGCATGCAAACGAAACCGAAAGGCGAGTTTCAACATGTTGTGATCGCTCCAGCCGATGTCGCTGGTCCGCAACAGAGCCTCACGGAAGGATCCGATGCGAGCAGAAATGCCAAACGGCGGGTTAAACCCGCCGCTCGACCATCATCTTCTTGATTTCGGCAATTGCCTTGGCTGGGTTCAGACCCTTCGGGCAGGTCTGCGCGCAGTTCATGATCGTGTGGCAGCGATAAAGGCGGAAAGGATCCTCGAGGTTGTCGAGGCGCTCGCCCTTGGCTTCGTCTCTGGAGTCGATCAGCCAGCGATAGGCCTGCAGCAGCACGGCCGGACCGAGATAGCGGTCGCCGTTCCACCAATAGCTCGGACAGGAAGTCGAGCAGCAGGCGCACAGGATGCACTCATAGAGGCCGTCGAGCTTCAGACGGTCTTCATGGCTCTGCTTCCATTCCTTGGCCGGCGGCGGGGAAACCGTCTTCAACCAGGGCTCGATCGAGCGATGCTGCGCATAGAAGTTCGTCAGATCAGGCACGAGGTCCTTGACGACGGGCATATGCGGCAGCGGATAGACCTTCACCGTGCCCTTGATCTCGTCCAGACCCTTGGTGCAGGCGAGCGTATTGGTGCCGTCGATGTTCATCGCGCAGGAGCCGCAAATGCCTTCGCGACAGGAGCGGCGCAGCGTCAGTGTCGGGTCGATGTTGTTCTTGATGTAGAGCAGACCGTCGAGCACCATCGGGCCGCAATCGTCGATATCGATATAATAGGTATCGATGCTCGGATTCTGGCCGTCATCCGGGCTCCAGCGATAGACGCGGAATTCGCGCGTGTTCTTGGCGCCGACCGGCTTCGGCCAGACCTTGCCTTCGCGCATCTGAGAGTTCTTGGGGAGAGCGAGTTCAACCATGGTCAGTTCCTCTCAGATCAGTACACGCGTGCCTTCGGCTCGATCTTGTGCGGATCGATGCCTTCGGCGATCAGGTCGGTGTGAACGGGACGATAGTCGAGCTTCACGTCGCCGGCGTCGTTGACCCAGGCGAGCGTATGCTTGCGCCAGTTGTCGTCGTCGCGACCGGCAAACTTGCCCTCGGTGTAGTCCTCGCGGGCATGCGAACCGCGGCTTTCCTTGCGAGCCTCGGCGCCGTAGATCGTCGTGATGGCGTTGGCCATCAGATTGTGAAGCTCCAGCGTCTCGACGAGATCCGAGTTCCAAATCAGCGACCGGTCGGTAACCTTGATGTCGGCCATTTCCTTCCAGATCTCCGAAAGGCGGCGGCAGCCGGATTCCAGCGATTCCTGCGTGCGGAACACGGCGGCGTCTTCCTGCATGGCACGCTGCATCTTCTCGCGGAGCGCTGCCGTCGGCGTCGAGCCGCTGGCATGACGCAGGCGATCGAAGCGATCCATGATCTTGTCGCAAGCGGCAACATTGACCGGCGGAACCGGACCGTCACGGTCGATGACCTGACCGGCGCGGATGGCAGCGGCACGGCCGAAGACGACAAGGTCGATCAGCGAGTTGGAGCCAAGGCGGTTGGCGCCGTGCACCGAAGCGCATCCGGCTTCGCCGACGGCCATCAGGCCCGGCAGCACGCGCTCGGGATTGCTGCTGTCTGCGTTCAGCACTTCGCCCCAATAGTTCGTGGGAATGCCGCCCATGTTGTAGTGAACGGTCGGCAGGACCGGGATCGGGTCGCGGGTCACGTCGACACCGGCGAAGATACGGGCGCTCTCGGAAATGCCTGGCAGGCGCTCGTGCAACACGGCCGGATCGAGATGGTCGAGATGCAGGAAGATGTGGTCCTTGTTCTTGCCGACGCCGCGACCCTCGCGGATCTCCAGCGTCATGCAGCGCGAAACCACGTCGCGCGATGCGAGGTCCTTCGCCGAAGGAGCATAGCGCTCCATGAAGCGCTCGCCCTCGGAATTGACGAGATAGCCGCCCTCGCCGCGTGCGCCTTCGGTGATCAGGCAGCCCGAGCCGTAAATGCCGGTCGGGTGGAACTGAACGAATTCCATATCCTGCAAAGGCAGGCCGGCGCGAGCCACCATGCCGCCGCCGTCGCCGGTGCAGGTATGGGCAGACGTTGCCGAGAAATAGGCGCGGCCGTAGCCGCCGGTCGCCAGCACCACCATCTTGGCGGCGAAGCGATGGATCGTGCCGTCATCGAGGCACCAGGCGACAACGCCGGTGCAGCGGCTGCCATCGTCGGACATGATGAGGTCGAGCGCGAAATACTCGATGAAGAATTCTGCGTTGTTGCGCAGCGACTGGCCATAGAGCGTGTGCAGGATGGCGTGGCCGGTACGGTCGGCGGCAGCACAGGTGCGTTGCACCGGCGGCCCCTCGCCGTAGTTCTGCATATGGCCGCCGAACGGACGCTGATAGATCTTGCCTTCCTCGTTGCGCGAGAAGGGCACGCCGTAGTGCTCGAGCTCGTAGACGGCCTTCGGCGCTTCCATGACCATGTACTGCATGGCGTCGACATCGCCGAGCCAGTCGGAGCCCTTGACGGTGTCATAGAGGTGCCACTGCCAGCTGTCCGGCGTCATGTTGCGCAGCGAAGCGGCGATGCCGCCCTGGGCGGCAACGGTGTGCGAGCGAGTCGGGAAGACCTTGGTGATGCAGGCGGTGCGGAAACCCTGCTCGGCCATGCCGAGCGTGGCGCGCAGGCCGGCGCCGCCGGCGCCGACGACGATCACGTCATAGGAGTGATCGACATATTTGTAGGCCTTGCCGTTTTGAGCAGCCCCATTCTGAGCGGATGAGTTCGGTGCCATGATGCATTTATCCTACGAACGCGATCTTCAGAATGGCGAAAAGACAGAGCCCCGCCAGAATGACCGCGAAAAACGTGTTGAGCATGAGAAGAACGATCTTGCCGAATTCGCCGTGGACGTAGTCCTCGATGATGACCTGCATGCCGAGCTTCATGTGAATGATGCCGGAGATCACCATCAGGCCGAAGATGACGGCGACGAGCGGGTTCGACAGCGCGTGCACGACTTCCGCATAGGGCGCGCCGGCATAGATCATCAGGAAGATGACGAAGAAAATGAAGAGCGGAACGTTGGCGACGGCGGTCAGGCGCTGGCGCCAGAAATGATCGGTGCCTTCCTTGGCGGAACCGAGACCGCGGACTTTGCCCAAAGGGGTGCGCATATCCATGAGAAATATCCTCTAAAGCATAATCCCGAAAGGCATCCCTGCGCTTCCGGAAACGATCATGCCAGTTCAACCCAGCCGGATGGCGATGCCGATGACCCAGACCAGTACGGTCAGACAGATCGAGGCGATGATCGTGATCTTGGCCATCTTCGTCGAAACGGCAGGGTCGAAACCGTAGCCGAGATCCCAGACGAAATGGCGCATCCCGCCGAGCATGTGATGCAGCAGCGCCCAAGTATAGCCGAACAGGATGATCCGGCCGATGATCGAGCCCATGATCCAGTTGACCAGGTCGAAATAGCCCTGGCCGGTCGCAGCGGCAATCAGCCACCAGGCAACCAACACCGTGCCGAAGTAGAGCGCGCCGCCGGTAATACGGTGGACGATCGACATGACCATGGTGGGAATGGGTTTGTAGATTTGCAGATGCGGCGACAAGGGCCGGTTTTGTGTGACGTTCGCCATCAGAACCTCGCGGCGTTACGATACGCTTAGAACCCGGAACTCCGGGGCAACGCGCGCACAGGACGTGCAGTGTGCGTTGCATCATTGCGACCATTAATCGCGGAAATGCCTATCGACAAGCACAATTGATGCCTGCATCGAATTTAATCGATTGGGATCGCCCTGCACTTTGGCGAGCAAGCAAACACGGGCTCCTCATTCCGGGCCGTTTACCATTTCATCAGCCCTGACGTGGACTTCGCACCGCTCTTGGGGCAATCTGCTGTTAAGATTTCATTAACGAACTGAAACGGTGACGAATCATGAGCCCGCATCTTTTCAAGGCAGCAGTGCTCGTTTTGGCGGCAGCGACCGCAGTTTCGACCACCTCGGCACTGGCTGGCGACTATCGCCATTGGCGCCATCACGATCATTCAGGCCTGGTGCGCTTGCCGCAGATAGCGCCTTCGCTGGGCTTCAAGCAGCAGCAACCGGCCAGAATCGTGCTCATGGAGAGGCATGAGGCGGCAAGCACCGGCACGTATGCCGGCACGGCGGATGTCTACCGGGCCAATGGCGGGACTTATGTCGTCGGTTATAGCGACTATGACCCCTATGCACGCCCGGCAGCGCCGCAGCCGAGACCGCGCGCCAAGGTCATCAACATCCGCTATGCTCCAGACCCGTGTTCGCATGAAGCCGGTGTCTGCGTGATTCGCCCCTGAGGGCCTCAAGACCAGATCAGCAAAAATGTGCCGGTGTTTCCCTCGGGAAGAGCCCAAGGTCCGGACGGATGACCGCTCTCAGTCGGTGAGAAATCGCCAGACCGTCGTTTTCTTGACTTCGCTATCCTCCAGCGCCCGTGTGACAGGCACCTGATAGGTCGCCTGCGCCTCCAGGCGGTCTTTGGGAAGATAGGCCCGGCCGGGATCGCCGACCAGAACCGTCCTGGCCTCGCCCGCCAGTCCGCGGAACCAGGGGACGAGGCTCGCGGCAAAATCGCGATCGTAGAAAACGTCGCCGGCAAGAATGACATCCGCTTCGATCATGCGGCCAATGATGTCTTCTCCGGAAAAATCCAGGGCGACGCCGTTTTCGACGGCATTCAGCCGGATCGCCGTTCCCGCCCAGGGATCGATATCGACCGCAAGCACATGGCTTGCACCCGCTCGCTTGGCTGCTATCGCGACAAGCCCGGACCCGCTGGCGAAATCAAGTACGCTTCTGCCGGCAACACTTTCCGGATGATCGAGGATGTAGCGCGCCAATCCCTGGCCGCCCGCCCAGGCAAAGGCCCAGAAGGGCGGCGGCAAGCCAATCTCCTCCAGCTCTTCCTCGGTTTTCAGCCAGAGTTCGTGCGCTTCGCTCGCAAGATGCAGCCGGATTTCCGGCACATGCGGCGGCGCCATCAGACTGGTATTGGCGCGGATGAAACTTTCCGGATCGGTTTTCAAAGAATCCTCGAACCGGATCAGACCGGCGGATTGTCCAGACCGCCCATGCGGCAGACTTCGAGCCACTCCTCATCCGTCACCGGCTGCACCGAAAGCCGCATGGAAGTGACAAGTGCCATCTGCGAGAGCTTCGGGTTGGCCTTGACGTCCTTGAGGGATACCGGCTTCGGCATGTCGCGGACAGCGCGGATATCGACGCATTCCCAGCGAAGATCGTCCTTTGCGGTCGAATCCGGATGCGCCAGCGCGCAGACTTCGACAATGCCGACAATCTCCAGCCCGTCATTGGAGTGATAAAAGAAGCCTTTGTCGCCAATCTGCATGGCCCGCATATTGTTGCGGGCGAGATAGTTACGAACGCCGGTCCACTCGGTCCCCTTGTCGCCGGCATCCTTTTGCTGCTGCCAGGACCAGGAGGCCGGTTCGGATTTATAAAGCCAGTGCGCCATTCCTCATGCCTCCGGATTGTTGAAGACCCAGTTGAACGGCTTGATTTCGACGCTCTCGAACAGGCCGGCCTTGGTGTAGGGATCGGCATCGGCGATCGCGACCGCGGCTTCGACGCTTTCGGCCTTCACGACCACCAGGCTGCCGTTCGGCTTTCCTTCGGCGTCCAGGAAAGGACCGGCCATCTTCAGTGTGCCCTCGGCATTGAGCTTGTTCAGATATTCCACATGCGCCGGGCGCGTCTCCATGCGGACGTTCAGGTAACCGGGCTTGTCCTTGCAGACAAAGGCGAACAGCATGTTTGGGCTCCTTCAGATATCCAAAACTATTCCGTGGTGATCGGCCGCGTCATCAATTGCCCGATGGCTGTGGAAATGTCGAGCTTGCCGTCGATGATGGCCGAAACCGCGTCGGTGATCGGCATGTCGACGCCGAGTTCGCCGGCGAGTCGCGCAGCAATGGAAGCAGCATAGGCGCCTTCGACCAGCGTGCCGTGCGCGGGATCGACGGTGTCCCCCTCGCCAAGCGCGATACCGAATCTGAGATTGCGGGATTGATGGCTGGTCGCCGTCAGCACGAGATCGCCGAGACCGGACAGACCGCGTACAGTTTCCGCCTTGCCACCCTTGGCCGCGACGAAGCGCGACATCTCGGCAAGACCTCGGCTGATGAGCGCTGCACGCGCCGAATCGCCAATGCCGCGGCCCTCGACGATGCCGCAGGCAATGGCGAGGACATTCTTCAGCGCGCCGCCGAGCTGTACGCCGATACGGTCATCCGATGCGTAAAGGCGGAAGGTCGGACCGGAGATCGCCTGGGCGAGCCTTTCGGCGACGGTCATGTCGGCAGCGGCGATCGCCATGGCCGTCGGCAGGCCCTTGGCGATGTCGGCGGCAAAGCCCGGACCGGAAAGCACGGCGATGGCATGCTGCGGCAATTCCCGCTCGAGCATATCTGTCAGCAGATCGCCGGAAACCTTGTCGATGCCCTTGGCACATGTGACGACAATGGCATCCTTGGCAAGATAGGGTCCATAATGCCTGGCAGCATCGGCCTGCGCCTGCGAGGGCATGGCGAACAGAACGATGCCGGCGCTGGAAATAGAGTCCGCTTCGGCCGAGAACCGGAGCAAATCCGGAAGTTCGATGCCGGGAAGAACCGCATCGTGCATGCGATCTGCGGCGAGATCGCTCATCAGTCCGGCATTGCGTCCGACGAGCGTCACGTCGCTGCGGCCTGTGAGCGCGATGACGGCGGCAAGCGCCGTGCCGAAGGCCCCGGCGCCAATGACTGCGATCCGTTCGTTGCCGCTCATGCCTTCGCTCCTCGTTTACCGTGGCCCAGGAGGGTTTCCGCCTTCTGATCCAGCGGCCAGCGCGAACGCGGTTGCACATCGAGATCGTCCGGCGCTGCACCCGTTGCCATGCGCTCGAGCCCCGCCCAGGCGATCATGACGGCATTGTCAGTACACAATCTCAATGGCGGTGCGATGAAACGGAAACCGTTGGCATCACAAAGCTCCTGCAGCGTACGGCGCAGCTCCAGATTGGCGGCAACGCCGCCGGCGACGACAAGCGACGGCTTTTCCTCAGTCTTCGGAAACTCCGTCTTGAAGCGTTGCAGACCGCGGCCGATCCGGTCTTTCAAAGTCCGCGAAATGGCTTTCTGGAAGGAAGCGCAGATGTCGGCGATATCCTGCTCGGTGACGGGAGCAATCGCCGTCGCCGCCTGACGCACGGCTGTCTTCAGGCCGGAGAAGGAAAAATCGAGGCGTGCTTCGCCCACCAGCGGACGCGGGAGATCGAAGCGGTCCGGATTGCCATTTTTCGCAGCAGCCTCCACGGCCGGCCCGCCAGGATAGGGCAGTCCCAGCAGCTTGGCCGTCTTGTCGAAGGCTTCGCCCAGCGCATCGTCGATGGTCGTGCCCCAGCGTTCATAGTCTCCGACGCCGCGCACGAGGATAAGCTGCGTGTGGCCGCCGGAAACGAGCAGCATGAGATAGGGAAAGGCAAGTCCATCGGTCAGCCGCGCCGTAAGAGCATGGCCTTCCAGATGGTTGATGGCGTATAATGGTTTCCCTGTAGCGCGCGAAATCGCCTTGCCGGTCATCAACCCCACGAGCAAGCCGCCGATGAGGCCCGGGCCGGAGGTGGCGGCAATGGCATCGACGTCTGAGAGCGACACATTGGCGCGTTTCAATGCTTCGTCGATCAGCGTATCGAGCGCCTCGACGTGTGCCCGCGCGGCAATTTCCGGCACAACGCCGCCATAGGCGCTATGCTCGTCCAGCTGGCTGAGGACGACATCGGAACAAACCGTAGGTGTACCGTCATCCCGGCGCTCGACAATGGCTGCAGCGGTTTCGTCGCAGCTTGTTTCGATGCCGAGAATACGAAGAATGGACGCCATGGAGAAAGTTCGTTGCCTACAGGTCGATTGCGGTAAAGCGGAAATATGGTTACGGGAACTGTCGGTAACAACGGATCAAAGCGGATGCAAACAAAACCTTTCCGGATCGGCACGCGGGGCAGCCCGCTGGCGCTTGCCCAAGCGTACGAGGCGCGCGACCGTCTGATGGCGGCGCATGGCCTTCCGGAGGAGATGTTCGAAATCGTCGTTCTGACCACCAAGGGCGACCGCATCACCGATCGCGCGCTGGCGGCGATCGGCGGCAAGGGCCTGTTCACGGAAGAGCTGGAAGAGAGGCTGACGTCTGGCGAACTCGACTTCGCCGTCCACTCGGCCAAGGACATGGCGACGAAACTGCCCGAGGGCCTGGCGCTGAACGCCTACATGCCCCGCGAGGACATCCGTGATTCCGTCATTGGCCGCACAGCACCGAAATTGACGGAACTGCCGCATGGCGCCACCGTCGGCTCTGCCTCGCTGCGCCGTCAGGCACTGATCCGCCGCCTGCGTCCGGATATTAATGTCATCACTTTTCGCGGTTCGGTTCAGACCCGCCTCCGCAAGCTGGAAGAAGGACAGGCCGATGCGACGCTGCTCGCCGTTGCCGGCTTGAAGCGGCTCGGCAATGTCGAGGTCATCACCGACATCCTCGATCCCGACGAATTTCCGCCGGCTCCGGCGCAAGGCGCGATCGCCATCGAAAGCCGCATCGAAGACAAGAGGATGAACGACCTGCTCGCCGCCATCAATGACGGGCCGACCTTCGACGCCGTCTCCTGCGAGCGCGCCTTTCTGGCCGCACTCGACGGATCCTGTCGCACGCCGATCGCCGGCTACGCGATCTGCGAGGGCGATCACCTGCGTTTCTTCGGCATGATCCTTTCCCCGGACGGACAGAAGGTTCACACGACCACCATCGAAGGCCACCGCCGCGATGCCGAGGCGCTCGGCACCAATGCCGGTCAGGCTGTGCGTGCCGAGGCGGGCAGCACCTTCTTCGAAGACTGGGTCTGATATCCGATGCGCGTCGTCGTCACCCGCCCCAGGCATTCGGGTGAACGCACCATCAGCCGACTGACGCAGATGGGCCATGAGGCATGGTTGCTGCCGCTGGCCGAGCCGGTTCATCATGTCGACGAAGCAAGGCGCGCGCTTTTTGAAACCCACGGCGCCATCGCCGTTACCAGCGCCGAAGCGATTCGGGTTCTGGCTGCATTGGAGCGCGATCTCGCCCCACACCTCGCCCGCCCGATCTTTGCCGTCGGCAAGGCAACGGCCAAGGAGGCGGCCGGCCTTGGCTTCGCCGATATTATCGCATCGGAAGGCGGCGGGACGGAACTCGCCGCCTTGATCTCAAGCCGCGCAGCCAACAATCGCGACGCGCCTCTTCTCTATCTCGCAGGCTATCCTCGGGCCGCCGGTTTCGAAGCGGGATTGGCCGGCCTGCAACTGCCCTTTCGCACGGTCGAATGCTACCGGATGCAGGATATCATTCCCGATGACGCTACGCTTCGCCGGCTTTTCGCTGACCGGCCGGCAGAGGCGGTGCTGCTCTACTCCCAGCAAACGGCGCAGCGCTTTTTCGGACTTTCCTTCGTGCAAGAAAATCAAACCCTATTCGACGGGATACGCTTCCTCTGCCTGAGTGAAGCCATCGCTGAAGCGATTCCCGTGGCTCTTCACCCACATGTCGCCATCGCCGGCACGCCGGATGAAGACAGACTTCTGGCGCTGCTTGTCGCTGAGTAAGGCCGCAATTTTGATCTAAGGTCTTTCCATAATCGCCGTGTCTGTCTAACTTCGTTGCAGCGCATGAAAAGAGGACCTCATGGTACCGGGAAAACCGCCTAACCATTCGAAGCCCAAAAACGAGCCGGTCACGATCGACCTGGAAGCCGAAAAAACTGCGCAGGACGCAGCATCCGAGAGTTTAACGGAGCGCGGCCACAGCGAATCCGGTTCCTCCTCCGCCAATGAAGTGGAAATGCCACTGGAAGCAGACAAGGAACCGTTACGCGAGGACGACCGGGAACACATGTCCGGTCCGCCCCCTGAGGAGCCGAGAGCCGCTGCGGACCGGATACCTGATCCAATATCTCCCCATCCCGAGCAACCAAGACGGGAAGGCGCGACCTCCGGACTGATCGCCGCCGGCATCGTCGGCGGCTTGATTGCGCTCGTTTGCGCAGGCGCGGTCCAATATGCCGGCCTGCTGCCGGGCCGAGGTTCGGGCAAAGACAATTCCGCCGAGATCACCGCACTCAACGCAGAAATCGATGGGCTGAAGCAGAGCGTCGCCAATCTTGCCGCAGCCCCGGCGCCGGCTGCAAAACCGGACAGCGCACTTACGGCCCGTGTCGCAGCGCTCGAAACCACAGTAGCCAACGGTGCGTCATCAGGCGGCTCGACGGGTGCTGCAGGCGCCGATGCCGATCAGAAGATCGCCACCCTGACTGCCCAACTCAATCAGCTGAAAGCAGATCTCGGCAAGGCGACCCAGAGCCAGGCGACCTCGGACGCCGAGGTCAGCAAGCGCCTCGATGACGCCGAGAAGAAGCTGAGCGGCCCCAGCCAGGAAAGTGCGGTTGCCCGCGCCATTGCGGCCGCGGCGCTGAAGGCCGCGATCGATCGCGGCGGCCCCTTCCGCCCCGAACTTGAAACTTTCGCCAATGTCGCACCTGATGATCCGGCTGTCGCCGACCTCAAGAGCTTCGCCCAGACAGGCGTCCCCTCGCGCGCCGACCTGATCCGTCAGGTTACCGACGTCGCGACCGCCATCGTCGCCACGACGCAAAGCAGCGATCCGAACCAGAGCTGGACCGATCGATTGATGTCGGGTGCAAAATCCCTGGTGCAGGTGCGCCCTGTCGGTAACGTTCCGGGCGACAGCGTCGATGCGATCGCCGCGCGCTTCGAGGACAAGGTGAAGAATGGCGACCTGCCGGCCGCCGTCAACGAGTGGAACAGTCTGCCCGAGACGGCCAAATCCGCCTCCGCCGCCTTCAAGCAATCGCTGGAAGCCCGCATCCGCGTCGAGGATCTGGTGAGCGATGCGCTGTCGAAGGCAATCGCCAATACCGGGAAACAGAACTAAGGACGGAGCGCAGCAATGATCAGACTGCTTATCTTCGCCATTCTCGTCCTGGCTCTCGGCTATGGCTTCTCGTGGCTCGCGGATCGGCCCGGCGACCTCTCGCTGGTCTGGGAAGGCCAGCTCTATCAGACCAGATTGATCGTGGCCGCAGCGATCCTGATCGCCTTGATTGCTGCCGTGATGATCGTGTGGTGGTTCATCCGGCTGATCTGGACCTCGCCGCATTCCGTGACCCGCTACTTCCGCGCCCGCAAGCGCGACCGCGGTTACCAGGCGCTATCGACCGGATTGATTGCCGCCGGCGCCGGCAATGCCCTGCTCGCTCGCAAGATGGCGGCACGCACGCGCGGGCTCATCCGCGCCGACCAGGAGCCGCTCATCAATCTGCTGGAAGCACAGGCTGCCCTGATCGAGGGCAAGAACGACGAGGCGCGTCAGAAATTCGAGCTGATGGCCAACGATCCCGAAACGCGCGAGCTCGGCCTGCGCGGGCTCTATCTCGAAGCCAAGCGTCTTGGAGCGCACGAAGCCGCGCGGCAATATGCCGAGAAGGCTGCAGATCAGGCGCCATATCTGCCCTGGGCAGCGCAGGCGACGCTGGAATATCGCAGCCAGGCCGGCCGTTGGGATGATGCCATCAAGCTTCTCGACCAGCAGAAGGTCGCGCATGTCGTCGACAAGACCACGGCCAACCGTCAGCGCGCCGTGCTTTTGACGGCCCGCGCTAACGACCGGCTGGAAAGCGATCCGAACGGCGCCCGCGACGACGCGCTGGCTGCACTGAAGCTCGTGGCCGATTTCGTGCCTGCAGCCTTGATTGCCGCCAAGGCCCTGTTTCGCGAAGACAAGGTGCGCAAGGCGGCATCCATGCTCGAGCAGGTCTGGAAGACACATCCGCACCCCGAGATCGGCAAGGCTTATGTGCGTGCACGCAGCGGCGATTCCGTCACCGACCGCCTGAAGCGTGCCGAACGGCTGGAGGCCATTCGCCCCAACAATGTCGAAGCCCTGCTTTTGACGGCAAAGGCGGCGCTGGATGCCGGCGATTTCAGCAAGGCCCGGAACAAGGCCGAAGCAGCCGCAAGGATCGATGCCCGCGAAGGCGCTTTCCTGCTACTGGCCGACATCGAGGAAGCCGAAACCGGCGATCAGGGCCGTGTGCGGCACTGGATGGCGCAGGCGCTGCGTGCTCCGCGCGACCCTGCCTGGGTCGCTGATGGTTTCGTCTCCGAAAAATGGCTGCCGCTTTCGCCCGTGACCGGCCGCCTCGACGCCTTCGAATGGAAGGCGCCTTTCGGTCAGATCGAAGGACCTGTGGAAGAGGGAACAACCGTGTCCGTCGATGCCGCGCTGAAATCGCTGCCGCCCGTACGCGGGACCGTCTCCGCAACCGCGCCGGAGGCATCCGCTTCACCGAAAGTTGCATCGCCGCCATCCGATACCTATGTCATGGAATTGGAGCCGCCTGCGGCAAAGCCCTCGCCGAGCACGACCGCCGCGGCGCCGGGACCAACAAAGGAAGAGCCGGAACCGCGGCCCTTCTTTGGTGGCGCTCCGGATGATCCGGGCGTGAAAAAACCTAAACTTGAACCGGAACCCAAGACGCGGCTCAAGTTGTTCTAGAGCACGTCCAGCAAGAGCGCGCAGCGGTTTTGCTGGACGTGCGTGAAACGAAAAGATCGAGCATGGCGCCCCAAGAACCTTGCTCCGCTTGTATTGAGAACGGATACGGATGTTTGAACGCTTTCAGGAATTTCTTCACAACCTGACCCAGGACCACCCGAAATCCGGCTTTGCACCCGACGATCCGCGCGTCGCGGTCGCGGCGCTCTGTATCCAGGTCATGGAGGCGGACGGCAAGATCGAGAACAGCGAGAAGAAGAGGCTGCGCAAGCTTCTGAAGGAGCAATATGGTCTTGAAGGCCGCAAGCTCGATGCGCTGATCGCCGCCGGCGAGGAGGCCGAAAGCGAGGCAGTCGACTACTATAGGTTCACTTCGGATCTGAAGCGTCATCTCGACAGCGCCCAGCGGCTCGAGCTGCTCGGCATTCTCTGGGATATCGTCTATGCCGATGGCGAGCGCAGCGAGATGGAAGATCACGCGATCTGGCGCATCGCCGACCTGATGGGCATATCCGACCGCGAACGCATCATGAAACGCCAGGAGGCAGCTGCTCGCGCACCCGGCTTCAGGGTGGAGACAGGCAATGATGATTGAAGCGCCGAAGCGCGCCGGGCGACCCATACTGATCGTGCTTCATCAGGAGCGTTCGAGCCCCGGCCGCGTCGGCCAGATGTTGCTGGAAAAGGGCTACGACCTCGATATCCGCCGCCCTGTTCTCGGTGACCGGCTGCCCTCGACGCTTGCCGGGCATGCCGGCGCTGTCATCTTCGGCGGCCCGATGAGCGCCAACGATCCCGACGATTTCGTCAAGGCCGAGATCGACTGGCTGAAGGTGCCGCTCAAGGAAAACCGTCCTTACCTCGGGATCTGTCTTGGCGCACAGATGCTTGCCCGCCATCTCGGCGCCAAGGTGAAAGCGCGCGACGACGGCAAGACCGAGATCGGCTGGTATGCGCTGAACCCCACGGAAAAGGGCCGGCTGCTGATGCGCTGGCCGCAGATGGTCTACCATTTTCACCGGGAAGGCTTCGAGCTGCCCCATGGCGCCGACCTGCTGGCGACTGCGGAAACCTACCCCAATCAGGCCTATCGTTACGGCGCCAATGCCTGGGGCCTGCAGTTCCATGCCGAACTCACGCGCGCCATGATGCAGCGCTGGGTCGTGCATGGCGAACACCGCTTCTGCATGCCGAACGCACAGCAGGGCCGCGAGCATCTTGAGGGACGCATGATCTTCGACGGTGCGCTCAAGGCGTGGCTGTCGGAGTTCCTCGATCTGGTCTTCGAGGGCAAGCAGGCGATGGCGGCTTAAACATCCAGCCTGTCAATCTGCGCGAAGGGCTTCGTCGTAGCGCTCGATCGCGCTGCGCACCGATCGGGCATATCGTCCAAGCTTGCCTGCATCCGACATCAGCGTGTCCCTCATCCATCTTGGGATCTCGAGCTGAACCCCGGCCTTCCGCCGGCCGCGGTTGCATATGTTGGCGGCCGATGCCCCGGCCAAAGCCTCGCCCTTCTTCCTCGGTGCTGCCGCAAACCCACCCTGCCGCAACGCCTGAACGATCAGGTCACGAAGCGGCCCATCAAGGCCGCCGGCCCAGCTCGTTTCGGGATCATCTCTGTCCGTTCGGCCATGAATGGCGAGAACGATCCGCGATCTGGACACCAGACCGAGTGCTATCGGCTCGTCGAAATGCTCGGAGGTGATATGAAGCTCATGATGCAGCCTGTCGGCATCAAGCCCCTCGAAACTGTAGAGGGAAAAACTCTCCGCGGCGACCTGCTCCGCAATCTGCGACGTTGCAGGCTCGATGAAGCCGCCATGCGGCGCCAGAATAGCCACATGCGAGGATCGATCTTCAAAGCGGATGCTATAGTCGGCACCCGCAATCTCACATTCTCGCAAGGCTGAGAACGAACGGTACCGATCCGGTCGCCTCGCCATCTCTTGCACTCAAGCCGGCTGCGGGTCGCCGTCGCGATCCGGTGCGTTCAAACTGTCGATCCGGCGAAGCTGTGGGAAGCCGGTCGCCCAGAGAAAGGCAACAGCAAGCGTGCCGAGACCGCCGACGACCACGGCGGGGATAGCACCGAAATAATGCGCCATGATGCCGGCACGGAATTCGCCGAGTTCGTTCGATGCTCCAACGAAGACCATGTTGACCGCATTGACCCGTCCGCGGACATGATCCGGCGTCCAGAGCGTGATCAGCGTCTCGCGGACATAGACCGAAATCAGATCCGATGCGCCCATGATGGCAAGGGCGACGATCGATAGCCACGGCGAATGTGAGATGCCGAAGATCAGCGTTCCCACGCCAAACATGGCAACACCGATGAACATGCAGATGCCGGCGCGATTGCGAATGGGGTAGGTCGCCAGGAACACGCCCATGGCGATCGCGCCAAAGCTTGGCGCGGCGCGCAGCATACCAAGACCCCAGGGACCGAGCGTCAGGATATCCCGCGCATAGACGGGCATCAGCGCGACCGCGCCGCCGAGCAGCACCGCGAAAAGATCGAGAGAGACCGCGCCGAGCACCACCTTTTCCGACCAGATGAAGCGGAAGCCGGCGAGCATTTCGCTCAGGCTGCGCTTCTCATGCGCCACGCGTTGCTGCGGCTTCGGAATGAGGAAGGTCAACACCGAGCCGGACGCAAAGAAAAGCACGGCCACGGTGTAAGCAACGCTGGGGCCGACGCCGTAAAGCAAGCCGCCCGCCACCGGACCGAGAATGGCGGCGGCATCCCAAGACATCGAGTTCCAGGTAATGGCGTTCGTCAGGTCCGCAGGCGGGATAAGATTGGGCGCCAGCGATTGCATCGCCGGCGTCATGAAGGCGCGCTCGATGCCGAAGACCACGAGGATCATGAAGACCGGAAGCGGCGCAAACCCGCCCGAGACGGTGAGAAACAGCAGCGCCGCCGCGCAGAGAGTGCCGACGAAAATGCAGATCGCCGCAATCAGGCGCCTGTTGTAGCGATCGGCGACTGTGCCCGTCACCAGAATCAGCAGCAGCGATGGCAGGAACTGCACCAGACCGATCAGGCCGAGATAGAGTGGCTGGCCCGTGTGCTCGTACATCTGCCAACCGACGGAGACGCTGACGACCTGCGTTGCAAAGGCGGTGAGAAAGCGCGCGAAAAAGAAATAGGCATAGGCGATATGCCTGAAGGCAGCAAACCGGTCTCCGCTGGCAGCGAACGACATGGGGCAGAACTTTCCGGGCCGCGGCCAGCGCAAACACGCTCGCCATTAAAACATGATCCAGCACGCTCTTGAGCGCGGGACGTCCGTTAGTCGCCAATGCCCCCCATCCTGTCAACATGAAACTGGGGCTTGCGTGTTTATGCGGGAGCATTCCCAGGAAAACTGCGTAGCGATTTTCCGTTCGAAATGCGTAAAGAAACAAAAGGATAGAGCGTTTTTGCGCCTCAAGGAGAAGCGGAAACATTTGATGCGCTAACGGATTGCCAAGTTCGCGTCTCGCTGCCACCAACCACACGGCGCCACGGTCCGCAAACCGCTATGCTATATCTTGGTATAGGATAGTTGCTCTACTGTATAAAGAATAACCGACAATATAGCCTTTGTTTTACTATGAGATATTGCTATGTGCTGGATGTCGGCCTGCAAAAACCGACTCCCAAAGGAACTTGTTTATGTCGCCCGACAGTAGTCGAACAGTCGCGCCGAAGAGGCTGCATCATCAGGGCTAACTCCCCGTCTCGATGATGCGACCTTACGAGGCGCAATCGAGGTACGAGATGATCGATAAACTGCTTTCTTCACGCCCATCGCGCTCCGGACCAAGGTCTTCCTTATACGCCTCGACGCGACATCGAACGTAGCTTCACCCGCCTCAAATCGTCAGATCATGCGGTACGGAGCCAACCGGCTTCAAGCTTCCTTGGCATAGGGCTTTTCCCGATGCCCATCGGATCTTGATGGGTAGAACGCAAAGGCGATCCGAAGCCCAAAGCCCAAAGCCCAAAGCCCCGAATACCTCTGGATTGACGAGAGACAGTATCGTTAGCCGGCGCAACATCAATCGACTCCCGACCGGGTCGAACGGCCGGCAATTTATTCACCTGCGTGCCTCAGGCTGAACACAGCACAGAACGGCACAGGCCAGACTTGGAGTAATCCTCATGCGTCTTCTCATCAGCGGTGGCAGACACTTTGCCGACACGGCCATCATTCGCAAGGAACTCGACCACATACAGAACGCATCGCCGATATCCGTCCTGATCCACGGCGGCCTGCCCGCGCTCGGTGTGGAGGCCGAGCATTGGGCGCGCGAACACAACATACACGTGATCAGATATCCCGCGAATTGGTCCCTGCTCGGCAAGCATGCCGAGGCCAGGAGAAACGCATTCATGCTGGAGGATAGCCGCCCCGATATCATCCTGATGTTTCCGGGCGGGCGCCAAACCGCTTTCTTCGAGCGCACCGTTAGGGAATTGCGCATTCCGATGACGATTGTCGGTCAATCGAATGCAACAGCGATATCGGAAGAGGATGCCGAGCATCCCTGGGCGCCGTCGTCTCAGCCTCGGCAATCCATGCATATTTGAGGCGAAGCAATCTTCGAAGCGCGCCGCAGTCCTTCAGATTGAGCGGTGGTGCTTTGGGCCTCTGATCTCGCGCTCGATGCCGAAAAATGTGAGCGGCTTTCGGCATCAAGCTCTGTGTCTCTGACTTGTGAGCCGGACGATTTTTACCTCGACTCACACGCGCGCCACTTGAATTACTACGGCGTAATGCGATTCGATCCCACTATGTGCGAACGGGAACGCCGCATTCGCCGATGGTCCGCCGTGCCCGCGCTTTTCAAGCCGTGAAGTGACGACGGCTGGCACATTCGGTCCTCCTGCAGCTCCACATCCGCTCGATCGCGTTGTTTTCCCAGCCCGGCAATCGCCCTGTAGCCCGCGAGACGCCCCTGACGATTGAGCCTCACGACGATAACGGGGATGGCAAGCTGATCGGCAGCGCGGTGAAGAGCAATCTCCGACCCATCGCAGGGCAATTGAAGAATAATATCGGGTCTGGAATCGCGCAGCATCAGCGATATCCATCTTGTCTCGCTATCCGGTCCCTGCATTGACCAGTTTGCGGGATAGCGGAGCGCATCGACCGCGTTTTCTCGCGCCCATCTATCGACCGCAGCCCGCACTGTCGGCGCTTCGCCGTGAATGATGAGGGAAATGCCTCGGCGAGCATGGATACGGCCGAGTGCGGTTTGGATCGGGCTGAGGCGCGCAACGCCATTGCCGCCATGTATCAACAGACGCATGTTTGGTCTCCAGGTCGGATTGATTTCCAGATTTGTCGGAGCGATTTCGCGCTGCGGCGTCCGCAGCGCGGGGCAAAGCTATTCGGGCGAAACAGGAACGAGCCGGACTTCCGTGAAGGATCGAACGAGAATGCTCGCCCGCCGGGCACCGGCGGCAATACCGCCGGTGCCCGTTCGGTGCTCAATACCACTGCTTGAATGCTCGCATGTAGAGCATCTTCGCCGTCTGGGCGACGATGCAGTAGCTCAGCAAGGTGCCGGCGAGCCATGGGAAGTAGGACCACGGGAGCGGCTGCAGGCCGATGATCGTCCCAAAGGGAGAGAACGGGACATAGATACCGACTGCCATGACCAATGTGGTCATGAGCATGACCGGTAGCGCCGCAGTGCTCTGGATGAAGGGAATCTTCTGCGTCCGCAACATATGGACGACCAGTGTCTGCGACAGCAGGCCCTCGATAAACCATCCCGACTGGAAGAGCGTCTGATGCTCCACAGAGTTTGCACCGAAGACGAACCACATCAGCGCAAACGTGGTTATGTCGAAGATGGACGAGGTCGGCCCGATCCAGATCATGAAGCGGCTGATGTTCTTGGCATCCCATTTGCGTGGCTTGCGCAGGAATTCCTCATCCATCCGATCCCATGGCAGGGAAAGCTGGGAGATATCGTACATCAGGTTCTGCACGAGCAGCTGGATGGCGAGCATCGGCAGGAAGGGAATGAAGGCACTTGCAACCAGAACCGAGAACACGTTCCCGAAATTGGAGCTTGCCGTCATATTGAGGTATTTCATGATGTTGCCGAAGGTCTCGCGGCCCTGGATCACCCCCTCTTCGAGCACCATCAGGCTTTTCTCGAGCAGGATGATATCGGCGGACTCCTTGGCGATATCCGCACCGCTGTCGACGGAGATGCCAACGTCGGCATCTCTCAATGCCGGCGCGTCGTTGATGCCATCGCCGAGGAAGCCGACGGTATGGCCATTCTGCTGAAGCGCCTTCAGCACGCGGGATTTCTGCAGCGGCGTCAGCTTGGCAAACACCGTGCGTGATTCCACCAGCGTCGCCAGCTCCTCTTCGCCGATCTTTTCCAGATCACGGCCCAGGACCGGCACCCCCGGCTCGAGCCCAACCTCCCGGCATATCTTGGCCGTCACGACGGCATTGTCGCCGGTCAAGACCTTGACGGTAACGCCATGTTCCTTGAGGGCGTGGATGGCGGAAACGGCTGATTCCTTGGGCGGGTCGAGGAAGGTCAGGAAGCCGCGGATGGTCAGGTTCTTCTCCACGCTGCTATTGTAGCGCTTGGCCTCCTCTTCCAGCCCGATCTCCCTTGTCGCGACGATCAGCACGCGGAAACCGTCCTCATTATAGGTGCGCGAAAGATCCATCAGCTGCCGACGGCACTCGTCGTCGAGGGGCCTGATATCCAGCCCGTCGCGATAATGCGTCGAGATCGCAAGCATCTCTTCGACCGCGCCCTTGCAGACGAGAAGATGCTTCTGGTCTCGCCCCTCGACGATGATCGACAGACGACGACGCACAAAGTCGAACGGCAGTTCGTCGACTTTCGTGTAGTCAACCATCTTGGCGATGTCGGATTTCTCCGTTGCAAAGCGGACGACGGCCTGGTCCATCAGGTTGCGCATGCCGCTCTGATGATGGCTGTTCAGCCAGGCCAGCGAAAGAACCTCTTCATCTACGCGCCCGTTCACATCGACATGATGCTCGAGGATGATGCGATCCTGCGTCAGCGTGCCGGTCTTGTCGGTGCACAAGATGTCCATCGCTCCGAAATTCTGCACTGCGTTGAGACGCTTCACCACGACCTTGCGCCGGGCCATCGAAACGGCACCTTTGGCGAGGTTCGACGAGACGATCATCGGCAACATTTCCGGCGTCAGCCCCACCGCGACGGCCACGGCAAACAGGAAGGCATCCATCCAGTTGCCCTTTGTGAAACCGTTGATCAGGAAGACGATGGGAACCATGACCAGCATGAAGCGGATCAGAAGCAGGCTGACGCTATTCACGCCACGGTCGAACGAGGTCTGAGCCCTCGTGCCGACGATAGACTTGGCAAGAGACCCGAAATAGGTGCGAGGGCCGGTGGCAACTACAAGCGCCGTGGCAGTGCCGCTCACCACATTCGTGCCCATGAAGCAGATATTGGGAAGATCCAGCAGATCGACACGGTCTGAAACGACCGCGATCGCCGATTTCTCCGCAACGGCGCCGAGCGTATCGTATTTCTCGACCGGAAGCGCCTCGCCCGTCAGCACGGCCTGGCTGACGAAGAGATCGCGGGATTCGATCAGCCGCACGTCGGCCGGGATCATGTCGCCCGCCGAGAGCTGGACGACATCTCCCGCGACGAGTTCGCGCATGGGGATTTCAATGCGTTCCGGCTTGGTGTCATAGCGATGACGGCGCAGGACGGTGGCCGTGGTACGCACCATCGCCTTCAAGGCTTCCGCCGCCCTCGCGGACCTGTATTCCTGCCAGAAACGCAGCAGCGCGCTGATCGTCACCATTGTCACGATGATGGTAACGCCGGTAATATCCGGATCGTCACCCGATTGAAGCGGTAGCCAGTAATCGGTGAAGAATGAAATGCCGGCAAGCAACAGCAATACGCCGATGAACGGGTTCTTGAAGGCCAGAAGCAATTGGATGATCGCATGCGGCGGCTTGTCATGCGCCACCTCATTGGCGCCATCCCTGACGAGACGCTCCCCCGCTTCCTTATATGTGATGCCGTCGACCCGGCTTGCGACGTTTGCCAGCGTCGCATCGAGGCTGTTCTGCGCCTCGATGATCGCCCGCATCGACAGCCTTCTGCTGTCTTTCAACTCGGTCTTCTTGTCGATTATTTTCATGATTGTGCCTCCTGCCGCTTCAAGGCGGGGCACAATGCGTCACGCTCGATTGGAGGCGCGCGACAACGTGCCCAACCAGCGTGTCGCGGTCGGGTTCGATATTGGTATTTTCGCTGGGAAAGCTCGCCGCAGTCGGTTGAGATCAGCGATTGCGACGAGCCAGACTATGTCCGTGTCCAAGAGAGCCTCTTGAGGTTCGCTGCAGATAGGCCTGCAGCAAAAGGAATTGATGAGGGTGGCCGGCCGTTCAGATGGCGTCGACGGTCCGCAAACGCCGTGGCATCAGCATCCCCATCAGCCTGTCAAATGAGGCGACCACCCATCGCAATCCTATCTCGTCGTCCGTCAGGTGCCATCGCATCTCGAGGCGGCCTGTTCCGGAGTTGACGTGCCAGTGCGCGCAAAGATGCGGCCGGGGAGCCGGCAAGTTGCCGGCGGCCTCCCGCAGCTTGGTCGACGATGAGCCCGCACGCGGGCTTTCAGCCGATGCCGGCGCAAACCTGACGATATTCGAACGAGGGAATTTCTGAAATTCATATGTCACGGTTGATCTCCCGTTCGGCCACGGCCTGAAGGAGCTGTTTGATCACCGCATTTCAGCGATCAAGCATACCGGCAGACCGAGACCAACACTTCTCATTCGCATCCCTCCCGGCAAGCTCCTGTGCTTGATCCGCGAGAAGACGACGTTCGATGAATCGCATATTACGATTTTGAGAAAATGGCCTAGTCCAACCTAGACAGGTACGCGATACAGAGACCGCCTGCGGCTGTCAAGGCTCTTTTGCCTCAATCTACGCATGCCCTGGCAACCCTATCGGAACCAAGATTTTCGGGCAGATTAAGGATCGCGAGCGCTCCGCCTCGCGACTACAGGACCCGGCGCCTCGGCGCCCGCCTCAATTCCGCTGAGCTTTTGCAGGACGTAATTCTTGGTGCTGTGGTCAACACCACTTATCTATTGTCGCGTGGAATGATACTGCGGACAACAAGCGCCCGTTTTCTCACCCATGGATGGATGATGCCCGGCAATCGATGACCGAACCAGCCGGCAAAATTCATCAATGAAATCAAATAGAAAACGATATTGACAACGCGTAGCGCAAACAATAATTTGCGGAACCGCGAAATGGAGACGGACATGCTCGCCTTATTTCAAACCATTGATCTGGCTTTGAATCTTTATACTTGGGTGCTGATCGCCAGCGCCATCTTTTCCTGGCTCTATGCTTTCAACGTCATCAATTCGAGCAATCAGTTCGTCAACTCCGTCGGCAGCTTCCTCTATGCGGTCACCGAACCGGCATTGCGCCCGATCCGCCGCATCCTGCCCGATCTCGGCGGTATCGACATTTCGCCCGTCATCCTGCTTCTGCTGATTTTCTTCATCCGCTCGCTGATGTGGAATTCGCTGGTTCCGCTGTTCCTGCGGTGAGCAGGCCCTGGCAGGCCTCTTCGGATCACCTGCGGCTGTCCGTGCGTCTCACGCCCAATGGCGGGCGTGACGCGATCGACGGCGTGGAGATGGGCAGCGATGGCGAAAGCTATCTGAAGGCGCGCGTCTCCGTCGCGCCGGAAAAGGGCAAGGCCAACAAGGCGCTGATCGCGCTGCTTGCCAAGAGCCTCGGCATCCCAAAATCCTCGCTTGCATTCCTCAGCGGTGAAACTGCGCGTAAAAAAATCCTCCGGATCGAGGGCGAACCGGAGGATCTGATGGTGAAATTAACCGCTATCGCGAAGAGCTGATATCAGGCCTTCGCCTTCTTGGCACGCTCGATAGCTTCGACGATCAACTCGCCTGCTTCCTTGGAGCCACCCCAGCCATAGATCTTAACCCACTTGCCGGGCTCCAGATCCTTGTAGTGCTCGAAGAAGTGCTCGATCTGCTTCAGCGTGATTTCCGGCAGGTCGGTATGTTCCTTGACCTTCTCGTAGCGCAGCGTCAGCTTCGGCGAGGGAACGGCGATGATCTTCTCGTCCTTGCCGGAATTGTCTTCCATCTTCAGCACGCCGATCGGGCGAACATTGATGACGCAGCCGGGAACGAGCGGACGGGTGCTGGCGATCAGCACGTCAATCGGGTCGCCGTCTTCGGAGAGTGTGTGAGGAACGAAGCCGTAATTGCCCGGGTAGGTCATCGGCGTATAGAGGAAACGGTCGACGACCAGCGTACCGGCGTCCTTGTCCATTTCATACTTGATCGGATGACCGCCGACCGGCACTTCAACGATGACGTTGACGTCTTCGGGCGGGTTCTTGCCAATGGAAATCGCGTCGATGCGCATGCGTGTCCCCTAATAAGGATGGTTGCCGCCAGCCAAATAATAGGATTCATGCCGCAACGCAACAACACATCGGAAAACCGGCGGATTTAGTTGCCGCTCACGGCCAGACGAAACCAATCTTTTTCAGCTGTCTGTGATCGAAGGTCTCGATGCCTTCGCAGAAATCGGCGCCGCCCTGGCCGCGATAGAAGCGGTAGGCGTTCTCATTTTCCTCGAGGCACCAGACCACCAGCCCCTTGCAGCCGAGCGACTTAAGCAGCCGGCGAGCTTCGCCGAACAGCATGCGGCCCAAGCCCAGTCCCTGATATTGCGGGCGCAGGTAAAGCTCGTAGATCTCGCCCTCCTGCGGGAGAGCACGCGCACGGTTGAGGCCGAGCGTCGCATAGCCGGCGATCTCGCCAGCAACATCCAGAACGAGCAGCGTGGCAGGCCCGCTGGTCGCCTTGCGCCACCAGGCCTCGCCGCGACGTTCGATCATCTGGCCAAGCGCGCGATGCGGAATGATGCCGGCATAGGTGTACTGCCACGCCTGGCGGTGCACCTCCGAAATGGCCCGGGCATCATGGGGTTCTGCCCGCCGAACATCGATCGACAACGTCTTCATAACGTCTACTTTGGTCTCGCGAGCCCGAATTAACCATCCTCATTCATAAAGATGGCAAACTTGCCCACAGGCTTTATCCGTGGATCATTACCAAAAATTAACGACTTTTTAACCTCTAGGACAAGGGCTCAAAAACCGAACACACAAATAAAAACCCCGGCGCGATGGCCGGGGCTGGATGATTCTAGGCGATACAGTCTTTGCCGTTACGCGCTACGCGACTTTTCGAAGCGCTTGCGCTCGTTCGGGTCGAGATACATCTTGCGCAGGCGAATCGACTTCGGCGTGACTTCCATCAGCTCGTCGTCCTGGATCCAGGAAAGCGCGCGGTCGAGCGTCATGCGGATCGGCGGGGTCAGCTTCACGGCTTCATCCTTGCCGGCGGCGCGGATGTTGGTCAGCTGCTTACCCTTGAGCACGTTGACTTCAAGGTCGTTGTCGCGGGAGTGAATGCCGATGATCATGCCGGCATAGACCTTTTCGCCCGGTTCGATGATCATCGGACCGCGGTCTTCCAGGTTGAACATCGCGTAGGCGACGGCTTCGCCCGAAGCGTTGGAGAGCAGGACACCGTTGGTGCGGCCGCCGATCGCGCCCTTGAAGGGCTGATAGTCATGGAACAAGCGGTTCATGATGGCCGTGCCGCGGGTATCCGTCAGCAGTTCCGACTGATAGCCGATGAGACCGCGGGTCGGCGCGAAGAACTTCAGGCGTAGGCGATTGCCGCCGGACGGGCGAAGCTCGACCATTTCGGCCTTGCGCTCCGACATCTTCTGGACAACGACACCGGAATGCTCTTCGTCGACGTCGATGACGACTTCTTCGATCGGCTCCAGCATCAGGCCGGTGGCTTCATCCTTGTGCATGACGACGCGCGGACGCGATACGGCAAGCTCGAAGCCTTCGCGGCGCATGGTTTCGATCAGAACGGCGAGCTGCAATTCGCCGCGGCCGGAGACCAGAACGAATCCTTGCCTTCGGCTTCTTCGATCTTCAGCGCAACGTTGCCTTCGGCTTCCTTGAACAGGCGGTCGCGAATGACGCGCGAGGTAACCTTGTCGCCTTCGGTGCCGGCCAGCGGGCTGTCGTTAACGATGAACGACATGGTGACGGTCGGCGGATCGATCGGCTGGGCGTGCAGCGCCTCGGTGACGGACGGATCGCAGAATGTATCGGCGACGGTGCCCTTGGACAGGCCGGCGATGGCAACGATGTCGCCTGCATGGGCTTCTTCGATCGGCGTGCGCTCGATACCGCGGAAGGCGAGAATCTTGGAAATACGGCCGGATTCGATCAGCTTGCCATCCTGGCCCAGAACCTTGACGGCCTGGTTCGGCTTGATCGAGCCGGAATGAATGCGGCCAGTGATGACGCGACCAAGGAAGGGATTGGATTCGAGCAGCGTGCCGATCATGCGGAACGCGCCGTCTTCTTCGCCGACACTCGGCTCCGGCACATGCTTCAGCACGAGGTCGAGAAGCGGGCCAAGGCCATCCTCAACCGGGCCATCCGGCGAATAGTTCATCCAGCCGGCGCGGCCAGAGCCGTAGAGGATCGGGAAATCGAGCTGCTCGTCGGTGGCGTCGAGCGCTGCAAAGAGATCGAAGACTTCGTTGATGACTTCTTCGTGGCGAGCATCCGGACGGTCGATCTTGTTGATCGCGACGATCGGACGAAGGCCAACCTTCAGCGCCTTGCCGACCACGAACTTGGTCTGCGGCATCGGGCCTTCCGAGGAGTCGACCAGCACGATGGCGCCATCGACCATCGACAGGATGCGCTCGACTTCGCCGCCGAAGTCGGCGTGGCCGGGCGTGTCGACGATGTTGACGCGAACGCCCTTCCAGACGACCGAAGTCGCCTTGGCCAGAATGGTGATGCCACGCTCTTTTTCCAGATCGTTGGAATCCATCATGCGCTCAACGGTGCGCTGGTTCTCGCGGAAGGAGCCGGACTGCTTCAGGAGCTCGTCGACGAGGGTGGTTTTCCCATGGTCAACGTGCGCGATGATCGCGATGTTGCGAAGTGCCATATGTCTTTATCTCTGAGGCTGGGGCGCAGTGTGTAGTGAACACGCCAATTGCATTTGGCGCGCTCATACCCTTTTTTTCGCGAATGCGAAAGGGGGGAGGCAAGAAAGCAGCGGAAAGCCTGCATTTCCCGCCTCAAGAACGCATCAGCCTCACGCGCCCAGACAGCCAAACTCTCCCCGGTCGCATCGTCAATTCAGATGCATGCCATCGCCTCGATCGGGATTTGCGCTAATCCGTCAGGCGGCATGTTTCAGCAGGAACGCATCATGTTTCAGCAGAAAGGCTTTGAGGCGCTCGGGATAGTCGTACGTCACCGCGTCTCGCACGCTTTGCCGCGATGCCAACTCCGAGCGCCATGCTTTGACACGCGGCAGCCCATCGAAAACGCCGGTCGGCGTGATGGTGTCGAACACGTCGAAGTAACGGAAGATCGGCGCAAAGACCGCATCGACCAGGCTGAACGCCTCGCCCGCGAAAAACGGACCATGTTTCAATTCCGCCTCGACACGAGCAAACTTCTCGATCAGCGCCTTGCGCTTGGTTTCGTAGATTTCTTCGTCCTTGGCTGTTTCGAATCCCCACAGGTCCGAAAGAATGGAAGAGCCGAACTCGATCCAGCCGCGATGGCGAGCGCGTGCGAGCGGATCGGCCGGATGGAGCTTAGCGCCGGATTGGGTTTCCTCAAGATACTCGCAGATGACGGCGCTCTCGAACAAGACCGCTTCCACCCCATCATCCTGTCGCACGATCAGAAGAGGCACCTTGCCGAGCGGGGAAATGGCCAGAAACCAATCGGGCTTGGCCGACAGATCGACATAGCGGATCTCGAACGGCGTACCCTTTTCGACAAGCGTGATGGCTGCCCGCTGAACGTAGGGGCAGAGATGATGGCTGATAAGGATCAGTTTTGCGTCAGACATAATCGGATCTCCTGAAGCCTTCGCTCGATATAGATGTAATTGCATCTATATCGACACTTGCCATCTCGGTCAATATAAATGTAATTGCATCTATGTCCGATCATTCAGATGCCGAAACCCCGCAGCCTTCGCCCGCGATCACGCGAGCGTGGATACGCCTCATGCGCACTCAACAGATCGTCCTCGCGGCGATCGAGCAGGACCTGAAGACGGCGGGCCTGCCGCCACTGGGATGGTATGATGTGCTGCTGGAGCTGGAGCGGGCCGCAGGCGGCAAACTTCGCCCCTACGAGATCGAAGAACGCACGCTTCTCGCGCAACATAACCTCTCCCGCCTGCTTGACCGGATGGAGAAAGCCGCTTTTGTCCGCCGCGAGATGTTTTCGGAGGATGGCCGCGGCCGCTGGGTCGTCATCACGGAGGCAGGGGTTGGTATGCGAAAGCGCGCATGGACCGTCTATGCCTCGGCACTTCAGCGTCACCTCGGCAACAAGCTGGATGACGCACAGGCCGATCAACTAGCCGAGCTTTTAGCCGCGCTTTCGCGCAATTCCTGATCGTCACGGTCACACCGATTTAGGCAGAACGCGGCCACATCAAGCGGCGGCAAGCTGGCCTTCGGGCGACAGGTATGCCAACTTCACTCCGCTCGAAAGCAACCGCCACCTCTCAGAGGCGCACATGTCCAAGATCCTGTACCAGGGCGATCTCTTTGCCGATTACTTCCAAATATATCTGCGCGACGAAGCCCATCCGGACCTGCCTGACGACTATACGGAAGACGCGATAGCACGCCGCCTCGCTGTCGGCCCCAATGCGATCATTCTTCATACGGCGCGCAATACCACCGTGCCGGTACACGTTGAATGGCACGATCAACGCCCGACAACTGGCCTCGACGCCTACCAGCATGTGACTGAAGCCACGTTCGACTGCCCTTCCGGCCAGCTTGTTTTGGCTGGATTGACGGATTACGAACCGGACGCCCCGCGCCTTACTGTGAGGGCCGGACGGCTGGGTGTGCGCTTGTGCATATCCGGTATCGATACCCTCAGTGAAGACGGGCTCGATGGAGACGACCGCTACCTCGTGCAGCTTTGGCCAGAAGCCGAAACGAACGGCGGTCGCTAAAGCGCGTCGCGATCTCTAAGATTCGCTTCACGCGCTTTAGCTCTTTGATTTCACGCATGTCGTAGTCGCAAAACCGCTGCGCACTTTTGCGCGACAGCTCTAGTTAAAGCGTCCGCCATCCGGATTTCGTGTCTGGCAGCCCGATCAGGCCGCCAGCCCTTTCTTCTTCAGCATCGCATCCGGGCTCGGCAGTTTGCCGCGGAAGGCCTTGTAGGTCTCTTCCGGATCGATCGAACCACCGACGGAGTAGATGTTGCCTTTCAGTCTTGCTGCCATGTCGGGATTGAAAGCATCGCCGGTTTCCTCGAAAGCGGCGAATGCGTCGGCATCGAGCACTTCCGACCACATGTAGGAATAATAACCGGCCGAATAGCCGTCGCCGGAGAACACATGCTGGAAGTGCGGCGTCGCATGACGCATGACGATCGCCTTCGGCATGCCGATCTCATTAAGCACTTCCGCCTGCACCGCCATCGGATCCTCCACCGCGTCGCGGGTATGGAACGCCATATCGACCAGCGCCGAGGACGTAAACTCGACCGTGTTGAAGCCGGCATTGAAGGTTCGGGCCGCCAGCACCTTGTCCAGCAGCGCCTGCGGGATCGGCGCGCCGGTCTCGTAATGAACGGCATACTCCTTGAGAATGGCCGGCACCGTCAGCCAGTGCTCATAGAGCTGCGACGGCAGTTCGACGAAATCGCGGGAAACGCCGGTGCCGGATACCGAGGGATAGGTGACATTGGAAAGCATGCCGTGCAGGGCATGGCCGAACTCGTGGAACAGCGTGCGCGCATCGTCGAGCGACAGCAGCGCCGGCTTGCCCTCCGCCGGCTTGGCGAAATTGCAGACATTATAGATGATCGGCAGTTCGCCGACCTGATCGTTCTTGAGCGGCAGCTTGTGCTGCGACTGGAACGAGCTCATCCAGGCGCCGGAGCGCTTCGAGCTGCGGGCGAAGTAGTCACCGAGGAACAGCGCAACGAGCTTGTCGGAGCCGTCGCGGATTTCGAAGACGCGCACATCGGGATGATAGGCGGGGACGCCCTTCTGCTCGACAGCCTTGATGCCGAACAGGCGGGCGGCAACATCGAAGCAGGCAGCGATGATCTTTTCGAGCTGCAGATAGGGCTTCAGCTCCGTTTCGGAGAAATCGAACTTCCGCGTCCGGATTTTCTCGGCGTAGTGCCGCCAGTCCCAAGGCATGACCTCGTGATTGCGGCCCTCCTCTGTGATCAGTGCGGCAATATCCTTTTCCTCTTCGCCGGCGCGAGCCGCCGCCCTCGACCACACGGCCCTAAGCAGCTCGTTCACGGCCGTCGGCGTCTTCGCCATGGTGTTGTCGAGCTTCAGCTCCGCGAAGTTGCCGTAGCCGAGCAGCTTGGCTTTCTCGGCTCTCAAGGCCAGCGTCTCACGGATGATCTCGCGATTGTCCGTCTTGCCGCCATTGGCACCGCGCGCCACCCAGGCGTTGAAAGCCTGTTCGCGCAGATCGCGGCGCTCCGATGAGGTCAGAAACGGCTCGATGATCGAACGTGACAAGGTAACGGCATATTTGCCCTCTTCGCCGCGCTCGCGCGCTGCGGCGGCCATCGCGTCACGCAGATAGTCCGGAAGCCCGGCGAGATCAGCTTCTTCAGACAGCAGAAGCGCCCAGCTCTTTTCATCGGCAAGCACGTTCTGGCCGAACTGCGCACCGAGACCGGCGAGCTTCTCGTTGATTCCAGAAAGACGCTCCTGCTCCGCCTTCGGGAGCTTGGCACCGGCTTTCACGAAACCCTTCCAATGCCGCTCGAGCACACGGGTCTCTTCCAGCGTCAGGCCAAGCTTGTCACGACCTTCCCAAAGCGTATCGATGCGCGCAAACAGCGCGGCATTTGTGCCGATCTTCGAATAATGCCGCGCCATCTTCGGCGCGATCTCGCGCTCCAGCGCCTGGATGGTATCGTTGGTGTGGGCACCGGCCTTGTTCCAGAACAGCGCCGAAATGCGCGAGAGTTCATCGCCGGCAAGTTCGAGCGCGGTCACGGTATTGGCGAAGGTCGGAACCTCGCTCTGACCGGCAATCACATCGATTTCCGCCTCATGCGCCGCAAGCGCCGCGTCGAAAGCGACGGCAAAATCCGAATCTTTCACCGCGTCGAAGCGCGGCAAGCCCTGATGTCCGGTCCATTCGATAAGCGCGGGATTGACGGCGGTAAGGGAAGACATGCGAGGCATCCTTTCGACAGACATCTGATCGAAGCACGATATAAGGCCACCCCCGCCGAATTGGTATGGCGGGACGAAACAAATTCATTCGAGCGTCGTGCTTCCTTTCGGAAACGCAAAGACGCTCTATCTCTTTGAAACTACGCGTCGGTCCGAAAATCGATTCCGATTTTCGGACCGACGCTGTGGGAAGATCAGGCCTTGCGCCAGCCGAGCAGGCCGGGCGTCGCGTGCCAGAGCGCCTGCACCGCAAAGCCCATGAAGAGCACACCCGAACAGCGCACGATCAGCCGCTCATGCGCGCGATAGAAACGCCGCACGGCGCTCGCTCCGATGATGCTGACGAGAATGACATCGGCCGTTATGAAGCCGGCGAAGGAAACCGTCAGCAACAGCGGCAGCGCGCTGAACGTCAATGCGCCGGCAGAGCCTGCGACGAGCGCAGTGAACGTGGCCAGCGCAACGGGATATCCTTTCGGATTGGTGACGCCAAAGATGAGACCGCGGCGGAACGGACGATCAACATTGATGAGCGCTTGGCCGTCGCCCTTCGGCTTGGCGGTCACGGCATTCCAGCCGATCCAGGCGAGATAGAAACCGCATAGCAATCCGAGCAGGTCGAAGACGAATGTGCCGATGGTTTTGGCGCCGACGATGGCGACCAAGGCGAGCGTCGACCAGACGAGATCGCCCAACAGATGGCCGCTGACGAAGAAGGCGCCAGCCTTGCGTCCCTGCCCCGCTCCGATGCCGAGCAGCGCCAGAAAAGCAGGTCCGGGAATCAGCACATAGAACAGCGCCGCCAGAAAAGCGCCGACAACAAGCGATTGCGTCATGACCGGGGGAATCCCTACTGCTGATCGTAGAAGACTAGCGATATCCTGAACCGGGTCAAGTTGCCGTTCGCTTTATGACTGAAGAAGACGTTGTGTTCATGGGTGTAAACCAATATGAACGTCGTGGGGCCCCAGAAATGAAAAGCGTAGGTAGGGAAACGCTTATGAACAGCAGGATTAATACGGATTCGCTCGCTTTTCTTGTGAGCGATTGCGCCCGTTTGATCAGGACGGCCTTCGAGCGACGCATCCTCGTCGCTGGCCTCGGCCTGACGGCGGGCGAAGCAAGAACCTTGATGCAGGTCGCCGCCATCAACGGCAGTCGCCAACTCGACATCGCTTCCAGAATGGGGCTGGAGCCAATGACGGTCAGCGCCTTTCTGGACAAGTTGCAGGCACGAGGCCTGATCGAACGCCAGCCCGATCCGCTCGACCGTCGCGCCAAGAGGATTGTGCTTTCAGACTCGGCCGAAGCCAAGCTGAAGCAGATCGACAGAGAGGTCTGCGAGGTCGAGCGCAATGCGACGCAGGGGTTCGATCAAGGACTGCAAATGCAGTTGCATGATGCGCTCTGTGCATTCCGCAGCAACCTGCAGAAGGTCGAGTTGCCAGCGGAGATCGAACGCGAACTGAGGCCGGTGGATTAAACGCCAACAGCCTCCCTGGAGCATTTCCAGGAAAAGTGCACAGCGGTTTTCCGTCCGGAATGCGTAAACACAACAAGATTGAGCGTTTTCGCGATTCAATGAAAAGCAGAAACGCTCCAGCTTCGGCAAAGAAAAACCCGCCTCCGGTCGCCGGAGGCGGGTTTCTTCTTTTCAATGATGCTTACTTCGACAGGTTGCGCTTGCCGAGCGTGCGCAGACGCAGTGCATTCAGCTTGATGAAGCCGGCCGCATCCTTCTGATCGTAGGCGCCCTGGTCGTCTTCGAACGTCACCAGTTTGTCGGAATAGAGCGACTTCGGGCTTTCGCGGCCGATGGTCATGACATTGCCCTTGTAGAGCTTCAGCGTCACTTCGCCTTCGACATGCTCCTGGCTCTTGTCGATCAGCGCCTGCAGCATTTCGCGCTCCGGCGAGAACCAGAAGCCGTAATAGATGAGCTCTGCGTAACGCGGCATCAGCTCGTCCTTGAGGTGCGCGGCACCGCGATCGAGCGTGATGGATTCGATGGCGCGGTGTGCCGCGAGCAAGATCGTGCCGCCGGGGGTCTCGTAGACGCCGCGCGACTTCATGCCAACGAAGCGGTTCTCGACGAGGTCGAGACGGCCGATGCCATTGTCGCGTCCATATTCGTTCAGCTTCGCAAGCAGCGTTGCCGGGCTCAGGCGCTGACCGTTGATCGAAACGGCGTCGCCCTTTTCAAAGCCGACCTTGATGATCGTGGCCTTGTCGGGCGCAGCTTCCGGGGAAATGGTGCGCATATGCACATATTCCGGTGCTTCCTGGGCCGGATCTTCCAGAACCTTACCTTCGGAGGAGGAGTGCAGCAGATTGGCGTCGACGGAGAACGGCGCTTCGCCCTTCTTGTCCTTGGCAACCGGGATCTGATGTTTCTCGGCGAATTCGAGCAGATCGGTACGGCTCTTGAACGACCAGTCGCGCCACGGAGCGATGATCTTGATATCCGGGTTCAAGGCATAGGCCGAAAGCTCGAAGCGAACCTGGTCGTTGCCCTTGCCGGTCGCGCCGTGCGCGATGGCGTCGGCGCCGGTCTTCTTGGCGATCTCGATCAGGTGCTTGGAGATCAGCGGGCGAGCGATCGAGGTGCCGAGCAGATAGACGCCTTCGTAGACGGCGTTGGCACGGAACATCGGGAAGACGAAATCGCGCACGAATTCCTCGCGCACGTCCTCGATGTAGATTTCCTTGATGCCGAGCAATTCGGCCTTCTTGCGCGCCGGCTCCAGCTCTTCACCCTGGCCGAGATCGGCGGTGAAGGTCACGACTTCGGCGCCAAGCTCGGTCTGCAGCCACTTCAGGATAATCGAGGTGTCGAGACCGCCGGAATAGGCGAGAACGACTTTCTTCACGTCTTTATGTGATGCCATGATGAGTTCCGTTTCAAGGCGAGCCAGGGGAGAGGCCCGCAAACCTGTATCGCGGAACTTTTAGCGAGATTATCGTGAGGCGCAAGGGGAAGCAGGGTGGAGCGCTGCATGGGGATGCGGCATGTGTTTGACTCGCCTTCGGAAAGCCCCATATTCGACGGCGAGCAAGCTATGCCTCGGAGGGCACGTCTTTGACCGATATTCAAGCCATTTTCAGGAAATCCAATGTTGCCGTCATCACCGGCGCCGCGTCCGGCATCGGCTTTGCCGCCGCCAAATACTTCGCCTCGCTCGGCATGAGCGTCGCCATTGCCGACCTCGGAGGCGATCGGCTGGCGCAGGCCGCCGCCGAACTTAAGACGATCACAGGCGAAGAGCATGTGCTGGCCGTCGAGACCGATGTCGCCAGCAGGCAAGCGCTGGAAGCATTGGAGCGCACGGTTCTGCAGCGCTTCGGCCGCGTGCACGTGCTGATGAACAATGCCGGCATCGGCCCGGAAACCTCGATCTTCAGCGATCAGTCCGGCTGGGACGCCATTCTCGGCGTCAATCTGCTCGGCGTCATCAACGGTACGCGCGTCTTCGGGCCTGGCATGATTGCCCATGGCGAAGCAGGCGTCATCATCAACACCGGTTCGAAGCAGGGCATCACCACGCCTCCCGGCAACCCCGCCTACAATGTCTCCAAGGCCGGCGTGAAGGTCTTCACCGAAGCGCTAGAGCACGAGTTGCGCAACACTGAAGGTGCCAAGATTTCGGCCCACCTTCTCATTCCCGGCTTCGTCTTCACGGGCCTCACCAAGGGCGAGCGCACGGAAAAGCCCGCCGGCGCCTGGACGCCGGAACAGACGGTCGACTTCATGGTAGAAAGCCTGAAGCGCGGCGATTTCTATATCCTCTGCCCGGATAATGACGTCGCCCGCCCTGTCGACGAACGCCGTATGCTCTGGGCAGCCGGCGATATCGTCGAGAACCGGCCGCCGCTATCGCGCTGGCATCCGGATTATGCCGATCAATTCAAGGCATTCCTCGAAAAGAAGGATTGATTTGCAATCCACCGAAAGCCGGATAGAAAAAGCCACCCCCTTCCGGCTTTCGGAGCATTCTCGTGGACTTCATACCCAGCCTGCCGGCCCTTCTTGCCTTTTCCGCAGCGAGCCTGCTGTTGGCGATGACGCCTGGCCCCGACATGACGCTGTCGATCAGCCGCGCGCTGGTGCAAGGCAAAAAAGCAGCGCTTTTCGTCGTGCTCGGCACCACGCTCGGCGTTGTCGTCCACACCTGCCTGGTGGCTTTCGGTATCTCGGCGCTGATTACGGCCTCGCCCATTGCCTTCACGATCCTGAAGACCGGTGGCGCCGCCTATTTGCTGTGGCTGGCGATCCAGGCGATCCGCTTCGGCTCAAGCCTTTCGGTCAAGAAGGTCGATGCCGTCGCCGGAACGCCGCTCGCCAACATCTCCAACGGCTTCTGGGTCAATCTGCTGAACCCCAAGGTCATCATCTTCTTCATGACCTTCCTGCCGCAGTTCGTTACATCAGGCGATCCCGCCGTCACGCACAAGCTGCTGTTCCTCGGCTTCTTCTTCATCGTTATAGGCATGCCGGTGAACGCGCTCGTTGTTCTTGCCGCTGACGGCCTGTCGTCCTGGCTGCAGCGCAACCGTGGCGTGATGCGCGGCCTCGACTATGCCTTTGCCGGCGTGTTCTCGATCTTCGCGGTCAAAATCTTCTTCACTCAGTCTCGCTGAGAACGGCGCCACGTCCGGCGAACCGACCCGCGATCCACCAATAGACGGTGGCGCTTGCGGCTCCCAGGAAGGCGAAGCAGATCGCGATGGTGATGAGATTGAGAGGCTGCGGCCGCTCGATGCCGCCTGAAATCAGGACGGACGCCACAGCCGATAGGACGGCCCCATAGATCGCGTAGCCGTACCAGCGGCGCATTCCCAGCCATTCCAGAATCGGGATAACGACGATCGATGGAAGGACACTGACGATCATGGCAAGCTTGGTCAGCGCGATCGTCAGGGCGAAAACCTCAGGTGCGGCCGTCTCCGGCATCGTCCATGCGGCAACGCAGGCGAGCACGAAGCCCATCAGGACGCAAGCGGCGAGATAGCCCCAGAGGAGCCTGATCGGCCTGCGCAGTCTGACGAGCATCGATCTCAGTCCTCGCCGTGATTGGCGATCATCATCGCTTCGAACGCCAGGCGTTCGGTCTTGCGCATGCGCTCGGATTCGGACTTCAGCTGGCCGCAGGCGGCAAGAATGTCGCGGCCGCGCGGCGTGCGGATCGGCGAGGCGTAACCTGCCGAATTGATGAAATCGGCGAACTTTTCGATCTGCTCCCAGTCGGAACACTGGTAATTCGTGCCGGGCCAGGGATTGAAGGGGATGAGGTTGATCTTGGCCGGAACGCCCTTCAGGAGCTGGATCAGCCCCTTGGCATCCTCGAGGCTGTCGTTGACGCCCTTCAGCATCACATATTCGAAGGTAATGCGCCGCGCGTTCGAAAGGCCGGGATAGGCGCGGCAGGCGTCCATCAGCTCTTTCAGAGGATACTTCTTGTTGATCGGCACCAGCATGTCGCGCAGGTCGTCCCTGACGGCATGCAGCGAGATCGCCAGCATGACGCCGATCTCATCGCCGGTGCGATAGATTTCCGGCACGACGCCCGAGGTCGAAAGGGTGATGCGGCGCTTCGAAAGCGACAGGCCGTCACCATCGGATGCGATCAAGAGCGCCGTCTTGACGCTGTCGAAATTATAGAGCGGCTCGCCCATGCCCATCATGACGATATTGCTGACCTTGCGTCCCTCAGCCGGCATGATCGTGCCCTGCGGCGCTTCACGATCCGGAAAATCGCCGAGGCGGTCGCGCGCCAGAAGCAGCTGCGACAGGATCTCTTCGGCCGTCAGGTTGCGCACGAGCCGCTGCGTGCCGGTGTGACAGAAGGAACAGGTGAGTGAACAGCCGACCTGACTGGAAATGCAGAGCGTACCGCGGCCCTCTTCCGGAATGTAGACGGTCTCGACCTCGACGGGACGGCCGGCGCCGCGCGGCGGATAGCGCAGAAGCCATTTGCGGGTGCCGTCGTTGGAGACCTGTTCCTCGACGATCTCGGGACGCGCAATGGTGAAATGCGTCTTCAGCATCTCGCGCATGTCCTTCGAGACATTTGCCATGGCGTCGAAATCCGAGACGCCGCGCACATAGATCCAGTTCCAGAGCTGGCTGACGCGCATCTTGATCTGCTTGTCGGCAACGCCCTTTTCCTTGAGCGCAGCCGCCATTTCCTCACGCGTCAGGCCGATCAGCGACGGTTTTGGCGCAAGCTCGACCGGCTGCGACACGGGCATCGGCTTGAGCTTTGAGGGGGTTATGACATCAGTGGCGGACATAGGATCGTTCCAACGGTTCATATCGGCGATGCCGCAAAAGCTGACGAAAGCTGCGGATGCGGGCAAGGCACGGAAATCTGAAGATTCATGCGGCGGCCGGGCAAGCTATCTTCAAGCTGTCTGCCGGACACCTGCTGTTGGCGCGGCCTTTAGCATTATTTTCCGCTCGCGTCATCCCTTTCCCTCAAAAGCAAAGGTTGGCCTCAAAAGCGAAAGGCCGGTCGACATGACCGGCCTTATTCATTGCGGTCGCGGCCACAGGAAGATCACATTATCGTGATCCGCCGATACCCGATCTTACTTGCAGCCTTCGATCTTCTTGAGAGCAGCGCTCACACCCTTCAGCGAATAGGTGTAGGACGTCGCCGTACCCTTCTTCGAAGTCGCCGTTACCTTCAGGGAATGGCCCGATTTCAGCGCCGCTACCAGCGCTGGCTCCTGTGCCGCATTTTCGACCCAGGCGCCCTTGTCCTTGGTGAACATCACAAAGGTCTTGTTGTCGATGACGACGTTGACCTTGGAGTTCTCCTTCAGCGGATATCCCATCATCGCCTGTGGCTCATAGGAAATGTTCTGGCCCGGACGCTGCGAGACGATGAAGAAGTTATCGCCATGGTCGATGCCCGAAGGCGGCGACTTTACCGTCGGCACGGAGAGAACATAGCAGACCTTGCCGCCGGCAGACTGGTAGGAGTAGGCGCCCCAGGCGTCGAACTGCTGGATAGGCGTGGGAGCCGTGGGGGCTGCTGCAGCTGCCTGCGTCTGCTTCGGCTTCTTGGTCTGCGCGGACGCGATGCCGGTGCCGGCCAGAACGAGCGAGAGGGCGATTGCGAAGCTTTTTACAAACATGTTTTCCTGCCGATTTTGTGCGGTCCAGAGCTCATGGCGATTCGATTGACGCACGCCTATGCTCGTGAGCTGCCCTATTTTGACTTTATTCAGGTTACCAAACCGTCAACGGAGCGCTGACCTCTCTCGGCTCCGTTCCATTTCAATCCAGGTATTGAACGGAGTTTGAAACGCATCAGAAGGAGTTGGAAAACCCGGATGATGAAGTACCACCCTACAGGTCAGATTTAAGACAGAAAGATTCGGGCAAGAATTTGACCTCGCTAAAATCAGGGAGGCCTCATAAAGGTCTGGAAACCCGAGAGGAATCAGAACGCCCCCATAAAGCGGCCATCAAGCCGTCTTCATTGCCTCCGGCTCGCTCTCCAAAGCCCGGTCGGCGGCATCGTAATGCTCCTGGCGGATATGGCCCCTGATCATGCTGAAGGCGAGCGTCAGCACGGCCACATCGTCCGTGTAGCCGATGACGGCGAAAAAATCGGGGATGATGTCGACCGGCATGACGAAGTAGCCGAGCGCCGCCAGCAATATGCCGCGCACGCGGGTCGGCGTCTGCGGGTCGAGCGCGCAATAGAAAGCGGCCACGACATCGCGCGAAAAAGGGATGTGACGAGCCGCCTTTCGCAAGGTCGGCCAGAATTTGCTGCGCACCGATTTTTCCTGCTTCTTCTGGGTCTCTTCATCACCAGGCATCAGGATTTCACCGTACTTGATGTCATCCATTCCATTTACCTCTACTCGTGCCGGTCGCCCGGACCGTGTAAACATATGGTGATCGTAGATCCCGATTCAATCGAGCCGGCGCAGAGCCGCCCTCTCCATCGCCTTCGCCATCTTGATGTCGTGGTCGGTCAAGCCACCGACGTCATGCGTCGTCAGCTTCACTTCGACGCGGGAATAGACGTTGAACCATTCGGGGTGATGATTGAACTTCTCCGCCACGAGTGCAGCCTCGGTCATGAAACCGAAGGCCTCGACGAAGCTGCGGAACTTGAAGGTCTTCGAAATGGAAAGGCCATCGGCCGCAAGCGCCCAGCCTGAAAGCTCGGCAAGATTTTCTTCGATTGCTGCCGGGTTCAGCTTCTCGTATTTCATGATAGATCACTCCTCTCTGGAGCGGTTCACTCCTCTTGGAATATCCGAACCGCTCGGCTTTATCGTTTCACGCAATTCCGGACGAAAAATAGCATGGATCGCCATAGGGTACTTTTCGTCTGCGCCGGCAATATCTGCCGCTCGCCCCTTGCCGAAGGCATCTTCCGGCATCTGGTGGAGCAGGCCGGCCGCTCATCGGAATTTGAGATCGATTCTGCCGGCACCGGCGGCTGGCATCAGGGCGAGCCCCCCGACCGCCGCTCGATCGCCGTTGCGGCCGGACACGGCGTGGATATTTCCAACCAACGCGCCCGCCGCATCGCATCAGACGATTTCGGCAGATTCGATCTGATCCTGGCAATGGATCAAGACAATTTGAAGAACTTGCGCAAGGTAGCGCCCGCCGACGCACTCGGCAGGCTATACCTCTTCAATGCCTTAGCGCTCGGCAGCAACAGGGATATTCCCGATCCCTATTACGGCAGCCGCGAGGATTTCGAGGCCGTCTACACCATGCTCTTGGCTGGCTGCAGCGCACTGTTGCCCAAGGCCGGGAAAGCGCTGCGGGACTCGTGAAGCGGGAATATCTCTTCTGTGAGATACGGGCCGCCGCCAACCGATTCGCGAGAGGACAGAAGCACGAACCGTCCGACCGTGAATGGCTGGGTATAGAAATTGCCGCGGCCGGAGAGATAGTGCACGACATCGTCAACCCGCGAGGATTTCAGCCTGGCGAGCGTGACGTGCGGCGTGAACTTGCGAGGATCGGGCTGCAGGCCGATACGCTGGCAGATGCGCTCGATCTCGCCTTGCAGCGCGAACATATCCGGTGACTGCGAGACCCCGGCCCAAACCGAATGCGGCTTTTTGGAACCGAAGGAACCGATGCCCTCCAGCCGCAGCTGGAACTCAGGGCGATCTATCCGGTCCAGCCGGTCGACGATCTCATCCGCCGTGCGGCCATCGACATCGCCGATGAAGCGCAAAGTGATGTGATAATTTTCAACGTCGATCCACCTGGCTCCCGGGAGACCACCGCGCAACAATGACAAGCTCATGGCCGCGTTGCGCGGAATTTCGAGGGCGGTAAAAAGTCTCGGCATGACGAGCACTCCCCGAATCTCTTGCAGGTATAAGCAGGGAATCACGCATTTGCAGTCGGTGCAAGCATCTATTTCGCACCTGCGTCAATCATCCCTACAAACTTGATAACGGCCGGTAAGATACGCTCGACCATGACATCGACACCCCTGGGGTTCGGATGCATGCCGTCGGCGAGCTGTAGATCCGCCTGGGCGGCGACGCCGTCAAGGAAGAACGGATAGAGCGCAAGCTGGTATTTTTCAGCCAGACGCTTGTAGATCGGATTGAATTTCTCGGCATAGTCCGGCCCCATGTTCGGCGGCGCCAGCATGCCGGCGAGGAAGATCGGGATCTTCCGCTCCTTCAACCGCTCGATCATCGTTTCCAGGTTCTTCTCCGTCTGCTCAGGCGGAATGCCGCGAAGCGCGTCATTGGCGCCAAGCTCCAGGATCACGCCGTCCGTGCCGTCAGGCACCGACCAATCGATGCGCGAAAGCCCGCCGGATGTCGTATCTCCCGACACGCCGGCATCGGCCACGGTCATGTCCAACCCCTTCGCCTTCAGCGCAGCCTCCAGTTTGGCGGGAAAGCCATCGCCTGGCGGCAACTGATAGCCGGCCATCAGACTGTCGCCGAAGCCGACGAGCTGAATGGTTCGGGCCTCGGCGGCGCCCGCCGCGCCAAACAAAAGACTGAAAGTGATGACAGCGAA
Organism: Rhizobium sp. NPDC092011; assembly: GCF_044756305.1. NCBI lineage: Bacteria > Pseudomonadati > Pseudomonadota > Alphaproteobacteria > Hyphomicrobiales > Rhizobiaceae > Rhizobium > Rhizobium sp. NPDC092011. The sequence goes on from NZ_JBIVSO010000004.1 coordinate 204,956, forward strand.
GTGAAACGCAGCAACTTTAAAACTCATGATCCATTCCCTAAATTCGCTGCTCGGGCCAAATCGCGCCCGCCATTATCTCTGATGCTCACTGATATATAGGGCGTTCGCATTGGCAAAAACCATCATCGAGCTGAAGAAGGCGGATTTGACGCTCGGCAATGCTGCCGCGTCAGTCCATGTGCTGAAGGATATCGACCTCACCATCATGGAGGGTGAGGCGGTCGGAATCGTCGGTCCCTCCGGCTCCGGCAAGTCGACGCTGCTGATGGTGCTGGCCGGCCTCGAGAAGCTCGATAGCGGCGAACTTCTGATCAGCGATACGCCGCTGCACAGCCTGAGCGAAGATCGCATCGCCGATTTCCGCGGCCGTAACATCGGCATTGTCTTCCAGTCTTTCCACCTCATCGCCAATATGACGGCGCTGGAAAACGTCGCGGTTCCACTGGAGCTTGCCAATACCAGGGACGCCTTCGATATCGCCCGGCGCGAGCTCGAAGCCGTGGGGCTGGGCGAGCGGCTCAATCACTATCCCGGCCAGTTGTCCGGCGGCGAGCAGCAGCGCGTGGCGATCGCCCGCGCCCTTGCGCCTTCGCCCGCCGTTCTCATCGCCGACGAACCGACAGGCAATCTCGACACCGATACCGGGCGCCAGATCGCCGACCTGCTGTTCGCCCAGCAGGCCGAGCGCGGCACGACCATGCTCCTTGTCACACACGATCCGGCACTTGCCGCACGCTGCTCGCGCCAGATTCGCGTCCGCTCCGGTGAAATCGAGAATGACAGCGCTCAGCCACGCGTCAATCAGGCGGCCATCGCATGACGAGTGCGGCACGAATGCGACTGTCACTCGCCTTCCGTCTTGCCTTGCGCGAACTGCGCGGTGGCCTTGGCGGCTTTTACATTTTCCTTGCCTGCATCGCGCTCGGCACCGGCGCCATTGCCGCCGTCAACTCCGTGTCGCGCTCGATCACCGATGCGATCTCGACGCAGGGACAATCGCTGCTGGCGGGTGACGTTCGTTTCGAATTGCGCAATCGCGAGGCAACGCCTGAGGAACTGGCCTTTCTGCAAGGCCTCGGCAAGCTCTCACGCTCAACCAATCTGCGCTCGATGTCCCGCCTGCCCGATGGCTCCGACCAGGCATTGGTCGAGGTCAAGGCGGTTGATGACGCCTATCCACTCTACGGCAGCTTTGAAGCCGACCCCAACCAGCCGATCTCGGCTCTGCTCGCCACCAAGGATGGCGGCTATGGCGCCGTCGTCGCCCCGTTGCTGCTCGAACGCCTGAACCTCAAGGTCGGCGACGACCTGCTGCTCGGCAATGCGAAGCTGCACATATCAGGCACCATCAAGAATGAACCGGACGCTGTCTCCGAAGGTTTCGGCTTCGCTCCGCGCCTGCTCACCAGCCGCGAGGCGCTGACGGCTTCCGGCCTGATTACAACGGGCAGCCTCGTCGAGCAGGCCTACAGGATCCGCATGGACGATCCTGCGAGCGGCCTGAACAACATCGGCGATCGCGCCAAAGCCGCCTTCCCGCAGGCCGGCTGGTCGATCCGCACCAGCGCCCGCGCCGCGCCCGAACTTGCCGACAACGTGACGCGCTTCTCGCAGTTCCTGACGTTGGTCGGGCTGGCTGCGCTCATCGTCGGCGGCGTGGGCGTCGCAAACGCCGTGCGCGCCTTCCTTGATTCGAAGCGCACCACCATCGCCACCTTCAAATGCCTCGGCGCTCCGGCCTTCGTCGTCGTGCTGATCTATCTCATCCAGATCGCCGTCATCGCGCTTGCCGGCGTCGTCATCGGCTTGGTTATCGGCGCTATCGCGCCCATCATCGCTTCCCAGTTCATGGCGGAATTCCTGCCGATATCGACGGCGCCGCGGCTCTATCCCGGCCCATTGGCGCTGGCAGCCGTGTTCGGGCTGCTGACGACGCTTGCCTTTGCCATTCCGCCGCTCGGCCATGCCCGAGAAGTACCGGCAACCGCGCTCTTCCGCGAACAGGGCTTCGAGACGCGCCGCCTGCCCGGCTGGCCCTATCTGCTTGCCGCTGGCCTGCTGATGGCAGCGCTTGCGGCTTTGGCGATCGTCACCGCCTATGACCGCTTCATCGCCATCGTCTTCGTCGTCTCGATCGCTGCCGCTTTCGTCGTGCTGCGCGTCGTCGCAGCCCTGCTCTCCTGGCTTGCGCGCCGCAGTCCGCGCGTGCGCTCGCCGGCCCTGCGGCTGGCGATCGGCAATATCCATCGCCCGGGCGCGCTCACCTCATCGGTCGTACTGTCGCTCGGCCTCGGCCTGGCGCTGCTGGTAACCCTGACATTGATCGACGGCAACATGCGCAGCGAACTCATGGGGCGCATGAGCGAGAAGGCGCCGAATTTCTTCTTCGTCGATATCCAGGGGCCGGAACTCGAGGGCTTCCGCAAGATCGTCCTCGACCTCGATCCCAAGGGCAAGCTCGTCGAAGCGCCGATGCTGCGCGGCCGGATCATCGCCTTCAACGGCGAGGATGTCACCAAGATGAAAGTGCCGGCCGCGGGGCAATGGGTGCTGCGCGGCGATCGCGGCATCACCTACGCCGAGACAGTGCCGGAAAACGCTTCGGTCACCGAAGGCAAATGGTGGGACAAGGATTATGGCGGCGAGCCGCTGGTGTCCTTTTCGGAAGAAGAAGGCAAGGCGCTTGGCCTGAAGCTTGGCGACAAAGTCACCGTCAACGTGCTCGGCCGCAATATTACCGCCAAGATCGCCAGCTTCCGCAAGGTGCAATGGCAGTCGCTGTCCATCAATTTCGTGATGATCTTCTCGCCAAACACCTTCAAGGGCGCGCCGCACGCTTGGCTTGCGACCCTGACGGATACCTCCGCGACCTCGGAGCAGGAAGCGGCAATTCTCAGGAAAGTCACCAACGCCTACCCGACCATAACAAGCGTCCGCGTCAAGGATGCCCTCGATGTCGTCAACACGCTGGTAGGACAACTCGCGACAGCGATCCGCGCCGCCGCCTCGGTCGCGCTCATCGCCTCGGTGCTGGTGCTGGCCGGCGCATTGGCAGCCGGAAACCGTGCCCGCACGCATGATGCCGTCATTCTCAAAACGCTCGGTGCAACCCGGGCGATGCTGATTCGCGCCTTCAGCTACGAATATCTGATCCTGGGTGCCGCGACCGCGATCTTCGCGCTGATCGCCGGCTCCGCCTCCGCCTGGTATATCGTCAGCCGCATCATGAAGCTGCCTTCCACCTTCATGCCCGATGTCGCGCTCTCCACCCTCGTCATCGCCCTGGTGCTGACGGTCGGGATCGGACTCATCGGCACATGGCGCATCCTGGGTCAGAAAGCGGCACCCGTTCTGCGGGAGCTATGAATTCTCCTCGCGGATTAACCGAACGCCGCGAAAACGGCACGATATTACATCGATTTAACATCGGTCAGGCCGCTTGACCCTTGTCTACAAGGCCTGAAAGCCTCATATTCTGTGCAGGCATGCTGGAGCTCCGCAGCGGCGCCTGGGCCTGAATGGCCCGACACCGTTCCCAAATCGGAGCTTGAAAGAGGAAAACATGGCTGACTTTCGCAATTACCAAAACCGGGCGCAGAGCGGTGCGCAATCGGGTGCGATGATAGACGAGGGCCTTCGAGCCTACATGCTCAAGGTCTATAACCTGATGGCGCTGGGTCTGGCGATCACGGGTGTTGCCGCTTATCTCGCTTTCTCTCTGGCTTTCGCAAACGGACAGATCACGGCTTTCGGCCAGGCGATCTATCTCAGCCCGCTGAAGTGGGTTGTCATCCTCGCTCCGCTGGCGATGGTCTTCTTCCTGAGCTTCAGGATCAACCGCATGAGCGTAGCCGCCGCGACGACGACCTTCTGGGTCTACGCCGCACTGGTGGGCCTGTCGCTGTCGTCGATCTTCATCATCTACACCGGCCAGAGCGTCGTGCAGACCTTCTTCGTGACCGCCGCCTCCTTCGGCGCGCTGTCGCTCTACGGTTACACGACCAAGCGTGATCTCTCGGCGATGGGCTCGTTCCTGATGATGGGTCTCTTCGGACTGATCATCGCATCGCTGGTCAACATTTTCCTGGCTTCGTCTGCCATGCAGTTCGCCATCTCGGTGATCGGCGTGCTGATCTTCGCAGGCCTCACCGCCTACGATACGCAGCGGATCAAGGAAATGTACTACGATGCCGATGACGCAACCGTGGCTGGCCGCAAGGCGATCATGGGCGCCCTGTCGCTCTACCTGGACTTCATCAACCTGTTCATGTTCCTGCTGCGCTTCATGGGCAACCGCAACTAAGCGCAACTTGAATAACGATCGAAAAGGCGGCCCCGGCCGCCTTTTTGTTTGCCTGATAAAGAGGCCTGCGATTTGATGGCAGCCATCGCCATCAGCACATCAGGCAGCAAGAAACACATGTCCGTCCGCCTCCGCAGCGCAACCTTAGACGACCTGCCCCACATAACCGCCATCTACCGCGATTCCGTGCTGAACGGCACGGCAAGCTACGAGATCACTCCTCCAAGCGAAGAGGAGATGGCAGGCCGCTTTCACGCGATCCAGGAAAAAGCCTATCCCTATATCGTCGCCGAGGATGCGGACGGCACGTTTCTTGGCTATGCCTATGCCTCGTCCTTCCGCACGCGTCCAGCCTATCGCTGGATGGTGGAGGATTCGATCTACCTTGCTCCGGAGGCCCGCGGACGCGGGATCGGCAAGCTGCTGCTGAATGCCTTGATTGATAGCTGCCAGACACTGGGCTTTCGCCAGATGGTCGCCGTTATCGGCGGCGCGCATCCAGCCTCCGTCGCCGTGCATCGAGCTGCGGGATTTACAGAAGTCGGGCTGCTGAAGGGCACGGGCTACAAGCATGGCCGGTGGCTGGATACGATGCTGATGCAGAAGGCGCTTGGCGACGGTGCGGAGAACGACCCCGACCCGAGCGTTTATCCTGGGACGCTGTTTGAGGGTTAGACACGCGCTCGCATTGAGCCTTCGATATCCCTAAGTCCCCCAATGCGGAGAAACTACTTCTCCACCAGCTTCAGCTGCTTGTCGAAAACCTTCAGGACTTGGCTGAGGTCATGCCCGCGCTTCAATGTCATCCCGTTGGTATTGATGACGGAGAAGGCACCCTGCTTGGCGGCCAGTTTCGGGTTCTTTTCGATGCGGAAGAGCGGCATCTCGCCAGAACGCTTGAAGACGGAGAAGACCGCCTTTTCCTTGAGGTGGTCGATCGCGTAATCCCGCCACTCGCCCTCGCCGACCATACGGCCGTAGATCCAGAGAATGGCATCCAGCTCGCGGCGATGAAACGTCACCGGCAAGGGATCCTTGCTCTGTTTATATTCTTTGAGATCGACGACGACGGAGGAGGTATTTTCCACGGAGCGGCTTTCGCTATGTCGCAAATCCGGCTGATCAGTCATCAATCCCCCAAGGGCTATCTCATGACAGGAGAATGACAGTTTGCCTCAGCCGCATCAAATTGCAAGACGTCTAGAGTCGGATGATTTCAGGTCTGTTCGACCTGAAATATGAATCCGCTCTAGAATCAAAGATGTAGAGCGTGATGTCATCCGAAAACCGCATACACTTTTCGGCATCACGCTCTGGCGGCTCACAATTTCTTTCCCATGCCCAAAAGCGTCTCCGCAGCGCCGCATTTCAGTCAAAACCACGCCAAATTTGCGGGAAGTATAGGCAGCCGCTTGGCGCCGCCGCGCCAAGCCGCCCGGCCGGGACGTATCGATAAACCCCAGCCCCGAATGCGTCCTTGCCGGGCACCTCCCCTTCTTGGCATCAGCCAAAATAGGGAAACTTTTGGCACATGCCAAAGCGGAAACCCTTTCGATCGTAGCCGAAATAGAAGGCTTGCAGCCAACGGATAGGCTCAGCCGTCCGAGCCCACCGTCAGAACGGTCGCGCCGATGATGGCCGAGGGATCGCCTGAAGGCGACGACGATTGCAGAAGCACCGCAAGTCCTCTGCGCCCCGCCTTGCTCAGCACATTGGCGGGCAGCACGATATTCATCGCCTTCCCATCCCACATGCCGACTGTCTCGACATCGGAAACCGCGTGCATGTAGGCAATCTGCTGGCCGTTGTTTTCACCGCCCTTGGGAGCGACCATCTGCTCCTTGTCGAAATAGACGACGACGACATTCGCCTTGCCTTGGCCGGCGCCGATCTTGATCGAAAGCTCATCGTCCTTCATTGCGGCATTCACCGGAATGGTCAGGCCCTCGCCATTGCGCTGAAAGGTATCGATCTTGACGTTGATCGCATTGAGGTCTGCACCGTTCATATGATCGCGGCCATTGACGATGGCCTGCGGCGTATAGACCCCGCTGCGCCCGAGCGTGCGTGCATAGGCATATTGGCGCGCCGTGTTGTCCTTGGACGCCATGGTGTCGCTCCAGCCTAGATAGTTCCAGTAGTCGACATGATAGGCGAGCGCCACGACGTCGCCCTGGCGAATCAGCTTGCGAAACGCGGCGTCAGCCGGCGGACAGGAAGCGCAGCCCTGTGCGGTGAAAAGCTCGACCACGCCCTTGATCTTCGCAGCCTCCTGCGCATGCAGCGAACTTGCGAGCGCTATGCCTGCCAGAAGTGGAACCGAAAATCGAAGGCGCATTCTATCTTACCTCTGCATCAAATTTCGCCGGCCGCCAGCGCAGCCTCCGAAACATTCACGCTCTTTGGGGCGGTAAGGCCATATCAAGCCCGAAAAACCTGAAACAAGAGATAATAGCTAAGCGTGATGACGCAAAGTCACGATGGGGTGAGGCCAGGGCCGCATGGCAGGTGCGCCGAACACATCCCCGTGAAAAAGAAGAGGCCGCCGGAAGAGTTTTCCGGCGGCCTCCTAAGATCAGCGTCGATAGCTATCAGGCAGCGAGATCGCGCAGAACGGTCTGCAAGATACCACCATTGTTGACGTAGACGACCTCATCCAGCGTATCGATACGGCAGATGATCGGAATATCGCGAACCGTACCGTCGCCATAGGTGACTTTGGCGATCTTGCGCTCGCGCGGCTTGATGTCTGCCAGACCTTCGATGGTGACGAGTTCGTCACCCTTCAGGCCGAGGCTTGCCCAGGTGGTGCCTTCCTCGAAGACGAAGGGGATAACGCCCATGCCAACCAGGTTCGAGCGGTGAATACGCTCGAAGGACTGGGCGATCACAGCGCGTACGCCAAGCAGGTTCGTGCCCTTGGCAGCCCAGTCGCGCGACGAGCCGTTGCCGTATTCGACACCGGCGAAGATGACGAGCGGAACGCCCTCGGCCTTGTACTGCATGGCCGCATCGTAGATCGACGTCTCTTCCTTGGACGGATAGTGGATGGTGTAGCCACCTTCCTTGCCGTTCGGGCCGAGCATGTGGTTGCGGATGCGGATGTTGGCGAAGGTGCCGCGCATCATGACTTCATGATTGCCGCGGCGCGTGCCGTACTGGTTGAAGTCGGCAACGCCGACGCCATGACCGATGAGGTAGGCACCCGCCGGCGAAGCAGCCTTGATCGAACCGGCCGGGGAAATGTGGTCGGTGGTGATCTTGTCGCCGAAGAGGCCAAGAACGCGAGCGCCCTTGATATCGGAAACGCCGGCACCCTTCTTGCCCATGCCCACGAAGTAAGGCGGGTTCTGGACGTAGGTCGAGTTGTCGTCCCAGGCATAGGTCTGGCCCGGAGGAACCTGCACGGCCTGCCAGTTGGCGTCGCCCTTGAAGACGTCGGCATACTTGCTCTCGTAGAGCTCGCGGGTGACGTACTTCTGGATGAACTCCTGAACCTCATGCGAGGTCGGCCAGATGTCCTTCAGGTAAACCGGCTTGCCGTTCTGGTCTTCGCCGATCGGCTCCTTCGTCAGGTCGAGCTGCACAGAACCTGCGAGTGCGTAGGCGACGACGAGCGGCGGCGAAGCGAGGTAGTTCGCCTGGACGTCGGGCGAAATACGGCCTTCGAAGTTGCGGTTGCCCGAGAGCACGCCCGAAACGATCAGGCCCTTGTCGTTGATCGTCTTGGAGATCGGCGCCGGCAGCGGGCCGGAGTTGCCGATGCAGGTGGTGCAGCCGAAGCCGACCAGGTTGAAACCGAGCTTGTCGAGATCGGCCTGGAGACCGGACTTGGCGAGATATTCGCCGACGACCTGCGATCCCGGTGCCAGCGAAGTCTTGACCCACGGCTTGGTCTTCAGGCCCTTGGCAACGGCGTTGCGGGCGAGCAGACCGGCAGCGATCAGCACCGACGGATTGGAAGTGTTGGTGCAGGAGGTGATGGCAGCAATGGCGACGTCGCCATGGCCGAGATCGAAATCCGTACCTTCGACCGCATAGCGGTTGGAGAGCTGGCCCGGCTTTTTGTATTCCGTCTCAAGCGAAGTGGCGAAGCCGGAAGCGATGTTTTCCAGCGCGATACGGCCTTCCGGACGCTTCGGGCCGGCCATCGACGGCACGACGTCGTTGAGGTCGAGTTCCAGCGTGTCGGTGAAGACGAGGTCGGAACCGTCATTGTCGCGCCACATGCCCTGAGCCTTGGAATAGGCTTCGACGAGCGCGATACGATCCTTGGCGCGGCCGGACATGTTGAGGTAGTTCAGCGTTTCCTTGTCGACCGGGAAGAAGCCGCAGGTCGCGCCGTATTCGGGACCCATGTTGCCGATGGTGGCACGGTCAGCGAGCGGCAGTGCGTCGAGGCCGGGGCCGAAGAATTCGACGAACTTGGAAACGACGCCCTTCTTGCGCAGCATCTGCACGACGGTCAGAACGAGGTCGGTCGCGGTGACGCCTTCCTTGAGCTTGCCGGTCAGCTTGAAGCCGATAACTTCCGGAAGCAGCATGGAGACAGGCTGGCCAAGCATGGCAGCTTCAGCTTCGATACCGCCCACACCCCAGCCAAGGACGCCAAGACCGTTGATCATCGTCGTGTGCGAATCAGTGCCGACGCAGGTGTCGGGATAAGCGATCGTTTCGCCGTCTTCTTCCTTCGTCCAGACAGTCTGGCCGAGATATTCGAGATTCACCTGGTGACAGATGCCGGTGCCGGGAGGAACGACGCGGAAGTTCTTGAATGCCTGCTGGCCCCACTTCAGGAAGCGGTAGCGCTCGCCGTTGCGCTGATATTCCAGCTCAACGTTCTTGGCGAAAGCCTGCGGCGTGCCGAATTCGTCGACGATGACCGAGTGGTCGATGACGAGGTCAACGGGGACGAGCGGGTTGATCTTTTCCGGATCGCCGCCGAGGGAAACCATCGCGTCGCGCATGGCGGCGAGGTCGACAACGGCGGGAACGCCGGTGAAGTCCTGCATCAGCACGCGTGCCGGGCGATAGGCGATTTCGTTCTCGACGGTGCCCTTGTTGGTCAGCCATTCGGCGACGGCAAGGATATGTTCCTTCGTGACCGACTGCCCGTCTTCAAAACGCAGCAGGTTTTCCAGAAGCACCTTCATGGAGTAAGGCAGCTTGGAAACGCCGGGCAGACCATTCGCCTCAGCCTTGGGCAGGCTGAAATAAACATAGTCTTTCCCGCCCACGGTCAACGTGGAACGACAATTGAAACTGTCAAGAGATTTAGACACGAGATACCCCGTTTCTGATAGCCAACACAGTCGTGCGAACGCCTATGCACTTTATGCACATCAGGATGCGGGTACGGCCATTTCCGCTGTCCGCACGTAAGGAGAATACCTTAAGTTCGGCGCAAGGATGAAATTCACGCCGACCGCTGGCGTGGTTGCAGGTCTTATAGATAATTTCGTAAAGACTTGCCAGAGTGACAAGATGCAAATTTGGACAATTTTTTGCGCATTGCGGTAAAGAAATAGGGAAAGCCTGAGCGAATGCATCTAAGCGCTGAAAATCTGGCGGCACGGCGGGGCGAGGACCTGATTTTCTCGAATGTTTCCCTCAACTTGACGGATGGCGAAGCCCTGGTTCTGACAGGCCGCAACGGGTCGGGAAAATCAACGCTTTTGCGCGTTGTCGCAGGCCTTCTCAGGCAAGAAAAAGGCCGCATCACATTCATCGGAAATGACGGCGAATCGGGCCGGCCGGCGGGCGAAGCCAGCCACTATCTCGGCCATCGCAATGCGATGAAATCCGAGCTGACCGTCGCGGAAAACCTGACCTTCTGGAAGACCTTCCTTCGCGACATGCCCGGCGGCTTCGGCTTGAGTGCGGATGAAGCGGCTGACGCCGTCGGCCTCGCCGACATCACGCATCTGCCCTTCGGCTACCTCTCTGCCGGTCAGCAGCGGCGAATCGCCTTCGCCAAACTCCTCGTCGCCTACCGCCCGATCTGGATCCTCGACGAACCGACGGCGGCGCTGGACAGCTCGGCGGACCAGCTCTTCGCGCAGCTGATCATGGCGCATCAGAAAAGTGGTGGCATCGTACTTGCTGCAACGCACCAACCGCTGGGGCTGGAGGTGGCGCAGGAGATGCACATGACCGGGTTTACCGGGGTGAATGAAGGGATATGGGGATGATGCCGATGGTGCTCAACTTGCCGAACCTGCGTCACCCCCCTCTGTCACTTCGTGACATCTCCCCCACAAGGGGAGAGATTGTTGGGAGTTCGCAGCATCCGCTTACAAAACCGTTGAGTTCCGTCTCTGCAGAGTCGATGTTGGATGCGGACTTGTGCGCGCTACAAATTACCAATCTCCCCCCTTGTGGGGGAGATGTCCCGAAAGGGACAGAGGAGGGTATCGTGCCTCATATTCGGTGCCATGCATGACCGCCCTTTTCCTCCGCGACCTCAAACTTTCGGTGCGCGCCGGTGGCGGGGCGTTGATCGGCATCCTCTTCTTCCTCACCGTTGTCGCCGTTATCCCTTTTGGTGTCGGCCCGGACCTAAAACTCCTCTCGCGCATCGGGCCGGCTATCGTCTGGATCGGCGCGCTGCTCGCAAGCCTTCTCGGCCTCGACCGGCTGTTCCAGGCCGAGCGTGACGACGGCTCGCTCGATCTGCTCGTCATGCAGGAAACGCCGCTGGTCCTCACGGTTTTCATCAAATGCGCAGCGCATTGGGTGGCGACCGGCCTGCCGCTCGTCATCGCCTCCCCCCTGCTCGGCCTCTTTATGAATATGAACGAGACGGCTATCGGCGCGACCGCACTGACGCTGCTCGTCGGCTCTCCGGCGATCACCTTCATCGGCGCGGTGGGTGCCGCCGTGGCTGTGGCGCTGCCGCGCGGCGGGCTGCTGGTCTCGATCCTCGTGCTGCCGCTCACCATTCCCGTACTGATCTTCGGCGTCAGCGCCACCTATGCGGCCGTCGAAGGGCCACAGCCCTTCCTGCCGCCGTTCCTCATACTGATCGCGCTCACATTGTTCTTCGCCGTCCTCGGTCCGGCCGCAGCCGCCCTCGCCTTGCGCAACACGACTGATTGATCCGCTCGGGAATCAAAGAGGTGAAGCGCGATATCCTCCGAAAATCACCTGCACTTTTCGGCGCCACGCTCTACGAGATACTGTTTCGTCGATCTGAGACAATGCGGTCGATTGCCGGAAAAGCCATATCGGGTTAAACAAGCCGCATGAGCGACATCAGCCCTGCGATCAGCCGTTTTTCCGACCTCGCCAACCCCACGCGGTTTCTGGCCTTCTCGGCGCGTCTCATACCCTGGCTGGCGGCCATCTCGGCCGTGCTTTTCGCAATCGGCCTCTATCTGTCCTTTACGACCTCGGGCGACTACCAGCAGGGCGATACCGTCCGCATCATGTATATTCACGTTCCCGCCGCGTGGTTGTCGATGATGTGCTACACGATCATGAGCATGTCGGCGATCGGCACGCTGGTCTGGCGCCATCCGCTGGCCGACGTCGCCGGCAAGACCGCCGCTCCGCTCGGCGCCGCCTTCACGCTGATCGCGCTGGTCACCGGCTCGCTCTGGGGCAAGCCGATGTGGGGCACCTACTGGGTCTGGGATGCGCGCCTGACCTCAGTCTTCATTCTTTTCCTGATGTATCTCGGCCTGATCGCGCTCAACCGCGCCATGGACGACCCGTCGAAAGCAGCCCGCGTCGCGTCGATCCTGACGCTGGTCGGGTTCATCAATATCCCGATCATCAAGTTTTCGGTCGACTGGTGGAACACCCTGCATCAGTCGGAAAGCATCATGCGCATGGATGGCCCTGCCATCGACGCTGAATTCCTCCGGCCGCTCTTCATCATGGCGCTGGCCTTCACGCTGCTGTTTTTCACGCTGCATCTGATGGCGATCCGCAACGAAATCTGGCGCCGGCGCATCGCCGCGCAACGCCGCATCGCCGCACGCATGGCAGCCCGGGAGGAGTAAGATGAGCCATCCCTTCTACGTCTTCGGCTCCTATGGCTTTGCCGCCTTCATGATCCTCGCCATCATCGCCTGGGTATGGATCGACGGACGCCTGCGCCGCCGCGAACTTGCCGCATTGGAAGCCTCCGGCATCCGCCGCCGCTCGCAGCGCGCGTCCGAAGGCGAAACGAAATGACTGCCGATACCGACAATAAGGATCAGCCGAAATCGGGTGGCACCGCGCGCTATTTGCTGGCGCTGATCCCGCTCATCGTCTTTGCCTGCATCGCGCTTGCCGTCGGCAAGGTCATGTATGACCAGGAAGTGCACGGCACCGACATCTCCGCCATCCCCTCGGCGCTTATCGGTACGAAAGCGCCAAAACTGGCTCTACCCCCACTCGAAGGTTCCAACCTGCCGGCGCTGACAGATGATGCCATCAAGGGCAAGCTGACCCTCGTCAATGTCTTTGCCTCCTGGTGCATTCCCTGCCGCGACGAACATCCGGTGCTGAAGGAACTCGCCAAGAGCGGTCAGCTCAACATCGTGGCCATCAATTATAAGGACACGAGCGAGAACGCGCTCCGCTTCCTCGGCGAACTCGGCAACCCCTACAAAGCCATCGGCATTGACCCGAATGGCACCGCCGCCATCGACTGGGGCGTCTACGGCATTCCGGAATCCTATCTCGTCTCCCCCGACGGCACGATCCTCTACAAGCAGGTCGGCCCCTTCACGCCCACCAGCCTGAAGGAAGGGCTCTATCCGGCGATTGAGAAGGCGATTGGGAAGGCGGGCGCCTAGAGCATGTCGCGCAAAAGTGTACAGCGGTTTTGCGACTACGACATGCGTGAAATCAAAGAGCTAAAGCGCGTGAAGCGAATCTTAGAGATCGCGACGCGCTTTAGCCACTTTCTCCATTTTGGGCGGACCACCCGCCCTCATGGTGAGGTGCCCAGTTGCCGAAGCGATAGTGCAGGCGATTGGGCCTCGAACCACGAGGTGGCCACGGAGCCAACCTCAAAATCCTCTCAAATCCCACCCTGCCAGGCCTTGATCGCCTCGAGCGGCCAGACGAGCATCAGCACGTTGAGCGTGAGATTGTCGCGGATCAGCCAGCCAGTGAGCAGCTCGAAGAAGATCGCGATGGCAATCGTCACCACCACCGGGGCGCGCCAGGCAAACAGGAAGCCCACCACCATGAAAACGGCATCCATCGCCGAATTGAGGATGCTGTCGCCGACATAGTCGAGCGAGATCGTCGCCGCGCGGTAGCGATTGATGATGATCGGGGAATTTTCCAGAAGCTCCCAGCCGGATTCGATCAACATGGCAACGAAGAGCCGCATCGATAGCGGCTTGCCGCGCATGATGAGATGCGTCAGCCCGAAGAAGAGGAAGCCGTGGATGATATGCGACGGCGTGTACCAATCGGCGATATGCTGCGAGTTGCCGCTGGATTTCACGACCGGCTCAAAGAGCTTTACATAGCCGCAGGTGCAGATCCAAACGCGGCCCATCATGTGTTCCGCGACGATCTGCACCAGCAGAATGACGGCACAGGCGATGAACCAGAAGCTTTGTTGCTGGTGGCGGCTGCGGTCAGCGACCGTTTCCGTCATTTACCGTTTTCCGATGGCTGCTCGATCGTATGCTTCATGATCAACGGCATCTGCGACAATGTGAAGAGGATGGTGATCGGCATCGTTCCCCAGACCTTGAAGTTGACCCAGAGATTGTCCGCAGCCTTGGCGTCGGGAAGGTAAAGCCAGTTTGAGCCACGCCAGACCACTTCGTTGAGCACGGCGAGGACGAAGAAGAAAATGCCCCAGCGCAGCGTCAACTTCCGCCAGCCTTCGGCATCCAGCTGAAAGGCCGCATTGAAGACGTAGCCCAGCAGCGACTTGCCGAACGCAAGACCGCCGAGCAACACCACGCCGAATAACGCATTGACGATGGTCGGCTTCATCTTGATGAAGGTTTCGTTCTGGAGATAGATGCCGAGCGCGCCGAAGATCAGGACGACAATGCCCGACACGAAGGGCATCAGCGGCAGATGGCCGAGCATGACCTTCGAGACGATGAGAGAAAGTACCGTTGCGGCCATGAACAGGCCGGTCGCAACGAAAAGCGGGCCGCCGAGGGTCGCCAATTGCGGGAAATGCTGTACCAGCCACTCGCCGCGCAGATTGCCGAAGAAGAATACCAGCAGCGGCCCGAGCTCCAGAACCAGCTTGAGCATCGGGTGATGCTTATCGGCGGCGCTTGGGGTGAGTTCGTTGTCGCTGGTCGTCATCGCGGCACTTTCGCTATCGTCGAATCTGTTCTTGTCGTTCATTGGTTGCTTCCGGCACCAGTGCCTGCGATGGCGTTGGCGAAATCTTCAGCCTCAAACGGCTCGAGATCGTCTACACCTTCGCCGACACCGATGAAATAGACAGGCAGCTTGTGCTTCGCCGAGATCGCCACGAGGATGCCGCCTCGCGCCGTGCCGTCGAGCTTGGTCATGATCAGCCCGTTGACCCCGGCGACGTTGCGGAAGATCTCCACCTGGTTCAAGGCGTTCTGGCCGGTGGTGGCATCGAGCGTCTGCAGTACGGTATGCGGTGCATCCGGATCGAGCTTGCCGAGCACGCGGACGATCTTTTCGAGCTCGGCCATCAGCTCCGCCTTGTTCTGCAGGCGGCCGGCGGTGTCGATAATCAGCACGTCGCTCTTGTTGGCCTTGGCCTGCTGGAAGGCATCAAAAGCGAGGCCGGCGGCATCCGCGCCGAGCTTCGTGCCGATGAATTCCGACTTGGTGCGGTCGGCCCAGATCTTCAGCTGTTCGATGGCGGCGGCGCGGAAGGTATCGCCCGCTGCGACCATGACCTTCAGTCCGGCGCCTGAAAGCTTGGCCGCCAGCTTGCCGATCGTCGTTGTCTTGCCGGTGCCATTGACGCCGACCACGAGGATGACATGCGGCTTGTGGCTGAGATCGAGCTGCAGGGGCTTGGCGACGGGCTTCAGCACCTTGGCGATTTCCTGCGCCATGATGCGGCCGACATCCTCGCTGGTCACATCCTTGCCATAGCGCTCGGAGGCCAGCGTATCGGTGACGCGCATCGCGGTTTCAACGCCGAGATCGGCCTGGATCAGCAGATCCTCCAGATCCTGCAGCGTCTGATCATCGAGCTTGCGCTTGGTGAAGAGCGCCGCGATCTGGCCGGTCAGCTGCGACGAGGTGCGCGCAAGCCCGGCGCGCAGGCGCTGGAACCAGGAAAGTTTCTGCTTTGGGGCTTCCGGAGCTGGTGCCGGAGCGGAGGCGGCGGTAGAGAAGCCTTTGGGGAGAATGGGGGCTGCGGCTGGGGTGTCGATATCTTCCGACGGAAGCTCCGCACTCGTCGGGGTTTCTGCGCGCTCCACCGATCGTTCCGAGCTCGTCGAAACCTCCTCACCCCCCTCTGTCCCGTCGGACTTTTCCCCCACAAGGGGAGAGATCGGTTCAGATGAGGTCTCTTCCGACACGACGTCGGCTTCAATGTCGGCAGTATGTTCCGCTTCAATGGCGTGGTTTTCAGGAGGCCGCTCGGGCGACTCCGGCTCACTGGAAACGGCTGTCTCTACGCGTTCTTCAGCCTGTCGCTCCTGCTTGGCCGGCGCCTCACCCTCTCGCCGATCTCCCCCCATGTCCGGGAGATGTTCCGTAGGCAGAGAGGGGGGTGACGAAGGTTCAGCGAACTCGGAAGCCGGCGAAACATCTGCAACAGGCAGCGCCTCCTGCTCGACAACAGGCGTTTCAACCTTCGGTGAAACCTCCGCGGGCGCCTGCTCCTCGGCCGGCTTTTCGCGGCCGAAGGTGAAGACTTTTTTGATGAAACCGAGCGCCATGAAGTATCCGTTGAAGCATTAGGCCGCGTCAGCGGCCAGAAGTTGCATGTCGAGGTGCTTGCCATTGTGGCCGGTGATTGCGACCTGCACAAGGTCGCGCGGGCAAAGGCCGGGGGCGGCGACAAGCGTGAAGTTTTCCGTATGCGCCAGCCCGTTATTCTCCACAAGCAGCCATTGCCGCGTGCCGACCATCTTGTCCAGATGGGTCTGATGCAATCTTTGTCCAGCCTCGCGCAGACGAGCGGCGCGATCCTTGATCAGGCCGCGATCGAGCTGCGGCATCCGGGCAGCCGGCGTGCCGGGACGCGGGCTATAGGGAAAGACGTGCAGATGCGCGATGCCGGCCTCTTCGGCCAGATCGACGGCATTGGCGAACATCTCTTCCGTCTCAGTCGGAAAGCCGGCGATCATATCGGCGCCGAAGCTTGTCTCGGGGCGCATGCGGCGCACATCCTCGATGAAGCGCAGAGCATCGGCGCGTGAGTGCCGGCGCTTCATGCGCTTGAGGATCATATCGTCGCCGTGCTGCAGCGAGAGATGCAGATGCGGCATGAAGCGCGGCTCGTCGGCGATGAGATCCATCAGATGCTGATCGGCCTCGATGCTGTCGATCGAGGACAGTCGCAACCGGCGGATTTCCGAAATCTGCTTCAGCAGCGTCTTGGCAAGCAGGCCGAGCGTCGGCGTTCCCGGCAGATCGGCGCCGTAGCTCGTGGCATCGACGCCGGTCAGCACGATTTCGCGATAACCGCTTTCGACGAGATTGCGGGCCTGATCGACGACGGCGCCCATCGGCACCGAGCGCGAATTGCCGCGGCCATAGGGAATGATGCAGAAGGTGCAGCGATGGTCGCAGCCGTTCTGTACCTGGATGAAGGCGCGCACATGGCCATCGATGTGGCGGATCATCTGCGGTGCCGTCGCCCGCACGCTCATGATGTCGTTGACGCGGAGCTTCTCTTCGGCCGAAACGCCGAAATCCGGTAGGGAACGATAGGAGGCGCTCTTCAGCTTCTCCTCGTTGCCGAGCACGGCATCCACTTCGGCCATCTCGGCAAAGGTCTGCTTCTCGGTCTGCGCCGCGCAGCCTGTGACGATGATGCGCGCATGCGGGTTGTCGCGGCGAGCGCGGCGGATCGCCTGCCGCGCCTGGCGCACGGCTTCGCCCGTCACGGCGCAGGTGTTGACCAGAATGGCATTGTTGAGTCCGGCTTTTTCAGCCTCGGCCCTCATCACTTCGGATTCATAGGTATTGAGGCGACAGCCGAAGGTAATGACCTCGACCCCGCTCACCGCGCCTGAGCCCCCTGCTCTTCATCGCGCGAGAAGCTGCCCGTGACCGGATCGACCATGCCGGACCATTCCCATTCGGCAGGCCCTGTCATGACCACATGGTCGTTGCTTTCAAGCCATTCGATGGTGAGCTTGCCCGGCGCCGGTGCGGAGGCAACATCGATCGTCACCTTGCGGCCGGTACGGCCGGTCCGGGCGGCGCTGACGGCAGTCGCACAAGCCGCCGAACCGCAGGCAAGCGTCAAGCCGGCGCCGCGCTCCCAAGTACGTGTGCGGACGAGCGTCGGCGAAAGCACCTGCGCCAGCGTGATATTGGCACGCTCGGGAAACATCGGATGGTTTTCGAGCAGCGGACCGAACCGATCGAGGTCGAAGGACATCGGGTCCTTGTCCACCCAGAAGATCGCATGCGGATTGCCCATCGAAGCCACCGAAGGCGAATGCAGGATCGGATTGTCGATCGGCCCGATCTGCAGCTCGATGCGGCTGGTATCGGCAAATTCCTCGGCAAGCGGGATCTTGTCCCAGGCAAAGACCGGCTTGCCCATATCGACCGATATCGTGCCGTCTTCGTGCTCTCTCGCATTGAGGATGCCGGCAACGGTCTGGAAGGTGAAGACATGTCTGCCGGTTTCGGACGCCAGCGCCTGCACGACGCAGCGCGTACCGTTGCCGCAGGCCTGCGCCTTCGTGCCATCGCAATTGAGGATATCGATCCAGGCATCGGTGCCTTGAGCCTTGGGATCGTGGACCGCCATGATCTGGTCGAACTGGGTGGCCGGATCGGCATTGAGCGCAATCGCCGCCGTCGCCGTCACCACATCCTTACGGCCGCGCATGTCGACAACCAGGATCTTGTTGCCAAGCCCGTTCATCCTCGCGAATTCGACCATATTGCTCATGGGATCATTCCTATTGTCGAGCTGTATATGGCGGAAACGTGGGGGAATTACCAGTGGGATGATGGTCTCTCGACATCGTGCAGCGAGAGACAGGAAGCGACGGCATCGTCGCCGGCGTGTCGGTGGAGGCGCGACCGTTGCTGTGTCGGCGTCGTCGGGCACTTGGGCACGACGACGCCGGGATCTCGGTTATTGGACCCAGCTATCGGGCAGCAGCCGCCATGGCGCGCTCATCTTCGGACGTTTCCTTGATCGGAAACGCCCAGTCATAGGCAATGTTGAAGACGAAGGCGTAGACCAGATAGAAGGTGACCACTGCAATATCCATCAGAAGCGCCGCAAAGAGCGTAATCTGAAGATACCAGGCAATGAACGGGATCAGGATAACCACGAGGCCTGCTTCGAAAAGCACGGTGTGGACAATCCGGATACCGATGGTCTTCTGGACCTTGCCGCGCAAACGCATCAGCGCGCGGTCGAAGCCGAGATTATAGATGAAGTTCCATAGTGTCGCCACGGTCGCCCCGACCACGCCGATGACACCCATGTGGGCGATGGGCTGATTGAAGACGATTGCCGCGAGCGGCGTGAAGGTGGCCAGGCCGATAAGTTCAAACAGGACGGCGTGCCGAACACGATCTCCGAAACTGCGCATTTTTCGAATTCCTACTCTGTGTTGTCGGCCTGCCTTCTATCAGATAGATTGAGGCAATAAAGTTAGAAACTATCTGGAATTCTGATAGATGGATGTTTCGCTGGAGCAATTGGAAGCTTTCGTCGCGGCTGCGGAAAACGGGTCCTTCTCGGCCGCCGCACGGCGCCTTCGCAAGGCCCAGTCCGCAGTCAGCCTCTTGATCTCCTCCTTGGAAGACGATCTCGGCATCAAGCTCTTCAGCCGCGCGACGAGAAACCCGACCCTCACCGAAGCAGGAACAAGACTGCTCCCGGAGGCCAAGCTGCTGCTGGACCGACGCGAGCACCTGATCGGCGTTGCCAGGAGCTTTGACGAGCACATCGAGACACGTCTGGTCGTCGCAATCGACGAATTCTATCCCGAGCCTGCGATCGGCAGCCTCTTTGCCGACTTCGCGGATCGATTTCCGCATGTCGAGCTGGAACTCCTGTCTCCCCACTCGCAGGCCATCACCGGAATGGTTCTCGAAGGCGAGGCCGATATCGGAGTGATGTGGCGGGAAGAACAGCTCCCGCCCGAGCTCGACTTCGTCACCATCGGTTGGGTTCCGCTGATCATGGTCTGCGGACGCGATCATCCGCTTGCGGAAAGCACCGTCAGCTGGGAGGACCTGAAGCGCCATCGCCAGATCATGGTCACCAAGCGCCGTGACGTCGCCAGAAGGCACCAGATCAGGGTTGCCGCCGAGGTCTGGTGGGTCGAGAGCCATTGGGTCATTCTTCAGATATTGCGGCAGGGCATCGGCTGGGCGCTCATCCCGGCCCATATTCTGGCGAATTCGCAGCTGGCGCCGGAACTGGCAACGCCCCGGCCACTCTTCGATAGCGGCGCCCATCCGGTCGCCCTCGAGCTTGTCTGGCACAAACAAAGGCCGGCAGGCCCGGCGGCAAAATGGCTGAGGGAGCATTTCGTCGCCAATGGCAACAAGCATGGAATCCTGGAGGCGAGCGCCGCGCGTCGATAAGTGCCGCAGGACCGAGGCATGCCTTGGCGATTGTTGCGCCTTCGGGCATGGCAACCGCCAGCTTCCGACATATCTCATACCTATCCGGTTTCATGCTGGTGAACATTTTTCGAAAAAAACATCGACACTGTGTCGGATCGCTGAAAGTTCGCCCGTCCTAGAGACGGATGACTTTGGGTCCATCAGGCCTAAAATCTGAATCCGCTCTAGAAACTCAAGAAGTAGAGCACGATGTCGCCCGAAAACCGCACACACTTTTCGGCATCGCGCTCCAGGCTCGTCCACTCCGTCCATTCAGAAGGAACATAGCCATGCCGAATACCATACGCCTGCACCGTGTCCTGGCCACCAGCCCGGAGAAGGTCTATCGCGCATTCATCGAAGCGGACGCGCTCGCCAAGTGGCTACCGCCGAACGGCTTTGCCTGCACCGTGCACCACATGGAACCGAGCGTCGGCGGCACGTTCAAAATGTCGTTCCGCAACTTCACGACAGGGCAAAGCCACTCCTTCGGCGGCGATTTCCGCGAGCTCATTCCCGGCGAACTCGTTCGCTACACCGACAAATTCGACGACCCGAACCTGCCTGGCGAAATGGAAGTGACCGTGACTTTGAAGAAGGTCTTGGTCGGCACCGAAGTGAATATCACCCAGGCCGGCGTGCCTGATGTCATTCCACCGGAAGCCTGCTATCTCGGCTGGCAGGAATCGCTGCGCAATCTGGCAAAGCTGGTCGAGCCTGAAATCAACCAGTAAGGTCCACCGTACTGGAGCTCCTGCATAATTCCTTAAATCGGAATCGATTTGAGGATAAAATTATGCAGCAGATTTAGAGTGCTGCAGCGACCTTTGCGCGTCATGTATGACGCGCGGCGCTGTAGTAGCAAAAGCCGCCTCGAAGAACAGGGCGGCTTTTTTTGCGTGACCATAAAGGTCGCGGCTTAAACGGCGGGCACGTCGAAGATTTCGCCGGCCCGCAGCGGGCGAAACCGATCCGGCTCCACACCCTCAGCCTTCAACGCCACATCGAGCGCATGAACGGGTTCGTCAATGCCTTCATCGGTCAACTGGAACGTCGCGAAGTGATGCCCGGCGACATAGGCTGCGTTGCAGAGCTTCATGCCCTTCACCGCCTCTTCCGGATTTTGGTGCTGCCCCTTCATGAACCAGCGCGGCTCGTAAGCGCCGAACGGCAGGATAGCGAGGCGGAAGCCGCCGTGCTTGCGGGCAGCCGCTTCGTAATTGATGCCATCGTGAAAGCCGGTGTCACCGACATGATAGATCTTGCCAACTGGCGTGGTCAGTACGAATGCCGCCCAGAGCGCCATGCGCCGGTCGCCCATACCGCGCGCCGACCAGTGATGGCAGGGCTCGACATCGATGGTCACACCAGCATCGAAGGCGATGCGATCGCCCCAGTCGACAACGGCAATCTCGGCATCGGGAACGGCGCGCCGGATGATCGTGTCGTTGCCGAGCGGCGTCACGATCCTGGGCCGGTGTGCCTGATGCAGGCGAGCCAGCGTTTCAAGATCGAGATGATCGTAGTGATTATGCGTCACCAGCACGAGGTCGATATGCGGCAGGTCTTCGAAACGGATGCCAGGCGGCACCACGCGCTTCGGCCCCATGGAGCGAAAGGGGCTGACCCGCTCCGACCAGACGGGATCGGTCAAGATGTTCAACCCTGCAATCTGCACCAGCATCGAAGCATGGCCGACCATCGTCACCCGCATCTGCTCGCCGAAGACGTGGCGATCGGGCCTTGCCGGGGGAAAGGCGCTGATAACGGGATTGGGCCAACGCACCCGCCCGCCACCGAACTGCCATCTCAGCAAAGCTAGAATATTGCCCGGCGCGACACCGCCGGGATTGAAGAAGCGACGGCCGTCGAAATGGTCAGAAACCGGGCCCTGGTAATAGGGATTCTTCTTATCCGAGACGGTCATGGCGTATCGGCTTCCTGCGATCCCGGTTGCACGCCGACTTTCGCGAGCCATTCCTCCGCTTCTTGCACCGTCAGCGTCTCCTCAAGCACGACATTCGCCGGCATGGCGAAAAGCTGCGGCGTGAAGAAGCTCGTATCCCAGAGCGCCGCCCCTTCGACCGGAGGAGAAAGCAGGATAACCTGCCGGCCATCGATGCGGGCAATCGTCTCAACGGGCGCCTCGCCGGAAATCTCGACGGGTCCCGGCGCATCCGGCCGAACTGTCTGGTAACGCCACCAGGGTTCGTCGTTGCCCTCCTCGGCCACCGTCACACAGCGCGCCATGTCGACGATGAACCTGTTGGGCGCACGGCCACCGGGCAATGTCTCGCCGAATAGAGCCTGGATCAGCGTGAACAGATGAAAGCCGTTGACGATATTCTCGTAGCACAGGCGAAAGCCCCGCCTGCTCGGCAGATGCAGCACCAGCAGGGCGTCGCTCCGGCTCATAAGTACCTGGCGAACCCAGGCCGCACCCGGCGTATAATCCTGCAGCTCGGCAAGCTGCGCCATCAGCGCCCTGTTGTCCGCCGCTTGCTTGCGTTCCTGCGGCATGGCGGAGAGATGCGAAACCGCGGACTGACTGAGCAGCTGGAAGGCATCGAGCAGCTGTCTTTGCCGCGGGCTCAGCTCCTTGCGGCCGGCAAAGCCGCGGTGGATCTGCGGCAGCCATGCTAAATAGAGATCCCATACGGCAGCGCCGCTACGCTCCACAGATCCGCCCTTCTCGATGATGGTGCCGAGCATATTGGCAAGGATCGCGGCGCCTGGCGGCGGCAGGCGGCCAAGCTCGCGCGCCGCACGCGCCACGATCTTGGGCTGCGCCTTGGCGCTCGCATAAAAGGCTTGTGCCGCTGCGTTGAAGCGTTGGTCGACACGACCGCCGGCGTAAGCACGGCAGGCGGCAAGAAGATCGGTCAGGGCTGCATCATTCATTCGGTCTGTCTCGGGGAATCGCTTGACGGCGGGGATCGATACAACATTTCGGTGACGGCATTGCCGATAAACCGACATTCATATAGCGATCTCAGCCGCACATCCCAGGCATTTCCGCCGCTTTGGGTTGACTTTGCCGGGCTTTTCCTGTTTATCGCCCGCAATCTGCGACGAGCACAAGCCTCCGAGCCACCGACCGGGACCCATAAAGGTATAAAGAGATCCCGGAGGTCAACACCCGACAGCGCGATGCGCCCTCGGGTGGTTTTTGGCTTTGCGTCTTGTTTTCGTCATGGAAAAGCACGACGTTTTCGGGCAACGACGCGCGCCTATGCGCAAATCCAAAGCTCCAAGCGATCGATAAGGAAGAACTGATGTTTGAAAACCTCCAGGACCGTCTTGGTTCCATTCTGAATGGACTGACAGGCCGCGGCGCGCTTTCGGAAGCCGATGTTTCCGCAGCACTTCGCGAGGTTCGCCGTGCGCTCCTCGAAGCCGACGTGGCGCTGGATGTCGTTCGCTCCTTTACCGACCGCGTCCGTGAAAAGGCCGTCGGCGCCGAGATCCTGAAGTCGATCAAGCCCGGCCAGATGGTCGTCAAGATCGTCCATGACGAGCTGATCGAGATGCTCGGCGGCGAAGGCGTAGGCATCGACCTCAACGCTCCGGCCCCGGTCGTCGTCATGATGGTCGGTCTGCAGGGTTCTGGTAAAACCACGACGACGGCCAAGATCGCCAGCCGCATGACGAGCCGCGACCGCAAGAAGGTCCTTATGGCCTCGCTCGATACGCGCCGCCCGGCTGCTCAGGAGCAGCTGCGCCAGCTCGGCGTGCAGACGGGCGTCGACACGCTTCCGATCATTGCCGGTCAGTCCCCGACCGATATCGCCGCCCGCGCCGTGCAGGCTGCCAAGCTCGGCGGACATGACATCGTCATCCTCGATACCGCCGGCCGTACGCATATCGACGAGCCGCTCATGGTCGAGATGGCGGATATCAAGAAGAAGTCCAATCCGCACGAAATCCTGCTGGTCGCCGATAGCTTGACCGGTCAGGACGCCGTCAATCTCGCCCGCAATTTCGACGAGCGCGTCGGTATCACCGGCCTCGTGCTGACCCGTATGGACGGCGACGGCCGCGGCGGCGCGGCCCTTTCGATGCGCGCCGTGACAGGCAAGCCGATCAAGCTCATCGGCGTCGGCGAAAAGATGGGCGAGCTGGAGGAATTCCATCCCCGCCGTATCGCCGACCGCATTCTCGGCATGGGCGACATCGTTTCGCTGGTCGAAAGAGCCGCTGAAAACATCGACGCTGAAAAGGCGGCTGCCATGGCCGCCAAGATGGCCAAGGGCAAATTCGACCTGAACGATCTGGCGGATCAGCTCGGGCAGATGCAGAAGATGGGCGGCATGGGCGGCATCATGGGTATGATGCCCGGTATGTCCGGCATGAAGGACAAGATGGCCGCAGCCGGCCTCAACGACAAGCTTTTCGGCCGCCAGCTCGCCATCATCTCCTCGATGACCAAGGCAGAGCGCGCCAACCCTGACATTTTGAAGCATTCCCGCAAGAAGCGCATCGCCGCCGGCTCCGGCACCGACGCCTCCGACATCAACAAGCTTCTGAAGATGCACCGCCAGATGGCGGACATGATGAAGATGATGGGCGGCAAGGGCAAAGGCGGCATGATGAAGCAGCTGATGGGCGGCCTTGCCGGCAAGATGGGTCTCGGCGGCGGAATGGGCGGCATGCCTGACTTGTCGAACATGGACCCCAAGCAGCTTGAAGCCCTGCAAAAGCAGGCCGAAGCCGCTGGTCTCGGCCGTCCCGGCGGTCTGCCAGGTCTCGGCGGCGGCGGTGGATTGCCAGGCCTGGGCGGCGCCAAGCTGCCAGGCCTCGGCGGTGGTTTCCCGGGACTTCCCGGTCTGCCGAAGAAGAAGTGAGAAGGATCGCTGACACCATGATTGATCCAGACATCAAGGCCCAACTGGGCAACTATCGCCAGTCGATCGACAATATCGATGCCGCACTGGTGCACATGCTGGCCGAACGCTTCCGCTGCACCAAGGAAGTCGGTGTGCTGAAGGCCAAGTACGACCTGCCGCCGGCTGATCCGGCGCGCGAAGAATACCAGATCGAACGCCTGCGCCGACTGGCAAAGGACGCCAATCTGGACCCGGATTTCGCCGAGAAGTTCCTGAACTTCGTCATCAAGGAAGTCATCCGGCATCACGAACAGATCGCTGCCGATCTGAAGGCGTGATCCCGAAATGCGTAGAGCGGCTTATCGAAAGAGCGCCGGCGACACGTACAATAGAAACGAACATGCCGCCCAAACGAAGCGGTCAAGAAAAGCCTAAGGAGAATTAACATGGCACTGAAAATTCGTCTCGCCCGCGGTGGCTCCAAGAAGCGCCCGTACTACCACGTTGTTGTTGCCGACGCTCGCTCGCCGCGCGACGGCCGTTTCCTGGAGACCCTCGGCTCCTGGAACCCGATGCTTGCCAAGGACGACGCCAAGCGCGTTGAACTGAAGGCCGAGCGCATCAAGCATTGGCTCGACCACGGCGCACAGCCGACCGACCGCGTTCTGCGCTTCCTCGCCGAAGCTGGCATCGCAACGCGCGAAGCCAAGAGCAACCCGGAGAAGGCAAAGCCGGGCAAGCGCGCTCAGGAGCGTGCTGCTGAAAAGGCACAGAAGGCAGCTGACGCCGCTGCTGCTTCCGAGTAATCGGCCACTGCAATTATCAAAAGCGGGCGGCATGGCGACATGTCGCCCGTTTTTTTATTTCCCATCTCCGGGTGTTGAGCCTATGAGAGAACGCGATTACAGCGCCGCGCGTCATATATATGATGCGCAAAGGTCGCTGCAGCATTTTAGATCTGCTGCATAGTTTTGTCCTTGGATCGATTCCGATTTAAGGAGGTATGCAGCGACCCGGCAATCGGCGAAGAGACCATGACGAAACTGCAAAACCCGGTATTGATGGCCAGCATCGGCGCGGCACAGGGCCTGCGGGGCGAAGTGCGTGCCCGCGCCTACACTTCGGACCCGACCGCGCTCGGCGACTACGGCCACCTACACAGCATGGACGGCCGCAGCTTCGAAGTGCTGGAGATCCGCGAAGCCAAGAACGTCGTCATCGTCCGCTTCCGCGGCATCAACGACCGC
Source organism: Rhizobium sp. NPDC092011 (assembly GCF_044756305.1). NCBI lineage: Bacteria > Pseudomonadati > Pseudomonadota > Alphaproteobacteria > Hyphomicrobiales > Rhizobiaceae > Rhizobium > Rhizobium sp. NPDC092011. The sequence continues at coordinate 231,061 of NZ_JBIVSO010000004.1, forward strand.
AATGCCGCCGAGGCGTTGAACGGGCTCGAGCTCTATATCGAGCGCGACAATCTGCCGGATGACGAACTCGACGACGACGAATTCTTCTACACCGATCTCGAAGGGCTGGAGGCCGTCGACGACGAGGGCACCGGCTACGGTACGGTCAGCGGCGTCTATGATTTCGGTGCAGGCGACCTCCTCGAATTGAAGGGACCGGGCAAGCGGCCCGTACTGATCCCCTTCTCCGAGGCTGCCGTGCTCGAAATCGATCTCGAGGGCGGCAAGATTTTAATCGACCCGCTGGCAGCCGGTTTGGTCGACAACCCCGACGACCTCATCGGCAAACCGGAAAAGCCGGAAAAGCCGGAGAAACCACAGGGCAAGCCGAAGAAGTGAGCCTCATAGGGAAATGACGACGCCATGAGTTTCCGGGCGACCATCCTGACGCTTTATCCCGAGATGTTTCCCGGCCATCTCGGTACGTCCCTTGCCGGCAAGGCGATGGAGCGGGGACAATGGGCTCTCGATACCCTGCAGATCCGAGATTTTACCACCGACAAGCACCGCACCGTGGACGATACGCCAGCCGGCGGCGGCGCCGGCATGGTGCTGAAGCCGGATGTGCTGGCCCGCGCTATCGATCATGCCAGTGAAAACGACAACCGCCCCCGCCTGTTGATGAGCCCGCGCGGCAAACCCTTGACGCAGAAGCGCGTGCGCGAACTTGCAAGCGGCGACGGCGTCATCATCGTCTGCGGCCGCTTCGAAGGCGTTGACCAGCGCGTGATCGACGGCCGGAACCTCGAGGAAGTCTCGATCGGCGACTATATTCTCTCCGGCGGCGAGCCGGCCGCGTTGATTTTGCTCGATGCCATCGTCCGCATCCTGCCCGGCGTCATGGGCAACGATCTCTCCGGCCTGCACGAAAGCTTCGAGGGTGGCCTGCTGGAGCACCCGCACTATACCCGCCCACAGATCTGGGAAGACCGCGAAATCCCCGCCGTGCTCACCTCGGGCAACCATGCGGCCATCGCCAAATGGCAGAAGGAGCAGGCCGAACGACTGACGCGGGAGCGCCGGCCGGATCTGCTGGACAAGCCCCAGGGCAAGTAAGCCGGCGCACGCTCATCGTCGCAAGACTCTGCTTGCAGCCTCACCTTCACCCATCGGGATCGCCGAATGAAACGGGCATCCCGCGCGGAGACGACGGGATGCCCTTGGCCAATCGGTAGCCGAGCCTTGCTCGGTTACTTCTTTGCGCCTTCCGCTGCAGTTTCGATGAGCTTGGCGACTTCACCGGGCTTCGAAACATAGATGGCGTGGCTTCCGGCCACCTCGATGGTGGTGGCACCGGCACGCTTCGCCATCATCCGCTGTACGGCCGGCGGAATCATGCGATCTTCCGTGGTGACCATGTACCAGCTCTTCTTCTCTTTCCATGCCGGCGTCGTGACCGTGCCGCCTGCGGCGCCAAGTCCCCATGGAACCTGAGAGGCTGCCATAAACTGGGCAATATCCGGCTTCACGTCGGCGGCGAAGGCCGCCGCGAACTTGGCCTTGTCGAGAAACAGGAAGCCATCCTGCGGCGGGAGGATTGGGGGCGGAGCGGCATCCTTCGGCGAATTGGCCTTCAAGACGGAGATGACCGATTCTCCCGCGTCGGGGGCAAAGGCCGTGATGTAAACCAGAGCTGCAACCTTTGGATCGTTGCCCGCCTCCGTGATGACGGCGCCGCCATAGGAATGCCCCACCAGCACGACGTCTCCCTTGGTGGCGTCGATCGCACGCTTGGTCACGGCAACGTCGTCGGCAAGCGAGATAGTGGGATTCTGCACCACCGTCACGTCATAGCCGTCCTTCTTCAGCTTGGCGTAGACGCCCTCCCAGCCGGATCCATCGACAAAGCCGCCATGCACAAGAACGATCGGCTTCTTGGCGCCTTCAGCCGCAAGGGCCGGAACCGCCATAAGGCTCGCCGCCGCGATTGCCAGAACCGAGGATAATGATATCAATGGACCTCTCCCTTGCTTGATACAACGGAGGAGGTTGTACAGAGGCAGCAAGGACCGGTATCGAAGCTTTGCCGAAAAATTTCCGAAAATTGAGTATCCGCACCTGTAACAGACGGCTTACACTCCGCGTAAAATACCAAACCAGGGGCGGCATGGATCCATCCCGCGCCGCGACATTCAAATGACCCGAACACGGGTTCGACAACGCGCCTAAAACCGGCGGAAAACACACTTGATGCTGAGACGTCGTTTTGCCTTCGGCGAATTCCTCCTAAACCCTGAGAACGGTACGCTGACCAAGAGCGGAAAAAGGGTAGCGATCGGCCGAAGAGGCGCCTTGCTGCTGGAGACATTGCTGAAACGGCAAGGTGAAATCGTTACCAAGGAAGAGCTGATCGATGCTGCCTGGACAGGCAGATGCGTTGAAGAGAGCAACCTTTCCGTCCAGATCGCCCTTTTGCGCAAGGCGATCGGACTCGATCCCGAGGGGCGTGAGTGGATCGACACTATCCCGCGTGTTGGCTATTGCCTTCGCGCCGATCCGGCCCAGGCGGGATCGCGCGCCACACCACGGGAAAGGCAATCCCTCGCAGTACTGCCCTTCATCAACCTCGGGCCGGAGCAGGACGAGGATTTCTTTGCCGACGGCCTGGTCGACGAAATCATCTCGACCCTGTCGAAAGTGCCCGGCCTCATGGTCACAGCCAGAACATCGAGCTTCGTCTATCGCGGACGCTCGGTGGATATCCGGAACATCGCCGAGGAACTCGGCGTCCGCTTCATCCTGGAAGGCAGCATCCGCAGGAGCGGCGCCCGCATTCGCATCGCCAGCCAACTTTGTGACGGCGCCACGGGCAGCCAGCTCTGGAGCGAAAGATACGAGCGGGATTTTGCCGATATATTCTTGTTGCAGGACGACATTGCCCGCCGGGTCGGCATTGGGCTGCTTACCGTGCTGAACCCTGTCGAGGCCGCCGAATGGCCAGCACTGCCCTCGGCGGGAACGGCAAATCCGGAGGCCTATCTGGCCTATCTTCGCGGCCGCGCCATGCAGCGCGGCGCAACCCAAAATGCAGAAGTGTTCCGCCGCACGACGGAGTTCTTTCGCCAGGCCATCGCCTGCGATCCGAAATATGCGGCACCTTATGCGGCGCTCGCCATGGCCCTCGCGCACAATCACTACAACCGCTGGACCGAGGATGCGGATCGATCGCTGGACGAAGCCGAACGTCTCGTGGCGGAAGCTATGGCTAGGGACAGCAACGATCCTCTTTCGCACGGCGTCGCCGCGCTGATCGCCAAATATCGCAAAGACTATGAAAAATGGGAGACGGAGGTCGAGACGGCACTCGCCCTGAACCCGAATTTCGCGCCGGCCCTATCGCTGCGAGGGACCTTGCGGATGTATAGCGGCAATCCGCAGGCGGCGATCCGCGATCTCGAGCGCGCGATCCGGCTGGATCCTCATTTTTCCCAGGCCTATCTTCACCATCTCGGCGTCGCCCACATCGTGATCGGCGAGTTCGAAAAGGCTCTCACAATACTTAAGGATAGGATCGCACTGGTTCCGCAAACCGATATGAGCCGGGCATGCCTGGCCTCGGCGCTTGGAAACCTCGGGCGCATCGACGAAGCCCGGCAGATCTGGAGCGAGCTTCTCGCGATCCACCCGCAATACACCTATGCCGACGGAATCGGCCAGATGCCTTTCAAGAACCCCGATGACCTCGCCAGGATCGCAGCTGGCCTTGTGCGAGCCGGCCTTGTGCGAGCCGGACTATGTACCGCAGATCAGAACAATTTCGATGGTAGCGAGCGGGATCAGGCGATAAAACCTGGAGCATGATGCCGAAAAGTGTGAGCTGTTTTCAAACGACGCCGCGCTCCAATTCGATTCCATTGCGGATTCAGATTTAGGCCGAACCGACTTAGAGTCCTTTGGCTCTGTGCCGCAGGCCACGTCAACGAGGAGGACAAAGAGGATGACGAAGAACGACGCCGCGGATGATCAGGAAATCTCCCCGTCCCGACTGATAGACCCGCGGATCCAGGAACTCGACGATTGGCGCGGCAAGACCTTGGCGAAAGTCCGGACGCTCATCAAGCAAGCCGAACCGGATGTGGTCGAGGAATGGAAATGGCGCGGCGTGCCGGTCTGGTCGCGCGACGGCATCATCTGCACCGGCGAAACCTACAAGAGCGTCGTGAAGCTCACTTTCGCCAAAGGCGCCTCACTCGAGGATCCCTCCCGCCTCTTTAATTCGAGCCTCGAAGGCAACACGCGGCGGGCCATCGATATCCGCGAGAACGAGGATATGAACGAAGAGGCGTTGAAGGCGCTCGTTCGCGCGGCAGCAGCGCTGAATGCATCCACGCGGAAAAAGCCAAAGAACGGCTGAGCGGTATCCCAGGCGCTGATGTCTATGATAAATTGCCGTTTAGGCCGCTGACACGGCAGTAAAGCCCACTTAATTCCGCCGCAAGGGGTGACAAGGGCGCGACAATAGGGTATGTGCGCGCCCGGTATGGGAAACTTCCCATCAACCACCAAAGAAAAGCAGACGTATTCGCCCCTGCCTTTGCAGGCATATATCCGAGGCGAGACCTTGATGGTCCGACCGGGGATAGATCGTTCAGGGCGCTCTGGCTGTTGAAGCAACAACGAGGTTGATACTATGAACATCATTCAGCAGTTGGAAGCCGAACAGGCTGCCAAAATCGAAGCCAAGCGCACCCTTCCCGAATTCTCCGCTGGCGACACCGTTCGCGTCAACGTGAAGGTCACGGAAGGCAACCGTACCCGCGTTCAGGCCTATGAAGGCGTTTGCATCGCTCGCTCGGGCGGCGGTCTGCAGGAAAACTTCACGGTCCGCAAGATCTCCTACGGCGAAGGCGTCGAGCGCGTATTCCCGGTTTACTCGCCGATGATCGAAAGCGTCGAAGTCGTTCGCCGCGGTAAGGTCCGTCGCGCCAAGCTCTACTACCTCCGCGACCTGCGCGGTAAGGCTGCTCGTATCGTTGAAAACACCGGCACCCGCGCCCGCAAGCTCAACGACGCCGAACGTCAGGCATTCGCCGAAGAAAAGGCTCGCATCGAAGCCGAGAAGGTTGCAGCCGCTCAGGCTCTCGCAGCCGAGAAGGCAGCAGCAGAAGCCGCAGAAGCAAAGGCAGCTGCCGAAGCTGCTGCAGCCGCAGCAGCCGAGCCGGCCGCAGAATAAGTTTCGATCCAAAAGGATCGCGATGCTTGAAGGCGACCTCGGGGTCGCCTTTTTGCTGCCTGCCGCAGGCGCTCGCCGGCAAACGGGAAATTTCTCCTTCTGCCGCTCGATTTAGAGTTACTTTTCCATTTTTGTGATTGCGGCCATGGCAACGGCCTTGCCATAGGCTTTCCAAATATGACACCTTTCCGCCGCGCTAATCGGGGAGATTTCCATGGCATTCCGTCGTTCGTTCCTTCTGGGCCTCAGCGCCCTCGTGCTTGCACCTTTCGCTTCCTTCGCCGCCGATCTTCCGAACCTCAACGGCAAGACCGTCATCGTCGTCACGGAGAACGCCTACCCGCCGCTTCAATTCGTCGACGCCAAATCCGGCAAGGCGATCGGCTGGGAATATGACGCGATGAACGAGATCGCCAAGCGGCTGAATTTCAAGGTCGAATACCAGAACACCAGCTGGGACGCGATGATCCAGGCGGTCTCGGAAGGCCAGTACAACATCGGCATGACCGGCATCACCATCAAGGATGAGCGCAAGCAGAAGGTCGATTTCTCCGATCCCTACATGCGCTCCGAGCAGTTCATGCTCGTGCGCGGCGACGAGAAGCGCTTCACCGATGCCAAGAGCTTCGCCGCCCTCAAGGAAGGCCTGATCGGCGCGCAGCCGGGCACCACGCCCTTCTACACGGCGGTATATTCTGTGCTCGATGGCAACGAACAGAATCCGCGCATCAAGACCTTCGAAACCTTCGGCGCCACAGTTCAGGCACTGAAGACCGGCGACGTCGATCTGGTTCTGACCGATGGCACTGCCGGTAAGGGCTATGTCGACGCCTCCAACGGCGGCCTGAAGCTCATCGGTGGCCCGCTCGGCTCGGAAGACTTCGGCTTCATCTTCCAGAAGGGTTCCGATCTCGTCGCTCCGATCAATGCGGCAATCGCCAGCCTCAAGGCCGACGGCACCTTCGACGCTTTGAACAAGAAGTGGTTCCTCGACTACAAGATGGGCCAATGAAATTGGCAGATCGACATACTGGAAGCCCGCTCTGATGGCGCCTTTGTCAGGCCCGGGCGGGCACCGCGGCAAGGATGACTTTCCCTGGTGGTTGGTTGCCCTTGCCATTCTCGGCGTTGTCGCTTCCGTCGCTATCGCGGCGAACGGCCTCTATGCTCAGATATTCTCGCTATTGCTCAACGGCATCGGTGTCACGATCTTCGTGACGCTGGTGGCGTTCACGCTTGCCATGCTGCTTGGCCTTGGGCTTGCGCTACTCGGGCTGTCCGATTTTCTCGTACTGCGGCAGGTAACACGCTTCTACATCGAGATCGTGCGCGGCATCCCGATGCTCGTACTGCTCTCCTACGTCGCCTTCGTCGGCACCCCCGCCTTCGTCGCCGTCTACAATTTCATCATCTCGCCGTTGATATCAGCCGGTTGGGCAAGCCCCCTCGTCACCCGCGACGTACCGTTCGTCTGGCGCACCATCATCGCGCTGACGATCGGCTATTCCTCCTTCATCGCCGAGATCTTCCGCGCCGGCATCCAGGCGGTCGACCAGGGCCAGATCGAGGCGGCAAAGGCGCTGGGTCTCAGCCGCTTCCAGCGTTTCCGCCTCGTCGTCTTTCCGCAGGCGATCCGCGTCATCCTGCCGCCGCTCTCGAACGACTTCATCGCCATGGTCAAGGACAGTTCGCTGGTGTCAGTGCTTGGGGTTGCCGATATCAGTCAGCTCGCCAAGCTCTACTACTCGGCCAATTTCCGCTATTTCGAAACGCTGTCGATCCTCGCCTTCATCTACCTGCTGCTGACGATCGGCCTGTCGCTGTTGCTGCGGCAGCTCGAAGCCTGGATGCGTCGGCGTTCGGGCAGCGACCGCTCCGCCTTCCCCCGCATGGCGGCCGGCCAGCCGCCCGGCGCACAGGTGTGATCGAGACAAGCGTGATCGGTGCGGCCTACTGCATAATTCCTTAAATCGGGATCGATTTAAGGATAAAATTATGCAGCAGATTAAAAGTGCGACAGCGACCTTTGCGCGTCATGCATGACGCGCGGCGCTGTAGCGCCGACCGTACCGACACGCCCACAGTCGCCATTGCCGAAGGTTTTGAAAATTGATATGAGCATGCTCATGAGTAAGATCATGAGCAAGGACGGACAATACGTCACGGCTTTCGTGCTGCAGGACCACAAGCGCCTGCCGGCACGTTTCTTTGCGATGATTTCGGGCGCGCTCAACAGCCGACTTCGCTGATCACACCCGAGGCCGGCGGTCCTGATCCGTCACCCCCACCTTCGACAATGCCAATATGGATCTTTAGCCATGAGCGCTCCACGCACACTTTACGATAAAATCTGGGATGACCATCTGGTCGACGCGCAAGACGACGGCACCTGTCTTCTCTATATCGACCGCCACCTCGTTCACGAGGTGACGTCACCGCAGGCATTCGAAGGCCTGCGCATGACCGGTCGAAAGGTTCACGCTCCCCAGAAGACGCTGGCTGTCGTCGACCATAACGTTCCGACCTCGGCCGATCGCCACCTCGGCATCAAGAACGAGGAAAGCCGCATCCAGGTCGAGCAGCTGGCCAAGAATGCCGCCGAATTCGGCGTGGAATACTACTCCGAGAGCGACAAGCGCCAGGGCATCGTCCACATCATCGGCCCCGAGCAGGGCTTCACCCTGCCCGGCATGACCATCGTCTGCGGTGACAGCCATACCTCGACGCACGGCGCCTTCGGCTCGCTGGCGCACGGCATCGGCACCTCCGAGGTCGAGCATGTGCTCGCGACCCAGACGCTGATCCAGAAGAAGGCCAAGAACATGCTGGTGCAGGTCGACGGCCAGCTGCCGCCGGGCGTCACCGCCAAGGACATCATCCTTGCGATCATCGGCGAAATCGGCACCGCAGGCGGCACCGGATACGTCATCGAATATGCCGGCGAAGCTATCCGCTCGCTGTCGATGGAAGGTCGCATGACCATCTGCAACATGTCGATCGAAGGCGGCGCCCGCGCCGGCCTCATCGCTCCCGATGACATCACCTTCGAATACATCAAGGGCAAGCCGCGCGCGCCGAAGGGCGAAGCGCTGGAGCAGGCAATCGCCTATTGGAAAACCCTGCAGTCGGACGAAGGCGCGCATTACGACCGCATCGTCAAGCTCGACGCCGCAAGCCTGCCGCCGATCGTGTCCTGGGGCTCCTCGCCAGAAGACGTCATCTCCATCCAGGGCATCGTTCCGAACCCTGACGAAATCCAGGACGAGACCAAGCGCACCTCCAAGTGGCGCGCGCTTGACTATATGGGCCTGAAGCCGGGCACGCCGATGACCGAGATCAGCATCGATCGTGTCTTCATCGGCTCCTGCACCAACGGCCGCATCGAAGACCTGCGCGCCGTCGCCAAGGTCGTCGAAGGCAAGACAGTGGCTGCCACGGTCGACGCCATGATCGTTCCGGGCTCCGGCCTCGTGAAGGAACAGGCGGAAGCCGAAGGCCTCGACAAGATCTTCAAGGCTGCCGGTTTCGACTGGCGCGAGCCTGGCTGTTCCATGTGCCTCGCGATGAACGACGACCGCCTGAAGCCGGGTGAACGCTGCGCTTCGACCTCGAACCGCAACTTCGAAGGCCGCCAGGGCTTCAAGGGCCGTACGCATCTGGTCTCGCCGGCGATGGCCGCGGCAGCTGCGATCGCCGGCCACTTCGTCGATATCCGCGAGTGGAACTGATCCTCTCAAAGGCATTGATGTCAAAGGGCGGCCCAATGGCCGCCCTTTTCATTTGTTGATGCAGAATGTGCGCTATCACTTCGATACGACGGGCTGGTTTCCAGGGCTGGCTTGAACCGGCTGCGGAGCCTGCTGCGCTTTCTGGCTGAGCCAGACGCTGCCGAGTACCACGACGATGCCGAAGATCTGCATCGGGCTCAGCTGCTGGCCCAGCACTGCCCAACCGAGGATCACGGCCATCGCAGGGCTGAGAAAGCCGAGTGGCGAGACAACGGATGGCTCCAGCCTCGACAGGCCGCGGAACCAGAGAATATAGGTCAGCGCTGCACCGATCAGCCCGAGATAGGCAAAGCCGAGAATGTTTGCGCCGGTCAGATGCGGCAAGGGCGGCTCAAGCAGCAAGGCGACCGGCAGCAACAGGAGGCCACCTGCGGTCAACTGCCAGGCCGTAAAGGTCAGCGGCGATACATCAGGCCGCCAGCGGCGGCTGAGGACGGTTCCAGCCGCCATGGAGAAGGCGCCGGCAATACCGGCAACGATGCCGATCGGATCGAGCGTCGCATTCGGCGTCAGGATCAGCAGCGCAACACCGGCAATGCCGGCAATGGCAGCGACGATCGAAAGACTGCGGATCGGCGACCCCAGCAGCAACCGCGCCAGCAGGATGACGATCAACGGCTGGATCGAGCCGACCGTCGCCGCCACACCTCCAGGCAGGCGATAGGCCGAGATGAACAGCAGCCACCAGAAGATGGAGAAGTTCAGCGCCCCGAGCACGAGCGACTTCAGCCACCAGATCCCGTGCGGTAGACGCCGTACGATGGCAAGCAGCAGCAACCCGGCAGGAAGGGCGCGCAGCATGGCAACCGTGAGGGGATAGCCGGCCGGCAGCAGCTGTGTCGTCACGATATAGGTGCTGCCCCAGATCGCGGGGGCGATAGCGGTCAGCAGCAGGTCGAAATTGCGGTTCATGGCCTTGGCCTCAAATTTATCTTGACCTCAAGATAATCCGAAATATCTTGACGTCAAGATAAATCCATGGCGATGTCACGCCATGGATCGCATCGACAAAATTCTTGCCCAATGGCGCCGCGAGCGGCCGGATCTCGATACCACGGCGATGGGCCTCTTCGGGCGCATGCGCAACCTTACGCTCCATCTCGCGCGCGAAATGGAAAAGACCTTCGCAGGCTTCGACCTCAATTCGGCAAACTTCGACATGCTGGCGACCCTGCGCCGCTCGGGCGAGCCTTATACCCTCTCCCCGAGCGACCTGATGGAAACGATGATGGTGACATCGGGTACGATGACCAACCGGATCGACCAGCTGGAAAAAGCCGGCCTCGTGGCCCGTAGCCAGAACCCGAATGACGGCCGCAGTTTCTTGGTATCGCTGACGCCGAAGGGTTTCGAACTCATCGACGCGGCGGTGACGGCGCATGTCGAAACGCAGGTCCGGCTGATCTCGACGCTATCGGAAGAGGAACGGACAGCGTTGGATGGCCTGCTCCGCACCTATTTAGCCAGCTTCGAATCCAGCACCTGATCCAAACGCCGCTCGGAGCAAACATCGCGAATGCAGCCGCGTAGCCAGCGATGCGCCGGATCTGCGTCCATCCGCGGGTGCCACAGCAGCGAAATCGCCACGCCTGACGTCGGAACAGGCAGCGTGAAGCTATGCATGTCCGTTCGCAGATTACCCGTATATCGTTCCGGCACGCTGACGATCATATCGGAAGCCCGGGCCAAAGCCAAAGCCGCCGAAAAGCTGCCGACAATGGTCGCGATCTGCCGTTCCAACCCCACGCCTGCAAGCGCCTGATCAATCTCCCCTTTTCGCAAGCCGCGTCGCGAAACGAGAATATGCCGACCGGCAGCGTAGCTCTCCGGCGTCATCGAACCCACGCTCAAAGGATGCCCACGGCGCACGACGCCAACAAATCGGTCGTGAAACAAGGCCTGCGTCCGCAATTCCGGGCCGGTATCATCACCCACAACGCCGGTTTCCAGGTCGATCGTGCCGTCACGCAATGGCGCGCTGTCCTTGTCGAGCTTCTGCGTGAAGTAGAGCCGCACTCCGGGCGCCTGTTCGGCGAGGCGTGCGATCAGCTCCGCACCGAAATTCTCCACGAAGCCCTCGCGGGTGCGAATCGTGAAGGTCCGGGCAAGCTGCTTGAGGTCCAACACCTCGGAGGGCCGCAAGGCTGCCTCCGCTTCCTGAACAAGCTGCCCGACCCGCTCGCGCAACTCCAGAGCCCTCGGCGTCGGCACAAGCCCGCGCCCGGCCCTGACCAGCAACGGATCGCCGGTCGTCTCACGCAAGCGGGCGAGCGCCCGGCTCATGGCAGACGGGCTCAGCTGCAAGCGCCTGGCCGCGCGGGCAACGCTGCCCTCAGCAAGCAGGACATTGAGAGTGACGAGAAGATTGAGATCAGGCGTGGACATGAGGCGACCATAACATGATTTCATCGATATATAGCGTCAGGCGCACGAATGAAGTGCAAATGCTGCGCATTCCGCCACATCAGGTGAATGACTACGATCCGCGAGACCTTTGGACCTCGTCAGAATCGGAGCACATGTTGAAACCAATCGCCGAAACATCGGAGAAAACGACACCCGGGCGCACGCAAGCCGCGCCTTCGATCCGCTGGGCACTCGCCAGCCTTTCGCTTTCCATGCTGATGCCTTCGCTCGGCACCAGCATCGCCAATATCGCTCTGCCGACGCTGGCCCAGGCATTCGGCGCACCCTTCCAGCAAGTGCAATGGATCGTGCTTGCCTATCTGCTCGCCATCACGACACTGATCGTGAGCGTGGGACGCCTTGGAGACATGGTCGGCCGCCGCAGGCTGCTGTTGGGCGGAATAACGCTCTTCACCCTTGCTTCGCTCTTGGCCGGGATTGCACCGACGCTGTGGCTGCTGATTGCAGCTCGCGCCGTACAGGGCCTCGGCGCCGCCATGATGATGGCGCTGACGGTTGCAATGGTCGGTGAAACAGTGCCGAAGGAGCGGACAGGTAGTGCCATGGGCCTGCTCGGCACCATGTCCGCCATCGGCACAACCCTTGGCCCTTCCCTCGGCGGCATCCTGATCGCCGGCTTCGGCTGGAAAGCCATCTTCCTCATCAACATCCCCCTCGGCATCGCGAACTTTCTTCTCGCCATGCGCTTTCTGCCAGCGGATCGGCGGAACCATGGGGCAAGCCAGGGACGGCTGGATACGATCGGCACCCTGCTCCTGGCTCTTACCTTGGCCGCCTACGCGCTCGCAATGACCATTGGACATGGCAGCTTCGGAGCGGTGAATGTCGGCCTGCTACTTGCCGCAGCTTGCGGCGTCGCTCTCTTTGTGGTCGCCGAAACGAAAGTGAAATCGCCGCTGCTGCGCCTTTCGATGTTCCGCGATACGGCGCTGAGTGCCGGCCTTGCCATGAGCACCCTCGTTTCGACGGTCATTATGGTGACACTGGTGGTCGGGCCTTTCTATCTATCGCGCGCACTCGGCTTTGATGCCGCTCATGTCGGCGCCATCATGTCTGCCGGGCCACTGGTTTCGGCACTGACGGGCGTGCCGGCCGGCCGTATCGTTGATCGTCTCGGCGCTCACCGCATGACTGTAACAGGTCTCGTCGGCATGATGATCGGCCTGTCCTTGCTCGCAGCCCTGCAAGGCAAGTTCGGAATTGCCGGCTATGTCGGCCCACTGGCCATTGTCAGCGTGAACTATGCGCTGTTTCAGGCGGCCAACAACACCACGATCATGAGCAACATTTCTCAAGAGCAGCGCGGCGTCATTTCCGGCATGTTGAGCCTGTCGCGGAACCTCGGGCTGATAACAGGCGCATCCGTCATGGGCGCGGTTTTCACATTCGCCTCCGGAGCTACCGACATCACGGCAGCGCGTGCGGACGCAGTTGCCGCCGGAATGCAGGTAACATTCATCACTGCCGCTCTGCTGATCGCCGCGACGCTCGGTGTCGCACTGACGAGCCTTCTTTTTACCCGACGCTCCAACCTTCTCGAAGACGTGTCATGAAAGGAAAAGCCTGAAGCATTGACTTCAGGCTTTTCGAAGTTCAGGCGTTCGGACGGACGCGCTTCAGCGCATCATCCACGCTGATGCCGCCGAGATAACCGCCGGCCGACTGCGCCGGCTTTTCGTCCTCGATCGCGTGGGCGAATTTGACGGCTGGGTCCTCTTCCAGCTGCAGGTATAGCCGCTCGATATTGGGATAGTCGGCACGATCCACCACGTCGTGGTAGTCGGTCCAGCGGGCGATGCCCAAGAAATAGGCGTCGGCCAACGACTTGCGATCTCCCAGCAGCCATTTCTTGTCGCCAAGCATCCTGTCGAGATCCGCATGCGCCTTGCGCACCTTGAAGCCCCCATACTCTCGCAATGCCGCCTTTGCCGCTTCGTCTCCACCGTGTTCATACACATACCAAAGCGGCGCAAACGAGCTGAAGAAGCTGGTATTGAGATAGGCAAGCATGCGGTTGAGCCTGTCAAACTCTTCGGTTCCCTGCGCAAACGCCAAACCCGTATCGGTGCTCTCAGCGCCAAGATGGTTGAGAATGGCGATGCTTTCCGTCAGCACGGCACCGCTGCCCGTGATCAGGGCAGGCGTCTCACCGACAGGATTGATGAAGCGATAGCCGCCGCTCATGAAGTCTTCCTTGATCATCTCGACGCGGGAGAGCCTGTAGGGCTTTCCCAACCACTCGAGTGCGACGATCGATCCGAAGGAGCATCCCGAGGGGACTCCGTAAAACAGTATCGGTTCCATATTTTCTCCTGAAGTTACGAGGCACAACCTCGATATCAGCAATATGGATTTGTGGACTTTAAACCGGTAGACCGTTAAATTCGAACCAAAAGTCTCCCCATGTGGACATTTCTATGCCGCTAAACCTCAATGATTTGCAGATCTTCGTCCACGCGGTCGACAATGGCGGCTTCGCCGCCGCCGCGCGCAGGCTGGACATGCCGAAATCGACGATCAGCAAACGCATTGCCGCTCTGGAAGCGGATCTCGACACGCGCTTGCTGCACCGCACCTCGCGCAGCTTCATGCTGACCGATTCCGGACGGGACTTCTACGAGCACGCGACAGCCGCGCTGATCGAAGCGGAAGCAGCTGAAAACGCAGTGCGGCGACGTCACACCGAGCCGAGCGGCGTCGTTCGTATCACCGCTTCCGTGCCGTCAGCCCAATTCGTGCTCGCGGATCATCTTCCCTCGCTTGCCGTTGCCTATCCCAAGCTGACACTGCAGATCCATGCCACCGACCGTTTCGTCGATCTGGTGCAGGAAGGTTTCGATATCGCCGTGCGCAGCCACTTCTCGCCGCTGCCGGATTCCGAACTGGTCCAAAGGCAGGTCGCGGTTGACGACGTGATTCTGGTGGCTGCCCCCGCCTATCTCGAAAAGCACGGCTCGCCCACCGATCCGCAGGCGCTGCAGCATCATGACGGCTTGCTCGTTTCGCAGACCGCCAAGACATGGCAGCTGCAGAATGCGAAAGGCTTATCGCTTGCGGTTTCCCCCCGCTGCCGATTCGTCGCCGACGAGACGCTTGTCTTGCTGCGGGTGACGATCTCGGGCCTCGGAGTCGCCTGCCTGCCGGAAGCCGCGTGCGAAGCGGCACTTGAGCGCGGTCAGATCGTTCGGGTCTTGCCAGGCTGGACGGCCGGCAGCGTCACCACCACGATCCTCACCACCCACCGCCGCGGCCAATTGCCGGGCGTGCGCGCCGTCGTCGAGTTTCTCGCAAGACGCTTGGCGGCCCGCCATGGCGATACGGATGACCCAACACACCGGGAGATGCGCTGAAAAGAAGAAGGCCCGATGCGATTGCACCGGGCCTTCCTTTGAAATTTCAGATTATTCGCGCGAGCCAGATATCAGAACGTCGCCGTCATCGGATCCGGGCCGATACGGCCGCTGGCCGAATCGAGCTTGGCGATTTCGGCCAGATCGTCGCTGTCGAGCTTGAAGTCGAAAACCTTGAGGTTTTCCTCGATACGGCTCGGCGTTACCGACTTCGGGATGACGATCAGGCCGTTGTCGATGTGCCAGCGAATAATGACCTGCGCCGGCGTGCGGCCGTGCTTGGCCGCGACCTTGCCGATCGTGGCATTTTCCAGAAGCTTGCCCTGGCCGAGCGGGCTCCAGGACTGCGTTTTGATGCCGAGCTTGTCGTGCACTTCACGCAGCGCCTTCTGCTGGAAGGTCGGATGCAGCTCGATCTGGTTCAGGACGGGCGTGACGCCCGTCTCGCCGATGATGCGGTCGAGATGCTCCTTGGCGAAGTTGGAGACGCCGATCGAGCGGGCACGGCCCTCTTCCTTCAGGCGCACAAAGGCTTTCCAGGTATCGAGGTAACGGTCGCGATGCGGCGACGGCCAGTGGATGAGATAAAGATCGATATAGCCGGTTCCCAGCCGCTTCAGGCTTTCGTCGAAGGCCTTCAGAGTGGAATCGAAGCCTTGCGCCTCGTTCCACAGCTTGGTGGTCAGGAAGATATCCTTCCGGGCAACGCCCGACTGGCGGATACCTTCGCCGACGCCATCTTCGTTGGCATAGATGGCTGCGGTATCGACATGGCGATAGCCGGCTTTCAAAGCGGTGCTGACGGCCATCGGCGCGACGTTTTCCGGCGTCTGCCAGACACCGAGGCCAACCTGTGGAATGGAATTGCCGTCGTTGAACGTAATTGTCGTTTGCGTAGTCACGGTAAGTCTCCAGGTGATCGATAGGGAATGGAGTGAAGGCGTGATTTAAATTTTGAAAGAAACAATTTGGGCCAAGCCCGCGCGGGCGCGCCGGTAGAAGACCTATATAATGGAAAGGTTCCGGATTTTAACCCCAGGCGATAATTGAGGCAACGTGAACGGTCGGCCTTTTGCTGCAGAACAGTTGCCCATCGCATCGCCGACACTCGCTGTCATCGCAATTCCAAGGCAGGAACGATCGAGGACTTTAAACGAGCAAGGCGATAACGGTTACCCGGCGTAGCAGACACAGCACATGCGAAAGCAACCCGGATGAGCCCACCCTTGCCTTTTCCATTTCGCTCACATGTTTTTGCTTTGCGCGTGATTTCATTTGAAATCATAGCAGTTTCAAGCAAACCACCAAGCCTAGGCTGCGTCTCGACTTGCTAAAAATGCAATTTGGCGTAGGACTTAGGAGGGATTAGAACGAGGATCCGAACGGCATGACCGCACGCACCATTCTCCTGGTGGACGATGACAACGACCTGCGCGAGATGCTGGTCGAGCAATTATCGCTCTACGAGGAATTCAACGTCCTGCAGGAAGTGACGGCTGGAAAGGGTGTGCAGACCGCTCGCACCGTGCCTGTCGACCTCCTCATCATGGATGTCGGGTTGCCTGACATGGATGGCCGCGAAGCCGTGAAGCTGCTGCGTAAGAACGGCTTCAAGGCGCCGATCATCATGTTGACGGGCCATGATACGGATTCGGATACCATTCTCGGCCTGGAGGCCGGCGCCAACGATTATGTGACGAAGCCCTTCCGCTTCGCCGTGCTGCTTGCCCGCATCCGCGCTCAATTGCGCCAGCACGAGCAGAGCGAGGACGCGACCTTCACTGTCGGACGCTATCTCTTCAAGCCGAGCCAGAAGCTTTTGACCACTGAAGACGGCCAGAAGATCCGCCTTACCGAAAAGGAAGCGGCGATCATCCGCTATCTCTATCGCGCCGACCAAAAGGTCGTGACCCGCGATATCCTGCTCGAAGAAGTCTGGGGCTATAATTCCGGCGTGACCACCCACACGCTCGAGACCCACGTCTATCGCCTTCGCCAGAAGATCGAGCGCGATCCATCCAATGCCGAAATTCTGGTGACGGAAAACGGTGGCTACAAGATCATTCCATAGGCCACAGACATGGCACTGAACGACGATATCCGCCTGCTGTCGCAACTGCCGCTCTTCCACGGCATGGGCGATGAACCGTTGCGGCTGATCGCCTTCGGCGCCGATCGCCGTCGCGTGTCCGAAGGGCAGACCCTGTTTCGAGAGAAATCGCCGGCCGAATGCGCTTATGTCGTCACGCGCGGCAGTTTCGAGCTCAGCACCGTCGACACCTCGGGGCAAAGGCAGGTGGAAGCCGTGGTGCAGGCCGGCACAATGCTCTCCGAACTTGCCCTGGTGACGCTGGTGGAGCGAAAATATACGGCCGTCGCCGCCGAGGAGTCTGATGTCATCCGCATCACACGCGCCCTCTTCCACCGGCTGATCGAGGAATACCCCGACGCCGGGCTGCTGATCCAGAATCGCATCCGCGAAAACTTCGCGGCCCTTGCCCGGCAAACGGCCGCGCTTCTCGGCCGTTTTTCCTGAGGGCCTGCGATCAAGGGCCTTCGACTAGATCGTCCTAAAGATTAGAGATCGAAATGCGCCACGACCGGCACGTGATCTGACGGGCGATCCCAGCCGCGCGCTGCCTTCAGAATCTCGATTCGCTGGAGGTGCGGACCAAGATCCGATGACGACCAGATATGGTCGAGCCGGCGGCCGCGATCGGCTGCTTCCCAATCCTTGGCGCGATAGCTCCACCACGTATAGAGCTTCTCACTGGCAGGCACCTGCTGGCGCATCAGGTCAAGCCAGGCGCCGCGCTTCATCACTTCGATCAACCCGTCGGTCTCGATCGGCGTATGGCTGACGATCTTCAGCAGCTGCTTGTGCGACCAGACATCGTGTTCCAGCGGCGCGATGTTGAGATCGCCGACGAGAATTGCAGACGTGTTCTGCTCGGCATTGGCATGCAGCTTCTTCATCTCCTCGATGAAGTCGAGCTTATGGCCGAATTTCGGATTAATAGTGCGATCCGGCTCATCGCCACCAGCCGGAACGTAGAAATTGTGCAGGCGGATACGGCGACCACCGCGCTCGAAGATCGCGGAGATGTGCCTGCTGTCCCCGACATTGCAGTAATCCTGGCGGTGATCTTCAGTCAGGGGAAAACGCGAGGCGATCGCCACGCCGTGATAACCCTTCTGGCCGTGGATGATGATTTGCTCGTAGCCGAGCGCCTTCAGCGGCGCATAGGGGAAAAGCTCGTTCGGAACCTTGGTTTCCTGCAGGCAGAGAATGTCGGGCCGAGCCTGCATGACGAACTGTTCGACGATGGGCATGCGCAGCCGCACCGAATTGATGTTCCACGTCGCAATCGAAAATCCCATGCCCAAGCCTTTCCCGTCGTGAGCGTAAGGCTTTAGACCGGCTGCAGCGGAAAGAAAAGGTCATTCCGGCACGTCTCCAGCCCCGGAGTCATTCGAGGATAAGCGCGAGGCGGTTTTCCGTCCGGAATTGCGGAACGACAAAAAGAAAAAGCCTTTCCGCGATTCGAAGAAAAACGGAAAGGCTCTGGGGCCGGAGATACCGGTCGGTGCTTGCGTCAGCGCGTGTAATCGATGCGGAAAACGCTGTCGTCGAAGGCGATGTTGGTCTTGACGTTGTTGATGATGACGTCGGTCGTCTTGCCCTGCGGATCGATCACCGTCCACTGACGCAGGTCGTAGGTCTTCGAATCGAAGATCATCGTGATGGTCGAATCGCCAAAAACGGTACGATTGCCGAGCGTGATCTTGGTGAGATCCGGCTTCGAGTCGACATCCCTCACCATGTCGGCAGAAAGGTCGATCTTGTTGGCAAGCAGCAGGCTCAGCGGTGTCTTCGACAGCTGATACATGTTTCTCGTCTGCGTCTGATCGTTGAGGACCTGCACGTTGTTTCCGTCGCAAATTACGCGCATGCGGGACGGTGGATCGTAGTTGAAGCGCATCTTGCCCGGGCGCAGAATGAAAAACGTGCCGCTCATCTGGTCGCCGCGCGGCCCGATCTGCAGAAAGCCTCCCTTCATCGACTTGATGGACGAGAAGTGATCGGCGATGGCTTGCGCAATGCTGGGATTGACGGCCGCGGCCTGCGCCTGCGCAAGGGCCGAAACCGGCAGAGCGCTTGCCGCACCGACCGCGACCACGGCGCCGAGAAAATGTCGGCGGCTCAGGGAAAGTCGGGTGGACGGCTGCGCATCAAACTTTTTCATCGAATTCTCCTTCATGCTTCGTCCATGGCGCGCAAAATCGGCGTCTTCATGGCGCGGCGACTCAGAGCCCCTGAGGGGCCGCGATCAAATTTGCCTGATCATAGGCGCAGTTACGAACATAGGCAGGGATAGGTGACACGGAAAGTGGATCGCCTCAGCGATCCAGAATATCCGCCTCGGTGGGAACGAGAATTTCGCGCTTGCCTGCATGATTGGCAGGGCCGATCACGCCTTCCTGCTCCATGCGCTCGATCAGCGAAGCGGCCCGATTGTAACCGATGCCGAGCCGGCGCTGGATGTAGGAGGTCGAAGCCTTGCCGTCGCGCAGCACGATCGCAACGGCCTGATCGTAAGGGTCGTCCGATTCGGAGAGGTTGGAGGTGCCGGCCGGCCCGTGGCCGTCTTCGTCCTCATCCTCGTCGATGGTGATGGCATCGAGATATTGCGGCGCGCCCTGGGTCTTCAGATAGGCAACGATATCCTCGACTTCGCCATCGGCGACGAAAGGACCGTGCACGCGCTGGATGCGGCCGCCTCCGGCCATGTAGAGCATGTCGCCCATGCCGAGCAGCTGCTCGGCGCCCTGTTCGCCGAGAATGGTGCGGCTGTCGATCTTTGACGTCACCTGGAAGGAGATGCGCGTCGGGAAGTTTGCCTTGATCGTGCCGGTGATGACATCGACCGAGGGGCGCTGGGTCGCCATGATGACATGGATGCCGGCTGCACGCGCCATCTGCGCCAGGCGCTGCACCGCGCCTTCGATATCCTTGCCTGCGACCATCATCAGATCGGCCATTTCGTCGATGATGACGACGATATAGGGCATCGGCTTCAGGTCGAATTCTTCCGTCTCGTAGATCGCCTCGCCGGTGTGGCGGTCGAAGCCGGTCTGCACCGTACGGCTGATCGCTTCGCCCTTGGCGACGGCCTGTTCGACGCGCGTGTTGAAGCCGTCGATGTTGCGCACGCCGATCTTCGACATCTTCTTGTAGCGCTCTTCCATCTCGCGGACGGTCCATTTGAGCGCGACGACGGCCTTCTTCGGATCGGTAACGACAGGCGACAGCAGGTGCGGGATACCGTCATAGACGGAGAGTTCCAGCATTTTCGGATCGATCATGATCAGGCGGCACTGTTCCGGCGTCATGCGATAGAGCAGCGACAGGATCATGGTGTTGATGGCGACGGACTTGCCCGAGCCGGTGGTGCCGGCAACGAGCAGGTGCGGCATCTTGGCGAGGTCGGCAATGACCGGCTCGCCGCCGATCGTCTTGCCAAGCGCCATGGCCAGCTTGGCTTTCGACGACTCGAAATCGCGGCTGGCAACGAGTTCGCGCAGATAGACGGTCTCGCGCGTGGAATTCGGCAGCTCGATACCGATGGCATTGCGGCCGGGAACGACTGCGACGCGGGCAGCAATCGCGCTCATCGAGCGGGCGATGTCGTCGGCAAGACCGATGACGCGGGAAGACTTGATGCCGGGCGCCGGTTCCAGCTCGTAAAGCGTGACGACGGGGCCGGGACGAACATGGATGATCTCGCCCTTGACGCCGAAATCTTCCAGCACGCCTTCGAGCATGCGGGCATTCTGCTCCAGCGCGTCGGCCGAGAGCGTTGCATCGCGGGTGACGGCCTTCGGTTCGGCGAGCAGATGTACGGCTGGAAGCTGGAAGCCGTATGGACGAATGAAGGAGGTCTGCGCTTCGCGCTCCGCCCGCGCGCCCGGCTTCGGACGCGATGCGGGGGGAACGACACGCTGACCGGCTGCCGCCTTCGGCGAGGCAGGACGCAACGGCCATTCATCGTCATCCTCGTCGTCGGGCAGAATCCCGGCAGGGCGCGGCGGATCTCGGTCATAGGCCGAATCATCGTCCTCATCGTCGCCGAGGCTGATGGAGGGCGCGGATACGACGCGACGCGCAGCCGAGCCTTCGAGCGACGGTTCGACGCGGGCCATCGGCGCCTTGGCTCGAGCCGGCTCATTCAAGGTGCCGAATTCGTCGTCATTGAAATCGTAAG
This sequence comes from Rhizobium sp. NPDC092011, assembly GCF_044756305.1. Classification (NCBI taxonomy): domain Bacteria; kingdom Pseudomonadati; phylum Pseudomonadota; class Alphaproteobacteria; order Hyphomicrobiales; family Rhizobiaceae; genus Rhizobium; species Rhizobium sp. NPDC092011. The sequence continues at coordinate 252,104 of NZ_JBIVSO010000004.1, forward strand.
GAGCATCAAATGCATGGTCGCGGCGCTTGCGCGGCCCCATGCCGAACAGGCGGCGAAGGCGGGCCTGCGTATTGTACCAGGCGTGCATGACCGCACCGAAGGCCATGAAGTTGCTCAGGAAGCTGCCGCGGTCGTCATCTTCGTCTTCATCACCGACACGGCGCGCGCGGCTGCGTGTTTCCTCGTACTCTTCTTCATCCTCTTCGTCTTCGACGGGGCCCTCTCCGATCACGCCAGCGCCGAAGAGCATGAGCCAGATCGCGGGAACGGCAAGCACGGAACCTATGACGATAGCAACGACGCCGCTTGGATAGGTGCCGATGAAGAGCGCGGGAAAACGCAGCAGGATATCGCCGATAACCCCGCCGATACCGTTCGGGATCGGCCAGGTCGGCGGCGCTGGGAAGCAGGCCATGGAACCGGCCGCGACGATGCAGCCGCCGAGCCACGCGCCGAGACGCGACGGTACGCGGTTGAGCTTGCGATTGGAGATGAAGGCGAAGGCCCAGGCGGCAACGGGCAGCATTGCGACCAGGGACGTCAGGCCAAGGGCTTGCATCATGATGTCGGCAAATGCGGCACCGGGAAAACCGAGCAGGTTCGTCGGAGCATTGCCTGTGGCGTAAGAATAGCTGGGGTCCATGACGTTCCACGTCGCCAGCGCCGCAACGGCGAGCGCTAACAGGAACAGCAATGCGAAGCCGGCCAGACCCTTGACCTGACGCCAAACCACACTCGATAGCGATAAACGGTCGGGGCGACCGCTCAACGCCGCCGAATTGCTTCTGCCCATGATATCCAGCCCCGTTCCGTGTCGAAAGCGCAAGCGAATCGGTCTATGCCCACTCGCCGGCAGGTTAGCCCTACCTAATCAGAGGAGGGTTAATGGCATATTAACCATGCGCCCCAAGCTCTCGGATGACAGTCATTTGCAGGCAAATGGTAGTGCATAAACAAAAAGGGCCCGAACCGAGGTTCGGGCCAAAAGCAACCCGCTTGCGATGAAGCGGGCTGCGACGGGACGTTCAGCGATGCCGGCTTCTGGCACCGGCATCGCAAGCTCCGATCAGGAATTGTGGTAGGCGGCTTCGCCATGCGAGGCGAGGTCGAGACCTTCGCGCTCAGCTTCCGGAACCACGCGCAGGCCGATGATGACGTCGACGATCTTGTAGAGGATTGCCGAGCCGATACCGCACCACAGGATGGTGGTGACGACGGCGGTCAGCTGCACCATCACCTGGCTGCCCATGGTGACGCCATCGGCATAGCCGACGCCGCCGAGCGATGCGCTGGCGAAGATGCCGGTTGCGATAGCGCCGAAGATGCCGCCGATGCAGTGTACGCCGAAGACGTCAGCCGTATCGTCGTAGCCGAACTTGTTCTTCACCACGGAAACGAAGAAGTAGCAGAGCGGCGAGACGATCAGGCCCATGATGATCGCGCCCATCGGACCGGCGATACCAGCGGCAGGCGTGATGGCGACGAGGCCGGCAACCATGCCCGAAGCGCCGCCGAGCATGGAGGCTTTGCCGCGGGTAAAGGTTTCAACCAGCGACCAGGAGATGATGGCAGCTGCGGTTGCGACGAAGGTGTTGACGGTTGCGAGCATCGCACCGCCGGAGGCTTCGAGGTTGGAACCGGCATTGAAGCCGAACCAACCGACCCAGAGCATGGAAGCGCCGACCATGGTCAGCGTCATGGAGTGCGGGGCCATCATGTCCTTACCGAAGCCGATGCGCTTGCCGACGAGCAGCGCGCCGACGAAGCCGGCGATACCGGCATTGATGTGAACGACCGTGCCGCCAGCGAAATCGAGAGCGCCCATCTTGAAGAGCATGCCGTTGGAATCCCAGACCATATGGGCGATCGGGAAGTAGACGAAGGTCGCCCACAGTGCGCAGAAGAGGATGGCAGCGCCGAACTTGATGCGTTCTGCGAAGGCGCCGATGATCAGAGCCGGCGTGATGGCGGCAAAGGTCATCTGGAACAGCATGAAGATGAATTCAGGAATGACGACGCCCTTGGAGAAGGTCGGAGCGGTTGTCGCGGTCGAGACGCCCGAAAGGAACATCTTGGCCGTACCGCCCCAATAGGGGCTGGTGCCGCCGCCGAACGCGAAGGAATAGCCATAGAGAACCCAAAGGAGCATCACCACGGCGCCGATCATGGTGCACTGCATCAGGACCGAGAGCATGTTCTTGGAGCGGACGAGACCGCCATAGAACAGGGCAAGGCCCGGCACGAGCATGAACAGCACGAGAATGGTGGAGATGAACATGAAGGCGGTATCGCCCTTGTCCGGCACCGGCGCAGCGGCGGTTGCCGCAGCCGCAGCGGCAGCCGGAGCTGCATCCTGCGCGAAAGCGATCGCCGGCGCGAGCACCGCCGCAGAAAGCATGCCGACCCGTGTCAGGGCGGAGGAAAGCTTGGAAATTGACATGCAAATAACTCCCTGATCAGCCGTGTTTTACAGAGCTTCAGAATCGGTTTCGCCCGTACGGATGCGCACGGCATGGTCGATCGAGTAGACAAAGATCTTGCCGTCGCCGATCTGGCCGGTCTTGGCGGCAGACGCGATGGCCTCGACGGCCTTGTCGACGATCTCGGACGCGACCGCGACCTCGATCTTCAGCTTCGGCAGGAAGCTGACGGCATATTCCGTGCCGCGATAGATCTCGGTGTGCCCCTTCTGGCGCCCGTAGCCTTTCACTTCGGTAACAGTCAGGCCCTGAATGCCGACAGCGGTAAGGGCCTCGCGGACCTCATCGAGCTTGAACGGCTTGATAATGGCCATCACAATTTTCATCTGGTTTCCCATCCTTTGTTTAGCCTCGGCATGGAGCCGACTCTCCTTGCCGCCGACGAAAGTTTCAGCAGCGACTGGAGATAGACATTCAAAGGGCGTGCCAGATTCGGAGCGCCGTCTTAAATTATTGAAATTAAACGGATTTATTGCCGAAGCCTAATAAGTTGGCGTTCAGCGGCAACGCAATAGCACAAATAAAGTGCATCTTTATAGGTTTGCACCTTATTTAATCATTTGCCTTCTTGCGAATCAGGCCCTCCTGCGCCACCGACGCAATCAGGACACCGGATCGCGTAAACAGGCTGCCGCGGGTGAAACCGCGCGCGCCGGAAGCGCTGGGGCTTTCCTGGCTGTAGAGCAGCCAGTCGTCGAGTTTGAACGGACGATGAAACCACATGGCGTGGTCAAGGCTCGCCACCTGTATGCTCGGGTCGAGGACCGAAGTGCCATGTGCATTAAGGGCAACGTCGAGCAGGGTCATGTCCGAGAGATAAGCGAGCACCGCCTTCTGATAGAGCCGGTCATCCGGGACAGGCCCGGTCAGGCGCACCCAGATATTCTGCTTCTGGCTCGGCTGAGAGCGGGAAAAATAGCTCTCGATCGAGACGGGGCGGATCTCGATTGCTCGCCTGCCGGCCCAGTAGCGACGCACATTCTCAGGCGCATGAACGATGTAGCGCGCCTTGATCTGCTCTTCATCCATCAATTCCTCTGGCATCGGTACGGCTGGCATGTCTCCCTGATGCTCGAAGCCGGGTTCATCAACCTGGAAAGAGGCCGTCAGGGCGAAGATCGCCTTGCCGTGCTGGATCGCCAGCACGCGCCGCGTGTTGAAGCTGGATCCGTCGCGCAGCCGATCCACCTGATAGAGGATCGGCACCGAAGGATCGCCCGGCAGCATGAAATAGGCATGCAGCGAATGCGCGAAACGATCGCCCTCAACCGTCCGCTGCGCCGCCATCAGCGCCTGACCGATAACCTGGCCGCCGAAGACGCGCTGCCAGCCCACCTGCGGGCTGTTGCCGCGAAACAGGTTCATCTCGATCGTTTCCAGATCGAGCGTCGCCAGCACGGTTTCCATGGGGGTGGGCTTTTCCGTCTCTCGCGACATTTTGCTTGAACTCCGATGGTAGGAACCGTGAACAGGATGATCTATATAGAGCAGGAAGTGACAGTAAGACACAGGGAAGCGCTATGTTGGACATGCTGGTAGTGGGTGGCGGATACGTGGGTCTTGCCGCAGCGGTCGCAGTCAAGCAGGCAGCTCCGCATCTCGACGTCATGGTCGTGGAGGCCGCTCCGGAATCCGTATGGAAGAAGGATATGCGGGCATCGGCGATCATTGCCGCCGCATCCAAGATGCTGGAGGTTCTCGGCGTCTGGAACGAGATCGCGCCGGAGGCCGAGCCGATCACGCGCATGATCGTCACCGATTCGCGCACCAGCGATCCCGTGCGGCCGGTCTTTCTCACCTTTGACGGCGAGGTTGCCGAAGGCCAGCCCTTCGCCCATATGGTGCAGAACGTCACCATGGTCGGCGCATTGCGCGGCGCCTGCGAGTGCCTGGGCGTCACCATACGCCACGGGCTCAGCGCCACCGGCTTCGTGACCGATGACAGCAAGACCACGCTCACCCTTTCGGATGGCAGCACACTGGAGACGAAGCTTCTGGTTGCCTGTGACGGCGTCCGCTCCAAACTGCGCGATATGGCCGGCATCAAGACGGTCAACTGGGACTACGGTCAGTCCGGCATCGTCGTCACCGTCGAGCACGAGCGGCCGCACGAGGGCTGCGCGGAGGAGCATTTCCTGCCCTCCGGTCCCTTCGCCATCCTGCCGCTGAAGAACAACCGCTCCTCGCTTGTCTGGACGGAACGTACCTCCGATGCCGAACGACTGGTCGCCTCCGACGACCTCATCTTCGAAGAGGAGCTGGAACGCCGCTTTGGCCACAAGCTCGGCACGCTGCGCACAGTCGGCGATCGCCGCGCCTTCCCGCTTGGTCTGACGCTTGCCCGCGCCTTTGTTGCACCGCGCTTTGCGCTGGCGGGCGATGCCGCCCACGGCATCCACCCGATCTCCGGCCAGGGCCTCAATCTCGGCTTCAAGGATGTGGCGGCGCTCGCCGAAACCATCGTCGAAGCCGACCGCCTCGGCCTCGATATCGGCTCGATCAATATCCTCGAGCGCTACCAGACCTGGCGCCGCTTCGACACCTTCCGCATGGGGGTGACCACCGATGTGCTCAACCGGCTGTTCTCCAACGACAACACGCCGCTGCGCATCGCCCGCGATTTCGGCCTCGGCATCGTCGACCGCCTGCCCAGCCTCAAATCCTTCTTCATCGGCCAGGCCGCCGGGACCACAGCCAAGGACAATCCGCGCCTGCTGGCTGGTGAAGCGATCTGAACGCGCCGGAGCAAGCGCATTTGATCTCGGGCAAGGGGCCAATCAGGCCGAATGCTTGAAATACAGCGCTGGTGTCGTGCCGAAATGCGCGCGAAACAGTTCGATAAAAGCGCTGACCGTTTCGTAACCAAGGTCAAAGGCGACCGTAGTTACGGAGTTTCCGGCTGCCAGCATTTCCAGAGATCGCAGCAATAGTGCGCGCTGGCGCCAGGAGCTGAATGTAAGGCCGGTCTCCAGCACGAACCGCCTGCTCAGCGTGCGCGGCGCGATGCCGGCCCAAACAGCCCAATCCTCCAAGCGCCGTCGTTCCGCTGGTGTATCCGAGATGACGCGGGCAATTCTTTGCAGGCGGGGATCAGCGGGCATGGGTAGGTCAAGGGCTTCTCCCGGTATCACGGCGATCTCATCCAGAATGACGCCCGCAATCCGCCACTGCGCTTGGGAAAATGGCCCCTCCTGCCAACTCGCGGCTCGCGCCACGGCCTCATTCAGCAAACCAGAGAGGCGGATCACCCGCGGGGTATTCGGCAAGGCGGCACACGCGGCTTCTGCAACATAGACGCTCCAGCCGTGAAAAGCGCCGTGCGAGACGAAATCATGCTCGATGTGCGGCGGAAGCCATACCGCGTTGACGGGTGGTATGAGCCAGCGGCCATGATCCGTACCGATGGTGACCACCCCCCGCACCGTGCCAAGCAATTGACCTCGCGCATGGCTGTGTCGCTCCGTGCGCCGAATTTCAGCCTGTTGGCGGCGACTGACCAGGATGACTGACTCCGCCGTCGAATCGAGGCGTAGGGGATCGATAAGGAAATCGCACATGGCCTCAAAGCCGTATTGAATGGCATTGATACGTTAGCAAGGCAAAAGCCGGCAGGCTAGATGAAAGGCACTCCCAACCTGACAACACAATGGAGATAATGATGACGACCGAAGCTGTGATGACACAAGGCGAAGTTCATGAACTGCTCCACCGCATGTTTGCTGCCTTCACCGATCCGGCTACCAAACCGGAAAAATTCGCCGAGTTGCTGACACCCGATTACATCCAACGGGTCGACGGAAAGCAGCTCGATTACGAGGGCTTCCTTCGCCACAGCCGAGCGCTTCAGGCCGACCTTGCCTCAAGCAGCGTCAACTTTGAGCATGTGGTAACAGACGGCGTTTCCGCGGCCACGGTGCACATCGCCGAAGCAGTGAAGATCACCGGCGAGCGCATTCGTCTCAAGGTGATCGCCTACTATCAGTTTCGCGGAAACCGCATCAGCCTGGTGGACGAGCTGACACACCTGATCGAGGGAACGGCGCATGATCGGGATCTGGGTTCGAGAATGCCGGATTGAGCGCTGGTGCACGGTATGGCGGCGGATCCAAACCCGGCAGACCCAATGGAATTCAGCGCCCTGATCCTGAAAGGACCTCAATCCTCGATGCGGCGCGCTTCCGAAATCAACATGATCGGAATGCCGTCGCGGATCGGATAGGCAAGGCGCGCTTTTTCTGAAATCAGCTCGTTCTTTTCCCGATCGTAGCTCAGCCGCCCCTTGGTGAGCGGGCAGACGAGCAGATCGAGCAGTTTCGGATCAACCTTGCTGACCGTGACGTCCATGGACAAACTCCCAGAGCAATTCCAGGAAAAGTGAAGAGCGGTTTTCCATCCGGAATTGCGTGACAACAAAGAGATAGAGCATCTCCGCATTTCGAAGAAAAGCGGAGATGCTCTATTGCAGGATTGATCCGGTATCGCCGGAGCCCGCGAGCACGATCTTGATGATGGCGATGAAGGTTTCCGCTCGTGTCTTCAGATCGTGAGCTTCGAGAAGCGCCTGCTTCTCGGCGGGCTCAAAGGGCGCCATCATCGACAGCGAATTGACCAGCATCATATTGTCGGCCCGTTCGACGCTCTCCCAATCCGCCTCCAGCTTATTGGCATCGAGATAACTGCGGAAGGCCGCAAGCAGCGCCGCGCGATCGACGGTGCCTTCTTCGTGGTGCGACTTGAGGTCCGAGATAAACGGCGTGATGCGGAACGTGCGGTAAGGTTGCTGATGACCGGTGACTTCGTCCATCAGCCGAAAACGGCAGATGCCCGTCAGCGCCGTAATATAGCGGCCGTCGCCGGTTTCGGAGATAGAGGTGATACGGCCGAGGCAGCCGACATGGGAGAGATTGGGCGAGTCCGCCGGTTCTCCAAGTGCCGGTTGCACCATGCCGATCAAACGGTTGCCGGTGATGGCCGCGTCGAACATGGCGAGATAGCGCGGTTCGAAAATATTGAGCGGCAATTGCGCGCCGGGCAGCAGCAAGGCACCGGACAAAGGAAAGACGGCGGCGGTTTCAGGCAGATCGCTTGGCTTCAGATATCTGGCATTACCTACTTGCATGTTTCCATCCCGCTAGATCACTGCGCCGCGCGCCGCAGTGGGCGCGCAGGAACGACATCCAGTCGCGGCCGTTGCCCATCTCGCGCCGCGCACCCGACAATGTGGGCTCGTCTGCCGAAAACACAAGAGTATTTTGCAGCAAAATGCCATCCACTTCCCTCTCGGCCGCCTCAAGGCGCTCGAGAGCAGGAAGGGCAGCGCCGTCTCTGCCTGTTCAGGAAAACAGGATCGACGAAAGCTTGCGGCGGGCGGCAATCGTCGCAGGATCCTTCGGGCCCCAGACATCGAAAAATTCGAGCAGCTGGCGGCGAGCGCCATCATCGTCGAAACCACGATCCTTGCGCATGATGAGAAGCAGATGTTCGGCCGCCTCGTCACGCTTGCCTTCGACATTGCGGATCTTGGCGAGCTTAACCCGCTGCTCGTGATTGTCGGGGTTGGTCGCGAGCTCATGCTCGATCGCGACGGGATCGCCGAGCTTGCGGGCTTCCTCGATCTGGTCGAGCTTCTTGACCACGGCCTGGATGCCGGCATCGTTGGCAAGCGTTTCCGGCAGGTCCGTAAGAGCTTCGCGGGCACGCTGGCTCTGGCCGGCGGCAATCATGCATTCCGCCATGCCGGCGAGCGCCTTGGCGTTCTCCGGATCGGCCTGCAGCACGGCGCCGAAGAGTTCGGCAGCGCCATTGACGTCGCCGGCGGCAAGCAGGCCACCAGCCTCTTCCAGAACGGCGGCGATTTCGGCGGCCTGATCGTCAGCGCCGCCGGCCGGACCGCCGAGGCGATCGATGAACTGGCGGATCTGGCTTTCCGGAACCGCACCCATAAAACCATCGGCGGGGCGGCCGTTGACGAAGGCGATGACGGCCGGGATCGACTGGATGCCGAGCTGGCCGGCGATCGACGGATGATCGTCGATATTCATCTTCACCAGCTTGACCCGACCCTGGGCTTCCGTGACGACCTTTTCCAGAACAGGCGTCAGCTGCTTGCAGGGACCGCACCAGGGCGCCCAGAAATCGACGAGTACGGGCTGGTTGCGCGATTCCTCAATGACATCCTTGGTGAAACTTGCCGTCGTCGTGTCCTTGATCGGCGAGGCGCCGGATGCCACAGGCGCAGCGCCAAAGGATGCCGAGGCCGACATCTGCCCGCCAAAGGAAGCGTTATAGGGATTGTTCGGACCGCTCATAAGTGTCTCCCGCCTGCCGGCATCCATGATCCTGTGAAAAGCATGTACCTCTACGAACCCATCAGGTCCGGATAGTTGCACGCTCTATGACGTCGTCAAAGCGACGGGACCATCCGAAGACATCCCGCTCGCGATAATCTCAGCGCTAAAATCGTACCTTACGCCGTTACTTTCAAGACTAGCGGCGCATGTCCCGTCGCCTCCATGAAGCGCAGCAGATCGGCGCTGGCAATCGAGGTGGTCGCGTCGTTCGATAGAGGATGGCAATTGACGATATCATGCGCCATCAGCTCGGCATCGAGAATGAAGGTGACGTTCTTGCCGATATCGTTGATCGCGCCGAATGCCGTGACCGAGCCTGGAATGACGCCGAGATATTCCATCAGCTTTTCCGGTTTGCCGAAAGAAACCTTGCTGGCCGCGCCGATCAGCGTGTGCACGGTCTTCAGATCGACCGTCGCGTTCTCTTCGACAGTCAGGAGGAAGAAATTGTCCTTCTTGTCCTTCACGAACAGGTTCTTCGTGTGGCCGCCGGGAATCTCGTCGCGCAGCGACACCGATTCGGCAACGGTGAAGACCGGCGCGTGATCCTTGGTGCTGTGGCCAATGCCAAGCCCATCAAGGAATCGGAAAAGATCGTCTCGTGTTTTCGGGCTTGTCTCTGTCATGGCATCTCACGGCATAAATGATCTGCTCCTGATACGTCGCCGATAATTTCATTGCAATCTTTCAGACGCGAAAGGCCGACGTTTCCGGGCTTTTCGAAGGCCACGGCAAAAAAGCTGAAATTTTTCTTGGCTATCTCGTCATTTCCCTGTTGCATTTGAAAAACGGTTAGGCCATATAGCGCCCGTCGCCGCAAGACGACGCCCAGCGGTCCAACACACTACCCCGGATCGCGACGGGAATGAGCGGGTGTAGCTCAGGGGTAGAGCACAACCTTGCCAAGGTTGGGGTCGAGGGTTCGAATCCCTTCGCCCGCTCCAATTTTCTCAGAAGCATGTATTGACGACTAGGCCGGTAACGGCCTTTCGTCGTTTTCGACTCGATGAGCGGAGTTACCGCAAGCCGCGATGTCTCGCATTCTGCGAATCGGAATGATCGATGGTTGCGGAAGTTCTTCAGGTCTCAAATCAGTCTCAATTGACGTTCAGGTCTGCGGCTCAGGCTGACGGACAAAACGCGGTATTGCTTGCATGAAAAGAAAGACGCCCCTGCTGATTGCGATGTTGTCGCTTCTGCCCGGGCCCGTGCTTGCCCATCCGCATATCTTCATCGACGCAAAGTTCGAGGTCGTAGCGGCGCCGGACGGCTCTATCAGCGAGCTTCGCAACGTCTGGAGCTTCGACGAGGTCTTCTCTTCGTCGGTGGTCATGGATTTCGACAAGGCCGGCAATCCGACGCTCACGCCGAGCGAGCTCAAGGCGGTCGGCAAGACGGTCAGGGATTCGCTTGCGCAGTACGGCTACTATACGAACGTGACCAGCAACGGCAAAGCGGTACCGATGGCCAAGCCCGATGCCATCCAGGCCGATTACAAGGACGGCTCGCTGATCCTCACCTTTTCGCTGAAACCCGAGCAGAAGACCTTCCTCAAGGGAAATACGATCTTCGGGATCTATGACAAGACGCTCTACACGGCGGTCGATTTTGCTACCGACAACGACATGACCGTTTCGGGCGCGAATATGGGCCGCTGCAAGCGCAAGGTCATCAGACCCAACCCCAAGGAAGTCATGGCGGAGAATCAGGCGGCACTGACCAGCATGTTCTTCAGCGACCCGCAGGGCACGGACTATTCGCTGCTGGTGGCGACGCGACTGGAAGTCCAGTGCTGACCCCCAATCCACAGCCTTGAGGCGCTCTGACGCCCCTCTCACGCCAATGGCGGCAGATCCGTGCGTATCGAACCATCCGCTCGCCGTGAGGGCGATATGAAGCGGCGAGCGACAATCCAGCAGGCGAGCGCCCAGGTCGCCCCGGCACACCAGCCTCCAAGCACGTCGGTCGGATAATGCACGCCGAGATAGAGGCGGCTCATACCGATCAACAACGTCAGCAGGATGCCGACCGCGATGATGAAAATCCGTGTCGACCGATGAGGACGCGTGCCGGAAATCAGGGCGGCCAGCGTCAGATAGGTCACGGCCGAAACCATTGCGTGGCCGCTCGGAAAGCTCAGATCGTTCACCTCGACCAGGTGCGGCACGATATCCGGTCTCGGGCGCGCCACGCTTAGCTTCAACACGGCGCTCAGCGCCCATCCGCCAAGCACGGACACCAGCACGAAGATGGCGATCGCACGGCGTCGATCCAGCAGCAGGTAGATCGTCACCAGCACCGTCATCATTGCCAGCACGGTCGTTCCACCAAGGCTTGTAATGTCCTTGACGGCATGGGTTAGCCAGCCCGGCCCTATCGGAACAGACAGATCGCCCGGCTGGCGCAGGGCCAGCAATATCGCTTCATCGAAGCTCTTCGTACTTCCCTCGAGCACCTCGCCCGTCAGGTAGACGAACAACAGGATTCCACCGGAAAGGGCGGCGAACATTAGGAGCAGCAATGGCTCGTAGCGGCCCAGCCGTCCAATTATGCCCGTGTCGTGAGATCCCTGATCGTTCATACCCTGTCGCCTGCCTACCCTATCTTGCTGTTGCCGTTTCCATACTTGGAGCGATCTGTCGTCGCCCGCAGTTCTGTCCGAAATGAGGACCATCGCTATCTAGTGATGGAATTCATGCAATCCAACCGCAAAAAGCCGCTAATCGGATCGCGTTTTTCGCGAGGTTTCAGGTTCGTGAAATATTGCGCCTTTATTCTCACGCTGACCCTTTGCGATCATCGTCGACAGCAGGGCACCATTTGCTCATGAGGGAGAGCATCCCGGATGCCGCCAAACGAACGCAGTAGCGCCGTCAAGTTTCATCGCCTCCGAGGACCGCAGAGAGCCTTTCCTATGCAGATTGCCAAGCACCTGCCAAATCTCGTCCAGGACGCCTTCGGCCGGTTGGACACAGGCATGGCGAAAACCGGCTCGCGGAATCGCCTCCCCTTTATGGGCGGCGGCCTATGAAACCAGGTAGACGCCACTCCCGGCTTTCCACAGGCGGAGCAAGACGCTCGATTAATAAGTCAACCTTACAGTATGCTTCTCAAATTTTCTCTATTTTGGGAACCTCGAGCTGTGCTATTGGTGCAGCAAGGGCGATCAGGGACCGGGTATTGTCAGAGTGTTAAGTGTTGGGACATCTTTCGCCGCCCGGTTGCTGGCGACGGCCGGATTGAGCCTGCTGGCGGCATCCGCTGCCGTTGCGCTTCCCGCCTCATCCACGACCTCAGGCTCCCAGAAAGCCACCTCGGACACATGGGTGGTAACGCTGGGCGCCACGGTGGAGTATGGCCCGACTTACGAGGGATCGAAGCACTATAGCTTCGGCGCCTTGCCATCCTTCGATATCCATCGCCTTGGCGAGACCCCGGAATACAGTGCACCCGACGACAATTTCGACTATGGCCTCTTCGATTTCCACGGCCTCGAAATCGGGCCAGTGGTCGGCTTGAGGGACGATCGTCTCAATCTCGATAATCTGCAGCTGGAGAGCCAGCGCAGGGTGCATTGGGACTTCGATGCCGGCGGTTTCGCGCAATATTGGTTTAGGGACAATCAGCTCAGATTCCGCACGGAAGTGCGCCAGTCCCTTTGGGGCGGCGACGGCCTTGTCGGCGATCTCTCGCTCGACTGGTTCCAGCCTGTCGGAGACAAGTGGCTGCTATCGGCGGGGCCGCGACTGTCGCTGGCAAACGGCACCTATATGCGCAGCAACTTCGGCATCTCGCCGGCCCTTGCGGCAAGAAACGGCCGCGTCAGCGCCTTCAACGCCGGTGGCGGCTTGAAATCCGTCGGCGTTACGGTCGCTGCGACCTACACATTCTCGCCCGAATGGAGTGTGCAGGTCTACGGAAAGTATAACCGTCTGGTGGGCGACGCCGCCGATAGCCCGATTACCTCGCGCTTCGGCTCACCCAACCAGAACATTATCGGCTTTACGCTCAACCGAACCTTCAACATCAATTTTTGAGCCATTGCGCGCTTCGTGATCGCCGATGTAGTTTCGCGTCAGCGGAATAATGTCGTTGCGCTTGGCGATCTGGATCTGAAAGACGACGAGATCCTCGTAACGAAACGCGGCTTCCGCCGTCGACAGATAGTACTCCCACATGCGGCAGAAGCGTTCGTCATAAAGCTTGGCGACCTCGTCCCAGCGCGCCATGAAACGCTCGCGCCAGTGTTCGAGCGTCATCGCATAATGCAAACGCAATATCTCGACATCGGTGATTGCGAGCCCTGCCGCCTCGATTTCGGGAACGATTTCCGAAAGCGCCGGAATATAGCCGCCCGGGAAGATGTACTTGTCGAGCCACGGCGTCGTGAAGCCTGGCGTCGCGGAGCAGCCGATGGTGTGAAGCACCATCACGCCGTCATCCTCGAGCAACTCCGCGCATTTGCGGAAGAAGGTACGATAGGAGGCAAGGCCGACGTGCTCGAACATCCCGACCGAAACGATCCGGTCGAAGCGGCCGGTCAGGCTGCGATAATCCCTGAGCGCGAACTCAACCTTTGCCGGCGTCCCGCCCGCCTTTTCGGTCACGCGCCTGGTGGCATATTCATGCTGCTCCTCGGAGAGCGTGACGCCGAGAACCTGGCCGCCGGGTGCATGCTCGGCCATATGCAGCGCCAGGCCGCCCCAGCCGCAGCCGATGTCGAGAATTCGGTGCTTGGGTTCGATCAGGAGCTTGGCGGCAAGATGCCTCTTCTTTGCGATCTGCGCGTCGTCCAGGGACTGGCCGGCATGTTCGAAATAGGCGCAGGAATATTGCCGGTCCGGATCGAGGAAAAGCTCGTAGAGCTGGCCGTTCAGATCGTAGTGATGGGCGACATTGGCCTTCGAGCGACCCGGCATGTTGCGGTGGCGAAAGATCCGCAGCCGGGTTCTGATATCGTCGATGATACGGGCGATCAGAGGATGCGTGCTGTTCTGCGCCTCGCGCAGCATCATCGCCACGAAATCATAGAGCGTGCCCTGCTCCACGATAAACCGGCCGTCCATGTAGAGCTCCCCAAGCCGCCCATCGGCGTCGATCAGGAGGATCCATTCGGCCCGGTCGTCGGTGAAGCGGACGCGAACGGGCTGCCCGGTGCCGTCGCCGAACGTCAGAACGCGGCCGCTTGCCGTCGTCACCGTCAGCGCGCCGCGCGTGACAATGGACGACAGCGCGCGCTTCACGCACCAGTCGACAAGGCTGGAGAAAATACCCTTCGAGCTGTTGTCAGCTTGCTGCACGTTGGTCATTACCTATCCTTGCCAGTCCCCGTGCGCAGTTCATCGCGCTTGGCGTCCCAATCGTTTTGGTCTCTTTTTGTCTCGCCATGGCTCTCCTCCGCATCGCCATGATCGCCGTTCTTTTCGACACTGGCGCCTGCGATCAGCCAGACGCCCGCAAGAATCAAGCCGCTACCGACCAATTGCAGCGCCACCACCTTTTCGTCGAAGACGAACCAGCCGGTTGCGATGATCAGCACATAGCTGATCCCCGAAAGCGGGAAGGCGCGGCTGAGATCAAGCTCGGCCAGCACATTCATCCAGATGAAGAACGTAACGACTTCGACGGCGATCGCCGCCAATATCCAGTAGGAGGAGAGCGCCTGCCACAGCCATGCCTCGACGTCGCCATGCCCCAGTTCCTCCGCACCGAGCTTGATGAAAAACTGGAACAAGGTGTTGAGCACCGGCACGGCCAGCCAGGAAAGACGCATCGACATTACGCATCCGCCTCATCTGTGGAGAACAGCGGCGACACCAGTCGCAGCAGCCCCTGGAGCACAGGGTTGCGATGGCGGAAGAACATCGCATTCGCCGTCAGCTTGCTGCCGAGGCGCACCTTGTTTTCATAATAAGCCTGGCCGCTCTGGTACCGGCTTATGCCGTGATCCAGGCAATAACGCAGATTGGTGAACCAGCTGAGGAAATAGAGGTTATAGGGCCGCCCCTTTTCGCCATCCATGCAGAAGAACTTGTCGATGGCGACGCGGTCGTCATGCACGATGAGATTGGCGGCCAGCAATGTTTCTTCAGCGAAGTAGAAGGCGCAGTAGGAGCGCCCGCTCATACGATCGAGAATTCCCTGGAAATATTCCGGAGTAAGCTCCTCGAACTGCCAGTCGCTGCGATTGCGCGTATCGTGGTAGAGCGCCATGACCTGCGGCAGGAACTCGCCGAAATCGGTCCTGATCTCGACCTTCACCTGCTCGAAGGACTTCATCTTGCGGCGCATGTCCTTGCGGGTGCCGGAAGAGAGCCGTGCGAGATACTCGTCGATCGTCTTGAAGTCGACGTCGAGCCAGGCCGTCGGCAAACCGCCGATCGAGGCATAGCCGCGGGTGGACAGCACGGTTCCGAACTCGGCCGATGTCGGCTCAGGAATGTCCTTCAATCCGACCAGCGAGCAGCCTTCTTTCGCCGCAAAGCGTTCGAAGAAGGTGACAAGCTCCGCAAACAGCGCGCTGCGGCGCTCCTGCGGAACATCGGGGTGGAAGCCGATCGCTCCCGTCTCGGTGCAAGGCGAGCCGAGGCAGGCAAGGCGCAGTTTCAGGAACTTCGGGAAAATGCCCTGCACACGGCGGACGGCCCGGCGCAAGCCGCCTTCTTCGAGCGTCGTGTCAAGCGCATAAAGGCAAAGGAAGGCCGGCATGGCAGCACTGATGCGCCCGTCTTCGACGACGGTGATATAACGCCACTCGAAACCCTCGATACCAGCTTCCTCGATGGCAAGCAGGCAATCATAGTCCTCGACCTGGCCTTGGAAGCAGGCATTCCATGCGTCACGGCCGATCGAGCGGATGCTGGAATGAGCTTCCGTTACTGGATTGCCGGCTGGTTTGGGCACGAGCTTAAGCTGCGGCTGCGACATGGCGCGCCTCGAAGAATTCCGCGGTAAAATCGGCCACCTGACGGTGCTGTCGGTCGACATGGATCATGTGATAGCTGTCCTTGATCCACTTCAGCTCATGCGGGCTGCCGATGTGATCTGAAATATAGCGGGCGTGTTTCGGGCTGGCGAGGTCGTCGTCCTCGGCATGCAGGATCAGCGTCGGCGTCTGCATCTTCGGCAGGATACCCTTCAGGGTTTTGCCCAGTCGGTGCATTTCGACCAGGCCCTTGCCGGGGAATTTTTCCAGAACGCCCTCGCTTGCCATGCCCTCGATCAGCCGCCGCATCCGTTCGTCCTTGATCCCGAGCGAGTTCGTCTCGCTGAAATTCAGACGATCGAGGAAGGGCACGCGCGAAAGCCAACCGATCTGCGACGAGAGCAGCGGATAGTAGAAGGGAACGTCCCAGCCGTCATACCTGAAGCAAGGCGAATAGATCGCCGCTGCGCCAATGGTGCGCGGCTGCTGCTCGGCGGCAAGCATCGCCAGCTTCCCGCCAACGCAGATACCGGCGGCGAAGACCTCCTGGGTCCTCGTCGCCAGCAAGGCTGCCCCTTCGACGACGCTTTCTAGCCAGTCCTCCCAGCGGGTGCCGCGCAATGTTTTCGCATCGACGCCGTGACCCGCCAGAAGAGGCGCATAAATGCTGTAGCCTCGACGGTTGAGATGGCGGGCAATCAGCTTCATTTCGGCTGGCGCACCCGTCAGCCCATGCACGAGAAGAATGCCTTTTCCATTTGAGCCTTCCATATGGAAGCTCAACTCATCAGCTTTCATGTGAGAGCTCCGACTGCCGGTTCTCCTTGGCCATGAAGCCAAGGGCATGGCAGGTGCTGATGACATGCGTGCCGGCCTTTTCCTGCTCGTCCTTGATCTGCTCGTGCAGCTGAGGGAGCTTCGTCCAATGTGTACGGGGGCGGTAATGATGCTCTGCATGATAGCCATTGCCGAACCAGAGCCAGTTGTAGAACGGCTTGTGGCTCGAAACGCCCCAGGCGATCGGCTCGTCGGGATCGCCATGCAGATGCTCGTAGTAACCATTCAGCGACGACAGGCAGTTGCCGAGATAGTAGAACGGTACGAAGAACAGCACGGCCTTCCAGTCGTAAAGAAGTGCGGCGGCGGCAAGAGCCAGGAAGAAGAACAGTTCGAACCGGCCCCAGGCCGCATCGAACGGACGATTGCGAGCGATGGCCTTATGAATGTCGCCGAGGCTATCGCGGAAGAAGCTCAGGAACGTATAGGACCAAACGTTCTCCGGCTTGCCGTCATGACCATGGCGATAGATCGACAGCAGGTCGATGGTGTCGCCCTTTTCGTCCGGCCGGTCGCTGTTGCCGGAATGATGGCGCATATGCACCCAGTGATAATAGGTCTGCGAGAAACCGATCGCGGCGGATTCCAGCAAGCTGAAGCCGTAGTTCATCCAGCGCGGCTTGAAATAGGGCGTATGGATGAAGTTGTGCGATATGCTGTTGATGTTCCAGGAAATCGACACGGCATAAAGGCTGCCGAGGATGACCGAAACCCACAAAGGGCGGCTTTCGAAACCGACGATCAGATAAACGTCGAAAGCGAGATGCGCAACGGCAGCAAGAACCGGCGCCACATCCCATCTGGTGTGCGCAAAGATTTTCATAATCCGGTAACTCCCACACAGGCCACGCCGGCGGTCACGAGAAACACGCCCGTCGCGTGGCGCAGGTTGATGGTTTCTTTAAAAATAAAGGCGCCGGCGAATACGATCACAACGTAGCTCAGCGCCATGAGGGGAAATGCGATGGTGAGGGGAACATGCTCCAGAACCGCAGTCCAGGCAAAAAGCTCCACAGCCCAAAAAACGATGCCGAGCCAGGTGATCGGCCTGGCCATCGCCGAAAGGAGGGCATGCTCGTTGGCGGACTGCTTGAAGCAGACCTCGCGAGCCGTCTCCGCCAAAATGCAGAAGAGGATCAGCCCGAGCATGGGAAGTGTCAGGATGCCGCTCATTCCATATACTCCGCCAGCACTTCAAGCAGCGCATGATTGGCGGCGCTGTTGATGTTTCTGGTCGTTTCGGCCCCCTGCCGGACACGAGGCTGGTCGATGAAGATCTCAGCTCGCTTCATGAACTGGGTCCGCAGACCGCCAGCATAACTCGGAACAGAATAATCGCCTATGACATCCGCACCGATGATTCGATGACGGCTGCCGATTTCGCTGATCAGAGCCAGCAGATAGGGCAGCCGCATGCGGCCCTGATCCCAGTTCGTCACGGCGTCGTCCGCAGCCAGCACATCCTTGTCGATCGTCACGTAAACCGCTTCCGTGCGAATGCGGCTGAGCATGCGGTCGATGAAATTCTCCTCGCCGATCTCCGAGATCGACTTCCAGTGCAACGCACCTTTTTCCTGCCGATAGCTGGCGCCATTGCCGTAATCGGCAACGACGCGGCTCGGCGGATGCTCGTATGGGTAAAGCTCCAGCTTGCCTTCGCCGAGCCAGTGCAGATTGGCACCCTTGCGCTCGGGACTGCGAAGATCGTGGCTGCAGACGCCGATCGTGATGACCTTCTGGATGTTCGAATTGGCAAGGGCGCTGTTGACCCACGAGCCGCAGTGCATGCCGCCGTCGAAGGTGACCCAATCCGGATGGTTGTCGAAATGGATCAGCGTCGCCGGACCGGGATTCCGTTCCAGTGCGCCCTCGAGAAGCAATGCGGTAATGTGATGGAAGTCGCCGGAACCCATGAAGCAGAGCTGGGGATCCTTGCCGGTTGCTGGCGTATTCTTGACGATTTCGCGACCGAGTTCGGCAAGGGCATTCTGCTTGCCCCAGAGCCGAACCGTACGCCCCGCGTTCTTGTCGAAATACTGGTGCGCGCCGGCAAATTTGCAGGCGCGCACGAAATCCGGCTGCAACTCCAATGCGTCATCGAGATGAAGAAGCAGGAGTTGCACCGTCTTATCTCCGGGCAGCGCGCGTCAGAAGCTGATCGAGCAGGACAAGCGCCAGATCGATCTCTTCGCGAGTGATGAGCAGGTTCGGCGCGAAGGTAATGACGTTCTTGTGGTAGCCGCCGACGTCGAGCACGAGGCCGTAGGTCTTGCCGCCGACCTGAAGATCGCCCTTCATGCCTTCGTCGCACATCCAGTCCATCGTCGCCTTGCTAGGCGTGTAGCTGTCTTCCTCGCAGATTTCCATGCGCAGTGCGAGGCCGAGACCATCGACTTCGCCAACGATGGCGTGGCGCTTCTGCAGCTGCTGCAGGCCGTCGAGGAAGTGCGCGCCCTTTTCCATGATGGCAGCGCCGAAATCTTCTTCTTCCAGCATCTTCATCGTTTCGAGCGCGACGGCAGTACCCATCGGGTTGCTGGCGAAGGTCGAATGCGTGGAGCCGGGCGGGAAGATGGTCGGATTGATCAGCTCTTCGCGAGCCCAGACGCCGGAAAGCGGGTTGAGACCGTTGGTGATGGCCTTACCGAACACCAGCGCATCCGGCGAAACGCCGAAATGCTCGATCGACCAGAGCTTGCCGGTACGATAGACGCCCATCTGAATTTCGTCGACGACGAGCAGGATGCCGTGATCGTCGAGCACCTTCTTCAGTTCGACGAAGAAGTTCATCGGCGGGATGACATAGCCGCCGGTGCCCTGGATCGGCTCGATGTAGAAGGCGGCATATTCTGACTTGCCGGCCTTCGGATCCCAGACGCCGTTATATTCGCTCTCGAACAGGCGGGCGAACTTCTGGACGCAATAGTGACCGTATTCTTCCTTCGACATGCCCTTCGGGCCGCGGAAGTAGTAGGGGAATTCGACGAACTGCGCGCGGTCGCCGAAGTGGCCGTAACGGCGGCGGTAGCGGTAGCTCGAGGTGATCGCCGAAGCGCCGAGCGTACGGCCGTGATAGCCTCCTTCGAAGGCGAACATCAGGCTCTTGCCGCCGGTGTAGTTACGCACCAGCTTCAGCGAATCCTCGACGGCCTGCGAGCCGCCGACGTTGAAGTGAACGCGGCCCTTGTAGCCGAACTTGCTCTCGGCATCCCGGGCGATCATCGCTGCAAGCTCGACCTTCTCGCGGTGCAGGTACTGCGAGGCGACCTGCGGCAACACGTCGAGCTGGCGATGAGCGGCAGCATTCAGACGCTCGTTGCGATAGCCGAAATTGACGGCGGAATACCACATCTGCAGATCGAGGAACGGCGTTCCCGTGCGATCATACACGAAGGAGCCTTCGCATCCTTCGAAGAATTTCGGCTTGTCGGTATAATGAACCGTATCGCCATGGGAGCAATAGACTTCCTCAAGCGCGCGCAATTCTTCTTCGGAGCGGACGGACTCGGTCGCGCCGCTGAAGGCTTCGGCTATGTTCGTTTTCATTCAATGCCTCTCGGTCAAATTCACGCTGTCTTGAAATGCGGCAGCGCACGGGAGCGTCGCTCGACGCTCGGGAGAACGGCTTCCATCTTTGGAAGCAGATCGGAAAAGTCTTCGAAACCGACATAGGGGATGTCGTTTTCTTCGCAGTAATCGACAAGCTTGGCCTTCGCGAACACGAGGTCGACCTTATCGGAAACGCAAAAATCGCTTCGCCCGTCACCGATATAGACCTGAAGGTCGTTGCTATCGACAACGCGACATTTGCAGACGCCGGCGCCGGACACGCAGCCCGTCGCCTGAAACGGCGGGAACAGCGAATAGGCCTCACGGCCCTGGGTAACGCTGCAGGTGAGCACGTTGGCAACGATCGGCAAGCTGTTGATGCCGTGACGCGCCAGGATCCGGCGGATGAAGTAATCGACGCCGTCGCTGACGACGGTCACGGGCAATTCGCCGCTGCGGCAATAAGAGAGGAAGCCTTCGAAGCCCGGATCGATCGACACCGTGTCGAGAAACTGGTCAAGCTCCGACCTGCTTGCCTGAATAAGAGCGATCTGCCGGCGCATACATTCGCCCGAACCGATCTGGCCCTGCTTCCACAGCTGCTCGATATCTTCCCACTCGGAACCGGCGAAACGTGTCAACACCATATCCGTCGCGTCTTCGATGGATATGGTTCCATCAAAATCGCAAAACACCTGCATGAAATACCCTTTCGCCTTATCCCAAGTTGCGTCTAACAACCTTGGATGAGCCGGGCATGAGGGGAAAATGAAGCGAAAATGAAAAACGATGGGAAGTTGATTTTCAGCCCGCGAGCAATCTCAGGTCTACTTGCAGACCTTTGCTCCACCGTGGCGTGGAAAGCTCGACGGTCGCTGAAAGCCGGTCGGCGGTATCGGCGACAATCGCAAGGCCAAGCCCGGCGCCTTCGGTATGAAGCGTGTTGAGCCGATAGAACCGCTGGAACACCGCCTCGCGCTCCTGAAGCGGAATACCGGGCCCGCTGTCGCTGATCGAGATCTGCCCGACGCCATCGTCCGAAGAAATCGCAACCCTGATCTTCCCGCCGACGGGTGTATATTTGATGGCATTGTCCAGCAGGTTGCTGACCATCATGCGCATGAGGGATTCGTCTGTCTTGACTTGAACCTCTTCGTCGCCTTCGAGCGCGACGTCGAGTTCGCGGCTGGTGATGATCTTGCCGAATTCGGCAAGCACCGACGCCACCAGATGATGAAGCGTCACCGAGGTCGGATTAAGGGGATGATGGCTCACCCTTGCCAGCCGCAGAAGCTGCTCGATGAGGTAAGTGGCATTGTTGTTGCTCGCCACGAGGTCGGCAATGATTGCCTGCCGCTCGTGCTCGTTTTCGCTGTTGCCAAGCATCTGCAGGAGCAGCTTCACGCTGGCCTGCGGCGTGCGCAGCTGATGCGCGGCAAGGTCTGAAAAGCGCCGCTCCAGCGTCAGCGAGCGGCCAAGCTTCTCCAGCAGCTGGTTGATCGAGCGGCCGAGCGGCAGGAGATCGCGCGGCAGGCTTTCGACCGGGATGGCCGAGAGATCGTCCGGCGAGCGGGTGCGGATCTGCCGCACCAGCCCGTGGATGGTGCGCAGGCCGCTATTGATGCCGAGCCAGATCAGAAAGCCGATGACCGGTACGAGGATCAGCAGCGGGAAGAAGAGATTGAGGAGAATGTTGGAAACGAGGGTCTCGCGCAGCTCGATCTTTTCGCCAAGCTCGATCACGATGGTCGTGTTCGGAATGGGCAGCGAATAGATGCGCCAATCCTCGCCGCCATAAGTCAGTGTCGTGAACCCCACCTTCTGCTGCGGCACGTCGGACAGAAAGGCCGTGCTGCTGTAGAAGCGGATCTTGCCGTCGACCCAGGCGCGAAACATATGCGCATCGGCGTAGTCGTCGGCATCCTCGTTAAAGGCCAGCTGATTGTCCATGTTGAAGTCGATGTCGTCGATCTGCTTCGCGGCATGCCCGGGCGTCTTTTCCAGCGGGTGGCGCAGCAGGCTCCAGATGACGTTGGCATCGTCGATGAGCTGGGCATCGTAGATATTGTTGATCTCTCGCGTCGCGCTGTTGAAGGCGAAGGCGCCGATCACGACGATCGTCACAACGACAACAGGCGCAATGCGCAGAAACAGCTTGCGGGTGAGCGTGGAGTTGTTCATCGCTCGATCATGTAGCCTACGCCGCGGATCGATTTGATGAAATCCGTGCCGAGCTTCTTTCTGAGATTGTAGATCGTCACTTCGATCGTGTTGCTCTCGACGGTGTTTTCGGCGTCGTAGAGCGCATATTCAATATCGTTCTTGGTCACATAACGGCCGCTGCGCTCCATCAGCAGCTTCAGGAGATGGAACTCCTTGGCCGTCGTGTGCACCGGCGTGCTGCCCTTGCGCGCAACCATGGCGGAAGGATCGACCTCTACGTCGCCACAGCGGATGACGCTTTCGGTGCGGCCGTCGCGTCGGCGGATGAGGGCACGCAAGCGGGCCAGCAATTCATCGAGATCGAACGGCTTGACCAGGTAGTCATCCGCGCCCTCATCAAGACCCTCGACCTTCTGCCGCACGGAATCGAGTGCCGTCAGCAACAGAACCGGCACGGAATTGCCGCGCTGCCGGATGTGCCTCAAAACCTCCATGCCGCCGAGCCGGGGAAGATTGATGTCCAGGACGATCGCCGCGAAATGCGAATGCTCGGCAGCTTCCAGGCCAGACTCGCCATCGCGCATCCAGTCGACACCATAGGCGTGCTTCTCCAGGGCCTTCTTCAGCGAGGACCCAAGGATATTGTCGTCTTCAACAAGCAAAACGCGCACGCTCGACCCCATTTAGCCGAAAATTCTGTAGGACATGATGCCGAAAAGTGTAAGCGGTTTTCGGACGACGTCATGCTCTACTTATTTGATTCTAGAACGAATTCAGATTTTAGGTCGAACGGGCCTAGAATTATCCGGTTCTAGCAGATGCGGCCGCAATTGGCGTGGCCTTGTGGCAAAGCTATGACGGATCATTTCCGTATGGCAAGAGCATCGGCCTCTTTGATCTCGAAACACGGGTGCCACGATCCACATTCGGCCTCCCGGCGGCTACAGACGCAACCTCCGCATGGATGCTTCCAATGCGCTGAATATCCGCGCGTCGGTCGATTGCGCAACGTTGAAACGCATGAAGCTGCCGGCATTCTCGGCCATGCTGAAAACATTGCCCGGGGCAAGGACAATGCCTTCGGCAATGCACGCCCGGGCGACATCGGCTGCATTCGTCCCTTCGGGAAGCCGGCACCAAAGGAACATGCCTGCTTGCGGCTTCAACCATGGAATAATGCCGATCGCCTCCAGCCGCGCCGTCACGTCGCTCATGGTCTTGGCAAGTCGGACGCGCAATGCCTCCGCATGCTTGCGATAGCTGCCATCCTTCAATGCGTGATAAACGAGCTCGGCCGATAATTGTCCGCAGCTGAAGCTGCTTGCGACCTTGAGATCGACGAGCCCGTCGATCCAATCCCGCCGCGCCGCGATGAAGCCGCATCGCACCGAGGCGGAGAGCGTCTTTGAAAAACTGCCGATATGGATCACCCGGTCGAGCCCGTCATAGGCAGCAAGGCGTGGGGCCGCGACATCCTCGAGATCGGCGAAGATATCATCCTCGATGATGATGAGATCGGAGGCATCCGCCAGTTTCAGCAGGCGATGCGCCGTCACCGGCGAGAGCACGGCGCCCGTCGGATTGTGAATGGCCGAGTTGGTGATGTAGAGCCGAGGCTTGTGCCGCTCGAGCGCCTGGCCGAACAGATCGACATCCGGCCCCGTCGGCGTAAAGGGTACGGTGACGACGTTGGCCCGATGCGCGCGCAGCAGCGCATGGAAATTGAAATAACAGGGGTCGTCGACCAGCACGGTATCGCCCGGCTCAAGCAGGAAGCGACACAGCAGATCGATCGCCTGCGTGCCGGACTCCGTCAGCAGGATCTGATCCGGCGGCACGGTAATGCCGTGATCGCTGAGGCGCCTGGCCAGAAGCTGCCGCAGCGGCGGCAGGCCGAGCGGCGTCCCGTAATTGGCGAGCGCCCCGACATCGCCGCGCGCCAGTGTCCGCATCGCGCGCCGCAGCGCCGCCTGCGGCAGCCAGGAGGGCGGAAGCCAACCGCAGCCGGGCTTCAAGACATCGTCACCCACCTCGAGCGACTGACGCGAGATCCACAGCGGATCGACATTGCGATCCGAGTTCGCGTCGGCCTCAGACAGCAGGAGCGGCGGCAGCGGGCCACACACATAGAAACCCGAGCCCGGCCGGGACCGGATCACGCCTTCGCCAGCAAGCCGTTCATAGGCCTCGACCACGGTAGAAACCGATACCTGCATCGTCTTGGCGAAGCTTCTTACGGAGGGAAGCCGCGCCCCCGGCACCAGGCTGCGAGCCGCGATTCGATCCGAAATCGCCGCCATTACCCCTTCGATGCGGGTGCCCCCAAGAGCCTCTGTTGCCGACAGATTACCCATTCGTACTGTATCCATATCCATAACAGTTCGCATGAATTGTACTGCACTGTCTCTGGTTTGACCAGACGAACTCGCCGATACCGCGAGAGAGCAAGAAGGAGCTTATGAATGGACAAGGCGACGGCAGGATGGGTCTATGGATTGATCGGGGTGGTGATCTTCAGCGGATCATTGCCGGCGACGCGCGTGGCCGTCATGGACTTCGACCCGCTATTTCTGACCGTTATCCGCGCAGTCATCGCCGGCCTGCTGGGTCTGGGCCTGCTACTCCTCTTTCGCGAAAAGCGGCCCGTGCACAGCGATATCGTGCCCTTGGCGATCGTATCGCTCGGCTGCGTGATCGGCTTTCCGTTGCTGACGGCGCTGGCGCTCAAGCATGTAACCTCGGCACATTCCATCGTCTTCATCGGATTGTTGCCGTTGGCCACGGCCATTTTCGGCGTCTTGCGCGGCGGCGAACGTCCGCGTCCGGCCTTCTGGATCTTTTCCGCCATCGGCAGTGCGCTCGTCAGCGGCTATGCGCTCGGACAAGGCGTGTCGGCCTCGCCGGTCGGCGATCTCCTGATGCTGGCGGCCGTCCTTATCTGCGGTCTCGGCTATGCCGAAGGAGCGGTTCTGTCGCGCCGGCTCGGCGGCTGGCAGGTCATCTGCTGGGCGCTCGTCCTATCCCTGCCGGTCACGATCGTGCTCTGCTTCGTCACCATGCCGCACAGCATTGTCGGCATCGGCGGCCCCGCCTGGATCGGCCTTGGCTATGTTTCGCTCTTCAGCATGCTGATCGGCTTCGTCTTCTGGTATCGCGGCCTTGCCCAAGGCGGCATCGCAGCCGTCGGCCAACTGCAGTTCCTCCAACCCTTCTTCGGCTTTGCGCTTGCTGCTGCATTGCTCAAGGAAAGCGTCAGCTGGTCCATGCTCGTCGTGACGATCGCCGTCGTCGGCTGCGTCGCGGGTGCCAGGAAGTTCGCGCGCTGAGCCGGCACGCCAGCTCCAATCGCGCCGCTTGACCTTCTAAACCGATCAGTCTATTAAAAACCAATCAGTTTAGAAGGAGCCCGCCATGCCGACCCCTCTTGTCCCGCCATTCACTCTTGAAACCGCGATCGCCAAAGTCCGCATGGCGGAAGACGGCTGGAACAGCCGCGACCCCGAGCGCGTCTCCAAGGTCTATACGGAAGACAGCCAATGGCGGAACCGCGCAGAATTCCCGCGCGGTCGCAAGGAGATCGTCGAATTCCTGACACGCAAATGGGCAAGGGAACTCGATTACCGGCTGATCAAGGAACTCTGGGCCTTCGACGGCAACCGTATCGCCGTGCGCTTTGCCTATGAATGGCACGACGACAGCGGCCATTGGTTCCGCTCTTACGGCAACGAAAACTGGGAATTCGATACCAACGGCCTTATGCAGCGCCGTTTCGCCTCCATCAACGACATGCCGATCACGGAAGAAGACCGGAAGTTCCATTGGCCGCTCGGCCGCCGACCGGACGATCATCCCGGCCTTTCGGAACTCGGCCTCTGAGATGGTGCGCACCGTCTTCGAAAAAGCCGATGCCATTGCCCTTGTCGCCGAGGTCTTTCGCGAGCTCGGCTACGAGGGGGCGTCGATGAGCGAGATTACCGCCCACACGAAACTGTCCAAAGGCAGCCTCTATCACTTCTTTCCCGGTGGCAAGGAAGAGATGGCAGCGGAGATCATGGCTCATATCGACGGCTGGTTCGTGACGGAAATGTTCAGACCGCTCGAAGAGGAGGAGCCGAGCGTCGCCATTTCCCGCATGTGGGAGACGACGGAAGGCTACTTCCGTTCCGGCCGCCGCATCTGCCTGATCGGAGCTTTCGCCCTTGACGACACCCGAGACCGTTTCCCAAGCGTGATTCAGGGCTATTTCCAGCGCTGGATTGACGCGCTTGCCGGATCTTTGATCAAAGCCGGACTGCACGACGACGACGCGAAGGCACTGGCCGAAGACGCCGTTGTCGCTATCCAGGGCGCATTGACGCTCGCCAGAGCCCTTTGTGACGACACCATATTCGGCAGAACCCTCACAAGACTGAAGCTGAGAATGGAAGCCGCATTGAAATAGGCCGGGGACCAAATCGAATCACCCGCTTTCATGCGACACGCGCACCGGGAACGCGTGACCTCGAATGGGCCAAACACCTGCTGAACTCGCGGGATCGATGGCAAGATCTGATTATGAACGGTGCATAAGGCCCTGATCTTAAACAATCCTCCATAAATATGTGGCATTATTAACCATGTTTGATTTGCAACTATCCAAGCTCCCATGTTCAGCAGGAAATGGGAGCGCCGAGGAGACGGATAGACGATGCTGCAGCAGGTAAACGAAACCGACGACGCACTGATCGATCGCTTGCAACGGTCCGCGTTCGAATATTTCATGCTTCATACCAATCCGGAAAACGGACTGGTGGCCGATACATCGATCAAGACGAGCCATTGCAGCATCGCCGCAGTCGGCTTCGCACTGTCGAGCTATCCTGTCGCGGTGGAACGCGGATGGATCAGTCGGGCCGACGCCGCCAAGCGCGTGCTGACCACGCTCGATTTCCTCGCCGACAGCCAGCAGGGCACCGAGCGCGGCGCCACCGGCCATCGCGGCTTCTACTACCACTTCCTCTACATGGAGACCGGCAAGCGCGCGTGGAACAGCGAGCTTTCAACCATCGACAGCGGTCTGTTTCTGATCGGCGTGTTGACGGCGGCAGCCTATTTCACCGGCAACAGCCAGACCGAGCAGGATATCCGCAAACAGGCGAAATTCCTCTACGAACGCTGCGACTGGCATTGGGCTCTGAACAGGGGACCAACGATCAGCATGGGCTGGAAGCCGGGGAGCGGTTTCCTGCGCTGGCGCTATCAGGGCTATGACGAGGCGATCTTCCTCTATGTGCTGGCGCTCGGCTCGCCGACGCACCCGATCCCACCGTCAAGCTACGATGCGTTCGCCTCGACCTATACGTGGATGATGTTCCAGGAAACGCCCTATCTGTATGCCGGGCCGCTGTTCATTCATCTGTTCTCCCACGCCTGGATCGACTTCCGCGATATCCGCGACAAGCACGTTGCCGAAAAGGGTGTCGATTATTTCCGCAATACGCAGACGGCAATATCAGTCCAGCGTGACTATACGGACCGCAATCCGAACCATTTCGCCGGTTACGGGAAGGATATCTGGGGCCTCTCGGCCTGCGATGGTCCCAATCAGACGGGTACGAAACATAGCCTGCGTTATGCTCCGAAGCTTCTAGGTTACGCCGCCCGTGGCGCACCGCTCGGACCCGATGACGGCACGATCGCGCCATGGGGCCCGCTGTCCTGCCTACCCTTCGACCGTCAGGCCGCGCTCGACGGCACGAAGGCGATCCTTTCGAACTACCCGAACCTGCTGCTCGACGGCCGCTTCCCCGGCGGCTTCAATCCGAGCGTCAAAGGTCCTGGCGTCGAAGGCTGGGTGGACGACCGCTCGGTCGCGCTCGACCAGGGCTTGCTGGTCATGATGATTGAAAATGCCCGCACGGGCATGATCTGGAACCTGATGCGCCAGTCGCCGATCCTTCGCACCGGCCTTGAACGCGCGGGCTTTACCGGTGGCTGGCTGAACGAAAAGCCAGCTGTCGCGTGATTTGAAGATCACCAGCCGGTCTCGGTGCTCGCACTTATCCCCTCACCATAACCCTCTCCCCGCGGGGAGAGGGCTGGGATCTGGGGCCATATCTAGCAACACGGCAAAACATCGCTCCCCCCATCATCTCTCCAGCACTTCAAAGCTGCCTGATCGCCTCGATCACCTCATCCTCGACGGTGATGCCCTCGGCCAGGGCAAGACGCCGTAACGTCTGACCGCGCCGACCGGGCAGGCGGACATCGGGATCTCGAGTGATCTCGTCTGCAAGCCGGGCCAGCCGATGCGCGGTATCGGCGGTGCTCGTTGCGGCGGGATTGATGGCTATGATTGTATGGCCGAGCGCCGGCGGCGCTCCCTTATCGTCGAAGAGCGAAGAGGCTTCGAAGGCGTAGTTGGCGCCGGTGAGGCCAGCCGCGAGAATTTCTACCATGAGAGCAAGGGCGGCGCCCTTGGCATCGCCGGAGGGAGCCATAGTGCCCTCAAGCGCCTCTTCGGCGCTGGTGGTCGGCCTTCCCTCACGGTCGAAAGCCCAATCCGCAGGAATGGGAGCGCCCTGCTGCCGCGCTGCCATTACCTTGCCGCGCGCCACCTTCGAGAGCGCTAGATCAATGACGATAGGATCCTCGCCGGGAAGCGGCGCAGCAAAGGCGATGGGATTTGTGCCGAAAACCGGCCTCCTGCCGCCCCAGGGCGCCATGGCCGCCGGCGCGTTGGCAACCATCAGCGCCACCAGCCCCAGATCGGCAAAGCGCTCCACGGTCAGGCCCATGACGCCGGCATGGTGGGAGCGATTGATGGCGGCAAGCGCAATCCCCTGCTCGCGGGCGATGTCCGGAAGCTCGGCAACGGCAAGATCGAGCGCAGGATAGGCATAGCCATTGCCGGCATCGATACGCAGCACGGCGGGGAACGGCCTGCTCCTCCCCGGCACGGCGAAACCATCGGCCTTACCGGCTTTGGCCTGCCCGGCATAGGCTAGCACGCGGCGCAGGCCATGGCCTTCCTGCCCGGCAGCCTCTGCCGCCACCAATGCCACTGCCACGGAGCGGGCATTCTGCGCACTCACCCTGTTGCGCCGCAGCGCCTCCACGACCAGCGTTTCAGCTTCGAGGAGCGACAGGTGCATGATGTGAAACCTTAAAAAGAAGGAGAGCAGAGGCTTTCTACGCCTTCACTCTCCTTATCGCAATGCAGCAAGGCGCCAACCGTTCCATTGTGCCGCATGGTTATCGGCAGCTTGCCCTTCCCGTGGCGGTGACGCGTTCTTTTAAACCCTGGCGCCGACGAAATGCGCGGCCTGGGCGCCGGCCTCGTACCACATCTCTTTCACTGTCCTGAAACTTGGCTCGATGACATCAGTCACCGGCAGCGGCAAATCGGATTCGGGGACATGTCCAAGGACGTGACCGGCCAGCACCTTGCCGAAGACAGTTCCTGGCGCGATGCCGCGGCCATTGTAGCCGGAAAAGCCGACGACATTCGGCGCGAACCTGTGAAAGCGCGGCAGCGCGTTGTCGGTCATGCCGATCTTGCCGTACCACTCGCATTCGAAGGGAATCTCGCCGAGCTGCGGGAAGAGTTTCCTCAGCGATCGCCGCGCCCAGTTCTTGTGCACCGAAAGGCCGGTGTTGCGCAGCGCCCCGACACTGCCGAACACCAGCCGACCGGCTTGATCCATGCGGAAAGACGACAGGATTTCCTTGGTATCCCACGCGCCTTCGCGGCCGGGCAGCACGGATTTTCTAAGATTGTCGCCAAGGGGCACGGTGGCGAAATTGAAATAGGGCAGATGCACCTGCTCGTTTCGCACCTGCTCCCAAGGGCCTGTGCTGTATGCATCCGTCGCGACGACGATCCAATTGGCGCTGACCTTGCCGCCATCGGTCGTTACAACCCATTTCGTGCCGCTTTTTTCCGTTGCCGTGACGCGGCTACTGGTGTGAATGGCAACGCCGGCCTTGGTGACGGCATGGGCAAGGCCGCGCGCATAGGCAAGCGGCTGCAGCGTGCCGGCACGCATGTCGAGCAGGGCACCGGCATAGGCGGAGCTGCCGATGCGGCGCTCCGTCTCTTTCGCATCGAGCACCGTCACCGGCGCACCGCGCTTGCTCCACTGGCGCGCCCGCTCTTCGATCTCCTTCAATCCCTCCTGTCCGACGGCGCAGTGCAACGTGCCCTCGCGCTCGAGCTCGCAGGCGATGCCATGCTTGTCGATCAGCTCCATAACCAGTCGCGGCGCATTGCCCAGAAGATCGAGGAGCCGTTCGCCATGAACGGCGCCAAGCTCGCCGGGCAGATCGTCCGGCATCACCCACATGCCGGCATTGATGAGACCGACATTGCGCCCGGCACCGCCGAAGCCGATTTCGTTTGCCTCCAGCAACACGACGCTGCTGCCCGCTTCGGCAAGATGAAGCGCCGACGACAAGCCGGTATAGCCACCGCCGACCACAACGACATCGGCCGAAACCTGACCGGATAGCGGCTTCGTCACCGGCGGTTGCGGCGCGGTTTTTTCCCAGAGACCGTGAGAGCGGGGGTCATTCAGCATGAAATCGGTCCAATCGACGGAGACAATTCAGCCACTGTAACGTTCCGTTTCCGGTTGCGAAAGCGGCAAGAACGACATCCGGTAAGCGGAGCATGATGCCGAAAAGTGTGGGCGGCTTTTGAACGATATCATGCTCCAGCTCCTTGGTTCCGGAGCGGATTCAGATTTTAGATCGAACAGACCTAAAATCATCCGGCTCTGGAGAAAAACTTGCGTGGCCACGGCGCTTTCGAGCATTATAGGGAAACGCTGGCCGCCGTTTCGGCCGCCGAAAGAACCAGGACAATCTCATGAAGCCCATTTTCGTTCAGCTCCAATGCGCCCCCGGTAAGACCTATGAGGTCGCCGACGCAATCTATCAGACGGAGCTGGTGTCGGAACTCTATTCCACCAGCGGCGAATACGACCTGCTGATGAAAGTCTACATCGCCGAGGAACAGGATATCGGCAAGTTCATCAACGACCACATCGCCAATATCCCCGGCATCATCCGATCGCTAACAACCCTGACCTTCCGAGCGTTCTGAAAGGATGAGGTGAGGGGCGATGCGAATCGCCCTGTCACCTCACCTCGCCAGCGCACTGCTCTCCAGCATCTGCTCCGTCATTAACCCTCTTGCCCGAAACAGCATGGCCTCCACCCGCGATTAAGCCCTTTTTAACCGCCCGGGTGATCTGCTTTGCCGACTGATCAACAAGCGGCGCGCTGCAGCGTCGGGCTGCCGGCGCTTCGCGTGGCATAGGGGTCGAGGGTGGATCGATGACATCGGCTGTTGCGGATAATCAGGCGAACAGGCAGGCCGCGCCGCTGATCGTGCATGTCGTGCGCCAGTTTCTGCCGAACAAGGGTGGCCTGGAAGATGTCGTTGCCAATCTCTGCCGGCAGTTGATCGCCCGTGGTTATCGCGTGCGCGTCGTCACCTGCAACAGCCTGTTCTCCGATCCCGACCGTGAATTGCTGGCCAACGAAACCATCGACGGGATTGAAATCGTCCGCATTCCCTGGTCAGGCTCCACCCGCTATCCGTTGGCGCCGCAGGCTTTCCGTCATATCGCCGACGCAGACCTTGTGCATGTCCATGCCGTCGATTTCTTCTTCGACGCGCTCGCCTGGGGCAAGCTCATGCACGGCCGTCCCATGGTTGCCACGACGCATGGCGGCTTCTTCCACACATCCAAATACGCCGCGATCAAGAAGATCTGGTTCAACACGGCGACAAGGCTTTCGGCACTCGGCTACAACTCCGTCATCTGCTGCAGCCAGTCCGACGCCAAGCTTTTTTCAAAGATCGCCAAAAGCCGCGTCCGTCTCATCGAAAACGGCGCCGATGTGGCCAAATTCGCCAATTGCGCTGCCCTGGAGGCGCGTCGCCGCATCGTCACCATCGGCCGGTTCTCGGTCAACAAGCGGCTCGATCGTATGCTCGACGTCATGAAGGTGCTGGCTGCCCGCCACACCGACTGGCATCTCGATATCATCGGCGCAGTCTCGGATCTCGACCGGCCGACGCTCGAAAGGGAAATCGCCGTTCGTGGCCTGCAGCGGAACGTCTCCTTGCATGTGTCGATCGACGAATGCTCGATCCGCAACATCATCGCGCGCGCGTCGCTCTTTGCCTCCGCCTCGGAATATGAAGGCTTCGGCCTGGTGGCGATCGAGGCGATGAGCGCGGGTCTCCTGCCCGTACTGAACACCAACGAAGCCTACAAGGCGATGGCCGAAACCCATCCGGCCCTGATGCTCTCGGATTTCTCCAATCCGCAAGCAGCGGCCGATAGCCTGACCGCAGCTTTCGAACGCCTTCAGGCCGACGACCTCACCCTGCGGCAGGAATTGCTGCGCGACGCCCGAGCCTATGCCTGGGACGAGGTGGCGCAACGCTATATGGATGTCTATGCCGAAACCCTGACGCCGAAGGGCACGCCGCCTCAGTTGCTGCGCCAGCGCGGCCAGGCCGCATAACCTTCCAGGATCCCCATGAGCCAGGCGCGCCTGTAACGCGCGGCATCAAGGTTGAAACGGACCAGAGCCAAAAGCCAGCCGATAAGGGGCCGAAGCAACCGATACGCCACATAAGGCAACGGAAAGGCTTGCTTGCGAATAAGCGCACCGAAGCCCCGCCCGTATTTGCGCGCCCGCTCGACCTGTCGCGGACCATAATCCGTTGTGACCCGGTCGTGATGAACGATCAGGTTCGGGAAGAACCTCACCCGCTTGCCGACGGCCAGAGCCCGCAACAGAAAATCTGCTTCTTCGCCGCTCTGAAAAGGGGAGTGCGAGCCGACGCCGAGATTTTCATCGAAACCGCCAATTTCGGCAAGCGCAGCACCGCGCACGAAGATCCCGTTCGAGTTGCCGCACTTGAGATAGTTCCAACGGGTCAATGCGAGCTCCACCTCGCCGGTCGGGCTGACGGAGGATATCCCTTCCGCATCCAGCGTCCGGCCGGTGACGATCGCAAGCTCCGGATGATTGATGAACAACGTCTCGGCGGTGACGAGCGTATCAGGCTCGTACCAGCAATCGTCGTCCGGAAAACAGACATAGTCGCCCTTGGCGACCGCAATGCCATTGTTGCGTGCCCGCGAAAGTCCTTTTGGCGACCGGATGTGCCGGATGGTGAATTGAGCCACGAAACGTTCGATGAGGGTATGGAGACGATCATCAACATTCTGGTCGACAACGATCACCTCGAAATCGCGATGGCGTTGATCGACCAGCGAGCGAAACAGGCGCTCGAGCTGGTCGAAGCGATCGACCGTGCAGACGATGAGGCTGAACAACGGAACCCTCCGGGCAAGTCCGATGCGGCCAACATCAGAGGAACGAATATTAGCCGAAGTAAAAAGTGAACTTGGTGCAGCATTAAACCCTAAATATTAAGGCATATGAAATAAAGCTGACGCTATCTCCACGAAGAGCCGACATGTGCATTGAGTTTCGGCGAATTGAGGGACGGTCATCTTCATGACGAAGAGCATCATGGCAAATTCGGTATTGAACGCGGTGGCGGGTTTGAGCCTGCTCGCGACCGGCTTTGCATGTTCGATCATCGCCGCGCGCCTGCTCGGCCCGGAAGCCAACGGTATCATCGCCTTCTCACTGTGGCTGACGACGACGGGAGCGCTCGTTGCCGAGCTCGGCGCCGGCGTTACCTTGCTGCGCCTGCTGCCGCAATTGAAGGGACGAGGCTATTCGACGGAGGAGCGGCTGGGCTTTGCCGCCTATCTCCTGCAGCCGACCATCCTTGCAACGGTGGTCCTGCTCGTTGGCTATACCGCCTATTATTGGGATACGGAGCGATTGCATTGGGCCGGCGACGCATCCGCGGTCGTTGCCATCACCGGCGTCTTCTTCGTCCTTCAGTCGCTCGGCGCCTATAGCAAGAATTACCTGATCGGCGAGCAGCAGCTCGGCGTATTCCTGCGCCTCACCCTGATGAGCTCGGGGTTGCAGCTCGTAACCGTACTCATCGGCGCGATCTTCTATGGCGTGAGCGGCGCCCTTGCCGGCTACGCGATCGGCCAGCTGCCGATGTTCTTCGCGACCCTCAGGATCGCCATCGCCCGCAAAAACAGCTGTGGCGTCGGGCTCGCCTCGCTCGTCAGCTCCTCGCTTGTTCTTTCCGTCGAGCTCATCAACAGCTCGATCTTCCTAAACCGCATCGAGCTGTTGTTCCTGCAGCATTACTGGGGCATCGAAGCGGTCGGCTTCTATGCCGTCGGCCTCTCGCTCGCCAATCTGGCGTTGCAGCTACCGGTGCAGCTGAGCGGCAGCCTGCTGCCCTATTATTCCGAGCAGATGCATGCCCGCGCTTCCGACAAGCTGCCGGTGCACGTCTTTGCCGGCGTGGCGCGTAGCTTGGCCTACATCACCCTGCCGATGAGCTTCGGCCTTGCCGCCATCGCGCCCGAGCTGGTCGTGACGATCTTCGGCAAGCCCTTTGAGCCGAGCGGCAGCATGGTGGCGCTGCTATCGCTGACCGCGGCACCCTACGTCGTCATGCAGATCTGCACGCAATATCTCTATTCACTCGATCGCGTGCGTGAGCGCACCATTATCGGCCTCGTCGGAAGCGTGGTCATGGTCGCAGGCTGCTTCATCGCCGTGCCCTTCTATGGTGGCGAAGGCGCCGCGCTGGTCCGCTTCCTCGCCTTCACCGCCATCTGCCTGCTGATGGTGCGACGCATGGAATTCGAGGGATCGACGCGCGGAATGCTGATCAACCTCGCCAAGGTGACGATTGCAGCCATCTTTTGCGCCGCAGCCGCCTACAGCTTCGTTCAAGCCCTGCCGGGTATTGCAGGGCTGGTGGGCGCCGTCATTGCAGGTGCCCTCGCCTATGGCATCGCTCTCAGGCTGTTGAAAGCCGTGCCGGCCGAGGACATCGACGTCCTGCAGAAAATTGCGGCACGACTGCCCGCCCGCGCGCATCCGATTGCTATTCATGCTCTGGCGTTGCTGGCGCCGCGCCGAATGTGAGGAGAAGTTAATGGCTGGTTGGGGAGCCGCCGGAGATCAAAGTCAAGCGAGAAAGATAAGATCGGCAGCAATGCCCGTCACCTTCGCCGGAACGGTCGGGCTGTTCATGGCCGCCGCCAAGCCATCGACAGGCACGGCGGTGCTGTTTCTCAGCCCTTGGGGCTTCGAAGAAATGTGCGTCCGCAAGTTCTGGCGGATTCTCGCGGAAGATCTCGCTGATATCGGCATAGCCAGCCTGCGTTTCGACTATGCCGGCACTGGCGATGCTCTTGATGTCCTCGATGGCGGCGAAGGTTTGTCGCCATGGGAAGACACGGCGTTTGCCGCCGCGACAAAGTTGAAGTCGCTCTCCGGCTGCGAACGGCTCATCCTCATCAGCCAGGGCCTCGGCAGCACTCTCGCCGCTCCGCTGGCGGAACGGCTTTCCAATATCGACGGCATTGCCTTTCTCGCACCGGTCATCTCGGGGCGGGCGCATTTACGCGAACTGGCAATCTGGTCGAAGATGATCGACGAGAGCATGGGGCTTTCTGAAACGCAACGGCAGACGGAAGGCGTTACCGTTGCCGGCCTGCGCATGCCGGACACTGTCGCCGACGCCGTCAAGAAACTCAATCTTATGAACCTTGCCGGGCTCGCAACGCCGAACTGCCTGGTGCTGACGCGGCCCAATCGGCCCGGCGACGCGGACTTTGCCTGTCATGTCAAAGCACTGGCTCCGCATGTCGATCAGGCTGAATATGAAGGCTACGACGAGCTGGTGTCCAACCCGACTATCGCCGTGATGCCGGCGGAGACCGGCCGCGCGGTGGTGGCATGGACAGGATCGATCGCCGGCGAAACCCATGCCGCAGCGCCGGTCGGCTTCGAGGCGGCGAGCGCCGCACCTCTCGTCGGTGACGGCTTTGCCGAGACGCCGCTGCGTTTCGGCAGGAACCATCGCCTCTTCGGAATTCTCTGCGAGCCCGGGGGCAAACGGACCGGCGCTACGGCGCTGCTGCTGACCACCGCCTATGACAGGAATGCCGGCTGGGGGCGCATGTCTGTCATCATGGCCCGTGCGCTTGCCCGCGACGGCATTGCTTCGCTGCGCTTCGACACCGCCAATGTCGGAGATAGCCCACCGCTTCCAGATGCACCGGAGCAGGTGCTCTATTCACGGGAACAGCAGCACGACGTCGCCGAAGCGCTCGATTTGCTGGAAACTCGCAATCTTCTCCCGGCCTTTGTCGTCGGCCGCTGCAGCGGCGGTTATCTGGCCTTCCAGGCGGCGGTGCACGATGCCAGATGTCAGGGCCTCGTGACGGCCAATCCCTACAGCTTCTCCTGGGACGAAAGCCGATCGGTTGACGAAGCCCTGCGCTTCGCGCCACGATCCCTCGAAACCTACGGGCGGAAATTCCTGCAACTGGAAACGCTGAAGCGGCTGGTTGGCGGGCAGATCGACGCGAAAAGCGCCCTGCGCAACCTTGCTACAGTGCTGAGCCGTCGTGCGGCGCGTTCGGCCCGCAGGCTGCTCGGCGTGCTGCCTTTCCTCGCCGGCACGCAAGGGCCAGTCATCAATGGCTTCCGCACGCTCTCCAAGCGCCGGGTCGACATGTCGCTGATCTATAGCGCCCACGACATCGGTCTCGATCATCTCCATGAACATTTCGGACAAGATGCCTCCGGCCTGAAGCATTTCCCGGAGATACGTCTCACGCTCATTGCCGAGGCAGATCACAATCTGACCCCGCCCAATGCGCGCAGGATCTATCTGCAGGAGGTGAAGGAGATGGGATTGAGGCTTGGAAAGGCTTGAATCTCGACTGCAATCAGCGCCCGCAATACTCGCCATCTCAGGCCGTTGTTGTATAGTTAGTCCATGAGGCTCCTGATCGTCGAAGACAACCGCGAACTGGCGTCCTGGCTCGGCAAAGCGCTGCGTCAGGCGCAGTATGTCGTCGACATCGCCTATGACGGCGAGGATGCCGAGCACATGCTGAAGGTCGCAGCCTATGCGGTTGTTATTCTGGACCTCTCACTGCCGAAAATGGACGGGCTGACGGTGCTGAAACGCCTGCGCCAGAGCGGCAACAAGGTGCCGGTCATCATCCTGACGGCCAATGCCAGTCTCGACGGCCGAGTGGCCGGCCTCGACAGCGGCGCCGACGACTACCTCGCCAAGCCTTTCGAGATTGCGGAACTCGAGGCGCGCATACGTGCAGCCGTACGCCGCGGCCACGACCGCGCCGCTCCCGAGATCGCTGTCGGCGACTTGCTGTTCGATGGCGGAACCAGGCAATTCTACCTTGGCGGCGAAGCGCTGTCGCTGACCCCACGCGAACATGCCGTGCTCGAGCACCTCATCATGAAGGCCGGAACGACCGTGACCAAGACGACCCTCTCGGAGAGCATCTTCGGCTTCGACGATCTTGCCGATACCAGCGCCATCGAAATCTACGTCCATCGCGTTCGCAAAAAGCTCGAAGGCAGCACCGTGCAGATCGCGACGCTGCGCGGCCTGGGTTACCTCCTTCGCCATGCGCAATGAGGACGCCCCCCCGGCAAAAGGGCATCTCAGCCGAACTATTCGGGCATTGACGAGCAGTCTGCGCGCCCAATTGTTCGCCTGGGTGGTGCTGACATTGATCGGGGCGATCTGCGTCAATCTCTATCTCAGCTTTCGCTCGGCCGATGTCACCGCCAAGCTCGTCACCGACCGCATGCTGCTCGCCTCAGCCCGCGTCATTGCCGAGGCCGTGCATGTCGATCCCAACGGCAATGTCCAGCTCGACATTCCGCCGTCTGCACTGGAAATGTTTGATACGGGCTATGGCGATCGCGTCTTCTATCAGGTGGTGACCGCCTGGGGGAACCTCATAGCCGGCTATCCGGGCTTGCCGCGACCGAAGCGGCAGCAAACCGGCGAGGATATGACGTTTCGCACCGACGGGATGCGGCTGATGATGCTGGATCATCCGATCGTGGGCCTTGGTCAGGACAGCACCATTTCCGTTACGGTCGCCGTCACCCATCACAGCCAGTACGCGATGCGGCGTAGGCTATGGCTCTCGGATTTTACCAAGCAACTCGTGCTGGTGCTGATCGCCGGCCTCGTCACCATCCTCGGCCTGCAGCGTGGCCTGTCACCGGTGCTGCGGTTGCGCGACGCCGTCCGCGAACGCGGCCGCGAGCGGCTGGATCCGCTTGAACCGGACATGGTACAGAGCGAACTGCGCCCCTTGGTCCACGCCCTCAACGATCACATGGAACGCGTGCAGAACCAGATGGCGGCGCAACGGCGCTTCGTCTCCAACGCCGCCCATCAGCTGCGCACGCCGCTTGCCCTCATCTCGACGCAGGCAAGCGTGGCTGCACGCGAAACGGATGATCGCAGCCGCGACGAGGCGCTCGCCGCTCTGCGCTCCAGCACCCGGCATGTGACGCGGCTAGCCAGCCAGCTCCTGACACTCTCCCGCGCCGAGCCCGGCAGCCGCCGGCCGCGAAATGACACCATCGATCTCGCGGAAACGGCCCGGCAGGTGCTGCAGATCCTGGCGGAGGAAGCGCTGCGTCGAAATATCGACCTCGGGCTGGAAGCGGACGAAACACCGGTGCATGTCGAGGGCGACGGCACGATGCTGCGCGAGATGGTGGTCAATCTCGTCGACAATGCCCTGCGCTATACGCAGGCCGGCGGGCGGGTGACGGTCGGCATCGGGCGAGAAGGCGACACCGCACTGCTCTGGGTGGAAGATAACGGGCCGGGCATTCCGGAGGCAGAGCGCGCCCAAGTGTTCGAACGCTTCTACCGCATCATGGGCACCGAGCCGGAAGGCAGCGGCCTGGGACTTGCCATCGTCCGCGAAGTCGTCGACGGCGCCGGCGGCTCGGTTGCCCTTGGCGACGCGGCCGATGGCGGCCTGGTGGTCCGCGTGCGACTGCCGGCTGTTTGAGAGTGGTTCTCCATCACCCGCCCTCGTGGTTCGAGGCTTCGGCTTTTCGGCCTGCGCGCCTCACCATGAGGGCTAGCCTTCCGTGCAAAACCGGATATTGACTCCGTCATGAGCTGCAGCACTCGCTCCATCCTCACCCTGAGGAG
The DNA here is from genome assembly GCF_044756305.1 of Rhizobium sp. NPDC092011. Lineage (NCBI taxonomy): Bacteria > Pseudomonadati > Pseudomonadota > Alphaproteobacteria > Hyphomicrobiales > Rhizobiaceae > Rhizobium > Rhizobium sp. NPDC092011. The sequence continues at coordinate 291,533 of NZ_JBIVSO010000004.1, forward strand.
CAAGCCTCGAAGGCGAGGGTGGCCCCCGGCTTCTGACTGACAAAAAAGGCCGGGCAAGATGCCCGGCCCCTGACCTTGGGAGGTACCAGTAATCGGCGGCCTAGTGCGTATCGAGGCTCTGCTGCGGACGCCAGCGCGTGATGTGGTTCTCGATGAGTGTCATCACGTATTCGGCGCCGAGCGTCACGATCATCACCAGAATGATCGCAGCATAGAGGCCGGCCGCGTCATAGGTGCCCTTGGCGATGGAGATGAGGTAACCGATACCGGCCAACGAACCGACGAACTCGCCGACGATCGCACCGATGATGGCGAAGGAGAACGAGACGTGCAGGCTGGCGAAGATCCAGCTCATCGCCGATGGCAGGATGACGTTGCGGGTGACCTGCCAGTTGGACGCGCCGAGAATGCGGGCATTGGCGATCATGTTGCGATCGGCTTCCCGCACGCCCTGAAAGGCGTTGGCGAACACGACGAAGAACACCATGATGAAGGCAAGCGCCACCTTGGAAGGCAGTCCCAGACCCATGATCATCACGAAGATCGGTGCGAGAACGACGCGCGGGATCGAGTTGATCGCCTTGATGTAGATCGACAGGATATCGGAAGCCAGCTTGTTGCGACCAAGAGCGACGCCGACAAGCACGCCGGCCACGGAGCCGATGACGAAGCCGATCAACGCTTCTTCCATGGTGACGCCGAGATGATACCAGAGCGAGCCGCTTTCGGTGCCCTCGGTGATCCACTCCCACATGCGCATCGCGATGCCGTAAGGGCTGGAATAGAAGAAGGGGTCGATCCAGTGCAGGTCCGAGGCGATCTGCCAGAGACCAAGGATGGCGGCGAGAATGGCGACCTGCCAGAACAGCACGACATATTTGCGCCGTGTCATCGCCTTCAGTGCTGCGGCTTCGATTTCCGCGTCCGAGGTGCCGGCGCGAAAGATCGGGGCGTTGCCTGCTTCAAGAGCTGTGTTTGCCATGATCAATCCTCCCCCTATGCCGCTTCCGCGGCACGGCGATAGCTGGTTTCGACTTCTTCGCGAAGGTCGTCCCAGATCGTCTTGCAATAATCGATGAAATTCTGCTCGTAGCGGATCTCTGAGACCACACGCGGGCGCGGCAGGTCGATCGTGTAGACCGATTTCACCGTCGCCGGGCCGGCTGTGAGCACATAGACCTTGTCGGCAAGAGCGACCGCCTCTTCGAGATCGTGCGTCACGAAAACCACAGAGGCCTGGCGTTCTGCCCAGAGCTTCAGAAGCTCTTCATGCATGACCGTGCGGGTCTGCACGTCGAGCGCCGAGAAAGGCTCGTCCATCAGCAGGATTTCCGGCTCGTTGATGAAGGTCTGCGCCAGCGACACGCGCTTGCGCATGCCACCCGAAAGCTGATGCGGATAGTGATGCAGGAATTTCGTGAGGCCAACGCGAGCGAGCCAGTCCTTGGCGCTCTTTTCGGCCTCAGCCTTCGACTTGCCGCGGAACAGCGGGCCGGCCATCACATTTTCGATGACGTTTTTCCACGGGAAGAGCGCATCCGTCTGGAAAGCGAAACCGACGCGCGGGTCGATGCCGTTGACCGGGCCGCCCATCAGGCGGACTTCGCCGGCGCTCGGCTTGGCAAGGCCGGTGACGAGGTTAAGCGTCGTCGACTTGCCGCAGCCCGTCGGTCCGACAACGGCAACGAATTCGCCGCGCTCGACGGTCATGTTGAAATCGCGCAGTGCGGTCAGCGACTTGCCGGTCGGGGATACGAAACGGCGACTGACATTGATGAGCTCGATCGCCGGGGTGCGGCGTTCATCCTGTTGCATGGTGCTGATCCTGACGCGTGCCTTTAGGGCGTGCACGCAAAGCCCAGTGAACTGCAAAGTCTCTTGAACTGCCGCTTCCGGAACTCGCCTGAAAACTGGCCGGAAGCGGCGTTCTGACTGCTTACTTGACGTTCTTCACGAATTCCGTGGTGTAGGTCTTCGACAGATCGATCGTCTTGCCCTTGACGTTCTTGGAGAACTGCGAGAGCACGGCGAGAACGGTCTTCGGACCATCTTCCGGCATCACGCCATCAGGCGTGAACATTTCCTTGCCGGCGTCGAGAGCCTTGATGTAGCCCTCCTTGTCGCCGACGTAGAAATCCTTCGGCATCTTTTCGGCGATTTCAGCGGCGGAGTGCGTGTTGATGAAGCGCAGCGTCTTCACGAAGGCGTTTGCAAGCTTCTGAACTTCATCCTTATGAGCGTCGACCCATGCGGCATCCATATAGAGCGAAGCGGCGGGATAGGTACCGCCGAGCGCTTCCTCGGTGCCCTTAAGCGTGCGCAGATCGACGAGAACCTTGGCTTCGCCCGTTTTCAGCAGGCGAGAAATCGTCGGCTCGGTGGTCATGCCCACCTGAATGGCGTCCTGCTGCATGGCGGCGATGAAAGTCTGGCCGGCACCGACTGGAACCGGCGTGATGTCGGCAGGCGACAGGCCGGCCTTCGATGCCATGTAGAGCGTTAGAAAGTTGGTGGACGAGCCGAGGCCGGTGACGCCGGCGCGCTTGCCCTTCAGATCGGCGAAGGACTTGATATCAGGATATTTGGACGACACCAGCTCGACTTCGCCGGGCGCCTGGCTGAACTGCACGACCGACTTGATGAACTTGCCTTTGGCCTGCAGGTCGACACAGTGGTCGTAGAAGCCGACGACGCCCTGGACTGCGCCCGCCAGCAACTGGTTTTCAGCGTCGACGCCGGCGGATTCGTTGAGGAGCTCGACCTCGAGGCCTTCATCCTTGAAGTAGCCGAGGGATTCGGCGAGCTTGGCCGGCAGATAGATCTGCTTTTCGTAGCCGCCCACCATGATGGAAATCTTGTCGGCCGCGTTGGCTGCCGTGGCTGCAAGCGAGGCAGCTGAGATGACAAGGGAAAGGGCTACGGTATGAAAAAGGCTGCGCGATGGACGCATCAATGTCTCCTCCAGATTGAATAGCTGCGCCACACGACGCTGCAAAAATGTGCTTCCTCCACGAAGCTCGGCGAACCTAACGTGGGCAACCTTTCAGTCAGCTTTCAGCACACAATCCCTGTAAGGCAGCATTGCAATTTTATTTCAGTGGGGCCGGCGGCACGATTATGGCCGCCGACGCTGTCTTCTACTTCGGGTAGGGAGATGAGGCCCCGAAGCATCCGGTCAAAACCGGAAGCGATACTGGAGCTACTTGGCCGCCTTCACGAACTCGGTCGTGTAGGTCTTCGACAGATCGATCGACTTGCCCTGAACATTCTTGGAGAATTCGGAGAGCACGGCGAGAACGGTCTTCGGACCGTCTTCGGGCATAATACCGTCGGGCGTGAACATCGCCTTGCCGTTTTCGAGCGCCTTCACATAACCTTCCTTGTCGCCGACATAGAAATCCTTCGGCATCTTGTCGGCGATTTCGGCAGCCGAGTGCGTGTTGATGAAATGCAGCGTCTTGACGAAGGCGTTCGCCAGCTTCTGCACTTCCGCCTTGTGATCCTTGATCCAGGACTCCTGCATATAGAGCGACGCTGCTGGATAGGTACCGCCCAAGGCGGCTCTTGTTCCGGCCATCGTGCGCATGTCGATCAGAACCTTGGCTTCCCCGGTCTTCAAGAGATGCGAAACAGTCGGTTCCGTCGTCATGCCGGCCTGGATCGCGTCCTGCTGCATGGCGGCGATAAAGGTCTGACCGGCCCCGACGGGAACGGAGGTGAAGTCCCCGAGCTTCAAACCGGCCTTGACGGCCAGATACTGCGTCAGGAAGTTGGTAGAAGAACCGAGGCCGGTGACGCCAAGGCTCTTGCCCTTGAAATCGGCGGCCGACTTGATTTCCGGATGCTTGGCCGACACCAGCTCCACCTCACCCGGCGCCTGACTGAACTGCACGACGGATTCGACGAATTTGCCCTTGCCCTGAAGATCGATGCAATGGTCGTAGAAGCCAACGACGCCCTGCACCGCGCCGGCAAGCATCTCGTTCTCTGCATCGACGCCGGCCGGCTCGTTGAGAAGCTCGACGTTCAAACCCTCGTCCTTGAAGTAGCCGAGCGCTTCGGCAAGCTTGGCCGGCAGGTAGATCTGCTTTTCATAACCGCCCACCATGATCGAGATCTTGTCGGCAGCCCGAGCGGCCGTCGCCGCAAACGTTACGGCAGTCACCGCGAGGGAAAGAGCCACTGAATATTTGAGAATGCCTGATGCACGCATGAAGTCCTCCTCTCCATTGATGTGCCCGTGTCGGCTGAACGCGGCACGGCACGCGCTTCCAGGTGAAGCGGGAAAGACATGCACATCCAACCTTTCATTGAGCTGAAAGGGGGTCTCGCAGACATTCCGGAGTAGAGAGCCCGATAGCATCGATGATTGCTATCGTCATCGCATTGCAGAGCCGGATCACTTTGCAACGAGAGGCATCGGCCGACCTTGGCAATTCCCCTCCGGCGACTATCTAAGACCTATCGCTTTCACCAAGAGGACGACCAATGAGAACGGCAGCCGCGGCTCTCATTTTGACGACGCTCATGACTGCCGCTCCAGCGGCGGCGATCTCACGCTATGAGTCGCCGGGCAAGGACTGCGCCGCCGTGCAGCAGCTCATAGCAAGCGAGCGCGCCGTGATTTTGCGCTATCCCGCCCGCAGCAACCGTCTGGTTCTTTATGATCGTTATGTGTCCGACAGCGCGCAATGCGGCATGTCCGACTATGCGGCACGCGCCTATGTTCCCACCAGGGACAATCCGCTTTGCCCGGTCTACAATTGCAAGCCGTCTTCCGTCTTCAATCCACATTGACGCGAATCGGCTTTTCTGCCGTTTATTCATCCGCCTTGACACAAGGCTTTACAGAAAAAAGACTTTTGGTTGAACTTTACTCATATTTAACACACATTTTGCGGGCAGGTTACGCACATGCCGCTTACTCTATTGTGTCGTAGGTAAGGTGGCGTCCACCGGGGCCCCCTATACTGATAAGGAGATTGCGCAGTGAGTGCAAAAGTACCGAATCCGATCGACGCTTACGTCGGCTCCCGTGTGCGCACACGGCGGTTAATGCTCGGCATGAGCCAGGAGCGGCTCGCCGAACAGATCGGGGTCACCTTCCAACAGGTGCAGAAATACGAAAAGGGCAGCAACCGCATCGGCGCCAGCCGGCTGCAGGCCATTGCTGGTGTTCTCGCCATTCCGGTTGCGTTCTTCTTCCAGCAGGACAGCAACCAGCCGCTGAACACCGACGGCCTGGGTACGATCAACGGTCTCGAAGATCTGTCGGAGTTCCTGACTTCCAAGGAAGGTCTGAACCTCAACAAGGCCTTCATGAAGATCACCGATCCGGGCATCCGCCAATCCGTGCTGACGCTGGTCAAATCCCTGGCGACTGCGTCCGAACCGCAGACCGGCCATACGGCGCGAGCAAGCGATACCTCGATCAGCCTTCACAGCTGAGGTTCGGGTGACCGAATAGAACAGAACAGAGGCGTGCATCGGCCCGATGCACGCCTTTGTTCTTTCAGCCTCGGCGTCATGCACCGTCATCGATCGCGAAAGAGGTATTTTACCTGCCGAACCGGCATCAAACTCCCTCCTCTCACGTCTCTTGGATTGCGGTTCGCACTTCTTCCACAATCAAAAATAGTGTCACGCTTTATGTCACGCGCCAAGCCGCGAAACACTCGTTATGATTTACTTATATTCTGGGCTGGATGCGGTTCGTCTGCCCGGAATCGGGGCAATAGAGGGTGTAGCATGACAGCAATATTTCCGATCGGAGCAACAAACCAGGATCCGGACTCTCTCAAGGAACTGGCATCGATCGCTCGGCTTATCACTTATGCGCGTCAGAGCGCGAAAAACCTCAATGCGGAGTTTCCGGTCTGGTGCCTGGATCTGGCACTGGGGGCGGTGCTGCAGGAAATGTATACGAACGGCCTGCAATCATCTTTGCTGGAAGAGGGCGCAGACGCGGCGAATATGGCCGTGGCACATTGACGGAGCCATATCAGGCTCTAAGGGCAACGTGTAAAATGCCGATATGGTTGGGGCACTCTATCGGCATCCTCGCGGAAGCAACAGAAATGCATCAGGGAAATCGAAAGACACAAGGTTTCCCGAAAGGGGCATGGCGGCTGTCAGCCCGCGGCGCCTGGAGAAACAATTGATGGAGCGCGCTCGCCATTCGAGGAAAGGCGGAAATACTCGGGGGTTGACTATCGGCCATTCGCGCGCGGCTGCACGCCAGCCACGAAAATTGCGATGCACTGCCGCAAGTGCCGCAAGCGTGTTTCCCGATCCGGCCAATCATTGGGGTGGCCGGGCTTAGAGGTCATCGCACCGAAAATCATCGTCATCAGCATGCGCGCGCCGCTTGGGATATCGCCAATCTCGATCAAACCGCGCTGACATTGCTGGTCCAGCCAGTCGGCGAGCATCTGCTGCGACTGTTTTGCCCCGTAGGTATGCAGCAGCATCGCGACCTCCGGATATTGCCGGGATTCGCTTATGGCGAGATGCACGAAGGCTTCGCGCTCGCGCTCCCTGGCTTCATCGATATCGATCATGAAAATCTGCTCAAGCGCCTCGTCGAGCGGCAGATTCTCGTTCGGGTCACGCGGCAAGGCCAGCATGGAAGCGCGATGCTCGGCGATAATCGCCATGAAGAGATCCGTCTTGCCGGGAAACAGACGATAAAGGGTCTGTTTCGAGATCTTGCAGCGCGCAGCGACGAGATCCATCGTCGTACCGCCGTAACCCAACTCGTAGAATGTGTCGCGTGCCGCCTTGACGATTTCGGCCCGCCGCGCGTCGTCGCTGACAGTTTTTGGGCGGCCGCGTGGGCGGCGTATCGCGGCCTGATCCGCCTTGCCTCCCCGCTCTTTTGTCAGTACCTCCATCTTAACCTCGACGACCGAATGCGATTGACATTTCAAGTAATACAAATATTTTCCGTACGACCCCGTACTGTAAATAAGGCAACAGGAAATAGCAACGTGCGAAAGCTTGCCTCTTCCACCTCTGCATCCGTATCTCCCACGGTATCCACTCGCCTTCTGTCCACCCGCACGGCGCTGATCGCCGCGGGTGTTGCCGCCATGACGCTTTTGGCCGGCTGCAATGACCAGAAGGCCGCCCAGAACAATGCACCCGTCGTAAAGATCGACGTCAGCGCCATGGCGCTGCACCCGCAATCGGTCGCCATCACTGCCGAGCTGCCTGGGCGCACCAGCGCTTACCTCGTCGCAGAAGTGCGACCGCAGGTCGGCGGCATCATCCGCAACCGTAATTTCAAGGAGGGCAGCGAGGTCAAGGAGGGCGACGTCCTCTATGAAATCGACCCGGCCTCCTACCAGGCGTCCTACGACAGCGCCGCGGCAGCCCTGCAGAAGGCGCAGGGCGCCGTGCCGAGCGCCCAGTCGAAGGTGGACCGTTACAAGAGCCTCACCCAGCAGGACGCGGTCAGCAAGCAGAATCTGGACGATGCGATTTCCACGTTGGCGCAGGCGAATGCCGACGTGGCATCCGCGAAGGCGGCCCTTGAAACGGCACGCATCAATCTCGACTACACCAAGATGCGCGCGCCGATCAGCGGTCGTGTCGACGCCTCCACCGTCACCGTCGGAGCTCTCGTGACCGCCGCCCAGACGACGGCGCTGACCACGATCCGCAAGCTTGATCCGATCAATGTCGACGTCACGCAATCAAGCACCAATCTGCTCGAGTTTCGTCGTGCGGTTGCCGACGGCCGGCTGAAGACCAGCGGCGACAACGTCTCGGTTCACCTGACGCTCGAAGACGGCAGCCAGTACAAGGAAACCGGCACGCTGGAATTTGCCGAATCCTCGGTTGCCGAAACGGTCGGCACGATCACAGTGCGCGCCACCTTCCCCAATCCCGATCGCATCCTGCTGCCAGGCATGTACGTGCGCGCCACCATTCAGGAAGGCATTGCCGAAAACAGCTTCCTCGTGCCCCAGCGCGCCGTTTTCCGCAACACCAAGGGCGAGCCGACAGCCATGTTCGTGACCGCCGACAACAAGATCCAGCAGCGCGTCATCAAGGTGCAGCGCAGCATCGGCAACAGCTGGCTCGTTAACGAAGGCATCAAGGATGGCGACCGCGTTATCGTCGAAGGTAGCCAGCGCGTCCGCGACGGCCAGGAAGTCACGGTCTCTCCCGTCACCATCGATGACGCAACCGGCGAAGTGAAGCAGGCAGCCGCCGCGGAAACCAAGTCCACGGAGCATGCCGAATTGGAAAAGACCGATATCAAGGCCGCCTCCGGCGCCCAGAAGTGAGATTAGACGATGTCTCGTTTTTTCATCGACCGGCCGATCTTTGCCTGGGTCATCGCCATTGTCATCATGCTGGCAGGTGCGCTGTCCATTTTGACGCTGTCGATCTCGCAGTATCCGCAGATCGCACCGACCACGGTCAGCATCAGCGCCACCTACCCTGGCGCTGACGCCGCAACCGTCGAGAACTCGGTGACAAAGGTCATCGAGCAGGGCATGACCGGTATCGACAACCTCGACTACATGACGTCGACTTCGACCTCGACGGGCCAGGCCTCGATTTCGGTAACCTTCAACAACAAGGCAGACCCCGACGTCGCGCAGATGCAGGTGCAGAACAAGCTGCAGCTCGTTACCGCGCAGCTGCCGCAGACCGTTCAGTCGACAGGTATCGTCGTTTCGAAGTCGACCTCGAACTTCCTCATGGTCGTCGGCTTCGTCTCCACCGACAACAAGCTCAGCTCCAACGACCTCGCAGACTATGTTTCCAGCACGCTCAACGATACGCTGAAGCGCATCGACGGCGTCGGCAACACCCAGATCTTCGGCGCTGGTTATGCGATGCGCATCTGGGTCAACCCGGACAAGCTGGCCAAATACCAGCTAATGGTGAGCGACGTCACCGCCGCGATCCAGGCGCAGAACTCGCAGGTTTCGGCCGGCCAGCTCGGCGCCCTGCCGCAGCGCAAGGGCCAGCAGCTCAACGCGACCGTGACGGCCAAGAGCCGCTTGCAAACGCCGGAACAATTCGAAAACATCATTCTGAAAAGCCAGCCCGACGGCTCGCTGGTGCGCATCAACGATGTCGCCACCGTCGAGCTCGGGGCCTCGTCCTACACGACGTCGAGCACCTATAACGGTCACCCCTCCGCCGGTCTCGCCGTGATGCTCGCATCCGGCGCCAACGCCATCAGCACGGCGGAATCGGTAAGATCGGTCATCGGCAATCTGAGCCAGACCCTGCCGCCGAATGTCGAGATCGTTTATCCCTATGATACGACGCCGTTCGTGAAGCTCTCGATCGAGGACGTGGTCAAGACGCTGTTCGAAGCCATCGTGCTCGTCTTCATCGTCATGTTCGTCTTCCTGCAGAACATCCGCGCCACATTGATCCCGACGCTCGCCGTCCCGGTCGTCCTGCTCGGCACCTTCGGCGTGTTGTCGCTGTTCGGCTATTCGATCAATACATTGACTATGTTCGGCATGGTGCTCGCCATCGGCCTACTCGTGGATGACGCCATCGTCGTGGTCGAAAACGTCGAGCGCGTGATGGAGGAAGAAGGGTTGTCGCCACGCGAGGCGACGATCAAATCGATGCAGGAAATCACCGGCGCCTTGATCGGTATCGCCACGGTCCTGTCGGCCGTGTTCATCCCGATGGCCTTCTTCTCCGGTTCGGTCGGCATCATCTATCGCCAGTTCTCGGTGACGATCGTCTCGGCGATGGTACTGTCCGTGATCGTTGCCTTGATCCTGACACCGGCACTTTGCGCCACGCTTCTGAAGAAGCCCAAGCATGGCGCGAAGGAAAAGGGCGTCTTCGGCTGGTTCAATCGCGGTTTCGAGCGCGCCACGCATGGCTATCAGCGCGGCGTGCACGGCATGATCAAGCTCAGCATCGTCTTCCTGCTGGTCTTTGTGCTGATCGGTGGCGCCGTCGCCTATCTGTTCAATCGCCTGCCGAGCTCGTTCCTGCCGGACGAAGACCAGGGCATCCTGCTGACGGCGATCCAGCTGCCTCCAGGCGCGACGGAATCACGCACTTGGACGGTGCTCGATCAGGTTCAGAACTACTATCGCAATAACGAGAAGGACTATGTCGACGGCGTGTTCGCCGTGGCGGGCTTCGGCTTCAGCGGCCAGGGCCAGAACGTCGGTATCGTCTTCGTCCGTTTGAAGGATTTCGATCTGCGCAAGACGCCGCAGTCGAAGGCACAGGCTATCGCCGGTCGCGCCATGGGGGCGTTCTCCAAGATCAAGGACGGCAGCGTCTTTGCGCTGGCGCCACCGGCAATCCCGGGCTTCGGTAGCTCGAGCGGCTTCGACTTCTTCATCAAGGATATCAATGGCGCCGGCCACGCAGCGTTGATTGCCGCTCGCAATCAGCTGCTCGGCGCAGCCTCCAAAAACCCCAAGCTCTTCGGCACCCGTCCGAACGGACAGGAAGATACGCCTCAATATTCCGTCAATATCGACCAGGAAAAGGCGAGCGCACTCAATATCACCCTGTCTGATATCGACTCGACCCTGTCGACCGCCTGGGGCGGAACCTATGTCAACGACTTCATCGATCGCGGCCGCGTCAAGCCTGTCTACGTTCAGGCCGACAAGAACTTCCGCATGCAGCCGGAGGACTTCGGCCGCTGGTACGTGCGCAACTCCAGCGGCGATATGGTGCCGTTCTCCGCCTTCTCGAGCGGTGACTGGACCTATGGTTCGCCGCGTCTGGAGCGCTATAACGGCTCGTCGGCCGTCGAAATCCAGGGTGCAGCAGCACCGGGCGTCTCATCGGGCGATGCCATGAACGAGATCGACAAGATCATGGCCACCCTGCCGCCCGGCTTCAGCCACGAGTGGACCAGCCTGTCCGCCCAGGAAAAGCTCTCCGGCAACCAGGCAACCCAGCTCTACGCCATCTCGATCCTGGTCGTCTTCCTGGCACTCGCAGCCCTCTATGAGAGCTGGTCGATCCCGCTCGCCGTCATGCTGTCAGTTCCGATCGGCATCTTCGGCGCGCTTCTGGCAGCCACCCTGTTCGGACAGTCGAACGACGTCTACTTCAAAGTCGGCCTGCTGACGACAATCGGCCTGGCGGCCAAGAACGCCATTCTGATCGTCGAATTCGCCATCGAGCAGCAGAACCAGGGCAAGAGCCTGATCGACGCGACGCTCGAGGCGTCCAGGCAGCGTCTGCGACCGATCCTGATGACCTCGCTCGCTTTCATCCTCGGCGTCATGCCTTTGGCCATCGCCAACGGTGCGGGATCGGGCAGCCAGAACTCGATCGGTATCGGCGTCATGGGCGGCATGATTTCGGCGACCGTGCTCGGCGTGTTCTTCATCCCGCTGCTCTTCGTCTCGGTGCGCCGCATCTTCAAGGGCGGAGTGAAATCGACGGTAACGACACCGCCCGGCGACACACCGGCCACGGACACCGCACACTAACAGGCGACCTGCCCGCCTCCGACTCGGGAAGCGGGCGTCGACCCAGATACCGACCACTCAAGCAAAAGGGCTCCTGCGGCACCGCCGGAGCCCTTTTTCTATTGATGCGTACTTGCAGTTTAGAAGACAGGCTATCGCAACAATGCTTGTGCCCCCCTTGCAAGTCGGCACAGATCTCGGAACCGGCTCCGGAACGGTCCTTTTCATCAGCGAGCATGAGCTTCGTTTGCCTTCAACGAAACCAAAGACAAAGAACAATTGCAGAATTCCAGCTGCGGGACGTCCTTGTCATCCGCGCCCGCAGTCCGGTTGGACCGCATCCGGGAAAGGGCGCGGCGGCTCTCCGTCAAGGATTGCGTGAGCGCAAAGAGATTGAGCGATCGGGCATTCCAGGAAAAGGCGAACGCTTTAGCTGGATGGTGAAGCGGCAGGCGCTGCAGGCTGCTGCGGCTTCGGTGACCATTTTGCATGAAGCTTGGCGAGCATCAGATAGATGATCGGCGTGGTATAAAGCGTCAGTATCTGCGAGACGACCAGGCCGCCAACGATGGTGATACCGAGCGGACGGCGCAATTCGGAGCCGGGACCGGTCGCAACGATCAGCGGGATGGCGCCCATCAGTGCCGCCAGCGTCGTCATCAGGATCGGGCGGAAACGCTTGAGACAAGCCTGATAGATCGCTTCCTCGGGCGGCAAGCCGAGCGTACGCTCGCCCTGCAAGGCGAAGTCCACCATCATGATGCCGTTCTTCTTGACGATGCCGATCAACAGGATGATGCCGATGAAGGCGATAATCGTCAGCTCGGTGCCGCTGATGACAAGCGCCAGCAGCGCGCCGAGGCCGGCTGATGGCAGCGTCGAGATGATCGTCAGCGGATGCGCCAGGCTCTCGTAGAGAATGCCGAGAACGATGTAGACCGTCAGCAACGCGGCCAGAAGCAGCAGCGGCTGACTGCCCGATGACTGCGTGACGCTCGCCGCATCGCCGGCGAAATCCGCATGCAGCGTATCCGGCAGATGCATGTCGAGCACCGCCTTCTGGATGGCGTCGTTGGCCACTTGCAGCGGTGTGTTGAGCGCCAGATTGTAGGAGATGGTGACGGACGGATATTGCCCCTGGTGATTGACCACCAACGGCGCGAGCGTCCGGTCGATGGAGGCGACGGCGCTGAGCGGCACCTGCCTGCCGCCTGAGGCCGGCACGTAGAGCTTGGAGATGTCGTGCGGGTCGAGCGCATAGTTCGGATCCGCTTCCAGCACGACCCGATACTGATTGCGCTGGGTGTAGATCGTCGAGACCTGACGCTGCGCGAAGGCGTTGTTCAGCGCGGCGTCGATGGATTGGATGCTGACGCCGAGTTGCGAGGCCAGGCTTCGGTCAATATTTACAGTCGCTTGCAAGCCGTTGGGCTGCCTGTCGGTTGCAACATCGGTCAGGCCCGGAACGGCCTGTAACCGCTCCATCACCTTCGGCGCCCATTCCACCAGCTCGTCGTAGTTCGCGCCCCAGACCGTGAACTGATACTGCGATTGCGACTGGCGCGCGCCGGCGCGAATGTCGCCCGGCGAGAACAGAAATGTGCTGACCCCCGGGACAGCCATGAGCTGCTTGCGGAGCCTGTCGATGATCTCGGCAGTCGGCGCCCGTTCCGATTCCGGCTTGAGCGAGATGTAGAGCTGTCCGCGGTTGACGGAGCTGGAAAAGCCGCCGCCGCCCACCGAGGAGCCAAGGCCGGACACAGCCGGATCCTGAGCGACGATGTCAGCCGCCTGCTGCTGCAACTTGACCATGGCCGGATAGGAGATATCGGTCGCAGCCTGCGTTCCGCCCTGGATGAAGCCGGTATCGTCTTGCGGAATGAAGCCCTTCGGCACCTTGACGTAGAGATAGGCCGACATGACGACGCAGGCGATGATAACGAGCACCGACAGAAAGCGATGATGCAGCATCGCTTTCAAGGTCCGGCCGTAAAAATCGATCATTGCATTAAGCGTGCCCTCGACGATGCGGCCAAACCGGCCGGGCTTGGCATCGATATCGTGCGGACGGAGCCGATGACCGCAGATCATCGGCGTGAGCGTGAGCGACACCAGCGTCGACACGACGATGGTAAATCCGAGCGTCAGCGAAAACGTCTGAAAGAACCGGCCGACAATGCCGCCCATGAAGAACAGCGGAATGAAGGCGGCGAGCAAGGACAGGCTGATGGAAACGACCGTGAAGCCGATCTGCTTGGCACCTTCGAGCGCCGCCTTCATCGGCTTCATACCGGTTTCCAGATTGGCATAGATGTTCTCGATCATGACGATGGCATCGTCGACGACAAAGCCCACCGAGACGGCGAGCGCCATGAGAGAGAGATTGTCGATGGACAATCCGAAGAGCCACATCGCGGCGAGCGTTCCGGCCAACGACAACGGCACGGTAACGCCGGCGGCAAAGGTCGGGGTCGCACGCCGCAGGAAAACGAAGACCACAGCCATGACCAGACAAATCGTGGCAAGCAGCGTCCACTGCATGTCGTTGACGCTGGCGTGGATCGTCGTGGTCCGGTCGGACAGCACATCGATCTTGACGCCGGCGGGGATGAGCCGCTGCAGTTCCGGGATCAGCTGCTTGACGCCATCGACCGTCGCAATGACGTTCGCATCCGCCTCCTTGGTGATGTTGAGCAGCACGGCCGGTTTGCCGTCGAACCAGGCATCGGAGCGGCTGTTGCGCACACCCGGCTCGACTGTCGCAATATCGGAGAGCCGGACAGCCGTACCGTCACCGCTCTGTATGACAATCCTGCCGTAAGCTTCCGGCGTCCGCAATTGCCCGTTCACGGCAATGGAGAAGGCCCCTCCGCTGCCGTCCAGCGAACCGACGGGACCAAGCACGCTGGCGTTGACGATCGCCGTTCGGACGGCATCGAGCGACAGCCCCATGGCCGAGAGACGGTCCGGGTTGAGCCTGACGCGAACCGCTGGCTGATCGGCGCCGCTGACCGTTACGCCTCCAACGCCATCCACCTGCGAGATACGCTGAACGACCACCGTATCGGCTGCGTCATAGATGGCGCTCGGTGCCACATTGTCCGATGTCAGGGCCAGGATCAGCACGGGTGCAGCGGCGGGGTTGATCTTGCGGAAAGCCGGCAATGTCGGCAGATCGCCCGGCAGGTCCGTCGCCGCAGCGTTCAGCGCTGCTTGCACATCCTGGGCCGCGCCATCGACGCTGCGCGAAAGATCGAATTGCACGATAATGGTGCTTGAGCCGAGCGAGCTGACGGAGGTCAGCTGAGTGACGCCGGCAATAGTTCCGAGATGCCGCTCCAGCGGCGCCGCGACGCTCGCCGCCATGCTGGCCGGATCGGCGCCGGGGCGGCTGGCGGAAACGACGATCGTCGGCAGGTCGACGGTCGGCAGGCTCGCGACCGGCAGGAAGCGATAAGCGACGAAGCCGAGGATCATCAATCCGATCGCCAGAAGCGTCGTCCCGACCGGGCGTTTGACGAACGGCTCGGAGATATTCATGTCTCGCCACCCGCCATTTCATTCATCTCGGGGCTGGGCATTCCGCTCGTGCGGCCGACGACGCGGGCGCGCAGGCGCTCGAAGGCCAGATAGATCACCGGCGTCGTGTAGAGCGTCAGGAGCTGCGACAGCACCAGGCCGCCGATGATGGTAATGCCGAGCGGAATACGCAGCTCCGCGCCCGTGCCCTGCGCCAGCGCAAGCGGCAGGGCGCCGAAGAGGGCCGCCAGCGTCGTCATCATGATCGGCCGGAAACGCAGGATCGAGGCTTTCAGGATGGCTTCGCGCGGCTCCAGGCCTTCCTTGCGCTCGGCCTCAAGCGCGAAGTCGATCATCATGATGGCGTTCTTCTTGACGATACCCATCAGGAGCACGATGCCGATCAAGGCGATGATGGACAGATCCTGCCCGAACAGCATCAACGCCAGCAACGCCCCGACGCCGGCCGAAGGCAGCGTCGACAGGATCGTCACCGGATGGACGGCGCTTTCGTAGAGCAGGCCGAGCACGATGTAGATCGTCACCACGGCAGCAAGGATCAGCCAGGGCTCCCCGGCGAGCGAGGAGGCAAACTCTTCCGCATCGCCCGAGTATTTGCGCTGAATGTTGTCGGGCACGCCGACGTCCTGCTCCGCCGCTTTGATCTCGGCCACCGCATCGCTCAGGGAAGCGCCCTTGGCGAGATCGAAGCTGATCGTCACGGCCGGGAACTGCTCGTCATGACTGATGACCAGTGGCGCGGTCGTGAAGGTTGCCGACGTGAAAGCGTTGAGCGGCACCTGCGTGTCGCTGGCGCCGGCGACATAGAGCTTGTCGAGCGACTTAGGATCCGATTGATATTGCGGCGCCGCCTCCAGGATGACGCGATACTGGTTGGCCTGTCCGTAGATGGTGGCGATCTGGCGCTGACCGAACGCATCGTTCAGCGTATCGTTCACGGCCTGCATCGATACGCCGAGCCGCGAGGCCGTCTCGCGATCGACATCGACGAAGATGCGGCCGCCGCCCATCTCGACCTCGGAAGCGACATCCATGAGCTTCGGGCTTTCCTGCAGCCGCTTGGCAAGCTTCTGCGACCAGTCAACCACCGTATTCGTGTCCGTGCCTGTCAACGTATATTGATAGGGCGCGCGGCTGGCCCGCGTGCTGATCGAAATGTCGCGCACGCTCTGGAAGGTCACGTGGATGCCCGGCATGCCGGCGACCTCGTCGCGCATCCGTTCGATGATCTGATCGGCGGAGACGTTACGCTCGCTGCGCGGCTTCAGCACCAGGCTGAGATTGCCCGTATTGAGCGTCAGGTTGCTGGCGCTGGCGCCGATGACGGCCACCACGCCGGTCACGTCCGGGTCCTTGCGCAGCCGGTCGGTCACCGATGCCTGGATCTGCTTCATGGTCTCGAAGGAAGTCGTCGGCTCCGCCTCGATGACGGCGGTGATGAGGCCGGTATCCTGCGCGGGCAGGAAACCCTTTGGAATGGCGACGTAGAGCGCGATCGTCGCAGCCAGCGTCACGACCGTAATCAGCAGCATGAGCGCGCTGCGATCCACGGCCCAGACGAGACTGCGTTGATAGCCTTCGATCATCCAGTCCGTAAAGCGGTCGGCGCCAGCCAGCAGGCCGCCCTGGCGATCCTTAGGCTTGCGCAGGATGCGGGCGCACATCATTGGCGTCAGGGTCAGCGACACGACGGCCGATACGACCACGGCGATGGTCAGCGTCAGCGCGAATTCGCGGAACATGCGGCCAACGATGCCGGTCATGAACAGCAGCGGAATGAACACCGCGACCAGCGAGACGGTCAACGAAATGATCGTGAACCCGATCTCGCCTGCACCCTTCAAGGCCGCCTGCATCGGGTTCTCGCCCTCTTCGATGTGGCGGGCGATGTTCTCGATCATGACGATGGCGTCGTCGACGACGAAGCCCGTCCCGATGGTCAGCGCCATCAGCGAGAGATTGTCGAGGCTGAAACCGGCGAACCACATGACGCCGAAGGTCGCAATCAGCGACAACGGCAGAGCGACGCCGGCAATGAAGGTCGCCGTCATCGTCCGCAGGAAGAGCAGCACCACGAGGATGACGAGGCCGATACTGATGACCAGCGTCCATTGCACGTCATGGATCGAGGCCCGGATGGTTTCGGTACGGTCGTTGACGATATCGAGGGAAACGCCGGCCGGCATGGCCTGCTTCAGCTTTGGAAGCTGCTTCAGGACGTTCTCGACCGTCTGAATGACGTTGGCCCCCGGCTGCCGCATGATGTCGAGAATGACCGCGGGCTTTCCCTGATACCAGGCGCCGACGCGATTGTTCTCAAGCCCCTCGACAACATTAGCGACATCCTTCAGCTGCACCGGAGCGCTGTTGCGATAAGCGATGATGACCGACTTGTAGACGTTCGGGTCGACGATCTGGTCATTTGCAGCGAGCGTGAAACTCTGCTGCGTGCCGTCAAGCGCACCCTTGGCACCGGCGACGCTGGCATTGGTGATGGCCGAGCGAATATCCTCCAGTGCCAGACCATAGGAGGCAAGACGCGGCAGATCGACCTGAATGCGAATCGCCGGCTTGACGCCGCCCTGAATGCTGACATTGCCGACGCCGGAAACCTCGCTCAGCCGCTGCGCCATCATCGTGTCGGCAAAGTCGCTGAGTTCGCGGATCGAGTAACTGTCAGAATGCAGGGCCAGCGTTACGATCGGCGTGTCGGCCGGATTCACCTTTGAATAGGTCGGCGGATAGGGAAGCGTGCGCGGCAGGGTCGAGCCGGCGGCGTTGATTGCCGCCTGCACGTCCTGCGCTGCACCGTCGATGTCGCGGCCGAGGTCGAACTGAAGGGTGATCTGGCTGATGCCGAAGGCGCTGGAAGAGGTCATGGAGGCCAGCGACGGAATCTGCCCGAGCGGACGCTCGAGAGGCGCCGTCACCAAGGCGGCCATCGTATCGGGATCAGCTCCCGGAAGCTGCGTCGTCACCTGGATCGTCGGAAAATCCACCTGCGGCAGCGGCGCGACCGGCAGGAACAGAAAACCGAGAATGCCACCCAGAAGAACCGCGACCCCGAGAAGCGAGGTGGCGATGGGCCGGGAGATGAAGAGCGACGAGACGTTCATTGTTGCTGTGTCGGCGTTGCGGCGGAATTGCCGGGCGCGGTGCTGGCGCTGGTGTCTGCACCCTGGCCGGCGCCGGTAGCAGGCTGGGCGTTGTCGTTTTGGCCATCCTGGCCGGCATTGGCGCCGTTACCGTTTTTGCCACCGTGGCCATTCTTGCCGCCCTGGCCGTTGTGACGATGATGCTGCTGCCCGCCGCCACCGGCATTGGCACCATTGCCCTGACTGCCCTGCGCATCATTCTCCGCGACGGGCTGCCCCTGCTCAGTCGCTGCCGGCGCATTCGGCGTCGCCTGATCCGGGCTTGCCGAGATCTGGATTTTCGCTCCGTCCTGAAGCCGCGCGAAGCCGGTGGTCACCACCTTGTCACCCGCGGAAACGCCATCGGCGATAACGGCAAGCGTATCGTCCTGCTGCCGCACCTTGACGGACTTCATGGCCACGGTCTGTTCGGGACTGATGATATAGACGAAAGTGCCGTTCGGCCCGCGCTGGACGGCAGCGCTTGGAATGACTGTCACGCCCTTCAGCGTCTCTACGAGCAGGCGGGCATTGACGAAAGCGCCGGGCCAAAGCGCCAGCTTCTCGTTCGGAAAATTCGCCTTCAGCTTGACTGTGCCCGTCGTCGGGTCGACCTGGTTGTCGACGACGGCCAGCTTGCCGTTGTCGACAACAGTCTGGCCATCATTGTCCATTGCCTGAACGGCAAGCGTTCCGGCAGCGCTTGCGGCGTTGACACGCGCGAGCTGCTGCTGCGGAATGGAAAACAGCAAGGAAATCGGTTTGATCTGCGACAGGGTCACGATACCGGTCGCATCGGACGAGCTGACGAGGTTGCCGACATCGACGTTGCGGATGCCGGTTCGCCCGTCGATGGCAGCCTTGACGGTCGTATAGTCGAGCGTGGCCTGCGCGCTTTCGATCGCCGCGCCGTCGGCCTGGACCTGGGCCGTATATTGCGCCACCAGCGATAGCTGCGTATCGACCTGCTGCTGCGTGCCCGAAGCGCTCTTCACCATCAGCTGGTAGCGTGCAAGATCGCGCTGGGCGCCGGCCAGGAGCGCTTCATCCTGCGCTTTTTTGGCAACCGCCTGATCGAGCTGCGCCTTGTAGACGGAATCGTCGATGCGGGCGATGACGTCGCCCTTCTTGATATCCTGGCCCTCGACGAAATCGATTTCCACGATTCGTCCGCTGACCTGCGCTCGTACCGTCACCGTATTCAGCGCCTTCACCGAGCCGACGCCATTGATGTAGACGGGAACGTCGGCCGTCGTCGCATTGGCGGCCAGCACGGGAACCGGACCGCTGAACTGGCCCGCACCGCGTCGCCTGCCGCCGCCACTGCCTTGTCCCTGGCCGCTGCGGCGCTCGCCCTGGGCCTGCTGGGCAGGTGCCGAGGCGCTCTGATAACCCAGCATCCGTTCGGCGCTGGCAAGCCAGAGATCACGGGTCGCATAGGCGCCATATCCCACCGCGCCAATTACCGCCAAAGACATTACGACCCGAAATGCACGAGGCATCAGTCTACCTTCCTTCAAAGCCTTCGGCGATCAACGATCGGCCGTTATCCTATGGCGCGACTCTAGCTTGCATCGTGTCGCTTAGGAATTTGGTATAGCCATTAAATTTTGTCCATTTTTGCGGCGACTTAGCGAAATAAATTGTCACATTACATAAAATCAGGGTTGTGGCCGCAAACGCTCGCTGCCGACGCAAGTTGCTGTTGCCGTTGGGCGTCAGAGCACACCCCAACCGCGATAACGTCCGCGACCCGTCATCTCGCGCAGGCCAAGCTCGTTGACCAGATTGAGCGCGCCTCTGGGTGTCACACCGACATGCCGGGCGATCATCTTTGCCGAAACGATCGGCCGCGACAGCACGATATCGATCACCTCTGGCAGGCTGCTGTTCGATCGCCGGTCCTTGAGGCGCAGTTCCATCTGCAGCTTGGCAAGCGAAAGGCGGTCGAGCTCCTTGAGGCCCGAATCCGCTGCATGCACCATGGCTTCGAGAAATGCCGTCAGGCGCGTGATGCGATCCGATGCACGCCGGCGATCATGTCGCACCGCCTTCAGGCCGACGTTCAGGCAGAAAAGATGCGAGGTGACCTTGCCGCGACTGCGCAAATAGGCGCTGACCAGCAAACCGCCGAGCCAATGCTGCCGCCGCAGCGGCTCGATCCGCTCCCAGGCGTCGAAAAGCACGGCCGCGCCGAGAACGGGGGGCAGAAGATCAGCCTCGCGGATGACGCTACGCCAGTTTTCCAGGCGCTCATCCTCGTCCCAATCCTCATCATGCACGAGGGCGAACGGATCGTCGATCGTCTCCGGTCTCGCCTCGGGAGCGCCGCCGCTCAGGATCTTTTCCGATCGGGCGAGAATGGCGTCGATCTCGGCGAAATCGACGCCGAAATCGTTCTCCTCATCCTCTTCCTGGCTGTCCGGCTCCGCAATCTCCGGCGAGAACGGACGCCGCGCGACGGCCTCCTCGACGTCTCCCACATCGCCGCGCAAGGCGGCAAGGCCTGCCGCATCCAGCCCCCAGGAAGGGTCGGCATTCCAGAGGCGCCGCCGAACCCGCAGCACCGCGTGGGCGATGGTCAACTCATGCGTCGGCGCACGCGCATCCATGCGCGCATCGTGCAACACCAGATCCTCGACATGCACCAGCTCGCCGCCGACCCAAAGCGCGCCTGCGGCATCGAAAAAGTGCCCGCGCTCGCGAAAGCCTTCCCCCACGACATGCCGCAAAACGCGCTCGTCCAATCGCGCCAGCATGTCTTCCGCCTTGACGATAGCAGGCAGAAGCGTTGGCAAAGGAAGCGCGGTCAGATCGTATCGCATTGGAATCGCATCATTGAATCGGTCTTACGGAACCTATCATTGCCGCATGCTGCAAGATAGAAAGGAGCCTCTGTGAACTGTGGACGATAATTCCTATTTTTGGCCTTGACCTTCCAGTGACAGGAAGGTTCATAACCCTATCCAACGCTCCCTTCGGGGCAATGGAGTTTGATATGGCATTGCACGACGAACACGATCACAGCCATCACGGCCATGGTCATCACGACAATCACGACCACGGCGGCCAGCAGCAGGAGGCCATAACGCGCGATCCCGTATGCGGCATGACGGTCGATCCGAATGCGGGCAAGCCGTCGGTGGATTATCAGGGTCGCACATTTCACTTCTGCAGCAATGGTTGCCGCACGAAGTTCGAGGCGACGCCCGAGAACTATCTGACCGCCAAAGACCCGACCTGCGGCATGACGGTCGATCGCGCCACCGCACGCCATCTTGCAAAGCACGAAGGCGAGAAATTCTACTTCTGCTCCGCCGGTTGCAAGACCAAGTTCGAAGCTGACCCGACGGCCTATCTGAACGGCAACAGGCCCGCACCGAAGCCGGTGCCGAAGGGCACGCTCTATACATGCCCGATGCATCCCGAGGTGGTCAGCGACCATCCGGGCGATTGCCCGAAATGCGGCATGGCGCTGGAGCCCATGGGCGTGCCCGCCGCCGACGAAGGGCCGAACCCGGAACTGGTCGACTTCACGCGCCGGCTCTGGATCAGTGCCGCTTTGTCGCTGCCCTTGCTTGTCATCAGCATGGGCCCGATGGTCGGCCTGCCCTTGCGCGACCGGATCGGCGAACCCCTCGCCACCTGGGTCGAGCTTGTTCTTGCGACACCCGTCGTGCTTTGGGCAGCGCTGCCCTTCTTCCGGCGCGCCTGGAACTCGATCGTCAATCGCAGCCCCAACATGTGGACGCTGATCGGGCTCGGCGTTGGCACCGCCTATCTCTATAGCGTCATTGCCACGCTGGCGCCCGGCCTGTTCCCGATGAGCTTTAGAGGGCATGGCGAAAGCGTACCGGTCTATTTCGAGGCGGCTTCGGTCATCATCGCCCTTGTTTTCGTCGGCCAGGTTCTGGAGCTGAAGGCCCGGGAACGCACGGGCTCGGCCATTCGCGCCCTGCTCGATCTGGCGCCGAAAACCGCGCGCCGCATCGGCACTGATGGTAGCGAAACCGATGTGCCCGTGGACGAGATCCAGGCCGGAGATCGGCTGCGCGTGCGCCCCGGCGAGCGTGTCCCGGTAGACGGTTCCGTTATCGAGGGGCAATCCACCATCGATGAATCGATGATCACGGGTGAGCCCCTGCCGGTCGAAAAGGTGAAGGGCGACGCCTTGACCGGTGGCACGATCAACAAGAACGGCGCGCTCATCATGCAGGCGGAAAAGGTCGGCGCAGAAACGACGCTGTCGCGCATCGTGGAACTCGTCGCCAAGGCGCAGCGTTCGCGTGCGCCAATCCAGACGATGGTCGATCGCGTCTCCGCCGTTTTCGTGCCTGCCGTCGTCGCGGCCGCAATCATCGCCTTTGCCGTCTGGGCCTTCGTCGGGCCGGAGCCACGGCTTGCACATGCGCTGCTCGCCGCCGTCGCCGTGCTGATCATCGCCTGCCCCTGTGCGCTTGGCCTGGCGACGCCCATGTCCATCATGATCGCGACTGGCCGTGGCGCGCAGGAAGGCGTGTTGGTGCGCGACGCCGAGGCGCTGGAACGCTTCGCCAAGGTCGACACGCTGATCGTCGACAAGACGGGCACGCTCACCGAAGGCAAGCCCAACCTGACCGATATCGTCGCCGTCAACGGTATGGAGCAAGGGCGACTGCTGTCGCTCGCCGCCAGCCTCGAACGCGGCTCGGAACATCCGCTCGCCGAGGCAATCGTTGCCGGTGCCGAGGAGCGCGGAGCAGGTCTTGTCGACATCTCCGGCTTTTCGGCGATAACGGGCAAGGGCGTGAAAGGCAGCGCCGGCAACACGCCGATCGCACTCGGCAATGCGGCGATGATGGCCGATCTCGGCATTTCCACGGAGGCGTTGAAGGTTGAGACCGAACGTCTGCGCGGCGAAGGCAAGACCGTGATGTTCGTTGCCATCGACAACAGGCTCGCTGGCCTTGTCGCCGTCGCGGATCGGATCAAGCCGACCACGGCAGCCGCGATCAAGGCACTGCACGAGAGTGGCCTCACGATCGTCATGGCGACCGGAGACAACGGCAAGACTGCGGCCGCCGTCGCAAGGCAGCTTGGGATTGACGAAGTGCGTGCCGACATGCTGCCGGAAGGCAAGAAGGCGCTCATCGACGAATTGCGGGCCAAGGGCCACATCGTTGCCATGGCCGGGGACGGCGTCAACGACGCTCCGGCGCTCGCCTCCGCCGATGTCGGCATTGCCATGGGCACAGGCGCCGACGTTGCGATGGAAAGCGCTGGGATCACCCTGGTCAAGGGCGACCTCAACGGCATCGTCCGGGCACGCCGCCTGTCGGAAGCAACCATCCGCAACATCAAGCAGAACCTCGCCTTCGCCTTCGGCTACAACGCCCTTGGCGTGCCCTTGGCAGCCGGCGTGCTATATCCGATCTTCGGCCTGCTTCTGTCGCCGATGATTGCTGCAGCCGCGATGAGCCTGTCCTCGGTCTCGGTCATCGCCAATGCGCTCAGGCTGCGGCTGGCGAAGTAAACAATCCGGGGAGGATCGGCTAGCGACTCCCCGGAGTTACATGAAGACATGCAGAAGGGCTCGTCGATCCCGTCAATCGACGAGCCGTTTCAAGGAGAAGCAGATGAACATTGGTGAAGCATCCGGCCGCTCGGGCCTGCCGGCCAAGACGATCCGCTACTATGAGGATATCGGCCTCATACGACCCGATCGTAGCGACAACGGTTATCGCGACTATGGCGCCGACGACGTGCACAAGCTGCGCTTCCTGCACCGCTCGCGCAGCCTCGGATTCTCGGTCGAGGAATGCCGGCAGCTGCTGGCGCTCTATGAAGACAAAAGCCGTGCCAGCGCAGACGTCAAGGACATGGCGAGCACGAAGCTTGTCGAGATCGACCGCAAGATCCGCGAGCTGACGGAGCTGCGCCATACGCTGGAACATCTGGTGCATGCCTGCCACGGCAATGCGCGGCCCGACTGTCCGATCCTGGAGGAACTGTCGGAGGGGTGAAGGCTGGAATGAGGAGCCTTTCGGCAACAGCTCAAGACCCGTAAGGACCCAGCGGCAGATTGCCGTTCCGGAAAACATGGCCTAAGGATATCGTAAGTTTGAAAATGGATATCCTATGCCTCTCTACATCAAAGACGACGCCATCGATCGCCTCGCACGGCGCTACCAGGCCTTGACGAAAAGCCCCACTAAGACCGAAGCCGTGAGGCTCGCCTTGCAGAAGGCGTTGGATGAAGAACTGACCAAGCCCGCACTTGCCGATGTCGCCGTCGCCTTCTGCCGCAATCTCAAGCAGAAGGCGACGGTGAAGGCCGAAACCGAGAGCCGTGAGGGGAACGTCTGATGTTTATCGACGCTTCGGTCCTGTCGGCAATGATGACCAATGAGGAGGATGCGCGCGGCTTCGCCAATCGCATGCAGTTGGCGACAGCAAGAATGACATCGCCGCTGGAGGCTATGCATGCGGCAATCGGAATTTCGGCGATACTGGCACTTTCGCCAATCGAGGCAGGAGAAGCGGTGCGCACCTTCCTGCAGCTCATGAACATTCAGCTGCTCGCCGTGCCACCCCGCGCCGCCTTTATCGCTGCGGAGACGTATGAGCGTTATGGCCAAGGCGGCCACCCGGCCCGCCTCAGCCTCGACGATTGCATGACTTACGCCTGCGCTCGTTACTATCGCCAGCCGCTATTGTCGAAAAGCGGCCGGTTCGATCACACCGATATCGAGCTGGCTTGAAACGGGTCGATCCGACAAACCGTTACGGGCAAAGGGACGACGGGCCTGCCGCAAATGTCGAGCGCACGCCGACTGCGTTCGGAGCAGCAGCGCATTGCAGACGGGACATGGAGTCGCCGGCGCGGATCGGGCCGGTCACGGACGGGTCGGTGTTGATACGGCCGTCCGGAAGGATCGCATCCTTCGAATGGTCGACATTGCCGACATCGGTCTGAATTGCCTCAACCTTGAGGTTCTTTGGACGATGCTTGTGCACCTGCTCGGCCATAGCGGCGCTGGACATGCCGATGACGAGAGCGGAGATAGCGAGAGTTTTGAGCAGCATAAGACTGGCTCCTATAGGAGTTGAGGCCCCACACATATGGGAACTGACAAGTGAATTTACAGCGGCTTGCCTGTCAATATCGTTAAGAGCTTTAAGGTTTTGATGACGACTTTACCCTGTGCCGCGACACCTCGGCGCCGGCGTCGTGGGGCAGGCTGATGAAGCGCAATGCCGAGACGGCACCGATAAGACCAACGACGAGGAAAGCCCAGTGAAAATCGACAAGCGAAAGCGTTTCCCCACCATGAATCGTGCGCGAAAGATTGAGCACGGCGGCGGCGACCGCAACGCCGAGTAGCAACGAAACCTGCTGCAACATGCTCGACAATGTCGAGGCAGAGCTGCGTTGCGCTGCATGGATATCGGCAAAGCCGAGCGTGTTCAGCGCCGTGAAGTTCATCGACCGGGAAAGTCCGGCGATGAATAGCAGGCAATAGATCAGCAGATCGGGCGTCGACGGCGACAGGAACGCGCATCCGGCAATGCTGGCCGACGAAATCAGGCCGTTCACCACGAGCACGTTACGGAAGCCGAAGGCCCGCAGCATCTGCGTCGTGATCGCCTTCATGCCGAGATTGCCGGCGAAATAGAACAGCAGATAGGTGCCGGCGTCGATCGCCGTGCGTCCAAAGCCGACCTGGAAAAGCAGCGGAATCAGGAACGGCGTGGCGTTGATCGCCACACGGCTCGCCGTACCCGCCGAAAGCGTCGACATGGCGAAGGTCTGCACTTTGAAGGCCGAGAGATCGAGCAAGGGCGCATCGACCTTCATGAAGTGGCGGGTAGCGATGACGGAGAAAACCACGCCCACAGCGATAAGCCCGATGCTGGGCGCCAATCCCGTCGTCCCCTGAACCACGAACTCCAGACCGGCGAGCAGGAATGTCAGCCCGGCTGCCGACTGCAGGAAGCCGACGAAATCGAGCCGCGCGACCTTCTCCTCACGCTGATCCGGCACGAAGCGGAGGACGAGGCCGAGACCGATAATGCCGATCGGGATATTGATCAGGAAGTTCCAGTGCCAGCTGAGATAAGTGGTGATGAAGCTGCCGAGCACCGGGCCGATGACGGGCGCCGTCAACGCCGGCCAGGTGATCATCGACATGGCATGGACGAGATCGGATTTGCGCGCGCTCTTCAGCACGATGATGCGGCCGACGGGCGTCATCAGCGCGCTGCCGACCCCCTGGACGGCGCGGGCAATAATGAATTCCGCGAGATTGCCCGAGAGACCGCAAAACAGCGACGCCACGGTGAAGATGGTGATTGACGCCAGAAACACCCGCCGCGCGCCGTATCGATCGCCCGCCCAGCCGGCCAGCGGCACGAAAGCCGCCATGGTGAGCAGATAGACGGTGATGCCGATGCTCATCGACACTGGCTCGACGCCGAAGGTTTTCGCCATCTGCGGCAGGGACGTCGTGACGATGGTCCCGTCCAGGATCTGCATGAAGAAGGAAACGGCGACGACGAAGGCGACGATGCGGGATTGCCGGCCGAAACTTTCTTCGGAAGGCTGTTCTGTGGTCCGGACAACGGTCATGGTATGAAATTTCGGAGGACGAGGTTTAGGGAGGCCGGGCTCTCCCGACAGCAATCGTGGGATCAATGAATACGCCCATCGTTGCGGCTTGCAAAGCCGCAAACCCATGCGGAGATCATCAAATATTGACATGGTGACATAAGAAACCCGGATCCGCCCAGGCAGAATCCTCAGCACGCCGGACATCGCTCGAGCATCAATCGTCCGAGTAGCGCTGCTCCCGCCATGGATCGCCGTACATATGATAGCCGTTTTTCTCCCAGAATCCGGCTCTGTCGGCGCCGATCAGTTCGATGCGGTTTAGCCACTTCGCACTCTTCCAGAAATAGAGATGGGGCACGACGAGACGCATCGGTCCGCCATGTTCTGGGGTCAGCGGTTGTCCTTCCCAGGCGGTTGCGAGGATGGCGTCTTCGGCGGCGAAATCTGATAGCGGCAGGTTGGTGGTGTAGCCGTCATAACTCGTCAGCAGCACATGCTGCGCCTCGGCCGTCGGCGTGACGAGATCTAGGAGATCGCGCGTCGAAATCCCTTCCCAGCGATTGTCGTAGCGTGACCAGGTCGTCACGCAATGAATGTCGCTGACATAAGTGCTTTGCTCGATCGCCTGGAAAGCCGCCCAATCGAGGCTGAGCCGCTTTTCCACGAAGCCGAACACATCGAGCCGCCAGCTGGACAACGAGATTTGCGGCCGCTCGCCAAGATCGAGCACCGGCCAGTTCTTCACCAGATGCTGCCCCGGCGGCAACCGCTCCGTCTCCGGCCGGCTCATACGCCCCGTCAGAAACTTGCCCTCCGCCGCCCAGCGGCGCTTGGAGGTGGTGAGCTTGCTATCGGCGGGGATCTGGTCGTCGCTCATAGAGGCATCCTTGCAAAGGCCGACCATTGGAACGCTGGAGAGGCTGGGGTGTCAAGAAGATCAACCCAGCCCGAGGACGGAATATGCTTGTCCGAAGCCTTTAGACTCTGACTTTACATGATGGTAATAGTAATGGCGTGTTTCAATCTTGGCGGTCAATTTGCCTTGCCTAGCGATGAATTCCTCTATGACGATGTTGCCGTTCATCGCATTCACGAGATCCGCTATTCGAAATTTGCGGCGATTCGTGCAACCATACTGATTTAGACAATAATGGCCTTCTTTATTGGGTTATTGGTTGTTACCCGTCATCAAAATTCCGACCCGCTAATTTGGCGATTTCGCATCAATGATGCCGTCATTCTCATTCTATTTTGTGCGGCAGCGATAGTGCGTGTTTCGATCTACATTCGCCGAAACTACGAAGATCCGATCATCATTATTGGCCCGGATGGCATCCAAGATACACGCGTCGCCGAGACTGTCATTCCCTGGACTAATATCGCAAATGCCGATCGTATATCGGCTGGCAAAGTGTCCGGGTGCCTTACGCTTCACTTGATAGCAAATGACGCCTCGCTCGCCGGGCCAGCAGTAAGAACCATCACCAATGCCTCAGGTGGTCGAGAGACTGAAGTTCAGATCAAGGCAGACCTGTTCGACCGACGCTGTTCAGACATCTACAACATAGCGATGGCGTTCCATCGAGCCTATCGTTTCGGCTGGCTATCTTCGCCTAGCGACGGCGATTGGTTTGAATATCAATCTGAAACAGCTCCGCTTTTCCGGAAACGTTTATTTCCTGCCCACCCGCTTCCAGAAGCAGGCAATCCAATGCCGAAAGCGAAAGCGTGGCGACTTCGGCATGGCCACGATGACAAAGAATAAGGGTCGCACCGCTGCGAAGGGCAAATTTGATCGTCCCATCGACGGAAACACGTCGCACCGAATGCGTGAGACGGCCACGCCGCGTCATGACATTGAGATCTGTAATCGTGCCGTCGATCAAGGTCGCGGAAGTCGGCGCATCCGCCGCAAAGGGCAGCGGATCGCTTGCCTGCGTCAGACGCTCGGGCTCGCGTCCCTCAATGAAGAGGGTCATTCCCTCTCCCTCGAGAATGGATAGCGTGCGATCGATGCCTGGAAAGACCGAGAACGGTCCGTCCGAAGCAACCGTCGCCATGCTGACGCGCCAGTCGAAGTCGGCAAGCCCGGCGCCGTCGGGCGAAACGGCGATTTCCACCGTTTCCCCGCCGCCGTTTTTCCAGGGCATGCGCTTGTGATCACTGGCGCGTAGCAGCTTCATCTCAGTTCCCCAGGATAGCCGGCAGGCGCAGACCCTGCTGCTTGGCCCAATCGAGCGCGATGTCGTAGCCTGCATCGGCATGGCGCATGACGCCGGTTGCCGGGTCGTTCCAGAGAACGCGCTCTAGACGGCGGGCTGCATCATCCGTGCCGTCGGCGCAGATGACCATGCCCGAATGCTGGCTGAAGCCCATACCGACGCCGCCGCCATGATGCAGCGACACCCAGGTGGCTCCGGAGGCGGTGTTGAGCAGTGCGTTCAGCAGCGGCCAGTCGGAAACGGCATCGGAGCCGTCCTTCATCGCTTCTGTTTCGCGGTTCGGCGAAGCGACCGAGCCGGAGTCGAGATGGTCGCGGCCGATGACGACAGGAGCCTTCAGCTCGCCATTCCTGACCATTTCGTTGAAGGCGAGGCCGAGGCGGTGACGATCGCCGAGACCGACCCAGCAAATGCGCGCCGGCAGGCCCTGGAAGGCGATGCGCTCGCGCGCCATGTCAAGCCAGTTGTGCAGGTGGGTATTGCCGGGGGTGAGTTCCTTCACCTTGGCGTCGGTCTTGTAGATATCTTCCGGATCGCCGGAGAGAGCAGCCCAGCGGAACGGACCGATACCGCGGCAGAACAGCGGACGGATATAGGCCGGCACGAAGCCCGGGAAAGCGAAGGCGTTTTCAAAACCTTCGTCCTTGGCGACCTGGCGGATGTTGTTGCCGTAGTCGAGCGTCGGCACGCCGGCATTCCAGAAGTCCACCATCGCTTCGACATGTACCTTCATCGAGGCGCGGGCGGCAGCTTCGACGGCCTTCGGATCGCTTTCGCGCTTGGCTCTGTGTTCGGCGACCGTCCAGCCGGCCGGCAGATAGCCGTTCAGCGGATCGTGCGCGGAGGTCTGGTCGGTGACGATATCCGGGCGCGGACCGCCGGCCTTCATGCGCTTCACCAATTCCGGGAAGATTTCGGCGGCATTGCCGAGCAGGCCGACAGACTTGGCTTCGCCGGCCTTCGTCCACTTGTCGATCAGGGCGAGCGCTTCGTCGAGGCTCGATGCCTTCTCGTCGACATAGCGGGTGCGCAGGCGGAAATCGATGCGGGTTTCGTCGCTCTCGACGGCGAGGCAGCAGGCGCCGGCCATGACGGCCGCCAGCGGCTGTGCGCCGCCCATGCCGCCGAGACCGCCGGTCAGGATCCACTTGCCCTTGAGATTGCCATTGTAATGCTGGCGCCCGGCTTCGACGAAGGTCTCATAGGTGCCCTGCACGATGCCCTGCGTGCCGATATAGATCCACGAGCCGGCCGTCATCTGGCCGTACATGGCAAGACCCTTCTTATCCAGCTCGTTGAAGTGGTCCCAGGTTGCCCAGTGCGGCACGAGGTTGGAGTTGGCGATCAGCACGCGCGGCGCATCCTTGTGGGTGCGGAACACGGCGACCGGCTTGCCGGACTGCACCAGCAGCGTCTCGTCTTCGTTCAGCGTCTTCAGCGTCGCGGCGATGCGGTCGAAATCGTCCCAGGTGCGGGCAGCGCGGCCGATGCCGCCGTACACGACCAGTTCGTTCGGGTTTTCCGCAACGTCCGGATCGAGGTTGTTCATCAGCATGCGCAACGGCGCTTCGGTCAGCCAGCTCTTGGCATTGAGTTCCGGGCCGCGAGGAGCGCGGATTTCGCGGATATTATGGCGTGGATTGGTCATATCACATCTCCAAGGAAGGCAGGATGTCGGTTGAAATCGAGGCATTGAGCGCGCCGGAAGCGATCAGATCGCTGGCGGCCTTGAGGTCGTTTGCCATGTAGCGGTCCACCTCCAGCGACGGCACGGCGGCGCGGATTGCCGATATCGCGAGTGTCAGTTCCGGGCTGGTGACGAGAGGCGCGCGCAGCTCGACACCCTGGGCAGCCGTCAGCGCCTCGATACCGATGATGCCGAAGAGGTTTTCGGTCATGCCGAGCAAGCGGCGCGCACCATGGCAGGCCATTGAGACATGGTCTTCCTGGTTGGCCGAGGTCGGGGTCGAGTCGACGGAGGCCGGATGCGACATCTGCTTGTTTTCCGACATCAGCGCCGCCGAGGTCACTTCGGCAATCATCAGGCCGGAGTTCAGGCCCGGCTTCTTGGCCAGGAAGGCCGGGAGGCCGTAGCTGAGTGCCGGGTCGACCAGCAGCGCGATGCGGCGCTGTGCGATCGCACCGATTTCGCAAACCGCAATGGCGATCTGGTCGGCGGCAAAGGCAACCGGCTCGGCATGGAAGTTGCCGCCGGAAACGACGGAATTGTCCGACAGCACGAGCGGATTGTCGGTAACGGCGTTGGCTTCGATTTCCAGCGTGCGACCGACGGACCGCAGCAGATCGAGGCAGGCGCCATCCACCTGCGGCTGGCAGCGGATGCAATATGGATCCTGCACACGCTCGTCGCCTTCAATATGGCTTTCGCGGATCACGGAACCGGCGAGCAGGCCGCGAAGGGCAGCAGCGGTATCGATCTGGCCCTTATGGCCACGCAGCGTGTGGATATCAGGATGGAACGGAGCGGAAGAGCCCATGGCCGCGTCCGTCGACATGGCGCCGGTAATCAGGGCGGCCTGGGCGGCGCGATGGGCACGGAAGAGGCCGGCAAGCGCAAGACCGGTCGAGACCTGCGTACCATTGATGAGCGCCAGCCCTTCCTTGGCGGCGAGCACGACCGGCTTCAGGCCAGCCTTTTCGAGCGCAGCTGCGCCGGAAAGCTGCTCGCCGGCATAAAAGGCTTCGCCATGACCCATCATCACCGCGGTCATGTGCGCCAGCGGAGCAAGGTCGCCCGATGCGCCGACAGAGCCTTTTTCGGGAATGAGGGGTACAACACCCTTTTCAAGCATGGCTTCGATCAACCGCACCAGTTCCAGCCGCACGCCGGAGGCACCGCGGCCGAGCGAAACCAGCTTCAGCGACATGATGAGACGAACGACATTCTCAGGCAGCGGCTGGCCGATACCACAGCAATGCGAGAGAATGAGATTGCGCTGAAGCGTGGCGACGTCAGCGCTGTCGATCTTGATCGACGCCAGTTTGCCGAAGCCGGTGTTGATGCCATAGACGGGCGCATTGCCTGCGGCAATTTCCGCGATGCGGGCTGCGGCCTTGGCAATGCCTGCATCGAAAGATGCATCGAGCCTGGCCGGCTCGCCGGTCCAGTAGATCGCCGCCAGTTGCTGTAGCGAAACGGAGCCTGGATGGAGAACGATAGTCATCGGTTGAACCTTTTTCCCTTGAAAACATGGGCATGAAGGGGATTGAAGCCGATGCGGTAGACAAGCTCCGCCAGGCTTTCGACATCCCAGATGGCGAAATCGGCCGACTTTCCGGCTTCCAGCGTACCGGTTTCGGAGAGCAGCCCGAGGGCGCGCGCGCCTTCGCGCGTTGCACCGGCAATGCATTCCTCGACCGTCAGACGGAAAAGGGTGGCAGCCATATTCATGGTCAGCAGCATCGACGTCAGCGGCGAGGTGCCGGGATTGCAATCCGTGGCGATGGCGATCGAAACGCCCGCCTCGCGGAGCGCGTTGACCGGCGGCTTCTGCTTTTCGTTGATAGCATAGAAAGCGCCCGGCAGCAGCACCGCAACGGTCCCGGCCGCAGCCATCGCCTTGACGCCATCCTCGTCGAGATATTCGATATGATCGGCCGACAGCGCGCCATAAGAGGCCGCAAGCTTGGCGCCGCCGAGATTGGAAAGCTGTTCCGCATGCAGTTTCACGGGAATGCCGAGCGACTTGGCAAGATCGAAGACGCGGGCGATTTCGGCCGTCGAGAAGGCAATCCCTTCGCAGAAGCCGTCGACGGCATCGACGAGGCCTTCCGCGTGCGCCTGGCTCAGGCCGGGCAGTACGACATCGCTTATATAGTCGCCGTTTCGACCCTTGTATTCGGCCGGCGTGGCATGGGCACCGAGATAGGACGTGACGAC
Organism: Rhizobium sp. NPDC092011; assembly: GCF_044756305.1. Classification (NCBI taxonomy): domain Bacteria; kingdom Pseudomonadati; phylum Pseudomonadota; class Alphaproteobacteria; order Hyphomicrobiales; family Rhizobiaceae; genus Rhizobium; species Rhizobium sp. NPDC092011. The sequence goes on from NZ_JBIVSO010000004.1 coordinate 324,355, forward strand.
CCGGACGGGACGCACCGTCTCCAGCTTGCGCGCCGCCTGCAGCATCTTCAATTCGGATGGGATATTCAGGCCATAGCCCGACTTCACCTCAATGGTGGTGACGCCTTCGGAAAGCAGCGTATCGAGGCGCGGCAACGCAACGGCAACCAGTTCATCCACCGAAAGCGCACGCGTCGCATTGACGGAAGAAACGATACCGCCACCTGCGCGAGCGACTTCTTCGTAGCTCGCCCCTTCCAGCCGCATTTCGAATTCGCGGGCGCGATTGCCGCCATAGACAATGTGCGTGTGGCAATCGACGAGACCTGGGGTCACCCAGCGGCCTTCGAGATCGATGCTTTCTGCACCGGCGACGTCGGACAGATCCGCTTCCGGACCAGCGAAGACGATGCGGCCGCCCTTGGTCAGGATCGCACCCTTCTCGATCGTGCCGAGCCGGGCCTCGCCCTCTTTCAAGGTCGCAAGGCGGGCATTGCGCCACACGCGGCTTGCCGCGCCGTTTTCCTTGCCACCGTTGGGGCCATCTGCGGAAAAATTGTTCCCACCCATAAGCTTTACGCCTTTCCTCGTTGGCTCATAATGTATATACATATTAAAAAGGCTGACAAGAGGGATTTTGGACTCTGTGTCCGAAAGGAAAGGGTGAGACCATGACGATACTTCATGCACGCTCGGCACTGCTTGGCGACGGATGGCACGAAAATGTGCGGATTACCCTCGAAGGCGGTCGCATCACCGACGTCGCGACAGACGTCGCGCCAGAGGCCGGCGACGACAGACAGGATATTCTGATACCTGCGATGCCGAACCTGCACAGCCATGCCTTCCAGCGCGCCATGGCCGGCCTTGCCGAAGTGCGCGGTCCAGCGAACGACAGCTTCTGGAGCTGGCGCACCGTGATGTATAAATTCGCGCTGTCGATGACGCCGGATCATGTCGAGGCGGTTGCGGCACAGCTCTATATGGAGATGCTGGAAGCCGGCTTCTCTCGCGTCGGCGAATTCCACTACCTGCACCACGACAAGGACGGCAGCCATTATGCCAACATCGCCGAGCTGGCGGAGCGCATTGGCGCCGCCAGCACCGAAACCGGCATTGCGCTGACACTGCTCCCTGTCTTCTACGCCCATTCCGGTTTCGGAGGTGCAGCGCCCATTGAAGGCCAGCGCCGCTTCATCAACTCGCTCGAAAGCTTCGAAGCATTGATGGCCGGCTGCCGTAAGGTGACGAGCCGTCTGCCCGGAGCCGAACTCGGCATTGCGCCGCATAGCCTGCGCGCAGTCACGCCCGAGGAACTGGCAAAGCTTATTCCCATAGCAGGCGATGGACCGATCCATATCCACGTCGCCGAGCAGGTGAAGGAAGTGGAAGACTGCATTGCCTGGTCGGGCGCCCGCCCGGTACAATGGTTGCTCGACAACGCGCCCGTTAATGAGCGGTGGTGCCTGATCCATGCCACGCACATGACCGAGGATGAAACCCGGCGCATGGCAAAGAGCGGCGCGATTGCCGGCCTTTGCCCGATCACCGAGGCCAATCTCGGCGATGGCGTCTTCGCAGCGCCCCTCTTTCTTGATGAAGGCGGCCGCTACGGCGTCGGATCCGATTCCAACATCATGATCTCCGTTCCGGAAGAACTGCGACAGCTGGAATATTCGCAGCGCCTCGCATTGCGCGCCCGCAACGTCATCGCCATGACAGGCGGTTCGACCGCCCGCAAGCTGTTCGACAGCGCCCTCCTCGGTGGCGGCGCGGCACTGAAAGCGCAGGCAGGAATCGCCGTCGGCAATTACGCCGACATCGTCTCCCTCGACGCCAGTGCCGTGCCCTATCTCTCCGGCGACCGCGTTCTCGACCATTGGACATTTGCAGGCGGCTTTAAAGTCGATAGCGTATGGGCCTTGGGCAAGAAGCAGGTCGAAGGCGGCCGGCATATCAAGAGAGAGGCGATTTCCGCGCGCTTCCGCCAGACCATGGCCGAGCTGATCGGTTAAGAAACCGCTTTTCCTGCCGCCGATTGGCCCTTAAATAACTCGCGGAAAACCCGATGTCTTACACGGAAAAGATGGGCGGCATGGCCACAGGCAAAGAGGCGACCCTACATCAGCGGATCCTGAGCGATATCGAAAGCCAGATCGTCTCCGGCGCTTGGCCTCCCGGTCATCGTATTCCGTTCGAAATGGTGCTGGCCGAGCAATATGATTGCTCGCGCATGACGGTGAACAAGGCGCTGACCCAGCTCGCCCGTGCGGGGCTGATCGAGCGGCGCAAGCGCTCGGGCAGCTTCGTCACTCATCCGCACGCCCAATCAGCCGTGCTGGAGATCCACGACATCAAATCGGAAATCCAGTCGCTCAACCTGCCCTATTCACACAGGCTGGTGAAAGTCGCCGAGCGACGAGGACGAACGGAAGACTCCCGCCGGCTGCAATTTGCCGGTCCCGTCAATGTGCTCGAAATCAGCTGTATCCACTATGCCGGCTCACGACCCTTCTGCCTGGAGGATCGCGTCATCAATCTCGATGCCGTGCCCGACGCAGCCGAGGCCGACTTCGCGACCCTGCCGCCCGGCCCGTGGCTGCTCAATCAGGTGCCCTGGAGCACGGCCGAACATCAGATCCGCGCCATCGCGGCCGAGGGAGATGCCGCCGCGAGCCTCGACGTCGCCAAGGGTACGGCCTGCCTCGTGGTCGAGCGGCGCACCTGGAGTTCGACCGGCCCGATCACCCATGTCCGGCTGACATATCCTGGCGATCGTCACAGCCTGGTGGCACGTTTTACGCCTTCAAGCTGACCGACAGCTGCAGCTACGGCCGTTGCTGCGCCGGCTCGGTGTGCATGGGAATGAGGCTTTCCGATTGCCGAAAGGGCTGCGCGGGATCGACAAGCAGAATGCTGAGCGCAACCAGCACCAGTGCCAGAATCAAAAGAATCCCGATCAACAGTGGACGAATCGCGGTCATTTCGTTCTCCAATCTCCCCAGCCCGGCGCCGTGGCGCGATAGGGAATTCGAGACAGCCCGCATAGTCTAGCATGAAATATTAAGTAATGTTTTATGTTCCGGAAATTATCCGGCTACAGCATCGGCCCGAAAATCGGAATCGATTTTCGGAAAGCCTGATGCGTATATTCAAAAAGATAGAGCGACCTTTGTGCTTCCCAAAGGAAGCACGGCGCACCAGTTCAAAGGATTATACTGTCCTGGGAGCCGGAAAGGCCGCCTCACGCTTGTTTGAATGGCGAACCGCAGAAGGGACGAATAGGATTTCGGCTGCTGGCGGCTATGCTCGCCTGGCCGCGGCCGGAAATCCTGCCGCCAAGCCCATTCATTGCTCGACCGACAATTCAAGAGAGGCAATGCCCATGCATCGCAAACGTCTGACTACGGGCGTGCTGACGCTCACCATCGCAACGCTCGCCGCCCTTCACAGCGTTTCTGCCGCAGAACGCGTCAAGGTGCGCGGCACCGTCGAAAGCCTTGACGGCGACACGCTCAAGGTCAAATCCCGGGATGGCAACGAGGTGAAGGTGGCGCTGAAGTCCGGCTGGAACGCCACCGGCGTCGTCAAGGCAGACGTGGCCGACATCAAGCCGGGCGATTTCGTCGGCATCGCCTCGCAACCGACCGATAGCGGCATCAATGGCGCCATCGAGGTCGTGATCTTCCCGGCCGCGATGAAGGGAACCGGAGAAGGCGATCGTCCCTGGGATTCCGCGCCGAACGGCTCCATGACCAATGCGACGGTCGCCAATGCCGTCACCTCGGTCAACGGCCCGACGCTGACACTCACCTATAAGGGCGGCGAGCGGAAGATCAACATTCCCAAGGGTACGCCTGTCGTCACGCTGGCATCGGCGACGAAAGCCGATGTGAAGCCGGGCGCGGGCGTCTTCATCAGCGGAGAACGCACCGACGATAGCACCGTATCAGCCGACCGCGTCGCTGTCGGTCTCAACGGCACTATGCCGCCGATGTGACCTCGCCGTTCGACTGCTTCCGCATTATTGGATAGCCGGCAATCAAACGAAAACAGGCGGATCGCAAGACTGCGATCCGCCTGTTTTCATCTCAATTCGGCGCAAGACGCTCGCACCGGATAGGAAACCCTACTCCGCCGCTTGCGCATGCGGGCGTTGCTCGATTGCTTCGTCCTCGTCATCCTCGTCCGGCTTCGGCTGTTTCCAGGCGATGAGGCGATAGAACATCGGGATGAAGAAGGTGGCGATGAAGGTCGCCGCCAGCATCCCGCCGATGACGCCGGTGCCGATGGCATGGCGGCTCGCAGAACCCGCACCGCTGCTGATGGCAAGCGGCACGACGCCGAGGATGAAGGCGAGCGAGGTCATGACGATCGGGCGGAAGCGCAAGCGCGCCGCCTCGAGTGCCGCCTCGGCCGCACCCATGCCTTCCTTGCGTTTCAGCACTGCGAACTCGACGATCAGGATGGCGTTCTTCGCCGCCAGGCCGATCAGCGTCACCATGCCGATCTGGAAGTAGACGTCGTTGGTGAGCCCGCGCAGATAGGTCGCAAGCAGCGCACCGAACAGCGCGAAGGGGATCGCGGTGATGACGGCGAGCGGCAGGCTCCACTTTTCATACTGGGCGGCCAGGATCAGGAACACCATGATGATGCCGAAGATCATCGCCTGCGTGCCCGCGCCGCTGGTCTCCAGTTCCTGATAGGCGGAGCCTGTCCAGGCGATCTGGAATCCCTCAGGCAGGCTCTCCGCCGCCACCTGCTGCATGGCCTTGATCGCATCGCCGGACGTATAGCCGGGTGCCGGGTTGCCGGTGATCTTGGCGGCATTGAAGGCGTTGTAGCGTTCGAGCTGGTCCGGGCCGATGACGCGCGACACCTTGATGAGCGTGTCGAGCGGGATCATCTTGCCGCTGTCGGAGCGCACGAAGACCTGACGAAGATCCTCGGGCGATTCGCGGAACGGTGCCTCCGACTGCAGGTTGACCTGATAGTTGCGGCCGTAGAGCGTGAAGTCGTTCACGTAGAGGCTGCCGAAGGTCGCCTGCATGGCGTCGAAGACCAAATTGATCGGCACGCCGAGCGCCTTGGCCTTCTCTCGGTCCAGATCGGCGCGGAACTGCGGAACGTTGGTGTCGAGCGTCGTGCGGACACCCGCAAGCTCCGGACGCTTGGAGGCGGCCGCGACCAGCTTCTGTGCCTGATCTGAAAGCCCTGCCACGCCCTTGCCGCTGCGATCCTGCAGATAGACTTCGAAACCGCCCGTCGTCGACAGACCCATGATCGGCGGCGGATTGAAGGCAAGCACCATGGCATCCTTGATGCCCATATTGGCGCCGATGATCGGACCTGCGAGATTGCGGGCATCGAGTTCCGGCGTCTTGCGCTCGCTCCAGTCCTTCAGCGTCACGAAGGCGACGCCGGCGCTGGTCTTCAGACCGCCCGACAGAAGATCGAAGCCCGAAACTGCAAAGACGTTTTCGACGCCCGGCAGCTTCTTGGTATTGACCAGAGCCTCGTCCATGACAGCCTGCGTGCGCGTGAGCGAAGCAGCCGGCGGCAGGATGGCGATCTGGAACAAGGCGCCCTGGTCTTCATCCGGCACCAACGATCCCGGAAGCGTGTAGAAGAGATAGCCGGTCACGCCGAGCAGGCCGGCAACCAGCACGCAGCCGACGATGACGCGCTTCAGGAAGAAGGCGACACCGGCCGCATAGCCCGCCGTCAACCGGTCGAAAGCTCGGTTGAAGATACGGAACGGCAGGATCGGCTCGTGATGGCCGGGCTTCAGGATCAGCGCGCAGAGTGCTGGCGTCAGCGTCAGCGCCACGATACCGGACAGGGTGACCGAGATCGCGATGGTGACGGCGAACTGCTTGTACATCTGGCCCGCCAGCCCGCCCATGAAGGAGACCGGGATGAACACGGCGCAAAGGACGAGCACGATAGCGATGACCGGGCCGGTCACTTCGCCCATCGCCTTGATGGCAGCCTTTTTCGGCGACAGCTTCTCCGTCGCCATCAGGCGCTCGACGTTTTCGAGCACGACGATGGCGTCGTCCACCACGATACCGATCGCCAGCACCAGGCCGAACAGCGTCAGAAGGTTGATCGAGAAGCCGAGCAGATACATGCCGGCGAAGGTGCCGACGATCGAGATCGGCACCGCGATGATCGGGATCAGCGTCGCCCGCCAGTTCTGGAGGAAGACGAAGACAACGATGACGACGAGAAGGATCGCCTCGATGAAGGTGTGCACCACCTCCTCGATCGACACCTGGATGAACTTCGTCGTGTCGTAGGGAACCTCGTAGGCAACGCCGTGCGGGAACGACTTCTGCAGCTCGTCGAGGCGCGACTTGAGCGCAGCCATCGTGTTCAAAGCATTGGCGCCCGGCTGCAGGTAGACGGCGATCGGAACCGCCGGCGTGCCGTTGAGACTGCTCTGTACCGAATAGCTCTTGGTGCCGAGTTCGATACGCGCCACGTCCTTCAGCCGGAGCGTTGCGGCATTGGCCGTCGAGCGAAGGATGATTTCGCCGAAAGCGTCGACATCGGGCAGGCGTCCCTGCGTCGTCACGGTATAGGTGAAGGCCTGCGGATTGTTGCTGGGCTGATCGCCGAAGCGGCCGGCCGCAAACTGGGAGTTCTGCTCCCGGATCGCAGTCGCGACGTCGCTCGGTGTCAGATTGTATTGCGCCAGCTTGTCCGGCCGCAGCCAGATGCGCATCGAGTAATCGACATCGCCAAGCAGGTTGACGTCGCCGATGCCGGGAATGCGCTTGAGGTCGTCGATGACGTTCAGAAGTGCATAGTTACCGACAAAGGTACGGTCATAGCGGCTGTCGGTCGAGTACATCGCCACGAAGCCGAGGATCGACGTCGAACGCTTGGTCACGACGACGCCCAATCGCGTCACGTCCTGCGGCAGCGTCGAGACGGCGCGCTGGACACGGTTGTTGACGTTGATCGCAGCCTGGTCCGGATCCGTGCCGAGCGCGAAGGTCACGGTGATCTGCATCGCTCCGCTGTTGGAGTTCGTCGACTGCATGTAGAGCATGTTTTCGACGCCGTTGATCTGCTGCTCCAGCGGAGCGGCAACGGTCTGCGCTACCGTCTCGGCGCTGGCGCCGGGATAGGTTGCTGTTACAACCACCTGCGGCGGCGTCAGCTCGGGATATTGGGCGATCGGCAGGATACGCAGGCAGACAGCGCCCGCAAGCAGGATGACGATCGAGATCACCGCCGCGAAAACCGGGCGGTCGATAAAGAATCGGTTGCCTAACATCAGTTCTGCACCACCTTTTTCGCGTCCTTAGGCGTTGCGTCCGCCGTCGCCTGCACCGGTGCGCCGGGGCGTACCTTGATGATGCCTTCGGTGATCAGCTTGTCGCCGGCCTTAAGGCCGGACAGCACCAGCCAGGTATCGCCGATCTTCTGGCCGAGCGTCACAGGATTGATGTGTGCCTTGCCTTCCTGGTCGATCGTATAGACGAACTGGCCCTGCGGGCTCTGCATCAATGCCACTTCCGGGATGGTGATGGCGTTGTCGAGCGACACGCCCGTCACCCGCGCACGAACGAACTGGCCGGGCAACAGCCGGCGGGTGGGATTGTCGACCACGGCTCGAGCCTGCAGCGTCCCCGTCGACACGTCGATCGTGGAGGAGGTGAAGTCGACGACACCGTCATGATCATAGGTGGTGCCGTCACCGAAGGAGATCTTGACGCCCAGATTCGGCGCCTCGCCCTTGGCCTTCTTCATGTCGATCAGCCGGCGCACTTCCGCCGCCTCGGCATCCGAGAAGGAGAAGTTGACGTAGACCGGGTCGAGCTGCGTGATGCTGGTGAGCAGGCCGCTATCGCCCGTAGTCCCGATCAGGCTGCCTTCGGAAACCTGCTCGAGGCTGGTAATGCCACCAACCGGCGCTGTCACTTGCGTATAGTCGAGATTGAGCTGTGCCGTCTGAACCTGCGCCTGCGCGGCGGCAACCGATGCTTCCGCGAGCTGGCGCGTCGAAATCGCGTCGTCGCGGGCCTTCTGCGTCGCGGCATTCTGTCCAAAGAGATTGATGTTGCGCTTTTCCTCGCGCTGCGCCTGCTCAAGCTGTGCTTGCGCCTGCTGGAGCTGCGCCTTGGCCTGGGCGAGCGCTGCCTGGTAGGATGCCGGGTCGATCAGGAACAGCACGTCGCCGGCCTTCACCTCGGCGCCTTCGACAAAGTTCCTTTTCAAAAGGATACCGCCGACGCGAGCGCGCACGTCGACTTGCCTAAAGGCGGAGATGCGCGCAGCATATTCGTAGGAGAGCGCCACGGTCTGAGGCTTGAGATCGATAGCCGTCACCTGCGGCGGCGGCATCTGTCCGGCCTGCTGCGCGAGGGAGGGAGATACGCAGAAAAAGAGGAGCCCGGCGGCAACGAGACCGTTGCGCAGAAGGGAGGATTTATACGTCGTCATGGAAAAATCACCGTGAGATTCGACATTTTTATTGCGTCGCAACATACAAACATTCATGAATGATTGTAAATAACAAATCGACATGGTTTTTATGACTCATATCGGGAACCACATGTGGGTTTCGGATATTGAGATATAAAATCAAACATATGAGTGAGACGACAGCCCCTCGTCTCGCGGAAACTTCGAGGAGGAGCATGCGCAGAACCAAGGAAGATGCGGCCAAGACAAGAGACGAAGTTCTCGCCGCGGCCGCCGATATTTTCTATGAAAACGGCGTCAGCGGCTCCAGTCTCGAAAAGATCGCCCAGCGCGCCGGCGTAACGCGCGGCGCGATTTATTGGCATTTCAAGGACAAGGCCGAGGTTCTGACGGCTCTGCATAGCGAAATCCGCCTGCCGCAGGAAACCATCGTCGACTATGCGATAGAGCATGGCCATGACGACCCGCTCGGACTGATCGAGCAGGGCACAGTCCAGGTTCTGCAGAATCTTGCCAAGGACGAACATCTGCAGCAGGTCTTCGCCATCATGATTCTCGGGTGCGAATTCACCAAGCATCGCTCTGACGCCGCGCAGAGAATCGTGACCGCCAATCAGCAGATGTTCGGCAAGCTGCAGCGGCTGATCGAGATGGCCGACCAGCAAAAGACGCTGACGCCGCTATGGACCCCCGATGCCGCCGCCCGCGCTATTCAGTGTTCCATGAACGGTCTGCTTGCCGAATGGCTTCGGTCGAGCAAATCCTTCTCTTTGGTCGATATAGGCGAGCGGCTGATCCACAGCCTGGTCGGCTCCATGCGGCTGAAAGGCCATAGCAGCTAGCCGCCAGCATGCCTCCTGGCTTCGGCCAGCGAGATGTCCGACTTGATCTCCCGCGTCGACATCGACGTTACGGTGTGACGTACGCCGGGAAGTCTGTTGAGTTCCTGTCGCAGCAGTCGATCGAGCGCTGCCATGTCGGTGGCCAGGATATGCAGGAGATAATCCGCCTCGCCCGTCGTCGCGTGGCAGCGCCAGATGAGCGGATGGCGACGCACGGCGGCCTCGAAGACATCGAAGCGCTCGACATCGATCGACACCTGCACGAAAGCCTCGAGGCCGAAGCCGAGCCGCGACGGATCGAGAAGCGCCCTGTACCCCCGAATTACACCCGCCTCCTCCAACGCCTTCACCCGCTTCCAGCACGGCGTCTTGCTGAGCCCCACGAGATCGGCAAGCGCCGCAAACGAGATGCGGGCATCGGCCTCCAGCGCGGCAATGATCTTGTGATCGAGCGCATCCAGCTCCATCGTTCTCTCCCTTCACTTTAGAGGAGCCAATCGTACTCCTATTCCGCAATTATGAATGACAAATAGGAACAATGTTCAAGGCAAATTGCTTATTCTTGGAAAAGGCAAACATGCTTGTCGGCCAAAGGCCGGAACAAAGGGAACGAAGATGCAGAAGCAAGACTATTACGCCCGCATCGAGGCGCCTGACATGCTCGACTACGGCGTCTATCTGCAATGCGACAAACTCCTCGCCTGTCAGAAGCCGTTGAACGGCATGGTCAACGGCGACGAGCTGCAATTCCAGATCGTTCATCAGGTGGAAGAACTCTGGATGAAGCTGATGGCCTATTCGCTGGTCGACGTCATCGGCTTCATGGAAGAGCGCAACACCCATCGCGTCGTGACGCTGATGGGCCGCGTGCACAAGATCATGCGCATGATGACCACCCAGCTCGATCTTCTCGAAACCATGTCGCCGAAGGAATATCAGCAGATCCGCCTGCAGCTCGGCAATGGCAGCGGCCAGGAATCGCCCGGCTTCAAGTTTCTGCTGCGCATGCCGCCCGATCTCTGGCACGCCTTCAAGGCGAATTATCTCGATGCGCCCGGCCTGACGATAAAAGATATCTATGACGGCAAGTACGATCATGGCGACAGCTATGTGGTCGCCGAAGCGCTGGTGGAATATGACGAACTGTTTCAGAAATTCCGCGCCAACCACATGTATCTGATCCAGCGCTCCATCGGGCTCGGCTCGAAATCCCTGAAGGGACGCCCGGTCGAGCTGCTGCAGGCAGGCGCCCGCCACCGCTTCTTCCCCGAGCTCTGGGATATTCGCCACGAAATGACCGACAGTTGGGGCAGCCAATACGGCGTGGTGCGCGATTCCATTTCCAAGCATGACGCCGCCGAATAGACGCTGATCGAATATCGCCTTCCGTTGCCTCTTGCGAGGCAACGGAGAGCGCTCATACAGAATAGCAGGCCGACCGTTGGCGTCCGCACGAAAGTGCGATGACAAATCATCCCGGTATCGGCTTTTCCGGCCGGATCTATCGCCACTGCCGGGCATCCCTCTTCCCCTGAGCATTCCAGCACCATCCTCTCCCTGACCGCATGCCGCGTGCGGGGTTGTCCTAGAGCATGTCGCGCAAAAGTGTGCAGCGGTTTTGCGACTACGACATGCGGGAAATCAAAGAGCTAAAGCGCATGAAGCGAATCTTAGAGATCGCGACGCGCTTTAGTCTGCCCATGTCTCCCTCAGAATGAGCGGTGAACGCGATCGCCCGCGCTGCCGGGAATGGCGTCAGTGATGCAATCTCCATTTGCAAAAAGCTAGAACCAAGAAATATAGCATATTGCATAAATCTATTATTGTGCGTAGTTCTTTAGCCAATTCACACCACGATTCTCCCGGAGACGTCATGACACCAATTCAGGAAGCCGCTGCGCAGGAACGCGCGTGGAAATTTGCCAGTGCAGGGGACAGCGTTCGCCCCAGCCTTCCCGAGGTTAACTCCACAATAAAAGTGCCGCATGGCGGCAGCTGGATCCGGCGCCTGCTTGCCTTCATCGGACCGGGCTACATGATCTCCGTCGGCTACATGGATCCCGGCAACTGGGCGACGGACCTCGCGGGCGGCGCGCAGTTCGGCTACACGCTCCTTGCCGTCATCATGCTGTCCAATCTGATGGCGATCCTGCTGCAGGCGCTGTCGGCTAGGCTCGGCATCGTCACCGGCCGCGATCTCGCCCAGGCCTGCCGCGATCACTACCCACGACCGGTCAATCTGGCTCTCTGGTTTGTCTGCGAACTCGCCATCATCGCCTGCGATCTCGCCGAAGTCATCGGCACCGCCATCGCCTTGCAGCTACTCTTCGGAATTCCGCTGATCGGCGGCGCGCTGATCACCGCGCTCGATACGTTCCTGCTGCTGCTTCTGATGAACAAGGGCTTCCGTTATCTCGAAGCCTTCGTGATCGCGCTGCTCATCGTCATCGCCACCTGCTTTGCCGTGCAGATCGCCGCCGCCGCACCGCCGATTGCCGCCGTTCTCGACGGCTTCATCCCTTCTCCCGAGATCGTCACCAATCCCGCGATGCTCTACATCGCCATGGGCATCATCGGCGCGACCGTCATGCCGCATAATCTCTACCTGCATTCCTCGATCGTGCAGACCCGCGCCTACAAGCGCAATGACGAAGGCCGCCGTGACGCCATCAAATGGGCAACCCTCGACAGCACCATCGCACTGATGCTGGCCCTGTTCGTCAATGCGGCGATCCTGATCGTCGCAGCCGCCGCCTTCCACAAAACAGGCCATTCGGACGTTGCCGAAATCGACCAGGCATACGAGCTGCTCTCGCCGCTGCTCGGCCTCGGCATCGCCTCCACCCTCTTTGCGGTCGCTCTGCTCGCATCGGGCCTCAATTCGACCGTGACCGCCACGCTTGCCGGCCAGATCGTCATGGAAGGCTTCCTTCGTCTGCGCATCCCGCACTGGGCAAGACGACTTTTGACCCGCGGCCTTGCAATTATTCCGGTTGTATTCGTGACTGCAATTTATGGTGAAAAAGGCACCGCCAACTTGCTTGTGCTCAGCCAGGTCATCCTGTCCATGCAGCTGCCCTTCGCGGTCATTCCGCTGGTCCAATTCGTGACGAATCGCGACAAAATGGGCAGTTTCGTCGTCTCCAGGGGTGTCGCGATCCTCTCCTGGCTGGTCGCGGCAATCATCCTCGCGCTGAACTTCAAGCTGCTCTACGACACCATCTTCAGTTGACGAATCATCTTGAACGCGCGAATCTGGACTTGTGGACGATCACGGCAATTAACAGACTCGTAATATTTGCCTAGATTTCGCCATGATTTGCCCTAGTTTGGGCCCACCGCAATCTGCAGGGTTCCTCACTTCATGGCCGAAAGTCCATTGCGCGTTCAATTTCCTGCAGAGGCTGCGATCCAGGCGCGGCCGCATCATGATTTTCATATTCCTTTTTTGCCCCGCTCGGCGCATCTGCGCCACCTGATCGCCATCGGGTTGGCCGGAACCGCGTCTTTCGGCCTGCTGGCCACCGTGCTTTATCCGCTATTGGCGCGTCACGAGATCGAGCAGGCTGTACCCGTGCGCACGGCCATGCTGACGCCGCAGCAGCCTGCCATGCCAAAGAGCACCCGACTGGCCGCCAAGCAGCGCTTCGACGGCGCGCGCTTCGCGCAGGTCGCTGAAAAGGTTTCCAGCGGCGAAACCCGCATTTTCACCTATCACCGCACCACCCTGGTGTTTAAGTCCGGCGAAACCGCAAACACTCATGCCAGCGCCAGCGCCATCAATGCTTCCTATGGCCGGCAGCACCCTCGGGAAGTCGCCTTCGCTCCGACATCGCTGTCGGATATGCGTAACGGCATCTATCCGCAAACCACGCATTACGACGCGGTGCGCCGCTCGCGCTTCCCGGTTCGCGGCGTGCCGCTGAACGTCAGCGTCTCGCGGGCGACGACCGGAGAACCCGGCCGCGAATTCCGCCGGCTCGTCTCCATGCCGAAGGACAAGCAGGACCTTCAGGATATTCTGGCATCTGCCGGTTTGAGCAACGATGCCGGCGACGAGCTGCAGCGCGCGCTCGAAACCGATACGGTTTCCCCGGGCGACAGCCTGGAACTGCTGCTGGAGAAAAAAGGCCCCGGCGCTCGACCGAAGCTGGTCATGGCCCGCCTGAGCGGCGACAAGACGCCGGAACGGGTCGTTGCTCGCGACGACGCGGACAGTTTCGTGCCAATGGCCAACGACCGGCTGTTCTCAACGCTTTACAGTGAGAGCCAGGCTGACACGCCGGCCTCTTCGGACGTTGCCGCAGTCGACCTCAAGAATATCGACGATAGCGATGAAGCAACCGTCGCCGCCAAGCTCGAAAGGGCGGGACTGACCAAGGAATGCGCGTCACAACTGGTCAAGCTCGCCAAAGCCAAGGGCGTTTCCCTTACCAGCATCGAAGACGCGCCCGACAGCGTCGATCTGCTCTTCCGTAAGGCGGAAGATGGCAAGAGCGAGCTGATGTTCATCGAATTCCATGCCGATGGCGATACGCACCGCTTCTATCTGCATAGGAACGGTGGCGAAGGCCCTTCGGAATTCTACGACGAAGGGGGTCATTCGGTCGCCAAGTCGCTGGTACATCGCCCCGTGCCCAACGGTACGCTCGGCGATGGCTTTGCCTGGCGCGTCCACCCTATTCTCGGCGTGAAGAAGTTCCACAACGGCGTCGATTTCCGCGCGCCGATGGGCAGCCCGATCCAGGCCGCCGGCGATGGTGTCGTCGAAAAGATCTCCTGGGAAACCGGCTACGGCAAATACGTCCGCATTCGCCACGACGGCGGCTACGAGACGACCTATGCCCATATCTCTGCAACGCCGTCTGATCTGCGCGTCGGTCAGCGCGTCACCCAGGGACAGGTCATCGCCTATGTTGGCTCGACCGGCTATTCCACCGGCCCGCATCTCTATTACGAGCTGCGCGTCAACGGCCGCTATGAAAACCCGCTGACGGCACAATTGCCGGCAGGCACCAACCTGACGGGCAAGTCGCTCGACAGCTTGCGCTCGCAGGTCAGCCACGTCGAAAACATCATGAGCTATCTCGATGTTCCGGCAGCGCGCAACGCCCCGTCGCAGCCCTTTGCCGCCTTCGGACAGGGACCGAACCTGGGACCGAGTTTCGGACCGAACCACTTCGGCGCACCATCCCCATAATCCGCCAGAAAGCCTGCATCGCGCATCCAGGAGTCCCCGGTGATGAAGGCGGCGATGGCGCCCTGATGCCGAATGCGATAACACTCTTCCTCTAGAGCATGTCGCGCAAAAGTGTGCAGCGGTTTTGCGGCCACGACATGCGTGAAATCAAAGAGCTAAAGCGCGTGAAGCGAATCTTAGAGATCGCGACGCGCTTTAGATGCCACGAAGAAAGTCTCCGCGAACCCTCGTGCGGCAGGCTCTCGCGGCGTGGTCGTACGGAGTTCGCAAGGAGTTGAGGTTGGCGCGCAAGCCGTTGCCGGAACAGAAGGAAACGATGCCGAACGAAAACCGGCCTCTGCGTGCCGATGCGCGCCGCAATCGCGACAAGCTGATCGAGGTCGCGGCACTGGTCTTTGCCAGCCACGGCACCGCCGCATCTCTCGAGGATATAGCCCGGCAGGCCGATGTCGGGATCGGCACGCTCTATCGCCATTTTCCCAGCCGGGAGCATCTGGTCGAAGCCGTCTATCGCCATGAGGTGGAGGCGCTTTGCGATGCCGCCCAGGAACTCGCCACGCGGCTAGCACCCGATCAGGCCCTGGAGGAATGGATGCATCGCTTCGTCGGATATATCGCCACGAAACGTGGTATGGCCGACAGTCTCCGCATCCTGCTCAACAGCAACTCCAAGCTCTTTGCCGAAAGCAACGGCAGGGTGCCGGTGGCGCTCTCCGGCTTGATCGCAGGGGCGGTCGACGCGGGTACGATCCGCCCCGACGTTGACGGCACCGATGTGCTGCATGCTCTCTCAGGCACCTATTCCATGCCCCATTCGCCCGAATGGCACGATCGCTCCCGCCGTCTCGTCGGGCTGCTGATGGACGGGCTGCGCTCGCGGGCGCCTAAGGCGCAATGACAATAGAGCCCTGATAATCGCCGACGCGCTTCCTATATCCTCCTAGAGCATCAGGCTTTCCGAAAATCGAAGCCGATTTTCGGAAAGCCTGATGCGTAGATTCAAACAGAAGAGGTGTCCGCCTCTTATCCCAGGAGCCCCTCATGTCGGAAAAGCCAGTCAAGATCCCCGGTCCCGATCATCCCATCACGATAGAGGAAAAACATGCGCATGTCACGGTTTCCGTCGCCGGCAAGGTGATTGCCGACACGCATGAGGCGCTCTCGCTGAAGGAGGCGTCCTACCCGGCGGTCATCTATATTCCGCGCAAGGACGTCGACATGTCGTTGCTGCAAAAGACCAGCCACGAAACCTATTGCCCCTACAAGGGCGAATGCTCCTACTACAGCATCCCCGCCGGCGGCGAGCGCTCCGTGAACGCCATCTGGACCTACGAGAACCCCTATCCTTCGGTCGGTCAGATCAAGGACTACATGGCTTTCTATCCCGATCGCGTCGATTCCATCGACATCGTTACCTAAAGCATTTACGTTTTCTTTGAATCGCGAAAACGCTCTATCTCTTTGTTTTTACGCATTCCAAACGGAAAACCGCTGCGCACTTTTCCTGGAAATGCTCTAAAGCGCCAGACCACTTGAGGCGTCGAAGACATAGACCTGCTCAGGACTGACGGAGACGTTCAGCGGCTGGCCGTAGCGCACCGGCGCTTCGCCATCGACCACGGCCGTCACCTGATCGCCGGCAAGGTCGAATAGCACATGCGTCTGCGCGCCGGTTGGCTCCACCAGCAGGGTCTGGCCTGACAGCGGCGAACCGCCGCTGGCAAGGCTCAGATGCTCGGGCCTGAGACCGACCTTCACACTCTGCCCTGCCTTCACCTTGCGTTCCCCAGCAATACGGATCGGTGTGCTATCCTTCAGCCGCACGGCTGGCGAGCCATCGATCCCATCCACCACACCATCGAGGAAGTTCATCGCCGGCGAACCGATGAAGCCGGCCACGAAGAGATTGGCCGGCTTGCGATAGAGCTCGATCGGCGTGCCCTGCTGCTCGATGCGGCCCTGGTTCAGCACCACGATGCGGTCGGCCAGTGTCATGGCTTCGATCTGGTCATGGGTCACATAGATCGAGGTGGTCTGCACCTTCTGATGCAGCGCCTTGATTTCGGAACGCATCTGCACGCGCAGCTTCGCATCGAGATTGGAGAGCGGCTCGTCGAACAGGAAAACGGCGGGATTGCGCACGATAGCGCGCCCCATGGCGACACGCTGGCGCTGGCCGCCGGAAAGCTGCGCCGGCTTGCGGTCGAGCAGCTTGGTGAGATCGAGCATGCGCGCAGCTTCGTTGACCCGCTGCTCGATGGACTGCTTCGTCTCGCCCGATAGCTTCAGGTTGAAGCCCATGTTCTCGGCAACCGTCATGTGCGGATACAGCGCATAAGACTGGAAGACCATGGCGATGTTGCGCTCGCGCGGCGTCATGGCGTTGACCACCTGTCCGCCGATCGACACATCGCCATCGGTGATTTCCTCGAGACCGGCGATCATCCGCAGCAACGTCGATTTTCCGCAGCCCGAAGGACCAACCAGAGCGATGAACTCGCCATCATCGATCGAAAGCGAGATATCGTGGATGACGGTCAGCGCGCCATAGGCCTTGTGGATGTTGTGCAGTTCGACGGATGCCATGCTTTTTGCTCCAGTAAGGCTCAGGACTTCACCGCACCGGCGGTGAGGCCGGCGATGATGTGCTTCTGCGCCAGGAAGAAGACGATGATGGTGGGAAGGATGGTCAGCGTGATGAACGCGAGCACCAGTTCCCATTCGGTGCCGAATTCGCCGCTATAGACCATCATGCCGAGCGGCCAGGGATAGATCGAATCCGAATTCAGCATGATCAGCGGCAGAATGTAGCTGTTCCAGCTGCCGACGAAGGAGATGATGCTGACGGTCGCGATGATCGGCCGCGAGAGCGGCAGCGAGATATGCCAGAAGAAGCGGATATAGCCGCAGCCGTCGACAAAGGCGGCCTGGAACAATTCTTCCGGAAGGTTTCGAAAATAATTTCGGAACAGCAGAATGCTCATGCCGAGGCCGAAGGCCACCTGCGGCAGCACCACGCCCCAATAGGTATTGAGCAGGCCGAGATCGCGGATGCGGATGAACAGCGGCAGGATGGCGGTGGCGGCCGGGAACATCAGGCCGATCAGGAAATAGTTCAGCAGGAAGTTCGAGCCGAAGAATTTGACATGCGCGAAGGCGAAGGCGGCCATCGCCGAGACCGACACCGTCAGGAATACGGTGAGAACGGCGATGATCAGGGAATTCATCATCTGCCGCCAGTAGCGGTCGCCGAAGAGGATGCTGGTGTAATTCTCGACATGCCACTCGGCCGGCAGGCCGAAGGGATTGGTGCGGAGATCACCGAGCGTCTTGAAGCCGCCAAGCGCGGTGGTCAAAAGCGGAATCAGCACGATGGCGGCGATGATGGTCAGCGACACATAAAGATAGATCTTCGTGCCGGCGGTCAGTCGAACGGATGAGGCGATATCAGTCATTGCGCATAAATATCCGTTTGTAGCCGAAGGCGAGGGTGACGCAGATCACGAACAGCACGACGCCGACGGCGCTGCCGAGGCCCACCTGCATGCGGGTGACGCCGAAATTGTAAAGGAAGGTCACCATCGTCTGGGTCGAGTTGAACGGGCCGCCGCCAGTCAGCGGCATGATCATGTCAAAGAGCTGCAGCGATCCCACCACGGCGAAGAAAACAGAGAGACGCAGCGTCGAACCGAGCAGCGGCAACGTCACGTAGCGGAATTTTTGCCAGCCGGTGGCGCCATCGATCTCGGCCGCCTCCAGCACGCTCTTGTCCAGCGACTGCATGCCGGCGATGAACAGCATCATGTGAAAGCCGAAATATTTCCAGACGATCACGCCGAGCACGGCGTACATCGCCAGATCCTTGTCGGCGAGCACGTAAGGGGTCGCGGTGCCGAGGAAATGCGCGAGCGCGGCAAAAAGACCGTAGTCGCCATCATAGACGAAGCGCCAGATGAGGCCTGCCGCCACTTCGGCCAGCACGTAAGGCAGGAAGAAAATCAGGCGGAAGAGCACGACGCCGCGAATGCGATTTGCCAGCATGGTCGCCAGCCAGATGGCAAGCGGCACCTGGATCGCGATCGACACCAGGATGATCAGCGCATTGTTCTTCAGCGACGTCAGGAACGCGCCGTTCTTGAACAGTACCTCGAAATTGCGTGTGCCGACGAACTCTGTCGGCAGGCCGTAGCCGTTCCAGCGATAGAGGCTGTACCAGGCCGCTTCGCCCATCGGCAGGATGACGAAGATGGTGAAAAGCAGAAGTGCGGGCGGCAGAAACAGCAGGATAACAGGCATACGCCCCTGTGCGGCAGGCGATTTTCGCTTTGCAGCGGGTCTCACTCTGGCGACGTTAGGCATAGCAGTCGTGGCGCTGACATCGGTCATGGGCGGTCTCGACAATTGCAGTTCAAAGAAAAGTCGGCGCCGGCACAAGGGAGCGGCCGGCGCCGGATGCCGCTAGAGCTGGTCCTGTTCGAAGGCGTCCTGAACCTGCTGTGCGCCATCCTTTGGCGTGATCTGGCCGGAGGCGATACCGACGGAGATGTCGTTGACCACACGGCCTACGGACGGGCCGAGATCCTGGTCGAAGAAGTTCTGGTGCCAGGTCGAGTGCGCCAGCTGATCGGCCGCGCCGCGCATCAGCGGAGACTTGATGCCATCCTCCGCACCGATAGCCACCGGAATGATCAAGCCGGACTGGGCAATGGTGCGCTCATTCTCGGCATTGGTGAGATAAGCGAGGAAATCGAGGGTCTCAGGCGGCGCCTTCTTGGTGACGGCCCAGCCATTCAGGCCGCCGAGCGTATCGGTCGGAGCGCCAGCTCCGCCTGTTACGGCCGGGAACGCGAAACGACCGATATTGTCGTCCGCCAGGCCCTTCCCGTCGCCGGAATTGACGCGCTGGGTGGCAACCGTCGTCTCGAAGCTGAGGATCATCGCCGCCTTGCCGTCACCGAAGACACCAAGCGTCTGCGGCCAGGTGGCGCCGAGGTAGCCGGGCTGGAAGGGCTCCAATTTGCCGAGCTCGGCGAGCTGCTCGCCGGCCTTGATGATGGCCGGATCGTTGAAGCCGTTGCCCTTGCCGTTCTTGGCATCGTTGAAGACCTGCTGACCACCGTCACGCATGACGAGGTAGCTCCAGTAGAAATGGATCGGCCACTTCTCGCCGCCGCCGCCCGCGATCGGAACGATGCCGGCCGCCTTGATCTTCTTCACCGCGGCCAGATAGTCGTCCCAGGTCTTGATGGCGTCGGCATCGACGCCGGCCTTGGCGAAGAGTGCCTTGTTATAAAAGAAGGAAACGGTGCCCATCTGATAGGGAACGGCGCTGACCTTGCCGTCGAAGGTCAGGCCCTTGATCGCAGCCTGATTGTAGCTCTTCTTCCAGGCGCCGTCCTTGGCATCCATCGCCGAGGTCAGGTCGAGCAGCGTGCCGGTCTGCTGCTGCTGCTTCAGCACGCCGCCGCCCCAGCTATAGAACAGATCGGGGGCGTCCTTGGATTGCAGAAGGGTCGGCAGCTTGGCCTTGAAGGCTTCGTTTGCCAGGAACTGCATCTCGATCTTCGTGCCGGGATGCTTGGCCTGATATTCGTCGGCGATCTTGCGCCAGATCGCAACGTAAGCCGGATTGGCCTCAAGATGCAGCCACTTCACGGTGGTCTCGGCTACAGCGCTCGTGACGCCAGCCAGAATCGCCAGCCCGCTCGTCGCGGCAATAGCGGCAATGCGAAGGGCTTTCGCCCCACGTAGATGGATCATGATTTTCTCCTCCCAAGGGAACCAAGAACCTCAATATTTTTTCCCTTATGCGGAATAATTCAACGGAGCTTTGATGAAATGTCAACCGCCGCAGCTAAATTTTCGGCAGATCGACCGCGAAACGGCTTGACATTGGGCGGTCACCATAGGTTATTTAATTCGCATTCCGTTAAAAATACCAGGCCGCAGCCGAGCGGGTTCATCATTCGGCACCAATCTCATGAAAACAGCAGATCCCGAGCTTATGCGGGCGATAAACCGCTTCAACGTGCTGGATACGATCCGGCGGGCAGGCTCCATCGCACGTATCGAAATCAGCGACCGCACCCAGCTTTCGACCACGACGGTCTCGGCAATCACCGCCTCGCTGCTGGATGACGGGCTGATCCTCGCCCGCACCGAAGGCGACCTGCGCGAGGCAGCCACACGCGGCCGGCCCCGCGTCATGCTGGAACTCAATCCCGATGCTGCGCGCGTCGTCGGCGCGAAAATCGCCGCCAATCGCATGGTCTTCGTCGTCACGGATTTTTGCGGCGAGGTTCTCTCGACGCTGACGCTGGCACTGCGCGTCGATCGGCAACCCATCGGCGTCATCGCCGATCTCATCGAGGACGGCGTGCGCCGCTGCGTTGTCGATGCCAATCTGGCTCTGGACGAGATCGATTCCGTTTGCCTCGGACTGCCCGGCGTCATCGAACACCGCACCGGCCATGTCCGCACCAGCCCGATCTTCCGCGAGACAGGCGTCGACTTCGCCAGGGAAATGTCGGAGCGCCTGGGCGTTACCACGATCGTCGAAAGTGATGCCCACGCCATCACGCTCGCGCATCACTGGTTCGGCAAGGCGAGAGACCTGGATGACATGGTGCTGGTGTCGCTGGAACAAACACTGGGGCTCGGCGTGCTGCATGGTGGCCAGCTCTTTCGTGGCGCCGGCGGCCTCAGCCACAATCTCGGCGATCTCGTACTCGGCATCGGGCCGCAGGGCACGATCAGGCTGGCAAGCCTTGCCGGCGAAAGCGCCATTCTCGGCGACCAGCCAAGCGGCCGATTTGCCGAAGCCATCCGCCTCGGCCGGGGAATGGCACATGCCAAGACATTGATCGACGCGGAGGACAACGCACTGATCGGCGCGGCCATCCGTGCCGGCGAAGCCTGCGGCATGGCACTCGCCAATATCGTCACGCTATTTGCTCCGCCGCGCGTCATTCTGGTGGGATCGAGCCTGGCGCTCGGCCAGCCCTTCCTGGACAGCTTGCGGGAGGCCTATTCGCTGGCGATCCCGCCATCGATCAAGGGCGTGACCGAACTGGTTTTCGATCAGTCGACCGACGAGACCTGGGCGCAGGGCGCTGCGGTCGTGGCGCTGCGCGAACTTTACGAATCGCCCTGGGGAACGACGGGGCCGGCACCGGCCCTCTGATCCCTACAGCAATTCCGGAAAACTGCGCAGCTGTTTTCCATCTGGAATTGCATCGAAACAAAAGGATGGAGCGGCTCAGCGCTCACATGAAACGCCGAGCCGCTCCAGGACAGCAAAGACAAGTCATCTGGAGGAAGCTTATGAACAAGGTCGGCATCGGCATTATCGGCTGCGGGAACATTTCCGGCGCCTATCTCAAAGCCATGAAATCCTTTCCCATTCTCGACATCAAAGGCGTCGCCGACCTCAATCGCGAGCTTGCCGAAGCGAAAGCTGCCGAATTCGGCCTGAAGGCGGTCGATATCGCCGCCCTGTTCGCTGATCCCACGATCGAGATCATCGTCAACCTGACCATCCCGAAGGCGCATGTCGCTGTCGGCCTGCAGGCGCTGGACGCCGGAAAGCACACCTATTCGGAAAAGCCGCTCGGCATCAATTTCGCCGAAGGCAAGAAGCTTGCGGATGCGGCTGCCGCCAAGGGTCTGCGCATCGGCGCGGCACCCGATACCTTCCTCGGCGGCGGCCATCAGACGGCTCGCGCCATCATCGACGAAGGTGCGATCGGCATCCCGGTCGGCGGCACCGCCACGTTCATGTGCCCGGGCCACGAGCGCTGGCATCCGAATCCGGCTTTCTATTACGAAGTCGGCGGCGGCCCGATGCTCGACATGGGTCCCTACTACATCACCGATCTCGTCAATCTGCTCGGTCCCGTCTCCCAGGTTGCCGGCTTTGCGGTGACGCCACGCAAGGAGCGCATCATTACCAGCGAGCCACGCAATGGCGAGCATATCCCCGTGCATGTGCCCACCCACGTTGCCGGCGTCATGGCCTTTGCCAATGGCGCGGTCGTGCAGATCGGCATGAGCTTCGATGTCGCCGGCCACAAGCATGTGCCGCTCGAAGTCTACGGCACCGAGGGCACGCTGATCGTGCCCGATCCGAACCATTTCGGCGGCGCGGTCGAGTATCTCAAGAAGGGCGGCCAATTCGAAGACCGTGAGGTTGCGGCTCCCTATGCCGATGGCAATTACCGTTCGCTTGGCGTCGCCGATCTCGCGCATGCCATCCGCTCCAACCGGCCGCACCGCGCCAATGGCAGCCTGGCGCTGCATGTGCTCGAGGTCATGGAAGCCTTCCAGACCGCCTCCGAGACCGGGCGCACGGTCACCATCACGACCCAAACCGAACGTCCGGCCCCTCTGTCCGAATCCCTCGTGGACGGAAAAATCGGCCGCTAGAACGGTTCAGCGTTTCATAGAACCGCCGAACCGTTCTCGCTCTTTGTTCTCTCGCAATTCCGGACGGAAAACCGCTACGCACTTTTCCTGGAATTGCTTTAACCACACAATTTCAGGAGGAATATCATGCGTGAAGCACTTATCGTCTGGGGCGGCTGGAGCGGCCATGAACCGCAGGAATGCGCTCATATCATCCGCGACATGCTGGAGGAGGACGGCTTCAAGGTCTACCTCGAAAACAGCACCGAAGCCTTCGCCGATCCCTCGATCCACGATCTCAGCCTGATCGTGCCGATCGTCACCATGTCGAAGATCGAGAAGGAAGAGGTGAAGAACCTCGCCGCTGCGATCGAAAGCGGCGTCGGCATCGCCGGCTATCATGGCGGTGCAGGCGACTCGTTCCGCGAAAGCGTCGAGTATCAGTTCATCATCGGCGGCCAATGGGTCGCCCATCCCGGCAACATCATCGATTACACAGTCAACATCACGCGCCCTGATGATCCGATCATGGAGGGGATCACCGATTTCCCCTACACATCGGAGCAATATTACATGCATGTCGACCCGTCGAACGAGGTGTTGGCGACCACGACCTTTACCGGCGACCATGCCTACTGGATCGACGGCGTCGTCATGCCGGTTGCCTGGAAGCGCAAATACGGCAAGGGCCGCGTCTTCTATTCATCGCTAGGCCACCAGGCCAAGGAATTCGCGGTGCCGCAGATGAAGACCATCTTCCGCCGCGGCGCCAACTGGGCTGCGCGGTAAAGATTGAGAAGTTGACGGTGGAATTCAAAAAGGGGGCGCGAACGCCCCCTCAAATCAAAAAGCCTCGATCGACCCCGCTTAGCTCTTCTTGATCTTCAGCTTCGCCTTACCTTCATCCACCAGCTTCTGCGCGGCTTCCGCAACCGTGATCTTGCCGAAGGCAAGCTGATCGGCGACGGGGCGCATCACATTGCCGTCGAATTCCTGAGACCCCATCGGGGCAGGCGGCGGATAATCGCCCACCTGGTCTTTCAGCAGCTCGACATATTTCACCGTCAACTGCTCCGTGGGATTGAGCTGCGGCAGGATAGCTGCGCGCACGCTCGGAGACATCGGCACGCCACGCTCGACGCCGAGAATCTTGCCGGCTTCGATATCATTGACGAAGAAATCGATGAATTTCGCTGCCGCTTCGCCATTCTTGCTCGTGGCGCCGACGCTCCAGATCAATGCCGGGCGGTAGTAGTGACCGGAAGGACCGTCCTTCTTTTCACGCGGCAACATGGTGATCGCCAGCTTGCTCTTGACCACGAGCTGATAGCCGACGAGCTGGTTGGAATAAGCCATGCCCATGGCGGACTTGCCGAGCGCCAGGCAGTTGCTTTCGATGACATTCTGATCGAGCGTCTGCACATCCGGCGGCACCGTGCCGCCGCGCTTGCGCAGCTCCTCCCAGTAGGAATACCATTCCTTGGCGTCATCGACGCCGAAGCCAAGCTCACCTTCCTTGGTGAAGAGGCTTTTGCCACGCTGGCGCATCCATGCATCCAGCACATAGTTATAACGCGCGCCGTAGGGACCGCCCCAATAGGCCCGCTTGCCGGCAGCCTTCGTCATCTCGACGGCGAGATCGGCATATTCGGCCCAGGTCGTCGTCGGGCCAGGCGGGGTCAGGCCCGTTTTCTTGAAGATCTCCTCGTCGTAAAGGAGCGTGAATGAGTTGAGGCCGAGCCCGACACCATAGAGCTTGTCGTTGACCGTCGTCAGCTTCAGCATGTCCTTGCCGAACGCATCGACCTTCAGCGTCGAGGGCACGAACTGATCGAGCGGCAGGCAGGCGCCGCGTTGCGAATAGTCCGAAATCGAGCTGGGCTCGAGTTGGAAGACATCGGCAATGTTCTGGCTGGCCATGCTTGTCGCAAGCTTGGCCCAATAGCCGTCGCCGGCGAGACTTTCACCGATAACGGAAAGGTCCGGGTTCTTGCTGTGAAACAGCTCGGCAACCGCAACAGTGCGCTTGCCTCGGTCGGGCGAGCCCCACCACATGGCGCGCAGCTGCGTCGCATCGGCGAATGCCGGCGACACCCCTCCCCCGAAGGCGAGACCAGCCGCGGTTCCCGCAGCTCCGATCATGAATGAACGGCGATTCATGCGCATGAGATTCCTCCTTCTCTTGCGTTGTCGTCCGCAGCGATCTCCCCGACGCCTCAAGCGGACTAAGGTGGCGCGACGATATGCAACTTCATTGCAATGTGCAATAAAAAAACTTTCTATTGCAAATTTGCATAATTTTGCATACCGTTTGCAATATGAACGACATTCGCTCCAAACGTATCAGGCAGGCCGATATTGCCGCTGCCGCTGGCGTCTCCGTCTCGACGGTGTCGCGCGTCCTGACCAATGAGCCAGGCATCAGCGAAACGATCCGCCAGCACATCTTCAAGGTCGCAAGCGATCTCGGCTATCCGCTGAAAACCGCGGCGGAGACAGCAACCGGCGGCCTGGCGCTGATCGCCAGCGACAGCGTCACCGGGGGCTTGAGCGTTTTCTACGAAGGCATTCTCGAAGGTCTGCGCGCCGGTGCTGCGGAACGCGGCATGCGTTTCGACATCCGACTCATCCGCGAAACGAGAACGGAGCCGGACCTGGTGCAGGAATATCTGCAAACCGCGGGCGCCGAGGGCCTGTTCCTCGTCGGCATCGACCCCTCGGAGGAGCTATGCCGGTGGCTTGAAGCAAGCGGTACGCCGACCGTGCTCGTCAACGGCACCGACCCAAAGCTGCGTTTCGACGGCGTCTCACCTTCGAATTTCTTCGGTGCCTATAATGCAACCCGACGCCTGCTCGATGCCGGTCATCGCCGCATTCTGCATCTCACAGGTTCGCATCGCCAGACGATCCGCGAGCGCATCCGTGGCTTCGAAGCTGCGGTCGCTTCCGTCGAAGGCGCCGAAGGCCGGCTTGTCGAAATGAATTTCCGCGGCAGCTCCAGTCATGAGGCCCATGACGCGACAGCAGCGATCTTAGCCGCAGACGAAGCTTATACCGCCGCCTTCTGCATGAACGATTTCATCGCCGTCGGCGTGCTCGATGCCGTGATCGAAGCCGGCCTGCGCGTGCCGGAAGACTTCGCCATCGTCGGCTTCGACGATCTTCCCTGCGCCTTGATGACCAATCCCCGGCTGGCAACCATGCGCGTCGACCGCGCGGCGCTCGGCCGCGAAGCCATCGGCCTGATGATCGCACGTTTCCGCGATCGCGATGCGCCGGCCCGCCAAATCTGTCACGGCGTCCCCCCCATCGCCGGCGGCACGCTGCCACCCGAAACCTGAAGCCCAATCCCGCCGCGGAAACGATCGAGAAAGCCGAACCGATGATCTACGACCCCGCCAGCTCCAATCCGCTCGCCGGTAACCCGCTTGCCAACCGCGCCGACATGCGCCGTGCGCTGACCGACCTGTTCGATCCGCTGCTGCCCTATTTTTCCGAAGGCAATGCCCGCGTCCGCATCGATGGCGCCGGGGCACATTTCGATCGGGCGGCCGCCGATCTCGAAGGCTTCGCCCGCCCGCTCTGGGGCCTTGCACCACTCGGCGCCGGCGGCGGCGACTTCCGCCATTGGGCCCGCTACGCCGAAGGTCTTGCCAATGGCGTCGACCCCAAACATCCGGAATATTGGGGCACGGTGAACGGCCGTGACCAGCGCATGGTCGAACTCGCAGCCCTCGGCTTCGCGCTTGCCCTCGTGCCGGAAAAGATCTGGGAGCCGCTCGATCAGCGCGCGCGTGACAATCTCATCACCTACCTCAAGCATGCACGCACCTTCGATTATGCCGATAACAACTGGAAATTCTTCCGCATCTTCGTGGATATCGCGCTCGACCGGCTCGGCGCCTCTTTCGACCGCAGCCTGACGGAAAGATACCTGAACGAACTCGACGGTTTCTACATCGCCGACGGCTGGTATCGCGATGGCGATGTCCGGCGTATTGATCACTACATTCCCTTCGCCATGCATTTTTACGGGCTGATCTACTCCAAGCTCGTCAACGACGATCGCTCGGAGCGATACCGCGAGCGTGCAATGTTGTTCGCAAGGGACTTCCGCCATTGGTTTGCGCCGGATGGCGCTACCATCCCCTTTGGCCGCAGTCTGACCTACCGCTTCGCCTGCGCCGGCTTCTGGTCGGCGCTTGCCTTTGCCGATGTCGAGGCGCTGCCGTGGGGTGAGGTCAAGGGGCTGTGCCTCCGACACTTGCGCTGGTGGGTCGACAAGCCGATTGCCCATCGCGATGGCACCCTGCCGATCGGCTTTGCCTATCCCAATCTGCTGATGTCGGAAAACTACAATTCCGCCGGCTCGCCCTACTGGGCTTTCAAGGCTTTCCTGCCCTTGGCGATCCCCGAAACGCATCCATTCTGGACGGCGGAAGAAAAGCCGCTGGAAAATGAGCCGGCTATCATCCCACAGAAGCATCCCGGCATGGTGCTGATGCGCAGCAAAGCCGATGTCGTCGCGCTCTCTTCCGGCCAGGAAAACCAGCAGATGCGCTTCGGCGCCGAGAAATATTCGAAATTCGCCTATTCCGCCCGCTACGGCTTCAGTGTCGAAAGCGACGAGCGCATCTTCGCCGGCGGCGCCTTCGACAGCATGCTCGCCTTCAGCGACGACGGCCTGCATTACCGCGTGCGCGAAACCAATGAAGAGGCCAAGCTCGCCGGCGATACGCTCTATGCCAAGTGGTCACCCTATCCGGATGTGACCGTGGAGACATGGCTCGTCCCTGCCGCACCGTGGCATATTCGCCTGCACAAGATCAGCACGCCGCGGCCGCTGCAGACGGCAGAAGGCGGGTTTGCCATCGCAAGGCGCGACCTGGAGAAGGATACGCTGGTCTCTGCCACGGATGCCGCTTATGTCGTCGGCGAAGAAGATTTCAGCGGCATTCTCGATCTCGGCTCGACGATCAGGCGCGAAGGCATTGCGCAGAAAGCACCGCCGAACACCAATCTCATCGCATCGAAGACGCTGGTGCCACAGCTGCGCGGCACCATTCCCGCTGGCGAGACCACTCTCGTCTCGGCCGTGCTTGCAGAGAAGGACATTTCGGCCGTCGATCACGCCTGGACCAGACCGCCAGCGAGACCCGATATCGACGCTCTGCGCGCCCTTGTCCGGGACAAGGGCATCACGGTCAGCGCCATCGAGGCGCCCGGTCGCCTGCCATGACGCAATTTGCCTCCGGCCGCCCGGCCATCGCCCTTGCCATGCAGCCGTCGCGCACACAGCACGTCCTCCCGGAGGCGCTCCTGCAGCGCCTCGATACCGTCGGCCGTGTGCTGGATGTCGCGCCGATGCAAAATTTCAACGGCGCACGCGCGGCAAAGCTGCTTGCCGAAACCGAGATCCTTGTCACGGGCTGGGGCTCGCGAACCATCGATGCTGCGGCGCTCGCACAGGCGCCGCGTCTGAAGCTGGTCGCTCATTCCGCCGGCACGGTGAAGGGTCTGCTTGGTGATAGCCTGTTTGATCGCGGCATAGTGGTCAGCCACGCAGCCCAGGCCAACGCTCTGCCCGTTGCCGAATTCACGCTTGCCGCCATCATCTTCGCCGGCAAGAAGGTCTTCCAGTTCCGCGATTTCTACGTTGCCGACCGCGACCGGAAGAGAACCGTGCCGATGCAGGCCGAAGCCATCGGCAACTATGACCGCACTGTGGGCATCATCGGCGCTTCGCGGATCGGCCGGCGTGTAATCGAGCTTCTATCGCCCTTCGACTATCGCATCCTGCTTTACGATCCCATGGTCGGCAGCGCGGAAGCAGCCCAGATGGGCGTCGAGAAAACCGAGCTGGATACCTTGATGGCATCCGCCGACATCGTTTCGCTGCACGCTCCTTCCCTGCCCGCCACGCATCACATGATCGACGCAGGTCGCCTGTCGCTGATGAAGGAAGGAGCGACCTTCATCAACACGGCGCGCGGCGCCTTGGTCGATGAAGCGGCTTTGATCGCCGTACTCAAGACCGGCCGCATCGACGCGATCATCGACGTCACCGACCCTGAAATTCCGGAGGCGGCATCGGCCTTCTACGACCTGCCGAATGTCTTTCTAACCCCGCATATCGCCGGCGCCGTCGGGCTGGAACGCATTCGCCTCGGCGAGATGGCTGTCGACGAAGTCGTTCGCTTCATCGAAGGCAAGCCGTTGCTCTACGAGATCCGCCGCGAGGACATGGCGCGCATGGCATGATGCGCCGCAGCAGTTCCACGAAAACTCCCTGAAATCGCCCCATTTCGGCACAGGCGAACAACTCGTTTTTAATCATTCCGCGCTAGCAATCTCTTGAGTAAAGAGGTTTTAGTAATGCGTACCCGCGTCATTTCCATTCTGGCCGTAATGCTGCTCGGCGCGCTGGCGGGCTGTGCGACCGCACCCCATCATACCCGCAACATCTGCGCGATCTTCGATCAGCGCGACGGCTGGTTCAACAACTGGCAGCGGGCCGCAGAGCGAACGGAACGCAAATACGGCGTACCGGTGCCGATTCTGATGGCCACGATCTACACCGAATCCGGCTTCCGGCCGCGCGCCCGCCCACCGAGACGCTATCTGCTCGGCTTCATTCCCTGGAAACGCCCGACGACGGCCTATGGCTATTCGCAGGCGCTCGACGGCACCTGGGACAAGTACAAGCGCGAAACGGGCAACTGGGGCGCAAGCCGCACCGACTTCTCCGACGCCATCGACTTCGTCGGCTGGTATCACTACCAGACGCACCTGCAGACCGGCATTCCGCTGAACGATTCCTACAGCCTGTACCTCGCCTATTATTCGGGCGCGAAGGGCTATCTGCAAGGATCGTGGCGCGGCAATTCGACCGCTCTGGCCGGCGCCAAGCGCTTCAACGGCATGACGAGAATCTACGCGCAGCAGCTGCCAAGCTGCAACTGATCTCGGCATCTGTTTCGGATAAAGCACCCCGAAAACCGATCAGTCGTCGCCTCAGGGCCGCGGCTCCAGCAGATTGAGACCGCCATCTTCGCCCCAGATATCGGCGACCGATACCTGCTGGCCCGTGCGGCTGCTCTGCAGAGCAGCGATACCGCATAGGACGGACATCGCCCCCGCCCGCGAACCAGCGCGCTGCTTGAGCTCGTCGTTCGGTCCCGAGCGCAGCAGCATGTTGCGCAGCCGGTCGTCGCCGCCATAATGCCCACCGGACGAATGCGGCACCCAGATGCGCTCGACATCGCCGAAATTCTTCATCACGACGATTTCGTCGGCAGGCGGCGTCGTCCATTTCTGCTTCTCGTATTGGCGCAGCTCGATGCGGCCCTTATGCCCGTTGAAGGCGATGTGATGCCCTTCGATCGGCATGTAGGTATTGAGGGAATAAGAGACGTTGACGCCGTTGCGATAACGGATCGAGGCGACCATCGTATCGGGGATATCGATATCCTCACGGAAGACGCAGGCGTCGCGCACATAGCCATCGACGGCCGAAGGATCCTCATAGAGGCTCTCGAGCAGCGGCGTTGCGCTGATATCGAGATAGTAGTTGCACTCATCCTTGTACCGACAGCCACGACAGCGCTCGCCGCGAAATGGACCTTTGCGGCCGTAATGCTTGAGATCGGCAAAGGCGGCGACCGTTTCCGGATCGGAATCCAGATACCAGTTCAGAAGATCGAAATGGTGTGTCGCCTTGTGAACGAAGAGGCTGCCGGAATTTTCCGTAAACGCATGCCAGCGGCGGAAGTAGTCGGCACCATGGCTGGTGTCGAGATACCAATGGAAATCCACCGACGTGACATCGCCAATGACACCCGAATTGATCAGCTCCTTGATCTTCGCCGGGGTCGGCGCAAAGCGGTAATTGAAGGAGATATCCAGCCGCTTGCCGGTGCGGGCTTCGGCATCGAGGATGCGCTTGATCTTGTCGACCGTCGTCGTCATCGGCTTCTCGCTGATGACATTGGCGCCCGCCTCCATCGCCTTGACGATCAGATCGTCATGGGTGGAATCGCGGGTGCAGACGATGACGAGATCCGGCTTTTCCGCCTGCAGCAGCGCGTCGAAGTCGGTATAAACCGGCACGGACACGCCAATATATTCCAGCGCCCGCTTCGCGCGCATGGCATTGAGATCGCAGACCGCAACAAGCTCGACATCGTCGCTCCAGCCCTCGATCAGCTCCTTGCCCCACATGGTCGCGCCACGATTGCCCGTGCCGACCAGAACGTAGCGTTTCTTCGATGACTGCATCTGCTCCTCCAGAATCTGCAAACAACGATGACGAGGCCTCAGCGGCCTAGATTTGTCTCGATGGGGCCATGCCTGAGAGGACTGAAGGCCCTCATGACCTTGACCAAAATCCTATGCCGGCGACCTTTCCATCGCCGCCCAATCCGGCGCAACCGCAGAACCAAGGCCGACAGCGGCGATAACGGAGCCAATGGCAAGCTGTCCCGCCTCGATCCGCAACCGCGTGCGGCCATTGCTGACGCGGTAGAGATCGGAGTGTGCCTCAGCAAAAGCCGCTTGCTCGGCCTCCGGCGCGCCGGCCATGCCGTCGACATAGTGATGGCCGTTGCGCTCGATATGGGTCATGCCGATCAGCGAGGCGAGCGCGAGATCCTGCTGCACGGCAAGGCCACCTTGCGTCGTCAGATCCTCCGCCGACATGAAATAGGGAACACCATCTTCCGCACTCCATTTGGCAACGCGTGCCCGGTTCAATAGCGAGCGATAGAACCCTTTGCACGATTTCGAGGAAATGCCAGTGTAGCCAAGCACCCTCGCCGTGACGAAAGCATCGATGTCGGCATCGGATTCGTCGATCTCCACCGGCTTGAAACCGGCAAGCGCCTTCACCGGCTTCTCGAAGGCATGGGCGCGGGCGATCGGCTGCTCAACAAACAGGATGGAGGCGGCAAACCGCGCCAGCCTCGGCTCCTCCTTCACGCGGGCGAGCAGATCGGCGACCGCTTCGGCGGATGAAAACTGCTCGTTACCGTCAAGCGTCACCGAATAAGCGGGCACCTTGGCGTCGATAACGGCAGCAACGCGGCAGAGGCGGTCGATATCGGCATCGGCAACGCCGGAAACCTTGACCTTGAAGAAGGTCAGGCCATAGGCATCGATGGCCTCCTCGAAACTCTCTGGCAAACCGTCATTCAAC
The DNA here is from genome assembly GCF_044756305.1 of Rhizobium sp. NPDC092011. Lineage (NCBI taxonomy): Bacteria > Pseudomonadati > Pseudomonadota > Alphaproteobacteria > Hyphomicrobiales > Rhizobiaceae > Rhizobium > Rhizobium sp. NPDC092011. The sequence continues at coordinate 356,411 of NZ_JBIVSO010000004.1, forward strand.
CGCTCGTTTGTCGCAATGTCGCCAGCCACGATGGCATCGACCAAGCCGACGGTATGGCGCGCGGCAAGGCTAGCCGCCGGCTCCAATGTCGAGAGAAAACCTGAAAGGTCGAAGCCCGCGAGATCGCGGGCTGTCGAAGCATCGATGCCTGGGCGATTGGCCTTGATCGCCTGCGCAATGTTCAGCGCTTCCAGCCGGCAGAGCGCATCAAGAATGGCCCTATTGGCGAGTGCCAGGCCGAAAGAGGCCACCAGCCCGTTCAGCTTTTCTCCCGCGGCCCGCGCATGATGCGAGGCTTCGACAGCCGCATGCAGTCCGAAAGCCGTTCCCGGACCTGCATTCCTCAGCGCATCGAGCGCCAATGCCAACGAACGGCGGAGCTGGTTTTCGTTGTCTGCATTGGAAAGCTCCGGCGATTTGTCGAACCATTTCGGCACCATCAGCTCGGCGGCCATCCCTTCGGCAGAGCGTCCCCGCGCGTCTTCGATGCGCACGCGCAGAAAAATCTGCCGCGCCTCGCGCAAGGTCGCCGCCCCGAAGCGGAAGGGCAGCCGCAGCTTGACCGGGCGTTCGAACGTCTCGGCCTCGACAAGCCTGATTTTCAATGAATCGGTCATGATGCTAGGCGGCTCCCGTGATTGTCAGGCAAGTCTGCTTGCATAGGGGGCAATATACATGGCCCGTTACCCCACCCTCTTTTCAAAGTGGAGAGGCGGGTGTGCGGCCATTCGTTCGTCGCAGAAGCGGCTCTTAAAATCACCAGCCACGTCGCATGGCAGCCAACAGATTTCACGATGTCTCCTCCTCGCCTGATTCCCTCCAGAATCAAGAAAAGCAAATGCCCTGCCGCCTAAGCAATGTAACCATATGGTTACAAGATCGCGCGTTACCTCCGGCCTTGTCAATCGTCTTTTGAAAATTTTCCGGAACGCCCCGCATCTGCGGCCTTGGGGAGCTGGATCGAAGCAAGCGTGACCGCGACAATATGCTCGCCCCAGGCATTCAGCGCCTCCTGCGATGTCAGCTTGCGCGCGAAAATCGTCGATAGCGTGTGACGGTTCGACAGATAGAAGAAGCCGAGTGCGGCAATGGTAAGATAGACGGAAATCGGGTCGACGGCCGGCCGGAAAATACCGAGCGCCTCCCCACGGCGCAGCACATCGGCAAGCTCGTCGATCAGATGCGAATGCATGATCGAAACCTTTTCCGACCGCTGCAGATAGCGCGCATGATGCAGATTTTCCGTCGCAAGCAGGCTTAGAAACTCTGGATGCGCAAGAAAATGCCGCCAGGTGAACAGGGCAAGTTCCCGCATTCCCTCCTCGGGGTGGCGGCGCGCGAGATCGAGCTGTTTTTCAGCATTGCGGATCGTCGCATAAGTCGCTTCCAGCACGGCGAGATAGAGGCCCTCTTTATCTCCGAAATAATGATAGAGCATCCGCTTGTTGGTCTGCGCCCGTGCCGCGATCGCATCTACTCGAGCGCCACCGAAACCATGGGCCGCAAATTCTTCCGTCGCCGCCTCCAGGATTGCAGCCTGGGTGCGCTGCGGATTGCGCGAGAGCCGCTTCTCCGCAACCTTGCCGGCGCTCACTTTCGCTTTATTTTCAGCCTGTTGTCTCGCCCTGCCCGCCATGGACGATCTCCTTTCGGGCCGATGCCTTTTGCGATTGACGCAGCCGGCGCCGGCATGCCCGTTTCGATTGTGATGCGATTGACGCTTGACAGCGGTCGCGTTTCTATCCAACTTGTAACCAAATAGTTATATCATGCAAAGCAGTTCGTAAATCATCGGTTCGCTGGGGAGGAGACCAGGATGACGTTGACGATCGACCGCCGGCAGTTGCTTGCCAGTATGGCAGCGACGCTTGCCTTCAGTAGTTTGGGACTTTCCCGCGCCAATGCGGCAACAGCGATGCGCCTTCTTTGGTGGGGTTCAAAGGAGCGTGCCGACCGGACTTTTGCAGCGGTGAAGGCCTATCAGGCCAAAAACCCAGACATCACCATCGCCGGCGAATCCTTCGGCTGGGACAGCTACTGGACGCGCCTTGCGACGCAGACGGGTGGCGGCAACGCGCCTGATCTCATCCAGATGGATTATCGCTACATCTTCGAATATGCCCGCCGCGGCGCGTTGCTCGACATGACGCCCTATCTTGGCAAGAGCCTCAGAATAGAAGATTTCGGCGCCGCCAACATCGATTCCGGCAAGGTCGACAACAAGATCTATGGCGTCAGCCTCGGCGTGAATTCCTTCATGGTCGTCGTCAACTCGGCCGCATGGGCCGAAGCCGGCGTCGAGCCGCCGCATGACGCCATGACATGGGAGCAGATCGGCGATGCCTGCACCAAGGTGACGTCAGCCAAGAAGCGGCGCGGATTCTATGGCACTGGCGATGCGAGCGGCAACGAACCGGCTTTCGAATGCTGGCTGCGCCAGCGCGGCAAGGCGCTCTATACGGCAGACGGCAAGCTTGCCTTCGAAGCTAAGGACGCAGCCGACTGGTTCGATTTATGGGGCCATATGCGCAAAAGCGGCGCCTGCGTGCCGGCAGACGTCCAGGCACTCGATCAGCTGACCCTCGAAACCGACATGCTCGTGACCAAGAAGGCGGCGATCAGCTACGCTCATTCCAATCAGTTCGTGGCCATTCAGGGCCTGGTCAAGGAAAAGCTCGAGATCGTCTCCTATCCGGTCGCAGGCCCGGACAGCAAACCTGGCCAATATCTGAAGCCGTCGATGCTGATGTCTGTTTCGGCTACCTCGCCGAACAAGGATGCCGCCGTCGCCTTCGTCAATTATCTGGTGGAGGATCCGGAGGGCACCAAGACACTTGGCCTCGAGCGCGGCGTTCCGCCGTCGCCAAAGATCCGCGATCTTCTGACGCCGGATCTGGATCCCGTCAGCAAGCAGGTCGTCGATTATATTGGCCGGCTAACGCCGCATGTCGGAGCGCTACCGCCGTCTCCGCCGAACGGCGCGGGCGAGAATTCATTCCTGCTGAAGAAGATCGCCGAGGAAGTGGCTTTCGGCAAAACCAGCGCGCAGGACGCTGGCGCCAAGTTCACCGAACAGGCAGCAGCAAACATTACGCGAGGCTGATACCGTGGGTACAAACAGCAAGAGCGTTGCCGGCGGCTTGGCCGTCGGTGCGCGCGCGCCGTTGCGCGTGGAAACCGCCTACAAGGCGCCGGGCGCTTTCGCGCGCAACGCGCCTGGATACCTCTTTCTCCTGCCGTGGTTCATCGGCTTCTTCGGCTTGACGCTGGGGCCGGCAATTGCCTCGCTCTACCTTTCTTTCACCGATTACAATCTGCTGCAGTCACCAAACCTTGTGGGACTGGACAACTATGTCCGCATCGCCACCGCAGACGACAAATTCCTGTCGTCGCTGAAGGTGACGCTGTTCTATGTCGTCTGTTCCGTGCCACTGAAGCTGGCCTTTGCGCTGCTCGTCGCGCTGCTGCTGAACCGCGGCATCAAGGGCCTGCCGGTCTATCGCGCCATCTTTTACCTGCCGTCGCTGCTCGGCTCCAGCGTCGCGATCGCCGTGCTCTGGCGGCAGATCTTCGACGCCGACGGCATCGTCAACACGCTGCTCTGGTATGTTTTCGGCATCAACGGCCCGAGCTGGATCTCCAATCCGGACTATTCGCTCTACACGCTTGTGATCCTTGCCATCTGGCAGTTCGGCTCGCCGATGATCATCTTCCTGGCCGGCCTGCGCCAGATCCCGACTGATCTCTATGAGGCCGCGAGCCTCGACGGCGCCTCGAAAGTGCGGATCTTCTTCAAGATCACCCTGCCGCTTTTGACGCCGGTGATCTTCTTCAACGCCGTGGTCCAGACGATCGATGCCTTCAAAGCCTTCACACCGGCCTATGTGATTTCCTCCGGCACCGGCGGACCAATCGATTCGACGCTGTTCTACACGCTCTACCTCTACCAGGAAGCCTTCGGTTATTTCCGCATGGGTTATGCCGCCGCGCTCGCCTGGGTCCTGGTGATCATCATCGCCATCTTCACCACCTTCTCCTTCCTCTCCGCTCGTTATTGGGTTCATTACGATGACTGACGCGAAGCTCACCCATTTTGCCGAGGACATGAAGCCGCCGCGCGAGCGCCCGTGGTTCCTCTCCGCCCTCATCCACATCGCCCTTATCGCCGCATCGATCGTGATGCTCTATCCGCTGCTGTGGATGCTCTCCGGTTCGATCAAGGACCAGAACGAGATTTTCGGCACGGCATCGCTGATCCCAACCCAATTCGACTTCAGCGCCTATGCCCGTGGCTGGTTCGGCGGTCAGGTTACTTTCGGAACCTTCGTCTGGAATTCGGCCGTCATCGCCGTGCTTTCGGTCATCGGCAACGTCATTTCCTGCTCACTGGCGGCCTATGCCTTCGCCCGGCTGAGTTTCTGGGGCAAGAATTTCTGGTTCGCGCTGATGCTCGGCACGCTGATGCTGCCCTATCACGTCACGCTGATCCCGCAATATATCCTCTTCCTGAAACTCGGCTGGGTGAAGACCATGCTGCCGCTGGTCGTGCCGAAATTCCTTGCGGTCGACGCCTTCTTCATCTTCCTCATGGTGCAGTTCTTCCGCGGCATCCCGCGCGAGCTGGACGAGGCTGCCATGATGGACGGCTGCAGCGCATGGCGCATCTACTGGCGCATCATGCTGCCCCTGTCTCTGCCCGTTCTGGCGACGGCCGCCATCTTCTCGTTCATCTGGACCTGGGACGATTTCTTCGGGCCGCTGATCTACCTCTCCGACATCAATACCTACACGGTGCAGCTCGGCTTGCGGTCCTTCGTGGACTCCACCGGAAGCTCCGACTGGAGCAGCCTGTTCGCCATGTCGAGCCTGTCGCTGATCCCGGTCTTCCTGATCTTCCTCTTCTTCCAGAGGCTGCTGATCGACGGTATCGCCACGGCAGGTCTCAAACGCTGATACGAACCGCGCGGTCCCGAACTCCCAAGGCTTGGGACCGCATATTGAGAAACCCATTGAAAGGAAATGTCGCATGAGCGCGCTGCGCTTTGCCGCCATCGGCCTCAATCACGATCATATCTACGGCCAGGTCAACGTCATGCTGCGAGCCGGCGCGGAGCTGGTCGCCTTCCACGCCGAGGAAGACGACCTTGCCGCCGTCTTCGCCGGTCGCTTCCCGCAGGCGAAACGTGTCGCCGACAAGCGCGAAATCCTGGAGGACAACTCCATCGCGCTGATCGTCAGCGCCGCGATCTCCAGCGAAAGGTCAGGCCTTGCCATCGAGGCCATGCGCCACGGCAAGGACGTGATGCTCGACAAGCCCGGCATGGTGACGCTGGATCAGCTCGCAGACGTCCGAAAGGTGCAGGCCGAGACCAGGTGCATCGTCTCCATTCTCTATTCCGAGCATTTCGAGACGGCGTCGACCGTCAAGGCCGGCGAGCTGGTGAAATCAGGCGCCATCGGCAAGGTCATCCACACGACGGGCCTTGGGCCACACCGGCTGCGCAAGCCGACCCGGCCGGACTGGTTCTTCGACCGCAAGCGCTATGGCGGCATCATCACCGACATCGCCTCGCATCAATGCGAACAGTTTCTGTTCTTCGCCGATTCGCTCGAAGCCGAGGTGCTGTCGGCTACGGTTTCCAACCGGGCTAATCCTGACACCCCCGGCCTGCAGGACTATGGCGATTTCCACCTGCGCACGCCCGATGTCACAGGCTATGTCCGCGTCGACTGGTTCACGCCGGATGGTCTTTCCACCTGGGGCGACGGCCGCCTCTTCATCGTCGGCACCGAGGGGACGATCGAGCTGCGCAAATATATCGACGTTGCCGGTCGGCCCGGCACCGATCACCTCTTCCTCACCGATCGTAAAGGCATGCAGCATATCGACTGCACCGGCTTCGACTTGCCCTATGGCCGCCAGCTTGCCGCCGACATAAGGGACCGCACCGAAACGGCGATGGGCCAGGAACATTGCTTCAAGGCGATGGAACTGGCGCTGAAGGCGCAGGCGCTCGCCGAAGCGACGTCGCTCAAGAACATTCAGAGGTAATTGCGTTATGTCCGACATCAAGAAAGTCGCGATCATCGGCCTCGGTATCGGCCGCTCCCACATTACCGAAGGCTATCTGCCGCATTCAGATCGCTACGAAGTTGCCGTCCTCTGCGATCTCAACGAGGAACGCCTGAATGCCGTCGGCGACGAATTCGGCATAGAGAAACGCGTCAAGGATTTCTCCGAAGTCCTCAACATGCCCGATATCGACATTATCGACATCTGCACCCCGCCCGGCTCGCATTTCCAGCTGATCATGCAGGCGCTATCAGCCGGAAAGCATGTGGTCTGCGAGAAGCCGCTGGTGGGATCGCTCGCCGATGTCGATGCCGTCATCGCAGCCGAGAAGACCTCCAAGGGGCGGCTGATGCCGATCTTCCAGTATCGCTACGGCGACGGCATCCAGAAGGCCAAGCGCATCATCGATGCAGGCATCGCCGGCAAGCCCTATGTCGCGACCTCCGAGACGCATTGGGTGCGCGGCGCCGACTATTATGCCGTCCCCTGGCGCGGCAAGTGGGAAACGGAACTCGGCGGCGTGCTGATGACGCATTCCATCCACCTGCACGACATGCTGACCTATTTGATGGGGCCGATCGCGGGCCTCTTCGGCCGCGTCGCCACCCGCGTCAACGATATCGAAGTCGAGGATTGTGCCAGCGCCAGCCTGCTGATGGAAAACGGCGCGCTCGCCACCATCAGCGCCACGCTCGGCTCGCAGGAACAGATCAGCCGTCTGCGCCTTGCCTTCGAAAACGTCCTGATCGAAAGCAATCACGAGCCCTATAGCCCCGGCCAGGATCCCTGGAAGATCGTTCCGGCCAATGACGAGATCGCAGCCAAGATCGATGCGTTGCTCGCCGACTGGTCACCGATCCCGATCCGCTTCAACACGCAGATGAAGCTCTTCCACGAGGCCCTGGTATCGGGCGGCCCGCTGCCGGTAACCACAGCAGATGCCCGTCAGGCCCTGGAACTGGTCACGGCACTTTATGAATCGTCTGAAACGCGCACCGAAGTCCGCTTCCCTGTCGGGCCGGAAAGCGCAAAATACAAAAGCTGGAGGCCGGCATGAACGTTGCGCCGCGAGCCATCAGAACCAACAAGGAGGAAGCGCCCATGGCGACGAGCGTATCGCTGCAGAAAGTTATCAAGCGCTATGGCGAGCTTCAGGTGGTTCACGGCATCGACCTGGAAATCGAGCCGGGAGAGTTCACCGTTTTCGTCGGCCCATCGGGCTGCGGCAAGTCCACGCTCCTGCGCATGATCGCCGGTCTTGAGCCGATTTCGGGCGGTGGGCTCTATCTCGACGGTAGCCGCATGAACGATGTCCCCGCCTCCAAGCGCGGCATCGCCATGGTCTTCCAGTCCTATGCGCTCTATCCGCATATGAGTGTCTACAAGAACCTCGCCTTCGGTCTTGAAACCGCCGGCATGAAGAAGCACGAGATCCAGCCGCGTGTCGAAAAGGCGGCCGAGGTGCTGCAAATCACCCAGTTGCTGCAGCGCAAGCCGAAGCAGCTCTCCGGTGGCCAGCGCCAGCGCGTCGCGATCGGCCGCGCCATCGTGCGCGAGCCCAACATCTTCCTCTTCGACGAGCCGCTGTCGAACCTCGATGCCGAACTGCGCGTGCAGATGCGCGTCGAGATCGCCCGCCTGCACCAGCGGCTCGGCAATACGATGATCTATGTTACGCACGATCAGACGGAAGCCATGACCATGGCCGACAAGATTGTCGTGCTCAACGGCGGCAAGATCGAGCAGGTCGGCGCTCCCCTTGACCTCTACAACAAGCCGAAGAACAAGTTCGTTGCCGGCTTCATCGGTTCGCCGAAAATGAATTTCCTCGAGGCGAAGATCGTCGGCTCCGACGACGGATCCGCCGTCATCGATCTCGCCGGCCAGACCGTTCGCCTGCCGCGTCGGCTGGGTGGCATCCAGCCGGGAGAAGCCGTGACCCTCGGCGCACGTCCCGAGCATCTCAATGTCGGCGATCGCGGTGTCGCTCTCGGCAGCGCGCGCGTCGATCTTGTGGAGCATCTGGGTGGTCAGACCATTCTCTATGCCACCTTGCACGGCGGCCAGACGCTGACGGTCGCGCTGGAGGATCAGCAGGCCATCCGCGCCGGAGAGATGGTCAACATCCGCATTGATCCGGAACGCTGCCATCTGTTCGGACCGGACGGTACGGCCTTGTAACCGCAACCGGCAGCGGATCGATCAGATCTCGATGACCCGCCGGCCGCCGATCGTGCGGACCTGGCCCATCGGAATGGCATCGGCCGGAACACCCTCGCGCCGGTGCAGCCGGAGCCGCCGGCTGCCGGGCGCAAGGTGGAACCAGTCATCCTCGGCCCGGTAGGCTTCCAGATCGATCTGAACCGATTGCGCCAGCCGATCCGTGCTTAGATCGAGGAACCAATCCTCGCCCTCCTGAACGGCCAATGCCGTGATCTCGGCATCATGAAACGCCTTCGTGCGGCCAAGCGGGAAGTAAAAAGCATGGGCGATCGTCGCGCCGGTCGCCGGCGCGGTCAGACGCGCCACGGCCACATCATGCGACGGCGGCCCGAAGCGGAAGGCATAGGTCGCATCGAAGAAAGCGCCGAAAAGATCCGTGCACGCTATCTTTTGCTTGCTGCGCGCTTCGAGGACCAGATCGCGACCACCGCCGACGACAACCTGACGGCCGTCGCGCAGGCAAGAAACCTCGACGGTCAGGTCGAGCGCCGCATCGCTTTCGTTGATGATATGCACGTCGAGACCATTCGTGCCCTCGTCCATCAATAGCACCTGCACGGGCCGGAAGGCACGGCGAAGCGCATACCAAACCGGCTTTGGCTCCCCGGTCGAGTCGATCACGCCCCAGCCGGCGCCGGGAAGCAGGTCCTGCAGCGTCCAGACGAGTGCTCCGTTGCAGCCGGAACCGTGCCGCCGCCACTCGGCATAGGTCTCCTCGGCGACTTCGCCGGTCACGGCTCGGGAAAGGTTGAGATAGAGATCAGGGTCTTCCCGCCGCAGGCGGTTGGGCTCAAAGCCGTAAAGCTCCTGAAGATAGTGATCGCGCACGTCCTCGAAATCCCAGGATGCGCCGCGATCTCGCGGCACACGCTCTTTCCATAGCGGGCTATGAACGGCGGGAACGGGCAGATGGCGCCCGAGCGTCCTTGATTGCGGCACATGCGCGAAAGCCAGGCTCTCCGCCGCGAAGCGCACATCAGCGCGACGCGCATCGGCGAGCGGCCGCATGTAGGCGCCGACGCCGTAATAATGTGTAACGCCAACATCCGAAGAAAACGGCATCGCGCCGCCGGAGGGCGAATTGGCGACATAAGGCACATCCGGCCGCAGCGACTGAACCAGCGGTGGGATGATCTCCTCGACAACAGGACTTTTCCAGAACTGTTCGGGCAGCCCCATCATCGCCGCCTGCTGGTGGATTTCGCTGCCGCCGCAAAGAACCGCCAGCGAGGGCGAGAGGCGCGAGCGGTTCAGAAACTGTGAAACCTCGGTCTCGACATGAATGTTGAAGGCCTTGTCGTTCTTTGGATAGTCGAAATTGGCGAACATGAAATCCTGCCAGACGAGCAGACCAAGTTCGTCGCAGAGGCGGAAGAATTCCGCCGTCTCATAGGCCATCGTGCCGCCGATGCGGATCATGTTCATGCCTGCCTCGACCGTAAGCCTTAGCCAGGGTTCGTAATCTTCGCGACCACCGGGCAACCGCGCAATATCGGCTGTCGTCCACACCGCACCTCGGCAGAAAATCCGCTCGCCATTGACGATCACAGCGAAATCCTGCCCGTCGGCACCGCGATCGACCGATAGCCGGCGAAAACCGGTCTGCCCAAGCGCATGCTGGACGCCATCGACGATGAGTGTGACATCGAAGAGCTGTGGCGCGCCATGCGTATGCGGCCACCAGGGCTTTACATCCGGAATTCTGAGGATCGCGGTATAACGGTCTGCCCCGTCTTTCTCGAAAGCCTGTTCGGCTTCTCCGCACCGCAGCACCAGATGTTCGACATCGCCTTCAATCGAAAGCGAAGCATAGAGCCTGCCTTCGCCGTTCTCGAGCAGATCCGGCCGCAGGGAAAGATCGCGGATGACGGGCGCGCTTGGTCGTAGAAGCCAAATCGGCCGCCAAGGACCAACGGCCTGAACCTCCGAGCACCAGCCGGGCATATGGCCGAGCAGCGTCGTGCGCACCATCCGCAAGCCTTGCGGCGTCATCATCTGCGGCCGCCAGCGGGCGCGCGGACCTGGCTCGGAAAGCCTTGGCTCCAGCGCGCGGAAGCATAGTGCCAGCTCATCGCCACCAAGCAAAGTGACGTCGACGTCATGGGCCTCGAACATGCTTTCGGACACAAGGATCTTCTGGCCGTTGAGGAAGACGTCGCAAAGCGTCGCCAGCCCTTCCAGCCGCAAAACCGCCTCGCCCGCCTCGGCATCCACCAGACGGCAGATGTACCAGGCATCTCGGTCGTTAAGGGGTAGAGGCTTCGTTCGATCGAAACGTCCGGCCTTTTCCAGTGCCTCCGCCACCGTGCCCGGCACCGGCGCGGGAATGAGCCCGGACATCATTGGTACATCGGACGGCGAGTTGCAGGCGCCTGCATCCGTCAACACCAGATTCCAACCTTCGCTCAGCCGCATTCCGCCGCCGAGATCCGCCAAGCGCCCGCCCATGACATCTTCCGAGGGATTACCCCCGCCCCAATATTTTCAGAAATGACCCATCCGCATCGCGATCGAACGGAAGCCGCTTACAGCTTCCGTTCGAGTTCGCTCATCATGGCATCCCATGCATCTGCGGCAGGATCAAGGGCTGTCCGCAGCGGCTCGAATTTCTTGCGCGTGATGGCGCGGGCAAGCTGGAACTGCACCGATTTCGCGATTTCGGAAATTTTGCGCGCCTCGCCGGCCGCATCGGACAAATCGGCCGAAAGCCAATCGAAGTGACTGCCGGCAAGCTCGAAATTGGCGCCGAGCTGACGCAGCGTGTTGAACGCATATTTATGGAAGAAGCCGAAGGGCCTTTCGGCGACCGCCTCTACCTGCGCCGGGAAAACCTCAGCAAAGGCTCGGATAGGATTGGCGTTCGGGCGACGGCGGAAATGGAACGACAGGATCTGCCGTGCGACCTGACGGATCGCGGCTTCGCCCGGCACTTTCTCAGGAAACTTGGCAAATTCCGTGTAAGGCAGGAAGGGCAGGTCCTCATCCGTCAGATGCAGCTGGAACAGACCGTCGAAATCCTCGCCCGACAGCTGAAAGAACCCACCATTGTGGAAGTAATCAAGCGTTCGGCCTTCCATGTCGAGCCGATTGATCGCCACCGTCGTCTTGCCGTGTTCGCGGCGATAGCCGATCCCTTGAGTATCCGGCATGAAGAAGGAATCCATCTCCACCAGGCAGAGCCGGCCGCGGCCGATCTGCGCGGCGACATGGTTCTCGACCTTGTCGTAGATCGCAAGCTCGGTGCAGCGCACACCGTAAAGAGCCTCCAGATCTTCCAGCGGCACCTTGAAGAAAGTGAATTGGTCGCCCTCGAAGTCCTGCGTCACCGTGAAGCCGAGCATGGCTTCAGGCGGCAGCTTCAGGCTCGAAAGCACTTCGATCCACAGATCGATATAGCAATTCGTCTCGGGCCACATGCGCTCGCTGTCGTGCAACGCATGTGGCCTATAGGCGGCGGGATTCAGTCCCTGAAACACTGAAACCATGGAAGCGATCAGCCCCACAGCGTCTTGCGCACGCTCTCGGGCCATTCCTTGACGTCGAGACCGTGGGAGTGGAAGAGCGCCAATGCAATGCGCTCCAGCCCGAAGCCAACGCAAGCCGTGTGCACGACACTGCCGTCAGCAAAGTTCAGGCCCCACTTCGTGCCGAAGGCATCCTGGTGATAGTTGAAGCTCATGCAGGCGGTCGGCTTGGCGACGGAGGTAATCGGGATCAGCAGCTCGAACTTGAGGTTCTGGTCGCGCTGGTTGTTGGCGAGCATCTTGCCGGCGCGGCCGAAGAACGGGTCGTTGGCGACGTCGATGGTCACGTCGAGGCCGACGGCTTTCATCATCTCGACACCGCGATCCATCCAGCTCTGGCGGAAATCCGTCACGTGCTTTTCGCTGCCCATGCAGACATATTCGCGCATGCGGAAGAGTTGCTGACGGGCAGGGTCCTTGGAAGGCTCGTGGCGGAAGCAATAGGACTGAAGGTCGTAGAGCGCGCCGTCTTCCGAAATGGCGCCGCGCTTGGCGACCGTCGGATAGAGCGGATAGCAGGCCGCCGGTGTCAGCACGATATCGGTCGCCTGCTGGTCTTTCGTCCAGTCGTCGCCGACTTCCATGCACTTCAACAGGCTCATATGATCGAGTTCGTTGCCGCAGAAGCTGTGCACCGTGCCGGCAAGCTGCGGGAAGCTCTTCATATAACCGCTGGTTTCGAAGAAAGCGCGGTTCATGCCGGGCGGAAAGCGGATGGCCTCGGCGCCATCGGCACCGCCGAACTTGTCGATCAGGCGTTCGAAAGCCGAAATGACGTCTTCGAACTGACCGCTGCGGCCGTAGAGGCCGTCAACGCCGGTATCGATCAAAAGACCAGAATCGAAAAGACGGTCGAGAAACGAGGATTGCATATCCATGGCGGTTACCCCAACAGGCTGGTGTCTTGTTTGTGGACGAGCAGCATCGTCGACGTATTGCCGAGGATGCGGTCGTTCGAGATCATCAATTGCGCCGAATGCGCGTCGCGCAGGTGGCGGCCGAGGCTGTAGGGCGTACCGTTCTTGTAGCCCATGATGCCGCAGATCAGCATCGCGTGGTTGATGATCGGCAGGATCATCTCGGATGATGCGATCTTGACGTTGTTCATCGCCACGGCAAAGGCCATCGACGACAGCCGATCCGCATCGAGCTTCGCCTCTTCATAGGCCTTCAGCCCGGCAACCACATTGGACTTCACCATCTGCAGCATGCTGGAGGCTTCGGCGAGACGCAGCGCGCCGGGCGGTGGCGCACCGGGAGACTTGCGGGCGGCGGCCCGCACGAACGCCTGCGCGCGGGAAACCGCATCGGCGGCTATGCCGTACCAGACGCCGCTCCAGAGCAGATGCGAGCTTGCCAGCATCGATTGCGCGGCAATCTCGGCAAACGGCTTCGGCAGGATCTGCGTGGCCGGAGCCTCACCCTTGAAGAGGAAGCCGTCGGAGCAGGTGCCGCGCATGCCGAGCGTGTTCCACTCGACTGTGCGCTTGATCTCGTACTGATCTCTAAGGAAGCAGGTCAGCACCTGGTCGGAAGACGCAGCGTCAGCATGGCTGCGCGAGGTGATCAGGATAGCATCGGCATGCGCGCCATAGGAAATGACGGTCGCATCCTTCTCGAGATAGCAAGTATCGCCTTCGACCTTGATGGCGCAAATACTGTTGCGCAGGTTGCCACCGATCCCGCCTTCGGTCGTGGCCGAGGCCAGCAGCAGCTGTTCCCCAGCGATGCGGCGCATGAATTCGCGATGCCAGTCGCTGTCGGCGCCATGCTCGACCAGGCTCGAAAGCTTGATGTGGTGCATGGCGAAAACCATGGCGCTTGCCGCGCAGGCCTGACCGAGAATGGAGCACAGCTCAGCGATTTCGGTGATCGACGTACCCTCGCCGCCAAGCGCGACAGGGATCTGGATCGAAAGCAGCTTCTCGGCGCGCATCGCGTCGACGGCTTCACGCGGGAACCGGCCCTCGAGATCGACGGCATCGGCGTGCTGGCTGGCGATCGCTGCGACGCGGGCGGCGCGCACCGCCGCTCCCTCGCCCGTCCCAACCTCGAGTAAAGCGACCGCCACACTCATCACGCGACCTTTCTGCCGTCCAGGATCATGCCGACGGTTCTTTCGATCGCGGCGATGCTGGCAAAGGACTTGCGGTTCAGCAGGTTATCGGGAAACTCGATGTCGAATGCCTCTTCGATACCGAGCATCAACTGAACGGAAGCGAATGAGGACAATCCTGTCGCATAGAGATCGGCATCGTCTTCGATCTGATCGATAGCAACGGGAAGCGCACCGAACTTGGCCAGCAAATCGCGAATCGTCTTGTTCATAGTCTAGTCCCTTCTGGCAATTGCAAGCATAACCGTGGTTACGCAGTCTTATTTTCGCCAAGAAGTAACAGACAAAATAGAACATTCCGCTAATCGACGTGGTAAATACAACCAACTTATACTTTGCAGAACAATTCTATATTCATCATTTGTTTGATAAAAATTTACTAAACATAAACCATGCAAACTGCCGTCCGCACGCACATATTCAATAATCCCAATATTATGTGTCGGTGATTTTGTGAAAAGACGGTACGCGCAAGAAGGTTAACGCGCCAACTCGCCGCCACGTTTTATTCGACAAATCTCATAACAATCATAGCGTCAGTAAAAGTATAGAATGGAAGGGCCTGTTCTACAGCGCCGCGCCGCATGCGACGCGCAAAGGTCGCTGTAGCACTTTAAATCCGCTGCATAATTCCTCAAAATCGAATCCGATTTACGGAACTATGCCGTGGCCCTCGGGCGGATAGCGGTGCTCGCCGCCGCGATAATCCGAAACAGAATAGCAACCTTCGCCAACTGGGCGAACCGAACTCCCCCCAATGTCAGCCTTGCCGTAGCCACCTGGGATATCGAGGATATAAGTCGGCTGGCAAAGACCGGAGATCCGGCCGCGCAACGCCCCCACGATCGCCTGCCCCTCCGCGATGCCAAGACGGAAATGGCTGGTGCCGGGGGCAAGATCGGGGTGATGCAGATAATAGGGCTTTACCCGCGTTTCGACGAAAGCCTTCATCAGCGCCGCCAATACATCGGGGTCGTCGTTGACACCCTTGAGCAGCACGGACTGGCTGACCAGCACGATCCCCGCATCGACCAGCCGTGCGCAGGCAGCCCGGGCCTCCTCCGTCAGCTCGCGCGGATGGTTGGCATGGAGGGCGACATAAACGGTCTTCCCGCTTGCCTTCAGCGCCGCGATCAATGCCGCATCGACCTTGGAAGGATCGACAACGGGAATGCGCGTATGGAAGCGAACGATCTTCACATGATCGATATCGGCAAGCTGCCTGAGAATCTCTTCCAGCCGCCTCGGCGAAAGAACCAGCGGATCGCCACCGGTCAGGATGACCTCCCAGATCTCCCTGTGATCGCGGATATAGGCGAAAGCACCATCGAGCGCATCGCCGTCAAGCATGCCGAGCCCCTGCGGCCCGACCATTTCGCGGCGGAAGCAGAACCGGCAATAGACCGGGCAGACATGCACGGCCTTCAGCAGCACGCGGTCCGGATAGCGATGCACGATGCCTTCGACCGGGCTGTGCGCGTGATCGCCGATCGGATCGGCGCGTTCCTCTGATGTAACCAGCAACTCGGCCGCATCGGGTACGAATTGGCGGGCGATGGGATCGGCGGGATCCGCAGGGTCGATCAAGCGCGTGACTGATGGCGTCAGCGCGACGGCATAGCGCTCCGCCACCGCTTCGAGCGCCATCGCCTGCTCGGCATCGATCAACCCGGCACGCTCGAGCTCACCGATATTGCGGATCGGACGCATCGAATTCATGCGCCATACTCCGCGACGGGCGCCCAGAGCACCTGCTCGATGCGCGAAGCACCGGTTGCCAGCATGACGAGCCGGTCGAAGCCGAGCGCGATGCCGCTTGCATCGGGCATTAGGGCCAGCGCCTGCAAGAAATCCTCATCCAGCGGATAGGTCTCGCCGTAGACGCGCTGCTTTTCCGCCATTTCGATCTCGAACCGGCGGCGCTGTTCCTCGGCATTGGTGAGCTCGCCAAAAGCATTGGCAAGCTCGACACCGCAGGCATAAAGCTCGAAACGTTCGGCGACGCGATGATCCCTTGCCGACGGGCGGGCAAGCGCCGCCTCCGAAACGGGATATTCGTCGAGAATGGTGGCGCGGCCGAAGCCGAGATTGGGTTCGATCTTCTCGACCAGCACACGGCTGAAGAGATCCTGCCAGAGGTCGTCGTCGGCAAAACGAATGCCTGCCTGGCGCATATCGGCCGCCAATCGCTCGCGATCGGTCGATCCATCGAGGCCGATGGAGGCAAACAGGTCGATGCCGGCATAGCGCTCAAACGCGGCTGCGACGCTGATCCGCTCCGGCTGCAGGAACGGATCGATCTCGGCGCCGCGATAGGTGAGTTTCTTCGCGCCGACCGTCTCGGCTGCCAGCGCCAAGAGCGCTGAGCAATCGGCCATCAGCATCTCATAGCTCTCGCCCGCCCGATACCACTCCAGCATGGTGAATTCGGGATGGTGCAGCGGCCCGCGCTCGCGATTGCGATAGACGTGGGCAAAGCAGGCAATGCGCTCCTCGCCGGCCGCAAGCAGTTTCTTGCAGGCAAATTCGGGCGAAGTATGAAGGTAGAGAGGCGATGCCTTGCCGTCCGTCGTCAGCCCCTCGGTCTCGAAGGCATGAAGATGCGTCTCGTTGCCCGGCGACACCTGCAGCGTCGCCGTATCGACCTCGATAAAATCGTTGCTTGCAAAGAACACGCGCATCGCCGCCTGGATCGCATTGCGGCCGATCAGGAACGGCCGCCGGTCCGCATGGACATTGCGGGTCCACCAGGGGGACGCTTTGCTCGTCGTTGGCTTCATTCCTAGCTTTCTTCGGGGCGCAAGCCGCGTTGGGGGTGGCAATTTCCATTGATTTAGGGTAGTTGCGCCCCCAAGCAAACAATTGCTGCGTCTCGGAGAGCATTTAGACAGTCCCTCTACGACGCAAAGCGCAGCGTTACAAGGAAGTCTTATGGTCAAGGTCATCGCCTCTTCGGTCCGCAAGGGCAACGTTCTCGACGTCGACGGCAAGCTCTACGTCGTTCTCACCGCTCAGAACTTTCATCCGGGCAAGGGCACTCCGGTCACCCAGGTCGACATGCGCCGCATCGTCGACGGCGTGAAGGTTTCCGAGCGCTGGCGCACCACCGAACAGGTCGAGCGCGCCTTCGTCGAAGACGTGAACTTCCAGTACCTCTATGAAGACGGCGAGGGCTTCCACTTCATGAACCCGGCCACCTACGACCAGGTCGTCGTCGATGTCGACACCATGGGCGACCAGAAGGCCTACCTGCAGGAAGGCATGACCTGCATCCTGTCGATCCACGAAGGCATTCCGCTGGCGCTCGAACTGCCGCGCCACGTCACTCTTGAGATCACGGAGACCGAGCCGGTCGTCAAGGGCCAGACGGCATCCTCCTCCTACAAGCCTGCCATGCTGTCGAACGGCATCCGCACTCTCGTGCCGCCGCATATCAACGCCGGCACCCGCGTCGTCATCGCCACGGAAGACAATTCCTACGTCGAGCGCGCCAAGGACTGATCTTCAGGCTTTTAGCTTGCATCAGAAGCGCCTCGTCCTCGCGACGGGGCGTTTCGCGTTTCAGCTGGATTGAAATCGCATCGCTGTGGCCGCGCCGGCAGGCAGGATCACACTACAGCATCGGCCCGAAATCGGAATTGATTTTCGGAAAGCCTGATGCGTAGATTCAATAAGATAGAGCGTCTTTGTGCTTCCGAAAGGAAGCACGACGCCCTAGCGCGTGCTGGCTTTTTTACCGCTCTTTTCTTCGGCTTTGGCGGGTTCCGAAGGCGCATCTGTTTCGGTGCTGTGCTCGTGCGGGGCCAAAGCCTGCATGTGCAGAACGCGTGGCGACATCGCCTGCATGTAAGCATCAGAGCGGCCGATATAGATCATCGTCGCATCGGTGAGGTCCGCCAGCATGGCGCAGGCCTTTGCCTGAACTTCAGCCTCCAGCCCTTCAAAGGCATCGTCGAGGATGATCCATTTCGGTTTCGCCAACAGCAGATGCGCAAAACCGACGGCCTTCTGCTCCTCGGTATCGAGCAACCGATCCCAGCGGGCTTGGGTATCGAGGCGGCTCTTCAGGCGGCCGAGTCCCACCTTGTCCAAGACGGCATCGACGGCGGCATCGTCATAGGCGTCCCTGTCGTCCGGGAAGCAGATCGCCTCCCGAAGGGTGCCCGTGGGAACATAGGGTATGTGCGGCACGAACATCATGTCTTCCATCGGCGGAAGGCTGACCGTTCCGGCGCCGCTGTACCATTGATGTGCCAACACCTCGAACAACAGCCTGCGGTTCACGCCATGGTCGCCGTTGATCATGATGTGCTCGCCGGCATTGATGGTGACGGTGCCCTCGGCGATCCGGAAACCATTTTCCGTGGCCTCGTCATTGGTCTTCGTCGACACCTCCAGATCGGTCCAGACCATCGTGCCCGGAGCAGCCTTGTCGAAGGTAAGGGTGTGCGGCATCGGCGGCTTGTCATCCATCTCCGTCAGTGCCTGCCGGAAATCGGTGACGCGCATCAGCGTTGCGCGCCATTCCGCGATCGGCCCGAAATTGGCGACGTACCAGCGCAGGGCCGAATTGACCTGATTGAAGGCGCCGACCGCCACCATGAGCTGGCCGAAAGTCAACCCGCCGGAGAAATAGGCGGGCGCCGCCACCAGGATCGGGATGATCAGCACCAGCCAGCCATAGCCGGCGGAAACCCAGGTGAGGTTGGTGTTGGCGATGGCAAGCTGACGGATGACGCCAAGCACGGCCGATATATCGAGGTTGATCCGCTTGCGCTCATTCTCCTCACCGCCGGCAATGGTGATCGCCGGCATATGCTCGTTGGCATGCATGAGCGCGAAACGCAGCTCGGCTTCCTTCGAATAGCGATCGGCATTCAATCGCACCAGACGACGGCCGACGAACTGGCTGAGAAAGGATGCGGAACCGGCGTAGAGGATTGCCGCCCAGACCATGTAGCCCGGGATGGAGAAGTTCGCTCCCTTGAAATGGAAGACCATGCCGCTCGACAGCTCCCAGAGCACGCCGATGAAGCTCAAGAGCAGGATCGTCGCCTGGACGAGACCGATGGCAAGGCCGGTGGTGCTTTCGGCGAGGTTGCGGGCATCCTCGTGCAAACGCTGGTCGGGATTGACGCCGATCAGGCCGGAGGACGCGAGGCGAAGCGCCCGCTTGGCCTGCAGCCACTGGTTCACCAGATCTCTCGCCAGCCCCTCGCGCATGTAGAGCGCCGTCATCTGGTTCAGCCACGCCTGGATGACGTTGAGCACCAGCAGCGAGCCGGCGATGATGCCGAAAACGCCGAGTTGATGGAAGAAGGCTGAGATATCGCGCCGTGCCAGTGAATCGTAAAAAGGCGCATTCCAGCTGTTCAGCAGCACCTGGACGTAGGCGGTGAGCAGGATGATCACCAGGAGCGCTGCCGTCAGCGAAATAATCTTGATGCGAACCGGCGAATTCCAGAAGGCCGAGAACATCATTTTCAGCCGAAAGAAAAGGCTGAAATCGTATCCGACCTGCTCGTTCCCCTGGATATTCGGCTTGGCTTGCGCTTCAACTGCCATCAGCACTTCCCTGCGACGCACGTCCCGTCAATTAATCATGACCCGCCCTCATGTCCATCCTTGCAACAGATCGGTGCGATCACGTTCCTATATACACGGTTTCGCGTCTTGAACCGAATTAGGTCAGCAATTAGCTTGCACTCGAAAGATTGAGAAAGCCTTCCGATGCAATTTCAAGGAACTGCCGACTATATCGCCGACAAGGACCTGATGGTCGCCGTCAACGCCGCTATCCGGCTGGAACGCCCCCTGCTGGTAAAGGGTGAACCGGGCACGGGCAAGACCGAACTGGCCCGCCAGGTGGCGGCGGCGCTCGGGCTCGAGATCATCGAGTGGAACGTCAAATCGACCACCAAGGCGCAGCAGGGCCTCTACGAGTACGACGCCGTATCGCGTCTGCGCGACAGCCAGCTTGGCGATATCAGAGTTCACGACGTCGGCAATTATATCAGGCGGGGCAAGCTCTGGCAGGCCTTCACCTCATCCCAGAAATGCGTGCTGCTGATCGACGAGATCGACAAGGCTGATATCGAGTTCCCAAACGACCTGCTGCAGGAACTCGACCGCATGGAATTCCATGTCTACGAGACCGGCGAAACCATCCGTGCCGCCATCCGCCCGATCGTCATCATCACATCGAACAACGAGAAGGAACTGCCGGACGCCTTCCTGCGCCGCTGTTTCTTCCACTATATCCGCTTCCCCGACATGGAGACGCTGGCCCGCATCGTCGAGGTGCATTACCCCGGCATCAAGCAGGCCCTGGTACACGCCGCCCTGACGCAATTTTTCGAAATCCGCGACGTACAGGGCCTGAAGAAGAAGCCCTCGACCTCAGAGGCCCTTGATTGGATCCGCCTGCTCGTGGCTGACGACGTCGACCCCGCCACGCTGCGCGCCGATGCGAAGAACGCGCTGCCGAAGCTGCATGGCGCATTGCTGAAAAACGAACAGGACGTGCATCTCTTCGAACGGCTGGCGTTCATGGCGCGGGGACAGGGAAAGTGAAGGAAGCCAACCACCCGTCCTCGTGGTTCGAGACGGCCCTGCGGACCTCCTCACCATGAGGTCTGATCTTTCGCGCAATGTCGGAAACTCTCTCCGCCTCACCCTGAGGTGCCTTGGCGTTGAAGCGCGAGCGCAAACGCCGAGGCCTCGAAGGGCGAGGCGGCCTCTCGGCTATCCGTTAGCCCATTGACCCGCCGCGACAGCGGGTTTATGGATTTTGCTCTGTGGTGATTTGGCCGGCCGGCTTGCAGCCACGTTAAATAAGTCGCTAAAGGGCCGCGTGCGGACCGGTAGCGATTCATCGCGGCCGGTTTTTTTGTATTTGGTTGAGTGGAAACAATGCCCATCAAGATTCCCGATACGCTGCCCGCATTCGAAACCCTCCAGAGCGAGGGCGTGCGGGTGATGACCGAAACGGTGGCGTTCCGTCAGGACATCCGCCCGCTTCAGATCGGGCTCCTCAACCTCATGCCGAACAAGATCAAGACCGAGATCCAGATGGCGCGCCTGGTCGGCGCATCGCCGCTGCAGGTCGAGTTCTCCCTGGTGCGCATCGGTGCTCACAAGGCGAAGAACACCTCCGAGGAGCACCTGCTCTCCTTCTATGAAACCTGGGAAGAGGTGAAGCACCGCAAGTTCGACGGCTTCATCATAACCGGCGCACCGATCGAGCTGCTCGAATACGAAGAGGTTACCTACTGGGACGAGATGCGGCAGATCTTCGACTGGACGACGACCAATGTCCATTCGACGATGAACGTCTGCTGGGGAGCCATGGCCGCCGCCTATCATTTCCATGGCGTGCCGAAGCATACGCTGAAGGAAAAGGCCTTCGGCGTCTATCGCCACCAGAATCTCGCGCCATCCTCCGTCTACCTCAACGGCTTCTCCGACGACTTCGCCATTCCCGTCTCTCGCTGGACGGAAGTGCGCCGCGATGACATCGAGAAGGTGCCGAGCCTGCAGATTCTGATGGAATCGAGCGAAATGGGCGTCTGCCTCGTGCACGAGCAGGCCTGCAACCGGCTCTACATGTTCAATCACGTCGAGTATGATTCCACCTCGCTGGCGGATGAGTATTTCCGCGATGTGAATGCGGGCGTGCCGATCAAGATGCCGCACAACTATTTCCCACATAATGACCCGGAAATTCCGCCGCAGAACCGGTGGCGCAGCCACGCCCATCTATTCTTCGGCAACTGGATCAACGAGATCTACCAGACCACGCCGTATGATCTGGAGGAGATCGGCCTGGAAAGGACCTGAGGCTTGTTCATTCCCTTCTTCCTGAAGTTGAGGCAAGCGAAGGTTCCGGTCACACTCCGGGAATTCCTGTCGCTGCTTGAGGGAATGGAAGAGGGGATCGCCGACTATGACGTCGAGGCCTTCTACTATCTGGCGCGCACGACGCTCATCAAGGACGAGCGCTTTATCGACCGCTTCGACCAGGTCTTCGCCGATTATTTCCGCGGCGTGGAAGCGATCGGCGGCAATGCCGAGGGGGAGGTGGTCGAAGCGTCAGCCATTCCTGAGGAATGGCTGCGCAAGCTCGCGGAACGGCATCTGACCGAAGAGGAAAAAAGAGAGATCGAGGCGCTTGGCGGCTTCGACAAGCTGATGGAGACGCTGCGCGAGCGGCTGGCCGAGCAAAAGGGCCGGCATCAAGGCGGCTCGAAATGGATCGGCACGGCTGGAACCTCGCCCTTCGGCGCCTATGGCTACAATCCGGAAGGTGTGCGCATCGGCCAGGAAACCTCACGCCATCGCCGCGCGGTCAAGGTGTGGGATCGCCGCGACTTCAAGAATCTCGACGACGGCGTCGAGCTTGGCACCCGCAATATCAAGGTGGCACTGAAACGACTTCGCCGATGGGTGCGCGAGGGCGCCGCCGAGGAGCTCGATCTTTCCGGCACCATCCGCTCCACCGCCGAGCATGGCTATCTCGACGTCCAGACGCGGCCGGAACGGCGCAATGCCGTCAAGCTATTGATGTTTTTCGATGTCGGCGGCTCGATGGACGATCATATCCGCGTGGTCGAGGAGCTGTTTTCCGCCGCGCGATCAGAGTTTCGCCACATGGAATATTTCTATTTCCACAACTGCCTCTACGAAGGCGTGTGGAAGGACAATCGCCGCCGCCGCGTCGACATCACGGCGACAACCGATCTCATCCGCACCTTCGGCCCCGACTACCGCGTCGTCTTCGTCGGCGATGCCTCGATGAGCCCCTACGAAATCAACCATCCTGGCGGTTCTGTCGAGCATTGGAACAAGGAAGCGGGCGAAGCCTGGCTTGGCCGAGTAACCGGCCATTTCCGCAAATGCATCTGGCTCAACCCCGTACCCGAAAACGACTGGGGCTACACGACCTCCATCTCCATCATCCGCCGCCTGATGAGCGACCGCATGTATCCGCTGACGCTCGGCGGGCTGGAAAAGGCGACGAAGGAATTGTCGCGCTGACGGATCGGCATTTGCATGCCGTGGCGCCACCAAATAGACACAACCATTTGCGGAAATGTGCAGGGGATATCTTCCCGCATCGCTGGGAAAACCGGTGGAGATGTGCGTGCGCCACGCTTTGAAACTGCTTCTCTCCATCGCAACCATTTTGCTCGTCTCGCAGCAGGCACGATCCGAAGAGGGAGGCTTCTCCGGGCAGTGGGACCAAGTTTATTCCAGCACCGGCGCCCGAGAAAAATGTCGCGCCGGAATAATCAGGCAGGGCAGGTTTATGAGGATCAGCACCAGCAACGGCTGGAGCGCCACCGCGGAGACGAGCGGCTATGGAAATGCCAGCTATGCGGCAGGCATGGGGCGCTGGCGCTCCTATGTGGAAAAATACAGTCAAAAAGCGTTCTATGTGCTTCTCGCCGTTCGCGGCGACAGGTTGATGGTGATCATGAAGGCCGAAAAAGCGGATGGGTCGAACCAACTGATCAAAACGGTCTTCAGTAGGCGGACAGCCAAACCTCTCAGGAACCAGCCCTAATCGCCGGAGGACGAAACCGACAACCTATCATGCGCGCGGCACATTCAACGCGTAGCCTGTCGGTCCGATGTGCAGATTCCGAGGCCAAGGAGCCTTTTACGCCTCCGAACGGAAGCGCCGCGCTCCGGGAACAAATCACAATCAGACCCTGATCCCACCACCGCTCCTAAATTTCATCACTCGATCGGTTGCGGAACGACGAGAATGGGGGCAGGGTCTGGCCTTGCCTTTTCGATAGCCATGGATGAGCTGATATGACGGAAAATACTTTGCAGCGGGAAGCTTTTGGGACGACGGCCGATGGGGAAACCGTCTATCGCGTCAAGATCGTCGGTGGCGGCCTCACCGCGCATGTCATCTCTTGGGGCGCCGTCATCCAGGACCTGCGGCTCGAGGGCCACCAGCCTGCGCTGTTGCTCGGCTTCGACAATTTCCCCGATTATCCCGCCCACTCCTCCTATTTCGGCGCCACGCCCGGCCGCTGCGCCAACCGTATCGGAGCCGGCCGCTTCACGCTGGATGGCAAGCAGTACCAGCTGGAGCTCAACGAAAAGGGCGTTACCCACCTGCACGGCGGCAAGGACAATATCGCCAAACGCAACTGGACCATCGTCGAGCACGATACCGACCGCGTCGTCCTGAAGATCGTCGATCCCGATGGCCGCGCCGGCTATCCCGGCAACTGCACGATCCAGGCGACCTATCGCGTGCATGGCAATGGCGAACTGTCTGTCACCTACGAATCGACCACGGACCAGCCGACGCTGGCCAATGTCTGCCAGCATGCCTATTTCAACCTCGACGGCCGCGACGACACGCTTGGTCATGACATCATGATCGCCGCCGATCACTATACCCCGACCGACGAAAAGCAGGTGCCGACGGGGGAAATCCGCTCGGTCGAAAGCACAATGTTCGATTTCCGCGAGATGTCGCCGATGAAGCGCTTCGAAGGGTCGGAGCAGGCGCTTTACGACCACAATTTCTGCCTTTCCAGCGAGCGCACGGCCAAGCGCTCCGTCGTGCTCGCCCGCAGCGTCAATTCAGGCGTGTCGCTGGAA
Source organism: Rhizobium sp. NPDC092011 (assembly GCF_044756305.1). Classification (NCBI taxonomy): domain Bacteria; kingdom Pseudomonadati; phylum Pseudomonadota; class Alphaproteobacteria; order Hyphomicrobiales; family Rhizobiaceae; genus Rhizobium; species Rhizobium sp. NPDC092011. The sequence continues at coordinate 380,973 of NZ_JBIVSO010000004.1, forward strand.
GTCCGCACGACCGAGCCAGGCGTTCAATTCTACACCGCCTTCAAGCTCAACGTTCCGGTTCCGGGCCACGACGGCCAAAAGATCGGGCCGTTCGCGGGCTTCTGCCTGGAAACCCAGGTCTGGCCGGATGCCATCAATCATGAAGGCTTCCCCAATGCGGTGCTCCGCCCCGGCGAGGTATTGCGGCAGGAAACGGACTATATCTTCACCAAGAACTGAGCCGGGCATGCCCAACGCTCACAATCATCGGCCGGGCGCTCCAAACGCCCGGCCGTTTCTTTTTGCCCTGCGAACAGATTCATCTTGTAAATTGGTTCTAAATAGGTTCTAAATAACATTCATGGATAGAACCAGTTTGATCGCTGAATTGAACAATCGCGGTCTCGGCGAGGGCACCGGGAGCGGGCCGCTCTATAAGCGGCTGGCACGGGCATTGACCGGGCTTATCCAGGAAGGCCTGCTGAAATCGGGCACGGCGTTGCCGGGCGAGCGCGATCTTGCCGGCGCCCTGCAGATCGGCCGGGTCACGGTGCGGACGGCCTACCGCGACCTGCTGGCCTCAGGCGTCATCGAATCGCGCCACGGCAGCGGCACTTTCGTCTCGCAGCACGTCGAGCGCATCGAGCAGCCGCTCTGGCGGCTCTCCTCCTTCTCCGCCGACATGCGCTCGCGTGGTCGCGAGCCGGCTGCCCGCATCCTTCAGCGCACCATCAGTCCGCCAGCGCCCGAAGAAACTTTCCTTCTCGGCCTCGGCCTTGACGAACCCGTGCTGCGGCTGGACCGCCTGCGCCTCGCCGACGGCCAGCCGCTCGCCATCGAGCGCGCCGTGGTTCCGATGAAGTTTCTGGGCGAAGACGCCATAGCCGAAGGGTCGCTCTACGATGCGCTCGCCGCACGAGGCTTCAAGCCAGTGCGCGCGCAGCAGAGGCTGACCGCCGTGACGCTGGACCCCACTTCCGCATCGATCCTGACCGTCAAGGCCGGGGCGCCCGCGCTTCTGATCGAGCGTGTCTCTCGCCTCGCCGACCAACGCGTCGTTGAATATACCCGCTCGCATTATCGCGGCGATGCCTATGATTTTGTTACTGAATTAAGAATTGGAGATGACCTATGAGCAACACCCAATCCCTTATGCTGACGGAAGCCGGCCAGTCGCCCGACGTGGTCGCGACGCTGCTTGAAAAGGAAAAACCCGCCTTTGCGGAAATTGCAAAACTCTTCTCCTCCGCTCGCCCCTCGCTGATAACGACGGCGGCACGCGGCTCGTCCGACCACGCGGCAACCTTCTTCAAGTATCTGTTCGAAATCTCCTGCGGCGTCCCGGTCGCCTCGGTCGGCCCGTCGATCGCCTCCGTTTATGGCGCCCCTCTCCACCTTAAGGGCGGCATCCACTTCACCGTGTCGCAGTCCGGCGGAAGCCCCGACATCATCGCGCTGCAGGCCGCGGCGAAGAAGGGTGGCGCAACCACGATCGCCGTCGTCAACGTCACCGACAGCCCCCTCGCCCATGAAGCCGACATCGTGCTCGGCCTCAATGCCGGCAAGGAACAGAGCGTCGCAGCAACGAAATCCTTCATCGCTTCGGTCGCAGCGCTTGCCGGCGTTACCGCCGCGGTTTCGCAGGACAAGGCCCTCGCTGACGGTCTTGCCAAGCTGCCGGAAGCACTGGCCGCAACCTCGGGCATCGACGGCAAGGCGGCAGAAGACGTGCTCTTCAATGCCTCTTCGCTCTACACCGGCGGCCGCGGTCCCGCCTTCGCCATCGCGCTTGAAGCAGCCTTGAAGGCCAAGGAAACCGCTGGCATCCATGCGGAAGCTTTCTCGCTCGCCGAACTGATGCACGGCCCGATGCGCCTCGTGCAGCCGGGCTTCCCGATCGTTGCCTTCTCGCCCGACGATGCCGCCTTCCCCAACAACGCTCAGGCGCTGGAGCGCCTGCAGAAGCTCGGCGCCACCGCCGTCTCCTTCTCGACGGCGCCGCTTGCCGGCATCAATCTGCGCATGCCGAGCACCGGCAATGGCCTGCTCGACCCGCTGGTATCGCTGCTCTGCTACTATCGCCTGATCGAAGCGGTCACACGCCGCAAGGGTTTCGATCCGGACAAGCCGGCTAACCTCCTCAAGGTAACGGAGACCATGTGATGGACTACAGGGTCTTTACAGGTGCGCGCATCTTCGATGGCGATCGCTTTCACGAAGACAGCGCTTTGGTGATCGGCAACGGCCGCATCCACGCCATCACCGGCGTCAACGATGTGCCGGACAATGCCGAAACCATTCAGCTGAAGGGCGGCGTCCTTTCCCCTGGCTTCATCGATGCGCAAGTAAACGGCGGCGGCGGCCGCATGCTCAACGACGAGCCCTCGCCCGCATCCATGTATATGATCGCGGAGGGGCATCGCCCCTACGGCACGACGTCGGTGCTGCCGACGCTGATCACCGATGTCGCTGCAGCAACCACCGCATCCATCGAGGCAGCGGTCGAAGCCGTGAAAGCCAATCGCGGCGTCGCTGGCCTGCATCTGGAAGGCCCGCATCTCGCGCCGGCCCGCAAAGGCGCGCATCTCGCCGAACTGATGCGTCCGGTCGAAGACAGCGACGTCCGCACTTTCATCCGCGCTCGCGAAGCCATCGGCACGCTGCTGGTCACCATGGCCGCCGAACAGGTGACAGAGCGGCAGGTGCAGGCGCTTGCCGAAGGCGGCGTCATCGTCAGCATCGGCCATAGCGATTGCACGACGGAAGCGGCCAACGCGCGTTTCGACGCCGGTGCCCGCGGCGTCACCCATCTCTTCAATGCCATGAGCCAGATGGGCCATCGCGCACCCGGCCTCGTCGGCGCCGCCATCGACCACCCCGCGCCCTGGTGCGGTATCATCGCCGACGGCCATCATGTCGAGCCGACGGCGCTCAGAGTGGCGCTGCGCGCCAAGCGTGGTGAAGGACGGCTGTTCTTCGTGACGGACGCCATGTCGTTGGTCGGCACGGATCTCCCGAGCTTCACGCTCAACGGCCGCACGGTCTACCGCACCGAGGGCGGCTATTGCTCGAAGCTGACGCTGGATGACGGCACGCTGGCCGGCTCCGACGTCGACATGGCCTCCACCATCCGCTACGGCGTCAACGTGCTCGAGCTGCCGCTGGCGGAAGCCCTGCGTATGGCAACCTCCTATCCCGCCCGCTTCCTGCGGCTTACGGATCGGGGCCACCTGACACCGGGAGCCCGTGCCGACCTCGTTCATATCAACGACGGTATCGAGGCCACCGAAACATGGATCTCCGGCCAGCCTTCGGCCTGAAATATTGGAGCGTTTCCGCCCATTCTTTGAATAGCGGAAGCGCTCCATCTTGTTGTTCTCACGCATTCCGGACGGAAAACGGCCGCGCAGCTTTCCCGGCAATGCTCTAAACTTTTGTTGTTACGCAATTCCGGACGGAAAACCGCTGCGCACTTTTCCTGGAATTGCTTTAAAATGGAGGCTCGGCATGACCGCAGTCACGGACAGCTATTTCTCCGCTCTCATCGGCCGGCTGGAAACCCTGCGCGAAACGCTTGCCGAGCCCATGTCCAGGGCTTCCGCCGCCATTTGCGCGGCAGCGCGCAGCGATCGTCGCGTCTACATCTTTGGCACCGGTCATTCGCACATGCTAGCGGAAGAGGTGCATTATCGCGCCGGCGGGCTGGCCTTCACCATCCCCGTGCTCATCGGATCCGCGATGCTGCATGAAGGCGCCGTCATCAGCACGGTCTATGAGCGTATCGAGGGCCTCATCCGCCCGGTTCTCGAACGCTACGGCATGCAGCCCGGCGACGTGCTGATCATCGCCTCCAATTCGGGGGTCAATGCCGCACCGATCGAGGCGGCGGACTACGGCCGCGAGATCGGCGCCACGGTAATCGCCATCACCTCGCTCGCCTATTCTTCCGCCATCGCCGATGGTCGCAGGAAGCTCGCCGATCTGGCCGATATCGTGCTTGATAACGGCCTGCCGCCGGGCGACGCCATGATCGATCTGCCGAGCACGGAGCTAAAGGTCGGGCCGGCATCGACCGCCGTCGGCACCACGGTATTGAACGCCATCTTCGCCGATGTCGCCGCCGAGCTTTGCAAGGACGGCAATCCGCCCGTCTACCTCAGCGCCAACATGCCCGGCGCCAAGGAGATCAACCAGCAGCTGGTCAAGAAGTATCGACCGCGCAATCCGCACCTCTGAGCATTTCCAGGAAAATGCGCAGCGGCTTTCCGTTCGGAATGCGCAAGAAAACAAAAGGTAGAGCGCTTTCGCGTTTCGAAGAAGAACCGAGACGCTCCAAGCCAAGAACAGAAAAGCCCGGCAGCTGTTTCGCCGGGCTTTTCATATTGGGCAAACGGTAGGAGCGGTCGAGTGATTCCCGTGAAACGCCGAACCGCCCCAATTGTCGTTATTGTGCCGCTGCGTCGTTCGACAACGGCTCTTCTGCAGCAGTCTCAGCCTGCTTGCGCCGCCGGCGCAGGACGACATAGAACACCGGCGTCAGGAACAGACCGAACAGCGTCACCCCAAGCATGCCCGAGAAGACGGCGGTGCCCAGCGACTGGCGCATTTCGGCACCCGGGCCAGTCGCGATCATCAGCGGCACCACGCCGAAGATGAAGGCGAAAGCCGTCATCAGGATCGGACGCAGGCGCAAATGGCTGGCCTCGATCGCCGCCTCCACTGCACTCTTTCCTTCCGCCTGTGCCTGCCGGGCGAACTCGACGATCAGGATCGCGTTTTTGGCCGCGAGGCCGATCAGCACGATGAGCCCGATCTGCGTGAGGATATTGTTGTCCATCCCCCTCAGATGCACGCCGATCAACGCCGCAAGGACGGCGAGCGGCACGATGAGGATGATGGCGAGCGGCAGGATCCAGCTTTCATATTGCGCCGACAGCGCCAGGAAGACGAAGATCACCGACAGGGCGAAGATATAGATCGCCGTATTGCCGGTATGCTTCTCCTGATAGGCAAGCTCCGTCCACTCGAAGGTTGTGCCCGACGGCAGCAGGTTCTTTGCTATGCCTTCCATGGTGTCGAGGGCTGACCCGGTGGAGACGCCCGGCCCCGGATTACCCTGAACCGGCACGGAGACATACATGTTATAGCGCTGCACGAGCGCCGGTCCGGTCGTGTCGCGGATATCCACCAGCGTACCGAGCGGCACCAGCGCGCCCGTCGCCGAACGCACCTTCAGCGCCAGAATATCGTCGCGATCCATACGATACTGCTGATCGGCCTGCGCCCGCACCTGGTAGACGCGGCCAAAGGCATTGAAGTCGTTGACGTAGGACGTACCGAGGTTGATCGACAAGGTTTCGAAGATATTCGGGATCGGCACGTTCAGTGCCCGCGCCTTGTCACGATCGATTGCCAGGAAATATTGCGGGCTGTTGGCGGAGAAGGTCGTGAAGACGCCGCTCACGCCCTTGTTCTGCGCGGCAGCGCCCATCATCTGGTAGGCGAGCGGCAGAATGCGGCGCATGTCCGGATTTTCGCGGTCCATGATCTGCATCTTGAAGCCGCCGGAATTGCCGACGCCGCGGATCGAGGGCGGCGGAATGGCGATGATGAAAGCCTCCTGGATGCCCTGGAGGCTACCGTAAAGCGTGCCGATGATCTTGCTGGCGGTATCGCCGGATTTCAACCGTTCTTCGAAAGGCTTGAACGGCGTAAAGATGACGCCGGAATTCGAGGCGTTGGTAAAGGTGGCGCCGTTAAAGCCGGCAAAGGCGACGGCATTCTCGACGCCCGGCGTCTTGTTGATGATTGCGGTCGCCTTCTGGATGACGGCGTTGGTGCGCGCCAGCGACGCGCCGTCGGGCAGCTGCACGACGACGATGGCGTAGCCCTGGTCCATCGTGGGAACGAAGCCCTGCGGTACGATCCTGCCCATATACCAGGTGCCGGCGAGGAGAACGGCAAAGACGAGAAGCGCGCATGCAAGCGCTGTCCAGGTCGTAACGAGGTGGCGCACGATCCAGGAATAGCCGCTGCTCATCCGCTCGAAACCGCGATTGAATCCATCGCCCAGGGCTCGGCCGAAACGCGAGAAGACATTGTTCGACTTCTTATGGTCATGGGGGCGCAACACGATCGCGGCTATCGCCGGCGAGAGCGTCAGCGAATTCAGACAGGAGATCGCCGTCGCGACAGAAATCGTCACGGCGAACTGCCTGTAGAATTGCCCGGTAATGCCCGGAATGAAGGCCGTCGGCAGGAAGACCGCAATCAGCACCAGCGAGATTGCCAGAACGGCGGTTCCCACCTCGTTCATCGTCACATGTGACGCCTCCTTCGGCGTCATGCCAAGTGCCAGATTGCGCTCGACATTCTCGACCACGACGATGGCGTCGTCGACGACGATACCGATGGCCAGCACCAGGCCGAACAGCGTCAGCATGTTCAAAGAGAAGCCGAAGGCCAAAAGGAAAGCGAAAGTGCCTATCAGCGAAACCGGAATGGCGACGATCGGAATGATGGCCGTCCGCCACGATTGCAGGAACACCAGCACGACGATGGCAACGAGAACGGCCGCCTCGAAGATCGTCTTGTAGACTTCGTTGATCGATTCCGCGATGAAGTCTGTGGGGTTGTAGATGATGCGATATTCGAGCCCCTGCGGGAAATCCTGCGACAGGCTCTGCATGGTCTTCTGGATGTCGGCGGCGGCATCGAGCGCATTGGTGCCGGGCCGGGCGAAGACACCGAGCGCGACCGCCGGATTGCCGTTCAGATAGCTGTTGGTGACATAGTCCTGCGCGCCGAGTTCGATGCGGGCGACATCCTGCAGCTGCACGAGACGGCCGTTGCCTGTCGCCTTGACGATGACGTAGCGGAATTGCCGCGCGTCGGAAAAGCGCCCTTGCGTCGTCACCGTATATTGGAAAGCATTGGTACCCGAGACGGGCGGTCCGCCGATCGTGCCGCCGGAGACCTGCACGTTCTGGTCCCGAAGCGCCTGCACGATATCGCCTGCGGTCATGCCATAAGCGGCGAGCTTCTGCGGATCGAGCCAGATACGCAGCGAATATTGCCGCTCGCCGAAAAGCTGCACATCGCCGACACCATCAAGGCGGACGAGGACGTCGCGTAGACGCGTGCGGGCATAGTTGGAGATATAGAGCTGGTCGTAGCGATTGTTCGGCGACAGGAGATGCACGACCATCATCAGGTCGGGCGAGCTCTTGACCGTGGTGATGCCGATGCGGCGGACATCGTCAGGCAGGCGCGGTTCGGCGATGGCCACGCGGTTCTGCACCAGCACCTGCGCCTTGTCGAGGTCGGTGCCAAGCTTGAAGGTGATCGTCAACGACATCGAGCCATCGGCGCTGGAATAGGAGGACATATAGAGCATGTCCTCGACGCCGTTGACTTCCTGCTCGATCGGCGTCGCCACCGTATCGGCGATGGTCTGCGCATCAGCACCGGGATAGGAGGTGCGAATGACGATAGTGGGCGGCGCAACCTCGGGATATTGCGCCACCGGAAGCTGGAAATAGGCGATGCCGCCGACGATCAGCAGCACGATTGACAGCACCGATGCGAAAATCGGTCGGTCGACGAAAAAATGGGAGAACCTCATTGATCCGTCCCCTGTGTATCGGCCTGTGCCGGCGGCTCATCATTCGTCGCCTGCTGCGGCAATTCGATCAGCTGCGGCGCAACCTTGACGCCCGGCCGGATCCGCATCAGCCCGTTGACGATGATGGTTTCGTCGCCGGTCATGCCGTCGCGGATGACGCGATAGCCGTAGAGCTTCGGCCCGAGGCGAACGGATTTCGGCGTGATGTTGCCGGCGGTGTCGACGGTATAAACCACGCGCTGGTTCTGGTCCGAACCGATGGCTTCGTCCGGAACGAGGATCGCCTTGTAGCTGTTGGATCCCTGCACCTGAACGCGCCCGAAAAGGCCGGGTTGAAGGATGAGATCCGGGTTCGGGAAGCGGGCGCGAACGCGGATCGTCCCCGTTTCGTTGTCGACGCGGTTTTCGGCGAAATCCAGCTTGCCCTTGAACGGCTTCTGCTTGGGATCGGCGATCGTCACCGTCACATCGAGCCCGCCGCCGCCCTGTTGCAGGGCGCTGCCGTTCTTGCGCGCCTCATCGGCGTAGGAGAGCAGCCGCCGTTCGTCGACGTCAAAATAAAAATCGATCGGATCGAGCGACACGATCGTCGTCAACGCGGTCTGGTCGGCCTGCACGAGATTGCCGACGGAGATCAGCCGCCGGTCGATGCGGCCGCTGAGCGGCGCGGTAATCCGGGTAAAATCCATGTCGAGATTGGCGCGATCGACGGCGGCTTGCGCGCCGCGCACATTCGCCTGTGCGGCAAGAAGATCGCGACGGCGGTCATCCAGTGTCGAGGCCGACTGGCTGCCCGTAGTCGACAGGGATTCCGCCCGCTTGTACTGCGCATCGGCGAGCGTGAGCGACGATTTCGCCACCTCCAGTGAGGCAGTCGACTCGTTCAACGTGGTGATGAAGGGTCGTTGGTCGATGACGAAAAGCAGGTCGCCCTGCTTGACCAAGGTGCCATCCTTGAAATGCACCTCCTGAAGATAACCACCGACGCGCGAGCGCACGGAAACTTCATCGACTGCCTGAAAACGGCCGATGAATTCATCGCTATCGATGACATCGCGAACGACGGGTTTGGCGACAGTTACGGGCGGAGCCGGCGGCGCGCTCTGCGCAAGCGCCTGAGCTCCGGAGAAAGCAACGATGAGACAGCTGAACAAAATGGCACGCGGCAGCACTGGCATGAAGGCCCCCTCGAAAAACCGCGCACGGTGAGAGGCACCGCCGCGTTAAGCGTCCACGATATTTGCCTGCAAATTTTCACGAAGGATCTGTTCGCCATGGGGGCGAAATTCCAATCAGATCGCTTCGAACTTCCCCAACATGCGCCACGGGCCACGTCGGCCCGGGGGTATAAACCGGCTCTCCGTCCGGCAACATGCCTTAATGTATAAACGGTTTATCGAATTCGACAACAGGGAAAGAAGCGGTTGTCGCTGAGCGCAACCGCTTGTTTTTCTTGATATAGATAGACCCGCATAGGATGAGCTGGCGGCGGCTTAGCCCTCCAGCTCCTCGCGCAGCATTTCAAGCTCCAGCCATTCCTCTTCCATCTTCGTGAGGCTCTCGCGCAGCTTTTCCATCTCGACCGCGAGACGGTTGAACGTTGCAGGATCCTTGGTGAAGAGGTTCGGATCGGCCATCTTCTTTTCGCGAGCGGCGATCTCGGCCTCTGCCTTGGCCATTTCCTTGGGCAGGTTTTCGAGCGCGAACTTCTGCTTGTAGGAGAGCTTGCTCTTGCCTTTCGAAGCATCATTAGACGACGGCGATGCTTCGGCAGTCTTCGGCTTCTCCGCAGCCTTCTCGGCTCGCTTGCGCTCTTCGATCGCGCCCTTGCGCTGGGCGAGCATGTCGGAATAACCGCCGGCATATTCGATCCAGCGGCCATCGGGATCATCCGGATTGGCGGGCGCGATCGTCGATGTCACGGTGCGGTCGAGAAAGTCGCGGTCGTGGCTGACGAGGATGACCGTGCCGGAAAAACCGGAGACGATTTCCTGCAGCAGATCGAGCGTCTCGATGTCGAGGTCGTTCGTCGGCTCGTCGAGGATCAGGAGGTTGGTCGGTCGTGAGAGGATACGCGCCAGCATCAGCCGCGCGCGCTCGCCGCCCGAGAGGTTCCTGATTGGCGTGCGCGCCTGCTCCGGCTGAAACAGGAATTCCTTCATGTAGCCGGTCACATGCCGCTGTTCGCCGTTGACGAGGAGGTTCTCGCCGCGACCGTCTGTCAGGTAATTGGCGAGCGTATCCTCAGGATTGAGCTCTTCGCGCTTCTGGTCGAGCGTAGCGATCTCAAGATTGGTGCCGAGCTTTACCGTGCCGCTGTCGGGCTCCAGCTGACCGGTCAACATCTTCAAAAGCGTCGTCTTGCCGGCACCGTTCGGGCCGACGAGACCGATGCAATCGCCGCGATGCACGCGGATCGAAAACGGGGTGACGATGGCGCGATCGCCGTAGGTCTTGGTGATCTTGTCAGCCTCGATCACCAGCTTGCCGCTTTCCTGCGCATCGGACGCCGCCGCCTGCACGGTACCCAACGCACCCTTGTGCCCACGATGGCGCGATCGCATGTCCTGCAATTCGCCGAGGCGGCGCATATTGCGCTTGCGCCGGGCGGTCACGCCGTAGCGCAGCCAGTGCTCCTCACGCTCGATCGCCTTGCCGAGCTTGTGCTGTTCCAGCTCCTCGGCCTCAAGCACCTGATCGCGCCAGGCTTCGAAATGACCAAAGCCTCTGTCCAGCCGGCGCGACGTGCCGCGGTCGAGCCATACGGTCGCCGTAGACACTTTCTCAAGGAAACGACGGTCGTGCGAGATCAGCACGAGCGCGCTGCGGCTCTTCTGTAGTTCGCCTTCAAGCCATTCGATGGTCGGCAGGTCGAGATGGTTCGTCGGCTCGTCGAGCAGGAGAATATCCGGCTCCGGCGCCATGACGCGGGCGAGAGCGGCGCGACGGGCCTCGCCGCCCGAGAGGTTTTTCGGATCCTCCTCTCCAGTCAGGCCGAGATGCGAGAGGAGATAGGTGACGCGATAGGGATCGTCGCCCGGCCCGAGGCCGGCCTCGGCATAGGCCGCGACCGTCTTGTAGCCGGCAAAATCAGGTGCCTGCTCGAGGTAGCGCACGGTCGACGACGGATGGCGGAACACTTCGCCCGATTGCGCCTCGACCAGGCCGGCCGCAATCTTCAGAAGCGTCGACTTGCCGGAACCGTTGCGCCCGACCAGGCAGATCTTGTCCCCCGGCTCCACCTGCAGCCCGGCGCCGGCCAGAAGGGGGGCGCCGCCGAAGCTCAGGAAGATATCGTCAAGTTTCAGAATGGGAGGGGCCAAGATCAGACTCCGGTAAGATCATACGGGCGGGCAAGGACGACTGCCCTGCCGCTGCCGAGCGAAAAGCGCACTGGGCCCTCCGCCACGTTGGAAATAGTCCGCGATCCTCCGAAAGGCAGATGGAAATCTCTGAGGGGATAGCGGGCATTGTCGATGAACAGGCCATCGAGATCGCTGAAACCGAGAACGGAAAACAGCGAACCGGCCGGGAGATCCATCTCCAGTTTTCCCGGCGGGAGCGGCACCGCCTCTTCATCGCCCGAAGTCAGCAGCACATCGAAACCCTTCTCGGCAAGCTGGAGTCCATAGAGCAAGTGCTGGATGGCATGATCCGAACGCTCGCCGCCCATGGCGCCGGCCAGGATCAGCCTGACGGCGCCACGATCAATCGCCTCCGATACGGCAATCTCGCCGTCGGTCGCCGCTTTCGCGGCCGGATAGGGCTGCCTCGTCACGCTGGGAAAGGCTTCGAGCAAATCCGCCGGCGTGGAATCGAAATCCCCGACCCATAGTTCCGGCTCGATTCCGAGCGCGATGGCATGGCGCATCCCGCCATCGGCCGCAATGAAACGGCTGCCGGAAACAGCAGCACGCAGCCGGTCCGTCAGACGAAGCGCGCCGCCAAGCAGGATGGTGAAGGTGGTGGACTGGTTCATGGGCCAAGCCCATAGCGCAAAGTCCTACACCTAGGGAAGAGCGCCGTTCGCCAGAACGGCCCAGACGGGCCGGTCAGTCGGTGGTTTCCTTCATGCAGTCCTGGAAAATGCGTTCATAGCCGGTGACATACCGATCAAACAGCCATGAAAAATTCTCGACATCCTCGGGCGACCAATCGGCGAAAATGCTTTCGATCACGGCGTGCTTCTGCGCCTGGATATCGGCCAGCAGGCGTTGCCCGAGTGCAGTCAGCACCACGACGATACGCCGCGCATCCGCCTGCGATGCCTTGCGCCGCAACACGCCGCGCGCCACCATGTCGGCGACGATGCGGCTTGCGCGCGAAGGATCGATGCGCAGCAGTTCGGCAATTGTGCCGACGGTCACTTCGCCCGTATCCTCAGCCCGCCTCACGGCATCGAGCACATCGAGATGCGAAAGCTCGAGTCCCGGGGCAACGTTGCGAATGGCAAGCCTGCCGATCATGCGACGGCCGGTCAGCAGACGCATGCGCAACATCGCCTGGCCGATGCGCTGGAACGTCTCGTCCTCGGCCGGCGTCTGGGCTTCAACTTCGCGTGTATTCGTCACAGATGTCATCTTTCCACCATAGCAGAGGTCGGGCGGAAACGAAACATGCAAATAGCATTCAACTGCCATTGACAATTATATGCTAATAGCACATATGTTTTGGCCATGAAGACTGGGCGTCCCGCGCATTCGCTCGATAGCGCAACGCTCCGGCCAAGCTCGGATTTTTTGCCCCATGAATATGCAGACAACGTTCACGCCTCTCGTGGCGGACCATAAACGGCGGCTTATTCTCTTCCTGCTCCTCATGACGGCCATGTTCATGGCGACACTCGACAACCAGATCGTATCGACAGCGCTTCCGACGATCGTCGGCGAGTTCGGGCATCTGGAGCGCTTCGGCTGGATCGGCTCGGCCTATCTGCTCTCCCTTTCCGCCGTCATGCCTGTCTACGGCAAGCTCGGCGATCTCTTCGGCCGCAAATATGTGATGATGACGGCGATCGCCATCTTCACCGTCGGCTCCGCCGTCTGCGGCCTTGCCGTGTCGATGAACACGCTGATTGCCGCCCGCGTTCTGCAGGGCTTCGGCGGCGGCGGCATCATGGTCTCGATCTTCGCCGTCAATGCCGACCTCTTCGAGCCGCGCGAACGTGCCCGCTACCAAAGCTATTCCAGCCTCGTTCTGATGGCCTCCGGCGCCGTCGGTCCCGTTCTCGGCGGTACGATGAGCGATCTGTTCGGCTGGCGTTCGATCTTCCTCGTCAACGTGCCGATCGGCTTCCTCGTACTGACCGGCCTCGCATTCATGCTGCCCTACCGCAAGCCTGCCCGTCGACCGAAGATCGATTATGCCGGTGCAATCGTCCTTGCCTTGACCACAACGAGCATCGTGCTTGCGGCCGACGGCAGCGAGCTGTTCGGATCGCTCTTGTCGCCGCAATGTCTCGGCATCATCGCTTTCGGCGTCATCTGTGCCATCACCTGGGTCTTCATCGAGCGCCGCGCGCCGGAACCCATCGTGCCGATGACGCTTTTCCGCAACCCGACATTCGGACTTCTGTTGATCATCTCGATCACCAGCGGCGCCGTCGCCATCGGCATGGTCAACTACTTCGCGCTGTTCCTGCAGACCACGACGGGACTTTCGCCCTCGATGACCGGGTTGCTGTTCATCCTGCTGACCGGAGGCCTCGTCTGCGGCTCTCTGTCCGCCGGGCGGTTGATCGCGGCAAGAGGACGCTACAAGCCCTTTGCCATCGCCAGCGCCACCTGCAGCACGATCGCCTTTGCCTCGCTCGCCTTCGTTCATGCCGGAACGTCCATCGCAATCCTCGGCGCCCTGATGCTGTTGCACGGCATCGGCATCGGCCTTGCCCAGCAAGTGCCTGTCATCGGCGTGCAGAATGCTGCCGGCAGTCGCGACGTCGGCGCCGCCACCGGTGCCGTGACACTATCGCGCATGGGCGGCGCGTCGATCGCCATCTCTATCTACGGCGCTATCATTGCCGCCAAGCTCGGGAATGTCGGCACTTCGATTTCAGGCGTTGCCGACATCGAGCAATTGACGCCGAAGATGATGGCCGCCTTGCCGGAAGCCACCCGCGAAGCCGTCGCCAACGCCTATGCAAGTGCCTTCAGCCCGCTGTTCATGACGGCCGCCGGCATCTGCCTGCTCGGTCTGCTGACGTCTCTCACGCTGAAAAACGTGCAGCTTCCCGGCGCCAGCAAGAAGCACGAAAGCCCGGCCGTAGCGGAAGCTGCCGAGTAGAGCGTTTCCGGGAAAAACGCGCAGCGGCTTTCCGTCCGGAACGCACAACAAAGACAACGAGCGTTTTCGCGCTTCAATGAAATGCGGAAGCGCTCTGGTTTTCTGCCCTGCAATCGACAGGCGAATCATTTCCCTTGTCATCCCTTCGTCACGGGGCTAAATCTGCCGACGCTCTAACGGGGTGCCTTATGTCCTATCGGATATCTGGCTGAGAGGCTTTCACCGGCCAACCCGCGGAACCTGATCCGGTTAACACCGGCGGAGGGATTAGACGCGTGACGAAATCATAGCGCCCTTTTCCCCTTCCAGACGAAACCAAAGAGGAGGCGCTGTCATGCACGACCGTTCGCTAATGTCATTCATCACCGGCCTGGCACTCGCCGCCGGAACGACGTTTTTCGCCGCCCAGCCTGCCGCTGCCGCCGACAAGACGCTGACCATCTACACCTATGAGAGCTTCACCTCCGAGTGGGGTCCCGGCCCGAAGGTGAAAGCCGCCTTCGAAAAGACCTGCGGCTGCACGGTCAATTACGTCAGTGTCACCGATGGTGTGGCTCTCCTGTCCCGGCTCAAACTCGAAGGCGCCGGCACCAAGGCCGATGTCGTCCTCGGCCTCGATACCAATCTCGTCGACGAAGCCAAGGATACCGGCCTGTTCGACGCAAGCGGTGTCGACACATCGGCCCTCAGGGTTCCCGGCGACTTCAAGGATGATGTGTTCGTGCCTTATGATTACGGCCATTTCGCCGTCATCTACGACACGCAGACGATCAAGAATCCGCCTAAGAGCATGAAGGATCTCGTCGAGGGTGACCCCAAGCAGAAGATCGTCATCGAGGATCCGCGCACCTCGACGCCTGGCCTCGGCCTGCTGCTCTGGGTAAAGTCGATCTATGGCGACAAGTCAGCCGATGCCTGGGCCAAACTCAAGGGCCGCATCCTGACGGTAACGCCTGGCTGGTCGGAGGCTTACGACCTCTTCACCAAGGGCGAAGCGCCGATGGTGCTCTCCTACACGACATCGCCGGCCTATCACATGATCGAGGACAAAACCGATCGCTATCAGGCGGCAGCCTTCTCCGAAGGACATTACATCCAGATCGAGGTCGCCGGCCTCATCAAGTCGTCGCAGAACAAGGATCTTGCTCGCGACTTCCTGAAATTCATGATCTCTCCCGGCTTCCAGGACATCATCCCCACCAGCAACTGGATGATGCCGGTTTCCGCGACCTCGACGCCATTGCCGGACGCTTTCGGCAAGCTCGTGGTGCCGTCGAAGACCTTCCTCATGAGCCCCGCTGACGTCGATAAGAACCGCAAGGCCTGGATCGACGAGTGGCTGACGGCCACCAGCGGCAACTGATATCGCGACCATGCTCACGGCATCCGAAAGAAGGCGCGCCATTTCCGGTGGGGCGCTCAGCCTTGCTGGCATCGCACTTTTCGTCGGGATCGCCGTTGTGATCCTGCTTGCCGCCGGTATCGAATCCGGCGGCGACACTACGCTCGCCGATCCCTATCTGCTGCGCGTGCTGCGCTTCACGCTGCTGCAGGCAACATTATCAACGCTGTTATCCGTGGCACTTGCCATGCCCATCGCCCGCGCCTTGGCCCGCCAGCCGCGCTTTCCCGGCCGGCTGTGGCTGATCCGGCTGATGGCCGTGCCCATGGGTCTGCCTGTCTTGATCGGCGCGCTCGGCCTGCTCGGCATTTGGGGTCAGCGCGGATTGCTCAATCAGGCGCTCGCAGCCCTCGGCCTGTCGGAACCCGTCAGCATTTATGGCCTGACGGGCATTCTGCTGGCGCATGTCTTCTTCAACATGCCGCTCGCCTGCCGGCTGATGCTCGCCGGGCTGGAGCGTGTCCCCGCGGAATATTGGCTCGTGGCCGGCGGCCTCGGCATGAAATCCGGCTCGGTCTTCCGCTTCATCGAGTGGCCCGTGCTGCGCGGCCTTATCCCAGGTATCGCCGGGTTGATCTTCATGCTCTGCGCCACCAGCTTCACGCTGATATTGACCCTCGGCGGCGGGCCGGCCGCAACGACGCTGGAAGTGGCGATCTATCAGGCGCTGCGGTTCGATTTCGATCCCGGACGGGCGGTGATGCTGTCACTGCTGCAGATCGGCGTGACATTGGTCATCCTCGCAGCGATGACGCTGTTTCCCTCACCGGATGATCATGGCCTGACGAGCGGCCGACCGCTACGGCGCATCGACGGGCAAATGCGCGGCGCGCGATGGGCAGATGCGGCACTGTTGCTGGCCGCCACACTTTTCATCGGCCTGCCGCTCGCATCCGTCATCCTTGCCGGCCTCGAAGCCAATCTCTTCAAGCTCGCCGGTCAGGCTATCTTTCTTCAGGCGGCGGTGACGAGCCTGGCAATCGCGCTCGCCGCCGGGCTTCTCGCCGTCGCCATATCCTTCGCCATCATTCACGCCCGCTCCGTCATCTCTGCCGAACGCAAGAGCGCGCTGGGATTGCGCGGCCTGGCCGCAGCCCTGACAGGAGCCTCCTCGCTCATCCTGCTCGTTCCGCCGATCGTCCTGGCGACCGGCTGGTTCCTGGCGCTGCGTCCCTTTGGCGACCCCAGTCGATTTGCCGCAATCCTGATCGTCGTCATCAACGCGCTGATGTCGCTTCCCTTCGTCATCCGCGTGCTGGAGCCGGCCTATGCCGTGCATCGCCGCCGCACCGCGCGGCTGGCGGCAAGCCTCGGCCTGCGTGGAATTTCGCGCCTGCGGCTGATCGACTGGCCCGGCCTTCGCAAGCCGCTGTTCACGGCGCTCTCCTTCGCCATGGCCCTCTCGCTTGGCGATCTGGGTGCCGTCGCCCTCTTCGGCTCCAGCAGCCTGATGACCCTGCCATGGCTGGTTTACAGCAAGCTCGGCAGCTACCGCACCAATGACGCCGATGGATATGCCCTGATTCTCGGCGTGATATGCTTTCTCCTCACCATCGCCGGCACGGCGGGCCAGGGCGCGCGCGACGACGAAGGCAGACAAAAATGACTGACGGCAGCACCATGATCTCGCGCAGCATCACCATGACCGACGTCGAGTTGCGGCTCGGCACCCATGATTTTCGCTTCGACTGCGCTTTGCCGCAGGGACAGATCATTGCCGTCGCGGGCCCATCCGGCTCCGGCAAATCCACCTTTCTCAATCTGCTTGCCGGCTTCGAACAGCCCGATCGCGGCCGCATCCTGCTTGCCGGAGAGGACATGACGGGCAAGCATCCTGCCGAACGGCCGGTATCGCTTGTCTTCCAGGACAACAATCTCTTTGCTCATCTCGATCTCTTCACCAATATCGGCCTCGGCATCAGCTCCTCGCTGAAGCTCTCGACACGGGATCGGCAAAGGGTTTCGGAGGCGCTCGTACGCGTTGGGCTTGCCGGCTTCGAACGCCGCAAACCGGGAACATTGTCCGGCGGCGAGCGCCAACGCGCGGCCTTTGCCAGAGCATTGGTGCGCGACAAGCCGATCCTGTTGCTGGATGAGCCTTTTGCCGCGCTCGATCCGGGCCTGCGCTCGGGCATGGTCGAACTGCTGAAAACCCTGCATCGAGAAACCCGCAATACGGTTCTTATCGTCTCGCACGACCCGGCCGAGGTGCGGCGTCTTGCCGACCACGCCGTCTTTGTCGATGGCGGCAGGATCGCACTTTCAGCCCCGATCGAGGCCTTTCTGAACACCGCTGACATCCCCGCACTTGCCACATTTCTCCGCCATTGACGGCGTCGCGGCATCATGCCGCCGGCTTTGCCTTAATTTCGTCGCGCCGTGCGGCTGAAAGTCCAGGGAGATGCTTGCTAAAATACAACGCTGCCACATTTAAACGGAGTCTCGCTATGCAACCGGTGCCAAAATCGGCTACAGCAAGGGGTGGAGACCGTCCGGGCAAATGCGGATCGATGGGGTAAAGGCAACCTCTATCGGCGCGCGACGATGATCCGCCCGGTCACGATCAACCGGATTTGGCGCCGAGCCGGCATGGCAGCGAAATGAGTGATACACTGGTAGACGAGCAGAGCGAACGAGCAAAACGAAGGATCAGCGTGACCGTCGCAGCCCGCTTGCGCCGCCTGGCCCCGCTCCTTGTCGCCGCGGCGATACTGAACAGCTGTCAAACGGTGATGGATCAGTCGTATCAACCGAGCGTTTCGCCTTCGGCCAATCCGCAGATCGTTTCCGAGGTACAGAAGAACGACCCGCGCGCGCAGATGGGCGCTCGCGAGCATCCGCGTATTCTCGCCAGCTATGGCGGCGAGTACAAGGACGCCAAGACGGAGCGCCTCGTTGCCCGCATCGCCGGAGCCCTGACCAGCGTGTCGGAGAATCCGCAGCAGTCCTATCGCATCACCATCCTCAATTCGCCGTCGATCAACGCCTTCGCGCTGCCGGGCGGCTATCTTTATGTGACGCGAGGCCTGCTGGCACTGGCCAATGACGCCTCGGAAGTCGCCGCTGTCCTGTCGCATGAAATGGCGCACGTCACTGCCAATCACGGCATCGAACGGCAGAAGCGCGAAGAGGCTGAAGTCATCGCCAGCCGCGTCGTTGCCGAAGTTCTGTCGAGCGACCTCGCCGGCAAGCAGGCGCTTGCCCGCGGCAAGCTGCGTCTCGCCGCCTTCTCGCGCCAGCAGGAATTGCAGGCCGACGAGATTGGCATCCGCACGCTCGGCCAAGCCGGCTACGACCCCTATGCCGCCGCGCGCTTCCTCAATGCCATGGAAGACTACAGCCGTTTCATGACGGCCAATTCCGACGCCGATCAGAGTCTGGACTTCTTATCGAGCCATCCGAGCACGCCGCAGCGTATCGATCTTGCCAAGGCGCATGCACGCCAGTTCGGTGAGGAAGGTAAAGTCGGCGATACCGGGCGCGACTATTATCTGAGCGGCATTGACGGCCTGCTTTATGGCGACAGCCCCGAAGAAGGCTATGTGCGCGGCCAGACCTTCCTGCATGGCGGCCTCGGCATCCGCTTCGACGTGCCGCCCGATTTCCGCATCGACAACAAGGTCGAAGCCGTCATGGCGACCGGCCCAGGCGACATCGCCATCCGTTTCGACGGTGTTGCCGATACCCAGAACCAGAATCTGACGAACTATATTTCCAGCGGCTGGGTAACCGGCCTCGATCCCTCGTCGATCAAGTCGATCACCGTCAACGGCATGCCGGCCGCGACTGCGCGCGCCTCCGCCGACCGTTGGGATTTCGATGTCACGGTGATCCGCGACCGCACGCAAATCTTCCGTTTCCTGACGGCCGTTCCGAAGGGAAATATCGCCCAGCTGGATCAGACGGCCAATGTGCTGCGCTCAAGCTTCCGGCATATGACACCGGAGGAGGCTGCCTCGCTGAAGCCGCTGCGCGTCCGCGTCGTCACGGTAAAGCCCGGCGACACAATCACCACGCTTGCCGCCCGCATGATGGGCACCGACCGCAAGCTCGACCTGTTCAAATTGATCAATGCCCTGCCCACCGGCGCAAGCATAGCACCGGGCGACAAGGTCAAGATTATCGCCGAATAGGGGTCGTTACCTTCTCCCGACCGGGAGAAGGTTGTTCTCAAGCATAGCTTGCCATGCGCGGATCGGCATCGACCAATGCGCTGCGGAGCTTGTCCATTGCACGGCTTTCGATCTGCCGGACGCGCTCCTTGGAAATGCCGAGATCGGCGCCGAGCTCCTCCAGGGTCGCTCCGTCTTCGACAAGGCGGCGTGCACGGATAATCTTCATTTCGCGCTCGTTGAGATGCTTCAGAGCGGATGCGAGCCAGACGCGGCGGCGCTCGCCGTCGATCATGTCCGATACCTGCTCGTCCGGAAGTGGCTCGTCGCTGATCAGGAAATCGATGCGCTCAGCGCTGTCGGAATCGCCTGATATCGACGGCGCCTGCAACGAAGTGTCGCTGCCGGAAAGACGTGCATCCATCGTCTGGACATCGGCGAGACTGACGCCGAGCGTTACGGCGATTTCCTCATGGATGGCCTGAACGGTGACGTTCGAATCGCTTCGCGCGAGCTTGGCGCGCAAGCGGCGAAGATTGAAAAACAGCGCCTTCTGGGCCGAACTCGTGCCGCCACGAACGATCGACCAGTTGCGCAGGATATAATCCTGGATCGAAGCACGGATCCACCAGCTGGCATAAGTCGAGAAACGTACTTCCCGCTCCGGTTCGAACCTTGCCGCCGCTTCCAACAGACCTACATAGCCTTCTTGTACCAGATCGCTCATCGGCAGGCCGAAATTGCGAAACTTGCCCGCCATGGAAATAACAAGGCGCATATGGGCGGTTGCGATCTGATTGCGCGCGCCGCGATCCTCATGGTCCTTCCAGCGTATGGCTAGGTCATGCTCTTCGTCGCGATCGAGATAGGGAGCAGCCATCGCGACTTTTATCATACGCCGATCTGCAGACATATTCGTCATATGCATCTCCTGGGTTCGGCCTCAAATCGTCTCTATGCCGCGGTCGACGAAAAGGGCAGCAGCCATCGTTTCCGAACATTGCCGTTCGGATGAAAATCAATTGAATGAAATGCGAAATTGGAGACCGATCTCCGGCGGCGCCGGGCGATCGATGACTAGTCTAGTTCGATCTCATCGAACGGGTCTGACGATTGAAGCATCTTCAGGTCGCCGGGGAGCTTCGAATGAAAACGCATAGGCCGGTCCTCGTGAACGTTCATGAAGCGGTCTGCCTGGAAACACTCCTACCGGAGTGCCCCCACACCAACCGCCAACACGAGGCTATAACGCGGTAGACCAAAAAAGGTTCCAAAGAAAAAACCCGGCACGAAGGCCGGGTTTTTAAAAGCGGTATGTGTTGTCTCAGCCTTATGCGGCTTCGTCCTGGGAATCGTCTTCCTCGATGACCTTGCCACGCTTCGGACCCTTGTTGAGGTTTGTCTCGACAAGGCGAACGGCTTCCGTTTCCGACATCTTGTTGACGGCGGCAATTTCGCGCGCCATGCGATCAAGCGCAGCTTCATAGAGCTGACGTTCGGAATAGGACTGTTCCGGCTGGTTCTCTGCGCGATAGAGGTCGCGAACCACTTCCGCGATCGAGATCAGATCGCCGGAATTGATCTTGGCATCATATTCCTGGGCGCGGCGCGACCACATGGTGCGCTTCACGCGGGCCTTGCCCTGCACGACCTTCAATGCACGCTCGACGAAATCCGTCTCGGAAAGCTTGCGCATGCCGATGCTCATGGCCTTGGCCACCGGCACCTTAAGACGCATCTTGTCTTTCTCGAAATCGATTACGAACAGCTCGAGCTTCATACCCGCGACTTCCTGCTCTTCGATCGCAGTGATCGTACCGACACCGTGGGCCGGATAAACGATCGCTTCGCCAGTCTTGAAGCCATGGCGTGCTGCTGAAGGTTTTTTCTGCTGGGTCGTCATTCTTTTCAAAAACTCCCTGTTACGCGCCCGGATTAAGGGCCGGGGCCGGGTCAGTCAGGCCCGGATGAGACGGAAGTACCGTCAAGGACTTCATCCTGGTCCAGCCAGACTCATGCAAACACTAACCCATCCATCGCGACCCCAGACCCGACACACAAAACGTTGATATGGCAGGGAAACCGCGTACGGATTGGTTATTTGCTTTCGTGATGGTTTTGGGCATGCGAAATGCCGCTGTGGATCAGTATGAGCAAGCTATCACAAAAATCTGAGGAAATCAATAATTTGCTTCACGCGCGCCAAAATGGCCACGTTGACCACCATGCGGCTCAGCCGTGGTGATTCGCTCCGTGCAATATCGACTACACCTTTATGGGCGGCCTGTCACCGCCCCCGATCAATCGCCGGCGCCGGGGTTCGTCGAGAAATATTTCTCGAACTTGCCCTGCTCGCCATCCATCTCCTTGGCCTCCGGCAGCGCATCGCGCTTGACGGTGATATTTGGCCAGATGGATGCGTATTCGGCATTGATCTTCAGCCACTTGTCGAGACCCGGCTCCGTATCGGGCTTGATCGCCTCGGCAGGACATTCCGGCTCGCAGACGCCGCAATCGATGCATTCGTCAGGATGGATGACGAGGAAATTCTCCCCCTCGTAGAAGCAGTCTACGGGGCAGACTTCTACGCAATCGGTATACTTGCAGCGGATGCAATTGTCGGTCACGACATATGTCATGAAGCACTCCAGGAATGTCTCTAGCTTCCGCGGTTGCGCAACCTGGAACGTCGCACCCTTCCACGGAGCCGAACGAGCAGACGAATGCGCATTGCGCAAACTCGCCGTCCAGCTGGTTACCGGCAGGTTGATCGTGAGGTATCGACTTTATCAGCCAATTTCAAGGACAAACAATCTTCAAAACCGCCAGTGGCAGACAGAGTTTTCTAATCATCATCCGAGATCAGACGATCGATCGCACGCCGATCGCGCTTTGTCGGCCTGCCGCTACCCGGCGCCCGCTGAGCCTGCTCGAAGGGGGTGAGGTGTTTTGTCTCACTTGGGGGTGGCGTCAGGTCTTCGTAAAGCAGCCTGGCTTCCTCGAAAGGCCCCCTGCGCTCGCCGGGCGCCCGCACGACGAGGATGATGTCGCGGCGCTCGAGAGAAAGTTCTATCCGGTCGCCGACCTTGAGGTTGTGGCTGGGCTGCACGACGCGCTCGCCATTCACCTGCACATTGCCGTTCTGCACATAGACTTGCGCCAGCGACCGGGATTTCACCATACGGGCAAAGAAGAGCCATTTGTCGATGCGCTGACGCGAACCGGAAAATGGCTGCTTCTCGTCCTTCATGGCTTATTTCTTCATTTGCTCCTTGAGGGCAGCGAGCTTTGCGAACGGAGAATCCGGATCGATCGGCTTTTCCTTGCGCGGCGGCTTGGCTTCGAAGCGCAAAGGCTGCGATGCGCCGCGATTATTGCGATCATTCCGGTTGTTGCGGTCGTTCCGATCGCCCCGCTCCTGCCGGTCGTTGCGCTCGCCACGGCCACCCTGCTGCTGCGGACGTCCGCCCTCGCGATTGTTGCCGCGCGGACCCTTGTCTCCACTGCGGGCTTCGCGCCCGTCGCGGCGATCCCGGCCTTCGCGATTGCCTTCGCCGCTTGCCTGCTCGCCGCCACCGCGACGATTGCCCTGTTGGCCGCGGCCTTCGCCCTGCTGGCCGCGACGATCGCCGTGACCCCGGCCGCCTTGGCGCTGCTGCTGATCGCTGCGTCCGCCAAGACGCCAAAGCAGAACCGGCTTCGGCTCCACGGGCTCGGCAGCAACGGCGTCGGTTGCGGTCGCTTCCACAGCTTCGGTAACGTCCGTTACCACGGGCTCCTCAGCGGGCGCGGCTTCTTGCGCAACGGCTTCGGTTTCCTTAGCCGGCTCGTCGCCTGCCGCGTCAGCATCGTCGTGATCGGTCCTTTCCGCAACGGCTTCGGCAGCGGGTGCCGGCGCCGCGCTGGCATCCTGCTGAGCGAGGAAGGCCGAAGCCTCCTCCGGCTTCACGGAATCGGCGCGATAGCCGAGACCCTTGAGGATTTCTTCCATATCTTCAAGCGTTGCGCCGAGGATCGAGAGCATCGCCGTCGTCGTGGTGAAGCGGCGGCCGTCATAAGCACCTTCGGGGCGCGAAGCCTGACCGGGCTTCCACTGCAGCAGCGGGCGGATCAGATCCGCCAGGCGCTCGAGAATATCGATGCGCACCGCGCGCTTGCCGAGGAACCGGAAGCCCGCGAGCTTGTAGAACATGCGCTCGTAGCTCGGATCGGTGACAACAGACGTGCGGCCAGCCGCCAATACCGGGATCAGATCGCCATAGCCCGGCTTGTCCAGACCATCGTTCTTCAATGCCCAGAGCAGCGTGATGAGCTCAGCCGGAGCCGGCTTCAGCAGCGCGGGCACGAAAATATGATAGGCGCCGAAGCGAACGCCATAACGGCGCATGGAAGCGCGACCATCCTGATCCAGCGACTTCACCTCTTCGGTAACGTCGCGGCGGAACAGAACGCCGAGATTTTCCACCAGCTGGAAGGCCAGCCCCTTGGCAAGGCCTTGCAGATCCTCGGCGCGCGACAAATCGTCGAGCGGCTTCAGGATCGTGCTGATGTGATGATTCACAAAACGCTCGATACGAGCGGCAACATGATCACGCGCATTGCCCGTCAATTGCTCGTCGGCGAGCAGGATGACGCGCGGCCGCATGATATGATCGCTACCCGACAGGCGCGCCACGGGGTCGCCGAGCCAACGCACCAGGCCATCGGCACTGATCGCAAGATCTCCATTGCCGGCCGCATGCATGCGGGCGGCACGCGCCTCGAATTCCAGCGCGAGCGCCTTCAGCGAGGCAGCCTGGACAGCCTTGGCGTCCGGCCCCTCGGTTCCCGAGATAGGCGTGAACCGGAATCCGGTCAACTGTCCCACATGATGTCCCTCAACGAAGACATCCCCATTCACACTGATTTCAGCTTCCAGCATCGCATTCTCTCTCAGGCGCTTCATGAGCACAGATGTCCTGCGATCAACAAAGCGTTTCGTCAACCTCTCATGTAACGCGTCGGACAATCGATCTTCGATTTCCCGCGTCTTTTCTTGCCAGTGTGTCGGATCGGCAAGCCAGCCGGGCCGATTCGACACATAGGTCCAAGTCCTTATCTGCGCGATTCGCGCCGAAAGCGTGTCGATCTCACCATCCGTCCGATCGGCGCGATGCACCTGTTCAGCGAGGAAATCCTCTTTCACCGTGCCATAGCGCACAAGATCGGAAAAGAGGGTAGCAATGAGATCTGCATGCTGGGCAGGCGTAATGCGCCGGTAGTCCGGAAGCGCACAGGCTTCCCATAATTTTTCAACCCGGGCCGGGTTGTTGGCAAGATCGACAATCTCCAGATCGCGTGACAGATATTCCAACGCCTGCTGGTCTACCGCAGGCAGCGCCCGCGTCAAGCCCTGCACGCGTGGCGCGTCTTCCAGACTGCTGCGCAACGCGGGAATCGAGGAGAAATCGAAATCCTTGGTGCGCCATTGCAACACCTTCACCGTATCAAACTCGTGCCCTTCGATCCGGCGTACCAGCTCGTCATCGAAAGGATCGACCTGGCCCGTCACACCGAAAGTGCCGTCCTTGAGGTGACGACCGGCACGGCCGGCGATCTGGCCGAGCTCGCCCGGATTGAGATTGCGGAACTGATAGCCGTCGAATTTGCGATCCTGAGCGAAGGCGACATGATCGACGTCGAGGTTCAGGCCCATGCCGATTGCATCGGTCGCCACCAGATATTCCACGTCGCCGGCCTGATAGAGCGCGACCTGGGCATTGCGGGTACGTGGGCTGAGTGCCCCGAGCACGACGGCGGCGCCACCGCGCTGACGGCGGATGAGTTCGGCGATCGCATAAACTTCGTCGGCGGAAAAGGCGACGATCGCGGTGCGCTGTGGCAGGCGCGTGATCTTCTTCTGGCCGGCATAGAAAAGATGCGAAAGCCGTGGCCGCTCAAGGACGGTGATCCCGGGCAGGAGCTGCTCGAGGATAGGCCGCATCGTGCCGGCGCCGAGCAGCAACGTCTCGTCCCGGCCGCGCAGATGCAGAATGCGGTCCGTGAAGATGTGGCCACGTTCGAGGTCACCCGCCAACTGCACCTCGTCGATGGCGACGAAGGCGGCGCGCGTCTCGCGCGGCATGGCCTCCACCGTGCACACCGAATAGCGCGCGTTGGGCGGCGATATCTTTTCTTCACCCGTCACCAGCGCGACGTGCTGCGCCCCGACCTTCTCGACCACACGCGTATAGACCTCGCGCGCCAGCAGCCGCAGCGGCAGGCCGATAACGCCGCTGCCGTGCGCCACCATACGCTCGATGGCATAATGGGTCTTGCCGGTATTGGTCGGTCCGAGCACCGCGGTTACGCCGCGTCCGCTCAGGATCATAGGCTGCGAATTTTTAGTCATTGGTCCATGCATGGGCGAGAAACTACCGTCTTCCGATCAGCAAGCTCCTCTTGGAAGAAAGGAAGAGATGACGACCATATGTGACAAAGGCAAGACCTGAATGAAAAAACAACAGCCGCAACAATCGATTTCACAATGAGTCGCCTCAACCAAAAGCTACATTATCGATACAGCCCATACGAGTCTTGAAGATTCCGGAACAGCCTGAGAACGAATCGGAGACGAATCGCTGACTCAATCACGTTCCCTATTCGTTCACTACTATATGTGGATTTCAATTCATAGAGTCCCACCAGATACTGAATCACAATTTCCCCACCTTCATTCTGGCACGGCGAGTCTCGCAACACGTCCGAAGTCGCCTGCTATCCCGATGCACTTTTGGTTAATCATTTGTAAAATATCGATATTTTCACGAATTCGACCGCCCGGTTAAGATTCGGGCCAAAGCCTGAACGAATCAGCGACGAATCGGCGATTCCAACCGATTCCTCCTTTGTTCTCCACAATATGTGGTGTCTCCCTGCCGAAATCGCACAGGACTCTGAAGGGTTGAAGCCGTGATTCGCACCGAATCCTGGATTGCGATTAACCTTTCAGCGAGCGCAAATATAAAAATCAATTGATACAATCATAAGATGTGCGCATTAACACTTCGATCAAAGCCGGAACGAATCGGCGACGAATCATTGTTTCACCCGCGTATTTCATTTGTTCACGGCTATATATGGTAGCCCCGGATTGATGATATCGCGACATGGAGAATTGCGATCGGCGGTAGGCCGCTCGTAAAGGCGCCGTCGTTAACGATTGAAACGCCCGAACGCTACTTTGCGGCGACTATGGGCGGCACCTATCGGCTGATGCCTCGCCTTTGTTCCCACCCCCGCCTGGGAGCAGAGCCCTGGTCCTGGCGGCTTCGATGTTAACCAAAGCCCAAATGCAGAACGAATCATCGACGAATCGCTGACGTCGCCGTTTTCCCGTTTCGTTCACCACAACCCATTGTATTTTAACTATATTATAACCATAGAGCCAGTTCGCACATCTCGGCCATCACAGCCTATCTGAGGCCGCCCGTTAATATTTTGCTGACCATGGAAACAGTCCGCAGTGAGGATTTTTATTTCTCAGCCGGAACAATTTTCGAGGAAATAAGTTTCTACAGCAGAAATACAGGGAACTCCGGCCGCACTTCCTACGAGTGGATATGGCGGAGACGCTGAGGCATATCGCTAGGTGGCTTAGGCCCCGGGGGACTATTTCCAGCGACGGACATAGAGGAGACATATCATGCTTGGTACGGTATTGCTCATAATACTGATTCTGCTGCTGGTTGGCGCACTTCCTAGCTGGGGTTACAGCCGCGCTTGGGGGTACGGCCCGTCGGGTGGTCTCGGGCTTGTTCTCGTCATTGTCCTTATTCTGCTATTGATGGGGCGGATCTGATCCGCAGATCATTGTTGAAAACCTCGAAACACCAGGGAGCTAACATCATGAAGAAGATCATCGTCGCGATCGCCCTCGTCGGCGCACTGGCGTCGTGCACGTCAACCGAAAAAGGCACGGCCATCGGCGCAGGTACGGGCGCGCTGATCGGCGGCGTTGCCACGCATAGCTGGGGCGGCGCAGCCGTCGGCGCTGTCGCAGGTGGCCTCGTCGGCAACCTCATCGGACAGTCCGAAGATCGTCGCGGCTACTGCATCTATCGCGACCGCTACGGCCGCCGTTACGAAGCTCGTTGCCGCTAACAGCATCGTCACATGACCAACCGCCTGATCGGTCGGTCATGTGATCTTCAGGCTCCCCGCACGCCGGATGCTTGAGACTGAAGTTGCTGAGACAATTCTCTTCCCGCACCGATAGGCTGCGGGGAGAAAGCAGTGTTTTGAGAAGGAACGGCATCATGGCCGCAATTATCGCAAGCATTGCAGCACTGGTATTCGTCGGCACGACCTTCTACGCGCTCGGCAGCGCGGCAAGGGCCCGCGACAAGGAAAAGCGCCGTCCGGCGCTCGAAGCTGTTGTATTGGAATTCAAGCCGCGGGACCGGCGTTCGGCCAACTCAGGCCGGGGATGATTGCCGGGCTAACCCGGCAATCCCGAAGATATAGAGATCACCTTAAGAGAAGAACTGTCCGCCATTGGCGCTGATGGTCGATCCTGTGATGAAGCCGGCATCGTCGCTGGCAAGGAAAACCACGATGCGTGCGATTTCCTCGGGCTCACCCAAACGCCCGACCGGAATCTGCGGAATGATACGCTCGTTCAATACCTTCTCCGGCACGGCAAGCACCATTTCAGTCCCGATATAGCCGGGGCAAATGGCGTTGACGGTGATATTCTTAGCAGCGCCCTCCTGCGCAAGCGCCTTGGTGAAGCCGAGATCGCCTGCTTTAGCGGCCGAATAGTTGGCCTGCCCCATCTGACCCTTCTGACCATTGATCGAGGAAATATTGATGACACGGCCGAAGCTGCGATCGCGCATGCCCTGCCAGACGTGATGGGTCATGTTGAACAGGCCGGTGAGGTTGGTACTGACGACCTCGTGCCATTGCTGCGGCGTCATCTTGTGGAACATCGCGTCGCGGGTGATGCCGGCATTGTTGACCAGGATCTCCACATGGCCGAGATCGTGCTCCACCTTGGCGATGCCTTTGCCGCACGCCTCATAATCAGCCACATCCCACCTGTAGACGGAGATACCCGTGACCTCGTGGAAAGCATGAGCCTTTTCCTGGTTGCCGGCGTAAGTCGCCGCAACCTTGTAACCCGCATTGTGGAGCGCCATTGAAATGGCCGCCCCGATACCGCGCGTTCCACCGGTTACCAATACCACTCTGCTCATGTGCCACTCCCCTTTGTTGCGACGGAGACGTGACAACCGATCGTGAGGTCGCCCGCTCCGCCTCTCTTCACCACTTCTTCCGGAAAATATTACTGGCGAGGCGTCAGAGCGCCTCGAAGCACATGGCGACACCCATGCCGCCGCCGATGCACAGCGTGGCAAGTCCCTTGCGGGCGCCGCGGCGCTTCATTTCGAACAGCAGCGTGTTGAGAACGCGCGCACCGGATGCACCGATCGGATGACCGATGGCGATGGCGCCGCCATTGACGTTGACGATCGACGTATCCCAGCCGAGATCCTTGTTGACCGCGCAGGCCTGGGCGGCAAAGGCTTCGTTGGCCTCGACGAGATCAAGATCGCCGACCGACCAGCCAGCCTTCTCCAGCGCCTTGCGGGATGCCGGAATGGGGCCGGTGCCCATGATCTGCGGATCGACGCCGGCCGTTGCCCAGGAGACGATGCGGGCGAGCGGCTGGATGCCGCGGCGCGAGGCTTCCGCCTCGGTCATCAGCACGGCGGCAGCGGCGCCGTCATTGAGGCCGGAAGCGTTGCCGGCGGTGACTGTGCCTTCCTTGTCGAAGGCCGGACGCAGCTTCACCATGCCGTCCAGCGTGGCGCCATGGCGGATATACTCGTCGGCATCGACGGTTACGTCACCCTTTCGCGTCTGGATGGTGAAGGGAACGATCTCGTCCTTGAAGCGTCCCGCCTTCTGCGCCGCTTCCGCCTTATTCTGCGAGGAAACGGCGAACTGGTCCTGCTCCTCGCGAGAAAGCTGCCACTGACGCGCGACATTCTCGGCCGTGATGCCCATGTGATAACCGTAGAAGGCATCCGTCAGGCCGTCCTTGATCATGGTGTCGATCATCTTCATGTCGCCCATCTTGGTGCCGGCACGAAGATTAGCGGCGTGCGGGGCCATCGACATGGATTCCTGGCCGCCGGCGACGATGATTTTCGCATCGCCGGTCAGGATCTGCTGCATGCCGAGCGCCACGGCGCGCAAGCCCGAGCCGCAAAGCTGGTTGACGCCCCAGGCGGTCGCTTCCTGCGGAATGCCGGCCTTCATGGCAGCCTGCCGGGCAGGGTTCTGCCCTTCGCCGGCCTGCAGCACCTGGCCGAGAATCACTTCGTCGACTTCCTTGGCATCGACGCCTGCGCGTTCCAGCGCGCCCTTGATGGCGGCAGCACCAAGCTCATGAGCGGGAACCGCCGCAAACGCGCCATTGAACGAGCCGACGGCTGTACGGGCCGCGCTGGCGACAACGATGGATGAATTGCTCATGGAAGCCTCCTCACAGGATGAACATATATATGAGGCGAAACTGTCAAAGCTTTGCGTCCGAGTCAAACAGCAAGAATTTCCGGCGCGCAGATTTCATGAAGCCGTCATTGCCCGCAAAAAATCCAATCAAAGGAAAGGGCTTGCCGCATCGCACAAAGCGATTGTCACCAAGCTTCTTTTGCGTCTACACTCAGCGGTGGAGGAGTATTCCATACAATCAGACGGGGCCAGGAGACTGATAATGGCGAAGAATGACGGCCAGATCGTAATCAAGAAATACGCCAATCGCCGCCTATACAATACCGGAACCAGCACCTACGTGACGCTGGACGACCTGGCGGAGATGGTGAAGAAGGGTGAGGAGTTTACTGTCCAGGATGCCAAGAGCGGTGAAGACATCACGCATTCGGTCCTGACTCAGATCATTTTCGAGCAGGAATCAAAGACCGGCAACACTTTGCTGCCGATTTCCTTCCTTCGTCAGCTGATCGGCTATTACGGCGACCAGATGCAAATGGTCGTGCCGAGCTTCCTCGAGCATTCCATGCGCGCCTTCACCGAGCAGCAGACGCAGATGCGCGAACAGATGAACCGCGCCTTCGGCGAGACGCCGCTTAGCAAGAACCTGCAATTGCCGATGCAGATGGTCGAGGAACAAGTTCGTCGAAACACCGAAATATTCCAGCAGGCCATGCAGATGTTCTCGCCCTTCATGAAGCCGCCAGCCAAGGAAACGCGCAAGGCGGAAGCCAAGGACATCGATGAGCTGAAGGAACAGCTGCGCGCCATGCAGAGCAAGCTGGATAGTTTGTGAGATATACGGCGCATCAGTGCGCTTACGGAGAGCTCTTAGCCCCCTCTGTCCCCGACTTGACGTCTCCCAGCAGGGGGGATCGGTAACTCGCAGATCCCTCTCACCTCAAGCAAATGGCGAAGCCATGGAAACTGCGGTTTGTAGGTTTGACGATGGTGGGTAGCATATTTCAGCGATCTCCCTTGCGGGGGGATGCCCTGAAAGCGATAGAGGATTAACGGAGCTTCGGCCTGCAGAGACGCGCGCTTTCACCCGCGGCATGCACAGATCAAACAGAAAAAGGCTGGCGAAACGCCAGCCTTTTTATTCATGCCATCGAGGCAGCGCTTAAATTATGCGCTTTCCTTCGGCGTCAGAACCTGACGACCGCGATACATACCGGTCTTCAGATCGATATGGTGCGGGCGGCGCAGTTCGCCGGAGTTCTTGTCTTCGACATAGGTCGGAGCCTTCAGTGCGTCAGCCGAGCGGCGCATACCGCGCTTGGACGGGCTCGTTTTTCTCTTCGGTACAGCCATTCTCGTTACTCCAATTGGCGGACGAAACATATCCGCGGCCAGCCAGGCGGCCGAAATAGACATGCATCAATTTCGGAATTTGGGCGGGCTTATACATGGCTTACGGGGCTTTGACCAGTCCCTTCCAGCATTTTTTGCCCGGCGCGCCGGAATCCGATCGAATCGGCCTTCAGTCCTCATCTTCCGGAACGATCCAGGTTTCCTTCAGCGCCGCCTCTTCCCATTTCTTCCAGGCAGGCAGCGCCTTCATAACAGCCATATAGGCCCTTGTCTCGGCCGACACGGCGATATCATAGCGTTCGAGGCGGCTGACGACCGGTGCGAACATCGCATCGGCGCCGGAAAAAGCGCCGAACAGGAACGGACCGCCGGAACGGGAGCGGGCTTCGTGCCAGATGGTTTCGATGCGTGCCACATCCTTCATGACCTCGCCGGGCAGATTTGGGCGGCCAACCGGACGACGCATGTTCATCGGGCAATTGCCGCGCAAGGCGCTGAAGCCCGAAACCATCTCCATGCTGTAGGAACGCGCCAGGGACCGCGCCTGCCGATCCCGTGGCAGCAGACCGGCATCGGGGAAGAGTTCGGACACATATTCGATGATGGCGAAAGACTCCCAGACCTTGAAGCCGCCATGGTCCAGCATCGGCACTTTGCCGGTCGGTGAAACCTCGCGGATCTGCGGATTGCCAGCTGGAAAATCGAACGGGATCAACACTTCCTCGAAGGCGATGCCACAACCCTCCAGCGCGACCCATGGCCGAAACGACCAGGAGGAATAATTCTTGTTGCCGATGTAGAGGGTCAGCTTGTCCATGATTCTTGTTTCCTTGTCAGTCCTGGAATTCAAACACGAGGAGCTCCTCGAAATGATTCATGTCCTCGAACGAGCAGAAAGCGGGCGGCCGCAACTCCAGAACGGGCACCTCAGCACGAAGCTTAGCGGCGACCTCGTCCAGCATAGCTTGCCAGCGCGGCAGCGCCTCGTCCACCAGCCGCTCGATGGCATAGGCGAACGTGATGTGGAAAGGGTAGCTTTCGTGGTCGGGATGGCGATAACCGAAAAGATCCGCCAGCGCATTGCGCCAGGCGCGCATCGTCCTGCGGTCCGCCTCCGTTGCCCCGTCGACCAGAAGACCGCTCGGTCGCGCCTTCGTCACCGCCACCTTGAAGGGATCGCGCATGGAAAAGGCCTTCAGGCGCTCGCCCATGATCTCGGTCACCTCGTCGATCGGCGCATCGAGCGCGATATCGGCAGGCCAAAAGGGCCGGCTGCGGCGATATTCGATGATGCCCTGAAACAAGGTCATGTGCAGGCTTGAGACCGGCGTGAAGGCGAATTGTCCGGCCTCCGGCATATCGAGATATTTTTGCCGGGCGGCAACCATCGCACGCTGCGTCTGCGATCCCTCCGTCACATGGCAGACGATCGTATTGCCGGGTTCAGGCTTGAACACGCCGGAACGATCGTAGCGCGTGCCGAGATAGCGCGGCGGCTCCGGATGCAAGCTCTTGGCATATTTGAGCAGCTCGGGAGAAAAAGCGTCGAAATCCATGGGTGCGTCCGATCTTCGTTGGCAGATCATCCGCCCTTACGTCATGGTCAAGAATGCCAGATGACGATCAGGCGATCGAACGACAAGTTCTGATCTCAATCATAAAGACATTTGATGTATGCGTCGGCATTGCGCGCACGGCGCTGGATCAGTGAGGCGAGCTGGCTGAGCCCACGCCCCGGCCTGCTGGCGACCCGATCGATCGGGTTCGGAAGAGAGACGGCAAGAAGCGCCGCCTGGCGGCCCGTCAGCTTGGAAGCCGGCACCTTGAAATGATAGCGCGCCGCCGCTTCGATACCGTAGATGCCAGGGCCCCATTCGGCGATATTGAGGTAGATTTCCATCATCCGCCGCTTCGACCAGATGGTGGAGGCGGAAACCGCCAACGGCAATTCCAGCGTCTTGCGCACGAAGGAGCGGCTGTTCCACAGGAACAGGTTCTTCACCGTCTGCATCGGGATGGTGCTGCCGCCACGCGTGGATTTGCCCCGCATCGTCTCCTGGACGAGCATGCGCATCTCTCCCCAATCGACGCCGCCATGAAAGCAGAACTGCCCATCCTCCGAGACCATGACGGATTTCACCAGCACGGGCGCGATGTTTTCGAGCGGAACCCAGCGGCGATCATATCCCTGGAAAGTTACCGCGTCGCCGATCATCAGCGTCGAGACTGGATGGATGAACGGCAGGACGTAGAACAAGATGAAGAGATAGGGCAGCAAAAACAGGCCGATCACCACGAGGACGATGCGCTGCCAAAGCGGACGGGCACGGAAGCGCGCCAACAAAGAGGACCGTCGCGGCACCTCGGCTTCCTCTTCATTGTCCGTCGATATGTCCAATTGCCTGACGTCCACGGTCGCTCCATCCCGGTGCACTCTCAATGCATCCGGGAAACGCTCTGATGCTGCACTCGTCATACCGTCTACACAAAGCGATGACCAGAGTGCGACGTCATTCCCCACGCCGCTGTTGACAATTCTCGTTGCCAGCAATCGCCTCTCATGCCAAACAGCCGCCATGGACAGCACCCACCCTTCATTCGAGCACCTCCTCAAGGAAAACTCCGGCAAGATCGAAGCCCTCCTCAGCCGGCTTTTGGCCGATGCCAGCCTCGATGACGAGATCGTTCGCCCCGCGCGCTTGCTAAAAGCGATGCGCCACGGCGTGCTGAATGGCGGCAAGCGCCTGAGGCCGTTTCTGGTGATGGAATCCGCTGCACTTCTCGGCGGGGACGCGGATGCGGCGCTCAGGATTGGTGCGGCGCTCGAATGCGTGCATTGCTATTCGCTCGTTCACGACGACCTGCCGGCCATGGACGACGACGACCTGCGCCGCGGCCAGCCGACCGTGCACATCGCCTATGATTATGCCACGGCGATCCTGGCGGGCGACAGCCTGCTGACCTACGCCTTCGACATCATAGCAGCCCCGGAAACGAATTTGCCCGCTGAGCGGAAAATGGCGCTGGTGCTGGCGCTGTCACGCGCAGCCGGGATCGGCGGCATGGCCGGCGGTCAGGCGCTCGATCTCGCCGCAGAAAAGGAAACGCCCGACGAACGCGGCATCACGACGCTGCAGGCGATGAAGACCGGCGCGCTCATTCGCTTTGCCTGCGAAGCCGGCGCCATCATCGCAGGCGCTTCCATCGAAGACCGAAAGCGCCTTCGCACCTTCGGCGAAAAGATCGGCCTCGCCTTCCAGTTG
The DNA here is from genome assembly GCF_044756305.1 of Rhizobium sp. NPDC092011. NCBI lineage: Bacteria > Pseudomonadati > Pseudomonadota > Alphaproteobacteria > Hyphomicrobiales > Rhizobiaceae > Rhizobium > Rhizobium sp. NPDC092011. Next base: position 415,491 of record NZ_JBIVSO010000004.1, read on the forward strand.
GCGGACGACTTGCTGGACCTCACCGCTGACGCCGCCACCATGGGCAAGGCGACGGGCAAGGATGCCGCGCGCGGCAAGGGGACGCTGGTCGGCCTGCATGGTCAGGAATGGGCTGAAGCCACCGTTTCCAGACTGGTCAGCGAAGCCGGCGACTTGCTATCCCCCTATGGCGACAAGGCAGCCATTCTGGCCGAGACGGCCCGCTTCGTGGCGAACCGCAGGAGCTGAGCTCCTCTCCCATCATCTTGCCCGGTCACAGGCCAGCCAAACTCGGCGAATGTCACCATGACAAGAATCCGGCTGCCGGAGGGTGATTTTCGCCGGGTTCTGTGACAAATTCCGCATCCGAATTGACCTTTGGACGCGAAATTCTTCGCGTCGGCCGATCTCCCGGGATGCCCACCATGCGCGAAGCGCTTGCCTATCTGCCGCAGATCCTGCCGGCCTACCTCGCCTACATCATTGCCGTCGTCAGTCCAGGCCCGGCCATCATGGCCATCATCGGCACGTCGATGACACACGGCCGCAAGGCGGGCATGACCCTCTCGCTCGGCATTTTTGGGGGATCGCTGACATGGGCGATTGCCGCTGGCGCCGGGCTTGCCACTCTGCTGCAGACCTACGCCGTCGCGCTGGAATTGCTGAAGATCTTCGGCGGCCTCTATCTGCTTTATCTCGCCTACAAGGCGTTTCGCGCCGTCCGTGCAAATGGAGAACTGACGACCTCTGCAGAGGGGCCGAAAACACCCAGCTTCAAATCCCTGATTCTACGCGGCTACGGCATCCACGTCACCAACCCGAAGGCGATCTTCGCCTGGCTCGCCATCATCGCGCTCGGCATGCCTCAAGGTGCGCCAGCCTCCGTCGCGGCGCTGATCATCGCCGTGTGCTGCAGCACCGGTTTCGTGATCTTCATGGGCTATGCGATCCTGTTTTCGACATCGCATGCCCTCAAGGTCTACCGCAATGCGCGTCGCTGGATCGAGGGGGTCATGGCCGGCTTCTATTGCTTTGCTGGCATCAAGCTCCTGACCAGCAATATCTGAAGCCATTCCGGAAAAGCCGCGTAGCGGCTTTCCGATCAAACCATTTGAAAGCAAACTGATAGCACGGCCGCAGCGGCGGATCACTCCGCCGCGACGTCCTTCCGGCCGAAGCGCTTCTCGATATAGTCGGCAACAAGCGCCTCGAAATCGGAGGCGATGTTCGGGCCGCGCAGCGTCATGGCCTTCTGGCCATCGATGAAGACGGGAGCAGCCGGCGTTTCGCCGGTGCCGGGCAGCGATATGCCGATATCGGCATGCTTGCTTTCGCCGGGACCGTTGACGATGCAGCCCATGACAGCGACGTTGAGCGCTTCCACGCCCGGATACTTCTCACGCCAGATCGGCATGTTCTTGCGGATATCGTTCTGGATGTTCTGCGCCAGTTCCTGGAAGACCGTCGACGTCGTGCGGCCGCAGCCGGGACAAGCCGCGACGACGGGAATAAACTGGCGGAAGCCCATGACCTGCAGCAGCTCCTGCGCCACCTGCACTTCACGGGTACGGTCGCCATTCGGCTCCGGTGTGAGCGAAACGCGGATCGTGTCGCCGATGCCGTGCTGCAGCACATAACCCATGGCCGCGGACGAAGCGACGATACCCTTGGAGCCCATGCCGGCTTCGGTGAGGCCGAGATGCAACGCATGGTCGGAGCGCTCGGACAGCATGGAATAAACGGCGATCAGATCCTGCACCTGGCTGACCTTGGCCGACAGGATGATGCGGTTGCGCGGCAGGCCGATTTCCTCGGCAAGATCGGCGGAGATCAGCGCCGATTGCACGATCGTCTCGCGCGTCACCTGCCGGGCCGACAGTGGCGAGCCCTCGGCGGCATTCTTGTCCATCAGCGCAGTCAGGAGGTCCTGATCGAGCGAACCCCAGTTGACGCCGATGCGCACCGGCTTGTCGTAGCGGATCGCCATCTCGATGATCTCGGCGAACTGCTTGTCCTTCTTGTCCTTGAAGCCGACATTGCCGGGATTGATGCGGTATTTCGCCAGCGCCTCTGCGCAGGCCGGATGATCGGCAAGCAATTTGTGGCCGATATAATGGAAATCGCCGATCAGCGGCACATCCATGCCGAGACGCAGCAGCCGCTCGCGAATTTTCGGTACGGCGGCAGCGCTTTCATCACGATCGACGGTGATGCGCACCAGCTCCGAACCGGATTTGAACAGAGCCGCCACCTGCGCCACGGTCGAGTCGATATCGGCCGTGTCTGTATTGGTCATGGACTGTACGACGACAGGGGCACCGCCGCCGACGATCACGCCGCCGACATCGACGGCAACGGAGGAACGGCGCGGTTTCGGGTCGAAATCGGTGGCGGACGACATGGAAAGCTCTCGCAGGCCTTTGAAACGGGTGCCTTTCAGGTGGATCACGAAGCGGTCGTTGTCAACCGCTCCGGACATCTCTTTTGATCGGCCGGGATCCACCGGTTACCGAGCAAAAGCGACGAAATTAATGCTTGGCATCTCCAATGCCGTCAGCGTAGCGCGCCAGCGACGATAGCGCCAGCACGACCAGCAGCAGCGCTGGCAGTGCCATCAGCACCGGCGAGAAGCCGATATGTTCGGCGGCAAAGCCGATGGCCGAAGGTGCAACCAGCATGCCGGAATAGCCGAGCGTGGTGACGACGGAGATACCGATGCCCGGCTGCAGGCCGGGAATATTGCCGGCGGCAGAAAAAGCAATCGGCACCATGTTGGAAATGCCGATGCCGCAGAGCGCAAAGCCGAGGATGGCGAGTTCGGCGCTCGGCGCCAGCGCCGCCGTCAGCATGCCGACGATGGCAAAGACCGTGCAGACACGCAGCGTCCTGATGGCGCCGAGCCAATCGCGCACGAAATCGCCGGCAAAGCGCATGGTCGCCATTGTGGCCGAGAAGGCGGCGAAGCCGAAGCCCGAGAGCGCCACCGACGCGCCTTTTTCCTGACTGAGATAGAGCGCGCTCCAATCGAGGACGGCGCCTTCCGGCACCATGCAGAACAGTGCGACGATACCGAGCAGCCAGGGCAGCGGGATCATCGGCAGCTTTGCCTTCGGCTTGGCCTCGTCATGATGCGGCTGATCGCTGAGAACCATCGGCCACGCGACCATCAGGAACAGGGCGGCGATGACGGTCGAGGCTTCGGCATGGCCGAGAACGCCCCAACGCGAAATCAACAGACCGCCGATCGCCGAGCCGAGCAGGCCGCCAAGGCTCCAAAAGGCATGACACGAGGACATGATCGCCCGGCGCATGGATTTTTCGACGGAGACGGCGTTGGCATTCATCGCCACATCCATGGCGCCGATGAAGCCGCCGAAAAGGAAAAGCGAAATCGCGGCTGTCCAGACATTCGGCGCAAGCGTCAGAGCCAGGATCATCGGCAGCGTCAACACGGCGAGGACCTTGACGACGATGTGCGAACCGCGCACGGCGATCTGCGCGCCGGCAAGCGGCATCATGGTCAACGACCCGACGCCGAAGACCAGGATCATCAGGCCAAGCTCGAATTTCGACAGTTGCAGGCGCTCGGCGAACTCCGGAATCTTCGGCGCCCAGCAGCCAACGATGAAGCCGTTCAACAGGAACATCAACGAAACGGCCGCACGCGGTTTTGTGAAAAATCCGCTTCGCCGGGCCTCCAGACCCTCCAATCTCGTCATGTCATCCATAAGAATTCCTCCAAATCGGTGCCGCAGTCTATTTAAATCGATTGAAATCTCAACGATCGAAAAGAGCCGCACCGGTCACATTTCGTCTCCCTCTGTTAAAGCGGAGGCAAAGACGTCACAACCTCAAATAAATAATTCATATGCGTACGGCATTGGCAAAAAGCGCTATTGACGGCGAAAAAGTAGGCTCCTATCGATTGAAGTCTGAAAGATTCTTCAGCCGACCTGCCGTCGGCTATCCGTTGGTGCTCCCCCGTGAAAAATCCCATCAGCTACGGCATCCTTCTTACGGTGTTTGCCTACATGCTGTTCACCGCTCACGATTCGGCGGTGAAGCTGCTCGTCTCCTCCATCCCGGTCTGGCAGGTCCTGTTCATCCGGAGCTGCACCATCCTTGCAGGCTGCTTCGTTTTCGAGGGCCCTTCCCTCGTTCACAAGGTAGCGCGTTCGCCGATCATCAAGCCGATGATCCTGCGCAGCATCATCATCCTGATCGCCTGGATCTCCTATTATACGGCAGCCTCCTACCTGCAGCTCGCCGAAGTGACGACCCTTTATTACGCCGCGCCGATCGTCGGCACCATTCTCGCCACCATCGTGCTGCGCGAAAAGGTCACCTTCGCCCGCTGGATGGCCGTCGGCGTCGGCTTCTGCGGCGTGGTGATTGCCTCTAATCCTGTTGGGTTGTCGATCTCCTGGCCGGTCTATCTGGCGCTGCAGGCGGCTGTCCTTTGGGCAAGTGGCATGGTGCTCCTGCGTAAGACCGCGCTGCACGAGAAGAGCCACATCCAGATGGCCGTCTCCAACATCCTGTTCATCATCCTGACCGCCGGCATGGCCATTGCCTACTGGCACACCCCGACGCCGTTCCAGATCGTCCTGCTCGCGCTCACCGGCATCGTCGCCGGCGCCGGCCAGCTCGCGCTGTTCGAGGGCATGCGCCAGGCGCCCGTCTCGGTACTGGCGCCGTTCGAATATACGTCGCTCGTCTGGGCCTTCCTGCTCGGTTACGTGATCTGGGGCGACATCCCCGGCAGCAACACCTTCATCGGCGCCATTCTGATTCTCAGTGCAGGCCTGATCATCATCGTCAGCGAACGGATGAAGCGGCGCACGGCTGCGGCTTGAGGGGCCAAAGGGCAAATTCTAAAGTGCGCAGCCGTCTTTCAGACAGGCCTTTCGCGCTTTAGGCCCTTGATACCGCGCATGTCGGTACCGCAAAACCGCTCCACGCTTTTGCGCAACATGCTTTATCGCTAAAGGTGTCGTCGGCAGATTTTCGCGGCAAGGTATGATATAGCCCGCCGTGGTGCCGGGCCTTCACATCCGTGGGTGATGATTGAGATAGATGATGATCGACAAATCCTTCTCCTGGCCTCGCGAACCGATTGCCATTGTCGCGATCGGCGATTCCGGCGAAGCGCTTCTGTTAAGGGCCATTCTCGAAAGCCTCGGTGCGGCGGTCCTCCTGCACTTGCCGGGAACGCCAGCCGATGTTCTGAAATGCCTGGATCAAGGATCGGTCGCGCCGGAATACATTATCCTATCCGGCCACGGCGATGAAACAGGCTTCGTCCTTGGGGAATTCGTCGAAGACATCGACACGTCAGCCCTCGCCAAAGGAAGTTTGCCCGCGGCCAATCTCACGAACCGGGTCAATCTGCCGAGCAAAGTCGTTCTGAGTACGGCTTGCCTGACGGGCAGCGAAGCCTTTGCACAGGCATTTCTTTCCGGCGGCGTACGTGCCTACATCGCTCCCGCCGAATACCCGGATGGCGCTGCCATCCCGCTCTTCGTACACGGCTTTTTCTATCACCTCCTTCAAAAGCAGGCCCCTTTGGAGGAGGCGCTCAAGCTGGCGAGCGCTTTCGACGAGGCGGAATTGGCGATTACCCTTTTCAAAGGGACAAGCGGCGAAGCCTCCGCGGGATCGTAAGCAGCTTGCCTCGATCACATCGCCGCGACGACCTCGTTCCATTCAGCCCTGAGCATTCCCATGATCGCGGTATCCCATCGCTCCTCGCCGACCTTTGCGGACGATCGCCTCACGCCTTCGCTGACAAAGCCGAGTTTCGCATAGGTGCGTATCGCAGGCTCGTTCCAGGTATAGACATTGAGCTCTACCCGCTCGATTACGTCTTCCGAAAAAGCCCTGGCCAGAACCAACTTCAGCATTGGGGCGGCATGTCCCTTGCCGCGCATGGCAGGCGCCAGGACGACCCTTGCTATCCGCGCCACCCCGTTTTCCCAATCATAGACCAGCTGAACATGGCCGACCGGGCTTAAACTTTCGTCTTCGGCCATCCAGCAGCGCCGCTCTGGACGGTCACCGTGGCCCGCCTGAAGCAGAGGGGTAAGCTGCGAAGCGTCAAGCGGATGGCTGAAACCCGGACCGCCCCACTGAGCCAACTCCCTCTCATTGTCGAACCAGGTAGACAGAACTGCGAAATGCTCAGTCGAAAAGGGTTTTAGCGATAGCATAATAAGTGTTTCCAAGGGCGGATCGTATTGTAGTCCAGCTGTTTGCCGCGGCTCGAACGATAACGAACCGCACCGCACTTAAAACCACTCAACGTCCTCTTTGAGAAAAATATTCGCATTTGCCGCATTCTTTCGCAGTTTTCTACGCTTTCTCGATGCGGTATTTCTGCGATGTATGCCGCATTGATTGAAACCGCTCTCAAGAAACGGAAGAAAACGATGAACTGGTTGAAGACTGTTGCCGCCGCCGCCCTCGTGCAGGCCGCGCTTCTCGTGCCCGCCCATGCCGGCGACAATCTCAAGGCGATCCAGGCTGCCGGTGTGCTGAAGGTTGGCACGGAAGGCACCTATGCGCCCTTCACCTATCATGACGAGAGCGGCAAGCTCACCGGCTTCGATGTCGAGATCGCCGAAGCCATTGCCGGGAAGCTCGGCGTCAAGGCGCAGTTCCTGGAAGGCAAGTGGGACGGCCTGATCGCCGGCCTCGACGCCAACCGCTACGACACCGTCATCAACGAAGTCGGCGTCACCGATGCCCGCAAGAAGAAGTATGATTTCTCCGATCCCTACATCGCCTCCAAGGCCGTGCTGATCGTCAAGGAAAGCAACACCGACATCAAGGATTTCCCCGATCTCAAGGGCAAGAAGTCCGCTCAGTCGCTGACAAGCAACTTCGGCAAGCTCGCCACCGAGTCCGGCGCAGAACTCGTCGGCACCGACGGCTTCGACCAGTCGATCCAGCTCGTGCTGACCGGCCGCGCCGATGCCACGATCAACGACAGCCTCTCCTTCCTCGACTTCAAGAAGCACAAGCCGGATGCGCCGGTGAAGATCGTTGCCCAGCAGGCCAATGCCGATTTCTCCGCCGCCATCATCCGCAAGGGTGAGCCGGAACTGCAGGCTGCCATCAACAAGGCACTGGCCGACATCAAGGCCGACGGCACCTATGCCAAGATCTCGGAGAAATACTTCGGACAGGACGTTTCGAAGTAAGGGGAATAGGCAGAAACGCTAAATTGTGAAAAAGATGCGTCCGGGGACATCTCCGGACGCATTCTCTTATGGAAAGGTCGCTTCTGCGTGGAGCACTGGTTGCAACTGATGTGGGAGTCTTTGGGCACGCTGCTTTGGGCGGGGCTCGTCTTCACCATCCCACTCACCCTGATCACCTTCGTTCTCGGGCTGCTGCTCGGTCTTGTCACTGCCGTGACGAGGCTGTTCGGGCCGCCGCCGCTTGTCGCTGTTGCACGTTTCTACGTCTGGGTGATCCGCGGCACACCGCTTCTGGTGCAGCTCTTCGTCATCTTCTACGGCCTGCCGAGCCTCGGCATACTGCTCGATGCCTTCCCGGCCGCGGTGATCGGCTTCACGCTCAGCGTCGGCGCCTATACGTCGGAAATCATTCGCGCCGTCATCTCCTCCGTGCCGAAGGGCCAGTGGGAAGCCGCCTATTCCATCGGCATGAACTGGCGCCAGGCCATGAGCCGCACGATCCTGCCGCAGGCAGCCCGTGTTGCCGTGCCGCCGCTGTCGAACACCTTTATCTCGCTGGTCAAGGATACCTCGCTTGCCGCAGCCATCACCGTGCCGGAATTGTTTCAGGCGGCACAGCGCATCGTGGCGACGACCTATGAACCGCTGATCCTCTACATCGAGGCCGCCATTATCTATCTGGTGCTCAGCACTTTCCTCTCGACGCTGCAGGGCTATCTCGAACGCCATTTCTCCCGCTCCGGCGGCACGCTGGAGGCGCAGGCATGATCGAACTCCAGCACATCGAAAAGCGCTTCGGCGAGAACGTCATCCTCAAGGATATCAGCCTCGTCATTCCCGAAGGTACGGTAACGGCGCTTGTCGGCCCGTCCGGGGGTGGCAAGAGCACGCTCCTGCGCTGCATCAACCTGCTGGAGATCCCGACGGCGGGCACGATCCGCATCGGCGACGAGACGGCCACCTTCCAGCCGGGCAAGAAACCCGCCTGGCAGGAGATCCAGAAGATCCGCCGGCAGACCGGCATGGTCTTCCAGAATTTCCAGCTCTTTCCGCATCAGACCGCCATCGGCAATGTCATGGAGGGCCTGACGACCGTGCTGCGCTGGCCGGCCGACAAGGCGCGCGCGCGCGCCGTAGAACTGCTGACCAAGGTCGGCATGGCCCACAAGATGGATGCCTGGCCTTCAACGCTCTCCGGGGGTCAGCAGCAGCGCGTGGCGATCGCCCGCGCACTTGCTCCCTCGCCACGCGTCCTGCTTTGCGACGAGCCGACCTCGGCGCTCGATCCGGAACTGGCGGCGGAAGTGGTCGATGTCCTTGGCAAGCTTGCAAAAGAAGGCACGACCATGGTGATGGCAACGCACGACCTGCGGCTTGCATCGAAGATCGCCAACAACGTGGTCTTTCTCGAAGCAGGCAACATCGTCGAGACAGGCTCCTCCCGCAACATCTTCGGCGCCCCGGCGCAGGAGCGGACCAAGCAATTCATCTCGACGCTCAACGCCGGACACAGCTACGACATTTGAGGCTTGCAAACGCAGCACTCGCTTCGGCCGACTGGCCGCGCATTGACCATGCGCGGCTTTCCGTTTAGCTCTTGTGCCATGAACACGACATTGGTTCTCGTAGTGGTAGGAAGGCGCATGGGCAGGATGGTGTAACCATCCGGCGAAAGCACCCATGCGCGGTAAGCAGGCTCCTGACGGGGCCTTTTTTATTGCCCGAAATCCGGGTGGCCCCTCGTCAGATTTCCCTCGACTTTCCATCCACACGACGGACAAGGCCATGACGCGCACGAGAAGCCGCATCGAACGTTCACCCAGGCAAGCCATCGAAGAAGAAGCGGGGCACGCAGCCGCACCACCGAGGCTGACGACCCTCATCCTGCTTTCGGCACTGGCCGTGCTGCCCGTCAACATGATCCTGCCGTCGCTGCCGAAAATCGCCGCGGCATTCCATGCCGATTTCGCCCTCGTGAACCTCTCCGTCGCCGGCTTTTCCATCGTGACTGCGTTCCTGGAAGCGATCGGGGGAGCGATATCGGATCGCTTCGGCCGCAGGCTGGTCGTGCTGACGGCACTCTCCGTCTTCATTGTCGCCTCGATCGGCTGCGTTATCGCGCCCAATATCGGCATCTTCCTGCTATGCCGCATGATGCAGGCCTGTATCGGACCCTGCTATTCCGTCGCGCTCGTCGTCATCAAGGAAACCTCCGACGATCGGGAGGCCGCAAGCAAATTCGGCTATCTCGCGATGGGATGGGCGCTGGCCCCCATGGTAGGGCCTCTGCTCGGCGGAACCTTGGACGAGCTTTTCGGCTGGCAGGCGAGCTTCGTCGTCCTCGCGATCTTCGGTGTTGCCGCCTTCCTTCTGTCCCTGCGCGAATTGAAGGGATCGCAAGCGCCATCCCTGGCAGCACCTGGAAACTATCTGGCCTCCTATGGGCTGCTTTTACGTTCGGCACGGTTCTGGGCCTATACGCTCTGCATGGCCTGCTCGATGGGGGTTCTCTATATCTTCCTTGGGGGAGCACCGCTTACGATCGGCGATACGCTTGGCGGATCGAGCGCAAGGCTCGGCTTCTATATGGGCCTGATCCCCGCCGGCTTCATTCTGGGCAGCTATCTGGCCGGCCGCTACGGGGCGAAAATCCAGCTCGGCACGATCCTTGTCGCCGCACGGCTTCTAACCTGCCTTGGCCTGGCAACCGGTCTTGCCTTGTCGCTATCGGACACGATGCATGTTTGGGCGCTCTTTGGCCCCTGCATCTTCATCGGCATCGGCAATGGCCTCACCATGCCGGCCGCCAATAGCGGCGCGATGTCGGTACGAGCGGATATGGTCGGAACAGCTGCGGGACTGGCGGCGGCCATGCGGATATCGGGCGGCGCGATCATCGGCTCTCTTGCCGGACTGTTTCTTGCCCAATCCCCGGTCATTCATACCTTGTTCGCCCTGATGCTGATGTCAGCCTTGCTCGCATTGCTGGCTGCATCCTGGGCTGCGATGATCGAAAAGCGGGGTTAAGAAGATAGAGCCTTTCCACGTTTTGAAGACGTGCGGAAAGGCTTTATCCGACATGTTTGCTCATATGGACGAGAAGGCCATCCTTGAGCGGCTCTTCGCGATCGATCGCGTAGCCGTTCTTCAGATAGAGTTCCACATTCTCGGCAAAGCGCTTGTTGGTATAGAGGCGGATATCGTTCACACCGAGCGAGGCGGCAACCTGCTCGGCATGGGCAAGCAGCCTCCTGCCGATGCCACGCCCTTGATGGCGGGGCGATACGGCGATGTTCTCTATCAGCAGATGATCGCCGCCGGCCACCATCTCGATCAGGGCCACAAGCTCGCCATCAGCCTCAAGGAGATCGATGCGATGCTTCCGCACCGCTTCGGCGTAGTCAGCCGTCATCGGCAGCGGTTCACGACCGATGAGCGGCACCCATTTGCCATAGGCCTCGCGTGTCAAGGCACGAATGGAGCCAACATCGGCATCGGTCGCCGCACGCAAGAAAATCTCTTCCGCCACTTCCAAACTCCCTTTCGGTCAGCCGACCCAATTGTGCAGCTCTTGCAAGGGGGGCAGGCTTCCACTGCCGGATATGTCAAGCTGGCAGAATCCTGTAGCCGCCTGTATCCCGTGTCACCCGCCCAAAACCAGTGATATGCCCACCGGCGACGATCCACCCCTGACGGGCAGCGTCCTCCAGGGCGGCGAGACGGGTTCTGGCCGCCTGCCCGGGATCGAGATCATAGGTCAGTCCGATCTTCGGATCGACGGGCTGCAGATCCCCCAGATGCAAGGTATCGCCCCAAAGGAGCAGGGAACGGTCCTTACCGCGAAGCAGATAGCCGATATGGCCGGGCGTATGACCCGGCAGCGGATGAACCTCTATGCCTGGCAGCACTTCCCCTGCCCCGATCCGTCTTACGCGCGCGCCATAGACCCGCTGCAGCTGCTCGGCAATCTTGAAACCGCCGCGTCTCGCCTCCGGCAGCGCTTCACGTTCGGCTGGATCGGTGAAAAAGGCGATATCGCGTTCCGATACGAACACCTCTGCATGCGGGAAGTATGCCGTGTCGCCATCGAAGAGACCGAGCGCATGATCGCCGTGGATATGAGTGAGCAAGACGCCCTGGACCTCATCAGGCGAAACTCCCGCGTCACGCAGCGCTGCACGCGCATGGCCATATTTCGGCCCCCAGGACGAGCCAGTCCCAGCATCGAAAAGAAAAATACCGGCCGGTCCGCGCAGAAGGAAGCAGTTCACATCAACCTGAAGCGTCGGCTTGCCCCAGCTTGCGATCGCATGCTGCCGGGCAACATCGCCGTCCGCGTGGATCAACACGTCCGCCGGCGCCTCAAAGAGGCCGTCAAGCAGAAGCGTAACGTCGTACTGCCCAATATGGAGGGAATGATCGGTCATGACTGTGCTCCGCCTGGGATTTGCAAAAAAGAAAGGGGCGGATCAGTGAGCCGCCCCTTTTATTCTATTCTCACCTATGCTCAGGCGCCGTAGACGACGAGCAGGTCCTTGGCGTCGATCTGGTCGCCGGCACTTACCAGTACCTCGGAGATCGTGCCGTCCTTTTCGGCATGCAGCGCCGTCTCCATCTTCATGGCCTCGATCGAGACGAGCACATCGCCGGCCTTGATCGCCTGGCCGGGCGAGACGAAGACGGTGGAGATGACGCCCGGCATCGGCGCGCCGACATGGGCTGCGTTGCCGACATCGGCCTTGCGGCGAACTGCGCTTCCGGAAGCGCCGTGGGCACGATCCGGCACCTTGATGCGGCGCGGCTGGCCGTTGAGCTCGAAGAACACCGTCACCATGCCCTTGTCGTCGGTCGCCGTCATTGCCTGGTTGACGATGACGAGGGTCTTGCCCTTCTCGATTTCGGCAAAGAGCTCGTCGCCCTCCTTGAGGCCGTAGAAATAGGCCGGCGTCGGCAGCACCGAGACGGGGCCGTAGGTGTCAGCCGCCAATGCATAGTCGGTGAAGACCTTCGGATACATCAGGTAGGAGGCGAACTCGAAATCGTCGACCTTGCGCTCGAGCTTGGTCTCGATGACCTTGCGCTCCGCATCGAGATCGGCTTCGGCGAGCAGAGAGCCAGGGCGCACGGTATAGGGCTTGTCGCCCTTCAGAGCCTTCTTCTGCAGGGCTTCCGGCCATCCGGCGGGCGGCTGGCCCAGATCGCCCTTCAGCATGGAGACTACCGAATCCGGGAAGGCGATATCCTTGGCCGGGTTCTCGACATCGGCGACCGTCAGATCCTGGCTCACCATCATCAATGCCATGTCGCCGACGACCTTGGAGGACGGCGTCACCTTGACGATATCGCCGAACATCTGGTTGGCGTCTGCATAGGCCTGAGCCACCTGATGCCAACGGGTCTCGAGACCGAGCGAGCGGGCCTGTTCCTTGAGATTGGTGAACTGTCCGCCCGGCATTTCGTGCAGATAGACTTCGGAAGCCGGTCCCTTGAGGTCGCTTTCGAAGGCGGCATACTGGTTGCGCACCGCTTCCCAATAGAAGGAAATGCGACGGATCCATTCGGGATCGAGGCCCGGGTCCCGCTCGGAACCCTTGAGGGCTTCGACGATCGAGCCGAGGCAGGGCTGCGAGGTATTACCGGACAACGCATCCATTGCCGCATCAACAGCATCGACGCCGGCATCGACGGCAGCAAGCACGGTTGCGGCTGCAATGCCCGAAGTGTCATGCGTGTGGAAGTGGATCGGCAGCCCGGTCGCCTCGCGCAGCGCCTTGAACAGCACCTTCGCTGCCGCCGGCTTCAGAAGGCCGGCCATGTCCTTCAAGGCGATGATATGGGCACCGGCTTTTTCCAGCTCGACGGCGAGATCGGTATAGTACTTCAGATCATATTTCGGGCGAGCGGAATTGAGGATGTCGCCCGTGTAGCAGATCGCCGCCTCGCAGAGCTTGTTTTCCTCGGCAACCGCATCCATCGACACGCGCATGTTCTCGACCCAGTTCAGGCAATCGAAGACGCGGAAGAGGTCGACGCCGCCTTGAGCCGCCTGGCGGACGAAATATTTCACGACGTTGTCGGGATAGTTGGTGTAGCCGACGCCGTTGGCGCCGCGCAGCAGCATCTGGAGAAGCAGGTTCGGCGCACCCTCACGGATCAGCGACAGACGCTCCCATGGGTCTTCCGTGAGGAAGCGCATGGAAACGTCGAAGGTGGCGCCGCCCCAGCATTCCAGAGACAGGAGCTGCGGCAAAGCGCGCGCATAGGTGCCGGCAACGCCGGCGATGTCATAGGTGCGCATGCGGGTCGCGAGCAGCGACTGATGGCCGTCGCGCATCGTCGTATCGGTCATCAGCACGCGCTTTTCGTTGCGCATCCATTCGGCGAATTTCTGCGGGCCAAGCTTGTCCAGCAGCTGTTTGGTGCCATCCGGAACAGCGCTATCGAGATAGGGCACCACCGGCTGGGCAGCCTTGGGCGACGGCGCGGGACGGCCGCGCGCCTCGGGATGACCGTTGACGGTGACATCGGCAAGATAGGTCAGGAGCTTGGTGGCGCGGTCCTGGCGCTTGACCTGCTGGAACAGCTCCGGCGTCGTATCGATGAACCGCGTCGTATAGCTGTTGTCGCGGAATTTCGGGTGGGTGATGATCGCTTCGAGGAAGGTAAGGTTGGTCGCGACGCCACGGATGCGGAATTCGCGGAGCGCACGGTGCATGCGCGAGATCGCTTCCTGCGGGTTCGGCGCCCAGGCCGTTACCTTCACCAGCAGCGGGTCGTAGTAGCGGGTGATGATGGCGCCCGAATAGGAGGTGCCGCCGTCGAGGCGGATGCCGAAGCCCGAAGCCGAGCGGTAGGCGGTGATGCGGCCGTAGTCCGGGATGAAATTGTGCTCCGGATCCTCGGTCGTCACGCGGCACTGCAGCGCGTGTCCGTTGAGGCGAATATCTTCCTGCTTCGGAACGCCCGATTCCGCCGTGCCGATGGCGAAGCCGTCGAGGATATGGATCTGCGCCTTGACGATATCGATGCCGGTGACGACTTCGGTCACGGTATGCTCGACCTGGATGCGCGGATTGACTTCGATGAAGTAGAATTTGCCGGTATCGGCATCCATCAGATATTCGACGGTGCCGGCGCCGACATAGTTCGTCGCCTTGGCGATCTTCAGCGAGTATGCCGCCAGTTCCTGGCGCTGCGCCTCGCTGAGATAGGGCGCCGGCGCACGCTCGACGACCTTCTGATTGCGGCGCTGAACCGAACAGTCGCGCTCGAAGAGATGAACGACATTGCCGTGCGTATCGCCAAGAACCTGGCTTTCGACGTGCCGGGCGCGCTCGACGAGTTTTTCAAGATAGACCTCGTCCTTGCCGAAAGCGGCCTTCGCCTCGCGCTTGGCCTCCGTCACTTCCTTGGCGAGATCCGCCTCGGAGCGGATGACGCGCATGCCGCGACCGCCGCCGCCCCACGAGGCCTTGAGCATGACCGGATAGCCGATTTCGGCCGCCATCTTGGCGACCACCGCCATATCGTCAGGCAGCGGCTCGGTTGCCGGCACGACGGGCACGCCGACGGAGATTGCCAGATTGCGCGCAGCAACCTTGTTGCCGAGCTGGCGCATCGTATCGGCGCGCGGCCCGATGAAAATAATGCCGGCGGCATCGCAGGCGTCGACGAATTCAGGGCTTTCCGACAGCAGGCCGTAGCCAGGATGAATGGCATCGGCGCCGGAAAGCTTGGCGACGCGGATGACCTCGTCGATCGACAGATAGCTCTCGATCGGCCCGAGGTCGCGGGCCAGATGCGGGCCGCGGCCCACCTGATAGCTTTCATCGGCTTTGAATCGATGCAGCGCGAGTTTGTCTTCCTCGGCCCAGATGGCCACCGTTTTTATGCCAAGCTCGTTGGCGGCGCGGAATACGCGAATGGCGATTTCAGAACGGTTGGCTACCAGGATCTTGGAAATGGGCAATGCAGTCTCCTCACGGCATCGAAACGGGCAATGCTGCACCCGCGAAGAAAATTCTTAACTTCTTGTTACGAGAAGTGTCAATTTCCCCGACGCTTCGGAAATCAAAATTGTTGCCGCTACGGAATAAGTCCGTTTCTGAAAGCGATGGCAACAATGTGCTGCCGGTTCTTCGCATTCAGCTTGTCCTGGATACTGTTCATGTACCAGTCGACGGTGTGGTTGGAGATAGTAAGCAGGCGGCTGATCTCGATCGACGTCATGCCTTCGGCCAGGTGGCTGAGCACCTCCATCTCGCGCTTGGTCAGCTTGGCATCGACATTTGCGGCCTCTTCCAGCGATTGCGCTTCGTCGCGCAGCTCCAGCAGGCGCCAGAATGTCTTTCTGGCAACGGCATCGAAGAGAGACAGCTCCGTCGGCGACAGATCCACCGCGTCGCCGCCGATCGTCATGCTGCCGAGCAAGCCGTTGCGGCCGTGAATCGGGAAAATATAGCCGTCGAGCAGGCCGTTGGCGCGGGCGTCCGCCATCATCTGCTCCATCCGGCGGCGCAAAGGATCGCTCTTGAGCGCGGTCATGGCATCGCGCCAGCGGAACGGCCGCTGCGCCCGGCCGAGATAACGCGCAACCGGGTCGACAAGCATGTATCGCTTGTTCTCGTAGGTCAGTGGCCATTTGTCCGGCCAGCGGCCGGCAAGCATGAAATTCGCAAGATCGATGTTTGGCCGCGGTTGTTTCAGCAGGCCATAGAAGTCGAACTTGTAGGAACGAAGCACCAGCTCCAGTTCGGTAACGACATTCTTGGCAAGCTTGCATTCCTCTATGACCACAAGCAGTTGTAATAACGAATGGATATTCACATCTACCCCTTGGCTTTACAGCCTGAATTGCTGGCGCCCGGACATTCCCATCGATGTCTCGCCTAGCCCAAAACGCGTCCAATCGCCGGCAACATACTCAGCCCGGAACAAAATTAAACGCTTTTGGCGAAATTTTTATCATTCAACCTTAGATGGCAGATCTTGTGCGATATGGCAACGCGACACCAAGGCAGTTTCAAACTGTCACATTTTAACCAAAACCGATAGGGTCAACTATATATACTCGCGCGCATGACGCGAAAAATCGCTTTGAAAAACAGCGCAGGATTCCGTTAATCGCCGGTTCAGGTAGCGATCTGTAGCATCCCAACATTCCGAGTTTTGCCGATGCAAAGAGGGTGCCAGACGTGTCACTGTTCAAAGTCTATGCGAGAGCCCTGAAGTATCTTGGCGCGTATCGATACCGCGTTTGGATGGTCGTGATCGCAAACATCGCTTTAGCGATGACCACCATCTACGAGCCGGTTCTGTTCGGCCGCATCTTCGATGCGATTGCCAAGAAGGAAGCCGTCACGCCGACCATGGCGTTGTGGGCCGGCTTTGCCGTCTTCAGTGCAGTAGCCTTCATCGTCGTGTCCCGCGAAGCCGATCGCTTGGCGCATGGTCGCCGCGCATCCCTGCTTACCGAGGCATTTGGTCGCATCATCTCGATGCCGCTCTCCTGGCATAGCCAGCGCGGCACTGCGAGCGCGCTGAATACGCTCCTTCGCGCCTGCGAAGCCCTGTTCGGTCTGTGGCTCGAATTCATGCGCAACCATCTGACGACTGCCGTCGCGCTCGTCGTGATGGTCCCGACCGCCATGGCCATGGACCTGCGTCTTTCGGCCGTGCTCATCCTGCTCGGCACCTTCTACTGGATCATCGGCCGCCTGGTCATGAACCGGACGAAGGATGGCCAGACCTCGGTCGAAAGCCATTACAATACCGTTTTCTCGCATGTGAGCGACTCGATCAGCAACGTGTCCGTACTGCACAGCTATAACCGCATCGAAGCCGAGACCAAGGCGCTGAAGTCGTTCACCGAACGTCTGCTGGCCGCCCAGTATCCGGTTCTCGACTGGTGGGCCCTTGCCGGCGCTCTGAACCGCACGGCGTCGACCGTTGCCATGATGGCGATCCTGATGATCGGCACCGTGCTTGTGCAGGACGGCAGCCTGAGCCTTGGCGCGCTCATCACTTTCATCGCTTTCGCCAACGTGCTGATCGGCCGTCTGGAGCAGCTGCGCAACTTCGCGAACCAGATTTTCGAAGCCCGCGCCAAGCTCGTGGACTTCTATACGCTGGAAGATTCTGTCCGCGACCGCGAAGAGCCGGCTGGTCTTGCCGAGATCAAGGACGTCAAGGGCGAGGTGGAATTCCGCGACGTTTCCTTCGGCTTCGCCAACTCGTCGCAGGGCCTGCACAACATCTCCTTCACGGTGAAGGCAGGCCAGACCGTCGCCATCGTCGGCCCGACCGGCGCCGGCAAGACGACGCTCGTCAACCTGCTGCAGCGTGTTTTCGATCCGCAGTCTGGTCAGATCCTCGTCGACGGTCACGACATCACCAAGGTGACGCGCAAGTCGCTGCGCCGCTTCATCGCCACCGTCTTCCAGGATGCCGGCCTGCTGAACCGCTCGATCAGCGATAACATCCGCCTCGGCCGCGAAGGTGCGACGCAGGAGGAAATGATCCGTGCCGCCCAGGCCGCTGCCGCCAACGACTTTATCGAAACTCGCGAAGGCGGCTACGATACCCGCGTCGGCGAGCGTGGCAACAAGCTCTCGGGTGGCGAGCGCCAGCGTATCGCGATCGCCCGCGCCATCCTGAAGGACGCGCCGATCCTCGTGCTCGACGAAGCGACCAGTGCGCTCGACGTCGAAACCGAAAACCGCGTCAAGTCGGCGATCGACAATCTGCGGCAGAACCGCACGACCTTCATCATCGCGCACCGCCTGTCGACGGTACGCGAGGCCGACATGGTCCTCTTCCTGGACAACGGCCGTATCGTCGAGAACGGCAGCTTCAATGAGCTCAGCCAGAGCAACGGCCGCTTCGCCGCCCTGCTGCGCGCCAGTGGCATCCTGACGGACGAGGAAGTCCGCAAGGCATATGCCACCGAAAGCGAAGCCGCCTGATCTTCGCAAGGGGTCCAAGATCGAAGCCGGGAGAGCACTGCTCTCCCGGCTTTTTGCTATCGAGGCTGGCCCGGACGATATCTGTCGGGCAAGCGCGATGGCACCGCAACGAGGGCCTCAGCCCCCGCAAACCAAACCTTCACCCCTTTGAGCGGGGAGAGGCGCTTGCCGCGCAAGATCTGCGCCTTCCATCCACACGGGTACCGCAAGCGCGAGAAACAGTCCCCGCTTCCGCCTGTGGGAAGAGGATTAGGGTGAAGGGCTTTGGTTGCGAGAAACCTGCATCGGGATGACACGACCAACTGAAAAAGAGAAAAGACCCGGCAGAGAACCGGCCTTTCCATCTTGTGATCGGAGGTCGCCTCGACTGGGCCCAGCCGGGAAGTTAGCATCGACGGTCAACCGGGATTGGGTCAGAACTTGCGCTGGAGCATGTCGCGCAAAAGTGTGCCGCGGTTTTGCGACTACGATATGCGTGAAATCAAAGAGCTAAAGCGCGTGAAGCGAATCTTAGAGATCGCGACGCGCTTTAGAAGCGGAGGAGCCTGCCCGCCGGGCTCGATCGACAGCATACCAGTTCGAGCAGGGATTCAGGCTGGACCGAGAGATCCCTGACCGGACGCCTGGCCCTTAAACGCCACAAATACGAGCTTGCTGAAGCGGTTGCTGCTCGGCAACGACAACGGCGTCGGCAGCCGCTTGCGCTCCCGAGCGCGGCCACGCCGGTGGCCGAACCACTCCGTTCATGGCTTGCACATAATTCAAGCGAACTCAGCGGTGCTTCCCAGCCGCGGCGGACACAGCCGCCGTTCCTGCCGGGATCTTTGCCGACCGCTGGCCGGCAATCTGAAGCCGCTTGTGCTCGAGATGGTAGGCATAGAGGAACTGCGCGGCGATGCCGATCACCACATAGATCGCGCCGACGACAGGGCTCTTGTTGGTCACGTAGAGAAGAACCTGGCCGGCCATGGCGAGGATCGTACCCGCAACGAAGATATTGAGCGAATGCCGCCCGAGGATCGTCAGCGGATGATGGGCCGAGCGGCGCAGGAACTGCGAAATCGCAGGCACACTGACGATCAGATAGGCCAGCGCCAGGACATGCAGCAGCCGCGGCAGCGACAGGAAGGTTTTGTCGAAGCCGGTCACCACGGTGGGCAGGCCCAGCATCGCGAGATAATCACCAAGCACCCAGAGCTTGTCGGTGACCCAGACGAAGGATACCAGAACATAGACGGCGGCAAGCGCGATCAGCGCCGGATGCGCGGGAATCCGGCCACCCTTCTTCACATGCATGCAGGCGGCAAACCCGATAACGAACAGGAATTGCCAGGACAACGGGTTGAGGAACCAGAAACCTTCTAGCAGCGTCGTGTGAGGCGCGATGTAGTAGATGCCGGACACCAGCCATACGCCGGCTGAAACCAGAAGCAAAAGCAGCGGGCTTCTCGCCTCCAACAGCATGATCAGCGGTAGCATGACAAACAGGGCGGCATACATGGGCAGGATGTTGTTATAGCCGATCTGGTGCCCAAGCGTGAGCAGCGCCGGAATTCCGCCGGCCGGATCCATGAGCACGGCGAGAATATTCACCTCGCACAACAGACCCTTTTGCTGAAATATCCACGCGCCGGAGATGAAGAGCACCAGCGTCACGAAGGTGGTGATCATATGCGCGGTATAAAGTGTGAAGGCACGTCTGACCGCTTTCCACGCCACCGACAGCCTGCTGCCGGGAGAAAAGCGGGTTCCGTAGGCAAGGCCGACCGATATGCCGGAAATCAGCACGAACGCTTCGGCTCCGTCGGAGAAGCCGAAATTCTTTGAGGTCATGAACTCGAAAATCTGCCCCGGCACATGATTGATGAAGATCATGATCAGGGCCAACGCCCTGAGGACGTCCAGACGCGTATCTCGCTGAGACATCGGCTTCGGCAGAATGTTCTTTTTTGCCGTTGCCGGGCCGATATTCGCCCCTGAGTTCATGAAACTCTCCTGTTCCGACAATCAAATGCGATCGAAGCCAAAGAGTTCCCTCCTTGCCGCCGAACGACGACGCAAAACAGTGCAGAAATGCGACTGTCTGATCGGCTGCGCCTCCGGGGAAACGCAACCGACCGTAAATTTTGATGACCGAGTAACCGCCGCATCGGGCGCTTTTGAGACGGAATTAGACATTTTTCCGCCCAGCGGTTCAACACCCGCTCAAGAGCCGTTCCATGTCGAAAGCTGCCTCGACGTAACATGACATCTTCCATCCCGATACGGATGACCCAAAAGCCTTCGATCGCCACACAACACTATACCGATCGGCGGATCCTGCACGTCAGGTCCAGCCGCCTCGGCCGGTCAGTCTCTCGCTAGCATAAATATCAGCCGCCGCGAGTCGCGGCTTTACACGATCGATATCGGCCCAATCACGATCGCGTGCAAGCTCGATCAGGCTTGCATATCGAGCAGCAGCCGATCTTTTGATTTCCTTGCACAAGCGAGGCGAGCACGTAAAAGGCGCGGCATCGACAATCATGTCGGCCACGCCTTCAACGCCAGTTATCGTGGGAAGAAATTATGAAGAACGCGACCGGCAGCAGAGCCCTCAGATCGCCTCATGCGCAAACGGCTTCGGTCAGACCACGATGCCGCAAACAATAGCCGCGACAAACAGGAACGCCGCCGAGAACAGCACGACGTGAATGGCCGTCTGAATCTTCTGCCGCGTCTTCGTAGCCCGCTTGGAACCATCGAACTGATTCACATGCGCATTCGAAATGCCCAAATTCGCCATGTGTTGCCTCCGTTCGTTTTTCTTTATGCGCCTCGTGTCGAACTCGAAACAGACATTCATACATTTCCTATCAATTAGGTAGAGATGAATTTCTGTCCAGAAGATCGCTCGAGAAAAAATAAACCACTGGATTGCTGGGGCTCAAAAGATCGGCAAAGCCAAATCAGCAGAGAATGCGACGAGCCCAAATCAAGCTGCGCTCTATGGCGCTTGCGTCGGCAGCCTGCTCTTCGGCAGGTCCGGCCTGGCGGCGGCACTTTTCATCGGAAAGAGAGGCAGACCGTGCAGCTTCCTGTTTCGCCGGTATCGGCGGATGGAGATAGCCCATCGTCATGCCACCCATGAAAAACATGCCTGCCTCCACTTACGTGTGACCCATGATCGGGATCACGAAAGTTAACCGCCATTAACGAGATCATGACAGAATTGCGGCAGGTGTCAATAGTCTATACGATTGGTCGTGTTTCGGCGGCTGGTTCATCACGCCGTTCCGGCAAAGGCAAACAGCAGTTTTCGGCCAGGAATTCCATCAAAACAAGCAATTAAAGCGGCCCGGCGATTTCGTGAAACACCGGGCCGCTATAGGTTAACAAGCCGACCGGAATCGTTCGCTCAAGTGCGGACGAAGCCCTTGCTGGCAACCATGAGATTGCGTGTGTAGTCTTCCTTGACGTCGCCTGCCGCCAGCTCCCTGGCACTCAGGCGTTCGACAACGGCGCCGTTTCGCATGACCACGAGACGTTCGCACATATGCGTCACGACACCGAGGTCGTGGCTGACCATAACGAATGTCAGCTGGCGATCCTTGCGAACCTGCTCGAGCAGATTGAGCACTTCGGCCTGCACCGAGGCATCGAGTGCCGAGGTCGGCTCGTCAAGCAGCAGGATGGAAGGCTCGACGATCAGCGCGCGGGCGATGGCGACGCGCTGACGCTGGCCGCCGGAGAGCTGATGCGGATAACGAAAACGAAACCCGTTCCCGAGACCCACTTCGTCGAGCGCCCTGGCAATTCGCGTCTCCGCATCGCCGATGCCGTGGATCGCCAAGGGCTCCAGCAGCAGCCGGTCGATCGTCTGGCGCGGATGCAGGGAGCCGTAAGGATCCTGAAACACCATCTGCACCTGGCGATAGAAGGCCTTGCTGCGTCTTGCCCCTTTCAGCTGCTCGCTGCCGACACGGATCGTGCCGCCGGTGACGGGTGCAAGACCTGCAACTGCGCGCAGCAGCGTCGACTTGCCTGAGCCTGACTCCCCGACCAGACCGAAGGATTCGCCCTTATTGACATCGACGTTGACCGCATCGAGGGCGTAGTAGCCGTTATAGACGACGTTGAGGCCGTCAACCGCAAGTACCGTCGTCATGCTGCCCACTCCGGTTTGCGGTCGAGTACCGGCAGAGGATGTCTGTTCTCACCGATGACGGGCATGCAGTTCAGCAGGCCACGCGTATAGGGATGCTGGGCATTGGTAAGCTCGGAAGCCTTGAGCTCCTCCACGACCCTGCCGGCATACATCACGAGCACCCTGTCGCAGAAGGAGGAAACCAGCCGCAGGTCGTGCGACACGAAAATCAGCCCCATGCCGCGCTCCGACACCAGCTTGTCCATGATCTTGAGAACGTCAAGCTGCACGGTAACATCGAGTGCCGAGGTCGGTTCGTCGGCGATCAGGAGTTCCGGCCCGGCAATCAGCATCATCGCGATCATGACGCGCTGACCCATGCCGCCCGAGACTTCGTGCGGATGCAGATCGTAGACTCGGCCGGGATCGCGGATCTGAACGGCTTCGAGCATGGCAAGCGCGCGGTCCCGCGCCTCTCCCTTGCTGATTTTCTCATGCGTGCGCAGCGTCTCGGTGATCTGCTTGCCTATGGTCATGACGGGATCGAGCGAATATTTCGGATCCTGCAGCACCATGGCGATGCGTTTGCCGCGCAAGGAGCGCCGCTGCTTCGCGGAAATCGACAGAAGATCGATGCCGCTGAAATTCAGGGTGTCAGCGCTGACGAGCGCGTGCGGCGGCGTCAGTCCCATGATGGCTCGACCGGTCTGCGACTTGCCGGAGCCGCTCTCACCGACGATCCCGAGCCGTTCCCGGCCAAGCGTGAAGGACACACCCCGAACGGCTTCGATGACGCCAGTGCGCGTGGGATAGCGAACCCTAAGATTGTCGACTGTCAGCATCGTTGTCATTGGCCGCTCTCCTTCGGATCGAGCGCGTCGCGCAGGCCGTCACCGAGCAGGTTGAAGCCGAGGCTGACGATCAGGATCGCGATGCCGGGCATGGCCGCCACCCACCATTGATCGAGATAGTACTTGAAGCCGCTGGCGATCATGACGCCCCATTCCGGCAGCGGCGGCTGCGCACCGAGGCCGAGGAAGCCAAGGCCGGCGGCGGTCAGGATCACGCCCGCCATATCCAGCGTCACGCGCACGATCACCGAAGAGATGCAAAGCGGCATGACGTGGCGGAAGATGATGCGCAGCGACGAAGCCCCCATCAGCTGCACGGCCGAGATATAGTCAGAGTGCCTGACGGTCATCGTTTCGGCACGCGCCAGACGTGCATAGGGCGGCCACGAGGTAATGGCGATGGCGATGACGGCGTTCTCGATGCCGGCACCGAGCGCGCCGGCGAAGGCAAGCGCCAGCACCAGCTTCGGAAAGGCAAGGAAGATATCCGTGATGCGCATCAGGATGGTATCGGTCCAGCCGCCGAGGTAGCCGGACACCATGCCGACGATCAACCCGATCGGCGCCGATATGATCGCGACCAGAATGACGATGTAGAGCGTCCATCGCGAGCCGTAGATCAGGCGCGAGAGAATATCGCGCCCGAGGTCGTCTGTTCCAAGAAGATAGCCGGGCGTGCCGGGTGGCTTCAGATAGGCATTGGTCAGATCACCGATGACGGGCGAATGCGGCGCAATCACATCCGCAAGCGCTGCCACCAGAACCAGCGCGATGATGATGAGCAGGCCAAGTACGGCCAGGCGATTGGCGGAAAATTGCCGCCACGTGACATAGGCGCGCCCGAGTCTGGCCTGCCGGCGCGATTGCGGCCGATCGGACAGCAACCAGTCCCGCAAGCTGGGTTGTGTGGTCTCAGCCGTCATTTACGTCGAGTCCTTGGATCGAGAGTCCGATACAAGAGATCGGAAATAAGGTTGATGCCGATGAAAACCGTGCCGACGACGATTGTGCCGCCGAGGACGGCGTTCATATCGGCATTGCGCAGCGAACTGGTGATGTAGAAGCCGATACCGGGCCAGGAGAACACGATCTCCGTCAGCACCGAACCCTCAAGCAAACCTGCGTAGGAAAGCGCGATGACCGTGATCAACGGCACCATGGCGCTGCGCAGGGCATGCCCCCAGATCACTCGCGTCTCGGAAAGGCCCTTGGCGCGGGCCGCCACGATATACTCCTGCCCCAGCTCGTTCAGCATGAAGCTGCGGGTCATGCGGCTGATATAGGCGAGCGAGAAATAGCCGAGCAGCGATGCAGGCAGGATAATGTGGCGGAACACGTCCCAGAAGACGTCCCACTGCCCCTGCAGGGCGCTGTCGAGCAGGAAGAAGCCGGTGATCGGTGTGAAGGTATATTCGTAGGCGATGTCGATACGGCCCGGATAGGCCACCCAGTTCAGCTTCGCATAGAAGATGACGAGCGTCACCATCGCCAGCCAGAAAACCGGCACCGAATAGCCGACAAGACCGATGACACGGACGATCTGGTCGATGAAGCTGTTTCGGCGAACGGCGGCGAGAACGCCGAAGGGGACACCGAACACGGCACCGATGATCGTGCCGACGGTCGCAAGCTCCATCGTCGCCGGGAAGACGCGCTTGATGTCGTCCATCACGGGATTGGTTGTCAGCACCGAGATGCCGAAATCGCCGCTCAGAGCGCTGATCAGGTAATAGTAGAACTGCAGGTAGAGAGGTTGGTCGAGATGCATCTCACGACGCAGGCGCTCCAGCACTTGCGTGGGGGCATGGTCGCCGGCGATCGCCAATGCCGGATCGATCGGAATGACGCGCCCGATGAAGAAGGTTACGGCCAGAAGGCCAAGGTAGGTCGTGACCGCTACGGCAAGAAACCGTAGCAGACCCATGAGAAAAGGAGCGGCACGGCCCTTCTTGGGCCGCACCTGCATTTTCCGTTCGACTGTGCTCAAAGAACTAATCCTGCCGGATTATTACTTGGATATCGGCCAGACGAAGTTGTTGTCGAAGCTCGGACCGAGCTTGAAATCCTTCACGTCCTTGCGATAGCCGGCGACTTCCGTCTGCTGATAGAGGATGACGAACGGGCTGGCTTCCAGGAATTTTTTCTGGATGTCCTGATACATGGCGCCACGTTTGGTCGCATCGGCTTCGAACAGCGCTGCCTTGGCTTCCTTCTCCAGCTCGGGAGAGGTCCAGGTGTTGCGCCATGTCAGCGTCTTGTTGGTGCTGGTATCGGAATTGTCGTCGTTCGTCGTGAAGGTGTCGGCGTTGGAATGGGGATCCCAATAGTCCGGGCCCCAGTTGCCGAAATAGATGTCGTGACCGCGCGCACGATACTTAGTCAGCTTCTGCTTGCCGTCGCCAGGGATGATTTCCACCTTGATGCCGGCCTGACCGAGCGTCTGCTGGATCGCCGTTGCGATGCCGGTATCCGGCTCGACACTGCGGACGTCCATGGTCACGGAGAAGCCGTTCGGCAGGCCTGCTTTGGCCAGCAGTTCCTTGGCCTTGGCCACGTCGAGCTTGAACGGATTGTCATCCAGCGAACCGAGCATGCCCTTCGGTTCGAAGGTCTGGTGGATCTCGCCAATGCCCTTGATCAGGGTCTTGCCGATGGCGTCATAATCGACCAGCGACTTGAACGCCTGCTGCACTTCCGGCTTGGCAAGGTTCGCATTCTTCTGGTTGAGGCTCATGTAGTAGATCGTGCCCTTGGGCGCGCTGGTGGAAGCGAGCTGCGGGTTCTTTTCCACGGCCTGAAGGTCGGTCGGCGAGAGATTGCGGGCAACGTCGATATCGCCGTTCTCAAGTGCCAGGCGCTGAGCCGAGCTTTCCTTCATGAAGCGATAGATGACGCGGTTCAGCTTCGCCTTCTCGCCATAGTAGTTTTCGTTGCGCTCGAGAACGATGGCTTCGTTGGCGCGCCATTCGCGCAGCTTGAAGGGACCGGAGCCGGCAAAGCCGGTCTTCAGCCAGGCATTGCCGAAATCGTTGTCATACTTGTAGTCGGCGGACGGAGTGACCGGCTTCACATGCTGGAGAACCAGCTTCTTGTCGACCACTTCGGCAACGGTCGCCGTCAGGCAGTTGAGCACGAAGCTCGGCGCATAGGGCTTGTCGACGGTGAAGGTGAAGGTGTTCGGATCGGTGGCCTTGGCCTTTTCCGTAACATTCCCGCCGTTGAGGCCGAACTGGGTGAAAATGAAGGCAGGGCTCTTATCGAGCTTGACGACGCGCTCGAAGGACCAGGCGACGTCTTCGGCAGTGATCGGATTGCCGGAGGCAAACTTGAGACCCGGCTTCAGCTTGAAGGTATAGGTCAGGTGATCGTCGGAGACGGACCAGCTCTCGGCAATATCGGCCTTGATCTTGGAGGTGTCGTTGATGTCGAGGCGGACGAGCAGGCTGTAGGTGTTGCCGGTGATTTCCGCGGCGGACAGCTCATAGGCCTCGGCCGGATCCATGCTCAGAATATCGTCGAAAGCGAAACCTTCGACCAGCGTGTCCTTGGGCGTAGCGGCGTAGGCATTCGGCGCCGCCATCAGCAGAAGCGACAAAGCCGCGCCGGCAGACAATGCGCGGAATCCGCGGTTCATCTTGGTAATCATCATTGTTTTCATTCCCCTTTTTTAAACTCTACGCAATATCAGGACGCACGTCTTCCGCTGTCTTCCTTCCAGGCGGAGGCCAGGATCCGAAGCCAGTTCTCCCTGCACAGCTTTACAAGATCGGTTTCAGCATAGCCAGCTTTGCGAAGGGCAACAATCAGGTTTTGATTGCCCGCCGCATCGGTGATGTCTTCCGGGACAGTCGCGCCGTCGAAGTCCGATCCGAGACCGACGCAATCGATGCCGACGCGCCCCACCAGATAGTCGACATGGCGCACCATGGCCTCGATCGGCGTATTGGTATCCGAACGCGCATCCTCACGCAGCATGGCCGTCGCATAGTTGAGACCGACGATGCCGTGGCTCTCCTTGATGGCGTCGAGCTGCCTGTCGGTGAGGTTGCGCGCGACCGGCGTCAGCGCATGCGCGTTGGAATGGCTGGCCACAAGCGGCTGATCCGAGGTCTTGGCCACGTCCCAGAAGCCCTTCTCGGTAATATGGGCGAGATCGACGACAATGCCGAGCCGATTGCACTCGCGCACCAGCGCGAAGCCCGCATCCGTCAGCCCCGGCCCGGTATCGGGAGAGCTGGGAAAGGCGAAGGGCACACCATGGGCGAAAATGTTGTTGCGGCTCCAGACCGGGCCGAGCGAGCGCAGGCCGGCGGCATAGAAGACCTCAAGTGCCGCCAGATCCGCATCGATGGCTTCGCAGCCTTCCATGTGCAGCACCGCTGCGAAAACACCCTTTTCCATGCAATCGCGGATTTCGGAGGTGGAGCGGCAGAGCTTCCAGGCGCCGGCGCGATCGAGCCTCAGCGCGATCGCCGCCATTTCAAGCGCAATATCAAGCGAAGGCGCCCGCTCCAGAGGGGCTGAAAGCGGCGTCGAATAGTGACCATTGCTGTCGGGATCGGCAAAGACGAGATCGTTCGACGGGATATAAATGGCGCAGAGACCACCGGCCAGGCCGCCAGCGCGCGAACGAGGCCCATCGATATGGCCGCTGGAAATCCCATCCCTGAATTCGGCGATCGGGTCGGCGCCTTCGCGCGCATGATGCCAGAGCCTCAAAAGAACGTCATTATGACCATCAAATACGGATTGCATCGTCTACCCTGGATGAAGTGCCCCACTTGGGGCAGATGGAAAGCGGCCAGAATAGAAAAGCTGGCGGGATTCGCCATACCCAAATGAAAAAAATTTGCATTTGCATGGAATTGCACATTCAAACGGAAAAGGCGGGGTAACCCCCCGCCTCAAAAGCATTTCCAGGAAAACGCGCAGCCGGTTTCTGCCCGGAATGTGCAAAGAGAAGAAATCGAGCGTTTTCGCTATTCGAGTAAAAGCGGAAACGCTCGAGAGCACTGATATGTGTGGGGCATTTCAGCGCTTGGCTCGCTTCTTCTGGCGATAAACGTCGATCGCGACGGCGGCGATGATGATGACGCCCTTGGCGATTTCCTGGTAATAGGCATCGACGTTGAGGAAGGTGAAGCCGGAAATCATCACGCCGAGGATGATCGTGCCGATCACCGTTCCGGCGATGCGGCCGACGCCGCCGGTGAGCGAGGTGCCGCCGATGACGGCCGCGGCAATGGCGTCCAACTCATAGGTGACGCCCATGCCGGCCTGCGCCGTCTGCACGCGGGCAGCGGTAATGATCCCGGCAAGACCGGCCAGAAGCCCGGCAATTGCATAGACCTTGACCAGATGTCGCTCGACATTGATGCCGGATACGCGCGCCGCCTGCACATTGGCGCCGATCGCATAGGTAAACTTGCCGTACCGCGTGTAGCGCAGCACCACATGGAATATGACCGCGATGATCAGGAAGACGACGACGGGCCAGATGCCGGAGCCGATGAAGTTGAACTGATCGGTTAGGCCCGAGATCGGCTGGCCCTTGGTGTAGAGCTTAGACAGGCCGCGCGCCGAGACCATCATGCCGAGCGTTGCGATGAAGGGAGGGATCTTCGTCTTCGTGATGAGCTGGCCGTTGATATAGCCGGCAAGCAGGCCGATCAGCAGGCCGATGCCGATCGGCACGAAAAAGGGCATGTCGGTCAGCGCCGGATAGACGGCCCGCGCCCAGGTGGATGACTGGGCGAAGCTGGCGGCGACCATGGCGGTGAGGCCGACGACCGAGCCGGAGGAGAGGTCGATACCGCCAGTGATAATGACCTGCGTCACGCCGACGGAGATGATGCCGATGACGGAAACCTGGAGGATCATGATCTTCAGGCGCTGCAGGTTCATCAGGAAACTCTGGCCGACGAAGATCCAGCCGAGGACTTCGCAGAGAAGCGCAATGCCGATCAGCACAAGGAAGATGCCGAGTTCGGGCGGAACACGGCGACGTCTTGGCCGCGTGACTGCCGGAGCGGTCGCCTCTGCAACTTTGGTAACCATGGTTCAATCCTCCCTTGCGACGGTTGCCGGCGTCACTGCGCGGCCAGTTCCATCACCTTCACTTGAGTTGCGTCCGCGCGATCCAGGAATCCGGTCACCCGCCCTTCATGCATCACCATAATGCGGTCGCTCATGCCCAGCACCTCGGGCATCTCCGACGAGATCATGATGACGGCGACGCCGTTGCGCGCCATTTCGGTGACAAGGCGATGGATTTCCGCCTTGGCGCCGACATCGATGCCGCGCGTCGGCTCATCCAGAATGAGAATGCGGGGATTGGTGAGCATCCACCGGCCGATCAGCGCCTTCTGCTGATTGCCGCCGGAAAGATTTTCGATCCTCTCATCGAGGTTGGGCGTCTTGACGCGCAATTTTTTGGCCATTTCCTCGCAGGCCTGCTCGATCGGCCCTTCCTGCACGAAACCGCCGCGCACGAACTTGTCGTGCAGCACCGCGACCTGCATGTTCTCAAGCACGCTGAGAATGAGAAGACAGCCCGTATCCTTGCGGTCTTCTGTCAGGAAGGCCATCCGGTGACGGATGGCGTCCGCCGGTGAAGAAATCGCGGCCGTCTTGCCGAAGAGCTGGATGGTCCCGGACGAGGCCGGCGTCACGCCGAAAATGGTTTCGGCGACATTGGAGCGTCCGGAGCCGACCAGCCCGGCGACGCCGAGGATTTCACCGGCCCTGACATCGAAAGAAACATTCGAGAACACGCCGTCGAGGCTCAGATCCTTGACCGAAAGCACGGTCTCGCCGATCGGCACCTCCTCCTTCGGGAACATCTGGGTGATCTCACGGCCGACCATCATGCGGATGATGTCGTCGCGGGTCACATCGGTGGAGGCATGCGTGCCGATATATTTGCCGTCACGGAACACCGAGAATTCATCGGCGATCTCGAACAGCTCGTTCATCTTGTGGGTGATGTAGACGATGCCGATGCCCTGGGAACGCAAGTCGCGGATGATGCTGAAGAGATGCTCCACCTCGCGCTCGGTCAGAGCCGAGGTCGGCTCGTCCATAATCAGCACATCGGAATTATAGGAGACCGCCTTGGCGATTTCGACCATCTGGCGGCTTGCAACGGAAAGCTCGCGCACCTGGATTTCGGGGTCGAGGGCGATATTGAGACGCTGGAAAAGCTCTTGGGTCTTGCGGCTCATCTCGGCATGATCGACGAAACCGAAACGGTTCTTCGGCTCGCGACGGATCCAGATATTCTCCGCGACTGTCATGAAGGGCATCAGGTTGAGTTCCTGATGGATCATGGCAATGCCGTTTTCCAGCGCATCCAGCGGCGATTTCAAACGGATTTCGACGCCCTTCAGGCGTACCTCGCCCTGGTCGGGGATATAAATGCCGGCGAGGATCTTCATCAGCGTCGATTTGCCCGCGCCGTTTTCGCCCATCAGCGCATGCACCGTGCCGCGCTTCAGGTGAAAGGAAACGTCGTCGAGGGCCAATACGCCGGGGAATTCCTTGCGGATGCCGTCCGCGCTCAGCAGAAAGGCTGAATTGGGAACGGCGCCGCTAGCGCGCACCGCCGCCATGGTGGATGGGCTCACAACCATTTTTCCCTCCCGGGCAGATCTGATTTGTGGGGATGCGGGCATTGAGACCCGCATCCATCGATCGTCAGGCGATCAGTTCTTCTTCACGAAGTCCTTGACGTTTGCCGGCGTTACGAGCTGGAAGGGGATGTAGACCTTCTTGTCGATCTTATCGCCCTTGGCGAGCTTCAGTGCAGCATCGACTGCGCCCTTGCCCTGGCCGGCCGCATCCTGGAATACGGTGACCTTCAAGTCGCCGGCCTGCATGGCGGCAAGCGCGTCCTGCGTCGCGTCGACGCCTGCAACGACGATCTTGTCCATCGACTTGCCCGCAGCCTTCAGCGCCTGGATGGCGCCGATTGCCATTTCATCGTTGTTGGAGATGACCGCATCGAATTCGAGGCCGCTAGAGAGCCAGTTGGTCATCAGGTCGGCACCCTGGGTGCGCTGCCAGTTGGCGGTCTGCTCCTGAACGATCTGGAGGCCCTTGCAGGCGTCGGTGGCGATGACGTCATGCACGTCCTTGGTGCGCATGCGGGCAGCCTGGTTGGACAGCTCGCCCATCATAACGACGACCTTGCCCTTTCCACCCAAAAGGCGGCAGACTTCCTTGGCTTCCAGCGTGCCGGATTCCTGCTCGTTGGAAGCAACGAATGCCTGTTTGTCCGGAAGGCTGTCGACGTTTGCCGGCTCGCGGTTGACGTAGACAAGCGGGATCTTCGCTTCGGCAGCCAGCTTGGAAATGGCGGCCGTCGCATCGGTATCGACCGGGTTTACGATGATGGCATCGACCTTACTGGCGATGAAGTTCTGGATCTGGCTCTGCTGCTTGGCGATGTCGTTCTGCGCGTCTTCGACCTGCAGCGTCACGCCGTTCAGGCCCTTTGCATAGTCCTGCATGCCGTTGCGCAGAACGGTCAGGAAGTTGTCGTCGAACAGCGCCATCGACACGCCGATCGTCTCGGCATGAGCGGCAGTCGACAGCATGAGCGCCATCGCCGAACCAAGAATGAATTTCTTCATGTTTTCCTCCCAGATACGGTGCCCGGCCACACCCCTCCTGAATG
Source organism: Rhizobium sp. NPDC092011 (assembly GCF_044756305.1). NCBI lineage: Bacteria > Pseudomonadati > Pseudomonadota > Alphaproteobacteria > Hyphomicrobiales > Rhizobiaceae > Rhizobium > Rhizobium sp. NPDC092011. The sequence goes on from NZ_JBIVSO010000004.1 coordinate 447,290, forward strand.
CCGGAACCCCCGGTCTCGACCGCGGGGCCTGTCAACCAATTCGACCAGCACTCCCATGCCGGTCACATCGAGAAAACGGAACAAACAAACCGTAAAACTTCAAGTACGGAATATTCATTCCATTTTTAACAACAAAGGTCAATACAAATTTGGGAGAGCACCGCTAAACGCGGCGAGGGCGGATTCCCTGCCAGACCGTATCGCGATCTCTCAGATTCGCTTCCGGCGCCTTAGTTTTCTGATTTTGCACATGCCGCAGCGGCAAAACGCTGCACACTTTCGCGAGGCATGCGTCGGAGCCGATGCAAGTATCGACCGCAGCACCTACATAACGGCACCCCATTCGATGAAACGGTTATTCCATCGCCATAGGAACGGGGTAGGATAATACTGATCCCGGTCGCCCGACGGCGGCCCGTAACGGAGAAAAGACATGCCCTCGATGTACAGTTTCTCGGTCCCCGTCTTTCAACGCGGCCTGCACAACCTTTCGGCCTATCTCGATAAAATCGAAGCCTATGCCTCTGAAAAGGGTGTCGATGCGGGCGAAATCATCACGGCACGCCTCATTGAAGACATGCTGCCGCTCTCCGGCCAATACCAGCGCGCCTCCGATACAGCGAAGCTCACCATCTCCCGGCTCGCCGGCATCGATGCGCCGCGTTTCGAAGACAATGAGACCACGATTGCCGACCTTCGCGAGCGCCTGAAGAAAACACAGGATTTTCTCGCGACAGTGACGCCGGCCACCATGGAAGGCAGCGAAACGCGGGAGGTGACGATCTCGCCAGGCGGTAACAAGACCGTCTTCAAGGGTGAGGATTATCTTGCGAAGTTCGCGTTGCCGAACTTCTTCTTTCACATCACCACGGCACACGACATCCTGCGCAGCCGTGGCCTGCCGATCGGCAAGATGAACTATCTGGGATCGTTTGCCTAAGAACGATCAGGGCCGGCGCGAAACCGGCCCTTCTTCCGTCAGCTCGGTATAAGCAAGCGTCTGATCCAGATGCTCCGCCCGCAAAGAGAGCAGTTTTTCCGCATAGACAAGCCGGGTCGACGCATAGGTACTGTCGCTTGCGACGTTTTTCAGCTCCATCGGATCCTTTGCCAGATCGAACAAAACGGGCGGAAGACCGGCAAAATGGACATATTTGAACCGCTCGTCGCGGATGACGGAGAGGTTGCAGGCATTGGATTTCAAGCCGAAATGCCGCTCCGGGTTTTCCTTGGCGATGTCGCGGAAATCGAACTCCCAGAAAGCGGCCTCGCGCCAGCTGTCCGGCGCAGAACCGTCGAGGAAAGGCAGCAGAGTTTCGCCATCGACATGGTTTGACGGAGTAATCCCGATCCTGTCGCACAAGCTCGGGAAGATATCGGCAGCACTGGTGAAATGATCCACCTGCCGGCCGCGTGCGGCGGCCCGGCCCGGATCGCGAATAATGAGCGGCACATGATAGCTGGCGTCATAGAAGCCACCCTTGCCGAGCATCCAATGATCGCCCATCATTTCCGCGTGGTCGGAGGTAAAGACGATCACGGTGTTGTCCCAGGCGCCGGCGTCCTTCAGTGCCTGCCAGATCCGACCGAGCTGTGCGTCGACTTCGGCGATCATGCCGTAGTAGATGGCACGGATCGCCGACAGATCCTGTGCGGTCCAGTCTGCGATCGGACCTTTGCCGCCATGGATGAAGCCGCCCTTGCCGATCTGCGGCAAGGCAAAAGCAAGCAGCGGATGCACCGCCATCTCCGTTTCGCGATCGGCTGCCCGCGCAAAGGCCGGGCCATCGGCGGCGGAAAACATGCTGTTATAGGGTTCTGGCACCGAAAACGGCGGATGCGGCCTCAGGAACGAAACATGCGCGAACCAGGGCGCGTCCTGCTCGCCGACCCAGCGGATGAATTCGCCCGCCAGGAAGGCCGTCTGCGTCTCATCCTTAGAATAGGCGGGCGCATTGTTGGAAATCTCGCCCGGCGCCGCGCCGACCGGAATATGGATATCGCGGCTGACGGCATCGGCATGGCCGCGCGAGCGCAGCCAGGAAAGCCACTGCTTTTCATGCTCCGGCAACAGCTGCCGCGCGGTGAAGCCAGGCAGCACGCCTTCATAAGTCGTCAGATGCGGGTCATGCGGATCGCGGCCGCGCGGATCGGGGGCCGTATCAGTATAACCAAAGAGCGTGGGGTCGTAGCCGGCGCGACGGGCGGCAAGCGCGACATTGTCGAAACGGGCATCCAGCGGCGATCCGTTGCGGCAAACCCGATGGTTCATCTGGTAGAGGCCGGTATAGAGCGTCGCCCGCGCCGGCGAGCATGGTGCCGCGCCAGCATAATGGCGGCGGAAAAGTACCCCTTCCCGCGCCAGCGCATCGACATTCGGCGTCTTCACGCATTCATGACCGACGGCGGACAGGCAGTCCCCCCGCCACTGATCGGCCGAGATCAGCAGAACGTTCGGGCGCTTGCCCCCGACACCACTTCCGGAAGAACGCTCAGTGCTGGTTGGATTTGGCATGCCAGTTCCACGCGGATTCGATGATGCGGGTCAGATCATATTGCGGCGACCAGCCGAGAATATCCCGGGCCTTGTCGTTGTTGGCGACGAGCGTCGTGGAATCGCCCTCGCGGCGGCCGACATATTCCACCGGGAACGGTCGGTTCGAAACGGTTTCGATCGTTCCGAGCAGTTCCTTGACCGTCGTTCCCGTACCGGTGCCGAGATTGAGCGCGACGGAATCGCCGCCGCGCAGCAGGTACTCCACCGCACGGACATGGGCGTCCGCAAGATCAAGCACATGGATGTAATCGCGCACGCAAGTGCCGTCGCGGGTGTCATAGTCGCTGCCGAACACCTTGAAGCCCTGGCGGCGGCCAAGGGCTGCATCGATGGCGAGCGGGATGGCATGGGTTTCCGGCGTATGCCACTCGCCAATGCGGCCTTCGAAATCGGCGCCGGCGGCATTGAAATAGCGCAGCACGACGGAGCGCAGCCCCTTGTACTGATCGTAGTCGGCCAATGCCTGCTCGACGATGTATTTCGTGCGGCCGTAAGGGTTGATCGGCACCTGCCGGTGGCTTTCGTCGAGCGGCACACTCTGCGGCAGGCCATAGGTGGCGCAGGTCGAGGAAAAGACGAAAGCGTTGACGCCGGCCGCCTGAGCGGCCGAAAGCAAGGTCAGCGTGCCAATGACGTTGTTTTCATAGAAAGAGACGGGGTCCTTGACCGACTCGCCGACTTCGATGAGCGCAGCAAAGTGCAGGATGGCGGCAGGCTTGTATTTGGCCAGCACCTCATCGAGGCGAGCCCGATCGCGAATATCGCCCTCCTCGGCCGGACCCCATTTGACGAATTCGCGATGGCCGTTGGAGAAATTGTCGTAGACGACGGGCTGAAAACCCTTGTTCGCCAGATCCAGACATGTGTGCGAGCCGATATAGCCGGCTCCGCCTACCACAAGCACCGTTTCTCCTGCCATGACCACCCTTTCTCAACCACAAGGATTTGTCGCTCCAAGCGCGACAGACCGGTTCGATCCGACGCGTACACTTAGAGAGCTGTAGCCGACTTGCAAGGCGGGAGAAAGGAACAAGATTGGGACTGTTTGAAATGCATGGCAGCCGAAAGCTAAGCCGGCTTTGTCTCCGTTTTGCCGGTATGCATCAGAATTCCGGCAAGCGCCAGAACCGGCGGAAATAGAAAACAGGCCATGCCGACGAGCAGGAAAAGCGATGCCGCCAGCGCACAGCCAAGCGCAAAGCCGCCGACGGCAGCGCCCATACGGCCGAGCCTCGCCTTCATGGCGGCTTTTTCCTCAGGCTTGGCGCCGCGCGCGAGATCGGCGATGTCGATCATGATCTGCGTCGTCGTGCCCGTCATCATCGTTGTCGGCGGTGTCGAGCCGAGATGGATGCGATGCGCGGTCGTCTGAATGGCCATGGCGGCGATGAGCGTCATACCGGTCAGGATCGCCTGCCAGCCGTCGCCGTCGCCAAACGGGCCGAAGCGCAGGGCCAGGATCGCGGCCAGCACCAGCAGCAGCAATTTCAGCGACAGGATGATCTGCAGCGTCGGCAGATTGCGCCGCGTGAGATCGCCGCCCACGAGACGGGCAAGAAAGACGACGATGCAGAACATCGGCAACGCCAGCAGCTTGGCGACGGCCCCGGAGGTGCCCAGGGCAAGTGCAGCGCCGAGCGTGACGAAATTGCCCGTAACATGGGCGGTGAACAGGCCATGCAGGGCCAGGAAGCCAGCGGTATCGACATAGCCGCCGTTGATGCTCAGAAGAGTGGGCAGGCTCGGCTTCATCGGCTCCTCGCGCGTTTCGATCGTCTCCAACCTTATCGCGCCGAACCGTCTAGCCTGTCGAGATGTTTGCGTAGCTGCATCACAAAACGCCGCCGCTGAATGCCAGCCGAACGACGGAAGCATCCTGCAGACCAAAGTTGCATCCACTTGCTTAACCGAGTTGTGTTTTACTGACTCTCCATATCCGACCGGTGTTGGGAGGCACCGTTTCATGGTTCAAGCAGTTTTCTTGCATCCTGCGCGCCGTATTGCCTGGATCTGTCGGCTGGGCGCCATCGCGGGACTAGGCCTCTTTGCATTGACTGCGGCAGCGACGGCACAAACGCCGGGCGCACCGATGCAGTTCATGCTCGTTCATGCCGATCCCAGCTCCGGCAACTGTCGGCCCGAGGGCTGCGTCGACTGGATTGCGGCTGAAGGCATGATCGACGCGAGATCCCCCGGCGACCTGCGCAAACTTCTGGCCGGCATCGGCAACAGGAAACTGCCGATCATCGTGAACTCGCCGGGTGGGAATGTGGAAGCCGCGATGGAAATGGGTGAGATCATTCGGAAACGCGGCCTGTCCGTGGCCGTGGGCGGAACCCGGCTGCAATCCTGTCCAAGCGGCCAGCCGCTCTGTGGTGACGGCTGGCGTTCAGGCGCAAAAGGTGTGGTCTATTCTGCGGGGAGCAGATGTCTCTCCGCCTGCCCTTTCGTGCTGGCCGCCGGGGTCAGGCGCATCGTCAGCCCCTTCGGCATCATGGGCGTCCACCAGGTCAAGACGACCTACGACCGGGAGCGGATCGTCTACCGGATGAGATATCAGATCGTTAACGGCAAGAAGCGCCTCATCAGCCGGCAGGAAATCAGCCGCAAATTTGTCGGGCTGCACGACAGTACGAAACTGTCAAAATCGCAACGATCGAAATTCCTCGCTTATTTCAAGCAAATGGGCATCGATCGGTCGAAACTGGATCTGGCGATGAGTGCCCCTCCAAGTTCGATACGGCTCATTACGCCGGATGAGGCGATGAAAATCGGCCTTGAGACCGATCTGGCCTCAGCCGAGGACTTGATCAAGGCGGGCGCTTGCGCGGCCGGCCAGCCGTTTTCGGCCTGCCAGGCCCCGGTATCCACGGATTCAGCCGCTCTTTTGACCAACCCACCCTTTGCGGATTGGCAACTGAACCCGGTGCAGGACTTTCTCACACCTGCTACCACGACGAATGGCAACGGAGGTGAGCAAGATGGTGGCTGCGTCTCGCAATCGGCGGACTACTCGCCCCATTGGGTTTCAAGTACGGTGATTTCGTCGGATAATTCCGCAATGCGTTGCCGCAGCTCCGCCTCGGTGCCGTCGTCCACCTCTCCATCGCCAAAACAATAGCGCGCTATATGCAGCTCAAGTTTGGCTTCAAGCGCCTCTCTCTGAGCCCGTAACTGCTTTAGATAGCTGTTTCGCATCGCGAACCACGCGTTCCGATAAGATAAGTCCTACCCTCATAAATAGGTTCGGCGGCACAAAGTTTCGATAGGCATCCTATCCATCTCCCGAAAACTGCAGCCACGGCATGCCGCAATGCCTTCATCTCGGGCCTGTTGCAAAGCGGGCGGCCGGTCATCACATTCATGCGACTGGCACCTGAAATGATCCTGAAAGCAAATATTGCCGCTGACAGAGACTTCGGATTTGGGCTAATTCAGGTGGATTGTTCGAGGTAAATTGTGTTGAACGAAAAAATTGCCGTTATCGGCCTGGGTTATGTGGGCCTTCCCGTCGCGATCGCGCTCGCCGAAAAATTTCATGATGTGGTCGGTTTCGACATCAAGGCCTCGCGCGTCGCCGCGCTGAAGGCCGGCGAGGACGATACCCGCGAGGTTTCGCTTGACCGACTGCGGTCGAGCGGACTGCGCATCAGCAGCGAGATCGAGGATCTCAGCGATCGGGATATCTTCATCGTCGCCGTGCCGACGCCGATCGACCAGAATCGGCAGCCGGATCTGCGACCAATGATTTCCGCTTCGCGCACCGTCGGCAAGGTTTTGCGTGAAGGATCGATCGTCGTCTACGAATCGACGGTCTATCCCGGCGTGACGGAAGAGGTCTGCGGCCCGGTCTTGGCGGAGGTTTCCGGCCTGCGGCAAGGCGTGGACTTCCATGTCGGCTATTCCCCGGAACGCATCAACCCCGGCGACAAGGAACACACCTTCGAGCGCATCGTGAAGGTCGTCGCCGGCGACGACGAGGAAACGCTGGAAAGGATCGCCGCCGTCTACGGCGCCGTCGTGGAGGCCGGCATCCATCGCGCCCCGAGCATCAAGGTCGCCGAGGCCGCCAAGGTGATCGAGAATACCCAGCGCGACGTCAACATCGCCCTGATGAACGAACTCTCGATCATTTTCGAGAAGATGGATATCCGCACCGCCGACGTGCTGAAGGCGGCCCGGACGAAATGGAACTTCCTGCCCTTCACTCCCGGCCTGGTGGGCGGCCACTGTATCGGCGTCGATCCCTATTATCTGACGGCCAAGGCCGAAGAACTCGGATACCACCCGGAAGTCATCCTCTCGGGCAGACGCATCAATGACGGCATGGGCGCCTTCATCGCCCAGAAACTCATCAAGATGCTGGTTTCGGCCAAGAAACCCATCAATGGCGCCCGCATCGGCATCTTCGGCCTGACCTTCAAGGAAAACGTCCCCGATCTGCGCAACAGCCGCGTTCCCGACATCATCCGCGAGCTGCATCAGTTCGGTTTGGAACCGCTTGTCCATGACCCCATGGCGAACCACCCGGAAGCCGAAGAAGAATATGGCATACGCCTGGCCGCGCTGGAGGATTTTGGCAAGCTCGACGCCGTCGTTCTCGCCGTGCCACATAAGTCCTATCTGGCTGATGATGCTGCCGATATCCTCAATCTGCTGAACGAAAACGGCGTGGTCGTCGATGTGAAGGCGGCACTCGACCGCGGCAATCCCCTACTGCGCGGACATTCCGTCTGGAGCCTCTAGCAAGCTCCAGCGCCGGCTCAGCCGCCCTTCGCCTTCGAGCCGGCAACCGTCGCCTCCAGCCCCTGTTCGAGCGAATAGGGTGGCGACCAGTCGGCGGCCGCTTTCGTCTCACCGATATCGACCTGAAGCGAACCGAGCAGGCGCCGCGCCGCCGCACGGCGTCCGAGCAGTGCCGCAATCCCTTCCAGCAGCACTGGCGGCACGGGCAGCATCAGAGCCTTCTTGCCCTGCGCTGACGACAATTTGGCGATCAATTCGCCGATCGAGAGATCCGCGCCGTCGCTGACTAGGAAGACGCGATTTCCAACGGCTGGATGCGCGATGCAAAGCAGCATGAAGTCGACGAGATTGCCGACGAAGACAAGCGACCTGCGGTTTCGAACCGCACCGAAGGGCCACGGAAACGGCTTTGCCGCCCATTTCATCAGGCTGGCGAAATTCGCCCTGACGCCGGGGCCGTAGACCAGCGGCGGCCGTATGATGACGATTTCCATTCCCGTTTCCGCGCCGATGGCGAGGAGTGCCTCCTCCGCCTCCAGCTTCGAATAGCCATAGGGATCTTCCGGATTTGGCGCATCGGAAGCCCGGAACGGCTTTCCAGGTGCAGTTTCCTCGCCATTGACCTTGATCGAACTCAGGAAGACGAAGCGCCTCACCCCGGCTCTCGCTGCCTGACGCGCCAGATTGACCGCAGCATCGACATTCATGGCGCGAAACGCGGCTAGCGGATCGGCAGCATTTTCATTCATGACATGAACGCGCGCTGCCAGATGCATGACGACATCGATACCGGCTAGGGCGTCGGACCAATCGGTCGCGGCATCGATCGCGCCGATGGCGAGGTGACCAGGCCGCGGCGTGCGGCTCACAGGCCGATAGGCCATCTGCCGTCGCGCTAGCTCTGCGCAAAGCGCCTGCCCGACAAAACCCGTCGCTCCGGTGATCAGGATCATCCGTCCGTTGCCTCCGCTCGTTGATGCCAACCGTGTTTGTTTCGATGCTTTGCACTGGATATCGGCTCAGAACAAGGCCGGGGAATCTGGAGCAAGACGGTTGTGCACCCATCCGCAATATGAGATGCACAAAATAACAAACCACCGTCACCGCCCTTGTGCGCGGGAGACGATGCAACCGCAAGAGACGATGCTTTATACGATCGCCAAGCGCATTTTCGATTTTCTCGCCGCCCTCGCCGCGGCCATCGTCTTTTCCATTCCGATTCTGATCGTCGCTCTTGCCGTCAGGCTGACATCTCCGGGCCCCGTCCTCTACTGGTCGGATCGGGTCGGCCGTGGAAACAAGATTTTCCGCATGCCGAAGTTTCGGAGCATGCGCACTGACACGCCTGCCGTCGCGACACATCTGCTGAAGGATCCCAAGATCTATCTGACGCCGATCGGCTCCTTCCTGCGCAAGTCCAGCCTCGACGAGCTGCCGCAGCTCCTGTGCATCCTGAGGGGCGAAATGAGCATCGTCGGCCCGAGGCCCGCCCTTTTCAATCAGCACGATCTGATTGCGCTGCGCACCGAGCGCGGCGTCGATGCGCTTCTCCCCGGCCTCACCGGCTGGGCGCAGGTCAACGGCCGCGATGAACTACCGATCCCGCAAAAAGTGGCACTGGACGAAGACTATCTGCGTCGGCGCTCTTTCTTCCTCGATCTCAAAATCATCTTTCTGACGGTTTTGAAGGTAGTTCGGCGTGATGGAGTAACGCATTAGAGCAATTCCAGGAAAAGCGCGCAGCGGGTTTCCGTCCGGAATGCATAAAAAGACAAGACGATAGAGCGCGCGATTCCACGAAAAGCGGAAACGCTCTGGCAACATCCGGCGAAATCGTCTGGCGAGATAGTGTCTCGCTGCGAAAACGCCGTATTCCTGCCCTTTTGCGCTCCTAGGGGCCGTCATGAGCGCTTCGGCAGGCGAAACAGGGGTATCGAATGTGGACGAAGGGGGACGACGACATTGGATGACTCGCACATGAACACACCATCTGCCGATCTCGCCGTCCGCGCTGCGGGCATGACGACGGCCGCAAGCGTCATGCCGAAAGCCATGGCAATCATCGGTGGCCTGCTTTGGCTGCTGGTGGCCTCGCCGACCGTCGTCGAAAGCGACGCCTACCGCTATGCGACCGCGCTGCTATCGCTGATCGCCCTCTACTATTATGTGAAAGCGCCGGTTAAGCCGCGCACGGACTGGATCGGCTGGCTCTGCATGGGCTGGGCCTTTTACGTCATGGTTCGCTTCGCCATCATCTGTTGGCTGACGCCGCAGCACGATATCGGCGCTTCGGACTGGCTCTATGCCTTCCCCTTCTTCTTCCCGATCATGGGTGTCGCCTTCCTGCTCTATGAGGAGCTGATGGAGAAGATTGTCGCCGCCTATTTCGCGATGGTCCTCATCATGCTGATCGCCACCCAGCATCTGCGCGAGGTCTTTGCCGGCGAAACCATTCGCCCGCTGATCATGAACAACCAGATCCACGGCGCCGTCGCCTGCGGCATGATCATAATCTTCACGCTGTTCTGGCTGCTACACTACTTGACCGAAAAATCCAGCGACCGCCGCATTGCTCGCTTCGCCTACATCGCCTCGCCCTTCATCTTCGCGCTCTGTTTCATCGCCATCTACGGCGCCAAATCGAAAGGCGTCTGGCTGTCGCTCGGCGTCACCATCCCGTTGCTGGCACTGGTCACGCTGACTTATCTGCGCATGAAAAGCGGCGTCATCGCCATCGTAGCCGTCGCCGCACTGCTGGTTGCCGGCATCTACGGCGTCCGGCACAATCTCGACAAGACGGCAGGCCCGACCGTATCGGCCGCGCTCTCTATGGTGGAAGGCGTCACCGGCAGCCATGACGTCGGCGGTGTCGTTTCAAATGCGATCAGCTCCGCCAAAACTCCGGTGTCGATGGACGAGCGCCTGCAGCTCTGGGCCAACAGCTGGGAGGTCTTCTCCTCCGCGCCGATCTTCGGCTGGGGCAATCAATGGCTCGAGCGGTGGGCACAAACGCGCTACTCGAACATTCAATATACGCTGCTGCACAATGGCTACTTCGAGATCCTGGTGCGCTTCGGCCTGTTCGGCGCTGCCGTGATGGCCCTGATGCTCGGCGTCTTCCTTCGCGCGGCCTGGCGAGCCCGCAAGGCAGGAATCATCCCGCGCGCCGCATGGCACGCCTATGTCCTATGCCTTGTCTTTTTCTCGCTGACTATGCTCAGCAACTCCAACAACCGCCTCGCCATCGGCGAAAGCCTCGCCTTCGCCTCCTCGGCTTTCGCCTGCTGGTGCCATATGCGGCTGAAAGGCGAATTTCTGGCGGCGGCGCGGCAGGACGCTACGACGGCCGCCTGATCGACTGCTAAGTCGAATACCATCGCAGGACGAGGCCGGTCGCTTAGACAACATGTGGAACGGCCGCCCTTACGGAAGGCCGTTCGCCACGCGGTTTATTCCTTATGCCACACGGTTCGATTTATGTAATCGACGTAGCTTAGGACAATCCGCAGGATCTGCTTCGACACAGGACCGGCTTCGTAATCGCCGACGGTGCGGAACACACGCTCGCTGCCATTATGCTGCGACGTGACAACGGCAACAGCTTCCAACACGCGGGCACTGCGCAGGCCACTCATGACAAGGGTGCCGACATCCATGCCTTCCGGTCTTTCATGCGCATTGCGCAGCGTAATGGCCGGAAGATTGAGGAGCGAAGCCTCTTCCGTGATCGTGCCGCTGTCGGACAGCACGCAGAAAGCCGACATCTGCAAGTGGATGTAGTCGACGAAGCCGAAAGGCTTCATGAAGTGCAGCAGCGGGTGATCGATAGGTTCGCCCAGCGCATCGAGCCGCTTGCGCGTGCGCGGATGGGTGGAGATCAGCACCGGATAGCCATAGCGTTCAGCCAGATCTCTCAGCGTCTGCAGCAAATCACGCAGGTTTTCCGGCGTATCGACGTTCTCCTCGCGATGAATGCTGACGATGAAGTACTTGCCCTTTTCGAGCTTCATGCGCTCGAGCACATCCGAGGCGGCGATCTTCGGCATGTAGAAATCAAGGACTTCCTGCATGTGGGAGCCGCTCTTTATGATCGTCTCCGGCTTGATGCCTTCGGCAATCAGGTAGCGGCGCGCATGCTCTGTCAACACCAGATTGATGTCGCTCAGATGATCGAGAACCTTGCGGTTCAGTTCTTCCGGCACGCGCTGATCGAAGCAGCGATTTCCCGCTTCCATATGAAAAACGGGGATCTTGCGGCGCTTGGCAGCGATAACGGCAAGGCAGGTGTTCGTGTCGCCGTAAAGCATCAGAGCATCCGGCTTTTCCGCCTCGAAGACCTCATCTGCTTTTGCGATGACATCAGCGATGGTCTTGGCAGCCGTTTCTCCGGCGGCGCCGAGGAAATAGTCTGGTTTGCGGATTTCAAGATCGTCGAAAAAGACCTGATTGAGCTCGTAGTCGTAATTCTGACCGGAGTGAACGAGCACATGCTGCACATGCGCATCGAACTCCGCGATCACACGGCTCATCTTGATGAGTTCAGGTCGGGTGCCGACCAGGGTCATGACCTTCAACATTGCATTTTCTGCTTTCGGCGTGAGTTGGAGGAGGTTGGCGGCTCGTTTTTACGAGGCGAGTTCCTCACGAATATAGTCGAGCGAAAGAAGCAGCTTCTTGACCCCTTCGACATCGAGGCGCTCGGTGTTATGCGACGTATAATCGTCGATTTCGGAGATCTTCTGCTCACCCTCGACGAAATACTTGTTGTAGTTCAGGTCACGATTGTCGGCCGGTATGCGGTAGTAGCGTCCGAGATCGTAGGCCTTGGCCATCTCCTCGCGGGCGACCAGCGTTTCGTAGAGCTTCTCGCCGTGGCGCGTACCGATGATCTTGATCGGATTGCTGGCGTTGAACAGATCCTTGAGCGCAAGCGCCAGATCTTCGAGTGTCGAGGCCGGAGCCTTTTGAACGAAAATATCGCCCTGAGAGCCGTTCTCATAGGCATGGATCACCAGATCGACGGAATCTTCGAGCGACATCAGGAAGCGGGTCATGTGCGGATCGGTGACCGTCAGCGGCAAGCCAGCCTTGATCTGGCTGATGAAGAGCGGAATGACCGAGCCACGTGACGCCATGACGTTGCCATAGCGCGTGGCGCAGAGGACGGGGCCGCCATTCATCATGCGCGACTTGGCCACCACGACTTTTTCCGCCATCGCCTTGGAGATACCCATGGCGTTGATCGGGTAGACGGCCTTGTCCGTGCTCAGGAACACGACGCGCTGAACGGATTTCTCCGCAGCCGCGCTCATGACATTCTCCGTCCCAAGCACGTTGGTCCGCAGCGCTTCCATCGGATAGAATTCGCAGGACGGAACCTGCTTCAGCGCCGCGGCATGAAAGACATAGTCCACGCCCGTCATCGCGTCGCGGATGCTGTCATAGTTACGCACGTCGCCGATGAAGAACTTCAGCTTCTCGTTGCTCAGCGCGATGCGCATATCTTCCTGCTTCTTCTCGTCGCGGCTGAAGATGCGAATCTCCTTGACCTTCGTATCGAGAAAACGGCGCAGCACCGCGTTGCCGAAGGATCCAGTGCCGCCCGTGATGAGAAGCGTCTTGTCGTCGAACATTCTATTTGTCTCCACGGAAATCGGTGTCGTGCATGCGCTTGATCAAGATCGGCCACTCGGCGGCAACATAACCCGTTGCCTTCGAGAATCTGGACGAGTCCAGAGAGCGGTCGATCGCAACCTTGTCATCGCGAATGATCGCTATGTCCTTGCCGTATTCGGCCGCGATCAACCGCAGCAGCTCATACTTCGAAATAGGCTTTGCCGAAACATGATAAAGGCCGGTCAGCGCCGGGTTCGGAAGAACCACGTCCCTGATCACTGCTGCCAGCTCACAGGTCGGCAGGCCGGAAAAGATCGCCTTGTCATATCCTTTGACCTCGCCCTGCTGCGCCAGGAACCAATCGACCAGCGAGTTGTTGGAGGTAAGCTCGCGTCCGATGATCGAAGTGCGCAGGGTAACGGCGTTGTCGTAGGTCACGACTTCGCCGAGATGCTTGGACACGCCATAAAGATCCGTCGCGTCCGCCACGCTGTCTTCAGTATAATTCCCCGTCGCGCCCGAAAAGACGCAATCGGTGCTGACATGAACCAGCCGCGTTCCCGACAAGGCAGCAAGACGAGCCAGCTTATGGGGAAACAGCGCATTCAAGGGCAGCGCAACCAGAGGATCCTTCGCCGCCGAAAGCTGCTTGATGAGACCGACGCAGTTTATGACCACATCGGGGCGCACCTTGTTCAAGGTGGAGATCAGGACATCCTGATTTTCGACATCTATCCCGGTCAGTATCCGTTTCGCAATTTCGCCTTCGAAATGTCGAAGCCCACCCTCCGAGCGCAGCGTTCCATAGACCTCAAGATCTGTGTTTTCTGAGAGCGTCCGGATCGTTGTGCTGCCGAGCATGCCCGATGCCCCGAGGACCAAAACCTTCATCACTATCTTTCTTTCTCAATCGTGAGCAGAGCCTCAAACATGCTAATGAGCCTTTGGCTCAGAAAACTCAAATCGAAATTAGCAAGAAAGTAGCGCTTGCCGTTTTCACCGAGCCGTCGCCGGCCCTCTTCATCGAGAGCGTACAATTTAACTATTGCAGCGGCCAGATCTACAGGGTCTTCTGCCTTGCAAGCAACGCCAGCCTCAGCTTCGAGAACGATACGGGCGCCTTCGCCGTCCATGCAAGCGATTATCGGTTTGCCCGCCGCAAGATAGCTCTGCAGCTTGCTGGGGATTGTCGCTTCGCCCACGGCATCGGCGGCAAGGCTGACGAGCAGCGCGCCCGAGGCTGCCATGATTTCCGGCATGTCGGTGGTAGGGAGGCGATCAGAAAGGACGACATTCGTCAGGCCGCGCTTCTCAATTTCGGCCTCGACCCATGTCGACAAGCTCCCAGATCCCACAAGATGCAGTTCGATCAGCGGCACGTTCGACAGGATTGCCGCAGCACTCAGTACCGTATCCAACGCCTGCGCCTTGCCGAGATTTCCGGTGAAGGTTACGGCGAACACGCGCCTCATGCGTGCTGCAAGCTCCGTCGCACGCTCGGTCGGCTGAGCGCCGGCCGCAAATCCTTCCGCTGGATTCGGCATATATTGAATTCTCTCCGGATGCCGGGCAAGCCGGCTGACGGAGCGGCGAAACGCCTCGGATTGAACCAGCAGCACGCTCGACCGATCATAGATGAAGCCCACGACGCGCTCCACCGCACCGATGATGAACCGATTGCGCAAAGCGCCACGGCCCATCAACACTTCCGGCCAGATATCCTGTATCCAGAGCACACTCGGAATTCTCTTTAAGCGCGAGAAGAAAAGAGCCGGCAGCGCCTGGAATATCGGCGAGGGCGCATAAATGAAAATCAGATCGAAGTTTCGTCCACGAAGGGCGCGTGGCGCAAACAAATAGCCTGAGGCGACGAACGAGAGGTAATTGAATGCCAGTCGCAATTGCGAACGGCCACGCCGGATGAGTGGAATGCGAACAACCTCAACATTCTGCCAGTTTTCCCGCCTTACCCCCATGAGACCGTAACCCGGGTAGTAATCGCCTTCGGGATAATTTGGCTTGCCGGTCAGCACGGTGACCTCATGCCCGAGCCTCGTCAGGTAGGCAGCAATATCGTTGATCCTGAAGGTTTCCGGCCAGAAATACTGGCTCCAGATCAAGATTTTCATGACAGGATATCCGCCAGAAAATCAGAGGCGCTCGAAACTACGACCGGTTCCTCCGGCTGCTTGAGATAGCGCTTTACCGCCCGCGCGATCGACAAAGCTGAGGTCGGATCGAAGGTTTCCACGGGGTCTGCCACATCACGCACATAATCCCGCTCCGGCGCGAGAATAGGCAGCCTTGCCTGATGCGCTTCTAGAAGCGGTAAGCCGAACGATTCGACCAGCGACGGATAGATCAGCGCGCCGCTTTCCGCATAGGCTCTTTGAAGCTCCGATGCCGAAAGCCATCCTGCGTTCGTAATGGCAAGACCATCGTCACGCACCGCGGCGTCGATAGCCGATGCCAGAGCCGTGTGACGAGCGGGATCGACAGTTAGGCAAAGGCTCGGGCGGAGCCCTGATCGCGCCAATAGACGCCAGGCTTCAAGCAGCACGGCATGGTTCTTGTGAGGGTCGCCACCAGCCGCGT
This sequence comes from Rhizobium sp. NPDC092011, assembly GCF_044756305.1. NCBI lineage: Bacteria > Pseudomonadati > Pseudomonadota > Alphaproteobacteria > Hyphomicrobiales > Rhizobiaceae > Rhizobium > Rhizobium sp. NPDC092011. The sequence continues at coordinate 462,804 of NZ_JBIVSO010000004.1, forward strand.
AAATGAAATCGAAACGCCACACCGCACCGTCCCGATCCGGACGTGCGGCCATCTGATCTTCTTCGGTGAATGGCACGATCGATATCAGCTTGTCCGCACCGACGAGCCGGCGCAACATCAGCGCCATCGATCTTGACTGAACGACATATCGGCTTGCCTGATGGCGACGGCCTCGCAACCAAAGACGTTCCAACCCGATGCGAGCGCGAACGAACAATGGATAATCCCTAAGCCCGTAGCTCTCCACCAGCAGCCGGTTTTGCACAAAAACTACCGACTTGCCGCGTATGTCAAACAGCGGCGGCAAATTGTTGAAACAGAGAATCACATCGCCTGAGCGGGATATGCGACGCAACCGCCATTCTGCCTTGAGACGGCCTCCGAAGCTTTTTGCCACGTAGTCGGTTTCTAAACCGGCAGGCACATCCAACTTGCCTCGCGCCCTTTCGTCCAGCTGCGCGATGGCAAAAGGCGATGGTCTCACACGCAACATGGCGCGAAGAAGGCTCAAGCCCCCACCCACATGAACATTCGGCGCATGCAGCAAAAGCCTGCTCATGGCAGCGCGCCGCCGTCGGCCTTCGATGGGGTATGGATGTCTTCAAGTGCCCAAAGGCCCAGGCACTTGTCCTGATATTTGCCCCGCTCCTCCGTGCAGCCTTCGTTGATCAAGGCAATAGGTTCGGGAAAGTTGAAAGGGGCAGCCTGCATGTTTAGCGGCCGCCAGAAGGCATTGCTGCCGGCCAGCTCGTTATTTTTTAGCCGATCCGTAAACGTGGTGGTCAACAGGTAGCGGGCGCCGGACCGCTTGAAATTCTCGATGATCCTTAGGGCATCAGCGGATGTCAAATGCACCAGGCAATCCCGCGAAAAGATGACGTCGACACGCGGCAGCGCATCCCTGGTCAGATCCAAACTCGCGAAGCGTACATGCTCATTGCCGAACTTCCGGTTGTTGAGATCGATCATCTCCTCGACGAGATCCACGCCGATATATTCGTCCACGCCAAGCTCGGTTTTCTGCATCCAATGCCAGTCGCCGCAAGGCGCATCCAGCAGCGAGCGTGCGCCAAGCCGATTGAGGAGCGACGGAATTTCGCGGCGGATGATTTCCGTCTGCACGAGATCCGAGCCTTCGCCCGAACGGGAAACGCCACCGCCGAAGATATTCTCCTTGTAGATGCGAGAAAACCGCTTTTTCAAATCACCGGTCTCAAGGCCACGCACACGCCGTCTTGCTGTCAGCAGCGATGCCATCATGCGCAGGCGCGCCCGGCGATGTGGCGATAGAACGCGGCGAACCGTCTGCCAAAACCGCATTTCCAGCGGCGCCAGAGCAAGCATTGATAGAGGGCGAACCTGACCGGAGAACGGCACCTCATTGCGCGCCGAAAATGCTGCGCTGCTCGCCGCACGGGCGGCCGGCACGAAACTCCTGCGCCAAAAACTCCGCGCCAGCGTCGCATAGGCGTCGAAACGGTTGGCATGTCCGGCGGCCTTGAAATCGGCGGCCGTCAACCCGCCAAGGAAGCGCACAAGTAGGGCATTATTCTCCTCGTAGGCCGTGCCTGCCATCTTCACGCTGCCCTGTTCGGCATGACTGCGAGCATAAACGAGCACCTCTGGCAGATGGTGAAAGCGATATTGGCCTGCCAGACGGAACCAGAGATCGAAATCCTGGGTGGTGCGTAATCTCTCATCAAAGCCACCCGACTCTGCGAAGGCCCTGCGCGGAACGAGAAGCGTACAACCATGAAGCGCGTTCTTGATCGTCAACCAGTAGCGGAAAGCTTCGGGCCTGACACCCTCCATGCGCACCTCCGTCGCCCGTTCAGGCGTATCGGAAAAGACAGCGTAATCGCTATAGATGATGCTCCTCTCCCGCTCCTGAGCGTCGAGGGCAAAGAGAGCGTCGACATCCCGCTCGACTTTCTGCGGCGCGTAGAGATCATCATGGCTCAGCCAGGAAAGATAATCGCCGGTCATAGCCTCGACAGCGGTATTCAACGCTGCGGCGACGCCGCCATTCTCCCTGGCGATATAGCGGATCGTATCGCCATATTCGCGCGCGATCGCATCGGTCGCGCCGCCATCCTTCGAGCCATCGTTAACGACGATGATTTCGAGGTTGCCATAGGTCTGCGCTAAGGCGCTGAGGATCGCCTCGCGCAGATAATCGGCACCGTTATAGACCGGAATAACCAGGCTGACCTTGGGTTTCAAATCGCTCATTGCTTCAAACCCTTCGAGCCAGTCCGAGCGCGCAATATAGCGCCTCCCAAAGTTCTGATAGCGCGCAGCGCAATGCCGGGGCTGCGACCCGGTGCATAGGAGATCGCCCGAGCGAGCAACGACAGCCCCTTACCTCGATGATCCTCGGCCAAGAGAAGAGCGCGGCCATAATATTCGCAAAGCCGCGACGCGCCCTGGCGCAGGGAGGGCATTCCCCTGTCGGCGTCGTCGCGAAACACCTTGGTGATGTAGTAGTCGATAGCCCGAAGGATCTTCCCGGGATTCTGGCTTGCCAGCGAATTATCATCGTGGGTCGTCAGCAGACAGGTAACCTCCGGCATCGCGCCAACGCGATGGGATTTCGCAATACGGCGCCAGAGATCCGTATCCTCGAAGCGCTCCATATTAATATCGAAACCGCCCACCCGATCCATGACGGCTCGGCGCACCATAACAGTCGGAAGCGTGATCGTCAGCGGCTGAAAGAAGGCAATAAGATTGTATATGTCACCCTCTTCCCGGGCGTTGTATGCCTGAACCGCCAACGGTTTGCCCGCCTCGTCCACACAGGTTGCCGACGTATAGATCATGTCCACATCGGGCTTGCTATCGAGATAAGCAACCTGCTTGGCGAGCTTTTCGGGAAGATAGCTGTCGTCTGAATCCAGGAAGGCGATATAGGCGCCCCGCGCTACGGCGAGCGCCCGGTTTCGCGCCTGCGAGCGGCCCCGATTGTTCTGCTTGATGTAAAGAACCCTGGGGTCATCGAGATAGCGGCCAACAACTTCCGGCGTTTCGTCGGTGGAGCCATCATCCACCAGAACAACTTCGAAGTCGGTGAAGGTCTGCGCAAGAACACTCTCTACGGCCGCGCCGATAAAACGTGCCCGATTGTAGGTGGGGATGATCACCGACACCTTCGGGCCGTCTTGACGCGCTGGGGTGGACTGTTCGTAAGCCGCCATCTCGAACACCTGCTCTTTCGCCGTCAGCAGGCCGCGACGGTGAACGCCTGTCCGTGGAATCCGAAATCGACGAACTGGTTTAGCTTAATCTGAGGGTTGCGCTTCAGCCATTCGCTGCATGCCCGCTGCTGGCCATAGTCAGCCAGATTGCGATAGCAGCGCCAATCGTCAAACAGGATAACTGATCCGACCGAAAGCCGTCCGACGAGGAAATCCAGGACGGGAATGGTGGATTCGTATAGATCGCAATCGATCCAGGCGGCTGCCACCTTGCCGACGTCTCCGGTTTTGCTCGAACCGAGCTTCAAGCTTTCGTCGAACCAACCCTTAATCATCGAGATGCGCGTCATATCGGCACCGGCGGTGCGCAGATTGCGTTCGAAATCCGCAATGTCGCAGGCAAACTGCCCCGCATAGAAGCCGCTCGTGTAGTTGTCGACCTTGTCGAGACCCCTGGGTTCCGGCAATCCCTCAAACGAATCAAGCGCGACGAACCGCATCTTTGGAAACAATGAGGCCATGGTGCGATAGGTGTAGCCAAAGGTCGTACCAAGATAGACACCGAATTCCAGGTAGTCGCCTTCGATTTCTGAGCCGACGAGATAGTCGGCAAGTTTGTCGACTACATCGAAACGGTTTTTGTAATAGCTGAGCAAACGGTCTTCCAGATGGCTGACCTTGGCTGCAAGAACATCCAATTGGCCGCTCTGCTGCTCGATCTGGGCATTCAGACGCTCAACATGGTGGCGCCAACCGAAAAACCTGTCAAAGATCGTCATGTGATAGTCCTAGTTTCAAGTATTCCGGTCCGCCGCATCACGGTCTCGTATCGATACGTCGCTCATTGCGAGAGTACCTCTCTACGCCAGAGTTCGGTCACCATCAGAAGCCATGGATGCGACCAGGGGCGACGCCCTTGATGGAAATCATCGAGGACGCGCTCTACGATATCCGGATTGAATAAGCCAGCCTTGATCACCGTCTCTCGGGACAGGCAATCATTGAGGACATCCGACAGAGGGCCCTTCATCCAGTCGCCATAAGGCAGCGCAAAGCCACGCTTCGCCCTAGTCTCGAAGAATTCGGCTGGCAGATAGCGGCGCGCCACGTCGCAGACGATTCTCTTCACTCCCGCCGCGCTGTAGCTGGCGTAGGGATTGAAGGTCTCTTCCGAAATCTGGATCTTGCTTGATGTCGGCAGGGAAAAAGCGAAGTCGGCAATGTCCACATCCAGGAAAGGGACACGCACTTCAAGCGAATGTATCATCGAACAGGCATCGATGTCGCGCAGAAGCTGGTTTCGCGTGTAGCCGTTCAGGCAAAGCACGCTGCCGCGGTCGAGCCAGCTTGCGTCCCGAAGCTCGTCGCAACCACCGATCTCCTCGGCGAAGCTTCGGAGCGATACCGTCTTCCGGGCATCGCCAGATAGCAATTCGTGCGCGAGATCCGGCCCGAAGCAATGATACTGGCGTCCGAAAATCTCATGAAACGCTGCGGGATCGATTTCCTGCGGCGCCATGCGGGCGGTAATCGCCCGCCCCATCGGCAAGCGTGACAGGAACTGGTTGACACGGCCGTGGTTGCCTTCGAGCGTCTGCTTGATCGTCCGCTCGACGCTCGCAAACCATGGATAGCCGAGAAAGAGCTCGTCGCCACCGGTTCCTGAAAGCGATACCGTCACATGCTGGGCGGCCGCATGCGCCACGAAATAGCTGTTCAACCCATCAACGGAGGGCTGATCCAGCCCGCGGACAAAGTTTTGCAGATGCTCGACCATGTCTGAGGCCGCAATTTCGACGCGGCTGTGATCAGTCTCGAGAAGCTTGGCAATCTCGGCGGCTTCGTGGCTTTCGTCAGCGGCATTGGCACCGGCTTCGAACCCGACGGAGAAGGTCTTGATATGACCGCCCGCTTCCCGTGCCATCAGCGCAACGATCAGCGACGAATCCACGCCGCCGGAGAGAAACGCGCCGACGGGGACATCGGCGACCATTTGCTGGCGCACGGAATCGCGCATCAGCGCAGCAAACCGTTCGACCTGCTCGCGGTAAGGTCGGCTGCGAAGACCTGCCACCCTGTCGAGCCCATAAGACCAGTAGCGCTTGATTGCGATGCCGTTGGCGTTGACGCGCATCAGATGCGCAGCAGGAAGAGCCTTCACCCCGGCGACAAGCGTTGCCGGTTGATAGATCGAACCGAGACTGAGCAGCTGCTGGAGCGACTGATGATCGACAGTGCGGGCAACCTTGCCGCTCGCAAGCAATCCTTTCAGCTCGGAAGCGAAAACGAGACCCTTGCCGCTTTCGGCATAAAGCAGCGGCTTGATGCCAAACTGATCGCGCGCGAGAAGAAGCGTATCGCGCCCGTCGCGGCGATCGTAGATCGCAAGCGCAAAGATGCCGCGCAACCGTGCAAGAAACTCCTCACCGAACTCCTGATAGAGCTTCAGGACCACTTCCGTGTCGGAACTGGTTTGGAAAACATAGCCACGCGCTTCGAGGATTTGGCGTTCGCTTTTAAAATTGTAGATCTCGCCGTTATAGACCATGGCGATCTTGCCATCTTCCGAGAACATCGGCTGATGGCCCCCACTCGACGTGTCGATAATGGCAAGTCGCGCCTGCGCAAGCACGACCTTTTCATCGGCAAACAGGCCGGTATCGTCAGGCCCGCGATGCCGCATCGCCACGATCATCGCCTGAACAGCATCACGATCCGCAGCCTGAAAACTTCCGGCTATTCCGCACATTCTATTTCTGCCCACCCAAAAGACGCTTCAGAATACTCCCGAAGGTGTTTTTATGCTCAGGCTCGTCGATCGACCGGCCTTTGGTGTTTTCCCAATTGCCACCCTTCAGATAGGGGGAAAACTCCGTTTTCAGCGGATCGGCGCTCGAAGCCATATAACCTTCGAGCTGATTGTTCGCTGCGAACATTCCATCGAAGGGCACACGAAATTCTCTGTCATCGACCTTCTTGAAGCAGGCATAGAACAGTATGTCGTGAGAATCCCACTTCTGAAAATCTCCGCGAGTATAGCCGGTCAGTGCAGGCTTATAGTCAACCGTAAACGACAAATCTATGACTTCATAGCCGTTCGCCGTCGCCAGATCGGCGAAGAAGCGCGGATGATAGTTGTAGAAAGCATGGTTCACGTTGCCTTGCGCCGGCAGCGCGTGAATCATCAGGCCGCCGACCTTGCAGAGATTATGGATGTTCGAAAAGACCGTACGTTGATCGAAACAATGCTCTGCGGTCCCGAGATTGGTGACGAGGTCGAATGTTTCGAAGTAATTGTAGCGTCGTTTCAAGTCTTCGTTCAGATCGAAGAGAAGTGAGTCCTGCTCACCACTGGCATCGATCGCGCGATAGGTGGAAAAGCCCAACAGCTTGTAAAGATCCGCCGCGCCGGAAATCGGCTTCGTGGCCTGCGGCAGAGCAAAACGGGACAGGATGCGGCCGATAATGTCATCGACGACGCAAACGTCCTGTGCGCCCAGTTCGATAACCGACGCACCCCTCAGCTTTCCCGACTGGCGCAACGATGCTGCCATATTTACCAGCTCTGCATTAATACCCATCGTACCCAGGCCCGATCGTTTAAGTTACTGTCAAGCGCTCCGCGTGCAGACAGCCTTATCGCACACCGCGTCCTTCCAGACCATTGTAGCCCGGATGAACGTCGATTTGGGAAAGACCGGCTTTTTCACTTCGGCCTTTGTCTGCATCATCCCAAAGGAGTTGTATTCACGCTTGATACATTTAGGCATCGTCGATCAAAAGACTTTCAAGGTTTACGAGGCCAGGAAAATTGGCGGCACTGCGCGATTCAATGACTATTGCGTCGCCGACAAAGTGAAGCAAGGAGTAGTGTTCCTTGGATTCAAACCCACTTATCAGCTCGGCGACAGCCACAGAAATAAAGTAGGAGCCGTTGTTCAGTCGCGGCGTCAACTCGAATTTGAGCTCCCGCACCTGGCCGGCTGTCAGTGAGATATCTTTTGCATTAGAGCAAAAGGTCGACGATGCGCCATAAACCTGAACGCCGGTCTGTGTCCGGATATCGAAACCGATTGACACAGACGGAATGTCGACACTGCTCTTCACATTGATCGCAAGATGGTATGTCTTGTCGTCTTCGAGATACCGCACGGCTCCGCCAGTCCTGTCGGTAATCATCGACGATATGACCTCCGCCTTGCGGGTGGCATCGGCCATGCTGGCACCTATCTCCATAGAGGGTGCCGTATCCGCCCCGTGGAGGTTCGCCATTTCCTCATGCACCATCTGCTCGTAAAGATAGCCAACGCTACGCGGATTACCCGTCGCAGCAACGGTGCCTTTGTTCAAGAGGATCGCCTTGTCGCAGAGGTCGTATATCTGCTGTAGGCTATGGGTCACAAACAGGACGGTTGCGCCGCTGCGCGCGATTTCGCGCATACGGGCGTAGCTCTTGGCATTGAAGATCATGTCTCCGGTCGAAAGCGCTTCGTCGACGATCAGAATATCCGGCTCGACGCTGACGGCGATGCTGAAGGCAAGGCGGGCAACCATGCCGCTCGAATATTCCTTGCAGGGCGACTCGATGAAATCCTGCAAGCCGCTGAAGGCGATGATCTCATCGGTCTTGGCCGAGATTTCCTGGTGAGTCATGCCGAGGCAGAGACCGCCTAAGAGAATATTCTCTCGTCCGCTCAGATCCATGTTGAAGCCGGTGCCGAGCACCATGATCGCCGACACGCGGCCGCGCACGTCGACAGTTCCGACCGTATGGTCGAGCGTGCCTGCGATGATGCGCAGCAGCGTGGTTTTGCCGGCACCATTGCGTCCGATGATCCCTACGACCTCACCACGGTGAACGTCGAAGCCGATATCTTTCAAAGCCCAATGTTCGCGGTGCCGCGTCTTGCGGGTGACGAGTTCGCGCAAGACATCCGATGGACGGTTGTAGAGGCGGTACATCTTGCCAAGCCCGCTGACCTTGATGGCGATTTCCTTGTTTTCGCTCACAGGTAGCTCCCGAAATGCGGCTTCAGCCGCGCAAAGATCGTAGCGCCAATCCATGTGGAGAGGAGTCCGACGGCACTTGCAATGATCCAGACCAACCAATTCCTGATGCCGCCGTAGTAAGCGGCGTCATGGAACGTCTCGATAAAAAGCGTCACGGGGTTGGCATAGAGCACGGGCCTTACCGCGGCCGGCACCCAGTCCATGAAATAGAAGATCGGAGCGATGTATACGCCGATCAGCGAATACATTTGAACGACTTCCCTGATATCGCGCAGGAAAACACCGATTGCCGACAGCGTAAACGCAACGCCGAACAAGAAAAGGTAAAGCGGTACGGCCGCCAAAGGATACAGCAGGATGCCGAATGATATGCGGCCGGTTGCCACCGCATAGATCAACAGCCCGCTGAAGCCGATCAGGAAGGTGGGCAAGGTCGCCAGCACCATTTTCACGGGCAGGATCTCTACCGGAAAAACCACCTGTTTCACGAGCGACGCCTGATGCGAAATGATCGAGGAACTGCGGCCCAATACATCGGCGATGACCAGCCATGGAATAAGGCCAGACAACATGTACAGCGTATGGTCACCGGGTATTTTCAGCGTGTCATCCACCTTGACCCGAAAGACCACGGCGAAGATGAAGATGAAAACCAGCACGGTCATGACGGGATGCACGACAGCCCAAACGGAACCGAGCATTTGGCCGGCATAGCGATCGGAGATGTCGCGACGCGCCATTTCGAGGAGCAGACGGCGGTTTTTCCTGAGGCTGCTAAAGAGAAAAGCGGTCGCAGAAGCGTTGGACATAGATCAGTTTTCCGATGTTTTGCGACGGATGCGCGACATTTCGGCAATCGTTTCGTAGAAGGAAAGGGCTCGAAGCTTGACTTGCTGCCTGTCCGCCATTTCCCGTACCCGTACCAGATTGTTCGAGGCCATGCGATCAACCAGCTGATCGTCCGTCATCAGGCGTACGAGAGCTTCGCCGATCTCATCCGGGTAGAGGTTGCGCGCAAATAGCACATTCTCTTCGTTCTTAACAACGGGCGCGATCGTATCAAGCGGGGAAACCAGAGGCGCGGCGCCGAGGGCCATCGCCTCCATCATCGTATTGGGAATGCCGTCGCTGAGCGAGGGCGCCAGCATGACGCGTGCCGACGCAATCCGCTTCAAAGTCTCCTCCCGCGTCAGCCTACCCGCCGTTGGGCAATGAATCTTGATATGCGGCGGGAACATCTTTTCGTACCAGATTTTGATGTCCGGCTGCACCATCCAGATCATCTCGATGCGGCAGGGCTGGATCCGCTCCCAAACATTGATGATGGCCTCAAACACGGGCATGGCCTTCGCGGTGTAGGTTTCATAGGCCTTTGGCCACAGAATTACCCTCTCACGCTGCGATGGCGGGAGCGTCCACATGCTACGAAGCGCATCGATGTCCATACCACCGGCGCCCGATACCACGCCCATGCCCGGTTCACGCATTTTCTCAGGCGCGAGTCCAGCGGTGAGCGCATAGTCGTAGTTTGGCTGGTTATCGGCTATGAAGTGATCGCAAGTACGCAGCACCTCTTCGATCAATTCGCGATATTCGGGCTGGTACCGCTGAAGTGCAAGATCCGGCCCTCCACGCGCCTGCGCCACCCAGCGGCCTAGGCCCTCAAGCCCAAACTGCTTGCGGGTGCGAAGATAAAGATAGCTCGCCGAATCGAAGCCAAGCGTGTGGATTATGTCCGGTTGCCAGTCCCGTATGGTTGCCGCCAGAGCCGCCTCGATCGTTGTCGGTTGCCCATTTCCGCCAATCTTTTCAGCAAGTCTGACACCACCATGGACCAAACGCGATATGCGTGGTCGCGCCGAAAGGATCCCGCGGTCAAGTGCGCTCCGCGCCGTTACCGCCAACCCCATCAGAGTGCTATCGGCCGGCGGAAAAACCAGTTTTCGGTCGGGTCTGTTTTGGTTGGCGCCGCCGGTGAAGGTCACATAGGTCTTGACAGGCCAGTCAGCCGGAGGATCCGCCGAAGGTAATGCAAAAAGCCGCACGTTGAAGGATGCATCTGCCAGAAGGTCGATCCAGGAATGCGTGTGTGAACTTTCCGGGAATCCCACGAAGAGGATCCTGGGTCGTCCCGGATACCGATCGGTGTCAAAGGTATCCATAATCAACTCAACTCTCGGCCGCTATCCCGGACTTGTTTTACCAACTGGCCCAGGCGTTGCAATTCGAGGCCAAGTTCCCGCAGGCGCATCTCATCCTTGCTTGCCCCAGACGCGATTTGCTTTGCTATCTGTTGAAGAGAAACCTCGACATTCCGCAAGGTTTGCTCGAGCTTCAGCTGACGATTCGTCGTTGCCGCATGCCATCCGGCAGCACGTAACTCCTGCTCCGCCAAAATCCGGTTCGTGGCGCTTACATTGTTCTGGATATTGTTCTCGACGTTACTCAATTGCGCCCTCAGGGCTGTAATACCGAGAGCATTGAGGATTGCGGCTCTGAGCGACTTCAACATGGCGATCACCGTTGATCCGCGGAGGTAGCGGAAACAAGAATTGTATGGCCCACTACATTCTGCAGCCAGCGGATGCCGGCAGCGCGCATGGCAGCCGCCGCAAAGCCGGCGCGCTGACCAACATCTTCAAGACCCCGCGCCCTCGCCAACGGATCGAAAATGAGCGCAGGCCAGATCGGCTCGTCCCATACGACAGGTAAATAAGAGTCCCACAGATAGTCAGGGAGCGGCTCAAAGCGCACCGCAGATACATTCAGTTGATGTGCCTCACACAATGCGCGGAAGCTCCGCTCGGTCCAACGTGTCGTATGATGAGGCGGCACCTCGGTCAGCGCCCGCGGGAACGCCCGTATTGGTCCTTCGGAATTGGGAGTGGTGATGACGAACGTCCCACCCGGCCGCAACAGCGGCAAAAAGGTCTCGATGAAAGTCACTGGGTTATCGACATGCTCCAGCACCTGCATCATGCAAATCGCGTCGAACTGCAGCGGAGCGCCATCCGCTGTAGCGAAAGCCGCAGGATCGACCGGCAATGTGCCATAGCCACGTTTGGCGAGATCGAGCAGCAACTGCTCATTCAGCTCGTATCCGAACAGCGAAGCTTCCGGAAGCCGCGCCCTCAGGTAGTCGAGAAACAGACCTGAGCCGCAGCCAACGTCAAGAATCGAGCGCGCGCCCACCTTCTCGATCTCGCTGGCGGCAGCGTCGAATTCCCATTTGTCATTGTTGTAATAGTCGACAGCGGCAATCGCCTGATAGAAATTCGAAGTACCGGCCACGATCGGATGAAACTGTCCAAAGCCGCACGCGTCACATGTATATAGCGAAACTGGCTCATCACCCACCGACCGATAATCGTCCCAGACTTCAGGCTTCAGCTGCTCCGGGATGGCCGTCTGCCACTGGTTTAGTACCTCAGGCAAGTGAACCGAGACATCGGACGGCTGGAGTGATCCGCGGCTGCAGATCGGACAGGTGCTCACGCCTTCGCTCACGACGTTGCACCCGGCTTGACCCGCATCCAGAAAGCGCTCGGCTCCGACATCGGATAGTCCTGCCGCATGCGATTGAACTCGGGGAACACCGCCAACATCCTGTCAGGGTGATTGATCATCATGTAATTCCCCGGCCAGACAATCTCGAAGCGATTATTGTAAGTCAGGAAAGCCTGCAGGAGATACTGTTCGTTCCAGTACAGCTGGTTCTCGAAATAGACCTTGGGATAAGGCTTTGGCATACTGATATCATGCACATGCACGAGCACACCGGGCTTCAGCCGTGGCAGGATTTCCAGGAATTCGTAGTGAACGTCGTTGCCGCTGCGGATCACATGGCTGGAATCGATGAACAGCATGTCGTTCTCTTCCAGTTCCTCGAAGAAAGAAACCGGCACATCCTGCACACGCTCCGGGACCAACTCATCCAGGCCCTCATAGCCGCCTTGAAACATCGGCCAGGGATAGGGGTCGATCGACGTGACCTTCGGTCTCCGGCCCGTTTCCGCCTTGTTCCTGTCCGCCGCGGCAATGGACAGCAATGTCGAGTTGCCATTGCCGATCTCGACGATCCGCTTGGGCTTGAAATGCCGGATAAGGCAATAGAGGACATGGGCATCGACAGCCATGTAGCCGCCATTGATCAGATAAAAGCCAGGCGGGTTGACCGGCCCATCTATCGGAAAGCGCTCCCGGAATTCCGGCAGGTATTTCGGGCAGATGCTTTCCATGACTTCAAACGCCAAAGGCTCGTTCGGATCAATGCCGACCATCTCCGAAGGCTTGCCCCAGAACTCATCCAACCTGTCGGTGTCATCCGGCACGGGAAGGTAGAAGTGCTTGCGCAGCATATGGAAGCCATGCCGATAGAAAATATCATGGCACGGATTTCCTGGTTGACCGGACATTCGTCCTGCCAGCTCTTCCGCCAGAGCGTCGGTAGAATAGCCGGACAATCCAACCGCAGGCTTCATCAGCCCATTGACAGCGCGCAGGCGATTTCTGACGGCCCTCAGACCGGATCGAATTCTTGTCTTCATGTGATTTGAAACGAACCGCACGAATCTATAGGCCTTGCGCATCGATCAGGCGTTCCCAAGCTGGCACGATCTGTTTGACATCGAAAGCAAGTGCGCGTTCGTAACCCTTTTCTCTAAGTTGTTGGGCAAGCCCCGGGCTGTCCATCAATGTTGATATTGCCTGTGCAAAAGCCCCTGGAGAAGTCTCGTCAACAAGCATACCGAAGTTTCCGCCACCCAATACATCGGATGGACCAACAGGGCAATCCACCGAGACAACGGGTGTTCCACAAATCATTGCTTCGACCAAAACGAGGCCAAAAGCCTCGAAGTGGGATGTCAATGCCAGAGCATCGGCCGCTGCGATCCAAGGTGCCGGGTTTTCTTGTTCGCCGATCAACGTGATGTGATTTGAAAGTCCCAGTTCCGCAATCCGTTTTTCCAAGGCAGGGCGAGCCCAACCATCTCCCACCAAAGCAAGCGAGAAATCTCGTTTGGCGCTCATCAACTCTCTGCACGCCAGGAACAGCAGTTCATGGTTTTTTTGCGGATCGAGCCTTCCAACATGAACAAGCCGGAAGCCCGGTGATTTCCGGACCCAATCCTGAACTGCGGGTAAGCGCTGGAACGATTGCCTTCGGATACGCGAGCAATCAACCGGATTTGGAACGACATCAATAAGACCGCCGCCTACTTTGAAAACGTCGACCAGATCATCCTTGCAACCAGCAGACGGTACCGTCACCCTCCCCGCTCGTTGGCATGCATTCGCCAGAAACCACCGCTCCGATTGAATCCTTTTAGGCTCCTTGTAGATGTCGTCGATGCACAAACTTTCCATGGTGTGAAGTGAGGCAACGTAGGGAAACGACCCTTCAGCCTGAGCCATCCACGCAGCGACGGACGCTTCCTCCATGACAGCTATCACCACGGCGCCAGCAGGAAGGTTGCCGGCTGCCTTGCCGAGGGCCTGCGCCTGAATTTGATGATGAATGACGGAAGGTATGAGACTAAATTTTTCACCGCCCATTGAGAAGTCCGCAGACATCTCGGCCTTTGGCTGGATGATTCGGCGCCGATGCCTCGATCGCCAGATGCCACGCAAGGTCTTGCCGACCGCCAGCCTCTCGCGCAGTCGCTCGCTCAGCATTCGGTGATAGATCTTTTGTCCTAAGCCTACTGCGCCACGCATGTTTTTCACAACGACACCAGAAGTTTCGGCAACCTCCTCCTGAGTGATGAGACGAAACGATGCGCGCCCAAGGTCCGGCACTGCATTGTGCTCTTCAAACATCGTCCAGATTTCGGGCTTGTAGCGCCGGCGATCGAGGTGTCGGGTGAGATCAAGCACCACCCTTTCGGCGCCTCCACCCGTCAGCACACGCTCCAAGAAAACCACGGGCCGAACTGGTTCCGAGTCATTATTCAGAACCGCAAAAACAGCCTTAACGAACTCCTCAACGTCGGAATCGCCACGCATGTCGATCGCAGCAAGTGAACCAAGCCAGGAATTGCGGCCTATACCATCGAAATAGACGGCGAGATCGACATCTCCAAGCCAAGGCAAGGTGTTCATATCGAAGCGCTCGACCGAAACCGCGGCAACGCCGCCGTGAACGCTCCAGTTAGGCGTGCCCAGTTCGTCGCCCACCGCCAGAATGACAGGTCGCAAGCCAAGCGACAAAAGTTGCCTTGCGGCAGTAAAGAGCGGCGCCTCGCCATCGAGACTCTGGTTACTCAATAGGGCAATACGTGCTCGATGCGAGGCGCCAAAGCCCCTATCTTCAACTTCGACGTTGTCAAACCGAGACAGATAATCCGACAAAGAGCGGGCATCTGAGCCCTCGTGACCAATCCGCGATTCCCATTCTCGCAGAGCGACGTCTACCGGGTTCACTGGTTGGTAGGCAAAGTGCCTCTCCGCTCTCGTCAACGAGAGCGCAAGCTGCTTCCACATCCAACTCCAGTTGCTATCATCCTGCTCGAAAGCCATGCCGCGAACTCGATCTTCGACCAATTCGCGAACAGCCGGCCACTCGCATGAGGCTGAATATACCCATTCCAGAATGCGCAGTATGAGGGCCGGATGGGCGCCCATGGCATAGATAAAAGCAGTGGCTTCGCAAGCAACGTCGAGCGCCTCGGAAACGGCTTTGAGCGCCGTCTCCTCACGCGTCAGATCAGCATGGGGAACGAGGGCATGAAAAGGATGCTCGTTCAGAAATCGGATTGCAGCCTTGGAGGTGTCAAAATAGCAAGCCGCCGGAAATGTCTCCGAGCCCTGCTCGGCATGATTTCGGCTTATGACGGTCCATTCAGAAACAAATGTAGCCTTGTTCCTTTGCAAAAGGCGCAGCCACTGATCATAGTCTTGCGCATAACGTAGCGCCGGGTCGAAGAAGCCGACATCTTCCCATGCCGTCCGCCTGACGCAGATTGAAATGCCGCTAATATAATTCCGATAGAAAAGCGTGAGGATCTGATGATCTTCGACGGGCACCGGACCCCAGAGGTCACGCCGCTCCAGATCGCCGGTCGATTCTCGCAGCAGGGTGAAATAGGAGAAAAAGAAGCTGGATTGTGGATGCGCCGCAATCCAGCGGCGATTGATTGACAGTTTGGTTGGCTCAAACAGGTCATCGGAGCTCAGCCAGTGAATCCACTCACCAGTAACATGCTGAAGCGCCGTGTTCAGTGCACGTGCGACTCCACCGTTTTCTTGATGAATGCATTTAATACGGCTATCCCTTTTGGCGTAGGCTTCAATGATCTCGCGCGTCGAATCCGTCGAACCATCGTTCACGACGATCGCTTCCCAGTCAGCATCGGTCTGGCTCATTATGCTGTCCAGGGCCGCACTAATGTACTTGTCCTGGTTGTATGTCGGAACAACAATTGAATGGAATGGCATGCCGTTATCGTGTCTCCACTAGCCTGTTTCGCCTGGAATGCGATGCAAGCCTATTGACCGGATTCTGATTTTGACTGGGGTGTTGGACAAGTTCAACAGAAAGCTGATTGCCATCGCGGCAGTCGCCATCTGCTGGCTATCGTCTTCGCTCACCAATCTAACATGTGACATTCCCTAGCGCGGCGGCTGGGCACGATCAACCCATGCGCAAAGGCGGACTGGCAGCCCCATTGAAAGAAGACGGTGTTTTCTGATTTCGAGTCTGCGTATAAATGATTGGAGTATCAGTCATGCCCAGATCGGAATTGACCATAACTGCGGTGAACCGCTTCAGAGCGCGATGGCACTCCAAATGCTCAGCCGCGACAGCCGGTATCCCGAAACAAAAAATGACGATATCGGGCAGAAGACAAACTTTAAAGCTAGGATTTGGCTGGGGAACCTGGACTCGAACCAAGATTAACGGAGTCAGAGTCCGTCGTTCTACCATTGAACTATTCCCCAACGACCGCCGAGCGATGAAATCGTTCGTGGCGAAGGTGGGGCCTCTATAATCGAATTTGCCGCAGATGCAAATACTTTAACGCGGACAAATGCAATTTTTTGAAAGCGAGGGTGCGGCGTCCACGTCAGTCGGCGGATGCTCATGCATTTGGGGGATTTCGCGAGCTTCGTGGCCTGTTTCGCCGAGAGCATGGGATCCGGGCAGCATGCCTCGGCAGCTCCACATTCGGCTGGGCTTACCAGCGCAGAAGACGCCTGCCGAGGACATATCCGATGCCCGTTACGATGGCGATCGCGATCGGATACCAGAGCAGCACGAAGAGTGGGCTGTCGTCGGTGCAATTGGAGGCATAGAAGGTTGCCGCGATGCCGCTGGCGGCAAGGCCGGCGACGGCTCCGGCGACGCCCGGCCGCTCGGGCGCTCCCTGGCGCAGGGCAAACAGGAAGCAGGCAAGCGGGCCGATCGACAGCAGCGGTATCAGCGTCAGGCAGAAGCGCGCATTGTGCCCGATCATCCGCGCGCTCCAGCTATCGGCCGGCATGACCGCCATCTCCGCAACAACGGCGCCGAGTAAAAGGACGGGCGCCGCCAGAAGCATCCAGCCCCAAAGGCGCAAGGATGCACCCGGCCGGCCGATGCGGAAGACGACGGCGCAGGCCGTCACGGCAAGCGCGATCGTCACGACGAACTTGAACAGGAAGCGCACGGTTTCCATTGCCGTGTCTATGTCGGCGCGAAAGCCGATCATGGCAAAGAAGAGGCCGCCGCTGATCAGGATACCCGCGATGACCGCCATGGTCAGGGCTTTGCCGATCCGCGAACGGACCGGCGCATCCTGCGCCAGAAGATGGATAAGGTCATCGGTTTTCACTGGTTTCACTCCGATACAGGGCCGCAAGCACTTTCAGCGCACGATGCAGCGCCACGCGCACCGCCCCTTCCGTCATCTTCAGCCGATCCGCCGTTTCCCGCACGCTCGTTCCCTCGACGGAAATCGAACGCACGATGGTCTTCTGCGGGTCCTTCAACTGCTCCAGCATGCGGTCGACGTCCAATCGATCCAAGGCGTCGGCATGCTCCTCTGCCTCGAGAACATCGATCACGTCGTCGATCGGCACGCTCATATGTCGTCCACGCCGCCTGAGACTGTCGATGAGCTTGTTGCGCACGATCGTCGACAGCCAAGGCCCGATCGGGCGTGCCGGATCCCAGGTCCCGCGCTTCAGGTGGATGGCAAGCAGCACTTCCTGAACCACGTCCTCGGCCTCGCTCACCGGCGCACCGAACTGGTCGCAACGCCGGCGCGCCATAGCGCGCAGATGCGGCGTCACTGCGGACAGGAAGCGATGGTAGGCCTGCGCATCGCCGCCAATCGCAGCGCGCATCCAGACTGCCCATTCCTCTTCGCGCGCCGAATGGCCCACCCGATATCTCCTCTACGCAGGACCGCAGCATTTCGTTACCGGCAACGGTCCTTCTTTTTCAAGTCTTTTCGGCTTTCGTCCCGAAACGGCCGGCAGGCGCATCGGCTCACTGGGACATATAGCCGGCACAGAATATGTCAGTGCCGTTAAAAAAATTCGCGCGGTCTGTAACATCGCCCCCGCAGCCTCCGTAGACCTCGATGCAAGCCAATGACGGCTCGCATCCATCTAGGAGACAGATCCATGAAGAACAGCATCATCACCCTGGCTATCGCAGGCTCGATCGCATCGGCCATTGCATCCATCGCTGTCCCGGCATCGGCAGCCGACTCCAAGGAAAAGTGCTATGGCGTAGCGCTGAAGGGCCAGAACGATTGCGCAGCCGGCAAGCATGACTGCGCCGGAAAATCGACCATGAGCTATGATAAAATGTCCTTCAAGCTGGTTCCCACGGGCACCTGCACCTCCATGAAAACCCCGAAGGGCCATGGTTCGCTGACCCCGGCCTGATCCCGGTCACACCAACCAATCCAACATCTGATGTAAGGAATTTGTCATGAGCAGGATTTCCGCAGTCGCCTTGGCCGCATCGGTCGCAACAGCCGTCACATTGGCCGCCGGCATCACAGCCGCTTCGGCCGCCGACGCCAAGGAGAAGTGCTACGGCATCGCACTCAAGGGTCAGAATGATTGCGCCGCCGGGCCCGGCACGACCTGCGCCGGTACGGCGAAGATCGATTATCAGCGCAACTCGTGGAAGCTGGTTCCCGCCGGAACCTGCGAAGCGATCAAGACGCCGAACGGCCATGGCACCCTTATGCAGGGTCCGGCGCCCGTCTGAGCGGATGCGCTGACGCGGGGCGGTGCATGTATCAGCGCCGCCCTCCTTCCACGATCGAGCCCATCCGAACGGAGGCCTGCAATGAAACCGTCAGAACTTCCCCGTTGCGCCGGGGTCGGCTTCAAGCCGGAACATTTCGCTGAGATCAATGCCGCCAGCCAGCCGATCGGCTTCTTCGAGGTCCATGCCGAAAACTATATGGGCGCCGGCGGGCCGCCGCACGCTCAGCTCGGCAAGCTGCGTCGCGACTATGCCCTCTCCATTCACGGAGTCGGCCTCTCGATCGGCTCGATGCAACCGTTGGACAAGGAGCATCTTGCCCGCCTGAAGATCGTTTGCGACCGCTACGAGCCGGAGAGCTTTTCGGAGCATCTCGCCTGGTCCAGCCACGACACGACGTTTCTCAACGATCTGCTGCCCCTGCCCTATACTGAGGCTACCCTCGCCCAGGTGTGCGCCCATATCGATCAGGTTCAGACATTGCTAGGCCGGCAGATGTTGCTTGAGAATCCGGCTACCTATCTGCTCTTCGAGGAGAGCACGATAGAGGAGACGGAGTTCCTTGCGGAAGTCGCGCAACGCACGGGCTGCGGCCTTTTGCTAGATGTCAACAACGTCTTCGTCGCCGCCACCAATCACAGACTGGATCCGCGCGACTACCTCAAGCGCTTTCCGGTGCAATGGATCCGCGAGATCCATCTGAGCGGCCATTCGGAAACCCTCGACGATGCCGGCGCACCGCTCCTGATCGACAGCCACGATACGCCGGTCAAGGACCCGGTATGGGATCTCTATGAAGAGCTGATCGCCCGCACCGGCCCGATCGCCAGCCTGGTCGAATGGGACAATGATGTGCCCGAGTGGCCGGTTCTGCGCGCCGAAGCCGAAGCTGCCGGCGCCATCCTGCGCCGCGCTACCGAACGCCATGCGGCGTAAGGAGGATCCATGTCTCTCGTGACGCAAACGGAATTCGCCGCAGCACTCGTGGATCCCGGCCTTGCCGTGCCCGAGGGGCTGACCGCCTGGAACGGCCCGAGGCCCGAAAGGCGCTTCGGCGTCTATCGTAACAATGTTGCCGTCGGACTGATCGGCGCCCTAGCTTCGCGTTTTCCGGCCGCCGGTAAAATCGTCGGAGAAGAGTTTTTCGCTGGTATGGCGCATGAATTCATCCGCCTGCACCCGCCGCGATCGCCGCTGCTTTTAGCCTATGGCGATGACTTCGCCGATTTCGTCGAGTGTTTCGAGCCGGCAGCGGAAATTCGCTATTTGCCCGATGTCATCAGGCTGGAAGCGGCTCGCGGCAAGGCCTATCACGCTGCCGACGCCGTGCCGATCGACGCGGCCTTGTTGGCGACAGTCGAACCCGCGGGACTGGAAAGCCTGTGCTTCACATCGCACCCATCGGCCTCGATCATTCGCTCGACCCATCCAGCGGTCACCATTTGGGCAATGAATGCCGGCGAGATGGAACTTGGAGAGATCGCCGATTGGACGGGCGAGGACGCGCTCGTCATTCGCCCTGAGATGACGGTGGAGGTGCACAGATTGCCGCCGGGCGGCGCGGTCTTTCTAATGCGGCTGTTTGATGGCATCGATCTCGGCCACGCCTTCGAGGCCGCTCTTGCCGAAGAAGCAGATTTCGATCTTTCCGCCAACCTCGCCGGTGCGCTCGCCGCCGGCGCGTTCACGGCCATTCGCTGAGCGCCAGGGAGAACCGACATGCAAGACCGAATGATGACGGCCACCGCGGCCGAAGCTGAAACCATGCCTCAAAGGCTCTACGGCGCCTTGAAGCTTCTCGACCGCATCCCGCACGACCTGATCGCGCTCGTCGCGCGCCTGTCGATCGCCGCCGTCTTCTGGCAATCCGGCCAGACCAAGGTCGATGGCTGGCATGTGACGGACAACGCGGTCTATCTCTTCCAGACGGAATATAAACTGCCTCTCGTCGATCCCTGGATCGCCGCGCATATCGCCGCCTTCAGCGAGCACTTCTTTCCGCTACTGCTCGTCATCGGCTTGGCGAGCCGGCTTTCGGCGCTGGCGCTGCTCGGCATGACGCTGGTGATCGAGATCTTCGTCTATCCGGACGCCTGGCCAACCCATGGGACATGGGCAACGTGTTTCCTGGTCATCATCGCTGGCGGGCCGGGGCGGATCGCGCTCGATCATTTCATCGCCAGGCGGTTTGGCCGGGCAAAGTGACATCGAAGCAAACTGGATAATTGCCCGAGCGCGGGGGGCCTACCGCAAGACAGGTTCCCCGTGGAAGCGGCGCTGCGACGGCTTGGAAACGCCGAAGCCGACTTCCATCATCAGGCGCGGCTTTTGCGTGGGGACGGTGCCCATGTGAAAGCCGAATGGGTCCTCCACAAAACCCGAACCGGCCCTGCCGGTCAGCGTGACGGCGCTCTCCTGCCCGTAATAATCAAGCACTTCGTCGGCCGAATGCCCGACCAGCAGGGTCAGCTGATGCTTGACGCGCCGCCGCCTGTGGCTGCCCTTGACGAAGACGTGCGGCCCGGTGCCTTCGTCCACGTCAACCAGATTGAAGAAGAATTTCAGCATACGCCAGTCGTCGAGATCAAAATGATACTTGTCGAGCGACGCCATGCTACGATCCGCTTCCGAAGCCTGCGTCGGAAAGCTCCACCAGATGCGCGTGGTAATCACCTTGGCCTGCCCGCCGAGATATTGTCGGGCGACGTCGATCAGCAGCGGATCGCGCTGCACCGCCATGACGGCATCGCAATCCAGCGAGCGCTCGAAGAAATGACCGCTGAGGATCGGCCGTTCAAAACGGGTTTCCGCTTGCCTGTGGTCTCCCGCGACGAACTCCAGCTTGCGGCTGAAATTGCCGAAACAGCCGGTGGTCAGCGCGAATTCCGCGATCTCCCGGTGGATAGGATCGGGCAGCATCAGGCCGGAGAAAATCCCGTCCGTCCGCAGTGCAGCGACGACATCTCGGCGCTCGAGCCCGGCGAACATCGACGTACCGGAAACAGGCAGCGAAACGCGCTGCCTGGTTGCGAACCAATGCATGCGCCGAAACGGCAGGGTTCGCGCCAACAGGAACATCGGCAGCCATGCCGGGTTTTCCCGAAGATCGGTCAGATAGGTCGGTATCCTGACGGCCATGCGCTTGAAGCGCCCGCCTTGCCGCGCAATGGACTCGAGGTCTTTTGCCGGGGAATTATGCATGGCTATTCTCTCCACACGCGTGCAAAGCCGTAGCGACAGGATCAACATCCTGTTGCTATTAATTCATTGAGACTTTAGCGTTTATTCGCAGCAGCGAATGTGCTGTGCATCGCGGCAAATAGAAGCCTGCCGCCCTTGGTCAAGGGGGCGGAAAATCATAAACTTGATTCAAACGGTAGAAAATTCCCGTATCGACACGCGGGGCTTTTGAAGGCGTCCGGAGATCGCGGCACGGTTGCTTTTCGCCCTTGAAAATCGACAGCGCGCCCAAAATGAATACCGGAACGTCACATCTCATTTGCCGTTACTTAGGAGAGTGGTGTTATTGCTCCTTCGACAGACGCGAACGGAGCCATGGCATCGACACAGCGGGAAGAGTTTGAGGTCAGCTCGACATGACTGTCTTCTAACAGTCACATTCCTGTTGGCATTGTTGGCTAAATGAGCGGCAACACATGAAAGAAGGCCCCCATAGATGACGGAAACGAAGACCTTTGATCCCGCGGATGGAATTGTTGACTTCGATGCCGGCGAGGGCGAAGCCCCGACCGTCGTGGAGATGGACGATTATACCAAAAGTCTAGCCCGGGCGAAGGCCAAGTCCGTCAAGCTCGTCGATGCCATTACCGGCCAGACGCTGAAGAAGAAGGATGCGGTGCACGTCGATGACCTCCGCCCATCCCTGGCGGATTTCATGCGGCTGAAGCATCCCGAGCTTCGCGCCGACGATTATGTCAGCCGCAAGGTCATGGACGACTATCGCGCCCAGTACATCGCCCAGCTTCTGACGGTCGAGCGAGGCGAGCTTTCCAACCTCGAGGACGAGGTGGTCGAGAGCCTGAAGACCCATGATACGCTCGCCGAGAACATCGAAGAGGACTACGAAGACAACCGCTCCATCGGCGACCGTATGGCGGATGCAGTCGCCACCTTTGGCGGCAGCTGGACCTTCATCATCTCGTTCTGTCTGTTTCTCGCGGTCTGGATGGCCGTCAACGTCATCATAGGCGAGAAAGAGGCATTCGATGCCTATCCGTTCATTCTCCTGAATCTTGTGCTGTCGACGATCGCAGCGCTGCAGGCGCCCGTGATCATGATGAGCCAGCGACGCCAGGAAGAGAAGGACCGCCTGCATGCGCTCAACGACTATAAGGTGAACCTTAAGGCCGAGCTGGAAATTCGTCACCTGCATGAAAAGGTCGACCATCTCCTCAACCGCCAATGGGAGCGCCTGACCGAAATCCAGCAGATCCAGATCGAAATGATGCTCGAACAGGCCAAGACCGCCACACGCGCGTTGAAGACCAACAAGGCTGCGAAAGCAAAGACCAGCGGCCTCAAGAGCCTGTTCGTCAAGGCCAAGGATCCCGATCCGGACGATTCCGTGAATTGACTTGGCGGGAGCTCGCTCCGGGCCTGCTTCCGTTATGACGCTACGACAAGCGGGCCGTTCGGCCCGCTTTTTCATGCCCCCTCCACGTGATGCAAGCCAGACGTTTCACGTGAAATATCATGTTGCCGCCGGCCCTTAAGTTCACGCATCGGCCGTCTTTCTCTGGGTCGCAGGCAACATCGGCATGCAGGCAAGATAAAGCAGGGCGCCGAGGATCCAGACCAGGCCCGGGAAGACGGATCTGGACGCGAAGTAGATCTCGCTGATGGCCAAGGGCGCGATGACGGATGCAAGGCTGGTCAGGCTGCCCAACACGCCTTGCATGCGCCCCTGATCCTCCGACCCCACGCGCTGCGTCATCATCGACAACAATGCGGGCTGGCCGATGCCACCGAGGCAAAACAGCGGAAAGAGCAGGAAGGCAACGAAACCGCGCGTGGCGAAAGCGATTGCGATATAGGCGGCGCTGTCGCAGACGATCGCGACAACGAGCGCCCGCCGCTCGCCCCAACGCTCGCTCAGCGGACCGGCGACAAAGGCCTGGGCAAGCGCATGAAACAGGCCGAAACCCGCAAGCGAAAGGCCGACGGTCGCCGTGTCCCACGCAAACTTGTCCTGACCGTAGAGCACCCAGATGGTGCCGCCAATTTCACCGACCATGCTGAGGATGACGGACATTAAAAGCAGCGGCAGCAATGCCGGAAACGCGCCGATCCAGCGCAAGGGCGCCAGCGGATGGAAAGCGGCCGGATCGAGGCGTTCCGGCTTGGCGCTGCGCGTTTCCGGCAGAACGGTGAGCGCCAGGATGAAATTCACCATGACAAGCAGCGCCGCCGCGACGAATGGCGCTCGAATGGAAACCGTGCCGAGCACGCCGCCGATCACAGGGCCGAGAATGAAGCCGATGCCGAAGCAGGCACTGAGCAGCCCGAAAGCGCGCGCGCGTTTCTCCTCGGGCGTAATATCGGTAAGGCATGCCGCCGCGACGGACGCGTTTGCAGCCGTGAAGCCGGCAACGGCGCGTCCGAGGAACAGCCACCAGAAACCCGGCGCCCATGCCATGAAGGCGTAGTCGATCATCCCGCCCGCCAGCGAGACCAGCAGCACCGGCCTGCGCCCATAACGATCGCTCAATGTCCCGAGGACGGGAGCGGCGAGGAACTGCAGCGCGGCATAGAGCGACAGGAACGCGCCGTACCGCCAGCCGAGATCGGGCGTATGCGCCACGCTGCGAAGAAGCTCCGGCAGGATCGGCATCACGAGGCCCGTACCGGCGGCGTCGAGAACGACGACGGACAGGATGGTCAAGAGCATCTTGTTCATAGCACAAAACTTATCGTTGATAAGGAACTTTATCGCTGATAAATTATGGCTTCGAAACTGTCAATCGGAGATGCCATGAAAATCGACCGGGCCCAGATCGTCGACACGGCGCTGACCATCTTGAACGACGTGGGGATCGACGGGCTGTCCACACGGCTGATCGCTCAGCGCCTCGGCGTGCAGCAGCCGGCGCTCTACTGGCATTTCAAGGGCAAGCAGAGCCTGCTGGCGGCGATGAACACTGAAATGTTGAAGCGAAATCACAGCCGCCGAACGCCGCAACCGGGCGAGACCTGGCAGGACTTCCTGCGCGCCAATGCCCGTAGCTTCCGCTTCGCCCTGCTGGCATGGCGCGACGGAGCACGCGTCCATGCGGGAACGGAGGCCGACCCTTCCGATCTCGATACGATCGAGATTCAGCTTAGCTGCCTGAGCACCGCCGGCTTCACGCCGGGCCAGGCACTGGAACTGCAGATCGCGATCGGCCGCTACGTGGTGGGTTGCGTCCTGGAAGAGCAGGCCGATGGGGCAGGCGCACCGGATCGGCCGGATCTCGACGCCGCCGCAAAAGGCCACCCGACCTTCGCCAAGGCGATCGCGCATTATCGCGCCAACGGGCACGAAGCTTTCTTCGAAAGAGGTCTCGATCTGCTGATCCGCGGCGCCGAGGCCGTGAACCAGACCTGATGCGCCGCAAGAATGGCGAGAGGCAGGCTGCGAGACGGTCGCAAGCAGGCCTCACGCCTCGGCTTTAAAGGTGCGGCCAAGATCCGGACCGGTGCCGAAGTAGTGGCGAAACACATACAGCAGCGGGCTCCATCGGCCGGTGTCGATATGGTTCGTACCCGGGATGACGATATCCCGGTGCGCATGAACGCGGAGCACTTTCGTCTCTATGATCCAGAAATCCTCCTGCCGCTCCGCGGGCCACTCGCCGCCGGGAGCATGCGAGGCAACGACTTCAACCTCAAGCTGGATCGGGCATTCGGCTATGCGAGGCGGGCGGACGAGGTCGGACGCCTGCGGCGTGAAACCGGATACGTCGAACTTGTCGGCCTCGAAACGGTAGCCGATCTTTTCCTTGTGTGGGGGAACCGGGTCGCGGCCGGTGGTCGGGGCCAGCGCTTCTATCTTGGGCCAAAGATCCGGAGACGGGAAATTCAACACGAGCTGGCGCTCGCGCATGGCGTTTTCCCGTCCCTTGCTGGTGGCTGTAAGGCCGAGAACGATACGATCGAAGAGCGCCCAAGCCGAAGACATGGGCGAGATATTCGTCGTGCCATCGGGATTGAGGCTGGTAATCAGCACGACGGGCGTGCCGACATAGAGCACGCTCGGTTTGATGACGATATGCTCGCCGGTGCTCTCGGCGGGCGTGGATGCGGCTATGCTGGTCAACATTGCAAACTCTCCTTTGAGAGCTGCAGCTTAGTCCAACCGCTCATTTCATAGTTCGGTTACGGCCGAACTATGAGATTTGGAAGTCATGCCAGCCGACGCGCAACGACGGGCCGCCGCAAAATTGCATCCTGGTTTTGCGACGCGGCCCGATATCATCGCCGTCAGGCCGCCGCGACGATCCTGTTCCGCCCGGCTTCCTTGGCCTCGTAGACGGCCTTGTCGGCGCGCGCCAGGATGCGCTCGTAGTCGAGCTCTTCCTTGAAGGCGGCAACTCCGATGCTGACGGTGACGGCAAGCCTGTCGCCATCGGCAAGCGGAATGGAAAGCTTCGCGATCTGCGCGCGGATTTTTTCCGCGACTTGCATACCCATCGCTTCGTCGCACTCCACAAGCACGATCAGCATCTCTTCGCCGCCGTAACGGAAGAGAAAATCGGTTTGCCGGACGCTTTCCGTCATTGCTGTTGCGACCGACCTGAGCGCCACATCGCCGACCTTGTGGCCATGCGTATCGTTGATGCGCTTGAAGTGGTCGATATCCAGCAGCAGCACGCAGAAGCCTGTGGCGGCGGGCGTTTTCTGCAGCTGTATCTCACGCATCAGCACCGACGGCATGAACCGGCGCGTCAGCAGCTGCGTGAGCGGGTCGCGGCCGCTCTCGACCTCGATATGCGCCTCGAAGATGCCATTCAGCAGGAACTTGATTGCTGACAGCTCCTCTTCGATCCTCCCCGCCCCGTCTCGGATCTGGGACCGGTCCTCGAAACTTGCCCGTTCCAACGCAGGGACCAGTTCGCCATCGACTTTGTTGACGAGCTGCTTGATAAGCTCAAGCTTCGGCTCGCGTTCGAAGAGGATGTGGGCCTTGTGGTTCAGCCACAGGCCGAATTCGCTCTTCCAAAGCCGGGGAAGCTCGCTGGAAGCGGCATTCTGATAGAAGGTGGCGAGAAGCCCGTGCCCCCACTCCATGAGGGCAGCCCTTTGCCGCTCCCGCTCCATCGCCAGATTCTGACCCAGCAGATGAAGACGGTAGGCTTCGTTGACCCGCGCATTGGAGGCGACGCCCTTCTGATAGCTCTCTTCGCGCACTTCTAGAGCAATATCGAACAGCCCGATGACGAAGGCCATCGCATCGACCAGCTGCTGCCGCGAGACATCGGCCTCCGCGAGGTGCCGCAGGAACCAAAGCTTGATCTTGCGGATGGACCGCGAGACCGCGTGCGGCGGGAAGCCGATACGCGCCATGGCCTCACCGATGCTATCCTGCTCCGAGAAGAAGATCTGGCCCGACGTGGCCCTCGGATCGACGAGCTTTTTCATCCACTCCAGGAACCGCGTGGTGAAGGCCGCCAAGTTTGCGCCTTCGCCAATGAGGGATGCAAGATCGGGATCCCCTTCCAGATAGGCCCTGTAGCGCTGCCGTAGCTCTTCCTCGTGTTCGTGGACGATCGCATAGACGATCTCGTGCGTTTCCGTCGACGTCCGCTCGACAAGGCTGTTCCATTCCCGTGCGATACGTTCAGGCATTACGGTGCTTTCTCGGCTCAAAAAATCGGTCCCTGATATCGCGCCATTCGATCGATGCCCAGCCCTCTTGAGATCGGGCTTCGGAGGCACATTCATCCACGAACTCCATTCCCGCATCGAAGCTGAGAAGGAATTGCGAAGCCGGCGCGCAGCTTATTCCGCCGCCTGCCACCATTCTGACAGTTCGATTGCAGATCGAGACGATGCAGAGTTGAACAGATGATTCCGGTGGCTCAATAACCGATTAAAATGAAGAGTAAACCCCTTCCGCCACACCAAAGACGAATGGCTGTATTGCCAATCTAATCGATCAAAATCTTATTTATTAGTTGAATAAATCATTCGACGAACGACACGAGGAGAAATCAACTTTCATCGGCCTGCCGATGTACCACGCCCCTCTGTTGGTTGCGCAGCACTGACATTGCAGCCCTCGGCTGCCTTCTCGCAGCAAATTCGTCACATCATTGTCATGCCGCTGTCATGCTGCGCCTCTACTCAGGCTTGTAGCTTTTAGAGACACCGATTTTCCGATGACAAGTGACCCAAACCGGATCCAGGCTGCCGTTTCGGCAACAGGATTGGAACTTCATTACGATAAGACGATCGTTCTGGGCGGCATCGATCTTTCGCTCGCCAAGGGACGAACGCTCGCTTTGCTCGGGCCTTCCGGCTGCGGGAAGACTACTCTTCTGCGCCTGGTCGCCGGCCTTCTTGCGCCCACCAAAGGCAACATAACCATTTCGGGCCAAGTGGTCGCCGATGCGGCGGCAAGGACTTTCGTGCCGCCCGAGAAACGCAACCTGGGCATGGTGTTTCAAGACTATGCGCTGTGGCCGCACCTGACGGTTGGCGGCAATGTCTCCTTCCCGCTCGAAATGCGTGGCGTCTCGAAGGCTGAGCGCGAACAGCGCACCATGCGGGCACTGGAACGCGTCGGTCTGGCGGCCCTTGCCGATCGCCGCCCGAGCGACCTTTCCGGCGGTCAGCAGCAACGCGTCGCCATCGCCCGCGCGATCGTTGCCGAGCCGCAGCTCATCCTGTTCGACGAGCCCCTGTCCAATCTCGATCGCGAGTTGCGTGAAAACATGGTCGGCGAGCTTGCCGAGCTGATCGCCACGCTTGGACTGACGGCAATCTACGTCACCCACGACCACAGTGAGGCCCTGACGCTCGCCGACGAAGTTGCCATCATGCGATCCGGCAGGATTGCTCAACTTGCCTCGCCGGATATCCTGATCGAAAACCCGGCTTCGCCTGAAGTCGCCGAGTTCCTGCGGCTTGGCAGCACCGCCGATCTCGAATGGCACGATGATGGCTGGCGCTTGGCGGGCAGCCCGCATGTTCTGTCGGACACGGCGCGACCCGGCCAACAGAAGGCCAGAATTCTCATCCCCACCCGCGCCATATCGCTCGCCGAGCCCACATGGCCGAGCCTGCCCGCAACAGCTCTGCGCTCGCATTTCAGAGGTGACGGGCATCTCGTCACCGCCGCCCCGCACGGCGCAACGGGCATCGAACTTCAGGTTCTGAGCCCGATGAAGATCCGCCCTGGAGAACAGATCGGCCTTTCCGTCGATAGCAGCGGCATCCTGTGGTTCTGATGCAGGTCGCGCAAAAATGTGCAGCCGTTTTGCGACAACGACATGCACGAAACCAAAGACGTCAGGCGCGAGAAGCGAATCGTAGGGATCGCGATGCGCTTTAACGACAAAATCACGAAGTCATAGAGAGGAAAAAATGTTTAAATCACTGAAGCATATCGCTATTTTTGTCATTTCGACAGCACTCCTGAGCGGCGTCGCCCGTGCCGACATCACCGTCTACACCGCCGGCCCGCAGAACCTCATCGACAAGCTTTCCGCCGGCTTCACCGCCCAGAGCGGTATCAAGGTCAACGTCTTCCAGGCAACGACGGGCAAGGTCATGGCACGTATCGAGGCCGAAGCCGCCAATCCCGTCGTCGACGTGCTGATCTCGGCTTCCTGGGATACGGCGACCGATTTCGCCAAGCGCGGCTGGCTCGTGTCCTACACCAGCCCGAATGCCGAAAAAGTCCCGGCATTCCTGAAGACCGATACGGCGGTTGCTCAGGGCGTCTCGGCGCTCGGCATCGCCTGGAACACCAAGAGCGGCACGTCCCAGCCGAAGGAATGGGCCGATCTCGCCAAGCCGGAGTTCAAGGATCTCGTCAATATTCCGGATCCCGCCCAGTCCGGTTCGTCCTTCGAGCTGACGGCGGCCCTCGGCGGCAAGGACGACTATAAGCTCTTTAGGGAACTCAAGGGTAACGGCGCCATCATCGCCGGCGCCAATGCCGAAGCGCTGAACCCGGTGCTGCAGGGCGCCAAGGCCGCCGTCTTCGGTGCGGTCGACTACATCACCTTCGCCGCCAAGGCCAAGGGCGAAAGCATCGACGTCGTCTTCCCGCAATCCGGCACGGTCATCGCGCCGCGTCCGGTCATGATCCTGAACTGGTCCAAGCATCAGGAAGAAGCCAAGAAATTCGTCGACTACATGCTGTCGGATGAAGGTCAGAAGACGGTCGCCGGCACCTTCCTGATGCCGGCCCGCTCCGACATCCCGGCCTCGCGTCCCCTCGTCAGCGATCTCAAGCTGCTCGATTACGACGTCAACGCCGTCTACGGCAAGCGCAAGGAAATCCTGAAGCAGGTCGGCGATCTGTTCGGCGGCAAGTAAGGCTTTATGCGATGAAGACGAAAGGAACAGGCGCTCCAGTGCCGGCGGCGTGGCTGGCTGGCCTAGGGCTGATCATCATCGTTGCCTTTCCTTTCGCGGCCGTCGTGCTGCAGGCAGTCTTCCCCTCCTTGGGGCAAGGCTCGTTTGCGGCCCCCTTCTCGGCCATCGGCAAGACGCTGGCCGACGAAGCGCTCCTGGGGATGACCGCGAATACGGTCATTCTCGGCTGCGCCGTCGTCCTGGCCTCGGCCCTCGTCGCCGTTCCGCTCGGCGTGCTGCGCGCCCTCTACCGCATTCCCTTCGCGCCACTCTGGGATGTGCTTCTGCTCACGCCCTTTATGATTCCCCCCTATATCGCCACGCTCGGCTGGATCATGACGCTGCAGCCGCGCGGCTATCTGGAGCAGCTCGCCGGCTTCAATCTCGCCTCCACCCTGTTCTCGCTGACGGGCATGACCGTGGTCATGACCTTCAACACTTTTCCGGTGGTATACTTCGCCGTCTCGCGCACGGTCGAGGCGGTCGGCGCCCGCTATGCCGATGTCGGCCGCGTCTTCGGCGCTTCGCCGGCACGCGCCTTCTGGCGCATCACGCTGCCGCTATCCGCCCC
Organism: Rhizobium sp. NPDC092011; assembly: GCF_044756305.1. NCBI lineage: Bacteria > Pseudomonadati > Pseudomonadota > Alphaproteobacteria > Hyphomicrobiales > Rhizobiaceae > Rhizobium > Rhizobium sp. NPDC092011. The sequence goes on from NZ_JBIVSO010000004.1 coordinate 493,372, forward strand.
CGGCCTTGCCGCCAGCCTGTTGCTTGTCTTTGCAGCGGCGATCGAGGAATATGGCACGCCGGCAGCGCTTGGGCGCCGCGCCGGCTTCCAGGTTCTCGTCACCGGCATCGACACTCGCATCGGCGATTGGCCGATCGACCTGCCCGGCGCCGCCATCCTGTCGCTGACCCTCGTCATCATCTCGCTGATCGCATTCCTCATCCAGCGCCGGATCCTCTCGCGACGCTCCTACCAGACCGTCAGCGGCAAGCCGCAGAACAAGGACAAGCGACCGCTTGGGAGCCTGACGGCACCGGTTCTGCTGGCCTTCGGCATCGTCTCGTTCCTTGCGACGGGCGTGCCCATGCTCTCGATCCTCGCCACCGCGCTGTCGAAGACGATCTCGCGAGGCCTCGTCGCCAGCAATCTCGGCCTCGACAATTTCGCCTCCGTCTTCGGCAATAGCGCCGGCGCGCTCGCCGCGCTCGGCAACAGTCTGGCGCTCGGCATCGGCACCGCCGTCATCACAGGTCTTATCGGCGTCACATCCGCCTATGCCGTCGTCAAGACGAAGATGCGCGGCCGCATGCTGATCGACATCATGACCGTGCTGCCCAATGCGCTCCCCGGCATCGTCGTCGCCGTCGGCCTGATCCTCGTCTGGAACATGCCGGGCCTGCCCTTCACGCCTTACAATACCGCAATCATCCTGCTGCTCGCCTATTGCTGCATTCTCCTGCCGCAGACGGCGCGTTATTCCTCGGCTGCCTTCCAGCAGATCGGCGACAATCTCGAGGCCGCCGCCCGCGTTGCCGGCGCCGGCACGCTGACCACTTTCCGCCGCATCCTGCTCCCGCTAGTGCTGCCAAGCCTCGCATCCGCCATGCTCCTCGTCTTCGCACTGGCATCGCGTGAACTCGTCGCCTCCATCGTCCTGGCACCTGTCGGCATGCAGACCATCGCCACCTTCATCTGGCGGCAGTTCGAGCAGGGCTCGATCGGTCTTGGCATGGCCATGGCCTTCGTGACCATCATCGTCACGACGCTCATTCCGCTTGCCTTCCTCGCGCTTCTGCGCCGCAGCGGTCTCGTCGCAGAATAAGAATCCACGCTGATGTTTGCCGGCTAATAAACACCACGTTCTTCCATAGCATGGCCGTGCGCGCGGTGCTGCGCGCACCTCCCCCCCTCGCCTCACCGCAGATCGCCGGGGCCTGCCTGTCGGAAAATTGATATTTCTGCGCAATAGCATCGGCCCGAGAATCGGAACCGATTTTCGGAAAGCCTGATGCGCAGCTGCAAAGAGATAGAGCGTCGCGCTTCCGTAAGGAAGTCCGACGCTCTATGAACGGTTCATGTTTACGCTCATGACCGCCAGCAGCCATTCCCAGGATATCAAGCGCAGCCGCTTTCTTGCGACAGCCGGCCCTGTGGCTGACGAACAGGCTGCGAGAGACTTCATTGCAGACCATGCGGCCGCGGACGCCAACCACAATTGCTGGGCATGGCGTATCGGACAGAACTATCGGTTCAACGACGACGGCGAACCGAGCGGTACCGCAGGCAAGCCGATCCTCCAGGCAATCGATGGACAGGAACTGGATTGCGTCGCCGTCGTGGTGACCCGCTGGTTCGGCGGCATCCTGCTCGGCAGCGGCGGGCTGATGAGGGCCTATGGCGGCACCGCAGCCCTTTGCCTTCAAGCTGCGGAAAAGACCAGGATCGTCCCCAAGATCTCCGTCGACCTGGAGGTTCTGTTCTCGGATCTCGCTTTGCTGAAATCGCGCCTCGCCGCGCTCGCGGATACCGGCATATCAGCAGAACAATTCATCGCCACCGGCGCCGTACTGACCTTGAGCATCCCCGCGGCGGACGCCGACGGCATCCTGCGCATGGTCACGGACCTCACGAGCGGTCGAGTGGTTGTCGATAGGCAGGAATAGGGCATCAGCTTGCGAACACAGCCCCTGAAAGGCAAAAGCACCGTCACTGCGCTGTTGCGCTCGAACTGAGCAGCGAAAGCAGAGTACAGGCCCACGATACGCATCGTGCCATGCCATACCCCACGCAGGGTGCATTCGAGCGCACGACCATCCGATGCCAGTCCGGTTGACATTCTCTGCGGGTGTGACACCGTTCCGGACGGTTGCTGACACAGCGTTTCGAGGCAAAATGACAAAACGATCGCAGGCGGTTATCACCACCGCAGAGGAGCGCCCGCGCGACGGATGGAACGATCCTCTCCACGGCTCCATATCCTGGCACACGCTGCTCAGCAGCGACATCACCCCCACCGACAGCATGAGCGCCGGCATCGCCGAACTCGCGCCCGGCGGCGAACTGAAGCCCCATCGCCACGACCCGTCGGAAATCTATTTCATCTTCGAGGGAACCGGCATCGTTCAGATCGAGGGGCAGGAAACCACGGTCAAGGTCGGCACCACCGTCTTCATCCCCGGCAATGCCGAACACGGCATCCGCAACGAATCGGCAGGCAACCTGAAATTTTTCTACGTCTTCCCGACCGGCTCATTCGCCGACGTGGTCTATCGCTTCCCGGAAAACTGAGAAGGTCTCGGCTGGATGTCGGGATATCGCTTCATGTCGGCCGACAATTGCAGCCAGATGGCGGAGAGGGTGGGATTTGAACCCACGATACCCTTGCAGGTATGCCGCATTTCGAGTGCGGTGCATTCGACCACTCTGCCACCTCTCCGGTTATGCTGGTCGGCGCGTGTCTCAGCGCGGGCTGTCTCATAGCGACAGTCGGAGACGATGGCAAGGGTGAATATGAAAGCTTTTCATCCTTTTGCCTTGACAGATCAGGGACGCTTATATATCCCGTGCGGCGCAATAGGTGTGGATAAGTCCGCGCCTTGCCAGCCCAGCTTTCAGCAGGGCTTCACCGGCAGACCTTTTTGAAGGCTAAGGCCTTTGGATCCCTGCTAAACCTAGACTGATAAAAAGACGGCCGCTCGCCCATATGGCGAGAGAGCCGGAACGAACATGAAAGGATAAAAAATGTTCGCAGTCATCAAGACCGGCGGTAAGCAGTACCGAGTGGCAGCAAACGACGTGCTGACCATCGAGAAGCTCGAAGTCACCGCCGGCGGCACCATAGAATTCACCGAAGTCCTCGTTATCGGCGAAGGCGCCGACGCTGCGATTGGTGCTCCCTTCGTCAAGGGCGCTTCCGTCAAGGCCGAAGTGGTCGAGCACAACCGCGGCAAGAAGGTCATCGCCTTCAAGAAGCGCCGTCGTCAGAACTCGAAGCGTTCGCGCGGCCATCGCCAGCACCACACAGTTGTCCGTATCACGGACATCGTGGCTGCCAAGTAAGTAACGGGATCAGGGTTTAAAGGAGAACTCCAATGGCACACAAAAAAGCTGGCGGTTCCTCGCGCAACGGTCGCGATTCCGAATCCAAGCGCCTTGGCGTGAAGAAGTTCGGCGGCGAAGCCGTCATCGCAGGCAACATTATCGTGCGTCAGCGCGGCACGCAGTGGCACCCGGGCACCAACGTTGGTCTCGGCAAGGATCACACGATTTTTGCGCTTACGGCGGGCAACGTGAACTACCGTACGAAGGCCAATGGCCGCGTGTACGTGTCTGTAATGCCGAAAGCGGAAGCAGCGGAATAAGCCGGTAGCGCTCTAAAACAGCCGGCGTCTCATCGACCCGGCTGAGCGTATCAGGTTCAGTCCAGAAAACAGGGGAGATGGGACGCCATCTCCCCTTTTTCTTTACCCTCAACCAAGGAGGACTGAACCATGCAAGGCGAATTGTTAAGGGAAGACCAATCAAGGTCTCCCGAAGAGCGGCTGAGGCCGGAACGGTTAAGGACCGATTGCCCTGTCTTACTGTCGGAAAGGCTCGTTCTGCGCGCGCCCCACGAAGAAGACATCGACGCCCTTGCCCATCTCGCCAACAACGCCAATGTCGCTACTATGGTATCGCGTATGCCGCACCCGTATACGACCAATGATGCCGCCGATTTCGTGCGACGCACGAAGCTTGGCGAGATTGGCAAGTGCGTCTATGCGATTACGAAAGCCGACAACGGCGCCTTTCTAGGATGCTGCGGCGTCGAGCCGACGGCCGACCCGGACACGGTCGAGATCGGTTACTGGCTGGGCGAGCCTTATTGGAACCAGGGCTACACGACGGAAGCCGCGCATGCGCTGGTCGACATGGTCTTCCGGACGCGCGAAAACGTCGCTCAGATCGATGCTCGCTGCAGGGTCATGAACGTCGCATCGAGGCGGGTCGTTCAGAAGTGCGGTTTCCAGTTCCAGGGGTCCGGCCTTGCCGCGTCGCTCGCACTCGGCAGCACCGTGCCGGTCGAATGGTACAGGCTCGACCGCAAGACCTGGATATCCTTGCGTAGCTGGGGAGGCATGAGATGAACGCGCTCGCCCTCAACCGCCGCAATGACAGGATGCTGATGCCCGGCCCGACGCCGGTCATCCAGACTGGACGGTTGACGCTGCGCCCGCACCGGCTCAGCGACGCCGATATGATTGCGGAATCGCTTTCAGATTTCGCCGTCACCCGCATGCTGGCTCGCGTACCCGCGCCCTATGACCGGCAGGATGCGCTCGACTGGCTGGTCGAGCACACCTCCGGCTTCGGGGCTGATTGGGAATTGGCCATCACCGAGCGGGATGATGCCCATATCGGCAACGTCGGCATCGAGCTCCGCCACGGCCGCTGGCACCTCGGTTATTGGCTGAACCGCTTCTACTGGCGGCAAGGCATTATGACCGAAGCGGTCAAGGCTTCGCTCGAGCGTTTTGCCCGCCGCATGCCCGATGTCGCCGTCCATTCCGGCGCCTTCGCCGACAATCCGGCGTCCTTGAAGCTGCAGCAGAAGCTCGGTTTCGAGATCATCGGATGCTCGGAGCTCTACAGCTTCGCTCGCAACACCATGGTTCCGCACATCGAAACCGTGCTGAGGCCGGGGGCTTTGCGGCTGTCGCAGGCAGCATGACGTCTTGAAACCTGCTATCGCCGGCCTTGCCGGCGATAGCACCGCATCAATCGCGCTGTTCTTCATCTTCTGGCACGAAGACCGCACGATATTCTTTGACCTAAGCCCGAAGCGCCTATATCGAAGGCGACATGACGGGTAAACAGCCGGCCGATGCGCATTCACGGATGCACAAAGGGCGGCGGAAATCGATAAAGAGCGCATAGGCTTTTCCGACTCCCATTCGATCCGAAGGGATATGCGCCGACACCGGGTGACGGACGTAAGATGAAATTTCTCGATGAAGCAAAAGTCTATATTCGCTCAGGCGATGGTGGCGCGGGTAGCGTCTCCTTCCGGCGCGAGAAATTCATCGAATTCGGCGGCCCGGACGGCGGCGATGGCGGCCGCGGCGGCGATGTCTGGGTCGAGGCCGTCAACGGCCTCAACACGCTGATCGACTTTCGTTATCAGCAGCATTTCAAGGCCACGATCGGCATGCACGGCATGGGTAAGAACCGCGCCGGTGCCAAGGGTGCCGACGTGACGCTGAAGGTTCCCGTCGGCACGCAGATCTTCGAGGAAGACGGCGAAACCTTGATCTGCGACATCACGCAGGAAGGCCAGCGCTTTCGCCTGGCGCCCGGCGGCAATGGCGGCTTCGGCAATGCCTATTTCAAGTCCTCGGTCAACCAGGCTCCGGACTGGGCCAATCCCGGCCTGCCGGGCGAGGAAAAGACCCTCTGGCTGCGGTTGAAGCTGATCGCCGATGCCGGTCTCGTCGGTTTGCCGAATGCCGGAAAGTCGACCTTCCTCGCAGCCGTCAGCCGCGCGCGGCCGAAAATCGCCAACTATCCATTTACAACGCTGCACCCCAATCTCGGCGTCGCCACCATCGACGGCCAGGAATTCGTGCTGGCTGACATTCCCGGTCTGATCGAGGGCGCGCATGAAGGCGTCGGCATCGGCGACCGCTTCCTCGGCCATGTCGAGCGCACCCGCGTGCTGCTGCACCTGGTCTCCGCCCAGGAAGAAAAGGTCGGCAAGGCCTACAAGACCGTGAAGCACGAGCTTGAGGCTTACGGCAACGACATCCCCGACAAACCGGAAATCGTCGCGCTATCGCAAATCGACGTGGTCGACGAGGAAACGCTGAAGAAGAAGACGCGCGAGCTGGCGCGTGCTTGCGGCAGAACGCCCTTCCAGATTTCCGCCATCACGGGGCGTGGGATGACGGAAGTGCTGCGCGCGCTGCGTGACGTCATCGTCGAAGCCAATTCAGGCGAGGCGGACAAGCCGGCCAAGGCACCCAAGGTGCGGCACCGTGACATGCAGCTCTCGGACGACGCCGGTGAGGATGAAGACGAACATCGCAGCAACGACGGGGACCAGCAGGGATGACTGCCCGCAAGCCGCTCGACCGTTACCGCCGCATCGTCATCAAGATCGGCTCTGCTCTTCTGGTCGATCGCAAGACCGGCTTGAAGAAATCCTGGCTCGACGGCATGTGCGCCGATATCGCGGCGTTGAAGGCCAAGGGCATCGACGTTCTGGTCGTCTCCTCGGGCGCCATCGCACTCGGTCGCTCCGTACTCGACCTGCCCTCCGGCGCACTGAAGCTGGAGGAGAGCCAGGCCGCCGCGGCCGTGGGCCAGATTTCGCTGGCGCGCGCCTGGTCGGAAAGCCTCTCGCATGACGATATCGTCGCCGGTCAGATCCTGCTGACACTCGGCGACACCGAAGAGCGCCGCCGTTACCTGAACGCCCGCGCCACCATCAACCAGCTTTTGAAGATCGGCGCCGTCCCGATCATCAACGAGAACGATACGGTCGCGACGAGCGAAATCCGCTATGGCGACAATGATCGGCTCGCCGCTCGCGTCGCCACCATGACCGGCGCCGACCTTCTGGTGCTGCTGTCTGATATAGACGGGCTCTACACAGCTCCGCCGCATCTCGATCCCCAAGCGAAATTCCTCGATACCATCGCCGAAATCACGCCGGAGATCGAAGCCATGGCCGGCGGCGCCGCCTCCGAGCTGTCGCGCGGCGGCATGCGCACGAAGATCGATGCCGGCAAGATCGCGACCGGCGCTGGCTGCGCCATGATCATCGCGTCGGGCAAGACGGACCGTCCGCTGCACGCGATCGAAAGCGGCGCCCGCTCTTCCTGGTTCGCCCCGTCGGGTACGCCCGTCACCGCGCGCAAGACCTGGATTGCCGGACAGCTACAGCCGGCTGGCGAACTGCATGTCGACGACGGCGCGGTCACCGCACTCGGAGCCGGTAAGAGCCTGCTGCCCGCTGGTGTGCGCAAGGTCGTTGGCCATTTCGGCCGCGGCGACACGGTTGCCGTCATCGGTCCTTCGGGCCGTGAAATTGCCCGTGGCCTTGCTGGCTACGATGCCGAAGAAGCCCGCCAGATCACCGGCCGCAAGTCGGCGGAGATCGAGGCGATCCTTGGTTATGCCGGCCGCGCCGCCATGGTGCACCGCGACGACCTCGTCATGACCGCGTCCGTCAAGACGAAGGCCGAGAAATCGAAGAAGGATGAAGCTCATGCTTGATACCGTCGCACAAAGCCCCGACATTGATGCGCTGATGAACGATATCGGCCGCAAGGCCCGGGCTGCGTCGCGACCTCTAGCCTTTGCTTCGACTGACAGCAAGAACAAGGCGCTGAACGCCATGGCGGATGCCATTCTTGCCCGCAAGGATCATATCCTCTCTGAAAACGCTAGGGATCTGAAGGATGTCGAGGGCACGGACATGCTCGCCTCCTTCGTCGATCGCCTGACGCTGAACCACAAGCGCGTCACTGAGATGGCCGAGGGCATCCGCGCCATCGCCGCGCTGGCGGATCCAGTGGGCGAAGTCATCGCCGCCTGGGACCGCCCGAACGGGTTGAAGATCGAGCGCGTCCGCACGCCGCTCGGCGTCATCGGCGTCATCTTCGAAAGCCGCCCGAACGTGACGGCCGATGCCGGTGCGCTCTGCCTGAAGGCCGGCAATGCCGTGATCCTGCGCTGCGGCAGCGATTCCCGCCGCTCCTCGCAGGCAATCCATGACTGCCTGGTCGAAGGTCTGAAGGCTGCAGGCCTGCCGGAACATGCCATCCAGCTGGTGCCCGTCAGCGATCGCGCCGCCGTAGGCGCCATGCTGCGTGGCCTGGAAGGCAATATCGATGTTATCGTGCCGCGCGGCGGCAAGAGCCTTGTCGCCCGTGTGCAGGCCGAGGCGCGCGTACCGGTCTTTGCCCATCTGGAGGGTCTTTGCCACCTCTATATCGACGCCTCGGCCGATCTCGACATGGCAAAATCCATTGTCGTCAACGCCAAAATGCGCCGCACGGGCATCTGCGGCGCAGCCGAAACGCTGCTAATCGATTCCAAGGTCGCCTCCACGCATCTGAAGCCGCTCCTTGACGGACTTGCCGCCGCAGGCTGCGAAATCCGCGGCTCCGCCGAAGTCCTCAAGCTTGAGCCCGGCGCAAAGGCCGCAACGGAAGAGGATTGGTCGACGGAATATCTGGCGCCGATCATCTCGGTCGCTCTGGTCGACGGTATCTCCGGCGCGATTGCCCATATCGGCAAATATTCGTCGAACCATACCGAAGCCGTAATCACCGAGGATCCTGCCGTCGTCGAACGCTTCTTCACCGAGATCGACTCGGCGATCCTGCTGCACAATGCCTCGACGCAATTCGCCGATGGCGGCGAATTCGGCATGGGCGCGGAAATCGGCATTGCCACCGGCAAGATGCATGCTCGCGGGCCTGTTGGCGTCGAGCAGCTCACCTCCTTCAAATATCGCGTGCGCGGCACCGGACAGATACGGCCCTAACGTGCTGCAAGAAGAGGTCGATCAACGCTATCTGCGCATGCCCCATGCCGAGCGCGGCATGGTGGTCGGTCTATTCGGTGGCTCCTTCAATCCGCCGCATCGCGGCCATGCCCTGGTGGCCGAGATCGCCATTCGACGGCTCGGTCTCGATCAGCTCTGGTGGATGGTGACACCGGGCAATCCGTTGAAGAACCACAATCACCTGGCGCCGCTCGCCGAGCGCATTGCACTCAGCGAGCAGATGCTGCACGATCCACGCATCAAGGTGACGGCATTCGAGCAAAAGCTGGGTATGAGCTACACGGCCAATACGCTGGCGCATGTGAAGGCACGCAACAAGCATATCCACTTCATCTGGATCATGGGCGCCGATAGCCTGAACACATTCCATCTCTGGCAGAAATGGGAAGAAATCGCCCGCACATTCCCGATCGCCGTCATCGACCGGCCAGGATCGACGCTCTCCTATCTCTCCGCCAAAATGGCAAAGACTTTCCATTATGCGCGCGTCGACGAAGATGATGCCCGCGTCCTCTGGAAGAAGCGCGCGCCGGCCTGGACCTTCATCCACGGGCCACGCTCGGCGCTCAGCTCGACAGCGTTACGCGCGGCGCAATAGAGCATTTCCACGAAAAGTGCGCAGCGGTTTTCCGTCCGGAATGCGTAAACACAAGAAGATGGAGCGTTTCCACGATTCATCGAAGAGCAGAAACGCTCTAACCAACTGATTTTTTTCGGGAAGATAGAAAATAAAAAGCCCGACGCGGGAGGAGGATGCGTCGGGCTTTAAACCTGATCAGCAACTGGGAGGAGGAGAGTTGCTGATCCATATCGAACGGCATTGGGAGGAGGAGATCGCCGTTTCGATGCTTATGTTTTAGCAGGTTTTACCAATTGATAAATAATCGATTGCGCAATGCAGCAATGCAATAGACGCATACATCCAAAAGATTCTTGCCCAAAAATCGCTTCTTTTGCTTCTTGGATGCCATTCAGACATTATCCGAACAAACGTACACCAGCTAAAATCCGCATAAAATCCACGGTTCGTAACGTTGCGTCTTGTTTCGTGAGCGTTCGCCAATCCGTTGGGCGGATGAGCCATGCGTTTTCGCAATGCCCGCGAGCGGCTATATGCGCCACAAAATAGAAAACCCATAAATTTCGTAGGGTTAGATGGCGGTAGGCGATATATTTTTCCAAACACATCCCTAGCCAAGCTTCGCGCGTCGTTATATCTCTCGATGCATGTCGACATCTTTGGGGAGAAATAAGATGGCTACCAGCCGACGCCGATGGATCAAGCTTGCAACCGCCGCACTATCAGCCGCATGGCTCGGGCTTTCGGTCACACCGACCTTTGCCGCCGACAAGATCGTCGTCTTCGCTGCCGCCAGCATGAAGAACGCGCTCGACAATGCCGATGCCGCCTTCACCAAGGAAACCGGCAAGGAAGTCACCGTTTCCTACGCCGCGAGCGGCCCGCTCGCCAAGCAGCTTGAAAACGGCGCGCCGGCCGACATCTTCATTTCCGCCGACACCAACTGGATGGACTATGTTGCCGGCAAGAAACTGATCAAGGACGACAGCCGGGTGAACCTTCTCGGCAACAAGCTCGTCCTCGTTGCCGCCAAGGACAAGGCAAAGCCCGTCGACATCAAGCACGGCTTCGATCTCGCTGCCCTGCTCGGCGATGGCCGACTGGCGATCGGCCAGCCGGAATCGGTGCCGGCTGGCAAGTACGGCAAGACGGCGCTGGAAAAGCTCGGCGTATGGGCTTCGGTTGAAAAGAAAGTCGCCGGCGCCGAAAGCGTGCGTGCAGCACTTGCGCTGGTCTCGCGTGGCGAAGCACCCTTTGGCATCGTCTACCAGACCGATGTCTCGGCCGATCCGGGCGTCGCCGTCGTCGGCACCTTCCCGGCAGACAGCCATCCGCCGATCGTCTACCCGATCGCCATCACCGCGAGCAGCAAGAACCCGGATGTGCAAGCCTATTTCGATTACCTGAAATCGGCTAAGGCTGTTCCCTTCTTCGAGCATGAGGGTTTCACTGTCCTGAAGCGATAAATATCATCGCTGGAGCTTTCTCGCATTTGCGCAATTCCGGACGGAAAACTGCTATGCACTTTTCCTGGAATTGCTCCAGACATCCGGGATAGGGAAAACAAAAACCTAGAGCGTCGTGCTTCCTTTCGGAAGCACAAAGGCGCTCTATCTCCTTGAATCTACGCATCAGGCTTTCCGAAAATCGATTCCGATTTTCGGGCCGATGCTGTAGACTCGCCGGTTCATGGCGAGCCCGATTTGTTTCAAGAGGCAGGATTTGGACGCATTGGGTTTGAGCAGCGACGAATGGACGGCCATAGAGCTGAGCCTGCGCGTGTCGATCGTCGCCATGCTGGTGAGCCTGCCCTTCGGCATCGCTGCCGCCTATCTGCTCGCGCGCGGCCGGTTCTGGGGAAAATCGATCCTCAACGGCATCATCCACCTGCCCTTGATCCTGCCGCCCGTCGTCACCGGCTTCATCCTTCTCATTCTCTTCGGCCGCAAGGGGCCGATCGGGTCGCTGCTCGAGCAATATTTCGGCCTGGTATTCTCGTTCCGCTGGACGGGCGCGGCGCTGGCCTGCGGTGTCATGGGTTTTCCGCTGATGGTCAGAAGTATCCGTCTGTCGATCGAGGCCGTCGACCGCAAGCTGGAAGAAGCCGCCGGCACTTTGGGCGCCGGCCCCATCTGGACCTTCGCGACGGTCACGCTGCCGCTGATCCTTCCCGGCATCATTGCCGGCATGATCCTCTCTTTCGCCAAGGCCATGGGCGAATTCGGCGCCACCGTAACTTTCGTCTCAAACATTCCGGGCGAGACGCAGACCTTGTCTTCGGCTATCTACACCTTCACCCAGGTCCCCGGTGGCGACGCCGGCGCCATGCGGCTCACCATCGTCGCCATCGTCATTTCCATGGCGGCGCTGCTCGCCTCCGAATTCCTCGCCTATCTCGCCGGCCGCAGGGTGGATTTCGAATGACCCTCTCCGTCGACATCCGCCACCGCCTCGGCGCCTTTTCTCTGGAGGCCGCATTCACCTCCGATGGCGGTGTGACGGCCCTCTTTGGTCGCTCGGGCTCGGGCAAGACGTCGATCGTCCGCATCATCGCCGGCCTCACCCGGCCCGATCACGGCCGCATCAGCCTGGACGACACCGTACTTGCCGATACAAGCCGGCAGTTTTTCGTGCCGCGCCATCGTCGGCGCTTCGGCTACGTCTTCCAGGAGGCGCGGCTGTTCCCACATTTGTCCGTGCGGCAGAATCTCAGTTACGGCCGTTGGTTCGCGCCCAAAAACGGACGCAGCGAGAGCTTTGACGGCGTTGTCGATCTTCTCGGCATTGGCACACTTCTCGATCGACGGCCGGCAAAGCTCTCCGGCGGAGAGAAGCAGCGCGTCGCGATCGGCCGTGCCCTGTTATCCTCTCCTCGGCTTCTGCTGATGGACGAACCGCTCGCGGCGCTCGACGAAGCCCGTAAGGCGGAAATTCTTCCCTATCTCGAACGGCTGCGCGACGAGACGAAGATACCGATCATCTATGTCAGCCACTCCATTGCCGAGGTGGCGCGCCTTGCCAACCGCGTCGTCGTCATGCACGACGGCAAGGTGGAAACGATCGGTGCTGCCGCCGATGTCTTCAGCCAACTGTCCGGTCCGCTGGCTACAGATCGTCGCGAAGCCGGCGTGCTCCTGGAAGGCCGTGTGGAATCGTTGGACGACCGGCATCACCTCACCGTCGTCGCCCTGAAAACGACAAAGCTGTTCGTTCCCGGTCAGGCTGCGACCGTCGGCAAGACGGTACGCGTCCATATCCCAGCCCGCGACGTCATGCTGGCGACCACACGGCCGGAAGGCCTGAGCGCCCTCAATATTCTCGACGGCAAGGTTTGCGATATCGGCACGGCTGCGGACGGAACGGCAGAGGTCAGGGTCGATTGCGGTGGCGATATCGTCACGGCCCGCATCACGCAATTCTCGGCCGAGCGACTGAGGTTACGGGTGGGCCTGCCGATCCATGCGGTCATCAAGACCGTGGCACTGGAACAATAGAGCATTTCCAGGAAAAGTGCGCAGCGGTTTTCCGTCCGGAATGCGTGAACACAACAAGATAGAGCGTTTTCGCGATTCATGAGAAGCAGAAGCGCTCTGCAAGCTATCAAGCTTTCTTGGGCGATGCGTCCGCCGGGCTGCGATTGGCTTCGAGCCAGTTCAAATCGTCGGCAATGGCCGTGCGCAACGTCGTTTCCATACTGCGGAAACGCCGAAGCAGCTCCTCGCCGAACGGCGTCAGGGCAGCCCCGCCACCCTTCTGGCCACCGCGTTGCGATTCCACCACCGGCTCGCGAAACATATGGTTCAATTCGCTGATGAGCAGCCATGCCCGGCGATAGGACATGTCCATCGCGCGACCGGCAGCCGAAATGGATCCGGTCTCCTGAATATGCTCCAGAAGCTCCATCTTGCCGCGCCCAAGCCGATCCTGCCCCGAAAAGCTGATGCGGAGGATAGGCTTCAACGATGGCTGCGGAGCGTCTGTCATGGCATCTGGAATGTTTTGCTATGTTTCCGTGTATACGCGGCCTTCGCGCGCCTGGAAAGGACGATGGGTGGAGCGAGCGAGGAATTTGCCCGTCAATCGTGCGTTGCGAGGCGAAAAGGCGGGAAATTGCCCATAACTGTCCATATCTGGTGGCAATTCATCGATTTTCGCCACAAATCCTTGTTCCCGAGGTCGATTGGCGACCTCGGGCGTCTTGAAACCTTTATACAATGATGCCTATCTTTGTAGCGTGATCGACTCAGATCGCGTATGTGCATGTTCTGTTACTCAAGGAAGGAAGAGCACTGACAACAGTACACGCCAAGGGAAGAGCGCCTGTCGTTATCCCGAAGAGCCCGGAACGTGGCGCTGATGCCGCTGCCCGAGCCCTGCAAGCCGTCCTCGTAAGCCTCGAGGACTCCAAGGCCGAAAATATCGTCCCCATCGACATTGCTGGCAAATCCGCACTCGGAGACTACATGGTCATCGTCTCCGGTCGCTCGAGCCGCCATGTCCTGGCGATTGCCGACCATCTCATGACCGATCTCAAGGACGAGGGCTTCGGCAATGCCCGCGTCGAAGGTCTGGATGGCGGCGACTGGGTGTTGATCGACACCGGCGACATCATCGTTCATGTCTTCCGTCCGGAGATCCGCGAGTTCTACAACATCGAAAAGATGTGGGCAGCACCCGATCTCGACGAAGGCACGCTGCACTAACCGAGCCACAGCATTTCCAGGAAAAGTGCGTAGCGGTTTTCCGTCCGGAATGCGAAATGCTTCAAGAGCGCCGTTCCCGGCCCGGTTGGCAGCTTTTCATCGCCGGACCTGATCGTCCGGCAGGAATCTGTTTGTGTCGCCATAGCGGCGAATATGCGTGGGAGCGGGAATGCGGATCGGTCTTTTTGCGGTGGGACGGTTGAAAACCGGCCCTGAAAAGGATCTTGCGGCTCGCTATCTCGACCGTTTCGCCAAAGCCGGGCCGGCCATCGGCCTGGAGCTGGCGCGCATGACCGAGGTTGCCGAAAGCCGCGCCTCCAATGGCGAGACCCGCAAGCGCGAAGAGGCGGGCCTCTTGCAAAAGGCGCACCCGGAAGGTGGCGTCCTCATTCTTCTCGACGAACGCGGCAAAGCTTTGGACAGCGAGGCCTTCGCTGCCATGCTCGGCACGTTCCGCGATCAGGGCAAGCGCGACCTGACGATCGCAATCGGCGGTGCCGATGGCCTCGATCCCTCTCTTTACGACAAAGCCGACATGACCATATGCCTCGGCAAGCTGACCTGGCCGCACCAGCTGGTGCGCATCCTCATTGCCGAGCAGCTCTACCGCGCGGTGACCATTCTTTCCGGCCACCCTTACCACCGGGTGTAACCGCGTCCCCCTCATCGAAAACAGTTTGGCTTTCGGGCTTTTTGCGTTAACGAAACGCTCACACAGGCGTGTTTTGATTCCCGCCTCAAAAGTGACGATGCTTCCTAGCTGATCGCGACAAATCGGCTTATTTTCACGCGATCCGAAGGGACCAGGCCCGAATCGACCGGATGAAAAAAGCCCTGCCCATGCTTTCCCGCTTTCTGCTGCCCTCTCTGGCGGCATGTCTTGGCGTGGGCGCCTATGCGGCCGGTCCGTTTTCTCTGAGCGACATGGCCTTCGCACAGCAAGCCGCCGACGGCACAGCGCAGGCACCGGACGACCGCCCGGCGGCAACGGCAGCCCCCGCAGAGCCGGCCCCGGACCCGACGGCCGAACTTGCCCGCAAGCGCGATGAAACGCGTACGCAGCTTGAGGCTCTGTCGAAGACGATCAGCCTCTCCTCCGGCAAGACCAAGGAGCTGGAAGACAGCATCGCGTCGCTCGACAAGAGCACGGCGAGCCTGCGCCAGGCGCTGATCGACAGCGCGGCCCGACGCAAGGATCTGGACCGCAAGATCCAGCAAAGCGAGAAGACGCTGACGGACCTGGCGGTTAAGGAAGACAAGATCCGCGGCTCACTCCATGAGCGCCGCGCCCTGCTGGCCGAAGTGCTGGGCGCGCTGGAGCGCATGGGGCGCAACCCCCCGCCGGCGCTGCTGGTGACGCCCGACGACGCACTCGCCTCCGTGCGCAGCGCCATTCTGCTCGGAGCCGTCGTGCCGGGGATGCGCAAGGAAACTGACCAGCTCATTGCCGATCTCACGGATCTCAGCAAGCTGCATGCGGCTGCGGCTGCCGAAAAAGCCGACCTCACCACCACCATGACCAACAGTCTGGAGGAGGAGCGGCGCATGGACCTGCTGATCGCCGAGAACGACAAGCACAGCAAGGAAAACTCAGCCCAGCTCGAGGCCGAGCGCAAGCGTGCCGAGGAACTGGCGGGTCAGGCGACCAGTCTGGAGGGACTCGTCGCCTCGCTCGAGAGCCAGATCGGCTCGGTCCGCGACGCGGCCGCTGCTGCCCGCGCCGAAGAAGCGCGGCGGGCGCTGCTCACCGATCAGCAACGGGAGCAGGCAAAGGCGCTCGCCGAGAGCGGCGTGCCCGATAAAAACCGCATTACGCCCGCATATGCCTTCTCCGACCTTAAGAAGAAGTTGGAGCTGCCCGTGGCGGGCGATACCCTCCGCCAATTCGGCGACGACGACGGCACAGGCCACACGGCGATGGGATTGACCATTGCGACCGGTCCGAATGCGCTCGTCACCGCTCCCGCCGATGGTACGGTTGTCTATGCCGGCGCGTTTCGCAGCTACGGCCAGATGATCATCCTGGATACCGGCGACGGCTATCATATGGTGCTGTCGGGCATGGACGCGATCAAGACGCGCCCCGGCAGATTTGTTTTCGCCGGCGAGCCGCTCGCCGCGATGGGCCAGAAAAGAGTCGCGAGTGCGACCGCATTGGCGCTGGAAACGGATCGGCCAACGCTTTACATTGAATTCCGAAAAGATGGGAAGCCGGTCGATTCTCGACCGTGGTGGACCTCCAAAGACACTGGAAAGGCACGCAATGATACGTAGGGCTTCTCTTGTTCTCGTTGGCGCATTGATGGGTGCGACGGCGATGGGCGTTATCTATACGGCGGTGGCGCCGGCCGAAGCCGCGGGAACGTCCACCTACAAGGAGTTGTCGATTTTCGGCGACGTCTTTGAACGCGTTCGCGCCCAGTATGTGACGCCACCCCAGGAAGACAAGCTGATCGAAGCCGCCATCAACGGCATGCTGTCATCGCTGGACCCGCATTCCAGCTACATGAATGCCAAGGATGCCGAAGACATGCGCACCCAGACCAAGGGTGAGTTCGGCGGTCTCGGCATCGAAGTCACGATGGACAATGATCTCGTCAAGGTCATCACCCCGATCGACGATACCCCAGCCGCCAAGGCCGGTGTCCTTGCAGGCGACTACATCACCGCCATCGACGGCCAGTCGGTGCGCGGCCTGAAGCTGGAAGATGCCGTCAACAAGATGAAGGGCGCCGTCAAGACGCCGGTCAAATTGACCTTGATGCGCAAGGACGCGGACAAGCCGATCGAGCTCACCATCGTTCGCGACGTGATCGCCATCGCTGCCGTCAAGTCGCGCGAGGAAGGCGGCAATGTCGGCTATATCCGCATCATCTCCTTCACGGAAAAGACAACGCCGGATCTCGAAGCCGCGATCGCCAAGATCAAGAAGGATATCCCGGCTGACAAGCTGAAGGGCTACGTTCTCGACCTGCGCCTGAACCCCGGCGGTCTGCTCGACCAGGCGATCAACGTCGCCGACGACGTCCTCGAACGCGGCGAGATCGTTTCGACCCGCGGCCGCAACCCGGACGAGACCCGACGCTTCAACGCCACGCCTGGCGATCTGACCGACGGCAAGCCGATCATCGTGCTCATCAACGGCGGCTCGGCCTCGGCTTCGGAAATCGTCGCTGGCGCTCTGCAGGATCTGCGCCGCGCCACTGTTGTCGGCACCCAGTCCTTCGGCAAGGGTTCCGTCCAGACGATCATTCCGCTCGGAGACGGCAACGGTGCGTTGCGCCTGACGACGGCGCTCTATTACACGCCATCGGGCCGCTCGATCCAGGGCACCGGCATCACCCCTGACATCAAGGTCGACCAGCCGCTGCCGGACGATCTGAAGGGCAAGCTGACGTCTGAGGGCGAATCCAGCCTTCCGGGCCATATCAAGGGCCAGAGCGAAACCGACAAGGGCTCCGGCTCCTCGGCCTACATGCCGCCGGATCCGAAGGACGATATCCAGCTCAACTACGCGCTGGATCTGCTGCGCGGCAACAAGACCGATCCGGCCTTCCCGCCGAACCCGGAAAAGGCGGTTTCCTCCAAGTAAGGATATGGCGCCGGGCTGGAAACAGACCCGGCGCTTTCACTATCGTGAGAGCGGAACTCGCGTATCGTTCCGCTCTGTTCGATCGGGCAAGCGCGGCCTTGTTCCAGTACTGTTTCGTCGATGTTTTAATACTTTGAGCCTGAGCCAGGATTTTCCATTGCGGTAACCGCTGGAAAACGGAATGCTCAGCGCCGGAACAAATTCCCGTTTGGGGTGGATACGGACTTTGGGAACGGATTTGCATGCACCGCTGGGACAGAATCGCGGCCCCGGCCGCCAACGGAGAACCCCGCCCTTCGGGCGTATTCTCGGCGGCCTCTGCCTGATCGCGATCGCCGGCTTCTCCCTTTATTCGGCGCTGCTGCACGACGATCTCAAGAAAACCCAGCCGATCGAGACGGCCAAAAAGGAAGATGCAGCTCCGCCGGCCGACACCAGGCCGTCCACCAACGGCACGAGCAGCCTGACACAGGTCGACCCGCAATCAGGAGCCAATACCACACGTGTCGTCACCGATGACGGTTCCGTCGTCACCATGTTCAGCCCCGGCAGTCGCGATGGCAATGGTCCGGTCCTGATCAATGCCAATCAGATCGGCCAGGATCCTCGCATGGCGACGACGCCGAACGACAGCCTGCTGGAGGATTCGCCGTTCGGCAAGCTGCCGATCACCGGGCCGAGTGGGCTGAGACCGATGGATCAGTATGCCAGACCCTGGTCCGGCGCCCGCGGCACGCGCATCGCCATCGTCGTCAGCGGCCTCGGCCTCAGCCAGACCGGCACGCAGCGCGCCATCGAGAAGCTGCCGGAAGAGATCACCCTGGCCTTCGCGGTCAGCGGCAACAGCCTTCAGCGCTGGATGCAGGATGCACGGCGCGGCGGCCACGAAATTCTCATTCAGGTTCCCTTCGAGCCATTCGATTATCCCAGCAACAATCCGGGACCGGACACGTTGCTGACATCGCTGTCTGCTACGAAGAATATCGACAATCTGCACAAGGCGATGGGCAAGATTACCAACTATACCGGCATCATGAACTATCTCGGCGGCCGCTTCCTTGCCAATCCCGGCGCTATGGAGCCGGTGCTGCGTGATATCGGCAAGCGCGGCCTGCTTTTCCTCGACGACGGCTCGTCTGCGCAATCCAAATCCGGGACGCTCGCCAAGACGCTTGAGGTGCCGCACGCCTTAGCCGACGTGCAGCTCGATGGCGAATTGCAGCAAGACGCGATCATGCGGAAGCTTGACGAACTGGAGCGGATTGCCCGTCGTAACGGATCCGCGATCGGCGTCGCCTCCGCCTTCGACGAGAGCGTCGACGCCATCAGCAAGTGGAGTGAGGAAGCCGCCATGCGCGGCATCGAAATCGTCGCGGTCTCGGCGCTTGCCAACGACCCGAAACGTCCATGATTTATTGGAGAAACAGATGAGCAAGCCGCAAGCGCCCGTAAGAGCCGAAGACCTGCCCTATCGCCCCTGCGTCGGCATCATGATCCTGAACCGGGACGGCCTGGTCTGGGCCGGCAGGCGCATCCCGGACGGCAACTCGGAGTATGATGGTTCGCCGCAGCTCTGGCAGATGCCGCAAGGCGGCATAGACGACGGCGAAGACCCGCTGAAGGCCGCCTATCGCGAGCTCTACGAAGAAACCGGCATGAAGACGGTGACGCTGCTGGCGGAAGCGAAGAACTGGATCAATTACGATCTGCCGCCGCAGCTGATCGGCATCGGCCTCAGAGGGAAATATCGCGGCCAGACCCAACGCTGGTTCGCCTTCCGTTTCGACGGAGATGAAGGTGAGATCGCCATCAACCCGCCGCCCGGCGGCCATGAGCCCGAATTCGACGCCTGGGGATGGAAGCCGATGACGGAGCTTCCCGGGCTGATCGTGGCCTTCAAGCGATCAGTCTACGAACAGGTCGTTGCCGAGTTCCAGCATCTCGCCGGCCTCAAGGCTGAGGACTGAATAGAGCATTTCCAGGAAAAGTGCGCAGCGGTTTTCCGGCCGGAATGCGTCAGAAATGCTCTACGAGGAAACCGGCCGCTGGAAGGGCGGCCGGATCCATATATTGTTATTCGGCGGAATCCGCAGAGTCGGCATTGAGCTGGCCATACTTGGCTTCGCCGATCTTTCCGAGCAGCTCGAGCTGGGTTTCCAGAAAGTCGATGTGACCTTCTTCGTCCGCCAGCAGTTCTTCGAACAGCTTCATCGAGACATAGTCGCCTGCGTCGTGACAGATATCGCGGGATTTCTTGTAGGCCGTGCGGGCGTCGTACTCGCCGGCGAGATCGGCTTCCAGCACTTCCTTGACATTCTGGCCGATGCGAAGTGGCGCCAGCGTCTGCAGGTTCGGGTGGCCTTCGAGAAAGATGATGCGTGCAACGAGGCGATCGGCATGCTGCATCTCTTCGATGGATTCCGCACGCTCCTTCTTGGCGAGCTTGGTGTAACCCCAATCCTCGAGGAGCCGGTAATGAACCCAATACTGATTGACTGCGCCAAGCTCGAGGAACAGCGCCTCGTTAAGCCGCTCGATGACTTTTTTGTCGCCTTTCAATGTCCGCTCTCCTGTTTTCTTCGTGGAATTTCTTCAGGCGGGACATGAAATCAAAAATTTCGGCTTCCGTCGAGTGGCGACGGGCATGATACTCTTCGGTTGTCTGTATAATGATATCAACGACATTCGGGAAACAGCCGCAGCAACGGCCGCGCTTTTCCATGGCGTGATAGACCTTGGCGGGAACGATGAGCTGCCAACAGTCCTGATCCAGGAACTCGTTGATGACGTCCCGGATTTCCTTGTCGGTGATATAATTACAGCTACAAACCAGCATTCTTCGCTCAGCCCGTCAAACATGACATCCGCTGTCTTGTTATCTGCTAAAGAAGACGGACTTTGTCAAGAAAGAAACGATTCATTTTGATCGGCAGGCAAAACCGGGGGCATGTTGCCCCAACGATGCGAGGCTCTGCATCTCAATGAAAATTGCGGCCCCGCGGCATGACTTTCACCGTTTCGGTCGTATCGCTGCGTCCTTCGGTCGCTGGTCCGGTATTGCGCGTCAATAGGTCCGGCGAGGCGCGTTTCTTCTTCTGTCTGTGATCCATGGTCGGCCGCAGCGCCTCGTCCGCCCGGTCGCTGACGCCGAAACGCCGTGCCTCACGTTGCAGGATACCCAGCGCCGAGGTGATATCCTCGATATAGTCGGCCACCACATGGATGACGCCGCTTTCACTCTGCAGACGGCCGCGGATCTTCACCAACCGCGCCCCTATGACGATGGCGCGATATTTATTGAATATTTTTGGCCAGACGATCGCATTGGCAACGCCATTCTCGTCTTCCAGCGTCATAAAGATCACCCCATTCGCCGAGCCCGGCCGCTGGCGCACCAGCACCAGTCCGGCAACCGTCACCATCCGGCCACTGGCGATATTGGACAGATCCCGGCTTTGCACGATGCCCTGCCGCGCGAAATCGCCGCGCAGGAAAGAAACCGGATGCGCCTTCAGCGACAGCGACAGATAGCGATAATCCTCGATGACCTGCTCGCCAGGCAGCATTTCAGGCAGCGTAACCGCCGGCTCGACCTGCAGTTCCGTATGATCGGCGCCGAAATCGAAAAGCGGAAGCTTTTCGGCAGCGCTGCCGGCATCGAGCGCCCGAACTGCCCAGAGCGCATCCCGCCGGCTGAGACCGATGGAGCCGAATGCATCCGCATCCGCCAGACGCTCGATCTGCGCCTTGGCAAGCCCGGAGCGTAGCCAGAGATCACGCACGGACCGATAGCCATCGCCACGACGCGTGACAAGCAACTCTATCTCCTTATCCGACAGGCCTTTAACCTGCCGGAAGCCGAGACGGACGGCACATTGCGTCTTGATATCGTCGCGCATCGACGCATGGCGCTGCTCGATCGCGCCAGGATCGAAATGCGCCTTCTCCAACAGGCAATCCCAATGCGACCGATTGACATCGACAGGCCGAACCTCGACGCCATGCTCGCGGGCATCGCGCACCAGCTGCGCCGGCGCATAAAAACCCATCGGCTGGGCATTGAGGATCGCCGCACAAAAGACATCGGGATAATAGGTCTTCAGCCAGGAAGAGGCGTAGACGAGTAGAGCGAAGGAAGCCGCATGGCTCTCGGGAAAGCCATATTCGCCGAAGCCCTTGATCTGCTCGAAACAATTCTTGGCGAACTCGCGATCATAGTTGCGAGCAACCATGCCTTCGACCATCTTCTCCTCGAAAGTGTGAATGGTCCCGGTCCGCTTGAAGGTCGCCATCGACCTGCGCAATTTGTCAGCCTCCGCAGGCTTAAACCCCGCTGCCGTAATGGCGATTTGCATGGCCTGCTCCTGAAACAAGGGCACACCCAACGTTCGCTTCAGCACCACCTCCAGCTCGTCGCTCGGATAATCAAGCACCTTTCCGGCTCGCTTGGCCTCCCGCCGCTTGAGGTAGGGGTGCACCATATTGCCTTGGATCGGCCCGGGCCGGACGATCGCCACCTCGATAACCAGATCGTAGAATTCACGGGGCCGCAGACGCGGCAACATGCTCATCTGCGCCCGGCTTTCGATCTGGAAAACGCCGATCGTGTCGGCGCGGCAGATCATGTCATAGACCGGTCCACCATCGGGATAATTAGCGTAACCGAGATCGGCGAGTTCCTTCTTCACGTTGTAATGCAACAGCAGCAGATCGAAAGCCTTGGCGAGACAGGTCAGCATGCCGAGCGCCAGAACATCGATCTTCAAGATGTTGAGATTGTCGAGATCGTCCTTGTTCCACTCGATCATGTAGCGATCGTCCATCGCCGTATGCATGATCGGTACGACTTCATCGAGCCGATCCCGGGTGATGACGAAGCCGCCGACATGCTGCGTCAGATGCCGAGGAAATCCCATCAGCGTCGTGGCATAGGAAAGGACATTCCGCGTCGTCTTGTCGGTGAGATCGAGGCCGGCAACCTTCGCTTCGCGCTCGGACAATTCCTCCGTCGACCAGCCCCAGACACCGCTTGCAAGGGCAGACTGCACATCCTCCGACAGGCCGAAGGCCTTGGCCACCTCGCGGCCGGCCGAGCGGGCACGGTAGCTGGTGACGGCCGCCGTCAGTCCAGCATGCTCCTTCTTGTAATGCCTATAGATGAACTGGATAACCTCTTCACGCTTCTCATGCTCGAAATCGACATCGATGTCAGGCGGCTCCTCGCGTTCCGTCGAGATGAAGCGCTCGAACAGGAGCATCGTGATCTCCGGATTGACCTCGGTAATCCGGAGGCAATAACAGACCGTTGAATTCGCGGCCGATCCACGCCCCTGGCAGAGGATATTTTCGCTGCGGGCAAACTCCATGATCCGATGCACCGTCAGGAAATAGGGCTCATATTGCCGTTCCCGAATAAGAACGAGCTCATGATCGATCTGTTTAGCGACCTTTTCGGGGATTCCATTGGGATAGCGCCATTTCGCACCCTCCCGCGTCAACCGCTCCAGCGTTTCCGAAACGGTTTCTCCCGCAGTGCTTTCATCAGGATAATTATGCTTCAGCTCGTCTAGCGAAAAAGACAGCCGACTAAAGAATTTCTGCGTATTGGCAAGGGCTTTCGGATAATCCCTGAGAAGACGGCCCATCTCGGCAGCATCCTTCAGATAGCGTTCGGCGTTGGCCGCCAGCTCGAAACCGGCCTCGGCGATCGGCACATGCTCGCGGATCGAAACGACGATATCGGCAAGCGGCTTGCGTTCGGTTGCATGATAGAGCGGCTGGTTGCTGGCAATCAGCCGCACGCCGTTTCGGAGCGCGATGATGGAGAGCGTGGCGAAGACCAGCCGGTCCCGCCCGTCATAGGCCGGCGACAAGACCATATGAAATTTCCTGCCGAAGCGCATCCATAGCCGCACCAGGCATTGTTCCAGCTTTGCCTGCCCTTCCGTCGTCTCCACGCTCGCAGCATCCGGAACGAGCGCCAGCATCATCTCGTCGCCCCATTCCATCAGGTCGCTTTCGTTGAGGATGCAGGTGCCTTTTTCACCACGCAGGTTGCCTGCGCTCAACAGCCGGCAAAGATGCGCCCAGCCTTTGCGGTTCTGCGGATAGGCAAGAATGTCGGGGGTGTCGTCCGAAAAGACCAAGCGAGCGCCAGGCTGGAAAGCGACCGGCTTCAGGAGCGGCTTTTCCGGTTTCCCTTTGGCTCGAAGTTCAATGTTTTCCTCAATGGTCCTCTTGTATTCCGCCCAAAGAAGCTTGGTATGCGCATGCGCCTTGACCACGCCGGCAACGGAATTGCGGTCTGCAATCCCAAATCCGGAAAGTTTCAGGAGAGCGGCTTGCGCCACCATCTCTTCCGGATGCGAGGCCCCTTCAAGAAAGGAGAAATTCGTTCTCACCCCGATCTCGCAGAAAGGCACGGGTGCGTGAAAGCTCGGGCGCGCGTTCATGCGAAGACCCCATGCATATACCAATCCGGCGCCGTTCCGCCTCGGCCGTAGAGACCCTTGCGGAACAGCCAGAAGCGATGGCCCTCTTCATCCTCGATCTGGAAATAATCGCGGGCAGGCTCTTCCTTTTCCTCAAGCCACCATTCCGCCGAAAGCCGTTCCGGCCCTTCGGCCCGGCTGACCCGGTGCATGATCCGCCGCCAGCGGAATTGCCGGGGAGGGCCATCGGGCACCTCGGCGGCAACGGTTTCGACCAGCTCTGGCGTGCGGAACAGCCGTAGCGGTCGCTCGCCGCGGAAAAAGCCGTGGCCGGCATGGTCGCTGCCCGTCCGTCTATGAGCGGCGAGCACATGCATGGCCGGCACCGGCCGGGAGGCCCGCTCGGGAATATGGCTCTGCCGCAGTTCGAACCCCTGGATGCAATCCGGCCCCAGCCGGGCAGCCACCCGGTCGACAAAGGCGGCAAGCGAGCTGTCCTGCCGGCCCTCCCCGACGAAATCGCCCTGCGTTGCATCGAAGGCCGCATGCTGCAGCACGTTGAGGCGGACGATCTCAAAACCATAGCCGACATCGAGATCATCATGAATGGCGGTAAAGCGCTCGGTGAACAGGCCTGCGATCCGCTTTGGCTCCCGCAGCGGCTGCGAAGCGCCGGCGGCTATGCGGAAGACCGCGCCATCCACCCGGAAGAGCAGAAGCTCAAAGGAACGGCCGCCGATGCCGCGCGCCTCAAGCCCCGGCTTCAGCGTGTCGGCAAGCTGCCGGGCAAGTTCCAGAAGATCCGCCTCCGCCTGCACCGGCTCGGCCAGCCGGCGCTCGGCCGACAATTGCGCGACCGGCCGGCGCGGCGAGATCGGTTCTTCGACAAGGCCGACGGCCTGATCGAGCCGCAACAGCAGCTGCGCGCCGAAACGGCGGGCAAGCGGCGCACGCGGCGCGGCCAAAAGATCGCCCGTCTGTTTCAGACCCATCTTCTGCAACGCGGCAATAGTTTCCTCTCCGAGCCTTAAGGAGGCCACCGGCAGCGGCGCCAGAGCCTCCTCCATGGCTTCGGGAGCAACGACACGGCTGTCGTCGAAGCGAGCTACCGCCCAGGATAAGCCGGGCGCGGAGGAAATCGCGCCGCGCACATCGAGCCCCAACCGGGAAATCCGGATCAGCACGTCTTCGAGCAGAGCCTCTTCTCCGCCGAAGAGATGAGCGCAGCCGGTAATGTCAAGAAACAGGCCATCCTTGCCATCGATCGCCACCAGCGGCGTATAGCGATCGCACCAGTCGGCGATCGCTTCCAGAAGCTTGCGATCCGCCATCGGATCCTCCTCGACGACATCGAGGGTAGGGCAGATTGCTCTCGCTTCGGCCACGCCCTGGCCCGGCTTCAGGCCGATCATCTCCGCCCGCTCGTTGAGCGCGGTTAGCCGCACGGCATTGTTGAGCTTGCCGGCACAGACCAGCGGCGGCGTTTCAAGCCTGCCTGTCGAACGCCACGACAGCCCCCAGCGCTTGCGCGCGATGCGGTCGGTCGGCAGATGCGGAAAGGTCAGCGCCAGAATACGCTGCGTGTTCGCCGGGAAAGGCAGGGTGCTGAACGTCGGAGACAGGGGCAAAGCGGCGGTCATGGGCATTCCACTCCAGGGTTATGGAAAGAGGCGCCGGGTTGCGGCTCTTTTCCAAGGTCAGACGAAAAGCCGGATGACCGATGCTGCCGCCAAGCACCGATCCGTCCGGCAGTGGCCGCGCCTGCGCCGGCGCGGGTTCGACGGAGAAGCGGAAGAGGGCGCTGCTCGCCTCCTCCTCGCCTCCCTGTCGCAACAGAAACAAGGGCCGTCCCGCCGCCTTGGCCCTCAACGCCAGCCGCCGGCTCTCGGTCAGGCCGAAACGCGAGGGATTGCCGCGCACTTCCAGAATGACGACGGCAAAGGCCGCACTGCCAAGGGCCGCCTCCGCCAGCCAGAGCGCCTCCTCCAGCTTGCGCGGCGAAGCCTGCAGGAAGGTCGTCGGCTCCAGCCCGAAATCTCTGAGACCGATGGCATAGGGCAGGCCCGCTTCCATCGTGGCGACCGTGTCGCCGATCCACAGGATCGGAGAGATAGCCGCTGCGTCCGCACCGGCAGCTTGCGCTCCAACCTGCGCGGCGAGCGCAAGGGTGAAGCCGCTGGCCGCCCCGGCATCGCGCAGCCCGAGCGAGCGGATTTCCGTCAACGCATCGAGCGGCAGGCCGCCCTGCATCGCGACATCGAGATCCTCGACCCCGGTTGCAAGAACCGGTAGCTCGGACAGGGAGGTCGCAAGACCTGCCCCCCGCGTGGCCGGCGTGGCCGCCAGCTTTTCATGCGCCGCTGCAGCCAGTGCCGGGATCGGCCTGCCTTCCAGTCTGGCAATGGTTTCACGCAGGGCAAAAAGCGTTTCCCGCGCCACGGCAGCCTCGGCCATGACGGTCACTCCATATCAGTAATGTTCCTGTTATGTTCTTATGGATTCCAGAGCTTGATAAAAGAGTCAACACCATTTCATGAGAAAATATTCCTTTGCTTAGAGCCGGATGATTTTAGGTCTATTCGACCTAAAATCTGAATCCGCTCTAAAATCAAAGAAGTAAGGCATGATGTCGTCCGAAAACCGCTCAAACACTTTTCGGCATCATGCCGTAATCCGCTCTCGTAAAAGCTGCGCAAAGTCTCTATATGACCAGCCAAGGAAGGAAGCATTCATGGCTCGCATTGACCAGAGCGAGGATTGGCGGGACCGCCACGCGCCCTCAATCAGCACATTCGAATCTCTGGCTATGGAGGCTTACAGCCACCTGCCGGACGAATTTCGCTCGCTCACAGGTAACCTCATCATCCTCATCGAGGATTTTCCCGATGACGAAGTCTTCGAGGATATGGCGCTGGAAACCCCCTTCGACCTGCTCGGCCTCTTCGAAGGTCGCGGGATTTCGGAGCGCTTTACCGCCCAGACCGGCGACATGCCGAACAAGATCCGCCTCTACCGGCGGCCGATCATCGATTACTGGGCTGAAAACGAGGAAACTCTCGGCGATATCATCACCCACGTCCTGATCCACGAGATCGGCCACCATTTCGGCCTGAGTGACGAGGACATGGAGCGCATCGAGGCAAGCGCCGAGGAAGCGACGGATCGGTGATATCGGCCCTGACCGCAAGACGGTCAGGGAAGGGCATCAAACCTTCGATAAGGCAACCACTTCCGGGTCATTGCTCGGAAAGCTTCATCTCCGGCTCGTAATCCTGACCGGCAACTTCCTTGACGACAGCCTGGCCGCACTGCATCTGGCCCGACGCGGCATTGAAGGCATAGGTCGGCGAGCCCGACAGCTCCCAGCCCTTGTTCAGCGCTGCAGTCACCTTGTGGCAGAAGGAAGCGTCGTCGGGACCGGTGAGGAAGCGGTAGAGTTTCATCAGAACATCTTTCTTGTTTTTCAGTCACACGCCGGTGCAAGCGCTGCGGCCGCGCCGGAACGCTGCTCGATCAGGCGAGCTTTATGGACGAGTCTCTCCGCCTGGACAAGGTGCAGCCGCTCCACCATCCGCCCGCCAAGATTCACGACGTTGAGAGTGGCGGCATCCGGTTCGGCAAAGGCTGATATGATGGCTCTCGCCTCGGCAATGGCAGCCTCGTCGAGGCCGAAGTGCCGGTTGGCGGCTTCGATCTGGTTCGGATGGATCAGCATCTTGCCGGAAAAACCCATGAGGCGACCCTGGCCACATTCGGCGTCGAATGCCTCGGCATCCTTGAAATCGTTGAAGACGCTGTCGATAGCCTCGAGCCCATAGGCGCTGACCGCCAGCACCACCTGCATCAGCCAGGGCACAAGATAGCTGCGCCCCGGTTGCGGTGGCACTCCCGTTTCCTTCCTGAGATCGTTGAGACCAACGACGAAACAATCAAGCCGGCTGCCGGCCGTGCGCCCTGCCTCGGCGATCGCGGCCGCATTCAGGATGCCGCGCGGCGTCTCGATCATCGCCCAGATGCGCAGGCTCTCCGGCGCATCGGCTTCCGCAAGCCGATCGCTGACGCCGGTCACGTCCTGCGGCTCATCCACCTTCGGCAGCAATACCGCATCCGGCTCCAGCTCCACGACCAGCGCCAGGTCGTCAGCGCCGAAATTGGAGGAAAGCGCATTGATGCGGATGATCCGCTCTTTACCGGGAAGCGGTGTCTCAGCGAAAAAGGCCCGCAAATTCTCGCGCGCCTCCGCCTTCTTCTCCGGAGAAACGGAATCCTCCAGATCGAAGATGACGGCATCGCAATCCAGACTCGAAAGCTTATCCAGTGCGCGGCGGTTGATAGCGGGAACGCTCAAGACCGAACGGCGCAGGCGGGCGGGGCGGGAAGGGGAAAATTCGCTCATAGCGCCGTTTTGCCGCGCTTTTAATCGGCAGGCAAGTCAACAAAAAGCCACGCTCCTCTTGCAGATGACAGGGATGAGGACCACATTGCTGTGAGTAGAGAGGTCTCGACCATGCAAAATATCCGTTCCGTGTTCATTGCGCTTGCCGGTATCACCGTCTTTGCCGCCATGGCGCTGTTCACCGTGTCACTCACGCTTGCTGTCGGCGGTATTCTGACCGTGCTCATGGCCGCCCGCGCGATTTCACTGCGCATGAAGCCGGCACCGGTGCGTGCCAAGGCGAAGACGAACAGCCAGCGCGAAATGCGCATCTGGAACGACGGTCGCGGCACGATCATCGACCTATAAGGTCGAACAAAGGGCAGGGCAGCCTGTTGCCGTACGCTTTCGCCTCGGTCCGAACTTGTGACCGAGGAACAGACTGCGACCAAAGCGCTGCGCTTTAGAGCACTTCCAAGATTCTCCTTCATTTCGGGCCGGATTTGTTCTATTGGCAAGATAATTCGTGCTTAGACGAGAATGAAGGCAGGACCCCATGGACAAGTTCGTGAAGTTGACCGGCGTCGCAGCGCCGCTCCCGGTCGTCAATGTCGATACCGACATGATCATCCCGAAGGATTATCTGAAGACCATCAAGCGCACCGGCCTCGGCAAGGGCCTCTTCGCTGAAGCCCGCTACAACGAAGACGGTTCGCCGAACGAAGACTTCGTGCTGAACAAGCCGGCCTATCAGAACGCCAAGATCCTCGTCGCCGGCGACAATTTCGGCTGCGGCTCTTCGCGCGAGCATGCACCCTGGGCGCTTCTCGACTTCGGCATCCGCTGCGTCATATCCACAAGCTTCGCCGACATCTTTTACAACAACTGCTTCAAGAACGGCATTCTGCCGATCAAGGTAAGCCAGGAAGATCTCGACAAGCTGATGGACGACGCCTCGCGCGGCTCCAACGCCATCCTGACCATCGATCTGGAAAACCTCGAGATCACCGGCCCGGACGGCGGCTCGCTGAAGTTCGAACTCGACGAATTCAAGCGCCATTGCCTGCTGAACGGCCTCGACGATATTGGCCTGACGCTGGAAAAGTCCTCCGCGATCAACGATTTCGAGAAGACGAACGCCGCATCGCGCCCCTGGGCCGCCTGATCGGCTTATCACCATCTCTCACATTTCAAAGCCGGGCCTTATAGCCCGGCTTTTTTCATGCCGAAAAGGACACCCTCTCCCCGTCAAAACGGAAAGAGGGAACTATGTGCGCTTGCCTCCCTCTATAACCGGGAGCCACAAATCTCGGAAACGGGCCGAACATCTCTTTTCACCCGCTGTAATATGTTCGACAAGAAGCAGGTCCATATAGGCCTGCCGAGACCCTTCGGGCCTCTCTCCCACCCTATTCCCCTCTCCACACAATGGAGCCTCTCCATGACCTCCCTTCCTATTGTCGGCGCCGCCATGACGCTTGACGACGTCGAAACTCATCGCAACTGGCTGCTCGAAAAGCCGCGCGATCTGGAGCTGCAGAGTTTTGTAGAAGCCAACGTCCTGAACGGCGACTGGCAGCCGCTGGCCGAACGCGCCCGCAAGCTGCTCGACGGCCATCAGGGCCGCCTCGGCATCCATGGCCCGTTCTGGGGCTTCATCATCGCCTCGCAGGATCCGGATATCCGCGCCGTCGTTTCCAAGCGCCTGCTGCAGGCACTCGACGTCTGCGCCAATATCGGCGCCACGCAGATGGTCATCCATAGCCCCTATACGTCTTGGTCCTACAACAACCTCGACAACAACAAGGGCGAGCGCGAAAAGATCATCGAATATACGCATCAGACGCTGAAGGAAGCCGTCAAGCGTGCCGAAGACATCGGCCTGACCATGGTCATCGAGAATATCGAAGACAAGGATCCTCATATCCGCGTCGGCCTCGCCGACAGCTTCAATTCACCTGCCGTCGCAGTTTCGATCGATACCGGCCATGCTCATTATGCCCATGGCTACACCGGCGCCCCGCCTGTCGACTACTACGTCCACGCGGCCGGCAACCGCCTGCAGCATATTCACCTGCAGGATGCAGACGGCTATGCCGACCGTCACTGGAGCCTCGGCGAAGGCAACATCCACTGGCGCGCCGTCTTTGCCGCCCTTGCCAAGCTCGACAGCAATCCGCGTCTGATCATCGAGATCAAGGATAAGTCGAAGATCCCGGCCTCGGCTGCCTACCTCGCTTCGCTCGGACTGGCCGAGTAAAGCACAAGGTAAAACAAGCCACCCGCCCTCGTGGTTCGAGACGGCTCTCTGAGCCTCCTCACCATGAGGGCTAATCTCCTCATCAGCCTTTCGGCTCATTTCCCCCCTCGCCAAAGGATAAGCGCGTCGAAGGATGAATTTACCGGGTTATCGGGATATGCCGTGTTATGGCGCGGTACTCTCTCCGCCCTCATGGTGAGGTGCGAAGCCCGAAGGGCGTAGCCTCGAACCACGAGGGTCGGCCTGCTAAATCTCTGTCATTTTCGCACAGCCCCCCGCCGAGACAATGCCGGCAGTGCTTCATAGTCCAGTGCAATCAGCGCCTCTTTCTTCCGGCGTGACCAGCCCTTGATTTGCCGTTCACGCGCGATCGCATCAATGATGCGATCATAGACCTCATGGAACACCAACTCGACTGGTCGCCGCGTGGTCGTATAGCCATCATAAATGCCAGCATTATGTTCCCACACTCGGGCTTCGATCTCTTGCTTGGTGAGACCTGTGTAATAGGAACCGTCGCTGCAACGTAGAATATAGACAGTGACTTCCATGATGGGCTTTCGGTTTAAGATCGCCCGATTTCTACCATCGGATGTATAAGGCGATCAATTCCTTTCCCTTACCCGCCCTCGTGGTCGAAACGGCCTGCGCACCGCGAGGGCCCGTCCTCTCGTCACGTCGATAACTCACCCCATCCTCATTCGAAACTCATAGGAGGATCGTTGCTGTTACGACCGAGCAAGAAAAGTAGCCCTCACCCTGAGAAGGCCTATAAGGCCGTCTCGAAGGATGAGAGCGGCCAACAGCCTTCAAAAGCCCGAAAACCGTACCGTTTCGGCCCCTTCCTCGCTTGAAAAGCCGCATTGGCGGGTCTAAAAACCCCCCAACTTTTCTCTCGCGGAGGCTTTCCCATGACAGTGCGCAATCTTTTCCTTCTGCCGGGCGACGGCATCGGCCCCGAGGCCATGGGCGAAGTCCGCAAGATCATCGCCTATATGAACGAGGCGAAGGACACCGGCTTCGTTACGGACGAAGGCCTTGTCGGCGGTTGCGCCTATGATGCGCATGGCGCGGCGATCTCCGACGCCGACATGGAAAAGGCAATGGCCGCTGACGCCGTGCTCTTCGGCGCCGTCGGCGGTCCGAAGTGGGATGCGGTTCCTTATGAAGTGCGCCCGGAAGCCGGCCTGCTGCGCCTGCGCAAGGATCTCAAGCTGTTCGCCAACCTGCGTCCGGCCATCTGCTACCCGGCACTGGCATCCGCTTCTTCGCTGAAGCCGGAACTGGTCGACGGCCTCGACATCCTCATCATCCGCGAACTCACCGGCGGCGTCTATTTCGGCGAGCCGAAGGAAATCATCGATCTCGGCAACGGCCAGAAGCGCGGCATAGACACCCAGGTCTACGACACCTACGAAATCGAGCGTATCGCCGGCGTCGCCTTCGAACTGGCGCGCACCCGCAACAATCGCGTCTGCTCGATGGAAAAGCGCAACGTCATGAAATCAGGCGTGCTCTGGAACCAGGTCGTCACCGCGACGCATAAGGAAAAATATGCCGACGTGCAGCTTGAGCACATGCTCGCCGACGCCGGCGGCATGCAGCTCGTACGCCAGCCGAAGCAGTTCGACGTCATCGTGACGGACAACTTGTTCGGCGACATGCTGTCCGACGTCGCCGCCATGCTCACCGGCTCGCTCGGCATGCTGCCGTCCGCCTCGCTCGGCGCACCCAATGCCAAGACTGGCAAGCGCAAGGCGCTCTATGAGCCCGTGCATGGCTCGGCGCCTGACATCGCCGGCAAGGGCATCGCCAACCCGATCGCCATGATCGCCTCCTTCGCCATGTGCCTGCGCTACTCCTTCGGCATGATTTCCGAAGCCGATGCGCTGGAAAAGGCGATCGCCAACGTTCTCGACAGCGGCATCCGTACGGGCGACATCATGTCGGCCGGTAGCCGCCAGGTCGGCACCGCTGAAATGGGCGACGCCATCCTCGCCGAATTCAAGGCTCTCTCGGCATAAATCGTCTGCTATATTTCACGTGAAACACGAAGCCCCGTTCTTCATCCGAAGAGCGGGGCTTTTTGCTGCGGTGGCCCAGGCCAGAGCACCGCGTATCATATGTGGTGCCATAGGGCGCCGCAGCGCTTTAAATTTGCTGCATAATTCCATTTCGGGCAAAGGCCTGGAAATCCTCTATCCCCTTGTTTTCATGCAATTCCTGTCTCTGCGCCACAATTCTTTAGAAGAATTGTAACAAGTCGCTGTTAAGTGTCATCCCTGATTGGACATAAAATCAGGCGGTGAGTATGCAGGGGATCTTGGCATCTCTCGATCGGCGTTGGCGGCGAAGCGATGCGGCGCTTGCACCATGCCATTGGAAGACCTGCCTGTTTCTGACAGCCAATATCGTGCTGCTCTCTGCGCTCCTGTTCGACTGGCCGGTGGGCGCCGCCCTGGGGAGCCTCTCACCCGCTATTCGCTTTTTCGGTGGGCTGCTGACCAATTTCGGCGATTCCGGCTGGATCATCATCGTTAGCGCCTTCCTGTTTTTCGAAGGTTGGGCTGCCAGTCGGTTACTGCGCGCGCCGCGCTGTCGCTGTCAGGCGCAACGCATCTGCCAGATCGGCGGCTACCTGCTGACGACCATCGTTCTCTCGGGCCTTCTCGCCAATATGCTGAAGCGCGCCATCGGCCGCGCCCGACCGACGCATTTCGCCGATTGGGGACCTTTCGGCTTCTCGCCCTTCAATGGCCGCGCCAGCTTCGAGAGCTTCCCGTCTGGTCATGCCACGACCATCGGCGCCCTGTTCGTGGCGCTTGCCTTCCTCTTCCCGCGCTATCGCTACATCTTCGCCGCCTGTGCCCTGTGGCTGGCAATCACCCGCGTCATGGTCGGTGCGCATTATCCGAGCGACGTCATGGCCGGCCTTGCGCTCGGCGGGTGGTTTTCCTTCATGACGGCCATCGTCTATTCCCGTTATGGCATTCTCTTCCGCATCAACGCCGCTGGCTTGCCGACCCCGAGATGGCCGCTGCTGAAACGCGGAAAATTCCCCGGCCTACGCCTGCCAAGCCGCCTGAGACCCCTCAGCCAAATCACGGAATGACGCCACGCGCCCACCGGCAAGGGAACTCGCTTGGTCTACCAAGTCGCAACCTTGCTGCGCCATTCCATCGCAAAGGTTGCCAAGGTCATCACCCGTTCATATATCTGACGAGGTGTCGACCGCCAGAAATGGTCAACCCGATTTCGTTTTCAGTCTGATGAACCCATGGATATCGGCCCTATACATTTGAGCGAAAGGCAGCTGGGATTGATTTCCCGAGCGCTTGCCGAGCCGCGCCGCGTGCAGATGCTGAAGGAGATCGGCAGCCGCACCCAGCCCACGCCCTGCAGCCTTCTGAACGAGTGTCACACCGTCAGCGCCGCAACCATGTCGCACCACATCAAGGAACTCGAAAACGCAGGACTCATCGAGATCCAGCGCGAAGGCAAGTTCGCAAGCCTCGTCCTGCGCCGCGATACGCTGAACGCCTACATGGCCGAACTCTCCAAGATCTGACGCTTTCGTTCGCTCGATCGGCATTTTTTATCCCCGCCCTTGTATCAATTAGATGATTATCTAAATATCAAAGTGACGATGCCGAATAGTTTTCGGGTCGCATACGTCAAACGATTAGATAATTATAAAACTATCGAACAATTTCCGAAGGAAAATGACATGAGCAAATTGGCAGGCAAGGTCGCGATCGTAACCGGAGCATCCAAGGGCATCGGCGCCGGAATCGCCAAGGCGATGGCTGAAGCGGGCGCATCCGTGGTCGTCAACTATGCGTCGAGCCGCGAAGGCGCCGACAAGGTTGTGGCTGACATCGCGGCCAAGGGCGGCAAGGCGCTCGCCGTCCACGGCGATGTTTCCAAATCCGAAGACGTCAAACGCCTCTTTGCGGAAACGAAACAGGCCTTCGGCGCCGTCGACATCCTCGTCAACAATGCCGGCGTCTATCAATTCGCGCCGATCGAGGAATTCACCGAGGAGGAATTCCACCGTGAATTCAATATCAATGTGCTCGGCACGCTGCTGACCACACAGGAAGCGGTGAAGCATTTCGGTCCGCAAGGCGGCAATATCATCAACATCGGCTCGAATGCGGTCAGCATGAACCTGCCGACTGCATCGGTTTACACCGCAACCAAGGCCGCCGTGAGTTCGATCACCCAGGTTCTTGCCAAGGAACTGGGTTCGAGGAACATCCGGGTCAACAATCTGGCGCCAGGCGGCGTCGAGACGGAAGGCGTCGTCGCCGCCGGCTTTCTCGGCAGCGACTTCGAAAAGCATCTCGTCTCGCAGACGCCTCTTGGCCGCCTCGGCCAGCCGACCGACATCGCTCCGATCGCCGTCTTCCTCGCTTCATCAGAGTCCGCCTGGCTGACCGGTGAAACCATCTATGCCGGCGGCGGCTTGAAGTAATCGCGCATTCGCGATGCCGTCTTCAGAAAAGAGAACCATCGGCCGGGCGCAGCGCAACCGCGCACCCGGCCGATGGCTTAGCAAGCGATTGCCAAACCATTCGATTTTCCTATCTAGTATGGGTGTTCGGGTTTTCCGCCTAGCATCGTAGCCGACCATGCAGCAAAGCGATGTGTCGGCGCAATTTTTCAAAACAGATCCCTGTCTTCAATCCGATCCAACGCAGCAGCGAATATCATCGAACTCCCTTGGAACATTTCCAGGAAAAATGCGCAGCGACTTCAGCCCGAAATACCCGGAGAAACAAGAAGATAGCGCATTCTAACGTCTCGACGAAAAGCGGAAACGCCCTGAGATCCGCCGCAACCGCTGCCGTGAACAACAAACGGAGGACGTGTGTATGAATACCGCCAATACCAAGTCGAAATTGGGCACCCACACCAATCTCAGCGAGGACGCGACCCGCGATATTTCGGCAGCGCTCAGTGCCTTGCTGGCCGATGTCTTTGCCCTCTATCTGAAGACCAAGAATTTTCATTGGCACATGAGCGGTCCGCATTTCCGCGACTATCACCTGCTCCTCGACGAGCACGGCGACCAGATCTTCGCGATGACTGACCCCATGGCCGAGCGCGCCCGCAAGATCGGCGGAACGACCCTGCGATCGATCGGCCAGATCGCCAAGCTCCAGCGCATTCCGGACAATGACGCGGAATATGTCGATCCGCAGGACATGCTGGCCGAACTTGCGGACGACAATCTCAAGCTCTCGGCGGAAATGCGCGCCGTCCACGACGTCTGCGATGAATATGGCGATGTCGCCACCGCCAGCCTGCTTGAAAACTGGCTGGACGAAACGGAACGCCGCACCTGGTTCCTGTTCGAGACCACGCGCAAGTCCAACCGCTGACATCAGAAAGCCTCCGTCTTCGAACACGATATGTTGAAGGCGGCACGCAGCGCCCTCGATTTCCTCGCTCGCGCCACGGCAACGGCGAGGAAATCCTTGACTCCTGTGGAAAACATCTTAGAACCGGCGACGGAAAAGGAAGACTTCCATGCTTCGCTTCGAACAGATCGACAGCTTCAGTCACCTGGCTGGTTATGCCGGGCGGGATGTCTATTTTCCGGTTTCTTCCAAAACCATGGCCAAAACGACGACGAAAACCGTCTGACGTCTCTGGCCTGCCGCTCTCTCCCCGGCTCGGCTGGGGACAGGAACCGGTCGTCACGGCCACGGTTCCCCCCTTCGCCCAAGAGGAGAGAAGAGAAAGAGAGCTTGAGAAATGGGTTTCAAAGTTGCAGTAGCGGGCGCGACCGGGAATGTCGGCCGTGAAATGCTCAACATCCTGTCCGAACGCGGCTTTCCGGCCGATGAAGTCGTAGCGCTCGCATCCGCACGCTCGCAGGGAACTGAAGTTTCCTTCGGTGACCGGACGCTGAAGGTTGCCAACCTCGAGAATTACGATTTCTCCAGCACCGACATCTGCCTGATGTCTGCCGGCGGCGAAGTCTCGAAGAAGTTCTCGCCGAAGATCGGCGCCCAGGGCTGCGTCGTCATCGACAACTCCTCCGCCTGGCGCTACGACGCCGACGTGCCGCTGATCGTGCCGGAAGTGAACCCGGATGCCATCACGCAGTTCACCAAGCGCAACATCATCGCCAACCCGAATTGCTCGACCGCGCAGCTCGTCGTCGCGCTGAAGCCGCTGCATGATTTCGCCAAGATCAAGCGCGTCGTCGTCTCGACCTACCAGTCGGTCTCCGGCGCCGGCAAGGACGGCATGGACGAACTGTTCAATCAGACCCGCGCCGTCTTCGTCGCCGATCCGATCGAAAATAAGAAGTTCACCAAGCGCATCGCCTTCAACGTCATCCCGCACATCGATAGCTTCATGGAAGACGGCTACACCAAGGAAGAGTGGAAGGTGCTGGCCGAAACCAAGAAGATGCTCGACCCGAAGATCAAGGTCACCTGCACGGCCGTGCGCGTGCCTGTCTTCATCGGCCACTCCGAATCGGTGAACATCGAGTTCGAAAACGAGATTACCGCCGATCAGGCCCGCGATATCCTGCGCGAAGCACCGGGCTGCCTCGTCATCGACAAGCATGAAAACGGCGGCTACATCACGCCTTACGAATCCGCCGGCGAGGACGCGACCTATATTTCGCGTATCCGTGAAGATGCGACCGTCGAAAACGGCCTCAACATGTGGGTCGTCTCCGACAACCTGCGCAAGGGCGCCGCTCTCAATGCCATCCAGATCGCCGAACTGCTCGTCAACCGTGGCCTGATCAAGCCACGCAAGCAGGCTGCATAAGCATTTCTAAACCAATTTACGGTTTATAAACCTTGTCTAGCTAAGCATGACTATATGGAAGCCTCGCCATTTCGGACCGAAAGGCGGGGCTTTTTTGCAAATACATTTGGCGGTTGTTTCACGTGAAGCAAAAATATTGATCGCTAAAATGTGATAATGACAGGACGGTCGGATACTGGCATGGTCCAGCGATGACTAGAGCATTTCCAGTCGAAGCGGGACCGTTTCGGCGTCGGGCAATGCGGCAAGACTAAAGAGATAGAGCATGAGCCTGAAGATTGGCGGGTTTGTGCGCCTTCCAAAACAGTTACCGCGTTTCGCATCGCGGTAAGAATTCGGGGACATTGAATGCGCATCACAAAGTCTGGAATGGCAGCTCTCGTCGCGGGCGGGCTGCTGCTCGCCATGCCGATTACGGCAAACGCTGCATCCTGCGGCAACACATCTGCCGGTTTCGAGAATTGGGTGCAGGAATTCAAGCGCGAAGCGCAAGGACAGGGCGTCAGCCCCTCCGTCCTCGACAAGGCTTTCGCCAACGTTCATTACAACCAGCCCACCATCCGCGCCGACCGCGGCCAGAAGAGCTTCAAGCTTTCCTTCGAGGAATTCATGAAGAAGCGTGGCGGCCAGACGATCATCAATCGCGGCAAGAGCATGAAGCAGGCCAATGCCGCGCTATTTGCCAAGATCGAGAAGCGCTTCGGCGTCCCTGCCGGCCCGATCATCGCGATCTGGGGCATGGAAACCGGCTTCGGTAGCTATATGGGCGACCAGCATACGCTTTCTGCGGTCTCCACCCTTGCTTATGACTGCCGCCGTTCCGCATTCTTTACCGAACAGCTCTATGCCGCCCTGAAGCTCGTCGGCGAAGGCTATCTCAGCCCCGCGGCACGCGGCGCTGCTCACGGCGAAATCGGCCAGACGCAGTTCATGCCCAAGAACGTCGTTCTCTACGGCATCGATGAAGATGGAAACGGCAGGGTCGATCTTGTGGGATCGCGCGCCGATGCGCTTGCCTCGACGGCCAACTTCCTGCGCGGCCATGGCTGGCAGCCCGGCGCCGGCTATCAGCCCGGAGAGCCTAATTTCTCCGCCATCGCCGGCTGGAACGACGCCAAGGTCTATCAGCAGGCAATCGCTTACATCGGCCAGCAGATCGACGGCCGATAATCCGGTTATCGGATATAAAAAAGGCGCTGCAACCAAACGGTTCGCAGCGCCTTTTTGTTTCAGCCGTTGCAGATTACGAAATATCCGGACGCTTGAAATCCCGGGTCTGAGGATCCATCACCCACAATTCGCCGGTCGAAATGTCAAACCATGCGCCATGAAGATTGAGCTTGCCCTCTTCCTCGCGCGCCTTGATCTCCGGAAAGCTGCGCAGGTTATCGAGCGAATTGCGGATCGAAATGCGCTCCAGCGCCGTCTGACGCTCGGTCTGGGTCATGATGTCGTTGCTCTGGATCTGTTCGGCCGCCGGCTTCAGCAGGGCCATCCACCGGCCGATGAAATCGCCCGGCGACAACGGCTCGGCATTGGGATCTAGCGCGGCGCGGATGCCACCGCAGCGGCCGTGGCCCATCACGACGATATCGGACACCTTGAGCGACAGGACGGCAAATTCGAGCGCCGACGAAGTCGCGTGGAAATTACCGTCCGGTTCATAAGGCGGCACCATATTGGCGACGTTGCGGATAACGAAAAGTTCTCCCGGGCCGGCGTCGAAGATGGTCTCCGGGGCCGCGCGGGAGTCACAACAGGCAATCACAAGTGTCGACGGGTTCTGGCCGAGCTCCGCCAGAGTGCGATAACGTTCGCGCTCATCGACGTAACGCCCGCTCATGAAGTTGCGATAACCGTTCAGAAGGGTGTCGGGAAAGCTTTGCATGATATTGAATTACAGCGCACCGGGATCGATGGCAACTGTTGCGCTGCAAAAACCGTTAACTGTTGCGTAACACTATTTTTTCCGCCGTTGCGCCGGATGCACGAGATGACGCAGCTGCACCATCGCCATCGGTGTCGAGAGGCTCGCTGAATCGACGGCGAGCGTCAACTCGTTGCTGCCGCGTTTGACGGCGCGTGCCAGCACTTCGTAGACACTTGCGGTCGTCAATTGCAGGGCCCGTTCTTCATCCAAGCCGGACAGGATGCGCGACAGGAACAAGGCACAGAGCAGATCGCCGAGCCCATTCGGCGCACCTTCTATGCTGCGGTGCTCGGCAAGCAACGCGTTCCGGCCGCTGAGATAGAGATTGCCGATACCACCCGCCATCATCGGCACCGCCGATGTCACCAGCATGCGTGAAGGCCCGAGCGCGAGCGCCGCCTCCATGATGGCGTTGTTGTCCTCAAGCGGCGCGCCGGCGAGCCAGGCAAGCTCGTAGCGGTTCGGTGTCGCGAGAGACGCAAGCGGGATCAGGTGATCGCGGATTGCTTCCGCAGTCGCCGTCGGCACGTAGAGGCCGCCGGCATCACCGATCACGGGATCGCAGGCATAGAGAAGATCCGGATTCTTTTCGCGCAACGCCGTCACCAGCCTGGCGACGGAAAGCGCTTGTGCAGCATTGCCGAAATATCCCGACAGAACCGCCTTTACCTCGGACAGCCAGGGCGCGGCGATCAGATCGTCGATTGCATGGTCGAAATCCGCCTCGTTGAAGGTCAAACGCGTCGAGCGGCCGTGGCCTGGATGCCATGGCAGGACGATGGTCGGCAGCGCCCAGACGGGGTGGCCGAGCGTTTCCAACGCAAACACCGCCGCCCGATTGCCGACGGAACCACGCACGACATGACTGGAGATGACGATAACGGCGCCGGCCGAGACTTGCGACATGATGCTAGCTTCCAAAATCGGGGCTTCAAACTGCCTTGGTGCCGTTGATGATCCCTTTGGCGGCACTCTGTCAACGGCACTTCACAGAGACATGAAAACCTCTGTTGACGAACTGATTCCATCAATTTCTTGCCGACGATATGAGCTTTTCGTCGAGAACACGCATTCCGGCAAGTTTTTTAAAAAAACGGACCAAAATCAGTCCGAAACCAACCAAATTCGCAATCTTTTTGCCAGTTTTTTCGCTAAACGTTCTGATATTGTGGTCAAAATTCGAAAATCGGGAGGAATTCCATGGCGCCCAAGACCAATCCGAAACGGGAAAAACAGATCGAAGCGGCACAGAAAATTGCCGCTGCGACGGGCGGGGCTCACCTCGATCCCGAAATCCTGTTCGGCCGGGCTAGCAATGATGACATGGGGCGTTACAGCCCGGAAATGCTGGCTCTTGCCGCAGCTCATGCGGCCAAGGAACTGGCAGCCTGGAGCAAGACGGCTCCGCGTGTCAGCATCGAGCAGGTGGCCGGCATCGAGCCCGATGGCGTCGCCGTGTCGATCCTCTCGATCACCGACCACAACATGCCGTTCCTCTACGAATCAGTCATGGGAGAGGTCAGCAGCAGCTATCGCGATCTCTACATGGCCGTGCATCCCATCCTCGTCATGGAAGAGGGCAAGGCGGCAAGCCTTTATTCCGCCGATCATCCGAGCGATCCCGCCCATCGGGTCAGCCACATCCAGCTTCATCTCTCCCCGCTGACGACAGCCCAGGCAGCAGACCTGGTCAAGCGGGTGCAAACCGTGCTCGATCAGACGCATCTCGTCGTTTCCGGCTGGAAGCCGATGCTGTCGCGCCTGGATACCGTCATTTCGGAGCTTTCCACCTATGAGGCGGCCGGACGTCGCAAGAGCGACCGCGACGAGGCTCTCGCCTTCCTCGCCTGGCTGCGCGATGGCAACTTCACCTTCCTGGGCATGCGCGAATACGTCTATTCCGGCAAGGGCGCCAACGCCACGATCGAGCGCGACCGAGGCGCCGGCCTTGGCATTCTCTCCAATCCCGATGTCCGTGTTCTGAGACAGGGCAAGGACGCCGTCACCACGACACCGGAAATCCTCGCCTTCCTCAATGGCCCGGATTTCCTGATCGTCACCAAGGCCAACGTCAAGTCGATCGTGCATCGCCGCGCCTATATGGATTATGTCGGCATCAAGCGCTTCGATTCGGAAGGGAACGTCACGGGCGAACTGCGCATCGTCGGCCTCTTCACCTCCACCGCCTACACCAGCGCCGCCTCGGAAGTGCCGCTGCTTCGCTCGAAGGTGCAGAAGGTCAAGGATCATTTCGGTTTCGATCCCACCAGCCATTCCGGCCGCATGCTCGACAACACGCTGGAATCCTACCCGCGCGACGACCTATTCCAGATCGACACGACCCTGCTGGCAAGCTTCGCAGAGCAGATCAACGACCTGACCGATCGGCCGCGCGTGCGCGCCCTGCCGCGCATCGATCATTTCGACCGCTTCGTTTCCGTCATCGTCTATGTGCCGCGCGAGGAATATGATTCCGTCGTCCGCGAAAAGATCGGCAATTATCTGAAGACCGTCTATGACGGCCGCGTCTCCGCCTATTATCCTGCCTTCCCGGAAGGCGGCGTGGCACGCGTGCACTTCATCATCGGTCGCAGCGCCGGCAAGACGCCGCATGTTCCCCAGGCCAAGCTGGAAGAGGCGGTCCGCGGCATCACCGCTCGCTGGGACGAGCGTTTCGTCATGCTGGCAGGCCCGAAGGCACCGAGCATCTCGGTGAGCCAGGCATTCCAGGAAGCCTTTTCGCCGGAAGACGCCTTTGCCGATCTGCCTGACATCATTGCCACAGCCGGCGCCGAGCCGATCCGCATCGGCTTCTATGTCCGCAAGGACGAAGCAGGCGAGATCCTCTCGCTGAAGATCTTCCACGGTCAAGGCAATCTGGCGCTGTCGCGCCGCGTGCCTCTCCTCGAAAATCTCGGTTTCAACGTCATCAGCGAGCGTACCTTCGACATCTATGTCACGGCGAAGGACGATTCGACCGGCCACGTCGTACTTCACGACATGGAGCTGGAAGCCCGCAGCGGTCTGACGATCGATCTTGCCCGCCACGGTGCTACACTGGAAGAGGCTTTCCTCGCCGCCTTCGGTGGAACGATCGACAATGATGCCTTCAACCGGCTGATCGTCTCCGCCGATCTCTCGGCCCGCGAAACCAACGTGCTGCGCGCCTACTCGCGTTACCTGCGCCAGGCCGGCATTGCCTATTCGCAGGACTACATCGCCGCGACGCTGGACAAATATCCACGCATCGCCGCCGCGCTCTTCCGCCTGTTTCACGACACGCTCGATCCGAAACTCAGCGACAAGAACCGCACGAAAAAGCTCACCGAGCTGCACGAGGCTATCGAAAGCGAGCTGGCCGACGTACCGAGCCTGGACGACGACCGCATCCTGCGCCGCTACGTCAACGCCATCGATGCAACGCTGCGCACCAACTATTTCCAGAAAAATGCCGACGGCTCGCCGAAAGCCATGTTGGCCTTCAAGCTCGATCCGAAACTTCTCGACGGCCTGCCCGAGCCGCGGCCCTTCCGCGAAGTCTTCGTCTATGGCGTGGAGGTCGAAGGCGTGCATTTGCGCTTCGGCAAGGTGGCGCGCGGCGGTCTGCGCTGGTCGGACCGTGCCGAGGATTATCGTACCGAAGTGCTCGGCCTCGTGAAGGCCCAGCAGGTCAAGAACGCCGTTATTGTCCCGGTTGGGGCCAAGGGCGGCTTCTATCCGAAGAAGCTCCCGGTCGGCGGCAGCCGCGACGAAATCTTCAACACAGGCCGCGAGGCCTACAAGACCTATATCCGCACCCTGCTGTCGATCACCGACAATATCTCCGGCGCCGATATTATCCCGCCTGATGATACCGTGCGGCTTGACGGTGACGATCCCTACTTCGTCGTCGCAGCCGACAAAGGCACCGCGACCTTCTCCGACACCGCCAATGCGCTGGCTCAGGAAGCCGGCTTCTGGCTGGATGATGCCTTCGCCTCGGGCGGTTCTGCCGGCTACGACCACAAGAAGATGGGCATCACAGCCCGTGGCGCCTGGGAAACCGTAAAACGGCACTTCCGCGAGATGGACATCGACATCCAGACGACGCCCTTCAACGTCGTCGGCGTTGGCGATATGTCGGGCGACGTCTTCGGCAACGGCATGCTGCTCTCGCCGAAGATCCGCCTGCTCGCCGCCTTCGATCACCGCGATATCTTCATCGATCCCGATCCGAACGTGGAAAAGACGCTCGCCGAACGCCAGCGTCTCTTCAACCTGCCGCGTTCCAGCTGGCAGGATTTCGACAAGTCCGTCCTGTCGAAGGGCGCGATGATCATTTCCCGCTCGGCGAAATCTGTGACGCTGACCCCGGAAGCGGTTGCCGCCATCGGCATCGACAAATCCGTCGCAACACCCTTCGAGATCATGACGGCAATCCTCAAGGCTCCCGTTGATTTGCTGTGGTTCGGCGGCATCGGCACCTATGTGAAGGCACCGGCCGAGACGGATTCCGAAGTCGGCGATCGCGCCAACGATCCGATCCGTATCGCAGCCGACGAAGTACGCGCCAAGGTCATCGGCGAAGGCGCCAATCTCGGTGTCACCCAGAAGGGCCGTATCGCCTATGGTCTCAAGGGCGGTCGCTGCAACTCCGACGCCATCGACAACTCCGCCGGCGTCAACACCTCCGACGTCGAGGTCAACATCAAGATCGCGCTGGCGTCCGCCATGTTCGACGACCGGCTGACGCGCGCCAAGCGCGACACGCTGCTCGCCTCCATGACCGATGAAGTGGCCGTGCTGGTATTGCGCAACAACTATCTGCAATCCCTGGCGATTTCGCTGACGGAGCGCAAGGGCACCGGCAATGGCCTGGAACTCAGCCGCTTCATGAGCGTGCTGGAAGCCGCCAAGCAGCTCAACCGCAAGGTGGAGACCCTGCCCGACGACCAGACCTTCGCAGAGCGTTATGCCAACGGCCGGCCGCTGACGCGCCCAGAAATCGGTGTGCTGCTTTCCTACGCCAAGATCGTTCTCTTCGACGCCCTCGTCGCCAGCGATCTGCCTGATGATCCCTACTTCGCTGCAACGCTCAGCCGCTACTTCCCGGCCAAGATGCAGCGCTCCAATGCAGCCGATATCGAAACCCATCGCCTGCGCCGCGAGATCATCGCGACGGGGCTCGCCAACGAGGCGATCAATCGTGGTGGTCCAGGCTTCGCCGTCAGCATGATGGATGCAACGGCGGCATCGGCTGCCGAGGTGGTCAAGGCGGCCGTGGTCGCTCGCGACGGCTTTGATCTCGACCGGCTCTGGAACGAGACGGAC
The DNA here is from genome assembly GCF_044756305.1 of Rhizobium sp. NPDC092011. Classification (NCBI taxonomy): domain Bacteria; kingdom Pseudomonadati; phylum Pseudomonadota; class Alphaproteobacteria; order Hyphomicrobiales; family Rhizobiaceae; genus Rhizobium; species Rhizobium sp. NPDC092011. Next base: position 538,163 of record NZ_JBIVSO010000004.1, read on the forward strand.
GCGCTCGACGGCAAGGTCGGCGGCCAGATGCAGAACCGCGTCTACGGCGAAATCACCGAGGTCTATACGGTATTGACCCGCCTGCTCTTGAAAACCGGCGCGGCCAAGGGTGACATCGAAGAGACGGTTAGCCGGCTTCGCGCCGCTCTCAAGAAACTGCGACCCGTCTTCCTCACCCACATCCCGGCAGATTTCGCGGCCGAAATCGCCGCACGCGAAGCGGAATATCTGGCAGCGGGCCTGCCCGAAAAGCTGGCTTCGGAGATCGCCACGATCTACGCGCTCGTGCTCGTTCCGGAAATCATGCAGATTGCCGAACGCACCGGCGACACGCTGAACCGGGCGGCGGAAAGCTACTTCACCGTCTCGCAGACCTTCCGCGTCGGCCGGCTGCTGCTGGCCGGCAACCGGATCGTCACCGGCGATCACTATGAGAGCCTCGCGCTTGCGCGCAGCCTCGACCAGATCGCCGGCGCTCGTCGCGATATCGTCATCTCCGCGCTATCAAACCATCCGAAGGACAAGCAGCCGGTCCAGGCATGGCATGCGGAGGACCGGATCCGCATCAATCGCATCGCCGAAGAGCTCGGTGGCCTCAGCGAAAGCGGCGATCCGAACCTCGCCCGCATCACCGTTGCCGCCGGCCTGCTCAGCGATCTTGCGAACGGCCGGGCAAGATGACACAGTCCGCCCCGACCCCGGCAAACGGGTGAGGGAGCAAGGGGCTGGATTTGGTGACGACCGAGATTGACAACGACGTGCCGGCAAAAGTGCCGGCACGCGGCATTTGGGGCTGGATGTTCTTCGACTGGGCGGCTCAGCCGTTCTTCACCGTCGTCACCACCTTCATTTTCGGACCCTATTTCGTCGCGCGGCTGACCGCCGATCCCGTCTCCGCGCAGACGACCTGGAGCAACATGGCGACGATCTCCTCGGTGATCATCGCCATCCTCTCGCCAGTCCTCGGCTCGATCGCCGATCAATCCGGCGCCCGCAAACCATGGATCGCCTTCTTCGCCGTCATCAAGATCGCCAGCCTCTTCTGTCTCTGGGGAGCCGCGCCCGGATCGCCTGTCATCTATCCCGTCATTTTCATGATCCTGGCTTCGATCTCGGCCGAATTCTCCATCGTCTTCAACGATTCGATGATGCCCCGGCTCGTCGGCAAGGACGATGTCGGCAGGCTATCGAACACGGCCTGGGGGCTCGGCTATCTCGGCGGTATGATCGTGCTGATCACCGTCGTTACGCTGCTCGCCGGTAATGCACAGACCGGCAAGACCATTCTCGGCATGACGCCGCTCTTCGGCCTTGATGCCACGCTCGGCGAGGATGCCCGCATCACCGGGCCGATTTCGGCCGCCTGGTATCTGATCTTCATCCTGCCGATGTTCTTTTTCACGCCGGACGCCGCCCGCGGCCTGCCGTTGCGCGCCGCTGTTCGTTCAGGCTTGCACGAACTGTCGGCGACCCTGGGCGAATTGAAACGCCGGCGCGGTATCAGCCTCTTCCTCATCGCCCGCATGGTCTATCAGGACGGCGTCAACGGCCTTCTGATCCTCGGCGGCACCTTCGCAGCCGGCATGTTCGGCTGGGCAACGATCGAAATCGGCATCTACGGCATTATCCTCAACGTCATCGCCATTTTCGGCTGCTTCGCGGCCGGCTATGTCGACCGCTGGCTCGGCTCGAAGACGACTGTCGTCATCAGCCTGACTTTGCTGCTGGTCGCGACCTTCGGCATTATCTCGACTGGCCCCGGGTTCACGCTCTTCGGCCTCGTTCCACTCTCGACCGTTAGCACCGGAGGCCTGTTCGGAACCGCGGCGGAGAAGGCCTATATCGGCTATGGGCTATTGATCGGCATCGCCTTTGGCCCCGTGCAGGCCTCGTCGCGCTCCTATCTCGCCCGCAGCGTCAGCCTCGCGGAAGCCGGGCGCTATTTCGGCATCTATGCGCTCTCCGGTCGCGCCACCAGCTTTATGGCAACATTGTTCTTCTCGCTGGTAACCCATTTCAGCGGTTCTGCCCGCCTCGGCATGGCGACGCTCGTCCTCTTCCTCGCCGGCGGCCTCTTGCTTCTGTTACCGACACCCTATCCCGCCGACAGGGCAACGAAGTAGGCAAAGAAAATCCCGGCTGGCGAACCAGCCGGGATATATATTTTCTGTATTTGGTATATCCGCCGATCAATGACGGAAATGGCGCACGCCGGTAAAGACCATCGCGACATTGTGCTCGTTGGCCGCGTCGATCACTTCCTGGTCGCGCATCGAGCCGCCGGGCTGAATGACGGCGGTGGCGCCGGCAGCGATTGCCGATAACAGGCCGTCCGCAAACGGCAGGAAGGCTTCGGAGGCGACCGCAGAACCCCGCGTCAGAGGCTCGGCCAGACCCATGGCCTTTGCGGCTTCCTCGGCCTTGATGGCGGCGATGCGAGCGGAATCGACACGGCTCATCTGTCCGGCGCCGATACCGGCCGTCTGGCCATCCTTGGCGTAAACAACGGCATTCGACTTCACATGCTTGGCGACACGGAAGGCGAACTTCATGTCCTCAAGCTCCTGCGCCGTCGGCGCACGCTTGGTGACGACCTTAAGCTCCATATCCTCGACCAGTGCGTTGTCGCGGTTCTGCACGAGCAGACCGCCGGAGACGGTCTTGGCAGTGAGGCCGGCAGCACGCGGATCGGGCAGGGCGCCCACCGAGAGCAGGCGCAGGTTCGGCTTGCGAGCAATAATCGCCTTGGCTTCCTCGGTGACATCAGGCGCGATGATGACCTCGGTGAAGAGTTTGACGATCTCCTCGGCCGTTTCTGCGTCGAGCAGGCTGTTCAGCGCGATGATGCCGCCGAAGGCTGAGGTGGAATCGCAGGCGAGAGCGCGCTTGTAGGCTTCGACCAGGCTCGGGCCTGTGGCGACGCCGCAAGGGTTGGCGTGCTTGATGATCGCGCAGGCTGGACCGTTTTCCGGCAGGAACTCGGCGACGAGTTCATAGGCCGCATCGGTATCATTGATGTTGTTGTAAGAGAGCTGCTTGCCCTGGAGGAGGGTTGCCGTGGAGACGCCGGGGCGGTTCTCGCCGGTAACGTAGAAGGCCGCCTTCTGATGCGGGTTTTCGCCATAGCGCATTTCCTCGCGCAGAACGCCGCCGATGACGCGGTGACGCGGCGTGGCGATATCCAGCGCTTCGGCAAACCAGTTGGAGATCATCGCATCGTAGGCGGCGGTACGGGCAAAAGCCTTGGCGGCCATGCGCTTGCGGAAATCATAGGTCGTCTGGCCGGCATCGCCGGAGAGCTGCGCAAGCAGCTCCGCATAATCGGCGGGATCGGTCAGCGTCGTTACGTAGGCGTGGTTTTTGGCCGAAGCGCGGATCATCGCCGGACCGCCGATATCGATATTCTCGACCGTCGTCGGGTAATCGCCACCCGCCTTGCGAACGTCCTCGAAGGGATAGAGATTGATGACGGCAAGATCGATGCCCTCGATGCCGTGCTCTTTCATTGCCGCCTGATGCTCGGCATCGTCACGGATGGCAAGCAGGCCGCCGTGTACTTTCGGATGCAGCGTCTTGACGCGGCCGTCCATGATCTCCGGAAACTCCGTCACTTCGGAGACGTCGGTGACGGCAAGGCCCGCCGCTGTAATCGCCTTGTGCGTGCCGCCGGTCGACAGCAACCGCACGCCCTGTTCGCTGAGCGCACGCGCCAGCTCGACGATGCCGGTCTTGTCGAAGACGGACAGAAGCGCGGTTTTCACCTTCACCTTGTCGGGAGCAGGAATTTTCTTGGAAACGACGGCCATGGGCTTTCTCCGGTCTGAAGCAATTCCAGGAAAAGTGCAGGGCGGTTTTCCGTCCGGAATTGCGAGATAACAAAAACAGAGCGAAAAACGCTCTGGCATGAGGAGATGTCCGGCGGAAAAGCGCGGGACGATAATGCCGCCCCGTTAGCATAGCTGGCGCGGTTAGCCTATGGCCGATGGGATAAAAACCAACGGATTTCCGGCTTTTCGGTAATCCGGAAGACGATCTCGAGCTGGTCGGAAGAGCGCATTCCCGAGGGATCGGCAAAGAAGATGTCTTCGGCGACAAGCACTTCGTTCCCGGGCGAGGAGAAGACCCAGGTCTCGCCATCCGGCGCGATCAGCAGGGCGGAATCCGTTTCTGTCTGCAGCAGGCTGATGGAGGGATGGATGTGGAAGCGTGCAGAGGCGATGCCTTCGCCCTTCGGCGCCTGCTTCCTGCCCTCCGGCACGAAGAAGCGGTCGCGGCCGGCCAGGATAGTGCCTTTGGCGTTTAGGCTGAGTTCGCGCTCATGAGCATAGCCGAAGGTCGCGAGATAACCGTCATGCGCTGCCCGCACGTAATCGCGCCCATCTTCGGTCTCGGCACGCTCGACGATGACTTTCTTAACACCGCCGACCATGATCGGGCCTAAAGACTTCGACTTGGAGAATTGCGACGATGAGGTGTCGTTGAGCGTAACGGCTGAATGCGCAGCCGTCGCCCGTGCGGCCTGCACGTAACGATCTCCGGCAAATTCCGGCGAGCCCGAATTGATGATGAAGCGTGTCTTGCCCGACGACATCTCGAAGGAAAGGCAGCCGGCATGTGCCGTACGGCTGAGATCCGTCGAGGCGGGGGCGCCAGCATCGACGATGACGACGGCCTGACCGGCGGCTAGCCGGTGATACTTCGTGTGCGGCAGCGCCTTGAAAATCTGCCCCGCCGTCTCGTCGTAGCGCAGCACCGACATGAGCTCGTTGGCAAGCGTCGATGTCGCCCCGTTGAACAGCGCAAGATCACCGTCCTGATGGCGGAAGAATCGCAATGCCGGATACATGCGATCGATACCGGGAATGAGCCGTATCGGCACGTCGTGGCCAAGATTGACGTAGGTCTGCCGCAACGGCAGCAGGTCGAGCAGCAGCTCCAGCGACACCCGCGGATTGCGGGAGATATGGCCGCCGTCTGCCAAGATCTGCCGGTCGATTTCACGATCGAGCGCCTGGCCGGCGCGCTTTACCGCCAGCGCACTGTTCGGCATGGCAACCGACGACATGGCAAGCGCGATGCGCACGCGAAACCGCGTCGTTCCATCCCGCGCCGATGGCGCCATGCGGCGCAAAAAGCGGACATGGAAAACGAGCATGCGCATGAAGCGGCGATAAAAGCCGCTATCCGTCCCATGCAGAAGCACCGGCGAATGCGACAGGAGAGCAATGAGCCGCTGCGCAGCGATATCGGGCGCCCAAGCAAGCCCGTGCAGGCGGCGACCGTGGACGGCGATCCAATCCGTGAGGATGGATCGCGCCAGCGCCGATGCCTGATCGCTTTTTTCCGACCGCAAGTGCCGCAGCCAGCGGAAATTATGCAGCCGCGCCGCAAATGCGCGCGAAGGCAGCTCGAGCGAAAAGGGGGAGACACCTTGCGTTTCGAGAACACGTCCGGCGAGCAGGATGCGGCCGTTCAGAAGTTCTTCGACGAAAAAAGGATCGACGCTGCGCAGATCTGTCGGCGCCACGATAAGGCGTTCCGGCACACGCATCGTGTGGCGGGTGAGACGCAATCGCGTCAACGCCGCGCGGCGAGACATCCGCCGCCATGCTTCCCGCATGTATGAACTCACAAAACCCTGCCGCAGACCTGCATATTTGCTTCTGCTTACTCTCATTACCCGTGGTTAAAAAGAGGTTACAAATATACCAATTAAGAACAGGTTACCGACTTTTGAACCACTTTCGAAAGCCTGTGGAAACCACGACTAGAGCCGGATGATTTCAGGTTCGTTCAACCTGAAATCCGAATCCGCTCTGGAAACAAAGAAGTAGCGCATGATGTCGTCCGGAAACCGACGACAATTTTCGGCATCATGCTCTAGCGGGTGCGCCGAAGCACGACCGCGTAGAAACCGTCCAGGCCCGAAGCAAAACCATCACCAAGCGGCAGCATATCAGGCGTAGTGCGGAAGGCGCCGAGCGGAGAAATCGCCGCTTCGAGGCCCGGCCAGTCGCTTGCCGCGATCGGAACCCGCTCGACATTGTCGGTATCCGCAAGAAGCCGGGCGACGAGATCTTCGCCCTCCTCGGGATCGAGCGAGCAATTGGAAAAAACGACGATGCCGCCGGGCTTGACCAACGTCAGGGCGTGGCGGAGCAGACGCTCCTGCAGCGCGGCGAGCTTGGCGATATCCTCCGGCCCCTTGGTCCAGAGCACGTCGGGATGGCGGCGTGTCGTTCCGGTCGATGAGCAGGGCGCATCGAGAAGGGCGGCGTCGAAAAGTTCGTCGGGTCGATATTTGCTCATGTCGGCGCCGACGGTTTCCGCCTCGAAACCGAGACGCGCGAGATTGCCGGACAATCTTTTCAGCCGGTTGGCGGATTGGTCGAGAGCCGTGACCTTGGCGCCTGCGAGAACGAGCTGTGCTGTCTTGCCGCCCGGGGCCGCACAAAGGTCGACCACCCGCTTGCTCGCCAGTGAGCCGAATAGCTTCGCCGGAATGCTGGCAGCTGCATCCTGCACCCACCATTCGCCTTCATTGAAGCCCTCGAGCGAAGGGATAGATCCCTCGAATGCAGCAAGCCGCACGCCACCGGTCGGCAGAACAACGCCGTTGAGGCGCTTCGCCCAGCCTTCAGCATCGGACTTTACGGTGAGATCGATTGCGGCCGGCTCAAGCTGCGTTTCTGAAATTCTGAGCGCGGCGGAAGCGCCGTAAGCCGCCTCCAGGCGGGAGAGAAACCAAGCCGGCATCGCGGCGACGCCCGCGACCTGCTCGAGAATCTCCTGCTTTTCCCGGCCGATCCGCCGGAGAATGGCATTGACCAGCTTGGCAAAGCGCCGATTGCGGGGATCGCGGTTGGCCTGTTCGACGGCAAGGTCGACGGCGGAATGGTCCGGCACATCCAGATAGAGCATCTGCGCCGCACCGACGACGAGCACATGATGCAGCGCGCGGGCGCCTTCCGGCAGCGGCGAATCGAGCAGGGACGATATCGTCGCCTCAATCCGCGGCAGATGCCTGAGCGCGCTGTTCAGGATGGCGCGCACCAGCGCCCGATCGCTTTCACCAAGAGCCTTATAGGCTGGGTTGCCGCCTTCAGCGTCCAGCATGCCGTCGAGCGGTGTCTTGCGATCGATGACGGCGGCGAGGATTTTCGTCGCGGCGGCACGCGCCGCAAAACCGGGTTTCGCCGGCACCGAATCATGCGGCCTGGAATCGCTCGGCCTCCTGCCGGATCTCTTTCCGTCTTTGTTGAAAACTTTGTTTTTCGTGTCAGAACTCAAGACCAGGGACCCTTCGGCGGTTGCGAACCACCGCGACCCGTATTCGGCACGGAGCGCGATTTCCGCTCCGGATTAGCAGTCATGGCCGGTCCCGTCGAGCCAAAGCCGGAAGATGGCGTCATGGGCGAGGCGTTGCCGCCGCCGTAACGGGCCATGTCATGCAGCGCGGCGATGCGGTTTTCGGTATTCGGATGGGTCGAAAACAGATTGTCCATCCGCTCGCCCGAGAGCGGATTGATGATGAACATATGCGCCGTGGCCGGATGCCCCTCGGCCTCTTCATTGGGGATATGCGACGCACCGCGGGCGATCTTGCCGAGCGCCGAGGCCAGCCACAGCGGGTTGCCACATATCTCGGCGCCACGACGGTCGGCGGAATATTCGCGCGTGCGGCTGATCGCCATCTGCACCAGCATCGCCGCCAGAGGTGCAACGATCATCGCGACGAGAACGCCGATCATGCCGAGCGGATTGTTGTTGTCACGGCGACCACCGAACAGGAAGGCGAAGTTGCCGAGCATGGAAATGGCGCCGGCAAGCGTCGCCGTGATCGTCATGGTCAGCGTGTCACGGTTCTGTACGTGGGCAAGCTCATGCGCCATCACGCCGGCCACTTCCTCCGGCGTCAGCGCGTGCAGGAGGCCGGTGGAGGCGGCAACGGCGGCGTTTTCGGGGTTGCGCCCCGTTGCAAAGGCGTTCGGTTGCAGACTGTCGTAGAGATAAACCCTAGGCATCGGCAGGCCTGCATTGCGGGCGAGATCCCGAACGATGCGATAGAATTCCGGGGCGCTGCGTTCATCCACCTCCTGCGCATTGTAGGTGGAGAGCACCATGCGGTCCGAATTCCAGTAGGAGAAAAAGTTCATGCCGGCAGCGACGACAAATGCGATCAACATGCCGGATTGACCGCCGATCAGATAGCCAACCCCCATGAACAGGGCGGTCATGAAGGCGAGCAGCATGGCGGTACGCATAAGATTCATCAAAGGGTCTCCAACAGATCTGACGTCCAAACCTTTTTCTTTGCGGCCGAACGCATCCGTCTCCGAAATCAAAAAACAGAGCATGATGTCACCCGAAAACCGTTCACACTTTTCGGCATCATGCTCTATGATTTGGCTATTCCTCCCCTCATTTCAATATTTCGGAGGTCGCTCGAGACCATGCAATCCGCAGATAACGACAATAAAATAGACACTGAAGCCGGTGAAACCACGCGTAAGCCGCTCTCGCCCGCCGCCAAGCGCGCCCTTGCCGAAGCCGAAGAGCGCCGACAGGCGCAAGCCGAAGCGAACCCTCCCGCCGAAATCGGCGGTCGCGGCGGCGCCGATCCCGCCCGCTTCGGTGACTGGGAGATCAATGGTCGGGCCATCGATTTTTGAGAGATAAGCGCTGAGATATGCCATGCCGGGTGCATTTCAAATCACCGGCTCAGAGGTAGGCAGCGGAACACTCAAGCGTCCGAAGTACATTTGAAAAGGCGCCGTGCCAAAAGGCACGGCGCCTTGAGAGTTTTAAGCAGCATCCGCCTTGTTCTGCCGGTTGGCAATCAGATCATCGACCACAGCCGGATCGGCAAGCGTCGAGGTATCGCCGAGCGCGCCGAAATCGTCCTCCGCGATCTTGCGCAGGATACGGCGCATGATCTTGCCGGAGCGGGTCTTCGGCAGGCCGGGCGTGAACTGGATCTTGTCCGGCGAGGCGATCGGCCCAATTTCGGCGCGAACATGCTTCACCAGCTCCTGCCGCAGCGTGTCTGAGCCCTCCAGACCGACCATCAGAGTCACATAGCAATAGATGCCCTGGCCCTTGATCGAATGCGGGTAGCCGACCACGGCTGCTTCCGACACTTGGCTGTGCGATACCAGCGCCGATTCCACTTCCGCTGTGCCGAGACGGTGGCCCGAAACGTTGAGCACGTCGTCGACGCGGCCGGTGATCCAGTAGTAACCGTCTTCGTCGCGACGGCAGCCATCACCCGTAAAATACTTGCCCTTGTAGGTGGAGAAGTAGGTCTGGATGAAACGCTCGTGGTCGCCATAGACGGTGCGCATCTGACCCGGCCAGCTATCGGCGATAACGAGATTACCGTCGACGGCGCCTTCCAGCACATTGCCCTCATTGTCCACTAGCTGCGGCTGGACGCCGAAGAAGGGCAGGGTGGCTGAACCGGGCTTCAGATCGGTCGCGCCCGGAAGCGGCGTGATCATGTGGCCGCCGGTCTCGGTCTGCCACCAGGTATCGACGATCGGGCAGCGGCTATCGCCGACAACCTTGTAATACCATTCCCATGCCTCGGGATTGATCGGTTCGCCGACCGTGCCGAGCAGACGCAAGCTGGAGCGCGAAGCGCGCTTGACGAAATGATCGCCGGCACCCATCAGCGAACGGATCGCGGTCGGTGCCGTATAGAAGATGTTGACCTTGTGCTTGTCGATGACATCCCAGAAGCGGCCCTGGTCCGGATAGTTCGGCACGCCTTCGAACATCAGCGACGTCGCCGCATTCGCAAGCGGCCCATAGACGATGTAGGAATGACCGGTCACCCAGCCGACATCGGCCGTGCACCAGTAGATATCGCCGGGGTGATAGTCGAACGTATATTCATGCGTCATCGCGGCATAGACGAGGTAGCCGCCCGTCGTATGCAGCACGCCCTTGGGCTTGCCGGTGGAGCCGGAGGTGTAGAGGATGAAGAGCGGGTCTTCGGCTTTCATCTTCGCCGGCGGACAATCCGGCTTCGCCTTGGCGGTTTCCTCATGGTACCAGAGGTCGCGGCCAGCTTCCCAGGCGATCTTACCGCCAGTGCGGCGCACGACGAGAACGTTCTTGACGTCGACCTTCTGCTTCGCGGCAATCTGGATCGCCTTGTCGGTATTGTCCTTCAGCGGAATGGACTTGCCGCCGCGAACACCTTCATCGCAGGTGATGACGAAGGTGGATTCGCAATCGACGATGCGACCGCCCAGAGCGTCAGGCGAAAAGCCGCCGAAGACGACGGAATGCACCGCGCCGATGCGGGCGCAGGCGAGCATGGCATAGGCTGCTTCCGGGATCATCGGCATGTAGATGGTGACGCGATCACCTTTCTTGACGCCATGCTTCTTCAGGACATTCGCCAGCCGGCAAACCTGATCGTAGAGCTCGTTATACGTGACCTTCTTGTCGATATAGGGGTTGTCACCTTCCCAGATGAAGGCAACGCGATCACCGTGCTTCTTCAGATGACGGTCGATGCAATTGTAGGAGACGTTGGTGACGCCGTCCTCGAACCATTTGATCGAAACCTTGCCGGTAAACGACGTATTTTTCACCTTTGTATAAGGCTTGAACCAGTCGATACGCTTGCCATGCTTGCCCCAAAATTTGTCGGGATCCTCGACGCTCTGCTGATACCATTTCTGGTACTTCGCCTCATCGATCAAAGCATGTTCCTTGACCGATTTCGTCACCGGATGAATCTTTTCCGACATAGTCTCCTCCTTGAACCCTGGCACCCTCTCTCGCAATTATGGGTGCGCTTTCCGCGCAATCAATAGCAGGTCAAACCATGACAGCAATTGGACAAAGTGCATTTCATGCGCAAAGAATTGCAATTACGCGACACTATCGCTATATAGGGCCGTATTTCCCGGACATTGAGGTGTTACACCCCGGACCGCGACACCGGCGCGGACTGACAGAAGGACTATATCCATGGCTCAACAATTGCTCATGCCGAAGGCAACTGCCATCTGGCTTGTCGACAATACAGCCTTGTCATTCGACCAGATCGCGCAGTTCTGCAAGCTGCATCCGCTCGAAGTGAAGGCGATTGCCGATGGCGAAGCCGCACAGGGCATCAAGGGCCTCGACCCGATCTCGACCGGCCAGCTTTCGCGTGATGAAATTGCTCGCGCCGAAGCCAACCCGAACCACAAGCTGAAGATTTCCGAGCCGAAGGTTCGCGTGCCGGAATCCAAGCGCCGCGGCCCGCGCTACACGCCCGTCTCCAAGCGTCAGGATCGCCCGAACGCTATCCTCTGGCTGGTGCGCAATCATCCGGAACTGAAGGATGCGCAGATTTCCCGCCTCGTCGGCACCACCAAGTCGACCATCGAGCAGATTCGTGACCGCACGCACTGGAATTCGGCGAACCTGGCACCGATGGACCCGGTAACGCTCGGCCTCTGCAGCCAGATCGATCTCGATATGGAAGTCGAGAAGGCCTCCAAGGGCCGTCCGCTGCCGACCGCCGCCGAACTCGGCGCGACGTTGCAGCCGGCTCAGGAAACCGAAAAGCTCGGCTTCAGCTACGATCGCGAAGAAGAGAAGGAAAAGGAAATCGACGCCGACGCCGTTTTCGCCAAGCTCAAGTCGCTGAAGTCAACGACGCGCGACGACGAAGACGACGACCAGTTCTAAGACCTGATCGATCTTCTCAAAATTTCAAAGCCCTGGTTTTCGACCGGGGCTTTTTTCATGACGTTGCGTATCCGCGCTTGCAACCGAATTTTGCGCCATTGCACAGAAGACAACCATGAGGATATAGTAGGCTCACACGAAGCGATCGTGCGAAAGTTGCATCAGCCATGTCGATCCTGGTCATCGGATATTATAGCTACGCATGCGGGCTGATCTTTGCCGTGGTGTCTGCACTGCGCACGCGCCGGAGGGTAATCCGCGGGCCCTTCGGAAAATTCGCGATATTCGAACATATCATACTGCCGATCGTGTTCGTGATCGTCGGCGCCGTCATCTATTCGCTTGTCGAAGTCGACAAAGTGATCGTCACCGGCCTCGTCATTATGTTTTCGGCGCTGACACTCGTGATGCTGATGGTTTTTGCGCCGTTCCTCGTTTTGGCATTTGCGTTCCTCGCCTACGTCTTCACCATCTCGTGGGAACAAATTGGCGAGATTGTCGCTGTCTCATTCATGGGCGCAACAATTGGCAATATGATCGGTTATGGATGGGGAAGCCGAGCAAAAATCGCGCATTAGCGCAATTTACGTGACCCGCTGGCGGATTTTCGCTGGCGCTATCGCGCACCGAAAATCGCAGAGCCCACCCGAACACTCGTCGCCCCGAAGGCTACTGCGGTTTCATAGTCGCTCGACATGCCCATCGAGAGCTTTTCAACGCCCGCCTGCTTGGCGAGTTTTGCCAAAAGGGCAAAATGCGGCCCCGGATTTTCTTCAGCCGGCGGAATGCACATCAGGCCCTCGATCGGAAGGCCGAGCTCCTTACGGCACAAATCGACGAAAGCCTCCGTATCGTCAGGCGCAATGCCTGCCTTTTGCGGCTCCAGGCCGGTATTGACCTGCACGTAAAGTTTGACCGTCTTGCCCTGGCGCTTGATTTCATCGGCGATGGCACGCGCGATCTTTTCCCGGTCGATCGTTTCGATGACATCGAACAGTGCCACGGCGTCGGCAGCCTTGTTCGATTGCAGGGGGCCGATCAGATGCAGCTCGATCCCGGCAGTCTCCGCCTTCAGTTCCGGCCATTTGCCTTGGCTTTCCTGCACGCGGTTCTCACCGAAGACGCGCTGGCCGGCCGAAATCGCCGGGCGGATTGCGTTCGCATCGAATGTCTTGGACACCGCAACGAGCTGCACGGAACCGGCTGGTCTGCCGGCCTGGCGCTCCGCTGCCGCGATATGGGAACGAACTTCGTTCAGACGCTCTTGAAGTTCCATCTTTTCGCCTCGATATTTCGACTGCTTCTCAATCCTTGCAGTAATGAGGCAGGCAGGCTTTGCCAAGGGCGAAAGCGCCCGAATCCGGCTTTGCTTTGCAAGATAAGGCACTTGCTGCACCCGCTAAACTTGACGCTTGGGTGGTTTCGTGGTGAAGGTCACGCCTTACTCCCCATGATTTTCCGGAATACAAGATCAGATGTCTATCGAACGTTATAATCCGCGCGACGCCGAGCCCCGCTGGCAGCAGAAATGGAACGAAGAAGAAGTCTTCGTGACCGACAACGCCGATCCGCGCGAGAAATATTACGTCCTAGAGATGTTTCCCTATCCGTCCGGCCGTATTCACATGGGTCACGTGCGCAACTATGCCATGGGCGATGTCGTCGCCCGTTACAAGCGCGCCCGCGGCTATAAAGTGCTGCATCCGATGGGCTGGGACGCCTTCGGCATGCCGGCGGAAAACGCCGCGCGCGACAACAAGGTGCATCCGAAGGAATGGACCTACCAGAACATCGCCTCGATGCGCACCCAGCTGAAGGCGATGGGCCTGTCGCTGGACTGGAGCCGCGAATTCGCGACCTGCGACGTCGATTATTATCACCGGCAGCAGATGCTCTTCATCGACATGATGGAGAAAGGTCTCGTCTACCGCAAGAAATCCAAGGTCAACTGGGATCCGGTTGACAACACCGTTCTCGCGAATGAGCAGGTCATCGATGGCCGTGGCTGGCGCTCTGGCGCGCTCGTGGAGCAGCGCGAGCTGACGCAGTGGTTCTTCAAGATCACCGAGTTCAGCCAGGATCTCCTGGATGCTCTGGATACGCTCGACCATTGGCCCGAAAAAGTGCGGCTGATGCAGAAGAACTGGATCGGCCGCTCCGAGGGTCTGACCATTCGCTGGGAGATCGTCCCGGACACCGCGCCCAATAACGATCGTGAAATCACGGTCTACACGACACGCCCGGACACCTTGTTCGGTGCATCCTTCCTCGCAATTTCGGCCGACCATCCTCTGGCCAAGGAAGCTGCAGCCAAGGACGCGGCCATCGAAGCCTTCTGCGAGGAATGCCGCCGTGCCGGCACCTCGCTCGCCGCGCTGGAAACTGCGGAAAAGAAGGGCATGGACACCGGCATCCGCGTTCGCCATCCCTTCGACCCGTCCTGGGAACTACCCGTCTACATCGCCAATTTCGTCTTGATGGACTACGGAACGGGCGCCATCTTCGGCTGCCCCTCCGGCGATCAGCGCGACCTTGATTTCGCCCGCAAATACGGCCTGCCGGTCGTACCCGTCGTCATGCCCGCAGACGGCGATGCCGCAAGCTTTACCGTCGGTGATATCGCCTATGACGGCGACGGCGTGATGATCAACTCGCGCTTCCTCGACGGCATGAGCACCGACCAGGCCTTCGAAACCGTGGCAACGAAGCTTGCCGAAACGAGCGTCGGCAATGCGCCGCAAGCCGAACGCAAGGTGAATTTCCGCCTGCGCGACTGGGGTATTTCCCGTCAACGCTATTGGGGCTGCCCGATCCCGGTCATTCACTGCGACGACTGCGGCGTGCTGCCGGTGCCGAAGCAGGATCTGCCGGTCAGGCTGCCCGATGACGTGACTTTCGACCAGCCCGGAAACCCGCTCGATCGGCATGTCACCTGGCGTCATGTCGCCTGCCCACAATGCGGCAAGGACGCGCGTCGCGAAACCGATACGATGGATACCTTCGTCGATTCGAGCTGGTATTTCGCGCGCTTTACGGCTCCTTGGGAAGACCAACCGACAGATAAGAACGCCGCCAATCACTGGCTGCCCGTCGATCAGTATATCGGCGGCATTGAGCACGCGATCCTGCACCTGCTCTATTCGCGCTTCTTCACCCGCGCCATGCGCGAAACCGGCCATCTCGACGTGAAGGAACCCTTCAAGGGCCTGTTCACGCAAGGGATGGTGGTGCATGAAACCTATAGCCGCGGCAAGGGCCTGACCCGCGAATGGGTGTCCCCCGCCGATATCAATATCAAGGAGGTAGACGGCCAGCGTCGCGCTACCTTGCTGTCGACTGGCGAGGACATCGCAATCGGCGCCATCGAAAAGATGTCGAAATCGAAGAAGAATGTCGTCGATCCCGACGATATCATCGCTTCTTACGGAGCCGATACGGCACGCTTTTTCGTGCTCTCCGATTCCCCGCCGGATCGCGACGTCATCTGGTCCGAGGCCGGGGTAGAAGGCGCTCATCGTTTCACGCAGCGCATGTGGCGCCTTGTGTCCGAAGCCGCCGATGCCCTGAAGACCATCGAATCGAAGCCGGCTAAGGAAGGCGACGCGCTAGCCATCTCGCAGATCGCTCACCGCACATTGAAGGCCGTTCAGGGCGATTATGACAAGCTCGCCTTCAACAAGGCCGTGGCGCGCATATATGAGTTCGTTAATGCCCTGGCAGCGCCTCTCAGCAAGGTTGCAACTGGTGGCGCCGATACAGGCTATCGCGCCGCCGTACGCGAGGCAGTCGAGATCCTCATAGCGCTTGTTGCGCCGATTACACCGCACCTCGCGGAAGAATGCTCGGCTGCGCTCGGCAACACCAATATGATCGCCACGAGCGCTTGGCCGGTCTACGACGACGCGCTCGTGATCGAAAACGAGATCGTCTACCCCGTTCAGATCAACGGCAAGAAGCGCGCCGAATTGACAATCGCGCGCGATGCAGATCAGAATGCCGTGCAGCAGGCCGTGCTCGCCCTGGATGCTGTCAAAAGCGCATTGAATGGTCAGGCGCCAAAGAAGATCATCGTCGTTCCACAGAGGATCGTGAACATTGTCGTCTGATAGCCTTTTCAAGTTCGCCCGCATCGCAGGCGTCGCGTCCCTGGTGGCGGTTACCGGCCTTTTGTCGGCCTGCCAGGTCAAGCCGCTCTATGCCGTCAGCACCGGCGTCACGCAAAAGCTTTCGCAAGTCTCGTTTTCCGAAGTCGGCGACCGCGTCGGCCAGGAGGTGCGAAACCAGTTGATTTTCATTGCAGGTCGCGGCGCTGGTGAAACGAAGACACCGAAATACACGGTCGATCTGAGCGTAAGCTCGAGTGTGGGCGGCGTTCTCTACCTTCCATCGTCCGATACGTCGGGAGCCGGCCGCACGACCGTCACTGCTTCCTTCGTTCTCAAGGAGAAGGACACCGGTAAGGTGGTTAAATCCAGCACGCGGGCGGTCACCTCGCTCATCGATTTCCCGACGCAGGAGTTTGCGAAATATCGGGCAATCCTCAACTCCGAAGATCGCGCCGCCCGCGAGGTCGCGGAGATGGTTGCGGCTGACATAGCCGCCGCGCTCAGCCGCTGAACGGGCGCGCGGTATGGCGGAAATCAAGTCCCACGAATTTGACGGATTCCTGCAAAGTGCCGCGCGTAACTATCGGATTTTTGTCATATACGGCCCGGATCGCGGCCTGGTTTCCGAGCGCGCGGCGCAAATTGCCGGCAAGACGAATGTCGACTTGAGCGACCCCTTTTGCCTCATCAAACTGGACGTCGGAGATCTTCAAAACGACGCGGGCCGGCTTCTGGACGAAGTCAATGCCATCGGTCTGTTCGGTGGCGAAAAGCTCGTTTGGATTCGAGGCGCCGCGAATGAGAAAGCTCTGATCGATTCGCTGCAGATCATTGCCGACAATCCCCCGGATGCAAGTTTTGTCATCATAGAGGCCGGCGATCTCAAGAAGGGATCTGGGCTTCGCAAGGTTGCCGAAGCAGCCCGTACCATCGCCACCATCTCCTGCTACGCCGATGACATCAGGGCGCTTAACGGCCTGATAGATACTGAGCTAGCGAGTGAAAACCTGCGAATCACGCCGGCCGCCCGACAGGCGCTTTTGGAGCTTCTCGGGGGTGATCGCATCGCATCGCGCAACGAAGTCCGCAAGCTGGCGCTTTATTGCCGGGGGCAAAGCACGATCGAGGAAGACCATGTCATTGACATCATTGGCGACGCAAGCGCCGTCTCCACCGACGATGCCGTCGACGCCATCCTGAAGGGCGACGCAGAGACTTTCCTGCATGCAATACAGAAGATCGCCACGTCAAAGACGCCGATGTTCCTCCTGCTTCAAGGATGTCTGAAGCAATTTCAGTTGCTCGACACCATGCGCGCGGAAATGGACGAGCGAAAATTGGCGCCGGCCCAGGTCATGCAGACGCATGGGCGTCATCTGCATTTTCGGCGCAAACCGATCATAGAACAGGCACTCAAGACCTGGACAGCTCCTGCGATCGCACGCGAAATGAACAGGCTGCAATCCGCCATTCTTCAGACGCGTCAGCGCGCCAGCCTCGAAGACACGATTGCCACGCAGACCCTTCTGGCAACGACTTTGCAATCAGCCCGAAAGGGCTGATGTCTTAGAGTTAGAGACGGCCTTAGCTCAGCGTCGCTCCAACAGACGGCAAATTTCTTCAAGCTGCTCCAGCGTCTTGTACGATATCCTGACCTGACCGCCATTGCCGCGGTGGTTGATCGAAACATCCAACCCGAGCGTATCAGAAAGCGTGCGCTCCAAAGCCAGTGTATCGGAATCCTTTTCGTCCCGGTGCGCGCCAGCTGGACGTGGGTCGTTCTGCGCCTTGATATCGTTCTGTGCCAATCGTTCCGCATCGCGAACCGACATGCCCTTGGAAACGATCGTGCGCGCCAAACCGGAGGGATCCGAGGTTGATACCAGGGCGCGAGCGTGGCCGGCCGAAAGGCTGCCGGCAGCGAGCATATCGCGCACGGGATCGGGAAGCTTCAACAGGCGAAGAGAATTCGCGACATGGCTACGGCTCTTGCCGATGATTTCACCGAGGTCATTCTGCGTATAACCATGCTCGGCGATCAACTGCTCATATCCAAGCGCCTCTTCCAGTGGATTGAGATCAGCGCGCTGAACGTTCTCGACAATGGCGATTTCCAGGGCTGTCTTGTCATCCACATCGCGAACGATGACGGGAATTTCTATGAGACCAGCCAATTGCGCTGCGCGCCAGCGCCGTTCACCGGCGATGATTTCATAACGATCCGCTGAAACCGTGCGCGCCACAACCGGCTGAACGATACCGTGCTGCCGTATGGAGCTAGCAAGATCATGCAGTTCCGTCTCATCGAAATAACGGCGAGGATTGCGCGGGTTGCGCGAGATGAATTCGATCGGCACCAGGCGATCCGGATTTACCGAAGGCTTTCCCGCTTCGACCGGCGTAGGCTGATCCATCTCACCGATGAGAGCCGCCAAGCCGCGCCCAAGGCGCCGTTTCGAAAGATCATCATTCATCGCCGATACTCACTCTGTAACAAAAATATATCAGGCTGCAGCCTTACGCTGCCGCTCCCGCTGGATCACTTCCGAAGCCAGTTGCAAATAAGCTTGGCTGCCTGCGCACTTCAGATCATACAGGATCGCAGGTTTGCCGTAGGAAGGCGCTTCAGACACGCGTACGTTGCGTGGAATCAACGTATGGTAGACTTTTTCCCCCAGATGCGTACGAACGTCACTCACAACCTGTTGTGCAAGATTGTTTCGCGAATCAAACATCGTCAAGACGATGCCTTGAATATCGAGCGAGGGATTGACCGTACGGCGCACCTGATCGACTGTTTCGAGCAGCTGGCTAAGGCCTTCCAACGCAAAGAATTCGCATTGCAACGGCACGAGAACCGAATGAGCCGCCGCCATGGCATTCATGGTTAACAAATTGAACGAAGGCGGGCAATCGACCAGGATGTAGGAAAAGGAGAGGGCATCCGGGCTATTGAGTGCGCGCCGAAGCCGGAAAACTCTATCTGGCTGCTGTGCAATCTCCATCTCGACGCCCAACAGATCCATCGTCGATGGCACGATGAAGAGATTGGGAACCGCAGTTTCTAGAACAGTCTCAAGAATCGTATGCGTCCCGGCCAAAAGGTCGTAAGAGGATTGCTTACGATCACGTCTCTCGATACCCAATCCAGTGCTGGCATTGCCCTGCGGATCGAGATCGACAATCAGCACACGCTCGCCGATCGCAGCCAGCGCCGTCGCCAAGTTGATCGCGGTCGTCGTCTTGCCGACGCCACCCTTTTGATTTGCGATGGTAATAATCCGGTTTCGCTCGCCGATCATGTCACGCACATCCAATTTCGGTTAAATCAGGCGCCGAATACGACTTAACTCCAGAATGACAGAATCTCGCTCGACGACACTTGGATGTTTTAACAGATCGAATTCCCAACGACCACGGGCTTTCTGGAGCTCGCGCTCATAATCCCGGCCTTTATGCAGCACAAGATGCAGATTTTCATTGCGCGCCAACCAAGGCGCTGAATAGTCGAGAAGCAGATCCAGCTCCGCCAGCGCTCGTGCCGAAATCGTATCGCAATGCTGTATGATGGCAGGGGCTTCCTCGATTCGGATCGCATGAACCGCGCCGCGTGCCTCGCACTCCCGCAAACAAACCCGCAAGAAAGCCGCCTTTTTGTGATTGCTCTCTACCAGATCGACGTGTCCGGCTCCTTGTTCCGCCAGCAGAATCGCCGTTATCACACCTGGAAAGCCGCCGCCACTACCCAGGTCGACCCAGCGGTTCGCATGCGGGTAAAGCTGAAATATCTGTGCGCTATCGGCAACGTGGCGGCTCCAAAGATCGCCAATTGTCGACGGCGCCACGAGATTGATCGTCTTGGCCCATTTCTGGAACAGCTCCGCAAAATGCAGCAACCGACCCTGTGTTTCACGTGAAACACGCACACCGTTCAATTCCATAGGATGGACTCTCAAACCTTGCAATACTAAGAAACGAGCTTCCGCTCTTCCGTCATTCCCGTCTTCCGAAGATGAGCTAGAAGCAACGAAATAGCCGCCGGCGTCATTCCGTCGATCCGCGAAGCCTGCGCGATATTCTTCGGGCGCACCGCTGTCAGCTTCTGCTTCAGCTCGTTGGACAATCCCGAGAGAAGGGTGAAGTCAAACTCGGTGGGAATCGCGCGCTCTTCTTCTTTTCTAGCTTGGACGATATCCGCAGTCTGGCGATCCATATAAACGGCGTAGGCGGCTTCGATCTCGATGGCCTCGGCAATACCTCGTTCCAGAGAGTTCAACTCGGGCCAGAGTTTGGAAAGGGCCGCAACTGATTGACCGGGATGCGACAGCAACTCGTAGGCTGACCGTCTTTGCCCATCCTTGTTGAGATGTAATCCGGCCTTCTCCGCCTCGTTCGGTGTAATCGTCAGTTCCTTCAATTGAACTCTAGTACGCTCCAACGCCTGCATGTAGCGGCTAAAGCGCGACGCGCGCGCGGTTCCGACGCTCCCCATAGCAAGTCCAATTGGCGTCAGGCGCACGTCGGCATTATCCGCGCGCAACGACAGCCGATACTCCGCCCGCGAGGTAAACATCCGATAGGGTTCGGCGACGCCGCGCGACGTTAGATCGTCGATCATCACTCCAATATAGGACTCGGTGCGGCTGAATTCGACGGCCTTACCTCCCGCCGCCAATCGCGCCGCATTCAGACCGGCAACGAGACCCTGTGCACCGGCTTCTTCATAACCAGTTGTGCCATTGATCTGACCAGCCAGGAAAAGACCCGGGATTTTTTCGACCTCCAAAGACAATTTCAACTCGCGCGGGTCAACATGATCGTACTCAATAGCGTAGCCGCATTGCAGAATACGGACTCGTTCCAGACCCGGAATAGTTCGGATGAAAGCGTCCTGGACCTCCTCGGGAAGGGAGGTGGAAATACCGTTGGGATAGACGGTCGTATCGTCCAATCCCTCCGGCTCGAGAAAAATCTGATGGCCGTCGCGCTCACCAAACTTGACTATCTTGTCCTCAATCGAGGGGCAGTAGCGCGGGCCAACTCCCTCGATCTGGCCGGAGTACATGGCAGAGCGCCTCAGATTCTCCGCAATGATCTTGTGGGTTTCCGGCGTCGTGCGCGTCACCCCGCATTCAATCTGCGGATTCACGATCGAATCCGTCATGAAAGAAAAAGGCGTCGGATCTTCATCGGCGCCCTGGCGGCCGACGGATTCCCAGTCGATTGTCGCGCCGTCAAGGCGAGCTGGAGTTCCTGTTTTCAAGCGGCCGAGCGCCAAACCATAGCGCAATAATGTTGCTGAAAGCCCGACTGAAGGCTCTTCGCCGACGCGGCCGGCCGGAATTTTCTTGTCACCGATGTGGATAAGCCCGCGGAGAAACGTGCCCGTCGTCAAAACAACGGCGCCACACCGGATCGCCCTTCCGTCCTTGAGGACAACGGCAGAGACCCGACCATGCTCGATCGTCAAATCAAACGCATCGCCTTCAATCACCTCGAGGTCCGCTGTCGCATCGATTTCCGCCTGCATGGCTAGTCGATAAAGCTTGCGGTCGGCCTGCGTCCGCGGCCCTCGAACTGCTGGCCCCTTCTTGCGGTTAAGCATCCGAAACTGGATGCCGCCGGCATCGGCAATACGACCCATGAGCCCGTCAAGCGCATCGATTTCGCGGACAAGATGCCCCTTGCCAAGACCACCAATGGCAGGATTGCACGACATGACGCCAATGGTGGCGCGCTTATGTGTAATGAGCGCCGTGCGCGCACCCAGGCGCGCGGATGCAGCAGCGGCTTCCGTGCCTGCGTGGCCGCCGCCAACAACAACCACATCATAAATATTGTCGCGCATAATCACGATCCTCGATGAAGCCGTCTGTTTGGCACATCAATCTATGGAGTCAAGAAGGTTTCACGTGAAACGCTCCAGAGAGCTTTCTATCGGTACGTTTCACGTGAATCATTTGCCAATGCAAAATTCGGAGAAGATCACATCAAGCAGATCCTCGACATCGACACGGCCCGTTATTCGGCCGAGGCTGTTCGCACTTTGCCGGAGGTATTCCGCTCTGATATCGAGGCCTTGGTTATCTGATTGGATTGCTGCACTCAATGCATCCAGACTTTGGGTCAGCAGCATACGGTGGCGCAACCGGCTGGGAAGAGCAAGCGAGAGCGACGAGGAACGATCCCGCAGATCGCTGACAAGAAGCTGGTGTAACGCCGCCAACCCAGCGCCTGAAGTCGATGAGATCAGCAGATCGTATTGACCATCAGTTCCCCTCGGAAGGTCGGCTTTCGTACCCAACTTGATAACTTTGCCGTTGAACCCGGGAAATTCGGCTTGAGTCGGTTGACCAATTTCCGCCAGCGAGAGAACCAGATCCGCATCCGCGACTGTCCTTAGCGCGCGCCGAATACCCTCTTTCTCTACGATTTCATCCGTCTCGCGTAGGCCGGCGGTGTCGTAGAGCCTTACCGCATATCCCTCAATATTCAGATCTACATGCAGGACGTCCCGGGTCGTGCCGGCGATGTCAGTAACGATCGCTACCTCGCGCTTTGCCAGCGCGTTTATCAGACTGGATTTGCCTGCATTTGGCGGACCGGCGATAACGACCCGCAATCCATCTCTTACGATCTCACCAAAGTCTGCCCCGGCCAAATGTTCGGATACTTCGGAACGGAGGCGTTCCATGTCACTCCAGACCAAGTCGGAAACGGATCCCGGCACGTCGTCTTCATCGGCGAAGTCGAGCTCGGCTTCAATAAGGGCGCGTGCGCGCGTCAGCCTTTCGGCCCAACCCTCATAGATATGCGAAAGGCCACCGGCCGCATGTTCCATGGCGAGGCGTCGCTGCATTTCCGTTTCCGCGCTGATGAGATCGGCGAGACCCTCGACCTCGACAAGGTCCATCTTGCCATTTTCCAGCGCGCGTCTCGAAAACTCCCCGTGCTCCGCCAGGCGACAGCCATCGAATGTTGCAAGTTCCGCTAGAAGCGCGGCAACGACTGCCTTTCCGCCATGAACGTGAATTTCCGCGCAATCTTCCCCTGTGAAAGAGGCGGGACCGGGAAAAGTCAAAACAAGGCCTCGATCGAGGGCAAGACCGTTACGAGTCCGAATCGTTTTTAGCGTCGCATGCCGAGCTGCCGGGACAGATCCTGCAAGTGATTTGACCACATGCATCGTTTCGCTGCCGCTGATGCGAATAACGGCAACACCGGCGGGTAGGCCGCCGCTGGAAAGAGCGTAGATCGTCTGGTTGGCTGCATTCATAAATTTGATCCGGTTCCGAATCGATTCTGTCAGGGTACTTGATACTCAGTTCACGCAAACGCTAAAGGGCCGCCATCATCCGGATTTGCATCTCGCGCTTTGTATCCCCGATACCGCACCTGCCGGCAGATCTGGCAGTTAAACAAGTTGCGTGACAAGCCTCAAACGGAATTCGGGTCGCACAAGGCGACCCGATCCTATCATTCCACAGCCTCTTCAAAAGAGGCTACCGTCAATTGACGAGCGATTACGTGTTCATCGAGTCGAAGAAATCCGGATTGTTCTTCGTCTGCTTGAGTTTGTCGATGAGGAATTCGATCGCATCGGTGGTGCCCATCGGCGCAAGGATACGGCGAAGAACGAAGATCTTCTGCAGATCCTGGCGCGGCACCAGCAGGTCTTCCTTACGAGTGCCGGACTTGAGGATGTCCATGGCCGGGAAGATACGCTTGTCGGCAACCTTGCGGTCGAGCACGATTTCCGAGTTACCGGTGCCCTTGAATTCTTCGAAGATGACTTCATCCATGCGGCTACCGGTATCGATCAGCGCGGTCGCGATGATCGTCAGCGAGCCGCCCTCTTCGATGTTACGGGCGGCACCGAAGAAGCGCTTCGGGCGCTGCAGCGCGTTGGCGTCTACACCACCGGTCAGAACCTTGCCGGAAGAGGGGACGACGGTGTTGTAGGCGCGGCCGAGGCGGGTAATGGAGTCGAGCAGGATGACCACATCGCGGCCGTGTTCCACGAGGCGCTTTGCCTTTTCGATGACCATTTCAGCCACCTGCACGTGGCGAACCGCCGGCTCGTCGAAGGTCGAGGAGATGACTTCGCCGCGCACGGAGCGCTGCATGTCGGTCACTTCTTCCGGACGTTCGTCGATGAGGAGAACAATCAGATAGCAATCGGGATGATTGGCGGTGATGGAGTGGGCGATGTTCTGCAGAAGAACGGTTTTACCGGTGCGGGGCGGAGCGACGATCAGGCCGCGCTGGCCCTTGCCGAGCGGCGCCACCAGGTCGATGACGCGAGGAGAGAGATCCTTCGACGTGGGAACATCGAGTTCCATACGGAAACGCTCGTTCGGATAAAGCGGCGTCAGATTGTCGAAGTGAACCTTGTGACGGATCTTTTCCGGATCGTCGAAATTGATGGTGTTGACCTTGAGGAGAGCGAAATAGCGCTCGCCTTCCTTCGGTCCGCGGATCGGTCCCTCGACCGTGTCGCCGGTCTTCAGCGAGAAGCGGCGGATCTGGGAGGGAGAGATGTAGATATCGTCGGGGCCGGGAAGGTAGTTCGCGTTGGCGGAGCGAAGGAAACCGAAGCCGTCCTGCAGAACTTCGACGACGCCCTCGCCGATGATTTCCACGTCCTGGCTCGCAAGCACTTTGAGGATCGCAAACATCAATTCCTGCTTGCGCATCGTGCTGGCATTTTCGACCTCGAGCGATTCGGCAAAGGCCAAGAGATCAGTCGGGGATTTATTTTTCAGTTCCTGAAGCTTCATTTCAGCCATGAAGGGAATTACTCATTTTTTTGAAGGGGAAAGGCAATGTTGCTCGTATTCAGAACCGCGATAGGGGCGCTCGCGGGCGACAGAATGGATACATGCCACGAAGAGAAGATGGCGGGAAAATAGCGACTCACTTTCCGAACCGCAAGGGGGGACGGTGAAATGAAGGAAATTTAACGTCCCCGCCAAAAATGAGCGAATCTCACGCGAATGGCTTTACCACCGCGAGAATAACGATGACGATCATCAAAAGCGTCGGCGCCTCGTTCATCATGCGCCAATAGCGGGCCGAGTGCTTGTTTTCATCGCGGGCGAAAGTGCGCACGGCACGGCTGAAGAAGCCGTGAAGGCCGGACATGATAACGACAAGCCCGATCTTGGCGTGTAGCCAGCCGCCCTGGAAATCATAGACCGACCAGGCAAGATAGAGCCCGAATATCCAAGTCAGGATCATCGCCGGCGTTATGATGTAACGCAACAAGCGCTTTTCCATCACCTTGAACGTCTCGGATTGTTGCGAACCTGGCTCCGCGTCGGTGTGATACACAAAGAGGCGCGGCAGATAGAGCATCCCCGCCATCCATGAAATGACGGCGATGATGTGGAGAGCCTTGATCCAGAGATAGAGATCGACGGGATGCCAGGCGAACAGACCGATCGCCAGAACGGCAAAAATCAGGATCATGAAATAGGCGCGCGTGCCTGCTTTTCTGCCAGGCGCTTCGTCCGTCTGCTTTTCCATCGCCATCAGCCTCTCCATCCGCGCACGCGCTCGACAAGCGCAGAAACATGGGCCGGGTCGGTCTGCGGCGTGATCCCGTGCCCAAGATTGAAAATCAGCGGCCCGTTCCCGAGATGTTGCAGGATGTCGTCGATCCCTTTCTCAAGAGCCCTTCCGCCGGCGACGACGCGCATCGGATCGAGATTGCCCTGCACGGGGCCTTCCTGCTGCAGCTCCCGGGCAAAAGCCAGGGGCACAGACCAGTCGAGGCCGATCGCGTCGGCACCGGTCTTCTGCCGGTAGGTTTTCAGCTGGTAGCCCGCGCCCTTGGCGAAGGCGATGATCCGAGCCTGCGGTCGCTGCGCCCTGACGGACGCAATCATTCTGGCAACCGGCTTTACGGCGAAAGCTTCGAATTCCTTCTCCCCAAGCACACCTGCCCAGGAATCGAAAATCTGCACTGCGTCGGCACCAGCGTCGATCTGCGCCACGAGATAAGAGGCGGAAATATCTGCAAGCAGCATCAGCAGATGCTCAAAGGCTTTGGGATGGCGATAGGCGAAGAGACGGGCGGGAGCCTGATCCGGCGTGCCATGACCGGCGATCATATAGGTCGCAACGGTCCAGGGAGCGCCACAGAAGCCAAGCAGCGTCGTTTCCGCGGGCAGGTCCTGCCGCAACCGTCGGACCGTCTCCATGACCGGCGCAAGATGCGCAATGACCCCTTCGGGTTTCAAAGCCATGATCCCGGCTTCGTCGATTGGATCCATTTCCGGCCCATGCCCCTCGGTAAACCGGACGTTTCGCTTCAGCCCATCCGGGATCACCAGGATATCGGAGAAAAGGATAGCTGCATCGAAGCCATAGCGACGGATTGGCTGCAGCGTCACCTCCACCGCATGGTCGGGCGAATAACAGAGATCGAGAAAGCTTCCGGCCTTGGCGCGTGTCTCGCGATATTCCGGCAGATAGCGTCCTGCCTGACGCATCAGCCAGAGGGGGGGAGGGGAAAGCGTTTCTCCGCTCAGCACCCGCATGATCTTCCGGCGTTCATCGGTCAAAGACGTCGTCCTATATAAAATCAAAGATATATCTAAGGTTTCTATTTCTTAGAGTCGGTGACTATCAAGGATTAAAGTTCATCCAGTACCTGTCCAATTTGTCGCGGCTCAGGCGCAAATTTGCAAACAAATCGGCCTGCTGACTGGATATGTGGAAAGAAGAACGGATTTTTCAATTTTTTGAATGGGTTGCCGCAGATTCCGTTTCGAGCCTGCCTGGGGATAAGCTGGGGGATGATCAGGCGCAACTCAACTTGTCCACATTGCCCACAAGCGCCGCGAAGACGTCTCCGCCGAAACGCCAAATGTGGAAAACTCGGCGGTTTTCCACTTGCCCTGGATAGGCCGGTTCCCGTACCTCTCTTTTGTCCCGAGATATCAACAGGTGATGGAAAGTAGCGTGGAAAACCGAACAAGCTTCTTTCATCTGCACCTGATTTCTGACTCAACCGGAGAGACTCTCATCTCGGCCGGACGTGCCGCTTCCGTGCAATTCCATGCCACACAGCCGATCGAGCACGTCTATCCGCTGATTCGGAATCGCAAGCAGCTTCTGCCGGTTCTGGAGGCAATCGATCACAGCCCCGGCATTGTCCTCTACACGATCGTCGATCGCGAGCTTGCCGATTTCATCGACGAGCGGTGCCGCGAAATGGGCGTGCCCTGTGTCAATGTGCTCGAGCCGGTCATGAATGTCTTTCAAACCTACCTCGGCACGGCATCGCGCCGCCGGGTCGGTGCGCAGCATGTGATGAATGCCGATTACTTCGCCCGCATCGAAGCGCTGAATTTCACGATGGATCACGACGACGGGCAGATGCCCGATGATTACGACGATGCCGATGTCGTCATCATCGGTATCAGCCGCACGTCGAAAACACCGACCAGCATCTATCTGGCGAACCGCGGCATCAAGACCGCCAATATTCCGATCGTTCATGGCGTGCCCTTGCCAGAAAGTCTGGCCAGGGCAACGAAACCGCTGATCGTCGGCCTGGTGGCGACGACCGACCGGATATCGCAGGTGCGCGAAAATCGTATCCTCGGCACGACGCCTGGCTTCGATCGCGGCGACTACACTGATCGCGCCGCCATCTCGGAAGAGCTGAAATATGCCCGCTCGCTGTGCGCGCGGCACAATTGGCCGATCATCGATGTCACCCGCCGCTCGATTGAAGAGACCGCCGCCGCGATTGTTGCCCTGCGTCCCAAGCTGCGTTAGAGCGCCGTGCTTCCGAAAGGAAGCACAAAGGTCGCTCTAACTTTTTGAATCCACGCATCAGGCTTTCCGAAAATAGATTCCGATTTTCGGGCCGATGCTGTAAGCGCTCGATATCAACATATTCAGAGGCAACAGTCATGACCGTGCCCCTTATCCTCGCATCATCAAGCCCGTTTCGCCGGGTGCTGATGGAAAATGCGGGACTTCATTTTCAGGCCATAGCCGCTGATATCGACGAGCGCGCCATAGAGGCGCCGCTGGAGCAAAATGGCGCCAGCCCCGATGCCGTGGCTCTGGTCCTGGCCAAGGCGAAGGCGAAAGAGGTGAGCGATCGCTTTCCGGGATCGCTCATCATCGGCTCGGATCAGACCATGTCGCTCGGTAGCGAGGTCTTCCACAAGCCGAAGACCATGGTCGATGCTGAAAACCATTTGAAGACGCTGTCAGGCGAGACCCACCGGCTGAATAGTGCCATCGCGCTTGCCCGCAACGGCGATATCATCTGGGAGCATGTATCGCATGCCGAGCTGACCATGCGGACCCTCTCGGCAGACTTCATTCACCGGCATCTGAACCGTGTCGGGGAAAAGGCATTGTCGAGCGTCGGCGCCTATCAGCTCGAAGGCGAGGGCATCCAGCTCTTCTCCAAAATCGACGGTGACTATTTCACGATCGTCGGTCTGCCGATGCTGCCGCTTCTGGAAAAACTACGCGAGTTGGGGACAATCGATGGATGATTCACGTGAAACACACGGCGTAAACGCTTTCGTAACGGGTTATCCGGTCAAGCATTCGCGCTCGCCTCTGATCCACGGCTACTGGTTGCGTCAGCTCGGACTTGCCGGCAACTATCGTGCCCATGAAGTTTCCGTCGAAGACTTTTCCTCTTTCATCGCCGCCTTGAAAGACGGTACGAGCGGCTTCGTCGGTGGCAACGTCACGATCCCTCATAAGGAAGCGGCATTCAAACTGGCCGATCGGCCGGATGAACTGTCCAGCGAACTTGGTGCATCCAACACCCTGTGGCTCGAAAATGGTTTGCTCCACGCGACGAATACGGATGGCCGCGGTTTCACGGCAAACCTCGATGAGCGCCATCCTGGCTGGGATAGCAGCGATCGAGCCGTCATCCTCGGAGCGGGGGGAGCGAGCCGCGCCATCATCCAGGCTGTGCGCGATCGCGGCTTCAAGGAAATCCATGTGGTCAACCGCACGGTCGAACGGGCGAGGGAATTGGCAGACCGCTTCGGCGAACGCGTTCATGCCCATCCGATGGCAGCGCTCGGCGAGGTCATGCAGGGCGCCGGCCTGTTCATCAACACGACCTCGCTCGGCATGGATGGCGAAGCGGCACCTCGGATCGACTTCACCCCCCTTGTCCACGGCGCCGTCGTTACCGACATTGTGTATGTGCCGTTGAAAACGCCGCTTCTGGTGCAGGCTGAAGAACAGGGTTTTGCCATTGTTGATGGTCTCGGCATGCTGTTGCACCAAGCGGTGCCCGGCTTCGAAAAGTGGTTCGGAAAGCGGCCGATGGTCGACGAAACATTGCGGGCTTTGGTCATCGCCGACATGGAAAAGCATTGATGTTGAGGATCGGGCTGACAGGATCGATCGGTATGGGAAAATCCACCTCGGCGAAACTCTTTGCCGAGGCAGGAATCCCGGTGAACGATTCCGATGCGGTCGTGCACGATCTCTATAGTGGCGAAGCCGTTCCGCTGGTCGAGGCCGCCTTTCCGGGCTCCACCGGTAGCGGCAAGGTTGATCGGCAGGAGCTTAGTCGGAAGCTTGCGGGCGATCCCTCCGGTTTCAAGCGGCTCGAAGCCATCGTTCATCCGCTCGTGCGCCAGCGAGAAAACCAGTTTCTGGAGCAGCATCGTCAAGCCGGCGCCGATATGGTGGTGCTGGATATCCCGCTGCTGTTCGAGACAGGTGCCGACCAAAGGCTGGACAAGATCGTCGTCGTCAGCTGCGATCCACAGATTCAGCGGGAAAGAGTGCTTGCCCGGCCGGGTATGACAGAGGAAAAATTCAATATGATTCTCTCCCGCCAAACGCCGGATGCGGAAAAGCGGGCGCGGGCCGACTATGTTATCGATACCGGCGGAAGCATCGATGCGGCACGCGGGCAGGTGAAGGAAATCATTGCGGATCTGCGGCGCAAGCAGCAGGGCGGAAACTAGGAAGGCGGAGCCTCGACATGCGCGAAATCATTTTCGATACGGAAACCACGGGCCTCGACAACAAGGCGGACCGTATCATCGAAATCGGCGGGATCGAGCTGATCAACCACTTCCCGACCGGCAAGACGCTACACCTCTTTATCAATCCGGGCGACCGCAAGGTGCATCCGGACGCTCTGGCCGTCCATGGCATCACGGATGAATCGCTGAAGGACAAGCCGCCCTTCGAAGAGGTTGCGGACCAGATCCTCGAATTCTTCGGCGATGCCAAGTGGATCGCCCATAACGCCACCTTCGACATGGGCTTCGTCAATGCGGAGTTCGCAAGATTGGGCCGGCCGCCGATCCTGCCCGATATGGTGATCGATACGCTCGCCATGGCAAGGCGCAAGCATCCTATGGGGCCGAACTCGCTGGATGCGCTCTGCCGGCGCTATGGCATCGACAATTCGCACCGCACCCAGCACGGCGCGCTGCTCGACTCCGAACTGCTGGCCGAAGTCTACATCGAGATGATCGGCGGCCGTCAGACCGCTCTCGGCCTCGGCAGCAACTCATCGTCACGATCGCGGCAGAACGAGGATTCGGACGAGGTCGTCGCCGACGTCTTTGCAAGACCCAGTCCTCTCGCCAGCAGATTGAGCCAGGAAGAGCAAGCCGCCCACGCGGCCCTGGTCGCCAAGCTCGGAGAGAAGGGCATCTGGTCCAAATACCGCACTTCGGAATAAAACAGTTCCAGTAGGAATGCGCGACGCGCTTTAGGCGGGATATCCCAAATCACCAAAAAGAAAATGCCCGGATCGATGTCCGGGCATTTCAGTTTCCAGAGATGGAAAAGATGGGTGCTTAGTTCGGAACGGCCGAAACCTGCGAGCGGGCCTGTTCTTCGGCCATGCGCTGCGTGAACATCTGCGCGAAATCGATCGGGTCGATCATCAGCGGCGGGAAGCCGCCATTGCGCGTGACGTCTGCAATGATCTGACGGGCAAACGGGAAGAGCAGGCGCGGGCACTCGATGAAGAGCAGCGGCAGCATGTGTTCCTGCGGGAAGCCGGTAACGCGGAAGACGCCGCCGTAAACCAGCTCGGTGTGGAAGAGCACGCGCTCGCCATCCTTGGCTTCGGCATTCAGCGTCAGCACGACATCGAAATCTTCGTCCGACAGCGGGTTGGCGTTCACGTTGACATTGATATTGATGTCCGGAGCATTTTCCCGGGCCTGAAGCGAGCGCGGCGCACCCGGATTTTCGAAGGAAAGATCCTTGGTGTACTGAGCAAGGATGCTGAGGCTCGGGCTGGCTGCACCGTTGCCGTTGGTCTCGTTGGCCATGGGGTGTCCTCTCACGTCTCGATGGGTGTCGCCATCTAGCATTTCGAATAGTGGCTTACAACCCTTATGCCCCAGCGCCTTCGGGCTGTCGTTCTAGTCCTCGAGCCGCTTCTGGTCCGACCAGGGCGAGTTGCGCTTGGGCTCGCGATGGAAATCGCTTTCGTCGAGATCGACCACCGTTCCGGCATCGCGCGGCCGGGCTTGCGGGCCGGCGCCGGCTGCCTGCCCACGCCGGAAGGCGCGGGAATTGCCGACGACAACGATACGCTTGCGCAGCATCGTCCAGGCAAGATCACGCACGGCCGGAATGAAAAGCAGGAGGCCGATGATGTCGGAGATAAAGCCGGGCAGCATCAGGAAGATCGCGGCAACGACGATCATGGCGCCATGTACCATCTCGCGGCCGGGATCGCCGCCGTTGCGGCTTTCCGCCGAGATGCGCTGCAGGATGCCAATACCCTGAATCCTGAGCAGCATGGCGCCGAGAACGACGCTGAGGATGACGAGCCCCAGGGTTGCCCAGACGCCGATCAGCTTTCCGACGACGATGAAGCCGGCAATTTCAGCCAGCGGCATCAGAAAAACGAAGATAGGAAGAAGTGATAGGCGCATGTTACGGTGGTCCTGAAAGCGGGTTTCTTCGCGTAGGCGTTGGTTTCTCGCATATAATAAAGAAAGTGGTCCGCTATTTGAATGATAGATCGATGCGGACTATATGGGGATTGTTCTTTTAATTTTAACGGTGGTTCCGATACGAGATGGGTGCAAACGACTTTGTGACGATCTTTTTCCTGGTGGCGGCGGTGCTGATCTTCTTTCAGTTGCGCAGTGTCCTTGGCCGCCGCACGGGGAACGAGAAGCCGCCGCGCGATCTCTATGGTTCCGCTGATTCGGCAAATGGCCCGACGCCGCCGGATGCAGGCAAGGTGGTAACGCTGCCGCGCCGCGATGCGACCGAAGAGGAAGATCGTTTTGCAGCCGTCGATGCCTTCACGCCGGCCGGTACGCAGCTGAATGACTCGTTGCGCGAGATCAGCAAGGCCGATCCTTCCTTCAACCCGAAGGAATTCGTCAACGGCGCCCGCATGGCTTATGAGATGATCGTCATGGCTTTTGCCGACGGTGATCGCAAATCCCTGAAGGGACTTTTGTCTCCCGAGGTCTATGAAGGCTTCGATGCTGCTATCGCCGAACGCGAAGGCAAGGGCGAGAAGGTCAAGTCGACTTTCGTCGGCATCGACAAGGCCGATATCGTCACGGCCGAGGCCAAGGGAACCGAAGCATTCGTCACCATGCGCATCGTCAGCCAGATGATCTCGGCCACCTACGACAAGGCGGGTACCTTGATCGACGGCGATGCAGAGGCTGTGGCGGAGATCAGCGATCTCTGGACCTTTGCCCGCGACACGCGTTCCCGCGATCCTAACTGGAAACTTGTGGCAACCGAATCCGAACAATGACGAGCCCATCGCAGGAATTCAGGCTGGAGCCGGCAACCTTCGCTGATTTGAAGGGCTGGGGGGATGACGATCCTTCCAGCCTTTTTCGCGCCATGAAGGACTGTCGGACCCATATCCGAGATGTAAAACCCTATCGCACCGGCATGGCAGGGCTGACCGCCGACGATCTGTTGGCACTGCTCGACGCGGCCGAGACAAACGACCCGCGAGATGCCGCGGAAGCCCGTGCTTTCTTCGAGGAGCACTGCCGGCCGTTCTTCGTTCGTCGCAGCGACGGTGGCAGCGGTTTCGTTACGGCATTTTTCGAACCGGAAATCGAAGTCTCGGCCATTCCGGACGAAACCTATCGATATCCCTTCTATCGCCGGCCGGATGATCTGATCGATCTCGACGATGGCAATCGGCCCGCGACCCTCGACGCTTCCTATATGTTCGGGCGCCTTCGCGATGGAGCCATCTCGGCCTACCCCGATCGCGGCGAGATCGATCGGGGCTACCTTGAAGGCAAGGGTTTGGAAATCGCCTGGGCGAAATCCAGGGTCGACGCCTTCTTCGTGCATGTGCAGGGCGCGGCGCGTCTGCGCTATCCGGATGGACGTCTTGGCCGCATCACTTATGCCGCCAAGGCCGGGCACCCTTTCTCTGCCGTCGGACGCCTGCTGATCGACCGTGGCTTGCTGGATCGCGCGACGATCTCCATGCAGACGATCCGCGATTGGCTTTATGCGCACCCGGAGCAGGTCGATGAAGTCCTCGCACACAACCGGTCCTACATTTTCTTCCGCGAGGCAGATGTCAGCGATGAGACCCTCGGTCCGATCGCAGCCGCCAAGGTGCCGCTGGTCGCCGGCCGCTCGCTGGCGGTCGATCGGCTGATCCACACGTTCGGTTTCCCATTCTTTATCCGCTCGGAAAGCCTGACGCATCTCGATGGCGGCAAACCGTTTGCACGGCTGATGCTGGCGCTCGACACCGGCTCCGCTATCGTAGGTCCGGCGCGGGGCGATATCTTCACGGGCTCGGGTTACGACGCAGGCGAGCTTGCCGGCACCGTGCGCAATGACGCGGATTTTTATATATTCATTCCAAAGGCGGCAGCGCGAAGGTTTGGCTGATGGCCCCGGAACGAAAAGACAAGGAGCGCAAGCTCAGCACAGAGGATCGCATTCTCTGGGGCAGGGTTGCCAAAAGCGCCCGGCCCATGCCCGGTCGAATGGCCGAGATGGAGGCTTTTGAAGCGGCGCTGGCAGCCGAAGCGGAGAACGAGGAAAAGACCCGCGCCGCCAAGGCAGCAATGGCGCCGACAACTGCAGACGCTCAAAATACGCCGGCACCGGCAAAGCAGCCTTCCGGCCAGCATCATCCATTCGAACGTCCGGTCAAGCGCAAGATCGCCAAGGGGCGGCTGGCGCTGGAGGCTCGGATCGATCTTCACGGCCTTATCCAGAGCGAAGCGCACGGCATGCTTCTGGATTTCCTTCTGCGTGCCCATGGGCGCGGTCTGCGCCATGTGCTCGTCATCACAGGCAAGGGCAGCTCGATGGGCAGCGAAGGGGCGCTCAAGCGCGCCGTGCCGCTATGGTTTTCCAAGCCCGAATTCCGCTTCCTGATCTCCTCTTACGAGACGGCGGCGCAGCACCACGGCGGCGACGGTGCACTTTACATTCGTCTCTCGCGTGGGAAGGAGGAGAAGCTTTGACCCCTTTCGGCGAAGCGGTGCGAAAACTGAGATTGCGCAAGGGCGTCTCGCAGAAGGAAATGGCCGCAGCGCTGAATGTGACACCCGCCTATCTATCCGCCTTGGAGCATGGAAAGCGCGGCACGCCGACCTTCGATCTGCTGCAGCGTATCGCCGGCTACTTCAACATCATCTGGGATGAGGCCGAGGAATTGTTCCTGTTGGCGCGATTTTCCGACCCGCGGGTCGTGGTCGATACATCGGGGCTTTCCGCCGAACATACCGCCTTCGTCAACCATCTGGCGGTCAAGATTCGTAACATTGACGCCGCAACGATCCAAGAGCTAGCCCGCGTTCTGGAAAATGCCGGAAAAACCGGCTGAAAAGCGCCTTAATCCCCTGCTTTATGCCGGATGTGGGGGCCTTCCGTTTGGAAGTTCGGGGTGAAACATCCTATATTCAGAGCAAGAAAAGCCGCTGATTCGGCAGTGATCGGCGAGATTCTCTAAACACTGGAAAGACTTCAATAAATGACCGATACATCCGTAACCGAAAACGGCGGGAACGCCGAGTATGGCGCAGATAGCATCAAGGTTCTGAAGGGCCTCGATGCCGTGCGCAAGCGTCCCGGCATGTATATCGGTGATACGGACGATGGCTCGGGCCTGCATCACATGGTCTACGAAGTCGTCGACAACGCGATTGACGAAGCCTTGGCCGGTCATGCCGATATCGTCACGGTGACCCTCAATCCCGATGGCTCGGTAACGGTCACCGACAACGGTCGCGGCATCCCGACGGATATCCACACCGGCGAAGGCGTCTCCGCTGCCGAAGTCATCATGACCCAGCTGCACGCCGGCGGCAAATTCGACCAGAATTCCTACAAGGTTTCGGGCGGTCTGCATGGCGTCGGCGTTTCGGTCGTCAACGCGCTGTCTGTCTGGTTGAAGCTGAAGATCCGCCGCCAGGGCAAGATCCATGAAATGAGCTTCACCCACGGCGTCGCGGATGCGCCGTTGAAGGAAACCGGCGATTCCAGCAACTTGACCGGCACCGAAGTGAGCTTCATGCCGAGCTCAGAAACCTTCACCATGATTGAGTTCGACTACGGCACGCTCGAGCATCGCCTGCGCGAACTTGCCTTCCTGAATTCCGGCGTTCGCATCCTTCTCACCGACAAACGTCATTCGGACGTCCGGCAGGAAGAGATGCTTTATGATGGCGGCCTGGAAGCCTTCGTCGCTTACCTCGATCGCGCCAAGAAGCCGCTGGTTCAGAAGCCGGTGTCGATCCGCAGCGAAAAGGACGGCATCACGGTCGAAGTGGCCATGTGGTGGAACGACAGCTACCACGAAAACGTCCTCTGCTTCACCAACAACATCCCGCAGCGCGACGGCGGCACGCATATGGCCGGCTTCCGTGCTGCCTTGACGCGCCAGATCACCTCCTATGCCGACTCCTCGGGCATCACCAAGAAGGAGAAGGTGACGCTGACGGGTGACGATTGCCGCGAAGGTCTGACGGCCGTGCTGTCGGTCAAGGTTCCCGACCCGAAGTTCTCGTCTCAGACCAAGGACAAGCTGGTTTCCTCCGAGGTTCGCCCGGTCGTGGAAAGCCTGGTCAACGAAGCCCTCAGCACCTGGCTCGAAGAACATCCGTCCGAAGCCAAGGTTCTGGTCGGCAAGGTCGTAGAGGCAGCGGCCGCTCGCGAAGCAGCCCGCAGGGCGCGTGAACTGACCCGTCGCAAGGGTGCGCTCGATATTGCATCTCTGCCCGGCAAGCTTGCCGATTGCTCCGAGCGCGATCCCGCCAAGTCCGAAGTCTTCCTCGTCGAGGGCGACTCCGCAGGCGGTTCGGCCAAGCAGGGCCGTTCGCGCGAAAACCAGGCCATCCTGCCGTTGCGCGGCAAGATCCTCAACGTCGAGCGCGCCCGTTTCGACAAGATGCTGTCCAGCCAGGAAATCGGCACGCTGATCACCGCGCTCGGCACCGGCATCGGCAAGGACGAATTCAACGCCGACAAGCTGCGCTATCACAAGATCATCATCATGACGGACGCAGACGTCGACGGCGCCCACATCCGCACGCTGCTGCTCACCTTCTTCTTCCGCCAGATGCCTGAACTCATCGAGCGCGGCCATCTCTATATCGCCCAGCCGCCGCTCTATAAGGTGACGCGCGGCAAGTCGGTTCAGTATCTGAAGGACGAGAAGGCGCTGGAAGAATATCTGATCGGGCAGGGCCTCGACGATGCGAGCCTGCGGATCGGCGGCGGCGAAGTCCGCGCCGGCCAGGATCTGCGCGAAGTGATCTCCGACGCGTTGCGCCTGCGCACGCTGATCGACAATCTGCACTCGCGCTACAATCGCGATGTCGTTGAACAGGCGGCGATTGCCGGCGCCCTCAATGCCGAACTGGTCAGCGATCAGGCCCGGGCGACGGTTCTTGCGGATGACGTTGCCAAGCGGCTCGACCTCATTGCCGAGGAAACCGAGCGTGGTTGGAACGGCATCGTGACGGGTGAAGGTGGTTTGCGCTTCGAGCGCATGGTGCGCGGCGTCAAGGAAGTCGTGCTTCTCGACATGGCGCTGATCGGCTCGCAGGATGCGCGCCTCATCGATCAGCTCGGCGCGCGGCTTAAGGAAACCTACATCGTGCCGCCGAAGCTCGTACGCCGCGATGGCGAGACCGAGATTTCCGGACCACGCAAGCTACTGGAAACGATCTTCACGGCCGGCCGCAAGGGTCTTACCATGCAGCGCTACAAGGGCCTCGGTGAGATGAATGCCGAACAGCTCTGGGAAACGACGCTTGATCCGAACGTCCGCACGCTGCTGCAGGTAAGGGTCAACGATGCGACGGATGCCGATGGCCTGTTCGCCCGCCTTATGGGCGACGAGGTAGAGCCCAGACGCGAATTCATTCAGGACAACGCCCTGAACGTCGCCAACCTCGACATCTGATCTGGGTATTTTCAGGAGAGGTCCGCAGCGGTTTTCCGTCCGGACGGAGAAAAATGCCGCAAAAAGAAAAAGGCCCGCCGGAAATCCAGGCGGGCCTTTTCTATTCGGTTCAATTACTTGGCGATGAAAGTGCCGTTGAAGGCGACGTCCGAAAGCGGCTTGCGCTGGCTTGGTACTTCGCGCTCGCGCAGCTTTTCCGGAAGCTGGTTCTTGTCGCCGATCTTGCCGATCGCGACGGCGGCCTCGACGCGGAAACCATTGGGAATGCCGAGGACTTCATAGGATTCTTCGACGTGGAAGCCGGTCATCCCGTGCGCTTCGTAGCCGGCTAGATGTGCCTGGACCGCAAGGAAGCCCCAGGCCGCGCCA
Organism: Rhizobium sp. NPDC092011; assembly: GCF_044756305.1. Classification (NCBI taxonomy): domain Bacteria; kingdom Pseudomonadati; phylum Pseudomonadota; class Alphaproteobacteria; order Hyphomicrobiales; family Rhizobiaceae; genus Rhizobium; species Rhizobium sp. NPDC092011. The sequence continues at coordinate 575,741 of NZ_JBIVSO010000004.1, forward strand.
GCGTCGAACGAGTGGCTGTAGCTGGGCTTCTGTTCGTCGGAACCAAGCTCACCGCTATGGGTGCGGGAAATAACGAAAAGCAGCGCGGATGCGGACTTTACCCAGCCTTGGTTGAACTCGACCAGGACGCTCAGGAACTTGTCCCAGTTTTCCGAGCCGCGAAGGGCATAAAGGAAGCGCCAGGGCTGAAGGTTCGATGCGGACGGCGCCCAATGCGCTGCTTCCAGGATAGTCAGCAGGTCGGCTTCTGGCATGGGTTCGTTGGAGTAGGCGCGCGGCGACCAGCGATCCAGAAAGAGCTTGTCGATCGGATACTGGGATTCGCGGCTGTTGCTTGATGTCATAGGGGCTTCTTTCGTCTAGGTGAACCAGTTGCAGGTCTTGGGAGTTGGATAAGAAAGTTACGCGGCACTCGCGTCGGGGATCCAGACAAAGTCGAGTTCTTCGCGGAAGGCGAAGCGCTTGAGATGATCGGCGACGACATCCTGCAGGCGCTCGAGATCCTCTGGCTTTGCGACGTTCAACGTCAGGATCAGCTTCGCGGTATCTGCGGCCAATTCAAGGGATGCTCCCGGACTGAACGGCACCTTGCCAGCGGTCTCGTTGAATTCCACTTCAAATTTGTGGCTCCAGTGCTTGCAGAGTTGCTGCAAATAACGGCTGGCATGATCGGTCGTGACCGTGGAAACGGATGTCGCCATAGGATGCTCCAGTGAACTTGATCAAAAGTTGCAGGTTTTCATACATAACCGCATCTGCCTGCGCCAGGTAGACAGTCTGTTTCAAGTTTGCGTTATTCCAGTGAAATTCTGTTCCGCTATGCTGTGGTTGAATAAGAAACCCGCGCGTGGAGACTGAGCTTTGCTGGTAAACGGAAAATGGACGGAAGATTGGCAACCGGTCCAGGCCAAGGATGAGAAGGGCGGCTTCGTTCGCCAGACCTCGAGCTTTCGCAATTGGGTCACGCCCGACGGCCGGGCTGGCCCGATGGGCGAGGGTGGTTTCAAGGCGGAAACCGGCCGTTACCATCTCTATGTCGCTCTGATCTGCCCTTGGGCATCGCGCACGCTGATCGGGCGCAAGCTGAAGGGCCTGGAAGAGGCTATTTCCGTTTCCATTGTCGAGCCCGTGCTCTCCAAACAGGGCTGGCGTTTTGGCGATTATCCCGGTGCCACGAATGACGCCGTCAATGGCGTCACCTACATGCACGAGATTTACACCAAGGCCGACCCAGCCTTCACCGGCCGCGCCACCGTGCCCGTCCTTTGGGACAAGAAGACCGGCACGATCGTCAACAATGAGTCATCCGATATTCTGCGGATGCTGAATGAGGGCTTCGGCGATCTCGCCCGTCAGGATATCGATCTTTACCCGGCATCCAAACGAGCGGACATCGACAGCTTCAACGCCCGGATCTATCCCGCCCTCAACAATGGCGTCTACCGCGCCGGCTTTGCGACAACGCAGCTTGCCTATGAAGAAGCCTTCACCGAGGTGTTCGATTGCCTCGATCGGGTCGAGGCGGAGCTGGAAGGTAGGGACTTCCTCTTTACCGATCATCCCACCGAAAGCGATATCAGGCTGTTCGTCACCCTCGTTCGCTTCGATGTCGCCTATCACGGCCTGTTCAAGTGCAATCTCCGCCGGCTCTCGGACTATGCCAATCTCCAGTCCTTCTGCCGCCGCATGCTGGACTGGCCCGGCATTGCAGAGACGGTCAGTTTCGATCACGTCAAGCGCGGATACTACTCGATAGCCACGCTCAATCCGAGCGGTATCGTGCCGCTCGGGCCTGCTCTCGACGAGCTTTTCTGATACTCGACCCTATTCCAAAACCGGTCTAAGGTCCGCCTCAATCGATAAAGCGGGGAGGATCGGCATGAATTGGGAAGAGTTCCGGCAATGGTCGGAGAAGGCGGCAAACTGGGGCGCGGACTATCGCGCCTCGCTTCGTGACAGGCCGGTTCGGGCGAAGATGGCGCCGGGCGAAATATCGGCGCATATTGCTGATTCTCCACCGGAATCGGGCGAAGCCATGGAGGATATCTTCAAGGATTTTGAGGATATCCTCGTTCCCGGGATGACGCATTGGCAGCATCCGCGCTTCTTTGCCTATTTCCCCGCCAATGCAGCTCCGGTCTCCGTGGTCGCCGAATATCTGGTCAGTGCCATCGCCGCCCAATGCATGCTCTGGCAGACATCGCCTTCCGCCACCGAGCTTGAAACCAAGGTGGTCGATTGGCTACGCCAGGCCCTCGGCCTGCCGGAAAGCTTTACCGGCGTCATACAGGATTCTGCGTCGACGGCAACTCTTGCGGCCGTGCTTGTCATGCGCGAGAGAGCGCTTGACTGGCAGGGAAACAGCCGTGGCCTCGCGGCCAACAAGACCGTGCGCATCTATTCCACCGATCAGGTTCACACCTCGATCGATCGCGCCATTTGGATTGCCGGCGTCGGTGCCGAAAATCTGGTCCGCATTCCCTCCGGTGGCCCGAACAAATCAATGGATCCGCAGGCGCTTGCCGACGCGATAGAGCGGGACCGCGCCGCCGGTCTGCTGCCCGCCGGCGTCATTGCCTGCGTCGGCGGCACCAGCGTCGGCGCCTGCGATGATATCGCTGCCGTCGTCGATGTTGCCCATGCAAACGGTCTTTATGTGCATGTGGATGCCGCCTGGGCCGGCTCCGCGATGATTTGCCCGGAATTCCGTGACCTGTGGCGGGGTGTCGAGCGGGCCGATTCCGTCGTCTTCAACCCGCATAAGTGGCTCGGAGCACAGTTCGATTGCTCCGTCCAGTTCGTCCGCGAACCGGATGCGCTGGTAAGGACCTTGGCGATCCAGCCGGAATATTTGCGCACCCACGGCCACGACGGCATCATCAACTATTCGGAATGGTCGGTGCCGCTCGGTCGCCGCTTCCGGGCGCTGAAGCTCTGGTTCCTCCTGCGTTATCACGGGCTGGAAGGGCTGCGCACGATGATCCGCAACCACGTCGCCTGGTCGCAGAATCTGGCTAAGCGCCTCGCGGCAGAGCCGGATTTCGAGATCGTCACCCAACCGTTCCTGTCGCTGTTCTCCTTCGATCACAAGGCGCCTTTGGGCGTTGCTCAGGAGGAGCATACTCAGCGCCTGATTACAGCGATCAACAATGATGGTCGCATCTATCTGACGCAGACACGCGTCGCTGGCCGTCTCGTCATTCGTTTCCAGGCCGGACAGTTCGAAGCGACGGCTGATGACATTGATACAGCTTTCGATGTCATCCTCGAAATCGCCAGATCGTTGCCTGCCTCCTGAAGCATGTCGCGCAAAGGTGTGCAGCGGTCTTGCGGTAGCGACATGCGCTAAATCAAAAAGCTAAAGCGCACGAAGCGAGGCTCAGAGATCGCGATGCGCTTTAGAGAAACTGTTGTTCCGGCGCGGCAGCGCCGGACATGCTATGCTCTTCGAAATCGCTTGATGACACTGGTGAATAATTCGTTCATATATGGCGCCATCAATTTTGGCTCTGAAAGCAATCTCGTCTTTGAAAATGCAGGGAAGGAAAATCCATGAAATTGTTGCGTGTTGGCGAAGTCGGCAAGGAAAAGCCGGCGCTTCTCGATAGCGATGGCAAGATCCGCGATCTCTCCGCTCACGTCGCCGATATTGGCGGCGAGGCGATTTCGCCCGCTGGCCTCGCGAAGATCGCAGCGCTCGATCCGAAGAGCCTGCCCGAACTGGCCGAAGGCCGCCTCGGCGCCTGCGTTGCCGGCACCGGCAAGTTCATCTGCATCGGCCTGAATTTCTCCGACCACGCTGCCGAAACGGGCGCCACCGTGCCGCCGGAACCGATCATCTTCATGAAGGCAAGCTCTGCTATCGTTGGCCCGAACGACAACGTGCTGATCCCGCGCGGCTCTGAAAAGACCGACTGGGAGGTCGAGCTCGGCGTCGTTATCGGCAAGACGGCGAAATATGTCAGCGAAGCCGATGCTCTCGATTATGTCGCCGGTTACTGCGTCTCGCACGACGTTTCCGAACGCGCCTTCCAGACCGAGCGCTCGGGCCAGTGGACCAAGGGCAAGTCCTGCGACACCTTCGGCCCGATCGGCCCCTGGCTCGTTACCAGGGACGAAGTTGCCGATCCGCAGAACCTCGGCATGTGGCTGAAGGTCAACGGCAAGACGATGCAGAACGGGTCGACCAAAACCATGGTCTATGGCGTTGCCTTCCTCGTGTCCTATCTCAGCCAGTTCATGTCTCTGCACCCGGGCGATGTCATCTCCACCGGCACGCCTCCCGGCGTCGGCATGGGCATGAAGCCGCCGCAGTATCTGAAGCCTGGCGACGTCGTCGAGCTTGGCATGGAAGGCCTCGGCACCCAGAAGCAAACTTTCCTTGCCGACGCTTGATGCGTGCAGGCTCAGGAACTTTAACTTTTTGAGATCAATCTTGATGCCGGAGAAGCGATTCTCCGGCATTTTTTATCGAAAGAACCGGCAATGGTTATGTTGCTCTGCAGCAAAAAGCTGTTAGGCTGGATAGTAAGAGCTTAAAGGATAATGATTGCGCCTGAGGAGCCGCGATTATCCTGCTGCACGGCGCGACCGGAGGAGCGCCGCAGCGAAGGCAAGCGACGCGCGAGGAGCGTGCGTTTCAATGATCAGGTGATTGGCGAGGTCGCAGACCCGCATCACGAAAGGTAAAGCCCCCCATGTTTTATCAGTTTTACGAACTCAATCATGCCGCCCTCGCCCCTTTTCGCGTCGCGGCTGATATGATGCGCCTGGCCTATGCCAATCCCCTCAATCCCCTCTCGCATACGGTGTTCGGCCGCACGTTGACGGCAAGCCTCGAGGTTTTCGAGCGCACGACCAGACGTTACGGCAAGCCGGAGTTCGGGCTGCACGAGACCGTCATCGAGGGCAGGCCGGTGTCCGTCTACGAGAAGATCGTCTGGAAGAAGCCCTTCTGCAACCTCATTCGTTTCGAACGCAGCTTGCCCGCCGGCCACGGTACCGATCCCCGCATCCTGATCGTGGCGCCGATGTCGGGCCACTACGCCACGCTGCTACGCGGCACCGTCGAAGCCCTTCTGCCGGGTGCCGATGTCTACATCACCGACTGGATCGATGCCCGCATGGTGCCGATGACGGAAGGCACCTTCGATCTGGAAGACTATATCGATTACGTCATCGAGATGCTGCATCACCTCGGCCCGGATACCCATGTCGTCGCCGTCTGTCAGCCGTCGGTGCCGGTATTGGCGGCAGCAGCCGTCATGGAAGCGTCCGGCGACCGTCTGGCGCCTTCGTCGATGACACTGATGGGTGGTCCCATCGATACCCGTATAAATCCGACGGCCGTCAACCAGCTTGCCAAGGACAAGCCGCTGGAATGGTTTGCCGACAATGTCGTCATGAACGTACCCTGGCCGCAGCCGGGCTTCATGCGCCCGGTCTATCCGGGCTTCCTGCAGCTTTCCGGCTTCATGTCGATGAACCTCGACCGGCACATGATCGCGCACAAGGATTTCTTCGTGCATCTCGTCAAGAACGACGGCGAGCCGGCCGAAAAGCACCGCGATTTTTATGACGAATATCTGGCTGTTATGGACCTGACGGCGGAATTCTATCTGCAGACGGTCGATCAGGTTTTCATCAAGCATGCGCTGCCCAAGGGCGAGCTCATGCATCGCGGCCAGCGTGTCGATCCCACGGCCATTCGCAATGTCGCGCTTCTGACCGTCGAAGGCGAGAATGACGATATCTCCGGCGTCGGCCAGACGCATGCGGCGCAGACCATCTGCACCAATATCCCCGACCATATGCGCATGCACTATCTGCAGCCGGATGTCGGCCATTACGGTGTCTTCAATGGCTCGCGTTTCCGCCGCGAGATCGCGCCGCGCATCCTGGCCTTCACGCGCGAACATGCCCGCACCGGTCGCCCGGTCGTCAAGCGGGTCATCAAAGGCGGCAAGTCGGCCTGATGAGGCAAGACCCCTAAAACTGCCGTGCAGTTTTGGGGGCAAGCAAAATCAAAGCATCCGCTGGCAAAGCAAAACATTAGCTTTTGTTGAATTATCCCGGCGGATTCAAGCACTTGTCCGATTCCGTCAGGCAATGCCATTGAAGCCTCACGAAGAGGTTACCATCTCGATTCCAGCGGTACCGCAGAGATCGGGCCGTTTGCCGCGCCGCGCGTCCTTGGAACGCGCTGAGATGCAGGTAGAGCTTTAAAAAACGCGCAGAAAGCTTTCCATCGATCGGTATCGGTCGGAGGGCGATGCGCCGTGCGAGGATACCTGACAATGAACCAATCTGCATTGCTTCGCCCGGATTGGACTCCGGCTACTATTGCCTTGATGGTGCTCGGCTTCGTGGTCTTCTGGCCGCTGGGCTTCGCCATGCTCGCCTATATTCTCTTCGGAGAACGTTTGCGGGAATTCAAACGGGATGTGAACGAAAGGACCGACGGCATGTTTGCTGGCTGCGGACGTTATCGCAATCGTCATCGCCATTCCTTCTCTTCGACCGGCAACGTCGCCTTTGACGACTGGCGCCGGGCAGAGCTTGAACGCCTCGAGCAGGAACGCCGCAAGCTGGATGAAATGCGCGCCGACTTCGATGCCTATGCCCGCGAACTGCGCCGTGCCAAGGATCAGGAGGAGTTCGACCGCTTCATGCGCGAGCGCAACAGCGTCAAGCGCAACGACAATGGCGGCTCGCCGACCGAATTCCAGACCCCGTGATGGGCTTATGAAGGCAACCGCATCATATAGTCGAAACCGGCATCAACGGATGCCGGTTTTTCTTTGCCGGAGCCCGCAAAGCAAGTTGTGCAAAATTGCGCAGCGGCTTTGCGACAACGACATGCAAAAATCGAAGGCCAAAGCACCGGAAGCCAATCTGAAAGATTGCGACGCGCTTTGGCGAATCATATAAAACTGCCTCATGTTTCCGCTGCTTTCCAGATCCCGAAAACCGCAGGCCAAACCAGCCGCGCCGGAAACGCGCACCCTCGATGTCGCCGGCCGCTTGATGCCGCTCACCATCCGCCAGCATGAGCGCGCAACGCGCATTACGCTCAGGATCGAGCCCGGCGGACGGGCGTTGAAGATGACCGTCCCGCGCGGTCTCTCCGCCCGTGAGGTCAATGCCTTCCTCGACCGTCATCAGGGCTGGCTCCTGACCAAGCTCGCGAAATTTTCCGCCGAAAGCAATCTGCGCAGCGGCAGCGAAATCCTCCTGCGCGGTGTGCGCCATCGGATCGAGCACACGGGAACTCTCCGCGGCCTCACCGAAGCCGTCATCGTCGATGGTATGCCGGTGCTGCGCGTCAGCGGCATGCCCGAACATGCCGGCCGCCGCATTGCGACGTTCCTGAAGAAGGAAGCCCGCGCCGATCTGGAAAGGCTTGTCGCAATACACGCCAAGGCCATCCGCGCCACGGTCACGTCCATCACTATGAAGGATACCCGCAGCCGCTGGGGCTCCTGCTCCTCGCAGGGTAATCTCAGCTTTTCCTGGCGCATCGTCATGGCGCCGCCCTTGGTCATCGACTATCTCGCGGCCCACGAAGTCGCGCATCTGCGCGAGATGAACCACGGTCCGCGCTTCTGGGCGCTCTGCCTCAAGCTTTGCCCAGACATGGACGAGGCGAAGACCTGGCTGAAACGCTACGGCAGCCAGCTGCACGCCATCGACTTCGATTGAGCTATGCGTCGCCAAGGTAAGAGCCACGCAAAAATCCCGCCAACGTCGCCTTTAGGCTCGACTCTTTCCAATTTTCATGTCACTCCGCTGCCATGAGCCCCGATGTCAAAATTTGTGGTCTGAAGACGCCGGAAGCGGTGGATCGCGCTCTTGAGCGCGGCGCGACGCATATCGGCTTTATCTTCTTCGAAAAGAGCCCGCGCTATATCGAGCCCGACATGGCCGGCCTGCTGGCCGAGCGTGCCCGCGGCAAGGCAAAGATCGTTGCCGTCACGGTCAATCCCGGCAATGACGATCTCGACGAGATCATGTCGCTGGTGAAGCCGGACATATTGCAGCTCCATGGCAATGAAAGCCCGGAGCGTGTGCTGACGATCAAAGCGGTCTATAATGTCCCCGTCATGAAGGCGATGTCGGTGCGTGACGCCGACGATCTGAAGCGGGTGGAATCCTACATCGGCATTGCGGACCGTTTCCTGTTCGACGCCAAGCCGCCCGCCGGCTCGGATCTGCCGGGCGGAAACGGCGTGTCCTTCGATTGGAGCCTGATGAGCTGGCTCGACGATCGGGTGGACTATATGCTGTCCGGTGGGGTCAACAAGGACAATGTCGCCCGCGCTTTGGCATCCACCAGGGCCACGGGTGTGGATCTTTCCTCCGCCGTCGAAAGCGCGCCGGGTGTGAAGGATCTGGGCAAGATCGACCAGTTTTTCGACGCTTTTGCAGAAGCATGCCTGCCGGAACCGGCAGCAGGGAGTAGAAAGTGAACCAGACGCCTAAACCCAATTCCTTCCGCGCCGGCCCTGATGAGGACGGTCGTTTCGGTATTTACGGTGGCCGTTTCGTAGCCGAAACGTTGATGCCGCTGATCCTGGATTTGCAGGAGGAATGGAACAAGGCGAAGGACGACCCGGTCTTCCAGGCTGAGCTGAAGTCGCTGGGAACGCATTATATCGGCCGCCCGAGCCCACTGTACTTTGCCGAGCGCCTGACGGCCGAACTCGGTGGCGCTAAGATCTATTTCAAGCGCGAGGAGTTGAACCACACCGGTTCGCACAAGATCAACAACTGCATCGGCCAGATCCTGCTCGCCAAGCGCATGGGCAAGACCCGTATCATCGCGGAAACCGGCGCCGGCCAGCATGGCGTTGCCTCGGCGACGGTTGCTGCCCGCTTTGGTCTTCCTTGCGTCGTCTACATGGGCGCGACCGATGTCGAGCGCCAGGCGCCGAACGTCTTCCGCATGAAGCTTTTGGGCGCCGAGGTCATTCCGGTGACGGCAGGCAGCGGCACGCTGAAGGACGCCATGAACGAGGCGCTGCGTGACTGGGTCACCAATGTCGACGACACCTATTATCTGATCGGCACCGCCGCTGGACCGCATCCCTATCCGGAAATGGTCCGCGATTTCCAGGCGGTGATCGGCACCGAAGCCCGCGCCCAGATCCTGGAGGCCGAAGGCCGCCTGCCTGACCTCGTTGTCGCTGCCGTTGGCGGTGGCTCGAATGCCATCGGCATCTTCCATCCCTTCCTCGATGACGAGGGTGTCAAGATCGTCGGCGTCGAAGCCGGCGGCAAGGGTCTTGAGGGCGACGAGCATTGCGCCTCCATCACAGCCGGTTCACCCGGCGTGCTGCATGGCAACCGCACCTATCTGCTGCAGGATGGCGACGGCCAGATCAAGGAAGGTCATTCCATTTCGGCCGGCCTCGATTATCCCGGCATCGGCCCGGAACACTCCTGGCTGAACGATATCGGCCGCGCCGAATATGTTCCGATCATGGACCATGAGGCGCTGGAAGCTTTCCAGACGCTGACGCGCCTCGAAGGCATCATTCCGGCGCTCGAGCCGAGCCATGCGCTCGCCGAAGTGATCAAGCGTGCCCCGAAGATGGGCAAGGACGAGATCATCCTGATGAACCTCTCCGGCCGCGGCGACAAGGATATCTTCACCGTCGGCAAGATTCTGGGAATGTGAGTTAGACGCCATGACCGCACGTATGGACAAACGCTTCGCCGCTCTGAAGGCTGAAGGCCGCCCGGCACTCGTCACCTATTTCATGGGTGGCGATCCCGATTACGAGACCTCGCTCGGCATCATGAAGGCGCTGCCGGAAGCCGGTGCCGATGTCATCGAGCTCGGCATGCCTTTCTCCGATCCGATGGCCGATGGCCCGGCGATCCAGCTCGCCGGCCAGCGCGCCCTGAAGGCCGGCCAGACGCTGAAGAAGACGCTGCAGCTGGCTGCAGATTTCCGCAAGACCGATGCCGACACGCCGATCGTGATGATGGGTTACTACAATCCGATCTACATCTATGGCGTCGAAAAGTTTCTTGACGATGCGATCGTCGCCGGCATCGACGGCCTGATCGTCGTCGATCTGCCGCCGGAAATGGATGACGAGCTCTGCATTCCCGCCATCCGCAAGGGCATCAACTTCATCCGCCTGGCAACGCCGACGACCGATGACAAGCGCCTGCCGACGGTTCTGAAAAACACATCCGGTTTCGTCTATTATGTCTCGATGAACGGCATTACCGGTTCGGCCCTGCCGGACCCGTCGCTGGTCTCGGGTGCCGTCGAGCGCATCAAGGAACACACCGCATTGCCGGTTTGCGTCGGCTTCGGGGTCAAGACCGCCGAGCACGCCAAGCTGATCGGCGCTTCCGCTGACGGCGTTGTCGTCGGCACCGCCATCGTCAACCAGATCGCCACCAGCCTTACCAAGGATGGCAAGGCGACGGCTGACACCATCCAGGCCGTCGCGACGCTTGTGCGCGGCCTGTCGACGGGAACGCGCTCCGCGCGCCTTGTTGCCGCCGAATAGTTTCCCCATATAGGCCTGTCTTCGATCATTGCGGATTGAAGAAAAGGCCTATGGGCATTAGGTGGTGACTACGATATCGATGAATTTGGTCGATTAGGAGTTTCGAATTGAACTGGATCACGAACTACGTCCGCCCGCGGATCAACTCCATGCTGGGCCGTCGCGAAGTTCCGGAGAATCTCTGGATCAAGTGCCCGGAAACGGGCGAGATGGTCTTCCACAAGGATCTGGAAGACAATAAGTGGGTTATTCCGGCCTCCGGCTTCCATATGAAGATGCCGGCCAAGGCCCGCCTTGCCGATCTCTTCGACAGGGGGGAATACGAAGCCCTGCCGCAGCCGAAGGTCGCGCAGGACCCGCTGAAGTTCCGCGATTCGAAGAAATATACCGATCGCCTGAAGGACAGCCGCATCAAGACCGAGCAGGAGGATACGATCCTTTCCGGCCTTGGCAAGGTTCGCGGCTTGAAGCTCGTGGCCGTCGTCCATGAATTCAATTTCATCGGCGGTTCGCTCGGCATGGCGGCCGGCGAGGCCATCGTGAAGGCTTTCGAACGTGCGATCGCCGAAAAATGCCCGCTGGTCATGTTCCCGGCTTCGGGCGGCGCCCGCATGCAGGAAGGCATCCTGTCGCTGATGCAGCTGCCGCGCACGACGGTTGCCGTAGACATGCTGAAGGAAGCGGGCCAGCCCTATATCGTCGTGCTGACCAATCCGACGACCGGCGGCGTCACGGCCTCCTACGCGATGCTGGGTGATATCCAGCTTGCCGAACCCGGTGCCGAAATCGGCTTTGCCGGCAAGCGCGTCATCGAGCAGACCCTGCGCGAAAAGCTTCCCGAGGGCTTCCAGACCTCGGAATATCTGCTTGAGCACGGCATGGTGGACATGGTCGTCAAGCGCCATGACATTCCGGACACCTTGGCAACTCTGTTGAAGATCCTGACCAAGGCGCCGGCAAACGATGTGGCCGCTGCGAGCAAAAATGGTGCCGCGCTGCCGGTAGCGGTAAAGGCCTGATATCATAGACAGCCGAAAGGCGGAGGTGCGGGATGACGGCTATGGATCAATCCGCAAAGAGCGAAGCGGCACGGGAAATCGAGAAGCTCTTGGAGTTGCACCCCAAGGGCTTCGATCTCTCTCTGGAGAGAATAACCCGGCTGCTCGATATCCTCGACAATCCTCACAAGAAGCTGCCGCCGGTGATCCATGTCGCCGGCACCAATGGCAAGGGATCGGTCACGGCCTTCTGCCGTGCGCTGCTTGAGGCCGGCGGCTACAGCGTGCATGTCCATACCTCGCCGCATCTGGTGAACTGGCATGAGCGTTACCGCATGGGCGTCAAGGACGGCCGTGGCGAGCTCGTCAATGATGCCGTCTTCGCTGATGTGCTGCGCCGTATCGCTGAGGCCAATGCCGGCCAGAAGATCACTGTCTTTGAAATCCTGACGGCTGCAACCTTTCTTCTCTTTGCCGAACATCCGGCGGATGCCGCCGTCATCGAAGTCGGCCTTGGCGGTCGCTTCGATGCCACCAACGTCATTTCCGATCCGGCCGTCTCGGTCATCATGCCGATTTCGCTCGATCACCAGCCCTATCTCGGCGATCGCGTCGAGCTGATCGCCGCCGAGAAGGCGGGTATCATGAAGTCGGGTCATCCTGTCGTTATCGGCCATCAGGAATACGATGCCGCACTCGATGTCCTGATATCGACGGCAGAGCGACTTCGTTGCCCGACGGCGGTTTTCGGCCAGGATTTTTCCGCCCATGAGGAATATGGCAAGCTGGTCTATCAGGACGAGTTCGGCCTGGCCGACCTGCCGCTGCCGCGCCTGCCGGGTCGCCACCAATATGGCAATGCCGCCGCCGCCATCCGCGCCGTCAAGGCTGCCGGCTTCGTCGTGACCGAAGCGATGATGGAAAAGGCGATGACCTCTGTCGAGTGGCCGGGGCGCCTGCAGCGGCTGACGGAAGGCGATTTGATATCGCATGCGCCCGAAGGCGCGGAAATCTGGGTCGATGGTGGCCACAATCCCGGTGCCGGCGAAGTGATCGCCGAGGCCATGGCCAATTTCGAGGAACGCCAGCCGCGGCCCCTGTTCCTGATCATCGGCATGATCAATACGAAAGATCCGGTCGGCTATTTCAAGGCTTTCGCCGGTCTTGCGGAAAAGGTCTATTGCGTTCCGATCCGCGGCAGCGATGCCATGATCGATCCGGTCATTCTGGCAAATGCGGCTTATGATGCAGGGCTGGTGGCGGAACCCATGTCGGATGTCGGCGAGGCGCTGGATGCGATCAAGGCGTTCGCCGTGCCGAATTTGCCGGCGCCGCGCATCCTGATCGGCGGCTCCCTCTATCTGGTTGGCGATGTCCTCGCCGATAACGGCACGCCGCCGCGGTAAATCCGGCGGGATTGCTATTTACCATCCGCCCTCGTGGTTCGAGGCTCCGGCCTCTTCGACAAGCTCCGAAGCCTACGCACCTCACCATGAGGGCTAATCTTCTGCACGAGCCGACACATTGAGCTCATCTCATGCGCGGGGGATCGGCTTTGTGTGACGGTGTGCGCTCCATCCTCACCCTGAGGAGCGAAGCCTCGAAGGGCGGGGATGGCCCGTGCTCTCCGACCAACAAAAAAGCCCCGTCTCCGGGGCTTTTTATTCATGCGGTCGATACCGATCAGGATGCGCTGGAGATCCAGCTCTGCAGAGCTGTCTTCGGAGCGGCGCCGACCTTGATGTCAGCAACTTCACCGCCCTTGAACATGGCAAGCGTCGGGATCGAGCGAACGCCGAACTGGGCAGCCAGCTCCGGGTTTTCGTCGATGTTGAGCTTGGCGACCTTGACCTTGCCTTCGAACTGAACGGCCAGCTCTTCGAGAGCCGGAGCGATCATCTTGCACGGGCCGCACCATTCGGCCCAGAAATCGACCACAACGGGCTCGGCGGACTGAAGGACTTCGGTGGCGAAGTTGGAGGTATCGACTTTAACGGTAGCCATAGGCTGCTCCTTTACCAGGATTTGCGGTTGCTAAATATGTGAGGCGGCGACGCCTGAATTTCAATGTCCGATATTTCACTTTGTCTGGAGCTCTGCAAGCGCCGATGCCAGGGCGTCGTCAGAGAGCCTATAGATCGAGGCGCCTTCGGTATAGACCAGCAGGCAATCGATCTGCTTTCCCGGATAGAGCGGGGAAAGGATGGCGCGATAGATCGCAAGCTGCGCTCGGTGGGCGAAAGGAATGTCGATGTCGCTGCGGGGAGGCACGCGGTTGGTCTTGTAGTCCAGAATGACGACGCGGTCCTCAAGGTCAGCCAGGCGGTCGATCCGGCCGGAGACGGAGTAGGACTGGCCGCCGAGTTTCAGCGTTCCCATGAGCGAGACTTCGGCCTGTGCATGCGTGCCGAACGTACCCTGAAGTTCCGGATGCGCCAGCAGCGCCATGACCGAGGCGATCAAGGCTTCCCGCTCCGCTTGAGGCCAGAAGCGCGCGGCCCGCTCGGCATAGCGTCGGGCCGCATCCGCCCGGTCCTGCGGTGCGATGTCGGGCAATGTCTGCAGCATGCGGTGAATGAAGCGGCCCTTCTGCAGGGCGCGATCCGACTTCGCCTTCTCGCCGAAAAGCGCTGATGTAACGAGCAGGCTGTCGGCTTCGTCATCGACGACGGTGCCGACGCCGGAAGGGCTGAGCGGGCGGGGGAGGCTCTTCTGCGGTGGCAGCGGCCGGCTGAGACCAGCCGGCAAGCTTGCTCGTTCCACCCGTTTCTCCGGCTCTTGCATGGCCTCGAAATCACGGCGAACCTGGGCGACACGCCAGCTCAGACCCTGCCAGTCGCCATCGGGGCCGGAGAATGTCGTCAGCGTGCAGTGCTGCTCGTCTCCGCGCAGGGCGCCCGAAATCATGGCATGCCATGTGTCTGCATTCTCGCGGATGCCGCGATAGCCGCAAATGATCAGCCGGTCGGCAGCGCGCGTCATGCCGACATAAAGCAGGCGCCGATATTCCTCCTCCGCCAGGGATTGCAGCCGGGCCGTGTCTGCCTGTGTCAGTGAATTGGCAAGCGCCGAGACTGGAACCCAGACCGGCAGCGGAATCTGGTCCTTGCCGGTTTCGATCAGCCGCATCTTCGGCAAGTGCGTGTGAGTGAAGGACTTGCCGCCGCCATCGACGAGGAAGACGATCGGTGCCTCCAGCCCCTTCGAGGCATGCACGGTCATGATCCGCACTTCGTTGCGGCCCTTGTCCTGCTCGCGCTTGACCGTCGGCGCTTCCAGCTCCAGCGTCGAGATGAAGGATTGCAGGCCGGGCAGACCGCTTGTTTCGTGCTCCAGTGCAAAGGTGAGGAATTCGTCGAGGATATCGCTGACCTCAGTGCCGAGCCGCGCCAGAAACTGCCGCCTCCCGCCGAAACTACCGAGCACACGGGCGTAGAAGTCATGAACAGGCAGGCTTTTCGACAAAGCAAGAAAAGTCTTCAGCCGGTCGGCTACCAGCAGGAAGCGATCATGGCCATCCTCGGCGAATCGCTGCAGGTGGCTCCAGACACTCTGGCCGTCATCGCGATAGGCGGCGACCGCAAAGACGTCTTCTTCGCTGAGGTCGAATAGCGGGCTTTTCAGCAGGGCACAGAGAGAAAGATCGTCTTCCGGCAGCAGCAGGAAGCGGCCGAGTGCCAGAAGATCCTGAATGGCGATATGGCTGGTCAGGATCAAGCGATCGGCGCCGGCAACCGGAATATTGCCGCGCCGCTTCAGCGCTCGGGTCAGCGCGTTGACGAAGCTGTCGCGCTTGCGCACGAGCACAAGGATGTCACCGGCCTCGATGAAACGGGCCTTGCCCTTCTCGATGATCGTCTCCCGCCCGACCAGATTGCCGATAGTCTGCGCCATCCGCCGCGCGAGAATAGCGGCAGGCGCGCTCTCGGGAGTCGAATCGAAAGGCGCCGTCCAGTCTTCCTCCTTGGCCGCCGGCTCCGGTGCGATCATCTCCCAGAGATCGACGGCGCCGGGGTGGCCAATGCGGCTGGAGCGGTGCACCACTGGCTCGTTGACGGCGCTGAGACCCCTGGAATTGTCCGGACTGGTGAAGACATGGTCGACCGCGCCAAGCACATCGGCCGTCGAGCGGAAGGAGAGGGGCAAGCGGATCGATGAGAACCGCTGGCCGCTGGCGCCCACCCGCCGGCGCGTCCGGTCGCTCTCCTCGGAAAAGCGTTCCGGCCGCGCCCCCTGGAACGAATAGATCGATTGCTTTTCGTCGCCCACGGCAAAGATTGTTCTGAGCGTCGGCCGTGCGCTTTCACCGGAGAAGAAGTCTTCCGCCAGAGACTGGATGACGCTCCACTGGATCGGGCTGGTATCCTGCGCCTCGTCCACCAGAATGTGATCGATGCCCTGATCCAGCTTGTAGTGGATCCATGGGCCGACGCCTTTCTTGGTCAGAAGGTCGGCCGTGCGGGTGATCAGATCCTCGAAATCGAGCTGGCTGCGCCGCTTCTTCAGCTCCTCATAATCCCGGTTCAGCCGGTCGGCGAGAATGAGGGCCGCGCGGGTCGCCCGGTACATCCGCATCAGTTTCAGCCGGTCGCGGCAGGCAACGACATGCGCACGCGCCTCGGCGATGGCCTCGTCAAGGGCAGGTGCGTCCGCCAGCATCGCCTTGACGAAAAACTGGCTGTCGGATTTCGGTTCGCCTTTCGCGGTGAGCATGGTTTTTTCCAGTATCTCGGCGCGGGTGACTGGATCTGGTTCGCGTTTGGCGAGGCGCAGCGCATAGGCGATCTCTTGTGCCTTGGCGCCGCCTTTCTGATCGGCAAGCGTCAGATAAAGCTCAAGCGTTGCTCCGGAGAGGCCGGGAAGCGGCCAATATTGCCCTGCGATGCCGGTCTCCGTGTCGCTGGCGGAGAGGCCGAGCCGTGTCAGGAGTGCCGCTTCAATGCCGCCTTGACGCTCTGCCGGCCCCGTGAAGCGGCGAATGGCGTTGCGATTGGCGACGATATCACCAAGCAGCGTTTCCAGACCCGATTCGTCGCCAAGATCGAGCACATAGGCAAAGGCGTCAGCCAATTCGGCGTCGCCATGCGGTGTCGCTGAGGCCAGCAGCGCGCGCCGGGCATCGTCGAGCAAGGTGGCGGCGGCGCGATCGTCGAGAACGGAGAAATGCCCGGCAACGTTTGCCTCGAGCGGGAATTGATGCAGCAAGGCCTCGCAAAAGGCATGGATCGTCTGGATCTTCAGGCCACCCGGCGTTTCCAGCGCCTTGGCGAACAGCCGGCGGGCTTCGGCAAGCTTGAAGAGATCGGGCTCCTTGCCTTCAATATCGGCAATGCGCTTTTTCAGCTCCTCGTCCGGCATCGTCGCCCATGCCGCCAGCCGGTCGAAGACGCGGTTCGACATTTCGGACGCTGCAGCCTTGGTGTAGGTGAGACACAGAATGGCCGAGGGACGCGCACCGGCCAAAAGCAGGCGGATGACGCGCTGTGTCAGGACATGCGTCTTGCCGGAGCCGGCATTGGCCGAAACCCAGGCCGAGCGTTCGGGATCCGAGGCAATGGATTGCTGGATTGTCGTCCAGCTGATCCAGACGCCCGGATCGTCGCTTTCGGGCAATGTGGCGAAGTCATCGGCGGGAAATTCACTCATCGCCGCCGCCTTCCTGTTCGGTCTCGGCCGTCGACCACTCCGAAACGCGGGCCAGATGATCGTAATCGCCGCCATATTCGAACTGCTGCGCCGGGATCAGCCGCGACGAGAAGCCCTTCTCGCCGGACTGCAGCAGCGAGACGAATTTCACCAGCTGGTCCATCGATTCCTGCGCCAGATCCATAGCCGACTTTGTTTCCGTCTTGCCGCCGCGGCTGGAATGTTCGTTGTTGACCTGGTCGACCTTGAAGCGATCGCCGGGCCGTAGCCGGACGTAAAGCAGGTTTTCCGGCAGCAGTGTGCCGATGTTGCGGAAGGCGCCGGCTTTCAATGCATAGGCTTCGAGCGCCAGCTGTGGGTCGAGCAGTGCGCGCGCCTGCGGCGGCGACGGATTGTAGCCGGTCTTGTAGTCGATGATGTCGGCGGCCTTGTCGCTTTTGATGTCGATACGGTCGGCGACACCGGTCAGCCTGACGCCGATCGGTTCGATCTCGACCCCAGCCGGCACTTCCGTCGCCGTTTTTCGCACCTCGGGTCGTCGTTCGGCTTCCCAGTCAAGAAAAGCGCGCGCCACCTCGCGAAACCGCGGCCGCCAGACGCTATCGATATGGTCAGGCAACCGTTCGGCATCGAAGAGATCTGCAATGATGCGATCCATGGCGAGTGCCGCATTCGGCGTGCCGGCAATATGTCCTTCACGGACGAAGCGGTCGATGATCTTGTGATAGAGCGTGCCGCGCTCGGCCGGGCCGGGATCGCGGTTGAACGGATCGACCGCATCGAGCCGTAATACGCGCCGGGCATAGATGGCATAGGGGTCGCGGCGCAGGCGTCCCACCTCGCTGAAGGAATAGCTCTTCGGCTGCAGCTCGGCGGGTGGTCGGGGTGCGGGCCGTAGGGCCGGGGCCTGATTGTCGCCATCGTCGATCAGACCGGCCCAGTGACGATACTGATCGCCTCGTTCCCTCATGGCGCTTTCGAGATCTTCGCCCCCAAGCGCGATCAGTCGCTGTAGCCAGCGTGACGCCACAGTCGGCGTCGAGCCCTGGCGCAGCGCGCGAGAGTAGATGAGGTCGCGCGTACCGTTGGCCATTTCGAAATCGTGGGCGAGCTGGCCGATGCGCCGTTCCGGCGGCTCAAGCCCGATCTCCGTCTTCATCGTGCGGGAGATGAACGGATTGTTCGCCGTCTGCCCCGGCCAAGACCCCTCATTCAGCCCGCCGAGAATCAGCGTATCGACGCTTTGCAGGCGTGCTTCCAGTGTGCCGAAGATGAAGAGGCGAGGGTGGCTGAGCGCTTGAGGCTTGACCGCCTGCCCCACGCAGAGCGCCGTCATGATATCAATCCATTGCGGGCCATCCGCCTCGAGCTGGCCGTCTGTATCGATGACTTCCTTCAACAGGCTGGCGAGCGTATCTCCAGCCTCTCCGGACCAAAGTGCGGCCAGATCGCCACGTTCGTCGGCGGCCACGGCTTCCAATGCCCGGCCGGTGTTTTCAGCCCATTCCGAAAGGGTCGGGAGGCCCTCGACCGTCTGCAACGAAAGCGCGGATACAAGCGGCTCGCATGCCTTGCTGACCCGTCGCGCCAGCTCGCGGGCATGTTCCACGGAGTCCGAAGGAAGAGATTTGCGCCATTGCGGCGCGTGACGGTCGTTCGCCTGTTCCGCCAGCCTGAGATCGAGCAAGGTTTCCAGCGTGCCGATATCGACATTGGCGACGCCACCTCGGAGCGCCAGGATTTCCAGGGCATCGACGCTCAGCCGGTGCATTTCCGGCGACAGGCCAAAGCGGGCGAGGGGGTGCTTAAGCAGCGAGACGACCGCAACGGGATCGCCGGGGCGAAGCGTCGCCTCGAGTAGCAATTGCAGCAGTGTGCCTTGCGGTGTGGCGTTGAGCGGCGTACCGGCCGAATCGTCTGCGGTGATGCCGAAGCGGGCGAGCTCGGACGTGACCCGCCTGGCAAGATTGCGGTCCGGCGTGATCAAGGCCGCCTGGCTTTCGCCGCCGTTGCGGCCGGGCTTGTCCAGCGCCAGCCGCAGAGCGATGGCGATCGCCGTCGCTTCCTCCCGCTCATTCGACGCCTCGATCAGCGATACATCGGCAAAGGCTTGGCTGATCGCGTCAGGGGAGAGCGTCTTGCGCCAACTTCCCCAGCCGCTTGTCGCCTTCGCCGGCGCCAGCGCTCGCGACAGAATCTGAGCGCGCATCTGCATGGTCTCGGATGCGTCTTCGATGGTTTCGACGTCGCGCCGGGTGATATGCAGCCGCTTGAGCAGCAGTGACAGGCCATATTGCGGATGGCTGCGGGTTGTGGGGTCTGACCGCTCTCCAGCTGCCGTTTCCGGCGCAACGAGTTGCCAGTCTTCCTCGGGCATTGTCACATCGAGCCCCGGCAGCACGATCACTCCCTGCGGCAGTGAGGCGACGGCCGCGATCAGCTCCGCGGTGGCCGGTACCGAACCGGTCGACCCCGCAATGATCACCGGCCCCGGATGCTGGGCTGCCGCGATCCGCTTCGCCTCTGCGCGCAGAACAGCGTTGCGATTGCGGGCGGAAGAGGATTTGCCCAGCTCTTCGAGGCGCGCCGGCCAGAAAGCGCTGGCGATGCGCAGAAACTCGGCGGTCAGCTGCCACCACAGCGCATGTTCTTCCGCGCTAAGCGTGGCAAGCTCGCTCCACTCGCGATCCTCGGTCTCGAGTGAATCGATGAGTTCGGCAAGATTGCGCGCGAGCCATATGGCATCGGCGGGGCTGGCCGGGGCGACGAGCGGCGAATCGGAGTGAATGTCGCGCACGATCTGCGGCAGCTTGTTGCGCCAGGCAAGGATCAGCCGCGCCAGTTCCAGCAATCGTGCCGTATTGGCAAGCGGCTGCGCCAGATCGGCGGTTTCAGGCAGGGCTTCCTCAAAATAGCCGCTGTCGTCGTCGGTTTCACCAAGCGCGCGGATGACCGGCAGGATGGCCGAACTGCCGCCGAGCAGATCGACGAATTCCGAGCGCAGCACGCGCACTGCACGCCGCGTCGGCAGGAAGATGCTGACCTTGGCGAGCGACAGCGGGTCGCCTGGATCATGGCGGAAATGGTCCGTAAGCCTGCCGTCGCAGAGCGCCGCCGCAAGGGTCTTCAGGAAGGGCAGCCCTGCAGGAATCGTGAGAATGCGTTGCTGGTGCCTGCCCGTCATAGGCTCACGCAAACGCCCGGAACGTCCGGATCGCTTCCTCCGCCTCGTCGACCGCCTCCGGCGTGCCGACTGTCAACCAATGACCGTCGAGCATGGTGCCGTAGAGCCGGTTCTTGGCGATCGCCTTGTCGAAGTAGATGTTGACGTTGAAAGCATCATCAGGCGCGTCGTCCAGGAACGAGGGGCTCATTGCGATGGCGCCTGCATAGACGACGCCGTCGCGTCCGACATCGCGATAGCGGGTGAGTCGCCCGTCCTGCGCCATGCCGAAGTCATTCTTGCCGTTATGACCCGTGGTCCGTTCCAGGTCGACACAGAGCATGGCCATATCCATGCGTTGCTTGTCGTAGAATCCGGCTAAGCGCTCGAGGTTCGTCGGATGGCCTGGCTTCTCTCCGATCCAGAACAGGTCGGCATTCATGACGAACACGGGATCGCGGCTCAGCAGCTTCAGGCCTTTGACGAGGCCGCCGCCATTGTTCATCAGCGCGTCCCGTTCGTCGGAGATCAGGATTTCGAGGCCACGGTAGCCGCGCAGATGCGCCTCCATCTGGTCGGCATGATGATGAACGTTGACGACGGCACGCTCGACACCTGCCTGTACCAGTGCATCCAGCGTATAGTCGATCATCGGCTTGCCGGCGATTTTCACCAGCGGCTTCGGGATGGTGTCGGTGATCGGTCGCATGCGGGTTCCGAGCCCCGCCGCCAATACCATGGCTTGCTTGATGGTCATCTGGTCTCGAACTTTCGATTCGCTATCAGCTTTCCTTAGCACAAGGCCGGAAAGCCGTCGCCCGGTCTCTGGCTGTTATGCCCGGCCGATCCCGGCCTTCTCGCACCATTCCTTGAGAGGCGCGAGCGCATCGTGCTCGAAGGCGATGGCGAGATAGGCGAGCGTGCGCGGCATATGCTTCAGATAGCCTGGCTTGCCGTCGCGTTGCAGCAGCCGCACCCAGAGGCCGGCAAGCTTGCAATTGCGCTGCGCCGACATGATCGCCCAGCTCTTCAGAAACTTCGTCTCGTCGAAGCCGCCTTGCGCATGGCGCAGCCTGAGGTAATCCGTCATCAGCTGGTCGTGCAGATCGCGCTCGATCGTCACCCGCGCATCCTGCACGAGCGAGGCGACATCGTATGAGGTCGGGCCGATCATCGCATCCTGGAAATCGATGATGCCGACGCGCTTTATACCCTGTTCATGCGCGCGCCAGATGATGTTCGGCGAATGCATGTCGCGCAGCAGCAGGTTCTTTTCCGCGTCGTCGAGCTGGTCGATCAACTCGTCCCATATCGCGAGGTAGCCGGCGCGTTCTTCGTCGCTTGCAGGCGTGCCGCGCTTCCAGGGCAGGTGCCAGTCGAGAAGCAGCCGTGCTTCCATTTTCATCGCGGTCCGGTCGAAATCCGGAATGTGATGGATATGGTCTGAAGTGACCGGAATGTCGTGCGGAATGGAGAGACCGTGAAGATGTGCGAGGCAGGCGACGCTCTCGCGATAGCGCTCGGCAATCGGCTTGCCATCGGCGTCGAGCACGCCGTCGGTACCGAGATCCTCGATCAGAAGAATGCCCTGATCGTAATCCGCAGCAAAGATTTCCGGCGTGGCGAAGCCGTTTTCGCGCAGGGTGTTGGCGATCGCCACGAAGGGATAGCTATCCCAGGCCAGATGCGCAACCTTCGGATAGGGCTTGCCATCGAGCACCGGCGGCCCTTCCGGCAGGCGCGGCCAATCCATCAGGATCACGCGGTCGTCGCCATTCTCCGGATAGATGGACTCATAGGCGCGCAGCGAGGCATCGCCAGTCAGGAAGCGCCTGTGTGCGCCGCGATAGCCATGCGAATCGAGAAAGGCGCGAATGGCAAGCACGCGCTCGATGCGCGCCATCTGCCTGGCCGGTGCCGTGATGATGGCTCGCCGTCCTTCGCCCTCATGCGTGAGCTTGAGATCGATACGTTCCTTGGGTAGCTCTCCTTCGGCCATTTCGGGCCATTCGACGAGGCAGGTGCCGATCTGCAGGGCTTCATCGAAGCCGAGTTCCGTCAATTCGCTTGGGTCGCCGAGGCGATAAAGATCGAAATGCGAGACCGGGATGCGCAGCTCGTAGGATTGCACGAGCGTAAAGGTCGGGCTCGGCACGTCCAGATCTGGATCGTCGGCCATGGCGCGCAGCAGCGCACGCGCAAGCGAGGATTTGCCCGCGCCGAGATCGCCCGACAGCGCCAGGCAGTCACCGACCTTCAAGGCCAACGCCAAGTCTTCTCCGAGCTCGGCGGTGGCCGTGTCGTCTGCGAGGAAGAGGGAAATGCTGCTGTTCGACGCTGTCATTCTGCTGCGACGGAATGGGGCAATTCAGCCGAGGGAATCCGGCAGGTTACGGTCGTGCCCTTGCCCGGCTGGCTCTCGATGGAGACCTCGCCGTCGTGCAGGCTGACGAAGCTCTCGACGATGGAAAGGCCAAGGCCCGCACCGCTGCGTTTGCCGCCCTTGCCGCCGGAAGCGAAACGATCGAAGACCGAGTGGATCAGATCTTCCGATATGCCCGGACCCTTGTCGGAGACCGAGAAGACGAAATCCGTGCCCTCGCGTCCGCACTTGAGCGATATTGTCGATCCCTCTGGTGCAAAATTGGCGGCGTTGGTCAGAAGCTTGAGCAGGATCTGCTTCAGCCTCTGCTGGTCGGCAACGATGGAACCGAGATGGGCAGGGACGGTGATTTCAAGCGTCACGCCGCTTTCCTGCAAGCGGTCGGCGATCTGCATCGACACTTCGTCAAGCAAGTCGCTGAGCACGATCTCGGAGTAGTTGAGCCGCATGATGCCGGCATCGACGGTCGCAAGGTCGAGAATGTCGTTGACCAGCGTCAGGAGCACCGAGGACGACGTCGAGATATGATCGATATATTCGGCCTGCCGGTCGTTCAGCGAGCCGATACCCGGCGTCTTCAAGAGGTCGGTAAAGCCGATGATGTTGGTGAGAGGCGAGCGCAGCTCGTAGGAGACGTGCTGAACGAAATCGTTCTTCAGCTCATCCGCCTTGAGCAGTGCGTCGTTCTTTTCGGTCAGTGCCCGCTCGGCGCGAACGCTGTCGGTCTTGTTGACGAAGGTCAGCATGGTCTGCGCGTTCGGCAGCGGAATGACGGCGTAGTCGAGCACCAGATTGGAGTAAAGCTCCAGGGTGCCTTGCGACGACGGCCGTTCGTCGTCGAAGCTGGTGATCTGCTCTGCGAACCGCTTCCAGCCATCCGGCCGGTCGTAGGAGGGAGCGCAGGCTTCGGCCAGCGTCTGGATATGCGTGCCCGGCTTGGCCTGTGCCTCCGTGATGTTCCAGAGGATGCGGAAAGCGGGATTGGAGAGCCGAATACGGCCATCGGGGCCGAAAACGGCGACGCCTTCGGAGAGATGATCGATGGTTTCGCCCTGAACCTTGACCAGCGTGTTGTAGCGCGTTTCGAGATCGACCTGTTCGGTCAGGTTCTCGAATACCCAGGTGGCGCCGCCTTGCGGATGCGCCGTTGCGAAAACCCTCAGGATCTGGCCGTTCGGCAGATGCCAGAGATCGGTCTGCGTATCGAGCGCGCGATAGACCGAAAGGACGCCGTCCTTCCATGTCTTCCAGTTCAGCTGTTCCGGCAGCTTCTTGGCGCCGCGCAGCCGGTCCAGAAGCTCGCTATTGTCGGGCCGCTTCTCAAGGAAGGCGATATCGAGTTCCCAGAGTTGGACAAAGGCCTGGTTGTAAAACTGCAGCCGCCTGTCGCCGTCGAAAATCGCGACAGGGGTCGCGAGATGATCGAGCGTTTCGGCATGGCTCTTCAGCGTGCGCGCCAGCTCGGCCCGAACGGCCTCCGCCTCGGAAACGTCGATCGCCATACCGGCGGAGCCGTTCGGCGATTTGACGTCGACGACGTCGAAGAAAGTACGGTTGCCGTGCACGACGGTTGAGATCTTGTCGTGGAAAGGAGATTCCGGGGTTGCGGATGCGCGGATGCGCTCGCGGGCCACGGTCGTCAGGAATTCACGCTCCTCACGGATAGCCTCTTCCGTAGAAATGGCCTCCACCGCCTCGCCATAGGCCTGGTTGACCCAGGTGAGCTTGCCTTCCGCGTCGCGCTGCCAGACCGGCAGATCGATCGCGTCGAGCAGGTTCTGAAAAGCGGAAATGGAGGTCATCAGCCTGTCGCGCTCGATCTTCAGTTCGGCTAGTTCGGCGCGCAGATTGTTGAGTGCGATGAAGCGAACGAAAGCGCGGCCGCCGGAAATGCGGCCCTGCGCTTCGAGAATTTCGTCACGGTTGGTTTCGACCACTATGTCGAAGCTCTGGCCGTTGCCGCGCAGCTTGTCGATCGCATTGTCGAGTTCGCCGGCCGACCATGATTTCAGCCAGCGGCCGAAAGCCAGGAATTCATTGTCCTGCGGCGCACCGGTTTCGACCGGCAGCTGACCAAGCAGTTCCGGCCGCGCATTCTGGCCGTCCCAGATGACGATGCGGCGGTTCTTGTCGGCGATCAGCGCCTGGTATTGTGAGATGCGTTGGTTGGCATCGGAGAGCGCCGTGCGGATTTCGCGGCTCTCGCTTTCCAGATTGCCGCGCTGCCGGACCATCCAGACGGTCGAGAGCAGGGCTGCGGAGATGACGCCGATGATAACGGAGAAGACGGCCATTTCGGAAGAGGTGAAAAGGCGCACGGTCGTCTGGGCCGCAACGTCGCTTTGAGCGAGAACGGGGCCCGCCAGGCCGGTAACAAGACCGCCGAAAACGCTGAGCCGCAGCATGCGGCTGAAGGAGGCCAGCCGGCCCTTGCCACGCTTCGCCTTCGCCGAAAGCCGCCAGGCAATGCCCTGCCGCAGTCGCGCCGCCGCCCGGTTTGGCGCTGGCTGATGCAGGTTGTCTTCCCCTTCAGACATAAGAGGTCTGTCTCCGTCTTTCAGAGCATGATGCCGAAAAGTGTAAACGGTTTTCCGACGAGATCATGCTCTACTTATTTGATTGTAGAGCGAATTCAGACTTTAGGCCGAACAGACCTGAAATCATTCGGCTCTACTGTGCCGCATCCTGACAAGACATCCCATTTTCATGGCTCCGGGCTCGCCCGGTTCGTCACGAATCAAGTGTAAAAACAATACTGCCTAAGGGAATCTGCGGGAAGGGAGCTGGCTAAAAAATAAGCCCCGGCATTTGTCAATGCCAGGGCCACAAGATGTTGTGGATACTGTTTTAGCAATCAGTATCTGTAGTGGTCGGACTTGAAAGGACCGTGCGGCGTTACGCCGATATACGATGCCTGCTCTTCAGAAAGCTCGGTCAATTTTACGCCGAGCTTGGCGAGATGCAGGCGAGCGACCTTCTCGTCGAGGTGCTTCGGCAGAACGTAGACCTCGTTCTTGTATTCGCCGGGCTTGGTGAAAAGCTCGATCTGGGCCAACGTCTGGTTGGTGAACGAAGCCGACATCACGAAGGACGGGTGGCCGGTGGCGTTGCCGAGGTTCAGCAGGCGGCCTTCCGAGAGCAGGATGATGCGGTTGCCCTTGGAGAACTCGACCATGTCGACCTGCGGCTTGATATTCGTCCACTTCTGGTTCCGCAGAGCGGCAACCTGGATTTCGTTGTCGAAGTGGCCGATGTTGCCGACGATCGCCATGTCCTTCATCGCGCGCATGTGGTCGATGCGGATGACGTCCTTGTTGCCGGTCGTGGTGATGAAGATGTCGGCCGAAGAAATGACGTCTTCGAGCTGAACGACTTCATAGCCGTCCATAGCGGCCTGCAGGGCGCAGATCGGATCGACTTCCGTGACCTTGACGCGGGCGCCGGCGCCGGAAAGCGAAGCGGCAGAACCCTTGCCGACGTCGCCGTAACCGCAGACGACGGCAACCTTGCCGGCCATCATGACGTCGGTGGCGCGGCGGATGCCGTCAACCAGCGATTCCTTGCAGCCGTACTTGTTGTCGAACTTCGACTTGGTGACGCTGTCGTTGACGTTGATCGCCGGGAAGGGCAGCAGGCCCTTCTGGCTGAGCTGGTAAAGGCGGTTGACGCCCGTCGTGGTTTCTTCGGTCACGCCCTTGATGGCGTCGCGCTGCTTGGTGAACCAGCCCGGCGAAGCCTTGAGGCGCTTCTTGATCTGCGCGAAGAGGATTTCTTCTTCTTCCGAATGCGGATTGGAGAGCACGTCTTCGCCGGCTTCAGCGCGGGCGCCGAGCAGGATGTACATCGTCGCGTCGCCGCCATCGTCGAGGATCATGTTGGACAGGCCGCCATCGGTCCACTGGAAGATCTTGTCGGTGTAGATCCAGTAGTCTTCGAGGCTTTCACCCTTGACGGCGAAGACCGGAACGCCGGAGGCGGCGATTGCGGCAGCGGCATGGTCCTGGGTCGAGAAGATGTTGCACGATGCCCAGCGGACTTCGGCGCCGAGTGCGACCAGCGTCTCGATGAGAACGGCGGTCTGGATCGTCATGTGCAGCGAGCCGGTGATGCGCGCGCCCTTCAGCGGCTTTGCTTCGCCGAATTCGGCGCGGCAAGCCATCAGGCCCGGCATTTCGGTTTCAGCGATCGAGATTTCCTTACGTCCGAAGTCGGCAAGGCCGATATCAGCGACGACGTAGTCCTTTTCAGTGCTCATGAATGTCTCCAGCCTGAACGATGCAGTCGCGCCAAGGGCAAACGCCTCAGCCGAATGCAACAAGAATTGCACGCTATAGCGTGTGGATGATGCCGTGTAGCAGGCTTCAAGGTGGAAATCAATAATGACATAAAGAAGTCTTTATATCTTTATATCCATGCGGCGCCAAAGAGGTCGGCCTACATTTCCTCGCCGAATTTGTTGGCAACCAGCTGGTCCAGCGCTTCGAGCGCTTCTGCGGCCTGATTGCCGCTTGCCGTTACCATGACGCTGCAGCCCGGGCTGGCTGCCAGCATCATCAGGCCCATGATCGATGTGCCGCCGACCGTCGTTCCGTCCTTCGAAACGGTGATGGCCGCATCATAGGCCTCGACTGTCTGGACGAATTTGGCAGAGGCGCGGGCGTGGAGGCCTCGCTTGTTGACGATGAGGAGTTCCTTGGAAAGCTCGGTCATAGGGGCGGTGTTGTCTCGTCATTTGCCGCTGAGCACGCGGCTGGCCACGTTGATATATTTGCGACCGGCCTCTGAAGCCTCCACCAGGGCTTTCTCCATGTTGTTTTCGCCGCGCACGCCGGCGAGCTTGATCAGCATCGGCAGATTGACACCGGCGATCACTTCCGTGTGGCCGCTGTTCATGACTGATATTGCGAGATTGGAAGGAGTGCCGCCGAACATGTCGGTCAGAATGATGACGCCGTGTCCGTCATCGGCACCGGCGACCGCCTGCAGAATGTCCTGCCGCCGCTTGTCCATGTCGTCTTCGGGACCAATGCATACCGTCTCTATGAACTTCTGCGGACCAACGACATGCTCGACCGCATGCCGAAACTCTTCAGCCAGCTTGCCATGAGTGACAAGCACAAGTCCGATCATGATATTACTGCTCCCATCGCATTACGCAAACAGGTGGCCCATATCGCAATGCAGCAATGGCGTCCACCAGTGGGGGGACATCTTGGCGATGAAAAGACGAAGTGCAAGCTTAAAATATAGGATTTGAACGCCTGCCGGGGCCAAATCGGCCGATTAATCCAGTCTCGCGCCGATTTTTGCCGTTATTATGGCGAGCGGGTTCGCTGAGGTTGCAGGCAATCGGATCAAGGGCAACCGGATCGAGTCCGTAATGTCGATCCGTTCGTCTTCCGGCGGCAACCTTTCCGCCGTCGCCGGATCGACCGGACGGATGGCAAAATGAATCTCTGCCTTCGAAACGTAAGGCATGCGAACGATACCGGTGTAGCGAATTTCGATCAGGCCGGCGATCGAAGGGGGGCATTCGGCAATGATCGAGCCCTCACGCTTCGCAATCAGCACACGGTCGTCGGCGATCAGCATCGCGTTGAGCCCCAACGGCTGGGCGGCCGCAAGGCAGGAAAAGGCGAGGGCGGATTTGCCGCTTCCGGACGGCCCGAGAAACAGAAGCCCGGTCTTGCCGATGACGATCGCGGTTGCGTGAATATTGGTTGCTTCGCCGGGCATGCGGCCGCTCACGCCGTCGTTTGCGCTGGCAGCGAGAGGATGAAGCGTGCGCCGATCAGCGTCGAGCCGTCGCTCTCGATGATGTTTTCGGCCCGCAGCGATCCGCCATGCGCTTCGGCGATCTGGCGGCTGATGGAGAGACCGAGGCCGGAATTCTGCCCGAACCCTTCGGATTCCGGCCGGTCGGTGTAAAAGCGTTCGAAGATCCGATCGATATCTTCCGCCTGGATGCCGGGACCGTTGTCCTCGATATAAATGACGCAGCGCGTGCGCGTGCGCGTCAGCCGGACTGTGATCTTGCCGGTATCGTTCGGCACGAAGGACCGGGCGTTCTCGATAAGGTTGGTCACGATCTGACCGATACGCAGGTCGTGACCTTCGACGGTGAACTTCGCTTTGTTCGCCGGTTTGCGGTCGACGACATACTCGATTTCGACGGCCTTCTTGCTGTGCCCGACCTGCCGCGAAATGTCGATCATGTCGCGCAGCAGCACTTCCAGGTCGAGCGTTCTTGCATCCGAACGGGCAAGCTCGGCATCGAGGCGCGAGGCATCCGAGATGTCACTGATCAAGCGGTCGAGGCGGCGGACGTCATGCTGGATCACATCCATCAGCCGCTTCTTCGAATCGTCGCTTTTGGCAAGTGGCAGTGTTTCGACGGCGCTGCGCAGCGATGTCAGCGGGTTCTTCAGCTCGTGGCTGACATCGGCCGCGAAGCTTTCGATGGCATCGATGCGGTCATAGAGCGCCGACGTCATGTCGCGAAGCGCGATCGACAAATTGCCGATCTCGTCCTGGCGGGCGGAGAAATCCGGGATTTCCTCACGCTCTTTCGCCCCGCCGCGGCGCACGCGGATGGCTGCGGCCGAAAGCCGGCGCAGCGGATTGGCTATCGTGGAGGACAAAAGTAGCGATAGCACGACGTTGACCAGCGTCGCAACGCCGAAGACCCGCATGATCGCCAACCGTTCAGCATGGACGATCTTGTCGATATCGCCGGCCTGAGTCGAGAGCAGCAGCACACCGAGCACGGCGCGGAAACGCTGGACGGGCACCGCGACCGAAACGATCAGCTCGCCCTTCTCGGTAGTGCGGACAACTGCGCCGCGCACGCCGGTGAGCGCATTCATCACTTCCGGGTATATCGAGCCATCGCCGCCGGGCGCTTCCTTGTAAACAGGCAGGTTACCCGGCTGCAGCATCTTGTTGAGCAACCCGCTGAACCAGTCGGACCAGCTCTGCTTCTCGTCGTCAACAGGGGGCAGGTCGTAGCGCAGCACCTGCCCGCGCGAATAGAGATGGCGGCTGTCGAGCAGCAGGTTCGCGTCGGCATCGAAGATGCGGGCGCGGGTGCGCGTCGGCGAGATCAGCCGTGTCAGCACCGGAGCGACCTTTTCCGGGTCGATCGGGAATTCCAGATCCTCGTCGTTCGGAACGGGCGTGATGCTCTGGCCCGCCTGCAGTTCCAGCAGTTTCTGCGGATCGATGGTGATGGAATTCGTGTCGACCGATGCCGAGGCCGAGACGGCGCCGGCGATGATTTCGCCCTGGGTCAGTAGGCTCTCGACGCGGGCGTCGATCAGGCCTTCGCGAAACTGGTTGAGGTAGAGGATGCCGCCGACGAGCACGACCAGTGCGGCAAGATTGAAGAACAGGATGCGCCGCGTCAGGCTCGAAAAGACGGCATTGCCGAAGATGCGGCGGATCAGAACGAAGGGATGCGTCCAGCGGCGGCGCGCGATTCGAGCGCCGCTCGGGCTTTCCGAGTCGTCTATATCTCTGTCCTGCACCAGCTGTGCCAAGCCTACGGCCCTTTCGAAGAACGGGATCACCGATCCCGTCCGCATGCTCTTATTCCATTCCCAGCCGTATGGTCCAGTTAACTATCCGAGCATGATGCCGAAAAGTGTAAGCGGTTTTCGGACCACATCATGCTCCATTCTTTGATCCTAGAGCGGATTCAGATTTTAGGTTGTTCGACCTAAAATCATCCGGCTCTAGGCTGCTTCGCGGAAGCGATAGCCGACGCCATACAGCGTCTCGATCATATCAAAATCGAGGTCGACCATCTTGAATTTCTTGCGAAGCCGCTTGATGTGGCTGTCGATCGTGCGGTCGTCGACATAGACCTGCTCGTCATAGGCTGCGTCCATCAAGGCGTCGCGGCTCTTGACGACACCGGGGCGCTGGGCCAGCGAATGCAGGATAAGGAATTCGGTGACGGTGAGCGTCACCGGCTCGCCCTTCCAGGTGCAGGTGTGCCGCTCCTGGTCCATGACGAGCTGGCCGCGCTCCAGCGAGCGGGCCTGTTGCGCTGCACCCGGCTTGGCAGCTGCGGTACCGCCGGCGGCGTTCGCGGCTTCGCGAGCCGAAGCGCGGCGAAGCACCGCCTTGACGCGCTCGACCAGCAGGCGCTGCGAGAAAGGCTTGGTGATGAAGTCGTCGGCGCCCATCTTCAGGCCGAAGAGCTCGTCGATCTCCTCGTCCTTGGAGGTCAGGAAGATCACGGGCAGATCCGACTTCTGGCGCAGGCGGCGCAACAGCTCCATGCCATCCATGCGCGGCATCTTGATATCGAAAATCGCCAGTTGCGGCGGCCGTGCCAGCAAGCCGTCAAGCGCCGAAGCTCCGTCCGTATAGGTCTCTACCTTATATCCCTCTGCTTCCAAGGCAATCGACACGGAAGTCAGGATATTGCGGTCGTCGTCAACGAGCGCGATTGTCAACATGGTATTCGTCTCCGTCATCAGTGCGCGTCTCCCGGATTTGGAATCCAGCCCAGGCGGTCTGCCAGCTCGGTGGCGGTAACCTGGCGCGCTTATGAGGATAAAGGTGGAACAAATTGTGGCAAAGATAAAGGGGAGGATTGTCGCGCGGCAATTCGCTTGCTCAAGGGTTGTGCGACGAAACGTCCCGGTGGCCGTTATTCAAACGATTTAAAATTGCTTCATTTTATTTAAATCGATTAAATATCTGATATCATTAAATATTTTTCGCTTTTTGCTCTTGTGCTTTTAAAAAGACGCCTCTACGCTTTAGACAATTCTAACGGCCAAGCCCTTGCAGAGGAAAAACTGATGGAGCAATTCGGCGTCCGCAATCCCGCAACCGAACTGGGATCGATCGGCCTGGGAGCCGCCGCCAGTGTGCGTTATAATCTCATGGAGGCTCACCTCTATGAGGAGGCGATTCGTCGCCGCGAAGCCGATCTGACGGCCGACGGCGCGCTGAGGGCGATCACCGGCCAGCACACCGGCCGCTCCCCGAAGGACAAGTTCGTCGTGCGCGATGCCACCACCGAGGACCAGATCTGGTGGGACAACAACAAGCCGATGTCGCCGGAGCATTTCGCACTGCTGCATGAAGACATGCTGGCTCATGCGCGCGGCAAGGACCTGTTCGTTCAGGATCTCATCGGCGGCGCCGACCGCGAATATGCCCTGCCGACGCGGGTCATCACCGAATTCGCCTGGCATTCGCTGTTCATCCGCAACCTGTTGATCCGTCCCGAGCGTTCAGCGCTTGAAAGCTTCGTGCCGAAGCTGACGATCATCGACCTGCCGAGCTTCCGTGCCGATCCCGAGCGCTACGGTTGCCGCACCGAGACGGTCATTGCCTGCGATTTCGTCAACGGCATCGTCCTGATCGGCGGCACCTCCTATGCCGGCGAAATGAAGAAATCGGTCTTCACGGCGCTGAACTACCTGCTGCCTGAGCGTGGCGTCATGCCGATGCACTGCTCGGCCAATGTCGGCCCGGATGGCGACGCGGCAATCTTCTTCGGCCTGTCCGGTACGGGCAAAACGACTTTGTCTGCCGATCCAACGCGCACGCTCATCGGTGATGACGAACATGGCTGGGGCGAAAACGGCATCTTCAATTTCGAGGGCGGCTGCTACGCCAAGACCATCCGCCTTTCGGCCGAAGCCGAGCCGGAAATCTATGAGACGACCCGCCGTTTCGGCACCGTGCTGGAAAACGTCGTGCTCGACGAGCATGGCCGGCCGGATCTCGACGATGGTTCGCTGACGGAGAACACCCGCAGCGCCTATCCGCTGCACTTCATCCCGAATGCTTCGGAATCCGGCATTACCGGTCATCCCGAGACGATCATCATGCTGACGGCGGATGCCTTCGGCGTCATGCCGCCGATTGCCAAGCTGACGCCGGATCAGGCGATGTACCACTTCCTGTCCGGCTACACCGCCAAGGTCGCCGGCACGGAAAAGGGCGTCGTTGAGCCGGAAGCCACGTTCTCGACCTGCTTCGGCGCACCCTTCATGCCGCGTCATCCGTCCGAGTACGGTAACCTGCTGAAGGAACAGATCGCCCGCCACGACGCCAGCTGCTGGCTGGTCAATACCGGTTGGACCGGTGGCGCCTACGGCACTGGCCGCCGCATGCCGATCAAGGCGACGCGCGCGCTTCTGGCCGCAGCTCTGAACGGTGATCTCGACAATGTCGAGTTCCGCATCGATCCGAACTTCGGCTTTGCGGTGCCGGTTGCCGTCGAAGGCGTCGAAAGCGCCATTCTTGATCCGCGCTCGACCTGGGCGGATGGAGAAGCCTACGATGCGCAGGCCGCAAAGCTGGTGCAGATGTTCGTCACCAACTTCGCCAAGTTCGAGGCCCATGTGGACGGTAATGTCCGCGACGCGGCACCGGGATTGCGGGTTGCCGCGGAGTAGATTTTCCGCAACAGCAGTGACTCACGTGAAACCCGGCGGCCATTCCGCCGGGTTTTTCGTTTCGCGTGATGTTTTCAAGCGCTTTACAATGTGGAATAGAGCGATTTCAGGAAAAGTGCTCAGCGGTTTTCCGCCCGGAAATGCGTAAACTGCCGATAGAGCGGGGAGGCGGCTTCAGCCGGATATTCTTCGACCTCTGCAGTTGCGGAGAAAACCATGGCCAGCGAAGCGCTTTACATTAACGACCGGATTACCATCGCCGGCTGGGAGCTGACGGAACAATTCGTTCTGGCTGGCGGCCCCGGCGGTCAGAACGTCAACAAGGTGGCGACTGCGGTCCAGCTGTTCTTCAACGTTCAGAATTCGCCTTCACTGACCGATCGCGTCAAGGCGAATGCGACCAGGCTCGCCGGCCGGCGCGTCTCCAAGGACGGCGTCCTGATGATCGAGGCCAGCCGTTTCCGCAGTCAGGACCGCAACCGAGAGGATGCGCGCGAGCGCCTGAAGGAACTGATCCTCGAGGCCGCCGCCCCGCCGCCACCGCCGCGCAAGAAGACAAAGCCAACCAAAGGCTCCATCGAACGCCGGCTGAAGGAAAAATCCGGGCGCTCCGAGGTCAAGAAGATGCGCGGCAAGGTTGGCGGCGATTAGAGCATGTCGCGCAAAAGTGTGCGGCGGCTTTTGCGGCTACGACATGCGTGAAATCAAAGAGCTAAAGCGCGTGAAGCGAATCTGAAAGATCGCGACGTGCTTTAGGCTTGCCTTTTCGGGCTGCTCCGAATCGCCTGCCGCGCTATCTTGCATGGATTGAATTTTGGAAGGCCGTCATGCTCCTCCCCAACGGAATTCGCCATCTCCCGGGCTATCTCGACCGCGCCAAGCAGGAAGCGCTGGTCGAGGCAATCCGCGCCATCGTCGCCGAAGCACCGCTGTTCACGCCTGTCATGCCCTGCACCGGCAAGGAAATGTCGGTACGCATGACCAATTGCGGCGAACTCGGCTGGGTTACGGACAAGCAGCGCGGCTACCGCTATCAGCCGACGCATCCGGTCACCGGCAAGCCTTGGCCGGCCATGCCATCGCAATTGTTCGACCTGTGGAGTGATATAGCAGGCCATGAAAAGCCGCCGCAGGCTTGCCTTGTTAATTTCTATGCCGACGATGCCCGCATGGGCCTGCATCAGGACAAGGACGAACTGGATCTCAATGCGCCCGTACTGTCGATCTCGCTCGGCAATACCTGCCTTTTTCGGGTAGGCGGTCTCGATCGCAATGACCGAACGCTATCTTTCAAGCTTTCGAGCGGCGACATCGTCGTTCTGGGTGGCGAGGGCAGGCTCTGCTTCCACGGTGTTGATCGGATCTACCCAACGACATCGACATTGCTGAAGAACGGCGGCCGGATAAACCTGACTTTAAGGCGGGTGGCCTTATAAGTAGATTACTGGATCTGGTGACGAGCACGTTAGGATCGATCGTGGCAAGACCGAGGGCGGAACAGTTTTTTGCAGCTCTGATCGTTGCTTTGGGGCTGGTTTGCGGCCTCTATCTTCTGAAGTGCCTATGGACTCTAACTCCGGACGGGCTCTCCCGCCTTTCCGACCGACTGCCTTATTGGGACTTTACAAATCTCTGGGGCGGTACGGTGATGGCTGTGAAGGGCAACGTAGCCTATCTGTTCGATGTCGAGGCCTATCGGCGGGAACTTCGACTGATTCTGTCGCCTCTACTGCCCAACCAAGAATGGAGCTATCCACCCTCCATGTTGCTGATCGGCATTCCCCTCACCGGGTTGCCGGTTTTCGTTGCTTATATCGCCTGGACTTCAGGAACACTCCTATTGCTTTTTTGGGCAACCAAGCTGCTCGAATTGGCCTGGTGGCTGCGTGTTCTCATCGTTGCATCACCTGCCGCCATCATGGATGTGGTCTTCGGACAAAATGGCGCGTTGACGACGGCTCTGTTGCTGTCCGGGTTGCTTCTTGCTCCGAGCCGGCCAATCATCGCGGGCGTCTTGTTCGGTTTGTTGACCATCAAGCCGCAATTGGGCCTCCTTGTGCCCTTCTGTCTACTTGCCAGCGGGAATTACAGGTCGATTCTCTCTGCCGGCGCGACGGCAGTTTTTCTGGTGGTCATGACGGGTCTGTTGTTTGGCTTCGAGGTCTGGTGGCTGTTCTTGACAGAAACGAGACCGCTGATGACGGCGATCCTGGAAGCACCATTTCCACAGAGCTACCAGATGAATGCAGTGACAATATTCATGTTGGCACGGTCATTCGGATTTGGTCCTGCCGCATCCTACGCATTTCAATTGATCGCCTCCGTAGCCGCTATCGTTTCGACTGTATGGCTCTGGCGCGGCAAGACGAGCGTCGATCACGGCAGCAGGGTCTGCCTGACGGCCACTTTGGCGCTTGTCGCCATGCCGTATGGCTATATCTACGACACCATTCCTCTAAGTGTCGCTATCCTGTATTTTTTCGTCAACTCTCGAGGTTTGCTGCCTCTGCTTTGCTCGGCCTGGCTCCATCCCCTGTTCAACCAGCAGGTGGCGGCATCTGTAGTGCCGCTCGGAGCCTTGTTCCCCGCCGGATTGGCGATATGCATGCTTATCCGCATCCTGCGCGATAGCGCTTTGCAGGAAACGGGAGCGGTAGCTGCAATCGAGGAAGCCCCTATCAAAGCTTCCTGAGCGCAACCTGTTCGATCAGATGGTTCTTGCCCTTCTGCAGGATGAGGTCGGCGCGTGGCCGCGTCGGCAGGATGTTCTGGCGCAGGTTCTTGAGGTTGATGTTTTTCCAGAGCCCTTCGGCGATCGTCAGCGCCTCCTCTTCGCTGATCGAGGCATAGCGGTGGAAGAAGGAGTTCGGGTCGCGGAAGGCGGTTTCGCGCAGCTTCATGAAGCGGGCGACATACCAGTTGTGGATCAGATCCTCGTCGGCGTCGATGTAGATCGAGAAGTCGAAGAAGTCGGAGACCATCGGCACGATCTTGCCGTCCGCCGGCAAATGCCGCGATTGCAGCACGTTGATGCCCTCGAAGATCAGGATATCCGGGCGGTCGACGGTCTTGAACTCGTTTGGCAGCACGTCGTAGACGAGGTGCGAATAGCAGGGCGCCTGCACGTTCGGCTGCCCGGCCTTGATCGCGGACAGGAAGCGCAGGAGTGCTGCGGTATCGTAGCTTTCCGGAAAGCCCTTGCGCTGCATCAGGTTGCGGCGCTGCAGCTCGGCGTTCGGGTGCAGAAAGCCGTCCGTCGTGATGAGATCGACCTTCGGGCTCGACGGCCAGCGACGCAACAACTCCTTGAGGATACGGGCCGTCGTGGATTTGCCGACTGCAACGGAGCCGGCAATGCCGATGACGAAGGGCGTCTTGGCGACATCGGATAGGCTGAGGAAGCGGTTGCGCTGCTCGAACAGGATCTGCGAGGATTCGACATGCGAGGACAAAAGCCGCGACAGCGACAGATAGATCCGGCGGACTTCCGTAAGATCGATCGGGTCGCCCATCGAGCGTAGCCGCGTCACTTCGTCGGCGGTCAGCGTCAACGGCGTATCGGCCCGGAACTTCGCCCACTCTTCCGAGGAAAAGAAATAATAGGGCGAATAGTCTTTCGCCTGGAAAATATCGAGCGTCTCGGGCGCAGGCGGGGTCTTGGTCGCTATGGTCATCGCTTTCTACCGGCTCGCCTTCTCTTGAAGGCCGGATTGGGCAGTGCGCCTTTCGAGCTCGCCCATGACATTCTGCAACGGAATGCCTGCAATCTTCAATACGACCAAAAGGTGATATAGTACGTCGGCGGCCTCATAAGTGAGGTTGTCGTGATCGTTGGTGATCGCAGCCATCACAGCCTCGATCGCCTCTTCGCCGAGCTTCTTGGCCGCTTTCGGCTGGCCGGCTGCAACAAGCTTCGCCGTCCAGGATTCGTCTGGTGATGCCTTGGAGCGTTCCTCGACAATTCGTTCGAGGTCGGAAAGGGTAAATCCGCTCATTGGTGCGTTGCCTTTTAATCGAGCCGCATGGGGATGCCGCGCTCGGCCATGTAGCGCTTTGCCTCGCCCACCGAATAGGTGCCGAAGTGGAAGATCGAGGCAGCAAGCACCGCCGTTGCATGGCCTTCCTTGACGCCGGCGACAAGGTCGTCGAGATCGCCGACACCACCGGATGCGATGACGGGAACGCGCACCGCATCGGCGATCGCCCGCGTCAGCTCCAGATCGTAGCCGACCTTGGTGCCGTCGCGGTCCATCGAGGTGACGAGCAGCTCGCCGGCACCGCGTTCGACCATCTTGCGGGCGAAATCGACGGCGTCGATGCCAGTCGCGTTGCGGCCGCCATGGGTATAAATCTCCCAGGCGCTTAGATTATCGCCACCGAGCGCTTCGGTGCGCCGTCGCTTGGCGTCGATCGACACGACGATGCATTGGTTGCCGAATTTGTCGGCCGCCTCGGCCACGAAATCGGGGTTGTTGACCGCCGCTGAATTGATAGAAACCTTGTCGGCGCCGCAGAGCAGCAGCTTGCGGATATCGGCGATAGCGCGCACGCCGCCGCCGACCGTAACAGGCATGAAGCATTGCTCAGCAGTGCGCGCCACCACGTCGAAGATGGTGTCGCGATTGTCGGAAGAAGCCGTAATGTCGAGGAAGCAGAGTTCGTCGGCTCCGGCGGCATCATAGGCCTTTGCCGCTTCTACGGGATCGCCGGCATCGACGAGGTTGACGAAATTGACACCCTTGACGACGCGGCCGTCCTTGACGTCGAGGCAGGGGATGACGCGAGCTTTCAAGGTCATTGTGCTGCCTCTCTGGCCTGCTTGATCAGCGCCAGTGCTTCCTTCGGGTCGATCCGGCCATCATAGAGCGCGCGGCCGGAAATCGCACCCTCCAGTTTGCGGGCGTCCGGCTCGATCATGCGCTTGATATCGTCAAGCGAGGCAAGTCCGCCCGAAGCGATGACGGGGATGGAAACGGCCTCGGCCAGTTCCAGTGTCGAGGCCCAGTTGATGCCAGTCAGAATGCCGTCGCGATCGATGTCGGTGTAGATGATCGCGGCAACGCCTGCGCCCTCGAACTTTTTCGCAAGCTCGATGACGCCGAGTTCGGAAGCTTCCGCCCATCCTTCGACGGCTACCTTGCCGCCCTTGGCGTCGATGCCGACGGCGACATGACCCGGAAATCTCCTGCAGGCTTCGATGACCAGCGCTGGATCGCGCACGGCGACGGTGCCGAGGATGACGCGTGTCAGCCCGCGCGACAGCCAGTTTTCGATGTGATCGAGCGTGCGGATGCCGCCGCCGAGCTGCACCGGGTTCTTCGTTGCCTTGAGAATGGCGTCGACGGCCGCGCCGTTCACGGTCTCGCCGGCGAAGGCGCCATTGAGATCGACCACATGCAGCCACTCGAAGCCCTGGTCTTCGAAGGCTTTTGCCTGCGCACCGGGATCGGGGTTATAAACGGTCGCCTGCTCCATGTCGCCGAGCTTGAGGCGCACGCATTGGCCGTCTTTTAGGTCGATAGCGGGGAAAAGAATCATGATGTCTGTCCTTGGAGCGCGAGCCTTATGGCTTCCAGCGCAAGAAATTGGCGATCAGGGCAAGGCCGAGCTTCTGGCTCTTTTCCGGATGGAACTGCGCGCCGGCGATATTGTCGCGGCCGACAAAGGCGGTCATCGAGCCGCCATAGCTCGTCGTCGCGATGACATCGTCGCCGTGTTCGGCAGCCAGATGGTAGGAATGGACGAAATAGGCGTGCAGGCCGTCAGGTCCGGTCGCGATCCCGTCGAACAGGGCGTGCGGATGGCGCAGGTCGAGCGTATTCCAGCCGATCTGTGGGATCTTGAGGCTAGGGTCGCTCGGCGTCATTTCCTTGACGTCCCCCTTGATCCAGCCAAACCCTTGGGTAACGGTCTTTTCCAGACCGCGCGACGACATTAGCTGCATGCCGACGCAGATGCCGAGGAAGGGGCGGGCCTTATGCTCGACAACGTCGATAACCGCTTCCGCCATGCCAGGTACGGCGTCCAGGCCGCGGCGGCAATCGGCATAGGCGCCGACGCCGGGAAGGACGATGCGGTCGGCCGTGGCAACGCGCTCGGCGTCATCGGTGAGGTCGATCTCTGCGTCGATGCCGGCCTCGCGGGCAGCGCGCTCGAAAGCTTTCGTGGCCGAGCGCAGATTGCCGGAACCATAGTCGATAATCGCGACGCGCATTGTCAGCGTCCTCCGTCATAGCCGGGAAGACCGAAGCTCGGGCCTGGGCGGCTGATATTGGTATTAGGTGCTGGAATATCCCAATTCCTTGGGTGGATATCCTCTTTTGACTCCTGCTCGAGCTGGGAAAAATGGATCTCTTCCGCTGTCGCAAGGTCGCGCGCAGAAACGAGATTCTCTACCTTCCAGCCCCGGTTGATCAGCCGCTGCCCTGCAGCGTCCGGTCCCTCAAGTCCCGCCAGGATGTGAACGCCGAGCCATATGGCGGCACCGGCGATGAAAAACCCCGAATGGCGCATCAGCTCCAGGGCAAAGCCCTGCAGCAGCACGGCAGCGACGGCGTGCAGCCAGAGGCGGTGATAGAGCATCCACAGGCTTGGAAATACGAAGGCTTTCCAGGAGAAGCCGTCGCGGATGAATCGCGTTCCGTCGCGATACCGGTCCGATGCTTCGGATCGATCGGGCGTCCCTGGCGGAGTCAAAATCAGATAGCTTGCCATTTCCTCAATTCCCCATTTTGGGGCTTAGGCGAGCGTGCCTTTCGTCGAGGGCACCCGGCCTGCCTGCCGCGGATCGATCTCGGTTGCGGTGCGCAATGCGCGTGCAACGGCCTTGAAGCATGTCTCGGCTATATGGTGATTGTTGGCGCCATAATGGTTGAGGATATGCAGCGTGATGCCGGCATTCTGTGCCAGGGCCTGGAAGAACTCGCGCACCAGCTCGGTATCGAAGGTGCCGATCTTCGGGGCGCTGAAGGAAACGTTCCAGACGAGGAAGGGTCGACCCGACAGATCGACGGCCGCCTTGGTCATCGTCTCGTCCATGGCAAGGTCGATCGAGGCATAGCGCGTGATGCCGCGCCGGTCGCCCAGCGCCTTGGCGATCGCCTGGCCGATCGCAATGCCGGTGTCTTCGACGGCATGATGATCGTCGACATGCAGATCGCCCTTGGTGTCGATCTCCATGTCGATCAGCGAATGTCGCGAGAGCTGTTCCAGCATATGGTCGAAGAAGCCGACACCGGTCGAAATCGTCGATTTACCGCTGCCGTCGATGTTGACGGAAACGGAGACCGAGGTCTCGTTGGTCTTGCGGGAAACGCTTGCCGTGCGGCTCGCTGCGGTCTCTGCCATGGGATGCTCCATCGGAATACGGGGGTTCCTTATCAGGCGTATCGGGAAATATCCAGAAGTTACGCGCGAGGCCTACGCCTTTAGCCGGCTCGCACGGATTAAACCGGCATGGCTGCCATTTGCAATCGTCAAAAGCCCTCTTACATAGGTGCTGACGGGGCCGAAACGCGGCCCGGCAGAAAGCCCGCCGGAACGGGGGCAAACAGGTGTTAAATGACGACAATCGTGACTATTCGCAAGAACGGCAAGGTCGTGATGGCTGGTGATGGCCAGGTGAGCCTTGGCCAGACCGTAATGAAGGGCAATGCGCGCAAGGTTCGCCGCATCGGCAAGGGCGATGTCATCGCCGGTTTTGCCGGCGCGACCGCCGATGCCTTCACGCTGCTCGAGCGCCTTGAAAAGAAGCTCGAACAATATCCCGGCCAGTTGATGCGCGCCGCCGTCGAACTGGCCAAGGACTGGCGGACCGACAAGTATCTGCGCAACCTCGAAGCTATGATGCTGGTTGCCGATAAGCAGGTAACGCTCGCCATCACCGGCAACGGCGATGTGCTCGAGCCCGAACATGGCGCCATGGCGATCGGCTCCGGCGGCAATTTTGCGCTCGCCGCCGCACGCGCGCTGATGGATAGCGACAAATCCGCTGAGGAAGTGGCCCGCCGCGCCCTCGATATCGCTGCCGACATTTGCGTTTACACGAATCACAACGTGATTCTGGAAACGCTGGATGCCGAAGTCTAAGACGTTCCTCTCTTGATAGTTTCTAGCCCTGATAGGGAACATACGAAATGACCACTTTTTCCCCCCGCGAGATCGTTTCCGAACTCGACCGCTACATTGTCGGCCAGCATGAGGCCAAGCGCGCAGTGGCGATTGCCCTGCGCAACCGCTGGCGCCGCCAGCAGCTCGAGCCCGATCTGCGCGACGAAGTCATGCCCAAGAACATTTTGATGATCGGCCCAACCGGTGTCGGCAAGACGGAAATCTCCCGCCGTCTCGCCAAGCTTGCCGGCGCGCCTTTCATCAAGGTCGAAGCCACCAAGTTCACCGAAGTCGGCTATGTCGGCCGCGACGTCGAGCAGATCGTCCGCGATCTCGTCGAGGTCGGCATCGGCCTGGTGCGTGAAAAGAAGCGCGCCGAGGTGCAGGCCAAGGCGCATATGAGCGCCGAGGAGCGTGTGCTAGACGCCCTGGTCGGCGCGACGGCGTCGCCGGCGACGCGCGACAGCTTCCGCAAGAAGCTGCGTGACGGCCAGCTCGATGACAAGGAAATCGACATCGAAGTTGCCGATACCAGCTCCGGCATGCCCGGCGGCTTTGAAATCCCCGGCATGCCCGGCGCCAATATCGGCGTGCTCAACCTGTCGGAAATGTTCGGCAAGGCCATGGGCGGCCGCACCAAGAAGGTGCGCACCACGGTCAAGGATTCCTACAAGGAACTCGTGCGCGACGAATCCGACAAGCTGATCGACAACGAGGCGATCCAGCGCGAAGCCGTGCGTTCGGCGGAGAATGACGGCATCGTCTTCCTCGACGAGATCGACAAGATCGCGGCGCGCGACGGCGGCATGGGTGCCGGTGTCTCGCGCGAAGGCGTGCAGCGCGACCTGCTGCCGCTGGTCGAAGGCACGACGGTTTCGACGAAGTATGGCCCGGTCAAGACGGACCATATCCTCTTCATCGCCTCCGGTGCCTTCCACGTTTCCAAGCCGTCTGATCTGCTGCCGGAATTGCAGGGCCGCCTGCCGATCCGCGTCGAGCTGAAGCCGCTGACCAAGGAAGATTTCCGTCGCATCCTGACCGAGCCGGAAGCCAGCCTCATCCGCCAGTACAAGGCGCTGATGGAAACGGAAGATCTGAAGCTCGATTTCACCGACGACGCCATCGACGCCCTCGCCGATGTCGCCGTGCACCTGAACTCTACCGTCGAGAATATCGGCGCACGCCGCCTGCAGACGGTCATGGAGCGCGTGCTCGATGAGATTTCCTACAATGCTTCGGACCGTGCCGGTGTCTCGGTGACCATCGATGCCGTCTATGTCCGCGAGCATGTCGGCGATCTCGCAACCAACACCGATCTGTCCCGCTTCATCCTGTAACAGGACGGATAAAGGCGATCTAAAACAGTAAATACTCGACAACAGGCCCCCAACTTTCTAGTTAGGGGCCTGTTTCCTTTGTCGGGTGGCTTTATTCGGCCAAGATTATCCGTCAGGCAACCGCAAGGAAACATCGGTTGAAACTTCGACAGGACAGCCATCTTGCGACGTATACTGATCACTCTTCTTCTGGCCGTCGTCAGCCTCGCTTGGGTGCCCGCCTATGCGGACGCGGCAAGTGCAGTGCCGCCAGGCAACCGCAATGCCGAACAGCCGCCGGTCCCCGGCGCTTCCGTCCGGCGCACGCGCGGCACCAGCTCCACCTTCGAGCGAAAATACCAGAAGGTGCGAGAGCTGCTGGCGACCGACAAGAAGCTGATGTCGAAGATCAAGTCGACGGCGCGCGCCTACGGCATCGATCCGATCCACATTATCGGTGCATTGGTCGGCGAGCACACCTATAATGTCGACGCCTATGACGGCCTGCAGTCCTACTACGTCAAGGCGGCCTCCTACGCCGGCCAGAACTTCCGCTTCGCCTATAATGGCGAAAACGTCGACGATTTCGTCGCCCGGCCGCAATTCGACGCCTGCAAGAGCAAGAAGGACTCCTACAGCCTCTGGATCTGCCGCGAAGATGTCTGGGAAGACGATTTCCGCGGCAAGACGGTCGGTGGAAAATCCTATCCGGACAATCGCTTTAGCGCGGTATTCTTCCAGCCCTTCTATGCCGGGCAGACCTTCGGCCTCGGCCAGGTTAATCCGCTGACGGCATTGGAACTCTCCGATCTCGTCAGCCGCACATCAGGCATTCCGAAGCTGGATGAGAAGGATGCCGGCGGCGTCTATAAGGCGATCATGGATCCCGATCTGTCGCTGGCTTTCGTCGCCGCGGCGATCCGCAAGTCGATCGATGACTATCGCTCGATCGCCGGCATGGATATTTCAGGCAATCCGGGCGTTACCGCGACCCTCTACAATCTCGGTAATTCGCGCCGGCGCGCCGCCGCCCTTGCCGCCAAGAATCGCGGCTCTTCGCAGCCGATCTGGCCGGAAGAGAATTATTACGGGTGGCTCATCAACAATAAGCTGAGTGATCTGAAGTCGCTGTTGTAAAGCATGTCGCGTAAATGCGTGCAGCGTTTTTGCGGCAACGACCTGCACGAGAGCAAAGATCCAAAGCGTTTAGCGCGACCTTTTACCGTCTGGATTTCGGGAGCGGCGTTCACCATATCGGATGGATGCGCCGCTCCTGTCGCAATAATCATCAATGGCCCGATTTTCGAGGAGAATGGATCCCATGGACATGTTTCCGGAAGCCTTCTCCCCACCGGCGCCTATCCCGCGCACCGTCCCGCCATCGCGATGGACGATCATCAAGACCATCCTGCGCAATCCGTTGGAGCTTTGGGGAGAGCCTTCCTACACGCTGCCCTGGATCAAGACGAAGTTCTTCAACGAGCGAACGCTGATCGTCAATGATCCCGGCCTGATCAAGCATATTCTGGTCGACAATTCAGCCAACTATCGCATGGCCGACATCCGCCAGTTGGTGCTTCGGCCGATCCTGCGTGATGGATTGTTGACGGCGGAAGGCCCTGTTTGGAAGCGCTCGCGCAAGGCCGTCGCTCCGGTCTTTACGCCGCGCCACGCTCAGGGCTTCGCCGGCCAGATGCTGAGCCAGAGCCTGGAATACCTGCACAAATACGATGAGGTCGACGGCGACGGCGCGGTGTTTGATATCGGCGCCGATATGACCGAGCTGACCTTCGTCATTCTGGCCGAAACCTTGTTCTCGGGCGAGATCGTCACCGAAAGCACGAGTTTTTCCGACGATGTCAACGAGCTGCTGCATCGCATGGGCCGGGTCGATCCGATGGATCTCCTGCGCGCGCCGTCCTGGGTGCCGCGCTTCACCCGCATCGGCGGTCAGCGCATGCTCGACAAGTTTCGCGGCATTGTCCGCAATACCATGGATCAGCGCCTGGAAAAGATGCGCAGGGACCGCGCAAGCGCACCGGACGACTTCCTGACCTTACTTCTGGAGAAAGCCGGTCCCGACGGGCTGACGATGGAGGAGATCGAGGACAATATCCTCACCTTCATCGGCGCCGGCCATGAGACGACAGCGCGTGCCCTGGCCTGGACGCTCTATTGCGTCGCCAAAAGCCCGCATATCCGCCAGGCCATGGAAGAGGAAATCGACCGGGTGCTGGCAACCGATGCCGAGCCGGTCGCCTGGCTTGATCTGATGCCCTATGTTCGTGCCTCTTTCGAAGAGGCGATGCGCCTT
Organism: Rhizobium sp. NPDC092011; assembly: GCF_044756305.1. Taxonomy (NCBI): domain Bacteria; kingdom Pseudomonadati; phylum Pseudomonadota; class Alphaproteobacteria; order Hyphomicrobiales; family Rhizobiaceae; genus Rhizobium; species Rhizobium sp. NPDC092011. The sequence goes on from NZ_JBIVSO010000004.1 coordinate 620,623, forward strand.
TATCCGCCGGCGCCGTCGATCAATCGCGCCGCCATCGCCGATGACGAATGGACGAGCCCCGAGGGCGAGCGTGTGACGATAGAGAAGGGGATCACCGTGCTGATCATGCCGTGGACCCTGCATCGCCATGTGCTCTACTGGGAAAAGCCGCGCGCCTTCATGCCCGAGCGCTTTCTTCCGGAGAACCGCGGCAAGATCAACCGCTTCCAGTATCTTCCCTTTGGTGCCGGCCCGCGGGTCTGCATCGGCGCGACCTTCGCCCTGCAGGAAGCGGTTATCGCCCTTGCCGTAATGATGCGGCGTTTTCGTTTCGATGCGATCGACGGCACGGATCCCTGGCCGGTGCAGAAGCTGACGACCCAGCCGCGCGGCGGATTGCCGATGCGCGTGACACGGCGATAGAGCATTTTACAGCATCGGCCCGAAAATCTGACACCATTTTCGGAAAGCCTGATGCGTAGCTTCAAAGAGATGGGGCGGTTCGACGCTTCAGCGAAAAACTGAACCACTTGGCTTTTTTGACACTTTCCGATTGTTGCCGGCTATTGTTTCCCGTGCTGCATAAATCTTTCGAATTATTGCCAAATTGACGGAGAGCGAAACAACCCGCAAAGTGGCAGCATATGAAAGTTGAGCCGTGAAACGGCCTTGAGGAGTATTTGGCATGAGCCGCATTGAAAAGAACGGTCTACAGATCGAACCGGTACTTTATGATTTTCTCGTCAAGGAAGCTCTTCCTGGCTCGGGCGTGGACGCCGAGAGGTTTTTTGCAGGCTTCTCCGAGATCGTCCACGATCTCGCGCCGAGGAATAGAGAACTTCTCGGCAAGCGTGACCGCTTGCAGGCGGCCCTCGACGACTGGTATCGCAAGAATGGCGCGCCGGTCGATCTCGCCGCTTACGAGACCTTCCTTCGCGAAATCGGCTACATCGTGCCGGACGGCCCGTCCTTTGCGGTCTCGACGACCAATGTCGATCCGGAAATCTCTCACATTGCTGGCCCACAGCTCGTCGTTCCCGTCATGAATGCGCGCTATGCGCTGAATGCCGCCAATGCACGCTGGGGATCGCTCTATGACGCGCTTTACGGCACCGACGCCATTCCCGAGACCGACGGCGCCGAGAAGGGCAAGGGATATAATCCCAAGCGCGGCGAAAAGGTCATCGCCTGGGTTCGCGATTTCCTCGATTCGACAGTGCCGCTCGCCGGCGCCAACTGGAAGGATGTTACCGGCCTTGCCGTGAAGGATGGCGCCCTGGCGATTGCGACCAAGGGCGGCGCGACCAAGCTGGCCGATGGCAGCCATTTCGCCGGCTACCTCGGTGATCCGGCCAACCCGACGCATATCCTGCTGAAGCAGAACGGTATCCATATCGAAATCGTCATCGACACGAGCACAACCATCGGCAAGGCGGATCCGGCCGGCATTTCCGATGTCCGCCTGGAATCGGCCATCACCACGATCATGGATTGCGAAGATTCGATCGCAGCCGTCGATGCCGAGGACAAGGCCGAGGTCTACCGCAACTGGCTCGGCCTGATGAAGGGCGATCTGGCGGAAGAAGTCGCCAAGGGCGGCAAGACCTTCACGCGCCGCCTCAATCCCGACGTCACCTATACCGCGCCGGACGGCAGCACGTTTGACCTGCATTGCCGCTCGCTGATGCTGGTACGCAATGTCGGTCACCTCATGACCAATCCGGCTATCCTCGACCGCGATGGCAACGAGGTGCCGGAAGGCGTTATGGATGCGGTCATCACCGGCCTGATCGCGCTCTACGATATCGGCCCGAATGGCCGCCGCAAGAACTCGCGCACCGGCTCGATGTATGTCGTCAAGCCGAAGATGCATGGACCGGAAGAAGTCGCCTTCGCCGTCGATATCTTCTCGCGCGTCGAGGACCTGCTCGGCATGCCCAGAAACACGATGAAGATGGGCATCATGGATGAGGAGCGCCGCACCACGGTCAACCTCAAGGAAGCCATCCGCGCCGCCCGCGAACGCGTCGTCTTCATCAACACCGGCTTCCTCGACCGCACCGGCGACGAGATCCATACCTCGATGGAAGCCGGCCCGATGATCCGCAAGGGCGACATGAAGCAGGCCGCCTGGATCGGCGCTTACGAGAACTGGAACGTCGATATCGGCCTCGAATGCGGCCTGTCCGGCCATGCGCAGATCGGCAAGGGCATGTGGGCCATGCCGGACCTAATGGCGGCCATGCTGGAGCAGAAGATCGCCCATCCCAAGGCAGGCGCCAACACCGCCTGGGTGCCGTCGCCGACGGCTGCGACGCTGCACGCCACGCACTATCACCGCGTCAACGTCGCCGACGTGCAGAAGAGCCTGAAGAGCCGCGCCCGCGCCAAGCTTTCCGATATCCTATCCGTGCCGGTTGCTTCGCGGCCGAACTGGACGCCGGAGGAAATCCAGCGCGAGATCGACAATAACAGCCAGGGCATTCTCGGCTACGTCGTTCGCTGGGTCGATCAGGGCGTCGGCTGCTCGAAGGTGCCAGACATCAACAATATCGGCCTGATGGAAGACCGCGCCACGCTGCGCATCTCGGCGCAGCACATGGCCAACTGGCTGCACCATAAGGTCATCAGCGAGGCGCAGATCATCGAGACGATGAAGCGCATGGCCGCCGTCGTCGACCAGCAGAATACCGATGATCCCAACTACATCGCCATGTCAGGCAATTTCGACGGCTCCGTCGCCTTCCAGGCAGCTCTCGATCTCGTGCTCAAGGGACGCGAGCAGCCGAATGGCTATACGGAACCGGTTCTGCATCGTCGCCGTATCGAACTGAAGGCAAAGCAGGCGGGCTGATCCTTCTGTCCGTGAGGGTTCATCTCGATCCTTCGAGGCCTTGTCGTCTGCGCTGACGCTTTGACGGCAAGGCATCTCAGGATGAGGTGGAGAGATCCTTGTGGCGAGGGGAGGAGATCGGCCCTCCTCCTGAGGCGCACAGCCAAAGGCGGAGCCTCGAAGGACAAGGACTGGTTGGAGCGGCGTAGCGTCGCCCCGGAATTTCCCAAACAAAGAGGCCGCCGGATCGCGATCCGGCGGCCTTTTTCAATCCCGATGCCAGCGTATTACTGGATAACGATGACCTTGGTGCTGTGACCCGGCAGAACGCGGCTGTAGAGGTCGATCACATCCTGATTGATCAGGCGGATGCAGCCGGACGAAGCGGCCGTGCCGATCGAAGCCCATTCCGGCGTGCCGTGCAGGCGGAACAGCGTGTCCTGGCCCTTTTCATTGTAGAGGTACATGGCGCGAGCACCGAGCGGGTTCGAGAGACCCGGGTTCATGCCGCCGTCGACATACTTTGCGATTTCAGGACGGCGAACGGCCATTTCCTTCGGCGGATGCCAGCTCGGCCATTCCTGCTTCCACGCGACGTAGGCGGTGCCCGACCAGGAGAAGCCCTGCTTGCCGACGCCGATGCCGTAACGCATCGCTTCGCCGTTGCCGAGGATGTAATAGAGATGGCGCTCGCGGGTGTTGACGATAATCGTGCCTTCAGCTTCGTCGGACTTGTACTCGACGATCTGGCGGCGGAACTGCGGCTTCACCTTCTGGATCGGGATCGCCGGCAGCTGGAAGCCGTTATCGCTGGTGATGCCATAGTCGCCATCGAACGTCTTGATGGTCTCTGCGGCGGATTTTGCGGTAGCGGTCGGCGCGGCTGCGGCAGTGGTGGCATAGCCAGCCGATGCGAGCATTGCGACAAGGCCGAGTGCGGTCGTAGCATTACGGATGCGCATGGAAGTCTCTTGAAATTTCGTGGCAGGGATCGGATGGCTATATACCATCGTTGTCTACGGTTTATTTTCCATTAAACTAAACTTTGCAAGCTGCTCTGGCGCTACAAAATACAGTCGCCGCGCAAATTAGAGAGACATGGTTTTTTTGCAACAATGCTTGCCGTGTCCTTGAGGCAATTCATGACGATTTTGAACGTTTACAATAACAATCCGTTAATAGATGGCCGGCAGTCGGAACGGGCCATGCTTGTACGCAAAGGTGTGCAACTTTTACTGCATGAGATGCGCCATGCCATCTTGCCGGAGTTGCCGCTTGCCAGCGGCCGCCGGGCCGACCTCATCAGCATTTCCGAGAAAGGCGAGATCTGGATCATCGAGATCAAGACCTCGATCGAGGATTTTCGGGTCGATCGCAAGTGGCCCGAATACCGGCAGCACTGCGACCGGCTGTTTTTCGCCACCCACAAGGACGTGCCGCTGGATATATTTCCGGAGGAGTGCGGGCTCTTTCTGTCGGATGGCTACGGCGCCCACATGATCCGCGAGGCGCCGGAGCATCGTCTTCCGCCGGCGACACGCAAATCGGTGACGCTGAACTTCTCCCGCGCGGCGGCTCAGCGCCTGCTCTTGGCCGAATGGGCGACGGGCAAATCCTTCGCCTCGGAATAACCGCTCAAGCGAGGGGAGCGCTTCGAGAAAACGCGTTATTTCGGCGCGCGCTTGGCGAGAATGCGCTGCAGCGTGCGGCGATGCATGTTGAGCCGGCGTGCCGTCTCGGAAACGTTGCGCTCGCACATTTCGTAGACGCGCTGGATATGCTCCCAGCGCACGCGGTCCGCCGACATCGGGTTCTCGGGCACCTCGGCCTTTTCGCCGGGACGTTGCGTTAGGGCCGCAAAGACGTCGTCGGCGTCGGCGGGCTTTGCCAGATAGTCGATTGCACCCAATTTGACAGCAGTGACGGCTGTCGCGATGTTGCCGTACCCAGTCAAGACGACGATATGCGTATCATCGCGCCGTTGGCGGATCGCCTCGATGACCTCGAGGCCGTTGCCATCGCCGAGGCGAAGGTCGACGACTGCATATTTCGGCGGGTTCACCTTGGTCTTGGCGACGCCTTCCGCCACCGATTCCGCCGTCTCCACCACGAAGCCGCGTGTTTCCATTGCGCGCGCCAACCGGCGCAAAAAGGGGCCGTCGTCATCGACGATCAGCAGTGTCGCATCCGCGCCGATATAGGCCGCGGCATCCTTATCCCCGACGTGTGGGGCAGCGATCTCTTTTTCCGTCATTCTATCTTCTATCCCGGCGACCATCCGCCTGCATATTCTACCGATTTTGACCAAGGCTGTTGTAAGCCGTCAAAATCATTTTGTCGAATTACTGTCGATCAATACGCGCGGCCATTCGACGCGGACGCGAGCTCCCGGCGTTTCCGGATCGCGGTTGGTGAAGGAGAGCGCGGCGCCGGAGCGCTCCAGCAGCGTCTTGGCAATGAACAGGCCAAGCCCGAGGCCCCCGGCCGTATCGTCGCGCTGCCGGGACGTGACGTAGGGCTCTCCGATCCGTGCCAGGATTTCGGGCGAATAGCCGCTGCCGTCGTCTTCGATGACGATCGTCAGCACGTCGGCCGTGTATTCCACGGTGACGGTCACCGTCTTGCGGGCATAGTCGACGGCGTTCTCGATCAGATTGCCGAGCCCGTACATGATGCCGGCATTGCGCGACAGTACCGGCTCGCCGGCGCGCGGGCTCTTTTCGATCAGCTCCAGCGCAATGCCGAATTCGCGATGGGGAGCAATGATCTCTTCCATCATCGAAGACAGCGTCAGCCGCCGCATATGCGCTTCGTCTTCCGAGGAAAGCGTCGTCAGCCGCCGCAGGATGTCGCGGCATCTTTCGCTCTGGCTGCGCAGCAGCGCCACATCCTCGCGAAAACGGTCGTCCTCGCGCAGCTCGCGTTCCATCTCCTTGGCGACGACGCTGATGGTGGCAAGCGGCGTCCCGAGCTCGTGCGCAGCCGCAGCCGCCAGTCCGTCAAGCTGCGACAGATGCTTCTCCCGCTGCAGCACCAGCTCGGTTGCCGAAAGGGCATCGGCAAGCTGCGAGGCCTCCATCGAGACGCGATAGGCGTAGAAGGCCGCAAAGGCCATGGTCGAGGCGATCGAGCACCAGACGCCCAGCTGCATGACGCTATGAACGTTTACGGCGACGCCTTCGTACCAGGGAAGGGGGAAGGGGGAAAAGGCAAGCCCGGTGATGCAGATCATCGCAAGCGCAATCAGCGTCACGCTGTAGCGGATCGGCTGCGAGGCGAAGGAAATGATGACGGGCACGCAGACCAGCACCGAGAAGGGATTGGCGAGCCCGCCGGTGATCAGCAGCAGGCCGCTGAGCTGCAGAAGATCGAGGCCGAGCAGCGCGAAGGCGGCCGGCGGCTCCAGCCGGTGCGTCGGGGGGAAACGCAGGGTGAGGAAGAAGTTGATCCAGGCCAGACAGGCGATCAGTACGCAGCACGGCATCAGCGGCATGGGGAATTTCAGCCAGAAGGCGACGATCATGACGGTGACAGTCTGACCGCCGACCGCAAGCCAGCGCAGGCGCACCAGCGTCTGCAGCCTCACCCGCCGGCTGCTGTGATGGTCGTCCTGTGCCCGGATCTCGGCCTCGGACAGCTTTTCCAATCCCCGGAAGAATCGTGCCATTGTCAGGTCCCCCTTGGCTTGGCGCGCGTGGTCGGCAAGGCATCGGCCGGATCTTCCGGCCAGGGATGCCGCGGATAGCGCCCGCGCATGTCGGCACGCACATCCTTCCAGGATCCCGCCCAGAAGCCGGGCAGGTCGCGCGTCGTCTGGATCGGTCGGTGGGCCGGCGATGTCAACTCCAGCAGGAGCGGCAGTCTGCCGCCGCCGACGGCCGGATGCTGCTTCAGTCCGAACAGCTCCTGCACGCGAATGGTGAGGAGTGGCTCCTCGCCGTCATATTGAATGGGGTGACGCTGGCCGGTCGGCGCCTCGAAATGCGTCGGCGCCATTCGGCTGAGATCGCGCTGCAGCTCATGCGGCACCAGCGCCATCAGCCCATTGGAAAGGCCCCCGATCGAAATATCGGAAAGACCGCGCGCCTCGCTTTGAAAAGGCGTGAACCATTCGTCGAGCCGCGCAAGCAGCGCTTCGTCGCTCATGTCAGGCCAGGGATCGCCGATCGTTCTATATAGGAAGCCGATCCTGTCGCGCAGCTGCGCCGCTTCCTTGGAAAAAGGCAGCACATCGACCCCAAGCTCGCGAATGCCCTCGGCCAGTGCTTTGGCAGCCTGCTCGCCGGAGGGGCGGGGCAGAGGCGTCTCCTCGAAGATGATGGCGCCGAGCCTCGTCGCCCGCCGCGCCCGCACCTGGCGGCTCGCTTTGTCGAAAAAGCTCTGATCTTCGGTGCGTATCTCGCCTGGCAGATGGTCTTCGACATCAGCACGCGAAATCTCCGCCGCCGCGAGAATACGTGCCTGCGCCGCCCGGCCAGTGAGATCGGCGATCACGAGCATCTGCGAGCCGGCAAGCCGTTCGGTCTCCGGCAGTTCGGCGCCCCGCCCATTGGCCATGACAAAACGGCCGCGCCCGCCGCGCTGCAGAGCGATGCGATCGGGAAAGGCATGCAGCAGCAACGAACCCGCTAAGGGGGAGGTGGAGGAAGCAGCGCCTTTGCCGCCGGCAGCAGATGCAAGCCGCCCGGCCAGCCGGCGGGCGGCTTCCGCCCGCTCGCCCTTTTCCGTCTTGAAGCGGCGCAGTCTTTCTTCGAGATCGATGCTCTGGCCGCCAAGCCCTTGCTCGGTCAGCAGCACAGCCAGCAATGCCGCTTCGCGCCCCTGGCCGAATTCTGCAGCCGAGATCACCATGGCCGCCAGGCGAGGCGGAAGAGCGAGCTCGCGCATCAGCCGGCCATGCGCCGTCAGTCCGTTTTCGGCGTCGAGCGCTCCCAGTTGCCGCAAGAGTGTCCGTGCCTCCGCGAGCGTGGTTGCCGGCGGCTGGTCGACGAAGGCAAGCGTCGAGGGGTCCTGCACACCCCAATGCGCGAGGTCGAGCGCCAGGCCCGAGAGATCGCTGGAAAGAATCTGCGGCGGCGTAAACGCGGGGAGTGCCGCCGTCTGGCCGGGATGCCAAAGGCGAATGGCAATGCCGGGCTCGGTTCGCCCGGCGCGGCCGGCGCGCTGATCGGCGGAGGCACGCGACACTCGCACCGTCTCCAGGCGCGTGATACCGGTCGAGGCCTCGAAAACGGGTAGCCGCTGCTGGCCGCTGTCGATGACGATACGGACGCCGTCGATGGTGATAGAGGTTTCGGCGATCGAGGTCGCAAGCACGATCTTGCGCGTGCCCTGCGGTGCAGGCTGGATAGCCGCATCCTGTTCCTTCTGGCTAAGATTACCATAGAGTGGCGCAATTACCGTCTCCGGTCCGAACCGGCCTTGAAGCCTCTCCGCCGTCCGAGTGATCTCGGCCTGTCCCGGAAGGAAGGCGAGGATAGACCCCTGTTCTCTGGCATGCGCATCGAGGATAGCCCGCGTCACCGTATCCTCGATCCGCTCTCCCGCCGGCCTATCCTGATGGCGGATGTCGATCGGAAAGCTGCGACCCATGCTTTCGATAACAGGCGGTTGCCCGAGCAGGCTGGCGACACGCTCGACATCGAGCGTCGCAGACATAACAAGAATACGCAGATCGTCCCGCAATGCCGATTGCACGTCGAGCGCCAGCGCCAGGCCGAAATCGGCGTCCAGGGAGCGCTCGTGGAATTCGTCGAAGATGACGGTCGAAATGCCCGAGAGTTCGGGATCGTCGAGGATCATCCGCGCGAACACGCCTTCCGTCACCACTTCGATCCGGGTCTTGGAAGAGATGCGGTTGTCGAGCCGCATGCGATAGCCGACAGTGTCACCCACCTGCTCGTTGAGTAACGAGGCCATGCGGGCGGCGGCGGCTCTTGCCGCTAGGCGCCGGGGTTCGAGAAGGATGATTCTGCCGTCGCCGCGCCATGGCTGCCCCAGAAGATAAAGTGGCACCAGCGTCGTCTTGCCGGCGCCGGGCGGCGCGGACAGCACCGCACGCCCATGGCCGGAAAGCGCAGTGCCGATATCGCCAAGCACATGCGAGACCGGAAGCTCCGGCAATGGAGGCACTTTATATGTCACGCCTGCTGGCTCCATATCGCTCTATATAGCGTGGTGCCGGATTCGTGTGGCAAACCCGTTTGCGCCCGCTCCTTGTGAAGAAGCAACATGCTTTGCTTCCCCTGTTCGTTTGATCTCTATTAGGTCCTGGGCGTTTTGCTGGCAATGAGAGGCCGGGGGTCTGCGCAGGCGGCGCGATTTGCGCCGGTTTGGGAAGGCAATCCGGACGATTCTTGCGAAAGGCGTAAAATGAATCCGGAAAACATATCCAATCCGGTAGAAATCTCCTGTATTTTCCAAACCACTTCAAATTTCCTTTTGAAATCAGTATGTTGTAAAAATGTCAGAATTTTTACAGCGTCAGTGTTGACTAGTTCGATGGGTAGGGTCTATAAGCCCGATCACTGACGAGGGCGGCGGCGCTGCTGGCGACGAAGTCCTTCGCTCTAGTGTTTCCTG